>NZ_CP130738.1:3202500-4402500 GCF_030553095.1 Zobellia laminariae | reverse complement strand
ACATTTTGTTGTCATACACTAAAGAGGTATGATTAGCACGAATTTCAAATACAGATTCAGTAGCTATTTCCGTCCAGTTTATGCCATCTGTAGACGTATAAATATCATTATAGAATAAAGGTGAGAAATCTTGAATTGTAGTTCCCCCCATTAAATACATTTTATCATTAAATACTACCGTAGTATGGTCTGTACGTGGTGAGAACTGTGTGCTAGATGCTGCTTCTGTCCAAGTTATTCCGTCTTCAGAATACCAAACATCATTCATTTGTTCAGTTACCTTAGTTCCACCAATAACCCACAACTTGTTATCATAAACAAGGGTAGAATGACCTTCTCTAGAGCCAAATGGACCGGATAAATCATTCCGTACCCAATCTATACCATTAGTAGAGGACCAGATATCACTAAAACCTCCACCAATAATCCAAAACTTATTTTTGAATACAATAGCTGTGTGGTTATTTTTTCCTCCAAAATCAAAAGGATCCTCTGCCACTAGCTCCCAGGTTTTTCCATCTACAGAAGACCATACGTCTTTGTAATTTGAGTTATCGTTCTGACCACCAATCATCCATAATTTACCATCAAACTCCGTAATGCTATGATTTCTTCTTTTGCTAAATTCCGCATTAGTAGTTAAAGCAGTTTCAGAAAACGTATAGCCTTTAGTGCTAAAGCTAAAAGTTTCGGTACTTTCGGTTTTACCTCCATTACCATCACTGGCAACTACTTTCCAATAATATACCTTGTTTCGTTCCAAGCCTTCAGTTATAGAAAACTCATTTGTTGTTAAATCTTCTGCTATAATAGTTTCTGGAGATTCTGTTGTGTCTAAAAAAAGTTTATAGGTAAGTTCATCGCCATCTGGATCTGTTGCGGTAGCCCAAGTTAAAGTGGGATTTAAATCAATATCTGCTGCACCATTATCTAAAGCTACAAGATTGAATGCTTCAGGAGCACCATTCCTGGAACTTGTTCTTCTTCTTCTTCTTCTGGTTGCTCGGTATCCGTATCTGGGACATCAATTTGCAAATCATCACTAGAACATGCGCCAAAAATCAAAAGGGAAGTACTGATAAATAGTAGGTTTTTAAACTTCATGATAGGGATTTTAAGTTATGAGTATATAACTATCAGCCTTATAAAAAAATTTGAAGCTTTAGACCAAGTGTTTCTTCTTTCAGATAAACATCAATTTTAGGCAATAGCAGTTAGGTGAATTGATAAATAGGAATAGTAAATGAAGTTTTGAGTTACTAGTTATCGTCAGGAGTAAGGACAAAATCCTTTGTTTAGAAAGATAAATAAACTATATTTGGTAAACCAGTTTGGTAAACCAATTAGACAAGATGGCAATTGGATGTGGTTACTTAATCTGTATTCGAAATTCTCAACTATTTTAAAGAACCAAATAGAACAACTCTCTCAATACACCTAAATGATGAAAACTAGTTTATTAGCAATTAGTGCAGCTCTTTTATTACTTTCCTTTACTAAAATCCCTGATTATCAAGATTTTTATGTGAAGAACATAGCAGAATTGAATGCTGCAATAGGTAGTGCAAGTCCTGGAGATGAGATCATAATGGCCAATGGCGAATGGAAGAATGTACAAATTAAATTTGTAGGTTATGGAACAGAAGAGCATCCAATTACGCTTAAAGCCGAAACTGCTGGAAAAGTTTTCATCAGTGGAGTATCTGACTTAAAATTTGGTGGAGATTATTTGGTAGTCAGTGGTTTATATTTCACGAATGGTTATTCTCCTTCCGATGCCGTGGTGGAGTTTGCTATTAATAAAGATACGGTTGCCAATCACTCCAAGCTTACCAATAGTGTAATCTTGGATTATAATAAGCCTCAAAAAAACCAAACGGATTTATGGGTTTTGTTTCATGGGCGTCATAACGAGCTAGAAGGTTGTTATATTGCTGGTAAGGCAAATAGAGGGCCAACGGTCAGAATTGATTTGGCAGGGAATCATAGCATAAAGAATTATCATAAAATCACCAACAATTATTTTGGACCAAGACCTCCAAAAGGTGGTCCAAGTGCAGAAACCATACAGCTTGGTAATAGTTATACGTCAATGGCTCCAAGTTACACCTTGGTTCAACATAATTTCTTTGACAGATGTAATGGCGAAGTTGAAGTTATTTCAAGTAAAACCAACTTTAATGAATTTAGAAATAATGTTTTCTATAAAAGTGAAGGGTCAGTGGTTACAAGGCACGGTAACTATTGTATTATAGATGGCAATTATTTTATAGGCGATAAAAATTCTGAGCAAATAGGAGGAGTGAGGCTTATTGGAACAGGACATTGGGTAACGAACAATTACTTTTTTGACCTTAAAGGAGATACGTTCAGAAGTCCGTTGGCCATTATGAACGGTATTAAAAAATCACCTTTAAATAGATATATACAGGTTACAGATGTAGTGGTAGCCTATAATTCATACATTGATTGCTCTCCTTGGCAGTTTAGTGTTGGTTCTAACGTAGATCAAAAGGATATTCTTCCCGCTAGCGAAATCAGGTCTGAAAGACCTATTCGTACAATTGTGGCCAACAACCTAATCTACAATGATAAAGGTGTTGAGCAAGTTGTAATTGCTCACGATTCTTTAGATGGAATTGATTTTGAAAGTAATATCATTAACAATCAAGGAGTTTCATTTGATAAAATATCGGGTATTGAAGCAGAAGATTTTTCAATTTCGGAATTGGAAGAAAATGTTTGGATTCCATCGGCTGATTTATCCAGTCCGGAACTTTACAATGGTTTTGAATTTGATTTAATTAAAAAGGACCTTTTTGGGAATTCAAGAGAGGAAAAAAACGAAGTTGGGGCGGTTGTAGGTAAACCGGCAGAAAAACTGAATCTAATGGATCTATCTCAGTACGGTCCAGATTGGTATTCTCCAAATTCTGCTAATGACTATGTACCCAAAACTTATTCAGTTAGTTCAACTTCCAAATTGGTTAGTACGCTCCAGAAAGCAAAAAATGGAGATACCATTGTTCTGACTTCCAGCAAGTATAAGCTGAAAACCTCTTTAAAAATTGATAAAATGTTGACCATACGCTCAGCGGATGTCAATAACAAGGCTATTATTCAATATAATGGTGCTCCATAACACCGGCTTTTAAAATGAACCCTAAAGGAAAGCTTACTCTTAAAGGTGTTTACCTTATAGGCGCAAAAGATCAGTACGCGTTCGCAAGCTTAAAAGAGAACATGTCCAGTCTTTATAATTTGACCGTTGTGGATTCCGAAATATTTAATTTTGATTATGTTCTAAAAGCGTACAAACATTCATTCTCCGAGTATATTAAGTTTAAATCTACTTCTATAAAAAACTGTGCAAATGGTTTGGAACTTTCTGAAGAAACCGATGATCGTGGGGAATATAGTGCAGAGAATATATTTATAGAGAATTGTCAATTTGAGAATGTTGGCAAAAATGTAGTTGATTATTATAGGGGTGGTTATGATGAATCTACTGTTGGTGGAAACTTAGTTGTAACTAATAGCACTTTTGAAAATTGTGGTGCCAACGAAGAAGACGGAATTTTACTTAACACCTATGGTATTATTAATGTAAATCTTTCAGAAAATAAATTTCTGAATAATCCGGTAAAATTCGTTGCACGTTTATGGGGAGCCAAAAATAACACCCATGCGAATAACAAAATTACAAATTCGGGGGAGCTTATCGTAGAAGAAAACCTTCCACTTAAACTTATGTACTAATAAAGTATTCTTTAGTAAACTACCTCGGGGCGAGCCCAGAGGCATTAAAAGGATTACACTTTGATTTCGAGGCAAGCCTCGGAGCATTTAATCTCGATTATCGAGTAAAATCAATTTGAAGATGAAAAAATCAGTATTTACGGTAGTGGCAGTTTTAGCGTTATTCGCTTGTAAGAACAATGCTAAAGTCTCTCCGGATACAAGTTCAGAGGCAACAGCTCAAACTGAGAAGGAAACAAAATATCCAAGTGATGTAATTCCTTTTATGGACGAATGGAAAATTCTTTTGGGTGACGGAACTCGTTCTGAGGAATTAGTGAACTATGAGAAAAAAGATTTTTTCTATGTTGAAAAGGATGATAAAGCGGATTGGGTTGTGTATAAAACACCTAACTCTGGGGTTACCTCAAGAACTTCAAGTAACACAAGAACCGAACTGGGGCAAAAAAAACATTGGATACCAGAAACGGGAGGTAAATTAACCGGTACACTAAAGGTTCAGCATGTATCTACTTCAGGCGATGCTAGAGTTGCCGCGTCATATTCCGTGGTAGTCGGGCAAATCCATAGTGATGAAGGACATGAGAACGAACCTATAAAAATCTTTTACAAGAAGTTTTACCATACAAAAGGTTCTGTTTTTTGGAATTATGAAATTAATACAGAGGGAGACAATTCAAAAAGATGGGATTATTCAACAGCCATTTGGGGAAATGATATGTCTGTTGTTGGAGAGACCGCAACTTCATATCCTGAAGAACCTGAAAACGGTATTGAATTAGGAGAAGAGTTTAGTTATGAAATAAACGTCTTTAAAGGTATAATGTATCTAACCTTTTCAAGTGAAGCACATGACACTGTAAAATTCACAAAAAACTTATTGAAATCAGATTTCTCTAAAAAATCTGATATACCGGAACAAATATGGACTTTGTATGCGTCTATTGGTCGTGACGGAATTGAACGTGAAAATGCATATGCTGGTGAAATTCAATATTTCAAACAAGGTGCATACAATCAAACTAATGGAAAATCTCCAGAGGACAATATGGTTTGGAGTACAGGTTCCGAAACGTATGGTGGAGATATAGCAAAACAGTATGCAAATGGCTGCTATGCAGAGGTTTGGTTCAAGGAAGCCACTGTAGGTGAAGGTACATTGCCAATTGAAGAATAGAATTCGGCTAACAGGTAGTTGTTATTTAATGCTATGATGTGGTTTTAATAGACATGTCTAAATGGTGCTAAGTCAATTCACCTTTATAATATCGACAATTTCAGCAAGGGGATATTTGTTGTTAAGGCTAATATGCACCGATTTTGTGTTAAAAATTTGTGAGTCTGGCAAATATCTGTACATTTGGTAAACCAGTTTGGTAAACCAATTTACTTTATGATACACTTAAATAAGATATTCTCGTTAATTTTAATCACGGTTAGCTGTTCTTTCGCTACCGCACAGCAAGCTAAGCCAGTTAAGAATGTAGCAGAGTTTGAAGAAATACTTCCAAAGGTGCAAACTATGGAGATAGTATTGTTCTCGCTAATGGCGCATGGATGGATGCAGAACTTTTATTTGAAGCAAATGGTACTGCAGAAAAGCCTATTACACTTACCGTAGAAGAAAAAGGAAAAGTAACTTTAGAAGGAGCTTCTAATCTAAGAATTGCAGGTAACCATTTAATAGTTAAAGGTCTTGTTTTTAAGAATGGATACACGCCAACAAATGCAGTAATCTCTTTTAGAAAAAGCAGAGAAGAGATGGCTAATAATAGCCGCTTAACAGAATGTGTTATAGATAATTTTAATAATCCAGAACGTCAAGTGCAGGATTATTGGATAACGATATATGGTAAAAACAACCGCATTGATCATAATCATATTTCAGGAAAAAAGAACTTAGGTGTTACCATGATTGTTGGTTTGGACACAGAAGATAGTAGAGCAAACAATCATCAAATAGACCACAACTATTTTGGTCCTCGACCAACCTATGGTAATAATGGTGGTGAAACCTTAAGAATCGGAACTAGTCATCATGCGCTAGAAAATTCTAATACGTTAGTAGAGTCTAATTACTTTGACAGAACAAATGGCGAGCACGAAATTATTTCAAATAAATCTTGTCAAAACACCTTTAAATACAACACCTTTTTTGAGTGCACAGGTACTTTAACTATGCGTCATGGAAACGAAACCTTAGTAGACGGTAATGTATTTATAGGTAATGGAAAACCAAGTACAGGAGGTGTGCGTGTTATTAATGAATCGCAAACGGTTATCAATAATTACCACATTGGTTTAACAGGATACCGTTTTAGAGGAGCCTTTGTTATGATGAACGGAGTGCCGGATTCACCACCAAATCGTTATGTACCGGTTATTGATTCTAAGGTAAACAACAACACGTTTGTCAATTGTGAAAATATCCTTTTTGGTGCAGGTAACGATGATGAAAGAAGTCAAGCACCAAGAACTTCTGAATTTTCAGAGAATATTATTTATAATGATAGCAAGAAAGACATTTTCACTATTAACGATGATATTAGTGGGATTACTTTTAAAGATAATATTTTAGGTGAAAACTCAGAAACAAGTATTAAGTCTGGTTTTAAAAATGCGAATATTAAATTAGTGAAAAATGAGCAAGGTTTTTTAGTACCTACATCAAGGAAAATAAAAACTAAGGTTACCATAAGTCCAAAAATTGCCACTAAGGAAAATACCGGAATAGTATGGTATTCAAAAGCAGATAAAAATGTAGTATTAAATTCTGGTAAAACATTAAAAGTAGAAGCCGGTATCAATACTTTATATGAAATCGTTAAAAAATCAGAAGCTGGAGATATTATAGAATTAGAAGAAGGTGGAACATACTTACTAACTAAAGCGGTAAAAATAGGCCACCCACTAACATTTAAAACGGTTGGAAAGGAAAAAGCAACTATTTTGTTTGAAAGAATGATGGCGTTTGAAATCCAAGATGGAGGTGGTTTATCTTTGGAGAATATAACTTTTGATGGCGCAAAATCTCCTGATTACGCTGGCAACTCGGTTATAAGTACTAGTAAAAATTCCATGTTGGATAATTATAAATTATTTATTGATAACTGTGAGTTTAAAGATATGGTGGTAAACCATTCTTTTGATGTGCTAAGAGTTTCTAAAGGCACATTTGCAGATACCATTAGTATTCAGAATTCGACCTTTAAAAAAATTACAGGTAGCATTGCTGCATTAGATAAAGAGACTGATGATATTGGAGCTTACAATGTGGAATACTTCATAATGAAAAACAATACCATAAGCGAACTGCAAGGAGCAGCGTTACGGTTATATAGAGGAGGTAAAGATGAGAGTACATTTGGCCCTTTCTTAGAGATAGACCACAATGTTTTTGACAATGTTGGTTTTGGTAAGAAGAACAAATACAAATCTGCCATATCATTATACGGGGTACAAGAAACAGATATCAAAAACAATATTTTTAAAGATAGTAAGGCTATTGAAATGCATTTGGTAGTTGGTGAGCCTATAGTTAAAGTGCGTAATAATGCCCTAAGCAATTCTGAAAAACTTGTTGTAACCGGAGATCAGAAATACCTTGTAGAAAACCAATGGGATTTAGCTCCTGAGTTTACAGATGAATCGTCGTACTCATTAAGTCCTGATTCTCCTTTAAAAGGAAAAGCTACAGATGGTAGTGATTTAGGGTTGAAATAGGAGAGAAGAAAATAGAAAAGTTTATTGAACTTAGCAGCAGAACAATGTTTTTTGTTGTTTGCTAAATATGAAAACTGAACACCACTTCATTTAAATATGAAATAGTGTTCAGTTTTTATTTTAAACTTGATAAGCGGGTAGGTGAAATATAAAAGAGCTCCCTTCCTTAGGCTTACTCAAAACAGTGATAGTTGTATCATGCAAATCCATAATTTTTTTAACTATAGCCAAACCAAGCCCGTACCCTTGTTTTTTAGCGCTTTTATCCACCTGTTTGTAACGGTCAAAAATAAAAGGCTGTTCATTCACAGCAATACCAGTTCCCGTATCCGTAATGTTTATCTCTACATTTTTTCCTTTTTTCTGAAGTGATAGGGTGACTTTGCCGTTTGCCTGTGTGTACTTTAACGCATTCTCAATCAAGTTCTGCAAAGCTCTTTCTACAAGGCTTACATCTGCAAAAACCATACAATTTTCTTCTGGATTGTCTAACTGAAGGTCAATTTGTTTCTTTTCTGCTAAAACCCTGAATTTAGCAATTAGATCATGAGAAAGTTCAGTGATGGAAAAAGGCTCTTTTACCGGAGTTACCTGTTCCGCTTCCAATTTAGAATATTCAAAAAGTTGATTAATTAAATTAGACAACTTATCTACATTATCATGCGTAATTTGTAAGTATTCTTGTTTTTGTTCTTCTGTAAGCGAGTCGTTTTTAATCTGTAATGTTTCAATATATCCCTTTAAAATTGCAAGTGGTGTTCTAAGGTCGTGTGAGACATTGGCAATCAATTCTCTTCGTAACAAATCAACAGATTGCATCTTATCCATATTGCCAACAATACTATCGGCCATTTCATTAAAGGAGTTAGCAAACACTTCAATATCAGAATTTTCAGGATTTGCTATACGTGCTTGCAAGTCCCCATCATGAAACTTACGGACCGTCTTTGTAATTAACCGTAAATTTTTAGTCAAGAACCAAATAGCCAAAAGACCAATAACCAAAGAAAACAGCATGGTTAATAGGGTTGCTCCAATTCCCAATTTGGTAAAATATTGATTTAACAGATTGTCACTTACTTCTTGAAATTTTTTACCGGCAAGCACAATGTAAACGTATCCTTCACGACCATCTACAGAATAGGGTGCTGCTGAAAATATCTTTTGTTCTCCAATATTACGTGGGTCATCACCTAGAACAAAGCGCTCGCCTTTATTTTTAATGAAAAATTCTATAGGAGTTAATGAAACACTCTTGGTAGAACTTTTATCTCCATGATCAAGCACTACAGAATAAAGAACTTCTCCCGTTTCATTTAATAAATAGACCTCAATACTTTGGTTTACGGCCATCATATCATGCATTAAATCACCAAAAAGAGGTTTATTGACGCTACCATCCTCAAGGAATGGAGAAGCATCTTTGAATTTTTCGGCAATTACATGGTTAGCCACATCGGCATTGAGTCTTTGAGTGGTTTCTTGGCTATATTTATTGGCAAAATAGCCAGTGATAAATATATAAGAAGACCCCATTAGTAAAACAAGAAGTATAAAGGCCAACCAAAGTTTTTTGATTAGCTTGGGTGTCAAAGTTTTTTCTTTCTGGCTCATAGTGAGATGTCTTCATTAAACTTATAACCAACACCCCAAGTTGTGAGAATAAAGGTAGGGTTGGCCATATCAGATTCAATTTTGGCTCGTAAACGATTAATGTGCGAGTTAACCGTATGTTCGTAACCCTCAAAATTATACCCCCATATCATGTTCAGGAGTTCTGTTCTTGAATAGTTCCGTCCAGTTGGAAGCCATTAATACCAAAAGTTCAAATTCCTTTGGGGAAAGCTCAATTTTAGTATCGTTTAAGAGCACTTTTCTTTTGTCAATGTCAATAAAAAGTCCCTCAAAAGCAATTGTATCAGTACTTTCAGTTTTGACCTGTTGTGCATCTGTACGACGCATTACAGCTTTAATACGGGCCAATAACTCTCGAATACTAAAGGGCTTTGTGATGTAATCATCAGCACCTATTTCTAGTCCAAGGACACGATCAATCTCTTCAGATTTAGCCGTTAGCATGATAACTGGCGTGTTTTTTTCGGCTCTTAACTTTTTACAGATTTCAATTCCATCCATGCTGGGGAGTGTTAGATCTAAAAGTATAAGGTCGTAATCATGGTTAAGAGCCATTAGCAAACCTTCGGCGCCATCCATTGCCTTAGATGTCTTATAAATAAGATCGGTAAGGTGAATCTCTAAGAGTTTGATGATTTCTGGATCATCTTCTATAATCAATATTTCTTTCATAATTCAGAGTACGAATGACGTTAAAAAGTATCACATAGTTATCACGGGAAGTCTAAAATAGACAAACGGTAGGCAAGGGGCTATAATAACCTATGAAACCCTAAAATTATTGATAACCTAATGTTTATGTGGGAAATGTTCACAAAAGTATCACGGAATTAGTCCAAAAGTTTAGCTTTCTGTGATTTCTCGCTTCAATATAACAATTAGTTTGGGTACAAATTAAAAACACGTTATTATGAAAAGAAAACTACTATTTTGTTTGAGTGCGAACAACAGACCTCGAGCATTGTCCTGGTCTGTACTTTTGCTGACTTTAGTGACACTCCTAGTGTCTCCTAAAATTAAGGCAAATGATATAAATGAGGGTTCTGATGGAGGAGAAATTAGCGGAGAATCTTTTGAGTTTTGCGTTGGAGATAATTATCCGGACCACGTTTCTGGAGTTGCCGTTAGTGGAAATAGCGGTGAAAATTCACAGTGGGTAGTTACTGATGAAACAGGTAAAATATTAGGGCTTCCACCTAATCCAGAAGCTGTAAATTTTGATGGAGCTGGAGTAGGAACTTGTTTTATATGGCATCTAAGTTATATGAACGGTTTGGAAGGCCTAGAAGGTGGTATGAATGTTTCTGACCTAAAAGGGGATTATGATTTTTCTAATTCTGTTAAGGTATATCGAAACCAACCGGATGGAGGAACTTTAACCGGTGGTCCTTTTGAATTTTATATAGACGGTACTCCGGACATGGTCAGCGGTATCGCCATTATAGGTGAACGTTCGGGAAAGAACAGCACGTTCGTAATCACGGACGAGGATGGAAACATATTGGGTATTCCACCATCGTTGGCGGCAGTTGAAGGCGTTGACTTTGATGGCGCTGGTGCAGGTACTTGCTTGATATGGCACCTGCGTTATGAAGACGGACTAGAAGGAGCAGAGATGGGACTTAACGCCAATGACCTTGTTGGATGTTATGATCTGTCAAATCCTATAGAAGTGGTTCGTAAGGAGAAAATGATGGTCGAAGCCGGAGAACTTTCCGGAGGGCCTTTTTATTTCTGCGTAGATGGTACAGAGGATATGGTATCTGGAATCGGCATGAGTGGTGATGCGACGGGCAGTAACAGTTCCTTTGTAATTACGGATGATACGGGCAAGATACTCGGACTTCCTCCAACACTGGAAGCTGTAGAAGGCGTAAACTTCGATGGAGCGGGAGCGGGCACTTGCCTAATCTGGTACCTGAGATATGAAGATGGACTAGAAGGTGCGGAAATGGGAATGAACGCCAATGATTTAAAGGGTGATTTCGACCTATCGAACCCGATTATGGTAGTACGTACAAAGACAGATGCCGGAACGTTAACCGGTGGTCCTTTTGAATTTTATATAGATGGTACTCCTGACATGGTCAGCGGAATAGCCATTACAGGAGAACGTTCGGGAAAGAACAGTACGTTCGTAATTACGGACGAGGAAGGAAATATATTGGGCATCCCACCATCTTTGGCGGCAGTTGAAGGCGTAGATTTTGATGGCGCTGGTGCAGGTACTTGCTTGATATGGCACCTGCGTTATGAAGACGGACTAGAAGGAGCAGAGATGGGACTTAACGCCAATGACCTTGTTGGATGTTATGATCTGTCAAATCCTATAGAAGTGGTTCGTAAGGAGAAAATGATGGTCGAAGCCGGAGAACTTTCCGGAGGGCCTTTTTATTTCTGCGTAGATGGTACAGAGGATATGGTATCTGGAATCGGCATGAGTGGTGATGCGACGGGCAGTAACAGTTCCTTTGTAATTACGGATGATACGGGCAAGATTCTTGGACTTCCTCCAACACTGGAAGCTGTAGAAGGCGTAAACTTCGATGGAGCGGGAGCGGGTACATGTCTAATCTGGTATCTGAGATATGAAGATGGACTAGAAGGTGCCGAGATGGGAATGAACGCGAACGACCTACAAGGGAATTTTGACCTAACGAACCCGATTATGGTAGTACGTACAAAGACAGATGCGGGAACATTGACCGGTGGTCCTTTTGAATTTTATATAGACGGAACTCCGGACATGGTCAGCGGAATAGCCATTACAGGAGAACGTTCGGGAAAGAACAGTACGTTCGTAATTACGGATGAGGAAGGAAATATATTGGGAATCCCACCATCTTTGGCTGCAGTAGAAGGCGTTGACTTTGATGGAGCTGGTGCAGGTACTTGCTTGATCTGGCACCTGCGTTATGAAGACGGACTTGAAGGTGCGGAAATGGGACTTAACGCCAATGACCTTGTCGGGTGTTATGACTTATCCAATCCTATAGAAGTGGTTCGTAAGGAGAAAATGATGGTCGAAGCCGGGGAACTTTCCGATGGACCTTTCTATTTCTGTATAGATGGTACGGAAGATATGGTATCGGGAATCAGTATGAGTGGTGATGCGACGGGCAGTAACAGTTCATTTGTTATTACAGATGATACCGGTAAAATTCTTGGACTTCCACCAACATTAGATGCTTTAGAAGGTGTAAACTTTGATGGAGCGGGAGCGGGCACTTGCTTGATTTGGTACCTGAGATATGAAGATGGCCTTGAAGGTGCGGAAATGGGACTCAACGCCAATGATTTAAAGGGTGATTTTGACCTATCGAACCCGATTATGGTAGTACGTACAAAGACAGATGCGGGAACATTGACCGGTGGTCCTTTTGAATTTTATGTAGACGGAACTCCGGACATGGTCAGCGGAATAGCCATTACAGGTGAACATTCAGGAAAGAACAGTACTTTCGTAATCACGGATGAGGCAGGGAATATTTTAGGCATCCCACCATCTTTGGCTGCTGTTGAAGGCGTAGATTTTGATGGCGCTGGTGCAGGCACTTGCTTGATCTGGCACCTGCGTTATGAAGACGGACTGGAAGGTGCGGAGATGGGACTTAACGCCAATGACCTTGTCGGGTGTTATGACTTATCGAACCCTATAGAAGTGGTTCGTAAGGAAACTCCAGTAGTAGAAACGGTGTCAAAAGCGTATCCAATACCAGCTTTAGATGTGTTGAATGTTTCTTTGCCTGACTTTACTTCTCGTAGTGTTAATGTTTCTATATTCGACACCGCAGGAAATCCAGTACATAGTGGTGTTAGTCAAGTTGAGGATAAGAAAATTGCTCTCAATGTTCAATCAGTGCCATGAGGGTTTATACCTTCTAAGAATTAGCCAGGCAAATGGTAAAACAGTTACAAAGAAGATTGTAATCAAATAACCATTAGATTGTCATTGTATTATGAACAATTGCTATTTTGTTCAAAAAATAAACCCCGTTATAAAACGGGGTTTTGTATTTATAAAAGAATAACTGGGTAGTTATTCCCAAGAATCGATTTGTTGGTTCATGTCATCAAATACATAGGCTCCGACCATATCTCTACGGTATTTGATAGCTAATAGGGTAAGACCTAATAAAAACAAGTGTAATATAAATATCAATATCCCCATCGGTATAAAACTAGCTGGTATAATATGGTTTTCAAATTCTGAATAACTCGTAAGAATAACTAAGGACTCTATAGTTTTGAAAACATATACCCCAAAAACCGCATATAGAATATATTCTATATTACGCATCTGTGGGTCAGTTAGTTCTTCTTCTTTAATTTTAAACCATAACACATATAAAAAGGTAATATGTGACAGGCTCAACAACGGAAATATGTAGTTGTTAGGTTTGAGCAAATAAAATGTATTGGTGTATAGGCCGTAAAAATTGAATACAATGAGCACGGCAATAACAGCAATAGAAACATTTATTGTTCTTTTTAGGAATATTTTTAAAATAAACTTCATAAAAATTTGTTTTCCAGAGGTTAGCGGTTGAAATAAGGAGACTAAAAAACGCCTTTTTTCCTACTTTATTTAAAATAATCGTTAAAGTGCAATATGCTTTGTTAATCTTGGTATAAACTATAATTTTTTTAATCAATAATAGAAACTAAACGTCAAAGTCTTGTTTTTCAACCTAAACAACTCTTACCAACAATATTATGAAATCCACCCTTTAGAAACACTAGAATTCGCAAATAAAAATAGTGCAAAACTTACAACGATGACTATTATAGGTAAGTATATGGCATTAGCCCCGTAAACTTCAAAAGTATTGCTCAAGAAAAACTGATATACGTTTTGGGCAAGGACGCCAATTAGCGAAATCAATAGAAGTGTCTTTGCCCATTTTTTTCTAAATAACAGGGCGATACACCCTAGAGCACCCGCCCAAACGGCAATGGCGTAGGCAGAGGTAACCCATATAGGTCTTGATTCATGAAGTAGTCTTTGGTTCTGTGGTAGTTTGCCTAAATCCTCAACGCTCATAAAGGCATCCATTAAGTAGGCGGATACGCCCATTAGATTCCATAAAAGAGCAAGTACGGTAATTATCCAAAACCAAGCAGGTGGCTTAATTTCTGATTTTAAAGTCATTTTTGTTGGTTTTAAAAGGTTGATCATTACAAAATACAAAAAAAATGGTAGCTTGGTCTTAAAGAGAGAATTGTATGCAAGTTGCCCGTTATTGTTATTTAGTACGTCTACAATATTTAGGTTTTCGTTATAGCGGATGGCAGAAGCAACTAAAAAAAAACGGTGGAGACTATGCTTACCAAGACCTTAAAGTTTATTTTAGACGGTCAAAAGTTTAAAATTTTAGGGGCAGGCCGCACAGACGCCAAAGTATCGGCGCTATCTATGGTGTTTGAACTGTTTATAGATGGAGAGCCTTTAACTGATATGGAGGTATTTTTAAAACTTTTTAATGAGAATCTTCCTCCGGATATTAGAGTATTGGACATAACGGAAACGGATAGTTCCTTTAATATCATTCAAGATGCAAAAGTAAAAGAGTATGTTTATCTCTTCTCTCATGGTGAAAAAAATCATCCTTTTTGTGCACCTTTTCTAGCTAACATTCTAAATAAGCTAGATGTGAATTTAATGCAGAAAGGCGCAAAATTATTTGAGGGAACTCATAATTTTAAAATTTATACGGCTAGATTACAGGAGAACACGAAAACTGAACGCACCATAATCTCATGTGAACTAAAGGAAAATGAGCTCTTAAAAGCCAATTTCTTTCCTGAAAAAAGTTATGCACTGCATGTAAGCGGAAAAGGTTTTATGCGTTACCAGATTAGGATGATGATGGGGGCGTTAATTCAACTAGGAAAAGGAGAGCTGTCTTTGGCTGATATTCAAGATTCTTTACAACCAGAAAGTACTATGAAGCTTACCTACGTAGCACCTTATTTCTGGTTTGCTTTTGCATGACCTACATTTTGAAAATCAAGAAATCTAGTTACCAACTTCTTACTATATTTATAAAAATTAATCTGTTCATGTCAAGACGAAAAAGGTTAGGGAAATTGATTCCAAAAAAAGCTTCCAAATTTCAAAAGAAAATGGGCAAAGCTCCTTAGACGATTACCTATATGGGGCGTAGGGAAGGAGGAACGAGTATCACAAATATTTTGGAATACAATGAAAATGTTTATAATGAACATATTCCGGGAGATATAGATGCAATTGTTGCGCATAAGGAAGTACCAGAAATTTCATGGATAGATATTGTAGGTATTAGTGACGAAGTTTTTATCGAAAAAATCGGTAAACGCTTTGGACTCAATCCTCTTGTGCTGGAAGATATTGTAGATACCCATCAACGGCCAAAAATTGACGAATACGAGGATTATATATTTAGTGTTTTCAAGATGCTGTACATAAATAACGAGCAAGAAATCGTATACGAACATGTCGCGATGGTACTAATGGATAGTAATGTACTCGTTTTTCAAGAAATGGATGATGATGTCTTTAAAGGAGTAAGGCAACGAATCAAAAGTAAATCGGGTCGTATAAGAACTCGGGGTGCAGATTACCTCTTTTTTGCATTATTGGATGCTATTGTAGATAACTATTTTGTTGTTCTTGAGCATTTGAATCACAAAATAGAGAATTTGGAGGAAGTGGTATATGATAACCCTACACCAGAAATTGCTCAGGAAATTCAACAAATAAAGAAGGAAGTCTTAAGAATAAGACGTTGGATATTCCCCGTTAAAGAATTGGTTAGCCGCTTGATTGATACAGAAAATCCCTTGATTACCAAAGACACCAAAGTTTTTCTAAGAGATGCCTTAGATCACTCTTTGGAAATTAATGAAAGCCTCCAGATTTACAGAGAAATGTCTATGAGTCTCATGGAAATGTATATGAGTAATATGAGCAACAAAATGAACGAAGTTATGAAGGTATTGACCATCATGGCTTCTATTTTTATACCGCTTACATTTATTGCTGGCGTCTACGGAATGAACTTTGATAATATGCCGGAATTACATACTGCAAACGGATACTATTACGTATGGGCATTGATGATAGCCCTTTTTATTGGTATGATGGTTTATTTCAAAAGAAAAAACTGGTTGTAGTGACGTCCACCTTTTTAAACATCATAATTATATTTCTAATAAACAGCACCAATAAAATTTAGTACTTCATGCGTAGATTGAAAAAATGGGGATTGATACTTGTATTTCTATATGCTTTAATAGCTATTCTAGCTTATAATTTCCAAGAACGTTTGGTATTCTTTCCGTCAAAAATGCCGCTTAACCATACCTATGATTTTTGTCAAGATTTTGAGGAGCTAAACTTAACTGCGACTGATGGCGCTAAACTGAACGCCGTTCATATTAAGCAAGATAGCGCTAAAGGTCTAATTCTTTACTTTCATGGTAATTCAGGTAATATTTCTCACCTCATACATGTAGCAAACCTTTTTTCTAGGAAAGGTTATGAGTCTATTTTGGTAGATTATAGAACCTTTGGGAAAAGTACGGGAGAGATGAGTGAGCAAGCTTTATATGATGATGCTCAGCTCTTTTATAATTATGCCAAGGAGCAATATACAGAAGATAAAATTATAGTTTACGGCAGGTCTTTTGGTACGGGAGTGGCAACATGGTTGGCTTCTGAAAATAATCCGGAGAAAATGGTGCTGGAGTCTCCCTTCTATAGTGCTGTGGCGCTAGGTAAGCATCGTTTTCCGTTTTTACCCATAGATTGGTTGTCTAACTTCAGGTTTCCTTCTAATGAATTTGTACAAAAAGTAGAATGCCCCATCTATATCTTCCATGGAAAAGAAGATGGCGTAATCCCGTTTGTGTCTGCAGAAAAGCTTTACAAGGCTATTATGGAAAGAACAAAAAACTCTTTGGTATTCCTAAAGCAGGACATAATTACCTTCAAGACTTTAAAGTGTTCAAAGAAGGAATGAATACGATTTTAGATTGATATAGAAACCTTAGTCTATCAACAATTTTCTAGTCAAATAAATCAGAAGAAAGGTAACGGTCTCCTCTGTCACAGACAATAGTAACAATAACGCCACTTTCTAAAGTTTCCGCTAGCCGTAAAGCCGCTGCCGCAGCTCCACCGCTGCTCATACCTGAAAAGATGCCTTCTTCCTTAGCTAACCGTATGGCCATTTGTTTGGCTTCTTCTTGACTGACTTCTATAGTCTGGTCAACTTTTTTAGCATCAAAAATTTTAGGTAAATATTCTTTTGGCCATTTTCGAATTATGGAATACTAGAATTGTCCGTGGGTTGAACACCAACAATCTGAATATCCGAGTTTTTCTCCTTTAGATAGGTAGACGTACCCATAATGGTACCTGTGGTTCCCATAGAGGAGACAAAATGAGTTACTTTTCCATCAGTATCATTCCAAATTTCAGGACCGGTAGATTTGTAGTGTGCTTTCCAGTTATCATCATTAGAAAACTGATTAATCATTACATAACCTTCGTTTTTCACCTTGGCTTCGGCATAATCTCTAGCACCTTCAATCCCAATATCCGCAGGGGTAAGGGTAACCTTTGCTCCATAAGCTTTCATGGTTTTTACACGTTCGATGGTGCTTTTCTCGGACATTACCAATTCCATATCAAGACCATAGATTCCAGCAATCATGGCTAATGCAATACCTGTATTTCCGCTCGTAGCCTCTATAAGCTTAGAATTTTTATCAAAATCACCACGCTCAAGTCCATTTCTAATCATGTTAAACGCAGCACGATCTTTTACACTTCCGCCATGGATTGTGGCCTTCCATTTTAAAATAGAGCTTAACGTTAGGGTTTGTGTTTAATACTTTCGATTCTACCAAAGGGGTATTACCGATTAGGTCTAAAATACTATGAGACATTGGGCAGTGTTTTTATTTTAATATCAGGCGTGTGAAAAACGGTTGAATTTGCAGGAACCGATGCTGTTAGCCAAGCATTACCTCCAATAATGGAGTTCTCGCCAATTACCGTTTTACCACCTAATATGGTAGCGTTTGCGTATATGGTGACGTTTCTTTCAATAGTTGGGTGCCGTTTAGTACTATGCAAGTGTTTAGCCACATAAAGTCCGCCTAAGGTTACACCTTGGTATATCTTTACATGTTCTTTAATGATTGCAGTTTCTCCTATAACCACACCTGTACCATGATCAATATGAAACGAATTTCCAATTTGGGCTCCAGGGTTAATATCAACCCCTGTTTGGCGGTGCGCATATTCAGTCATTAATCTCGGAACCAAAGGGAAACCTATGGAATACAGTTCGTGAGCTAAACGATAAATAACAATGGCGTAAAACCCTGGGTATGCCATATAAACTTCCTCTACGGATAATGATGCAGGGTCGCAATTTACCGTTGCTTCAGCATCAAGATTCAGACGCTCCAGTATGTTGGGCAGTTTTTCAACGTAGTTCTCCCAAAGTTTTTTACAAGGTTTTTTTGTATCCCAACACGCCAAATCAACCACGTCATCAAAAAGTAGCTCTAGTTTGTCTAGATTCTTTTCTACGGGTGTGTCAATATCAAAGAGCGTATAAAAAAGTAAATTGGTAAACTCTTCAACCTTTTCTTTTAGTTTGTATCTTAAATTAGGCTGTTTCTTGTGCCTATTAATTTTATCAATGATAGAAGTATGGTCCATATGCATTTTGATGATAGGGCTAAATTACTGATAAATCTAAAAGCCGATTTCGTAAAAAGGTTAACTTTATCTAAAATAACAACATTTAGGTCGTATGTTAGATCCGATAATTACTAAAGAAACGCTCAATTTTTTAATTCAGCTTAAAAATAATAACAATAGGGAATGGTTTACCGAAAACAAACCAGAGTTTAAACGTCACGAACAGAGTGTAAAAGCCTTTTTTGAGGCTGTAGCGGTTAAGCTTGGAACTCACGATGAAATAGAAAGAACAAAAATGTTTAGAATTTATAGGGATGTTCGCTTTTCTAAGGACAAAACACCTTATAAAGCTCATTTTGCAGGTTCTTTCTCCAGGGCAGGAGCCCAAAGACGGGGTGGTTACTATCTACAAATAAAACCAGGAGAGTCATTTCTAGCAACTGGTTTTTGGGATCCGAATAAAGAAGATTTACTTCGTATTCGAAAAGAATTGGAAGAAGATGCTTCTGAAATGCGTGAAATCTTATCTGAAAAGAAATTAAAGGCTACCTGGGGAGAACTACAGGGCGATGAATTGAAGACAGCGCCCAAAGGTTTTGACAAAACCCATGAGGATATTGATTTGATAAAAAAGAAACAATTCATTTTTACGCGAAAATTCACGGATAAGGAAGTGCTTTCTCCAAGTTTTGCAGATGAAGTTAATAAGACCTTTAGTGCAATACGACCTTTTTTCGATTACATGAGTGACGTGCTCACAACCAATTTAAACGGGGAATCGCTATTAGACTAGTACTTTCTGCTCAAACAGCTGTATTTGGTCTTTTAGGCGGTCTACAACCATGCTCATCATGCGTTTGTTTAATGCTGAAGAGTTTTTAATGTATAGTTCGTATTCTTCTAAGGTAAATTGGCCAATTACAATTCCTTTTAGAGAATTACGGAATTTGATGTCTTTTTGGATGGCATTTTCAATGAAGTCTAAACGTTTCTCTAATGTAAGTTCATAAAAACTGTTCTTATGTTTTGCAATATAATTCTTGAAAACTGCTACGAACATGAAGTTTTGTAGCTTAAGTATAGGGCGTAAGGTTAGGTTTTGAAACCTTTCGTTTTCGCTCATACCATCAGTAATTTTTGCGGAAGGAATTTCTGGACGAATGCTTAAGAGAATACTAGATCGATCGCTCATAATACGGGTTTTTATAAAGGTAGAGATTAAGCGGGCTGTGCCTTTTTGTGTTAAAATTAGTTCTTAACGAGGTTATGAACATTAATTCAAACTTGTTACTTTGTAATAGAGAGATACACGGCCAATGAAGAAATAGTTGGTTTCAAATAAAAAAAGTGGAAAATGAAAGAGTCGGTAAATCCATATGGCGGAGAAAAATTATTTCAATTTAAAGAATTAAATAATAGTGAGTTAGAAGAAAAAATTAAAGCATCACATGAATGTTTTATTGAGTGGAAAAAGACTTCCTATGAAGAGCGGTCAAAACTGATGTTTCAAGCAGCCGAAGAGCTTCGTAATAACAAAAGGAAGTATGCTGAGATTATCACCAAAGAAATGGGGAAACCTATTTCTCAAGCCATCGCAGAAGTAGAAAAATGTGCATGGGCTTGCGAATATTACGCAGAAAATTCAGAAAGTCAGTTGCAAGATGAGATTATTGAAACGGATGCGGAAACTAGTTATGTAAAGTACCAACCTTTGGGTGTGATATTAGCGGTTATGCCTTGGAACTATCCATTTTGGCAAGTTTTCCGTTTTGCAGCTCCTAATTTAATGGCCGGCAATGTAGGTATTTTAAAGCATGCCTCAAATGTTATGAAGTCCGCTGAAATGATACAAGAAGTATTTGAAAATGCCGGTTTTCCTAAAGGATGTTTTCAAAACTTAGTACTAAGCAGTGATAAGATTAAATCGGTGATAGAGAATGATTTGGTCAAGGCCGTAACACTTACGGGAAGTAAGCCCGCAGGAGCTTCCGTTGCGTCTATTGCCGGAGAAAATATAAAAAAATCGGTATTAGAGTTAGGAGGAAGCAATGCTCTAGTAGTGTTTGAGGACACCAATTTAGATGAAACTATAGAGACATGTGCTACGGCTCGTTTTCAAAATGTTGGTCAGAGTTGTATTGCTGGCAAGCGCCTTTTGGTACATAGAAGTATAGCGGAAGAGTTTACCAAGAGGTATGTAGAGAAAGTTAAGAGTTTTAAAGTGGGGGACCCAATGGCCGAGGACACTTATATAGGCGTTATGGCCCGTGAGGATTTGGCAGAAGATTTAGAAAAGCAGGTTTCTGGCTCTATTGAAATGGGTGCTAAAGTTGTTTTAGGTGGAAATAGGAGAGGTACTTATTTTGAACCCACCATACTTTCTGAAGTTACTGTAGATATGCCTATTTTTAAAGAAGAAACATTTGGGCCTGCCATAGGAATTACAATATTTGATACAGATGAAGAGGCTGTTGAACTTTCTAATAATTCTGTTTTTGGATTGGGAGTGAGTATTTTTTCTTCAAATAAAGACCGTGTAAAAAAACTTATTCCTCAATTTGATGAAGGTGCAGTTTTTGTTAACGAATTGGTGAAAAGTGACCCAAGGTTACCTTTTGGTGGAGTTGGTATTTCCGGTTACGGAAGAGAGCTTTCTTCTCATGGTATCAAGGAGTTTTTGAATAAGAAGACTGTGTATATCAAAAAATAGAATTCACTTTAGATAAAGTTTGTAATCTATTTTATTAGAAGTGGTTACTGTTTTATTTATGATTATTTAATTTTAAATAACTCTTCTAAAATGGAAAAATAAATATGTGTACTTAAGTCGTTGCAGAACTTGCACATTTTAGAAACGTTTGTATCTTGTAGTTAAATATTAACCATAATAATTAATTATAATCAGATGCGTAAACATTTAGTAATGGCATTATTAGTCGTATCGGCTAGTACCTATGCACAAAAGATGAAAGTAAGTCAAGGCGATATTAAAAATCTAAAAGATGTATCGGCTTATACTTTAGAATTCGATTATAGTAACCTAGAGATTCCTAAATATGATTCAGAGGAGGATTTCTTAGCCGATAAGATGGCAAAACGTGAAGAAAAAGAAGCTGGAAAGGGAGAGGAGTTTAAAAAGTCATGGTTTGCAGATAGAGAAGAGCGTTACGAACCTAAATTTATTGAATCGTTCAACAAACGGTTTGATGATGGCGAGGTTAGCGTTTCTATGGACCCTGCAGATTACACAATGAAAATTCATTCAAATAAAATCTATGCAGGTTATAATGTTGGTGTGGTGAGAAAGAATGCGGAAATAGATGCTACTATTACAGTTTATGAAACTGCGAATCCAAGTAATGTATTGTTAGAGGGCACCTATGAAGATGTACAAGGCTATGGTGCCATGGGTAATGATTACAATAGCGGTTACCGTATTTCTGAATGTTATGCTAAACTGGCTAAAAATATTGCTGGTTATATTATTAAAAAGGCAATGAAATAGTATATTTAAGGATAAACTATAGAAGGCGGCTATTTTAATAGCCGCTTTTTTATTTAAAGGAAGTGGCATAATTCCAACGAGGAAGAATGAAACTGAACTGAAAAGTGAATCAAAATGAAATTCGGAAAAGTAGAACACCCAGAACTGGTAGATTTCACCTTGCCAAAAGACCATAATGATACGGCAGGAGTCTTGGCTACTGTGGATAAAAATCAGCCTCTTAATATATCAATAGGTTGCGCTAAATGGAATCGTCAGGATTTAAAGAACTTTTATCCTCGTGGCACAAAAGATGAACTCGTTTATTACAGTTCTCAATTTAACAGTATTGAATTGAATGCTACGTTTTACCGAATCTTTCCAGGAGCAATATGAGAAATGGTATGATAAAACGCCAGAAGGCTTCAAATTTTTCCCAAAGATATCTAGAGACATCAGCCATTTGAGGCGCTTAAATGAAGCCTCACTGCCCATAGTTGATAGATATTTGGAAGTTACCTCAAACCTTAAAGAGAAGTTGGGGACAATTTTCCTGCAAATGCATGATAATTTTGATCTTAAGAATTGGGACAGGGTAGTGCGCTTTGTGGAATTTTGGCCTAAAGAGTTCCCTTTGGCTATGGAGTTTAGGCATACGGATTGGTTTAATGATGAAAAAGTAAGTCAGGAACTGTATCACCTATTACAAGAAAATAACATTGCTAATATTATTGTAGACACTGCAGGACGTAGGGATATGTTGCATATGCGCCTCACTAATAATGAGGCTTTTGTACGTTATGTAGGTGCAAATCATGTAAGCGATTATGACCGTTTAGATGATTGGATTGATAGACTTGACTGTTGGAAAGAACAAGGTTTGCGCAACATCCATTTCTTTGTTCATCAAAATATGGAATTGGAGTCTCCTTTAATTTCCGCTCAATTTATTAACAAATTGAATAAAAAATGGAATACTGACCTTCATATTCCAAAAACGTTGCAAGATTCTACCGGTAAACTATTTTAGGGTTCATTTGTTTGCTAATTTTACTAAAAATTCAACACACTTAAACCATTAGTATCATGAGATTTCATTCAAGAAAATGGGTAAAACCCGGAGATTTAAATGCTAACGAAACCTTGTTTGGAGGTCGCGTATTAGCTTGGATAGATGAAGAAGCTGCATTGTACAGCATTATTCAATTAGAGAGTAAAAAAGTTGTTACCAAGTACATGTCAGAAATCAATTTTATGAGTTCTGCGGTAAAGGGCGATATTGTTGAAATTGGTATTGAGGTCGTAAAATTTGGCAAATCCTCATTAACGTTAAATTGCGAAGTCCGTAATAAAATGACCCATGAGACCATCGTTACCGTTGATAATATTATTATGGTAAACCTTGGTGAGAACGGGAAGCCGAAGCCTCATGGGAAAACAAAGATTGAATACGTTGTAGACCGTTTAGCTAAAGAAGACTAAGATTCTTGCATGCCTTTGGCAACGGCTTGAACTTCGTCTAAAACCCGCAACAGATTTTCGCCCCATAATTTGGCAATTTCTTCTTCGGTATATCCTCGTTTTACAAGTTCAAGGGTAACATTAAAGGTCTCAGAAGCATCTGACCATCCTTTAATACCGCCACCACCATCAAAATCAGAACTAATACCTACATAGTCGATTCCTATTAAATCGACTATGTAGTCTATGTGGTCTACAAAATCTGCTACATCTACCATTGGGGGAGCACCAGCAGTTTTGTCAGCAATTGAAATTCCTATCTTTTTCACTTTTGGATAATTTTTCATAAAAGTTTCCTTCTGCGTATCGGTCAATGAAGAAAATTGATCTCTTGTATACCATTCAATACCCATAGAATCGGCTACTTTTTCTAAAATTGACTTCATATAAGCATTGTAAGCCTTATCTTTTTCTGTATTCAAATAAGAACTAAAAGCTACGGTTTGTACAACCCCACCGTTTTCTTTCATAAGTTTCAACTGCTCATCATCAAGGTTTCTACTATGGTCGCACAAGGCTCTTGCCGAAGAGTGTGAAGCTATGATAGGTGCTTTGGAAAGAGCAATCATCTGTTTCATTGCCTCTTTTGAAGGGTGCGATACATCTACCATAATCCCCAATCTATTCATCTCTTTTACAGCTTCCTGACCTAGTTTACTTAAACCATTATGAAGCCATACACTATCTTTCTCTCCGGTATTGGAATCACTAAACTGGCTATGACCGTTATGTGCTAATGAAATATAACGTGCTCCTAGGTCATAGTACTTTTTAAAATTGGTTAAATCATTGCCCATAGGATAGGCATTTTCTACACCGATCATGGCTACTTTTTTACCGGATGCATGTATACGTTTTACATCATCTGACGTTAGGGCTAAATCTATTTTGTCCGGAGCAATTTCTTCGCACAAACGATGAATGGACTCAAATTTTGACATAGCATTCTCTTCAGCCTTAGCATAACCCTCATCGGTTAATGTATCTTGACCGGTATAAACTATAAGCCAAGAAACATCCAAACCACCTTCTTCCATTTTAGGTAGATTAATTTGTGTCTCCAGCCGCTGAGTATAGTTCAGGCTATCTGTAAAGTTGTGGACATTGATATCATTATGGGTATCAATGGTAATTACTTTTTCATGAATTTTTTTGGCTTTCTCCAGCACAGTTTCTTGTGCGGTATCTTGTTCTTTTTTATTGGTCTCGCCACAGGACAGGACAGATAGAATACTTAATAAACAGATAAAATGCTTCATATTGATATGGTTTTAACCTACAATTTAAGCACTTTGACAACATGTATAGGCCTCTAGGGAACATAAAGTTGCCTACTCTCTGATAAAAAGAGAATTTTACTTTTATAGCATAATATACTTAAGGATTTTATAAATGAAGTAATGAAAAAATAACAATATATCAGTCCCATTCTTATTAACCTAAACTACCCAAATTGAAAACGAAAAACCTACTTTTCCAATTATCGGATTTAGAATCACATCTTAATAATTTTTCATCTGAAAAATTAACTACAGACGAAGCTTTCCATCTTAAAATATCTTTTCAACATTTCAAAAAGAATCTATTAGAAATGGTCTTCCTATCTAGGGAGAGCAATAATGATTCTAGTAATGATAGTCAAGAAAAAAAATCGATAGCCAGAACTAATGAGTTTGAAACTGCTTATCCAGAAATAGATTTGCAGACATACGAAGCTATTGTAGAACACCATAAATCTTATGGTAATGTTTTAAAAGACCTTGAAATTGATGCTGCTATGGACGAAAAAGACTTTTTAATTTTTAAAGGAAAGACCAACGATAAGCAAAATAGCGATAATCAAATAGACTTAAGTATAATTCTAGAGGAATGCATGGGCGAAATGGGCCTTTTGCGTGAGTTAATTACCCTTTTCATAGGAAATGCCCTTGAGTTCATGGGAGCTGCCAAAATTCACCTTCAGAGTGAGGATTTTGAACAGTTGGATTTCGCTGCACATAAAATAAAAGCAGGACTGGCTATGATGCGAACAGATGGTCTGCATGATATTGTGGTTCAAATTCAAAAAGGATGCAAAATAGACCAAGACCCCAAGCATCTAGAGTTTCTTTGTAAGTGCTTTAATGAAGAATTCCCAAAAGTAAAAAAATCATTAGATAGTGCTTATGTGGAGTTGACCAACAATTAAAATCCCCAACAATGACCAAAAAGAGATTATTGTTGGCGGAGGATGATGAGTTGCTTGCATCTCTACTCAACTTTCGATTAAAAAAAGGAGGCTACGATGTTAGCCACCGTGCCAACGGAAAAGAAGTAAAGGAATATCTAGCTGGTACTATGCCAGATATAATAGTGAGCGATATTATGATGCCTTACTTCTCAGGTATGGAACTCATTGCATACGTCCGTAAAGAATTGAATTCTCAAATACCCATTATAATCATATCCTCTGCAGGAAATGAAGAAAACGTATTGAATGCATTTGAATTGGGCGCTAATGACTTTATATCAAAGCCAGTAAGTCCGTCAGAACTATTGGTACGCGTTGCCCGCGAACTGAACAAAAACTAATTTGTTAGATACCAGCAATACATATTATGGGGTGGCTTTTATAACGGCACCTAGCATTAACACAGACTTTCTGTGGGCTTTATCTATACTTTTTATTGTCCTAGCTGTAATTTATTTTATCTCTGTTTTCTTTTTTAGAAATAGGATATCTGGAACCGCGCGACTCACCAAGCAAAGTAAAAAGGAACTTTCACCAATGATTAGTGAGTTTCTGTTTTATGAAGAAGATGCCAATAAAGACGAAAAATCTAATTACATCTCCCTTAAAATTGAAATACGCGAATTACTTAAAAACGATTTCAACAGAAAAATACTAGTAGAAGTCCTTTTAGACCTGAGAAAGGATGTTTCGGGAGATACACAAACGCGACTTTTTGAATTGTACCAAGATTTAGGACTTGAAAAAGATGCTTTTAAAAAACTTAAAAGTTGGCGTTGGGAAGTTGTCTCAAAAGGAATTTTGGAGCTTACACAAATGCAAGTTGAAACAGCCTATAGTTTTATTACCAAATTCATTAATCACAAAACAGGCACTATTAGAAAACAGGCAGAAATTGCTACGGTTACACTAAAGCCGGAAGGAATTAATTATTTCCTTGATACTACGCGCTATAAAATATCTGAATGGCAGCAGTTGAAGTTGCTTGACGTTATCCGTAATCAAGATGGTTTTGAACCTCCTAGGTTTAGAATGTGGCTTACTTCAAAGAATAAGCATGTGGTTCTTTTTTCTTTAAGGCTTATAAAATATTACAATCAAAACGATGCAAATGCTTCTCTTATTGAGCTGCTAAAACATAAGGATAATCAAATAAAACAGGAGGCAATTAGCTGTATTAAAGAGTTTTATGTGGTTGAGGCTATACCTACGCTTAAATCCATTTTTAAAAAATCTAATACTTATAGTAAAATTGCTGTCTTAGGCGCCATTGCAGAAATAGGAAGTCTTGATGAGCTTGGTTTCTTAAACGAAATAGAAAGGAGAGAAAGCGACTTTTTAGTCTCTAGTAAGGCGTTACTAGCTATAAATACTATTGCGCCAGAGAGTGTTATGCCCTCTGAAGGCATTGAGGTTTCAAAAGAGTATGTAGCTGAAGTCGAAGAAGGACAAATAATACTTGATACTACTGAAAATATAGAAATTGAATTACCTCAAGTTTCTGCAGCTGCAAAAGATATTGAAGAAAAAACAGGTGTTTCTGCTATTGTTAAGGATTTTGAAAAAGAAGATACGGTAGAAGAATCAATATCTGTTGATAGCGATCCAGAAGAGCTGCCTAATGATGTTCATTTTAATACGAGTATAGAGCAATCAGAAGAAGAAGAAGAAGAAGAAGCTACAGAGCAGATAATCGTGAATACTGAAGTATCTGAGATTACTGAAAATAAAACAGTTGAAGAAAAAGAAGATTGCGAACCAGAACAAATCGAAGTTTTACAAGTAACCGAGATAATTGTTGTTGACCCTGTTGTGGTCTCTGGTATTTCAACGAAAATAAGGAATCCACAAGCGGAAATATTTTCAGAACCTTCACTAAGGTTCGATTTTTTATCTCTTGTAACAAATGATAAAACACACCATAACCATACTATACCAAAATATAAACCCATGGCAGATTCAGAAAACACCAGCCGCGATATTAAAAAGATTGAAGTTGAATTCGATGAAGTTAATTCTATTATTCAATCCGATGCTACCATAGATAAACCAGATTTTGACGTTTCTAAAATCGATTTTCTACCAATTGTAGTAGAGGAGCAGAAAGAAGAGAATGAATTACCTGAATCTAGTACTTTGGATGAAAATGAAGATTTACAGGGACTCATTAATGAAATTAATGAGCTTAATTTTTTGCCAATCGTTATGGATAACGAGGTTGTAGATGAGCAACATGTTGTTGACACAACGCCTGAAGAAGTAGAGACTAAAAATACAAATAGTATAGATGGCTATACATTATCTGATTTTGAGGTTCAGTTTGAAGATACAAAAAACTCAATTCCAGAAGTAAAAGAGGAAAAAGAAGAAATTTCAGAAGAGCCCAGTAATACTAATCAAGTAGGGCCTGTGGTCAATGATTCTCAAGATGTAATATCTTGGCTAATGGCAGAAAATGAACTTCGAGAAAATGAATTAGAAAAAGATAAGATAGAGCCTATAAAGCCCATTAAACCCTTTGCAGATTTAATACCAGAACCCATTTATTACAATGAACATGAAGCGTACATGATGGGGCTTCTTGATGATTTGGAAGAAATGGGTGATCATAGAGAGATACCGTTATTACAAGAGCTTTTGGCAGAAGAAAACCAGAGTTTTATAAAAGACCGTATTTCAAGTCTTATAGAGCAGTTTTCTTATACACAGAAAACAATAAAAAAAACTAGTAGTAAAACACCAGTAGAACGCGAGTTGGAGATGCCGGCATTTAATGTATTTGCAGATTTATTCAAGAATGTGGATACGGAATCTAAGCTGTTGCTTCTAGATGAGATTGTTTCAGTTGGAGATGAAAAGGAAATTACTTTTTTGGATGGACTTTTGGGAGATTCTAATTTAGAAATTAGGGCTAAGGCGCAAGAAGTTTTAAAACTGCTAGTAGAAAAAGTTTCAAGAAAAACCGAATTTGAAAAGGACCTCATACCAAGGCCAGTGGGAGAACTACCTATAGACCTTTCTATACTAGAGCCTTTTATAGAAACTAAGTCCAAGAAAGAGTACTTCAAAACCAAGAAAACAGCTTTTGTACCAAGAGCCTCAGATACTTTAGATTTTGATTTTGTATTGGAAGATACCGAGGTACTTGATAAAAAGTACGATAAAAAAGTATTGGACATTCAAGTTGAGGCTAATGAGATATCCTCTAGCGATAATTCATTTTTAACCAATATCATAGATTTCCCAAAAAAGCTGATTGGTAAGTTTAATGGATAGTACTCTCTTTAATATAATCCTAGATTACATAAACATCATGTTTCTGATGTTTACTGTAACTCTATTTACCTTATTTACCATAATGGGTTTCCTGTCTACTAGGAATTCTATACACTATAGAAAAAAGAATAGTTTTGGTAACCTTTCAAAGGTTATGGCATCTCCTTTAGCGCCTAGCATTACCATTATTGCACCAGCTTATAATGAGGGTATGACCATTGTTGAGAATATACGGTCGCTTATGTCGCTTCGTTATGTAAACTACGAGGTTATGGTAGTTAATGATGGCAGTAAGGATGATACGCTTCAGAAGATGATAGATGCGTATGACCTTGTTCAAATAGACCAAAAAATTGACCCGAATTGGAAGAATAAACCTATCCGCGGTATTTACAAATCACCTCACAGAGCTTTTTCTAAGCTAACTATCATCGACAAGGAAAATGGAGGAAAGTCCGATGCCTTAAATACAGGCATGGCACTTTCTACCAATCGTTATGTAGGTTGTATAGATGTAGATTGTCTTTTGCTTCCTGATGCTTTGTTACATGTAGTGAAATCATTTTATCAACGTTCAGAAAAAAGGGTGATTGCAGTTGGCGGTGTTATACGAGTGGCCAACTCTTGTGTAATAGAAGGTGGCCAGCTTGAAGAAATACGTTTACCGACCAATTGGCTGGCAAGGTTTCAATTATTAGAATATACTCGCTCCTTTATTTTAGGAAGAATGGCTTGGGGTAGTATAGACAGTCTTCTAATTATATCCGGTGCATTTGGTTTTTTTGACCGTGAGATTGCGTTAGCTGTTGGTGGTTATGATACAGGTACCGTAGGAGAAGACATGGAGATTGTTTTTAAGATGCGTAGGTACATGCATGACAGAAAAGAACCCTATACCATAGAATACATTCCCGATCCTCTCTGTTGGACGGAAGTGCCTGAAGATTTAAAAATACTGGTCAACCAAAGAGATCGGTGGGCGAGAGGTAACTTAGAAACCTTGTTTAAGCACAAAGACATGTTTTTTAATTCCAAATATGGCCGCTTAGGATTATTAAGCTATCCATATTGGTTTTTTTATGAATGGCTGGCACCGCTTATGGAGTTTTTTGGTTTTTTTACCATAATACTATTCGTCTATTTAGGGATTCTAAATTGGGATTTCTTCATCGCCATAACGGCAATGGTATATATATTCTCCGTTATGTTTTCGTTTTATGCCATTCTTTGGGATGTGTACAGTTATAACGAGTATAAGAAAACAAAAGATATTTTAACCTTAATGCTCTGTGCCATTATAGAGCCTATATTTTTTCATCCAATCGTAGTATGGTCTGCAGTTAGGGGTAATTACAAAAAATTGTTCAGGATTAAATCGGGCTGGGGATCTCAGGTACGTAAAGGCTTTGCAAAAGCCGCTTAAAATAAGAAATGAATACAAGTACAATAGATAGATATTCTTTAAAGCACTATACGAGATTGATGATTTCTTTCTTCGGAAGTCTTTTAGTGCTTACTATTTATCAATATACCACCCTATACTTTAAAGGTGTAGTTGATGTTATTTTTGGAACCAGCTTTCTAATAGCTATAGTGCATCAAATAGGCTTCACTTCTTTGATTGGTGTTATACTTGCCTTTCCATTCAATTTTTGGGAAAACTTGCGTCCACGCTATGGTTTCAATTTAATTTCCGCATTACTTCTTCTTCTTTTAATCATAGAGGCTATGCTTATAAGCTATTTCTGTACGGCCTTAGTTCCTTTGGGGTCAGATTTATTGGGATATAGCTTCAATGATATTCAAATGACTATTAAAAATTCTGGAGGAATATCCTGGATGCTTCCAGTAGCACTTGTGGCTATAATAGGCATGTTTTACGGATTTTATAAGGTAACGTCAAAACATTACCATCACATTAGTAAAATGTATCCGTTTACCATTATTCTATTTAGCATGTTCATGGCTACACTTTTTATTGAGGGTAAGCCTATTAACCATAATAAGACACAATACCTAGCACTCAACCTTTATGATACCTCTACGGAAGATACTTCGTATAACTCAGATGTGGAGTATCCATTAATTAAGTCAAAACCTATAGAGAACGTTTTAGGTGATTATTTTGAACTCAAAGAAGAAAAACCCAATATCGTTTTCATAATGGTAGAAGGGCTAGGTAGGGATTTTGTTGGAGAAGGGGCCGAGTATGGTGGGTTTACCCCATTCCTGGATTCTCTTACAACCAAGTCTTTGTATTGGGAGAATTGCTTAAGCAATACCGGACGAACTTTTGGTGTATTACCTTCTCTGTTGGGTTCGTTGCCTTTTGGTAAAAGCGGATTTATGGAGCTTGAGAAATACCCAAATAAACTCACCTTGTTCAGTATTTTAAAGAACAACGGGTACCATACTTCATTTTATCAAGGAACTAATAGTTCTTTTGATAATGTAGATCGATTTTTACAGAGCGAAAACTTAGATTTTGTTCTAGATAAGTCGGGATTTGGAAATAAGTATCAGATGCAGGAAGAAGATGCTGCAGGCACTTCATGGGGCTATCCTGATAAAGAACTTTTTAAAAAGAGTATGAGTTTGCCCAGAGCAGCAGAACAGCCACGTATGGAGGTTTATATGACTATTAGTACTCATGAGCCGTTTCTTCCGCCCAAACAAGATTTCTATGAAGCTAAGGTAGCCAAGATACTAGCTCAGGGCAATTATGAAGGAAAGGTAGAAAGAGTAATAGAAAAGAACGAGAATGTTTTTGCTACGCTACTTTATACGGATAATGCTTTGAAATATGTTTTAGAAGAATATAAAAAGCAACCAAATTATGACAATACCATTTTTGTTATTACAGGTGACCACAGATTAATACCCATACCACAGCGGAATAATATAAGTAGGTTTCATGTACCGTTAATTATGTACAGTCCACTTTTGAAGACGACTAAGAAAATGAGTGCGGTTAATTCTCATTTTGATGTTACTCCAACATTGTTGGCCCTGCTTGAGTCTAGATACGAACTTAAAACACCTAAAGAAGTCGCATGGATGGGTAGCGCGTTAGATATGAGCGAAGAGTTTCGTTCAATTAAAAATATACCTCTAATGCGTAATAAGAACGAATTAAAAGAATTTGTTGACGGAGAGAAGCTGTACTCTGATGGCTCTGTTTTTTCGTTGGATGAGAATATGGACTTAGGTTCTACTTTTGGAGGTTCTAAAAGTGAAAGCAAGATGCAATCCTTTAAAGCTATGAACGCTTATGTAACGAATAACAATAAGATAATTCCAGATGACTTGGCTGTCTTTACGGTAAAAGAAGAACAATTTACAGATAGTGAAACCATTTGGCTCAACAGCGTTTATAATGGGCAGGATTCAGATAAGGGGTATTTCATAGCAAGAGACCTCGCATTTGACAAAAAATTTGATAAAGCTTTATTACTGTGTAAATACATCTTATCTGATGTTCCCAGCCACATAGATACTAAGATACTAATGGGTAGGGTTAATGTTTGGCAAGGCAATTATGATACATCTATCAAAATATTGAACGATTGTATTAAAATGAATCCAAATTATATTGATTCGTATTCTGCCTTGTTCGATGTATATTTCTGGTCAGAACGCTCAAAAGAGGCTTTAGCACTTATTGAAACCGTAAAGGAGAATAGTGCTAGCGCTCATGAAATAGAAGATAAAATAGAACGTGCACGCAATCAAGCACGAAAAAAAAGAATTACTGCTTTTTTAGAGAAAATTAAGAAATCCGATACGGAGACCGCTATTAATTCGTTTGAATCAGAATGAGTCTTAAAACAACATCTCTGTTCATGCTATGCATTTTCCTAGGCCTTTTTGCCCGGAGTCAAGATACGGCATATAACGAACTTAGTGCCGTAAGTTTTGAGGAGGCTCGTAATTTGGCTTATGAAGGTGATTTTAGGTCTGCTAACGTAATGTTGACACAATTAGTAAAGCCAAACTCTAAAGACCACGACGCTCGTTCCTTGTTAGCGAGTACCTATAGCTGGAGCGAAGAGTATGACAAAGCTAGAGATGAATTTAATATCTTAATTTCTTCAGATAAGACGGATAGAAGTGTCTGGATAGCTTCTATAAAGAATGAGCTTTATGCCAATAACAATGCTACAGCAATAGGTCTGGCCAATAAAGCCTTGGTGCATCTTAAAAGTGATGATGAGGTAGAAAGGCTAAAAGCGATTGCCGAAGAAGGGGTAGCTAATGCCGAATACCCAGAGTCAGGATGGTTTAATCAAGACGATTCGGTAGTTTCTAAAGAAGAAGCTCTTTTGGTTAGCGCTGAGAAAAAACCAGAAACCGTAAAACCAGAAGCTATTGATACACTTGCAGCAAAAACTCCTTTAGGGGAAGAAGTATTCAATAATAAAATTTCAGTAAGAAATGCTGCAACGGTTTTTGATCAAAGGTATGACCCTATCTATTATTCCAGTATTTCGTTTAAAAGACAAACGTTGGCAGGTAGTATTATTCCAAGAATAAACTATAGTAATCGATCAGGTGCAAATGGTGTACAGTATGATCTAGATTTTTACCCAAAGTTTTCAAAGCGCTTTTATGCTTATTTGAATTATGGTTATTCTAGTTCGTCAATTTACCCGGAGCACAAAATGGGTGGTGACCTTTATGTGAATTTACCGGGTGCGTTTGAATTTTCAGCAGGAGGTCGTTACATCAGCTATGAAACTAAAAACGTTTCTGTTATCTCCAACTCCTTAGGGCACTATAGAGGTAACTATTATTTTTCACTTCGTTCTTATATTACCCCGCTATCAGACAACCTCACCAAATTTTCAGGAAATTTTCTGGTACGCAAATACTTGAAAGATGCGGAGAACTATTTGGGATTGAATGTGGGTATGGGCTTTTCGCCTGAGTTACGACAGTTGACTTCTGGAGATGAACTGTTGGCGGAGACCTTGTTATATGTAGAGTCGCAAAGAGTAAGTTTAGAGTATCAGTTCACTGGAAAAAAGAGCCCGAATATTTATAGGGCAAATGTGGGAGCTACAAGACAAGAATTAGCATTCGCGTCAGGGAAATTCTTTTATGGAGTTTCTGCAGGTGTTACGTATGAAGTGAAATTCTAAATACACCGTTTACTTGCTGTCTTTTTTTGCTTCGGTATCAAACACCCATTTATCGGCATACATGCCATATACAAGTCCAATTTCATTCTCTTGTACATACTTTTCATCTTTACCTGGGTCAAAGTTTACATTGTAGACATAGACCTTAATTCCTTCATCTCTTAATTGCAACATCAACTCATTCTGTGCGGATAATATCCTGCGGGAGAGCGCTACGTGTTTCACATTATTAATTGCTAACCACTGTAGTTTGTCCCCTTTTATTTTCATTAACGGTCCTTGGGAAATCATGGCGTTAATACCATGTTGAGAAGCTTCTTCAACCGCCATTGGGCTAAAGAGTTCCATTAGTAATCGGCTTTTATCTATAAATTGATTAGCAAAAGTAACAGGGTCGTTCACTTTATCGGTAACCAAGGTAGCATCCGGATGCGCCTTGAACCACGCATTTATTCCTTTTAAATCTAAAGTAGTATAATCACCATAAATTTTATGTTTCATGAATTCTGAATGGGAGGGAGGCAATGCCCCCGTATAATCTGTAAAGCGTGCCCACATATCCCAATCATGTGCTGCCACCAGCTTTTTATCTGAAGTTTCAATAATATCAAGTTCAAAAAGGCGGAATCCTTTTTTATAATTTTCATCTAGGGCATTCTTACTGTTGGTAGACTTAACTCCGTTTATCTCCCCGCCAGCATGGGCAATATAGCGGTTGTTGTTTGGTTCAAATTTATAAGTGATACGCGGAAAATAAATTTTGTCATCCTCTGAGAGATTGGGAACGTCTTCTGAAATTATTACAGAACGATCGTTAACCTTTTCCGTAATTACACCATTAAAGTTGTACATGACATAGGCTTCACGGCTTTTTAGTGCACCAAGTTTTATGAATCCCATTTCAGCTAACTCTGCGGATGATTTTAAAACACCGTTAACTGCAGAATCATGGGCTAGAATGGCAAAAGTGGCTTTGTTGACCTGTAACTGCTTTAGTATAAGTAAAAGTTTGTCTATTGCCTCTGGGCTAGAGTAAGTGTCAAAGGTTTTGAATTCAAAAGTTTCATCAGAATTAAAATGAATTACTGTTAGGCCTCGTTCAATATGTTCTGTCTGGCCGGAAATAGTGAAACTACTTTTCTGCTGGGCAAGAAAACCATGACTGCTTAGCGTTACGGTTTTTTCGTTAATGGCAATTGCTGAGGTAATAGGAGTGTACTCAGTTTCAATCAAACTAATATCTGATGCTCCAAAACAGAGGTTGGCATACATAAAGGCCAAAGTGGCAATTTTTGCTTTGTTTTTCATTGTATAAGTCTGAATGTAATTTGAAGACCCCTTGTTTATCTAATTAACAAGTCCAAATCCTATTATAAATACAAAGTAATAACGTTCTGAAAGGTATCCTTATTGCTATGAAAATGAGGGAAGAGAAATCGATCCCTTTAGGCCTTAAATAGTTGGCTTGGTACATATAAAATCCATTATTTCACAGAATTCACGTCCTTATAATTTCAAGTAGAGAAAAAATTTTTAAACAGGTGGAACAAAGTAGCACAGATTGGTATCATAATTGCTTATATAGCTTGTGTCACCTGTAAACATTGGCTTCGGAAAACGACAAATAGTTGGAAAACAGCACGTAATAGATGAAATGTTCAATTTTTACGATGAATTACACACATGATTTGCTTCTCAAAATTAGATTTATACATGATTAACAGGTTTTACAACATGTTTTATTCGTTACACCACATTTTGTTGTTGAAGGCTGCCTTAATTAATAAGTTTACATCATAATAATTGAGACACCGAATCAAAATAACAATTTAACCTATACTATTATGCTTTACGATACTTACGGAGAAGAATACCTATCATTCCTTCAAGACTTAAATGAAATTTTAAGTTTAAATGAATTGGTAGAGTTAGATTACATGTAAATCAGGATCCCAAATCCATCAACCTTTAAAACCTACAACTATGTCAAAACAAAACCCAGACAACGCAGCTTATTTAAATTTCATTGAAAATTTGAATGAAATTCTAAACAGCGAACAAATTAGTAAATTGAATTTTTCTTAGTTATTTAGTGAATATTAGTTGTTCAAAAAAAAAGCCCTGACGATAAAACGTCAGGGCTTTTTTATATAGTTATGTTGTAAAAAAAGACTATCCTAAATACGTCTTCAACAATTTGCTTCTTGAGTTGTGGCGCAATTTTCTAATGGCCTTCTCACGAATTTGGCGAACTCTTTCTCTGGTAAGGTCAAAAGTCTGGCCTATTTCGGCTAAAGTCATAGATTGTTGATCACCAATACCGTAATACACAATTTAACCACATCGGCTTCTCTTGGAGACAAGGTCTCTAAAGCGCGGTTAATCTCTGTATTAAGAGACTGCTGCATTAGTATTTTATCTGGTCTAGGAGACTCGCCACTACGAAGTACATCATAAAGATTAGAATCTTCACCTTCACGAAGTGGCGCATCCATAGATACGTGCCTTCCGGAATTTTTCATGGATTGCTTTACCTCACTAACCGTCATCTCTAGCTCTTTTGCTATTTCTTCGGCAGAAGGTGGTCTTTCATGAGCTTGTTCCAAATAAGAAAAAGTTTTTTTAATCTTATTTATAGAACCAATTTTGTTTAAAGGTAGACGCACAACACGAGATTGTTCGGCAAGAGCCTGAAGAATCGATTGACGGATCCACCATACGGCATATGATATAAATTTAAAACCACGGGTTTCATCAAAACGTTTTGCAGCTTTCACAAGCCCTAGGTTACCTTCGTTTATTAAATCGGGTAACTTTAAACCTTGATTCTGATATTGTTTGGCCACGGACACTACAAAGCGTAGGTTAGCTGTAGTTAGTTTTTCTAGTGCTGCTTGATCTCCAGCTCTGATTCTTTGTGCTAGTTCTACTTCCTCAGACGCATTGATCAGATCAATTTTACTGATATCTTGCAAGTACTTGTCCAATGATTTTGACTCACGGTTTGTAACCTGCTTGATAATCTTTAGTTGCCTCATATATCTAGTATGTTTAGGGTTGCTACAAGAGTACAGTATACATTTTTATTACCGCTTTTCCAAAGATTTGTGAGTATTGTTATACATAAATTATGAGAACTTTGAGATTTGTAGTACGAATCTAGGCGGATTCTCTTCGTTAGGTTATTTTTGAATTCAAATCACGAAAAATGAGTAAGCGAAAGCTAAAAAAGTATCTCAACGAGATTGATAAGGATGCTATAGAAGAACAGCTTCTAGACCTTTATGACCGTTTTCCTGAGGTAAAAGAGTACTATAATTTCATCTTTAATCCAAAGGAAGACAAGCTTGTTCAGGAAGCAAAGACTAAAATAAGTAATGAATACTTCCCTGTTAGACGTAGAAGACCAAAAGCTAGGCGTTCTGTGGCTCAGAAGTTTATAAAGCATTTTATAAAACTAGGGGTTGATCCACACCTTATTGCAGATGTTATGTTATATAATTTGGAAATTGCTCAGGTGTTTGAGAAAAATCGTAATATACCCGATGCCTTTTATAAAAGCATGATGAATTCATTTACTGAGGCTGTTCAGTTTATTTCTATAAATGGACTTTTAGCAGATTATAAAGAGCGCATAGTAAAAATTTATACTATAACTGAAGAGCAGAATTGGCAATTTGGCGAAGGATTTTCTCGAGCCTTAGATATCATAGACTAAATATGGCGTTAGTAATTATAAGACAGGATGGTAAAATTGATCTTTGGAAAGAAGCCCTTTTAGCGTATCAACCCGGTTTAGAAGTTTACAGCTATTTAGAAAACCACCCTAAAGATAGAATAGAAATGGCCCTAGTTTGGAAGCATCAAAACGGTTCATTGGCAGATTATCCTAATCTGAAACTAATAGCATCAAGTGGGGCAGGAGTAGATTTTATTTTTGAGGATGATACAGCTCCTAAAAACCTACCAATAACCCGTGTGGTAGATGATATGTTGGCCAAAGACATGAGTGAGCACGTGCTTGCCGTTATCTTTAGTTACCTCAAAAATCTGGATAGATATAGGATTAACCAAACAAAAGGTATTTGGCAACCCATGCAATACAATCGTATTTCAGACTTTACTGTTGGTATAATGGGATTAGGAGCTCTTGGAAAGGAATTAGCAACTGATTTGGTGAAATACGGATTTAAGGTTCAGGGTTGGGCCAATTCTAAGAAGCATATAGATGGCGTCAGCTGTTTTGCCGGTGAATCTGGCTTTTCTGGTTTTCTTGAAACCACTCAAATCTTGGTTTGTCTTTTACCTTTGACCAATGTTACTACTGGAATTTTAAATAAAGAACTGTTTAAGCTACTTCCAAAAGGCGCATTTGTAATAAATGTGGCTCGTGGTGGTCATTTGGTAGATGAGGATTTATTAGAAATGTTGAATAACGGCCATCTATCTGGAGCAGGGTTAGACGTTTATCATCAAGAACCTCTTCCAAAGGAACATCCGTTTTGGAGTCATGAGAAAATTCAAATGACACCTCATTACGCTAGTGTTTCTGATACGAATTCTGTAGTCCCTCAGATTTTAGAAAATTATGATAGGTTAACGAATGGGAGTCCTCTATTAAATGAGGTGGTGATGGATAAAGGATATTAATACCACACTTTCTTTCTCAACAATTACTCGCATACAGCCATATTTTAAGGGTAGGGCGGAGGTTTTCTATTTTCTTTTTATTGATTTAAGAGGAATAAATTTCAGATAAGTACAAATTTCCTTTAATTTTGTAAAATTCAAATTTTGGGATGCCCCCACATATTTATTATAATTGAACGCTAAATTTTAGAACCTACTTGGAGTTAAAAAAGGATACAACCGAAAAGCAATTATACGATTATCAGATTGAAGATCTGAATACTATTTTCAAGCATCTTGAGGACCCTGAAGAAAACGGAAACCTGTTGTACCAATTGCCTACTGGTGGTGGTAAAACCGTAGTTTTTTCTGAAATTGCTCGTCGTTATATTGAAAAAACAGGAAAGAAAGTAGTAGTACTTACACACCGTATAGAATTGAGTACGCAGACTTCTAAAATGCTGAAGAGTTTTGGTGTCAAGAATAAGATTATCAATAGTGAGGTAAAAGAACTCAATGACCAACATGAGTTCATGTGTTTTGTTGCCATGGTAGAAACCTTGAACAACAGATTACAAGAAGAGAAGGTAGAAATTGATGATATTGGCCTTATTATAATTGATGAGGCGCATTACAATTCTTTCCGCAAACTCTTTAAATTTTTCAAGAAATCTACAATTTTAGGGGTTACGGCAACTCCTTTAAGTTCCAACATTAAATTACCCATGAAGGACAACTATCAGAAGTTGATCGTGGGTGAATCTATAGGCGCCCTTATAGAGAGAAAGTTCTTGGCAAAGGGTAACATGTATAATTATGATGTTAGCCTACAGAGTCTTAAACTAGGTATTAGTGGTGATTACACGGTAAAATCTTCTGATGAGCTTTACAGTAATCAGAGTATGTTGGGAAAACTACTCTCTGGCTACAAAGAGATTGCAGAGGGTACTAAAACATTAATATTTAATAATGGTATCAACACGTCTCGTTATGTGTATGAAACCTTTAAAAAGGCGGGTTACAATATTCGTCATTTAGATAATAAAAACACGGCTACAGAACGTAAGGAGATTTTAGAATGGTTCTCCAATACGCCAGATGCTATTCTTACATCAGTTAGTATTCTTACAACTGGTTTTGATGAACCATCTGTTGAAACCATAATGCTTAATAGGGCTACGCGCTCGCTTACGCTATATTTTCAGATGATTGGTCGTGGGTCTCGTATTTTGCCTAATAAAAGCGAATTTACGGTAGTAGATTTAGGTAATAACGTAGCACGTTTTGGGTTATGGAGTGCACCTATTGATTGGCAGGAAATTTTCCACTTTCCAGATTTCTACTTGGAGAATATTAAGAACGACGAGGAGATAGAAAAAGAATTCGTTTACGAAATGCCTGCGGCGCTTCGTGAAAAATTCAAAAATTCTACCAATATTGAGTTCAATATAAAAGAGGAATACAAAAAGGTTTTTGCAGAAGGTCTAAGGTCCAAAATTGTATTGGAACGTAGTATTGATCAACATGCTCAAATTTGTGTAGAGAACTCAGAAGATGTTTTTGATGCCCGTATTCTAGCAAAAGAACTAAAGGAGGAAATTAAGTACCGTGTACGTCAATATTCTTATTGTATTATGAACAATACCAAAAACTATAAAGAGTGGTTGGAAGAGGATTATGAGCGTAAATTACGTTCAAGTATCTCTAAAATGTTCGCAGAAAGAATGTAATTTCCAAAAGGAAAATTAATAGGTTGTAGTTTAAATACCAGACATTTACAGAAAATTACAAGGTAAGGTGAAACAAAATGTACTTTTAGTAATTGGTTTTACTTGGCCTGAGCCTGCTTCTACAGCTGCAGGAAACCGAATGCTGCAACTTCTGGATTTTTTTAAAAACGAAGGTTTTGATATCGTCTTTACAAGTACGGCTTCTAAAAGCGAACTCTCATTAGACCTTGATGCTTTAGGTATAATATCTAGGGATATTACGTTGAATGACTCCGGTTTTGACGATTTTCTAAAAGAGATAAATCCTACTGTTGTACTATTTGATCGGTTTTTGACCGAGGAACAATTTGGGTGGCGCATTTCTGAGAGTGTTCCCAGTGCTATTAAAATACTTGATACCGAAGATTTACATTCGCTTAGAAAGGTAAGAGAGGTTTCTCATAAAAAAGAAATTCCATTTTCAACACATACTTGGTTGCAGAAAGATATTACCAAACGTGAAGTTGCAAGTATTCTGCGTTGCGATCTTTCTTTAATGGTTTCTACTTTTGAAATAAAACTGCTGACCGAAACTTTAAAAATTGATACTAATCTGCTTCTGCATCTACCTTTTCTTTTGGAAGAAATACAAGCTACAGAACAAGAAGCTTGGCCTGATTTTGATGAACGGATAAATTTTGTGTGCATAGGCAACGGAAAACACACACCAAATGTAGATGCCGTCTTATGGTTGTCTAAAGAAATATGGCCATTGATTAGAAAAGCTTTGCCAGAAGCTAAAGTTTCTATCTACGGAGCATATATGCCGCAGCAAATCAATCAGTTGCACAAACCGGAAATTGGATTTCTAGTTAATGGCTGGGCCGAAGATGTAAATGAGGTATTTAAGAAGACATGCATAAATCTTGCTCCATTGCGTTTTGGCGCAGGTATTAAGGGAAAGCTTACCACGGCAATGGAAAATGGCACACCAAGCATTACAACTGCCATAGGAGCAGAGGGTATGCATAATGATTTACCTTGGTCCGGTGCTATAGCAGAAACACCAGAGGATTTTGCCCGTGAAGCTGTACGATTGTATAGTAATAAAGAGGACTGGGAAAGAGCACAACAGAATGGTCTGGCTCTTATTAATGAACTGTACAACAAGAAAATGCTGAGTGAACGTTTTTCTTTGGTATTGAATAATCTACAGCGTAATATAGAAGAACACCGTATTCAGAATTTTATGGGAAATTTAGTACAGCACCAAACTTTGCAGAGTACAAAGTATCTTTCTAAATGGATAGAAGAAAAGAATAAGAAAAAATAGTAGCCTTGAACATAAATGGTTCTAAAGCCCGATCGTCTTTTCCATTATCTCCTTAAGCTTATCACTTTTTAAAGGCTTGTATAAGTAATCAACAACAAATTCATAGCTTTTAGCTTTCTCAACATCTTCAGGGTCTACAGAGGAAGAAATCATATAAATAGGAATCTTCTGGGTCAGATTGGGTCCAATAGTTTTATAGGTCTCTAAAAACTGAAACCCATCCATAATTGGCATATCAATATCTAATAAGATAAGATTTGGCAGCGCGTCAGAAGAATTCTGATTCTCTTTAATGAAATTTATGGCCTCTTCTCCATTCTTAAAAACTGAAGTCTTATGTTCGATCTTAGAGAACTTTGCAGATTGAATAATTGTAAACCTATAAATATCATCGTCGTCAATAATACAAAGGTGAAAAGGTTGTGGCATATGTTTTAAATAAAATAAACGTTGAAAGTACTGCCTTCATTGACTTTACTTGTTACTGTAATTTTTCCGCCCATAGCTTCAATTTGAGTTTTGGTCATAAAGAGACCAATTCCTTTTGCTTCTGGATGGTTATGAAAAACTTTGTTCAAACCAAATATTTTGTGACCATGCTTTTCCAAATCTATTCCCAAGCCATTATCCTTAAAGCTCAAAACTATTTTTCCATTTTCTAATTTTGAGGTAATCTCTATTTCTGGAACGCGTTCTGGAGATTTATATTTTAAAGCATTTCCAATTAGATTTTGAAAAATGCTTTCCATGTAGATTCTATTATAACGAATTGAATCTACCGCAGAAAAATCACTTTTAATAATCGCTTTCGTCCTTTCTATTTCCGTAGAAAAAATCTCTTTTGTTTTAGATAACTTATTGCTAAAGGAAAGCACGCTACGTTCTAATGAATTATGACTTTTGGCACTCAATGCTTCTATTAACGTGTTGAGAGTTAGTGAAAGGTGGGAAATTACTGTTTCAAATTTTTTGAACAGGTCATTACGCTCTTCCTCACTTCCCATCATTTTGTAGATTTCTACAAGCGAATTTAAATTGCTTACTGGTGCTCGTAAGTTGTGAGAGGTAATTTGTGTAAAATCTGCTAATTGATGATTTTGTGCGGTGAGTTCTTCGGTCAGAATTTCCAAGTCTTCTTTCGCTTTTAAAATTTTACCTTCGGCTATTTTAGCGGAAGTAAGATCTCTTACAGACATAGATATAATAAGACCTTCATCTGTTTGCAACGGACCAAGCGTTATTTCAACTGGGATTTCCTTCCCAGATTTGTGTTTTAAGTAGAAATCTTCACCAAGGTTTACAATTGTTACCTCCATATTGGTGAGGAATTTTTCTCTATGCGTAGCGCGAATTTCATCAAATCTTGAAGGGATTAGCGTTTCTATAGATTTGCCTACTAATTCCTCTGAAGAATAACCTAATAGGCTTTCTCCTTGTTTGTTAACCATTTGAATAATACTTTCATTACCCACTATTATGGTTGCACTGGGTGCGGAATCCACAAGCCCTTTAAACTTAATTTCTTGTAGTTGTTGTTCAGTGATATCTTGGCAGGTACCTGCTAATTTTACAGTATTTCCCTTTTCATCAACCTCAACATCGCCCAACAATCTAATCCACTTTAATGTACCGTCTTTTAATAGGATGCGGTGTATGATTTTATCAAAATATTTTTGCTCTATTGCTTGGGCAAAATGGTCCTTAACTTCTGCTTGATCTTCTGGGTGTACACATTCAAAATAGGTATTGAATTCTAGTTTTATATTTTCTTCTTGCTTAAAAAGATAATATAAATTGGCGGACCAGAATACCTCATTGGTAATTGTGTTTAACTCCCAATGACCCAATAAGGCTTTTTGTTCTGCAAAGATTAAGAGTTCATTTTTTTTAGTTAATTCGGCCTCTATAGTTTTATAGCTGGTAACATCTTGTGATATACCTAATATGTTTGTGAGGTTTCCTTCATCATCCAAAATAGCATCACCGGAAACTTGAATAATTCGGATTCTGCCGTCTGGCATTACCATTCTATGGGTGAAACTATGGTAATGTTTGGTTTTAATATTATGTGCTATTTGCTTTCTAACGAACTCTCTGTCTTCTGGGTGAACCTTATCTATTAAAACACTTAGAGGTACTGGAGCGTCCGTAGGAACACCCACAATGTAGGTCATGTTCTCCGAGCAAATTAACGTATCTGAACTAGCATCCCAATTCCAATGACCTAGTTTTGCTTTGTGTTCCGCAAATTTTAATAGTTGATTATCTTGTAAAATTATTTCCTGAGTTTGTTTGCTTTGGGTAATATCTTGTACGATTCCTGCAATTGCAGTGCATTTTCCATTTTCTAATTTGCGGGTAGCTATGACATGTAGCCAGATGACGGCTCCTTCTGGGGTTTTAAACTCTAGTTCTTGGTCAAAAGGTTTACCCGTTTTTAGCAACTTTTTTATACCATCTTCAATTAAGGAAGCTGTAGTATCAGACTTGCTATATGGTGAATTTCCACCTCTTTTTACTACGGTGTTATAAGGTATACCTAATACCTCACAAGTAACTCTGTCTAAAGTATAAATACCTGTTTCAATATTTAAATTCCAAGTGCCAATGCGTAACATATCACGAATCGTTATCGCGCTAGTATCATCCATTGTTTTTTTATCATTTTTCATATTCATGAATAACTAACTTGAAATTTTAATTTAAACAAGAGCAGGTTTATAGCTTTTGATTTCTAACCCTCTAATGTTCTTTCTATTATTGCCTTAAGCTTATCACTTTTTAAGGGTTTTGATAAATAGTCAATAACGGATGTGTAACCTTTGGCCTTTTCTATATCTTCTGGATCTACAGAGGATGAAACCATATAGATGGCAATTTTTTTACTTAGTTTGGTTTCAATTTCTTTGTAAGCTTTTAAAAACTGAAAGCCATCCATAATAGGCATATCAATATCTAATAAAATAAGATTTGGAAGCGCGTCAGGAGTATCTTGATTCTTTTTAATATAATTTATGGCCTCTTCTCCATTAGGAAAAACAGAGGTCATATGTTCAATCTTAGAAAATTTTGCAGATTGAATAATTGTAAACCTATAAATATCGTCATCATCAACAATACAGAGGTGAAAGGGGTTTTGCATATTTATTAAATGAAATGAATATTAAAAGTAGTGCCTTCATCTACTTTGCTAGTTACTGTAATTTTTCCGCCCATAGCTTCTATTTGTGTTTTGGTCATAAATAGACCAATGCCTTTTGCTTCTGGATGGTTATGAAATACTTTGTTCAAACCAAATATTTTGTGTCCGTGTTTTGCTAAATCTATGCCTAGGCCATTATCTTTAAAACTTAGGGTTGTTTTTCCATTATCTATTTTAGAGCTAATCTCTAGTTCAGGAACACGTTCTCTAGATTTATATTTTAAAGCATTACCTATTAAATTTTGAAATATACTTTCTAAGTATATTTTATGGTAGCGTATAGAGTCTACTTTCGCGAAATCACTCTTAATAATAGCTTTTGTTTTAGTGATTTCAGCTGTGAAAATTTCTTTTGTTTTAGTTAGGGTGTCTTCAAAGGATACCTCGCTACGTTCAAGAGAAGTATGGTTTTTTGCCGTCAGAGCTTCTATTAAGGTGTTGAGCGTTAGCGTAAGATGTTCTATTACGATTTCAAACTTTTTGAAAAGCTCTTTTTGTTCTTCCTCATCGTCCATCATTTTATAGATATCCAATAGAGAGTTTAGGTTACTTACCGGCGCACGTAGGTTATGAGAGGTAATTTGGGTAAAATCTGCGAGCTGATGGTTCTGCGCCGTGAGCTCTTGCGTTAGTGTCTCCAAATCTTCTTTGGCCTTGAGAATTTTTTCTTGATACCGCTTCTCTTCAGTTATATCGCGTATTACTACAGAAAGAAGAAGTCCATCTTCAATTTGTAGTGGTCCCAGGGTTACTTGAACGGGAATTTCCTTACCATCTTTATTCAACATATGAAGACCAGCACCCATGTCATAGGTTTTTACTGTAGGATTGGCATAAAAAGCTTCTCTTAATGGTGCTCGTTTTTCATCAAATCTAGAAGGTATTAGAAGGTCTATATTACTACCTACTAATTCTTCTGGAGTATATTTAAATAGGCGCTCAGCTTGTTTATTAATCATCTGTATAATATTGCCTTCATCCAATATGAGCGTTGCATTTGGAGCGGATTCCAACAAACCTTTAAATTTCATTTCTTCTGCCCGTTGCTCACTAACATCTTGCAACGTACCTAACATCTCAATAGCATTACCATACTGGTCCCGTATAGCCATAGCTAATAGTTCTACAGTTTTAATTTTACCATTTTCTAATAAGATGCGGTGTATAACTCTTTCAAAATCCTTGCTTTCTAAAATGGTGTCAATTATTGCGCTCACCATTTCTCTGTCTTCTGGATGAATATGACTGTAATAAACATCAAAAACAATTGGTGAATTCTCTTCTCGTTCAAAAATCCGATAGAGGTTAGTAGACCATTTTATTTTATTGGTATTTAAATCCCATTGCCAATTACCAATCTTTGTGATTTGTTCTGCGAACCCAAGTAATTGATTCTTGCTTATGAGTTCATTTTCAAAGTTTTTTTGATCGGTAATATCTTGTGAAATTCCTAAGATTGTTAAAATGTTTCCTTCTAGATCAGTATATACTTCTCCAGTAACTTTTATGTGTCTGAGTTCCCCATGCATATAAATAGGATGGGTAAATTCAACAAAAGACTTTGTTTCAATTGTTTTATTTAATGTATCTAGGATATCTTTCTGATTTTCTTGAGGAATATCTTTTAGAAGATCACTCATGGTAAACTCAACATTCCTTTCAAATCCTAGAGCATCTGCCATATTCTCGGAACAACTAAATAAATCAGTTGTAAAATTCCATAGCCAATAGCCAAAATGAGCTTTCTGTTGAGCAGTGAGAAATAATTTATTTTTTTCAAAAAGCTCATCCTCAAAACGTTTTTTTGCAGTAATATCTTGAGAACTACACATGAAACCGGTTAATTCTTCTGCTTTATTGAAAAGGGGTTCTCCTAAAACTTGAATTATACGTTCGGTACCATCAATTAAAATATACCGGTGTAAAAGTGTCGTAAATGATTTGGTTTTTACCGCATTATTCAGATGGTCTTGCACCTTTTTTTTGTCTTCTGGATGAACGCGTTCCGTTAATTGTTCAATAGTAATTTGTTCTCCATCAGGAAATCCAACTATACGAGATATATTTCTAGAGCAGGTAATAACATTACTGTTCAAATCCCATTTCCAATGCCCTAAAGAAGCTTTGTTTTCCGTATAGTTTAAAATCTCATTTTTCTTGAATAATTCTATTTCAGAATTTTTCCTTACCGTTATATCTTGTACCATTCCAGATACATTTACACAGCTACCGTCCTCATCATAATTACCTTTTCCTATCAACAACACCCAAATAGTATTTCCTTCAGGAAGGAACAACTCTACTTCATGATTAAAAGAAGATTTTTGTTCTATGGCTTTAGCTAATGTTTCTTGTATGACGGCCCATTTGTTTCCGGTTGGGCAGAAGGGAGGTTTTTCTTTTGTGCTTAATATAGTGCCATTTGGTAACTGGGTAATCTCACAAGAGATATCGTCAAGTGTGTACGTCTCAGAAGAAGTATCAAGCTGCCAATAACCAATTCTTGCTATTGCATTTAAATCAGCAATTGAAACATCTATATGTTGTGTTATTTTATCCATTAGCTACTTATAATACTCTAATTTAACAAGAAAAAGATTAGAATAGCATAGTGTATAACTTTCTTTATAAATAAAGTTATTCCTTAGTTCTTACATTAAATAATGTTGTAAAAATAGAATATTTTGATGTAATATGCTGTCAATTAGGTTGTTTATTGATGTTTCCATTAATAAAAGACCTACAATTGATTTAATTCAAAAGTGATACCATTTTTTCTCTATATAAAATGTTTGTAAAAGTTTAGTTTTTTGAAATAATAGCACATTTATCATTAATGATTTACGCTTTATTTCTCACAAGTCTTAAACAATGGTTCTTTCTTTTTTCAAATTGCTTTACTTTGCAACGTTTAAACTTTTATTATGCAAAAACCAGATTGGACAATAGCTAAAGAATTTGAAGATATAACCTATAAAAAGTGTAACGGTGTAGCCCGTATTGCTTTTAACCGACCTAATGTGCGAAACGCATTTAGGCCAAAAACTACCAGCGAGTTATATCAGGCTTTTTATGATGCTCAAGAAGATACTTCTATAGGCGTTGTTTTGCTTTCTGCGGAAGGGCCATCTACCAAAGATGGTATTTATTCATTCTGTAGTGGTGGTGATCAAAAGGCTAGGGGAGAACAAGGTTATGTTGGAGAAGATGGTATGCACCGTTTAAATATTTTGGAAGTGCAGCGTCAAATTCGTTTTATGCCAAAAGCGGTTATTGCTGTGGTGCTTAAGGTTGGGCCGTAGGTGGCGGACATAGTCTTCACGTAGTTTGTGACCTTACGCTAGCAAGTAAGGAACATGCTATTTTTAAACAGACAGATGCTGACGTTACCAGTTTTGATGGCGGTTATGGCTCTGCTTATCTTGCTAAAATGGTTGGCCAGAAAAAAGCGCGGGAAATCTTTTTCTTAGGAAGAAACTACTCTGCTCAAGAGGCTTATGAAATGGGAATGGTTAATGCCGTAATTCCACATGATGAATTAGAAGACACCGCCTATTCATGGGCGCAAGAAATTCTTGAAAAATCGCCAACGTCTATAAAAATGCTAAAGTTTGCTATGAACTTAACGGATGATGGTATGGTAGGTCAGCAAGTATTTGCAGGTGAGGCAACGCGTTTAGCTTACGGTACGGAAGAAGCAAGAGAGGGTAGAAATGCTTTTTTAGAAAAGCGGAAGCCTAATTTTGGTAAGAACAAGTATATTCCTTGATTTTCATAATAGCGCGTTTTTGTATTTAGTTTGATGGTTTTGAAAGACACAAACCTATTAAAACTAGAAAAAGCCCATCCGTAAGGAAAAGGCTCTTTCATCGAGAACACTATATGAAAATGAAAATTTTACTTCTTGTTTTTTATTACACTGTAAATTTACCCTGAAGCTGCATTACAACGAAACTATTGTTGCAAGGCAAGGGGAAATTGTTGTGTAACTACACAAAAAAGATATGTAAGCTTTTTCTTAGGTTTTCGTGAGCCAGAAACGATGCTATTTATTTAATAGCAGCCAATACATTTTTAAGGAAAAGGTTGATGTCAAAATCAGGGTCTTCGGCAAGACCGGTTCTAACGACTACAACATCTTTAGACGGAATAATAAAAACACGCTGTCCTTGGTACCCGTTTGCAGAATAGAGGTCTCTAGGTACATCTGGGTATTTTCCATTGGCATTGAGCCAGAAGTGACCACCGTAGGTGCCATCAGAAAGTATGGTGGGTTCGGATACGTAACTTACCCAAGAAGGACCAAAAAGCTGTTCTCCGTTCCAGTTCCCTTTATTTAAATACAATAATCCAAACTTAGCCCAATCCTGGTATTTGCCCATGCATAGGAAGAGCCAACAAAATTACCTTTCATATCTGTCTCCATAAGCATACTGCTCATACCTATTTTATCAATAAGTGCTTGGTAAGGATAATTTATGTACTCTTGGTGCGTTTTAAATCGCTTTCTTAAAATACCGGACAATAAATTAGAGGTTCCCGAAGAGTAGTTCCAAACTTCTGTTGGTGCAGCAATAGCTTTCTTTTCACCTTGTGCCTTGGTCATATCCGCATCCATAAAAAGCATACGGGTTACATCAGATATAGAAGTATAATCCTCTTCCCACTCAAGTCCACTTTGCATACGCAATAAGTGATTAAGCGTTATTTTTTTTCTGTCGTCTTTTTCCCAGCCTTCTAAAAGCACAGGTTCATTTAAGTCTATTTTCCCTTCATACTCCAAAATTCCGTACAAAGTAGCCAGTACACTTTTGGTCATACTCCAGCCCAAAATAGGCGTGTCTTTTGTAAATCCTTCCAAATACTTTTCACCAATAATATGGTTTTTATGAGCAACCAAAACAGTCCGTGTTTTTTGCACTTCGTTATTGGTAAAAGCTTGGTCCATTGCTTTCTGCAGCTGGTCATAGTCTACGTTAGGAAAAACAGTGTCTTTAGGCTCTTTATCTCCGTAAGGAAAGGCTAAGTCATTATCGTTTTTCACACGTTGTGGAACGGGAATCTTAATATTGGGGTCGTAGTCTTTGTTAACTAGTGTACAACCTAATCCCTCATTACAAATAGCTTTTCGTGCCATAAGTCCAAAAACCGAAGCTGTAGCACTCTTGCCATCTGTCTCAACCTCGGCAAGGTTTATCAGTGGCACGTCGTTATCGTTTAATTCAACGGACTCGGCACTTCTATTGGTTAGAAAAACGGTAGAGGCCATATTTTTGGAGGCATAACCGGAGATAAAATTGAGTTTGGGGAAATTAAAATATACTGCCACTGCTAGAATTACGAATAAAATTAAAAGTATGCGTTTGAAGATTTTCATAGAAACTTTTGGGGGTTGTGAAAATGAAAAAGATACGTATAAGTCTGCAAAAGTAAAGGAATTTGTAAAACCGTCTACTAGATTTTATAAATTGCTTCCTATGAAAGTACTCGTACCACTTAATATTCCGGATACCGGAATAGAGCTATTAAAAAAGGAAGGCCTTGAAGTCACTAAATGGACCAAGGATTTACCCATGACAAAAGAAGAGCTTTATGAGGCAACTGCTAAACACGATGCGCTTCTGAGCACCAGTAACTATCGTTTGGATGCTACTTTTTTAAATGCGAACAAACATCTGAAAATTATATCACAATATGCTGCAGGCTATGATAATATTGACTTAGTAGAAGCAAAAAAACTAGGTATACCTATAGCTAACGCACCTAATTCTATGACCGATGCTACTGCCGATATAGCTTTTATGCTCATGTTGGCCGTATCGAGGAGATTGTTTTACATGCATAAAACCATAGCCAAAGGAGAATGGCAACATTTTAGACCTCAGGCGCATTTGGGCATTGAGCTTAAAAACAAAACAATTGGGATTTTTGGTTTAGGAAGAATAGGATTGGAATTTGCACGACGGTGCAAAGGAGCTTATGGCATGAGGGTTCTTTATTGTAATCGCTCTGTCAATATAGAAGCGGAAGTGGCACTACAAGCTCAAAAAGTAACTTTTGATGAGTTATTAGCGCAAAGCGATGTTGTTTCGGCTCACTGTGCACTAACTGAAGCCACAAAACACAAGTTTAATGCCAGTGCATTCAAGAAAATGAAATCGTCCGCAATTTTCATTAATACCTCTAGGGGACAAGTGCATCATGAAAAAGACCTGATAGCAGCTTTAGAAAGTGAAGAGATATGGGGAGCAGGTCTTGATGTTACTGATCCAGAACCTATGAAAAAGGATAATCCGTTGCTCTCTATGAAGCGGGTTGCGGTTACGCCACATATAGGTTCTGCTACGGTAGAGGCCAGAAATCTAATGTCCGTTTTTGCTGCTAAAAACATAATTGCATTCCATAGGGGAGAACCGCTACCATACCCAGTTTCTTAAAATTATGTAGCTTTAAAGTAAATCCCTTTTGTTATGTACAAAAAGATAACCTTGTTTTTGTTGCTGTCTTCGCTATGTAATGCGTGTGCAGATGAAAACGAAGATTACGTTTGGAAAACTAAGGAAGTAGATGTAACCGCCTACAATTCTGTGTACTGGCAGACAGATGATGAGCCCGGTGTGGCAGCATGGGGAGACACCTTAATACCTTGGTATGAAAACCATAGCGGTATCGCAAGATTTATTGCATTTGGGTATAGGTCAAGGCACACAAGTTAAGATAAATGGGTTAGACGGCATTTACGTGGTAATGGATAAAATGCATAGCAGATGGGAGAATAAAATTGATATCTATATGGGTACCGATGTAGAGCGTGCTAGAAATTGGGGAAATAAAACCCTAAAAATTAAATACCGTGTTAAACGGGAAGCCAATACAAAAGATGAATGATTAAAAATTATAGAATACTCTTTACTATTTGCAGTTGTTTCTTGTTTATATATTGTAAACCAACTAAAGAAACTGTACAAATTCCTGATATTATAGATAAGCCAATTGTTTTTGACGAAACCCGAGAACAATTGACTTTAGAATACTTGAAAAGTAGGTATGGGCTTATGCAAGAGACGGCAATAATAGAGCCTAAAATTATAGTGCTGCATTGGACGGTCATACCCACGCTAGAAGAATCTTTTGAAGCGTTTAACCCTTCAGCTTTACCAAACTGGCGGCCTGACATTAAGGATGTTAGCGGTCTAAATGTATCCTCTCAATTTTTAGTAGACCGCGATGGCAGTATTTACCAATTACTACCCGAAACTACAATGGCTAGGCATGTTATTGGTTTAAATCATTGTGCAATAGGAATTGAAAATGTAGGTGGTACCGATGCACTGCCTTTAACGGAGGCACAGGTAAAATCTAATATTGCTTTGGTAAAGTATTTAGCGAACAAATATGCTATTGATTATCTAATTGGGCATTATGAATATACGCTCTTTGAAGACCACCCTTTGTGGTTGGAAAAGGACAAAGGCTATCGTACCGTAAAAACAGATCCAGGAGAAGATTTTATGGACAAAGTAAGACAAGCCACCAAAAATCTTAATTTTGAACCTGTACCCAAAAAACCGACTACCCCATGAGAATACAATTTACCGCTTTGTTCCTAGTTGCTAGCCTCTTTTGTAGTGCGCAGCAGAAAGATTTAACTACCCTGCTTTATGATACGTATGAAACGTATAAAGAAACAACGTTAAATAAGAGACGTATTAAGCATTTTGATTTATATCCGTTAATTGAAAAATATCGTAAAAACGATAAATTCAAGGTAAGTCGTGTCGGCACCTCTATTGAAGGGCGTCCGTTATCTCTTATTAGTATTGGAGAAGGAGAAACGAATGTTTTTCTTTGGTCACAAATGCATGGCGATGAGCCCACGGCCACCCAAGCCATTTTTGATATTTTCAATCTTTTTAATAGTCCTGATTTTAGAACTGAAAAACAGGAAATATTAGCCAATTGTACGTTGCATTTTCTACCGATGTTAAATCCTGATGGGGCAGAGGTTTTTAGACGAAGAAACCGTTTGGGTATTGATATTAATCGAGATGCATTACGGTTACAATCCCCCGAAGGGCAAACCTTAAAAAGAGTTAGAGATAGTTTAGATGCAGATTTTGGTTTCAACTTACATGATCAAAGCACCTATTATAATGCAGAAAGAACTGAAAAACCTGCTACTATCTCATATTTGGCTCCAGCATATAACTATGAAAAGGATATAAACGAAAAGAGAGGCAATGCCATGAAAGTGATTGTCTTTATGAATAATATCATTCAAAAATATGCAGAGGGACAAGTAGGGCGTTATAACGATGACTTTGAGCCAAGAGCTTTTGGTGATAATATTCAAAAGTGGGGTACAAGCACTATTTTGATTGAGTCCGGCGGATATCTTGGCGATGTAGAAAAGCAAGAAATTAGAAAACTGAATTATGTTTCTATTCTGTCTGCCATTTATTCCATTGCTACTGAAAATTACAAAGAGATTGCTTTAGAAGAATATGAAAAAATACCTGAAAACGACCGAAAACTTTTCGACCTAAAAATTGAAAATGCAACCTATCCGCTTTTAGGAAAAGACTATATTTTGGATATTGGTATGAACCGCCTAGAAGTAGACAAAGAGGAACATAACGATTTTTGGTATAGTAGTCGCATTTTAGATCAAGGCGACCTTTCTACCTATTACGGCTATGAAACGTTAGATGCCACTGGGTACACGATAACACCCGGAAAGGTGTATCCGGACCTAGTATCGTCATTTAGCGCATTAGCAGCTCTGGATATCAAATCGTTATTGAAATCTGGGTATACCTATGTACGTGTGGTAAATATTCCTAATGAAAATTTATCATCGCCTTTTCCAATCCATGTGATTGGAAAGAAATATGAAGTGCCAGATTTTTTAGTTGAAGTAGGGCTTAATCCTACCTTTCTTCTAAAAAAAGGTGACAATATCACACACGCGGTAATCAATGGTTTTCTTATCGACTTAAATAGCGATAAGAAAACAAATTTTAAAAACGCAATGATTTATAGATAAGGGATTCTCAGCGTTTAATAGCCGAATCTCATAGCCATTTCGGACATTTCAGACGCCTGAAAACCAATTTTAAAGTACATTGTAATTGCAACCGTAGCTATAATTGCAAATAACGAAAGGGTTAAAGCCTTATACCATTTAGGCATTCCATTTAAAGCGGTATTCTTGATAATAACTGTTAATACATCCATGTGTTCTAAATTTTCCATTTAACACAGCATTTATTCTCGGATGTAGGTGTTCATTTTCGAATATGGGGGTTCTCATTTCCTTTAGACAGCGAAGTAGCCAAAAACCCTACTTAATATTGTTTTAATTCGTTAAACCGCATAAAAAAAGGGAGAACGGTATGTTCTCCCTTTTTCAATCACCAAGTATATAAACTTGGCACTAAATAGGTCTTAAAGAGACTCGGCATCTAAAAGTGCAAAGAACTTGTTTAAGTTAGGAATGATAACAATTTTAGTTCGTCTATTCGTAGCTCTGTTCTCTTTAGTGTCGTTATCTACTAATGGTAAGTAGCTACTTCTACCGGCAGCAATCATTTTAGTAGGGTCAACATTGTATTTGTTTTGAAGGATATCTACAACGCTAGTTGCACGTTTTACACTCAAGTCCCAGTTGTTACGGAACATTTCTGTGCTAATAGTTTTAGAATCTGTATGACCTTCTACCATAACTTCCATGCTTGGCTCAGAGTTGATTACTTGTGCTAATTTCTCAAGAATCTTGTTGGCTTTGCTGCTTACACGGTAGCTACCGCTGTTAAAAAGAAGTTTGTCAGATATATTGATCATAACAACAGTCTTGTCTATGTTTACATCTACATCATCTTCATCATCAGAGATAGATTTTTTCAATTTGTAAGATATAGCCAAGTTCATAGAATCTTGTAAAGTTTCAGCACCTGCTAATTTAGTAGGGTCAACTTTTGCAAGAGTAGCTCTCATTTTAGCTTTAGTGTTATTGCTCATTACGGCAACATCATCAACAGAAGTCATTTGGCTATCGTTGATTTCTTTTAAAGAACCAATTTTAGAATTGTACTCGGCAACGCGAGCTTCAATCTTAGTCATTTTCCCTTCAAGCTCTTCCTTTTCAACTTGGGTCTTTGTTAATGCGCTTTGCGTTTCAGATAAGTTGTTCTCAAGAGCAACAAATTTTTTCTTAGAAACACAAGATGCCAATAGGGTAACGGCAAGGGTACTTAGGATAATTGATTTTTTCATTTTTAAATGTTTTGTTATAAAGTATTTTGACTCATTAGTAATACGAAGTTGGTGCGCAATTGGATGTTAAAGGCTATTAACATTCTCGACTAACGGTTATTAAAATACGATGAGATTAATATCAATCATTTGATTTGTAGTGTTTTGTGTTTAAAAAGAGGTCATAAAAAAAGACACCTATTTTAGGTGTCTTTTTTTATTTTTTTCTGGAGTTTTACTAACTATTCGCAGCCTCCGGTAAATCCGTCAGCATTAAATTTGGTCTGAACAGCACCTTGTAAGCTTCCTTTGTTTACTTGGATGGCTAGATTATTGTCGCCACCTCTTTTAGGACTACAGTATTCAAAAAGATAAAAACTGCTAGCTCTTTCTGAAACCAAGGTCAGAAATTCTATTGAACGTTTCTTCCAGTTCTTCTTTATTAGCAGCAAACTCACTAGAAGTTTTTCCAATAGCTGTTAAAGCTTCCGTATCTATCTCAGAACCTAAACCAATAGTGAAAAAAGAAATATTTGGGTCTGCGGTATCAACCTTTTTCTGTGCGGAATCTTTTGAATAACGAGATGCTTGATCTTTACCATCGGTAAAGATAACTACTGAAGCAGCTCCAATTTTATCACCTTGCGTACTTGCGTTCAAAAGTTCTGTAGCGATATCAGTAGATTTAATAACAGCTCCATAAAGGTCTGTAGAAACATCGCTACTTATATCCTTGTTAATTGTAGCAATAGCTTCAGTCAATTCTGATTTTTCGGAAGTCAAAGGGTTTAGCTCGTGCAGAACATCTTCGCCATCAAACCAATAGATGGCCATTTTATAAGATTCTTGTGTTGTTTCTGGCATAACAGTGTTAACAAAACTTGTACTAGCCGTTTTTAATTCTTCAAGGCTACTTTGTAAAACACTATTACTTAAATCTAAAATCAATAAAGTATTACTTGAAAAAATCTGCTCGTTAGGAGAAATTCTTGCGTTAGATTCTGAAGTTGAAATGGTATTGAAACAATCATCATTTCTACCTTGTTCGTAAATAGTAAATTGATCAGCGGTCAATCCTGAAACTGGACTTCCATCGCTATTGGAAACTTTAAAGAAAATAGAAACTTTACTATAGTCTGTAGTGTACTGATCTTGAATGGATAGAATTAAATCATTTTCACCCAAGTCAAGGCAGTTGTCAACAGGTTGTCCTTGTCCAAATCCATCACCTGTATTTAAGGCATAATTTACATCATCATCTGCATTCCCACAGGAAACAAATAAAGAGATAGATAGAAAAAACATAACAAGTTTTGAGAAGGAATTCATTTTCGTGATTTTTACGTTCAACCATCACAACGCTAATTTTCGATTTAAAGTATGGAGGCGATAAAAAAAGATGTTAATTATTGTTAAGGCCTAAAGTCAAGCGTTAAAAAACTTTTTTCTAAAAAAGGGAGTCCTATTTAAAGGAAAATCATAATTCGATTTTATATCAAAGTAAATATTGCTTAAAAGGAGCGTAAAAAAAAGATGTAAATATGAGATTAGACCTAGTTTTTAAAAGACCAAAGGAAAAGTTAAAGTAGCGACGAAAAGTTAAAATTTTAATACCTTGTAAGAATCTTAATAAAGAAACAAAACTAAAACGATATTTATGCCAACGTATCAACTAACGGTAAACGGAAAAGCTCATACGGTAGAAGCTAGTGAAGACACCCCATTATTATGGGTTTTACGAGACCATTTAAATATGGTAGGTACAAAATTTGGTTGTGGTATAGCACAATGTGGTGCCTGTACGGTTCATGTTGATGGAAATGCCACACGAAGTTGTTCCTTGCCCGTAGCATCTGCGGCAGGTATGAGTATTACAACTATAGAAGGTCTTTCCGAAGATGGTTCACATCCAGTACAACAGGCTTGGAAAGAGGTAGATGTTCCGCAATGTGGTTACTGCCAAGCAGGTCAAATGATGACCGCTTCCGCTTTTCTAGCTAAAAACCCTAGCCCAACTGAAGAAGAGATCAAAGACGCAATGAACGGTAACATTTGTAGATGTGCCGCTTATAACCGTATTAAGAAAGCGGTAGGCGTAGCTGCTGAAAAAATGGCTTAAAAAATACTATTACGCTTTTGTAAAATCCAAAAGCCGCAATTCTATAATATACTGTTCATGTCAAAATCATCCATACAATTTAGTAGAAGAAATTTTTTACGAACGTCATCACTGGCGAGCGGTGGCCTCTTAATAGGTTTCAACCTTTTTACCGCATGTAAATCTGATGTAAAACCGCCGGTAGATTTGGCGGATTTGAATTATAACGATTTTAATGCTTTTATTAAAATAGCAAAAAACGGGGCGGTGACTATCTTTTCGCCAAATCCTGAAATTGGACAAGGGGTAAAGACCTCAATGCCCATGATTATTGCCGAAGAACTAGATGTTTCTTGGGATAATGTATATGTGCAACAAGGGGTTCTTGATACCAAAAACTATACAAGACAAGTTGCCGGTGGTAGCCAGTCCATTCGTTTTGGATGGGATGCACTCCGTCAAACAGGTGCTACGGCAAAACAAATGTTAGTGAATGCTGCTGCTGCACGTTGGAGTGTGGATGCTTCTGAACTTACGGTAAGTGAGGGTGTAATTACCAATAAAGCTGGAGAAACGTTGACTTACGGTGATGTTGTAGATGAGGCCGCTGTTTTGGAAGTTCCTGAAAATGCGGTTTTAAAAGAACCGAAGGACTATAAAATTATAGGTACCGACAGACGTAATGTAGATATTGATAAAATTGTTACAGGTCAACCATTATTTGGTATTGACTACAAGGAAGAAGGAATGCTTTATGCTTCCGTACTTAGACCGCCTGCATTTGGACAAGAATTGGTTTCTTTTGATGCCACTGAGGCTAAAGCATTGCCCGGTGTAGTTGATGTGATTCAGATTGGAGATAAAGCAAAAGCACTTTTAGGTGGTGAAAAAGTAAATTGGACGGCCCAATTAAGTGGCAGCGGTAAAGTTGTTGTTTTGGCAAAGACTACTTGGGATGCTTTTAAAGGAAAAAAGCCATCAAAGCCGTTTGGTCAGATGCTACACCTTTAGAAAGCACTGAGTTTCATGATGAGAAATTAACAGCTCTTCTAGACGGTAAGGATTTTGTTACCATGAGAAAAGATGGTGATGTTAATAAAGCTTTTGCAACGGCAGATAAGGTTTTGGAGCGTACCTATGAGTCGCCTTTCTTGCCTCATAACTGTATGGAGCCTATGAACTTCTTTGCTAATGTAACCGATGAAAAAATACATTTGGTAGGACCGATACAAACTCCTGAAGATGCAGCGAATACCGTTGCGGAACTTTTGGGTAGAGATGTTGAAGATATTCATTTAGAGATGACCCGCATGGGTGGTGGTTTTGGAAGAAGACTTTATGGTGATTTTGTTTATGAAGCAGCAGAAATCAGTGATGCCATTAGAAAGCCTATAAAAATGGTCTCTTCACGAGAGGATGATATGTCTACCGGTGTATACAGACCTGCAATAAAATATAGAATTAAAGCAGCTATAAAAGATGGTCAGTTAACAGGCTACCAATTAAAAGAAGCGGCCATTAACGGAAACATGTACGGATTGATTCCCAATTTTTTTCCTGCAGGTGCCGTAGAAAATTATCAGGTAGATGTAGCTAATTATAAGAGTAATATTACTACTGGCGCATGGCGCGCACCGTATACGAACTTTTTGGCCTATGCAGAGCAGAGTTTCTTTGATGAACTTGCCGAGGAAATGGAAGTTGATAAAATTAAAATGCGTCTAGACCTTTTAGAAAAAGTAAAAGGTACCGAAGATGAGCGAATTCAGTATTCGGCGGAGCGTATGCAGAACGTAATAAAAATGGCCGTTGATAAATCTGGTTGGGGCAAACAGCCTAAAGGAACATATCAAGGTTTTGTAGCTTATTATTGTCATAACACGCATGTTGCTGAAGTTGCGGACGTACAGATTGAAAATGGGCTACCAGTGGTCAAAAAAGTGACTTGTATAGTAGATTGTGGTATTGTAGTAAACCCATTGGGCGCACTAAATCAGATTGAAGGTGGTATCGTAGACGGAATTGGTCACAGTATGTATGGTAGTTTCGGCTTTGAAAATGGAGTGCCTACAGCTAACAATTATGATACATATCGTTTGGGCCGTATGAAAGACGCAGCAGTTGTGGAAACTCATTTAGTACAAAATGAACTTTCTCCAACAGGGTTAGGAGAGCCAACATTACCGCCAGCAGGAGGAGCAGTAGCCAATGCACTTAAGGCAGCAACGGGCAAAAGAGCGTACAAACAACCTTTTATAGAACAGGCTGATTTATGGAAAGTAAAAAAAGAGGATATTTTGGGCTAGTAAATTGGGTTCCAATAAAATCACTTTCTTTAATCGATTTCGGTTTGTATGACGCATGAATTAAAAAACATAGTTAGAGCCTATAAGGCTGCAAAAAATAAGAAGCAAAAGACCGTCCTAGCGACGGTCGTTGCTTTAGAGGGCTCTTCGTACCGTCGTCCTGGGGTACGTATGCTCATTCGTGAGGACGGTAAGAGGATAGGAGCGGTTAGTGGCGGTTGCGTAGAAAAAGAAATCATTAGACAGGCGCAAACTGTTTTTGCAGATGATGTTTCCAAGATGATGATTTATGATGGTCGGTATCGATTGGGCTGCGAGGGCATTCTCTATATATTGATAGAACCCTTTGTTCCAAGCTCGACTTTTCTTGAAGCCTTTGAGCTCACATTGAATAGCAGAGAGCAATTTAAAATTATTTCATCTTTTAGTAAGAGTGAAGGTAGCGATGCTGGCCTGGGTTCGTTTTTTGTTTTTGGAGGAAAGAAAATTGGATTGCGGAATGATACAGTTCTAACAGATGATAAGGAGCTATTTGAGCAACAAATGAACCCCTGTTTTAAACTGATTATAATTGGTGCGGAACATGATGCGGTGCAGTTGTGTTCCTTTGCTTCTTTAACGGGTTGGGAAGTTACTATTGTGGCTTCTGCAGCAGAAGAAAAGAATATAAATGACTTTCCAGGAGCCAATCTTTTTCTAACGGAAGAACCAGAAATGTTATCCCTTAATTCTATTGATGAACAAACTGCAATTGTTTTAATGACACATAGTTATGTTCGTGACTTAAAGTATTTGTTAGCTATTAAAGAATCACGCCCAGTGTATCTTGGAATGTTGGGACCTGCAAAACGAAGGGAGAAACTTCTAAATGAATTCATAGAAAATTACCCTGAAGTCTCAGATGCTTTTTTTGATGTAATCCATGGTCCGGCAGGATTGGATATTGGAGCAGAAACTGCCCATAAAATCGCTATGGCCATTCTTTCGGAAATACTCTCGGTTACAAGAAATAAAGAGCCTATAATGCTTAAGGATAAGCAGGGTAGAATACACACCTAATGAAGAATACGCCGCATCGTATTGCAATTTTAATATTGGCCGCTGGGGCTTCCACAAGAATGGGAAAACCAAAACAGCTCCTTTCTTGGAAAGACACTACTTTGTTGGGGCATGCTATTCAGACCGCTAAACCTGCAGATGCAATTGAGGTTGTCACTGTATTGGGCGCAAATGCTAAATTGATACAATCTCAAATTAAGGAGAAAGCAATTTTTATTCAAAATACCGCTTGGCAATCAGGTTTAGGTGGTTCTATTGCTTGTGGAACCGAATGGCTTCTCAAGTCGGATATAGATTTTGACGGGATATTAATTATGTTGGCGGATCAACCTTTAATCGATTTTAGATACCTTAATACATTGATTGCTACATCCGTGGAGCAAACGGACAGAATCATAGCTACCGCGTATAAAAATAGGGCAGGAGTGCCAGCCATTTTTCCAATAAAATATGTGGACATGCTATTAAATCTAAATGAAGATTTTGGTGCGAAACATCTTTTAGAGCAAGAGCGGGACACTGTTATCACAGTTTCTGCAGGAAATCGTATTAGCGATGTTGATACTGAGGAAGATTATAAACAATTAAAGAACAAGAATGAATTTAAAAATTAGTCTTGCAGTAATAGTATTGGTTTGCAATGGTTTAGCTGCTCAGGAAATGGGGTTTGAAGAGTATAATCCAAAATCCACCTTGGTGGTTCCGGTGCATGAGGTGACAAAAGCGAAATATCCTTTTGTAGATATTCATAGTCATCAAAGAAGTATGAGTGCGCAGAGCCTTAAAGGTTTGGTAGCAGATATGGACGCTATGAATGAGGCTATTATGGTCAATTTAAGCGGGGGTTCAGGGAGCAAACTGGCGGAAAGCGTAGATAATATTGCCAAAAACTATCCTAATAGATTTGTAGTCTTTGCTAATGTGGATTTTGATGGGGCTGGAAAACCTTCGGACGGAAAAGACCGTGGCCCAATTAGAAGCCGATATTAAAAAAGGTGCAAGAGGTTTAAAAGTGTTTAAAAGTCTAGGGCTTAGAAATGTAGATAGTGATGGTAAGCGATTGGCGGTTGATGATGTGCGCTTAGACCCTATTTGGGCAAAGTGTGGGGAATTGGGCGTTCCCGTATTAATTCATTCTGCCGACCCAAAATCCTTTTGGGATGATATGAATGCAGATAATGAACGGTGGTTGGAGCTGAAAACACATTCGCGCAGAAAGCGTTCAGACACAGACCCTGCACCATGGCAACAAATTATAGATGAGCAACACAATGTGTTCAAAAAACATCCAAAAACAAATTTTATTAGTGCTCATATGGGTTGGTACGCTAATGATTTACAACAATTGGGCGGTTTTCTAGATGATATGCCCAATATGTATGTGGGTATAGCTGCCGTGATTGCAGAGCTAGGTCGTCAGCCACAAAATGCACGTGAATTTTTCATAAAGTATCAAGATCGAATCCTATTTGGAAAGGATAGTTGGAAGCCAGAGGAGTTCCCTACCTATTTTAGGGTCTTAGAAACCAATGACGAGTATTTTCCTTACTATAAGAAATATCATGCGTTCTGGGCTATGTATGGCCTTAATTTACCCGATGAAATTTTGAAAAAAGTGTATTATAAGAATGCCCTTAGTTTAGTTCCGGGTTTGGATAAAAGCTTGTTTCCCGAAGATTGATTAAGACGTAACTTATATCAATTTTAGTTAAAAGCTTAACGCTTATTTTTTGAGTTGCTCTTAAAACATGCGAAATTACATCGCAAACCCTAAATTCTATTTCTATGTGCACAAAAGCCCATTGCTATATAATTCCACCGTACTTACTTGAGAAATTAGCTAAACATGGCAACCGAAGTTGTAAAAGAGCTTTGAACGATACAGGAAGAATTGCGGAACGTAGACGCAGTAGCCTAAACAATCTGTTGTTGCGTAACCAAGCAGAAGGGAGTGGGGAGCGTTTCGTATACGATTCTCAGAATCAATTTGAGCAGCGTATGAAGCTCGTTAGACAAGAAGGTCAAGAGCCTGTAGAGGATGAAAGTGTGAATAACGCATATGATACTTCGGGCTTTGTTCGCAAATATTTTCAGGAGACTTTTGGATTGAATTCCATTGATGGAAACGGACTTGATATTATATCCAACGTGCATTATGGAGAAGCATACAACAATGCGTATTGGGATGGTGATGAAATGACATATGGTGATGGTGACGGTAAAGAATTTACAGATTTTGCCAGCGCTATAGATGTTGTTGCTCATGAACTTGTACATGGTGTAACCCAGTTTTTTGCTAATCTGGAATACCAAAGTCAGCCCGGCGCACTTAACGAGCATTTTTCTGATGTATTCGGTACGATTATCAAACAAAAATACTTGGGGCAAGATATTGCTGATGCCGATTGGTTGATTGGAGATAGCGTGGTAACCGAAGAATTTCCGGGCGTTGCTATACGTTCCATGAAAGCACTTATGGTACCGCAAATGATTTTGATACGCAGCCAGACCATATGGATAATTATTACAACGGAATGGGAGACAATAGTGTACATATCAATTCAGGGATACCTAATAAGGCTTTTTATCTGTGCTGCTTAGAAATTGGTATTGATGACTGTGCATTGATATGGTTTGAGACTCTAAAGGCGCTTTGGCGTACGTCTGACTTTAATGATATGGTAGAAACTTTGGTAAGTACCGCACAACAGTTAATTTCAGAAGATAAAGTAGCTCACAATGCTGTAGAAGCTATCAGCATGAGTTTCTCTCAAGTAGGTCTAACTCCAATTGTTGTATAATGAAATACGATATTAACATAGAAGGTGGTTTTACGGCGATTCCCAAGCGTTTTGAGGGAGAAGTAAAGCTTGGTAAAGAAGAGGAAAAAGAAATGCTTGAGGCAGTTAGCGTTAAACGCGAAGATAACAGTCAACTGCGTGACGGTTTTACCTATACTGTAAAGTTTACGGATGAAGATGGAATTTATGAATCACAATTTAATGAGTCTAATCTACCTAAGAAAATTAGACATTTCATAACCGATATTCAAAAGGGAAATAACTGAACTGCAAGTAAAACACAGAACAAAATGAATAAACCTGAGCTACTTATTTTTGACATTAACGAAACACTTTTGAATCTAGACCCTTTGGCTTCTGCTATAAACAAGGCATTAGATTCAAAACATGCTTTTTCATTGTGGTTCAGGACTTTACTTCATTACTCCTTAGTTGAAACTTTAACTGGTAATTACGAAGATTTTAGCGCAATAGGAAAGGCTACGCTGAAAATGACAATGCAAAAATTCGATAAAAATTTGTCGGAAGATACTTTGGATTCAATCTTAGGGAATATTAAGAAATTACCTCCACATGATGATGTAAAAGAAGGTCTAAAACTTTTGAAAGACGCAGGTGTCAAATTGGTTGCTCTTTCTAATAGCAATGAGAATTTGTTAAAAGAACAATTGCAGTTTGCAGGTATCGCTTCTTATTTTGATGCTATAATGTCTGTGGAAGTGGTTGCTAGTTACAAGCCTGACGCGTCTCCTTATAAAGCCGTTCTTGGTAAAATGAGTGCATCAGCAGAAAGCACCATGATGGTTGCCGCTCATGGGTGGGATATTTTGGGAGCCAAACGTGCAGGATTACGAACCGCATTTGTTGCACGGGAAGGTCACGCTATTTATCCGTTAGACGGAGCGCCAGAACTAATAGGCAAAACTATTCTAGAAGTTGCCCAAACAATTTTGAAAAACTAGTCCCTAACTAGCTCTTCTTTTTTGCCTAGACTACCGTAATCTTGAAAAATACCACAAGAGTGTTCTTTCTTGATCAAAGATTTTTCTGCTTGCTTTTTCTTTCTAGCCAAAACTTCTATTTGAGGAGATAAGTAACCCATGTCTTTTTGTTTTTAGGTATCGTTAAAACGCCTTTAATTTAAAATTGTTGTTTGTCTTTTCGGTTTTTAGTCGAAATACAATTCAAATGTAAATCTGTAATTTGAATTCAGATATGACTTTACAAAAACTTTGTGATTTGTTGACCTATGTATTGATAATGAACAACATATAAGTCTTCAATGGTTTACTTAAAAAGGCTGAAGATAATTTTGTAATTAAGTCAAAATGCCTAATTAAAAGACGGGAATTAAGATTTTTGTTGATGAATCTATAATACTACAAGTTGCTTTTCTATATAGCTTTTTACCAACATTAAATTCATTTTTAGAACTAATGCGGCGGAAGGAATATTATCATCCTCAATAGCGGAAATTATAGCATCATGCTGATCATTGGAGTTGTAATGAAAGGAATCGTTGGACATAAAAGCACGTTCATAGAAGAAAACCCTAGTTTTTAAATCTTTAAGTATTTGTTGGAACACAGGGTTCTTGTAATTACAGGTTAGTAATCTATGAAACTCCATATAGGCATTCACGCGTTCCAAAGCATCTTCGGCATTTGCAATGAGGTCTCTTTGTTTTTTTAGTTTGGAGATTGAAGATTCGTTAAACGTAGATTCCTCTAGTGCCAAAACTTCTAAATGGGCAACAAGCTCGTAAAGGTTTTTGGCCTCGTCTGGATTAACGGCTGCAATTACAAAGCCGCGGTTGGGAATAGCTCGTATAATGTGGGATTGTTGTAGCTGCGTTAAAGCCTCCCGAATAGGAGTTACGCTTACTTTTAGCTTTCTAGACAATGCAGCAAGATTAATGCCTTGTCCATATTGTAAATCACCTTTTTGCATTTGTCTTAAAAGATGCTCTCGTACTTTATCACGTAGTATAATACTCATTCCCATATGGTAAATATATGGTATCGTATACGATTTTTCAGTTCTTTTAATTAATTATTTTCTTTAAGTTTAGAAGGAATTATAGGAAATCATAGATTAAAATTTTACCATCTGTATAGGTTTTGTTACCGTTCATCCAAATAACGTACTGAACTATAATATACTGCACCATTCTCCGTTTTTGCACGATAACCTTAAATCTTAAATATGACTTCCTATTTTAAACTTATTAGACCTTACGTTTTTGTTGGTGCATTTTCGCTGTTAGCTTTTAGTTGTTCCGATGATGTCGATGAAATTTTGGATATGGGTCAAGAACAAGAAGAGGAGCAAGAACAAAAATTAGTAGTTGAACAGACAGAGTTAGCTGCTATTTTTGATTTGGATGATATGTCTAGTGCTGCAGATGGTATGATTAGTGGAATTTACGGCGATCGGAATTCAGCAAATTCGGGAAAAGATGAAACATGCTATACGGCAGTTTATACGGAAAAAGGGTTTTCCGCAACTTTTGATAACTGTACATCAGCGGCCAATGATTATTTAATGAACGGGTCAATAGAGGTTGTGTACGGTGGTGAAGAAGATTCTCATGATTATACGGTATCCTATAGTGATTTTTCTGTTGGTGGAATTAAACTGAATGGGGAAAGGTCAGTAGGGATCTCTGTTGAGGAGTCTATAAACGGATATGATTTAGTTTTTGATGTAGGTGTGGATATGGATGTAGTTTTGGAGGATGGTCGTGAACTTTCTGAAGAAGGAGAAAAGAACTATAGATTTGTTTCACCGGATTCTGGTGAAGGTTTTGTTTTACAAATGAACGGTGAATGGACGGTAACTTCTGATGATGATACTTATAACATTGACATTGCAAATGTGTTAAAAGCAGAGTCATCTTGCGATTATATAGGAAAAGGCCTAATGGAACTTTCTAAACGGATTAACAGTAGATGTTGATTTTGGTGATGGTTCTTGTGATGATATTGCGGATCTAATTTATCCTGATGGCACTAAAGAAGTTATCTCACTTAAAAAAGAATAAAGAAATTTTTAGTTAAAAAAAGCCCTTATCCAAACAGGATAAGGGCTTTTTTTAGATTTTATTTAAGTGAAAAACATTATAAAGTTTTTACATACTCCAGTAAAGCTAGACGCTGCTCATCGGTTAATTTATCACCAAAAGTATGTCCACCGTTTCCATATCCCTTTAAGGTGGTATCATAGGTTTCTTTATCTATTTTGGAAACTTCTTCGGTATAATTCCAACCTATACTTTCTTTGTCATAATCGGTACTGTTAAAACTTCTGCTCCAGTATGCGGGTCGTTTTGAGCTATCCAACACTTCGGCTATAGTCGCCACCGAGCCATTATGAAAGTAAGGTGCAGTTGCCCATACACCATCTAGAGGAGGAGCGATATATCCACCTTCGGCATTGAATTCTAAACCAGCGGCTCCTGTTCCGAACCAGCCGGTATTAAACCAGTCTAGAAAATAATCGTTAACATCAGATGGTGTTGTGTAAAGGTCCGAAAGCGCAGCATCCGTACCAATAGTTTTAAGTGCTACAAGAAGGTTTGGATATTCTTCATTCTCACCATAAGAACCATGACATTTTACACAATTCTCTTCAAAAACAGGTTTACCTTCAGCTGCTAAATCGGCATCAATTTCAAAAGGATAGGCCGGCGCTTCTATGCTATAGATATAAGCAAGTATGTCTGGCATTTTTGGGTCTAATTCTTCGGCTTTTGTTTGGTCGTCCAATGTTAATAGGGCAGACCCTATGAAAGATTTACAAAAATCTTTACGTCCTATTCCGTGATAAAACAAAGCATTTTTCTTCTTCAGCAACCACCATGCGGGTACATCTGTAGGAATAACTTCATCACTTACATTTACATAAGGTGAGTCCGTCCATTCTAGTGAATTCTTGTCTCTGTGAGCAGCTAACACCCGTGTGATTTTATCAGCAGGATTAGCTCCTCTGGTTTCGGTAAGTGTTTTAGGGCCAATGGCTTCTATACTTTTTCTAAACTGATCATAAGCTTCCCATTCATCACTTTCTTGTCCCCCATAAAGCAAAGAAACACCTGCACTGACCAAACCAATGTTGTCTGCTCTATTTATAGTGAAATCTGCTGCGTGATTGCCTAACCCTACTACAAACTCATCGTTTATAAAACCTGCATGGCAAGACATGCAATTGGGAGAAACTATTCTAACTCCATTTGCGGCGTTAACCGCGGTATATTCATAAGCAATATTGGCATTGTCTCCGGTACGTTGTAGTAAGTTTGTGTTGTCTCCTCCAGAACCTTGTACAAATGCATCGTAAGGCACTCCGGAACTCATATAATTTCCGGTAATTAAAAATTCGTATCCTTTATCGGCATCACCAAGTCTTTGTGGAGATGCTGGTATGGCATTTACCTCTATAATTTCGTCAGGTTCTAGTTCTGGCTGTGGAGTAGGAGTTTCTTCATCCGGATTGGGTACAGATTCATATTCGGTGCTATCACTAGAACAAGCATAGCCTAAAAATAATAGGCCAATTAATACAAGAATGTTTAAGTGTTTTTTCAAAATATAAAGTTTTATTCGCCTGCAGGAGAACGATATGGCTCGGGCGAAAGATAGTAATAAAGGTGATTAAAGTTATTTATACCACTCAAAAAAATGAAAGTTATAAGAACATAAAAATTGCTTTTGAGGACTAATCAACGTGCAGATTTATATATTTCATTTTCAAAATATGACATCTTTCAGCTCGTAATTTAAAGAAGATACGGAATTACTCAGAAAAAAGGAGTTAAACCTTGTGGTATTTCCTTTATGTTAATCCTTATAAAACGTTGACAGTTATATTTTTATGTGTAAAAAATGGATTTATCCTAACCTTCTGTATTTCTGTAATTTCTCGCGTTTAAAATGCAAATAAAAACAAAATAATTTCTTACCTTATCCTCCTAATTTTAAAACAAGAAAAATAGCGCATGGCTAAATCGCAGCAAACCTATAATAAGACTGAAAAAGAGAAGAAACGTTTGAAAAAACGTGAAGAGAAACAGAAGAAAAAAAATGCACGTAAAGTCGCTTCAAAAGAAAATGACGAAGGGATTCCTTTCGCATATGTTGACTTTAACGGTAACCTAGTAGATACTCCGCCAGATCCATCACAAAAGGTTCAGGTAGATGCTGAAGATATTGTTTTAGGTATTCCAAAAAGAGAAGAGGGAGACCAAGAAGAGTTTGATCCAGTTCGTAACGGTAAAGTGTCTTATTTTGATTTCTCTAAAGGTTTCGGTTTTATTATCGATTCTGAGAATCAAGAAAAATACTTTGTACACGTAAGTGGCCTTATCGATGAGATTAACGAGAACGATAAAGTTTCTTTTGAACTAGAAAAAGGTATGAAGGGCATGAATGCCGTTCGTGTTAAGAAAATATAGCAAGACTACTGCTATTTAATTTTCGAATTGTATCAAATTAAATAGGACATAGCACTTGTCCGTTTTCTTTATCTATGAAAAAATTCATTTTAGTTTTTTCAGTGGCACTTATCGCCCTATGCTCATGTAAGCCAACGGCCAAAAGCCTGTTTAATGGCAAAGACCTTAACGGTTGGCATATAGATGTTCCGGCAATGGACAGTACAGATGCAAGAAATCCCTTTATTATAAGAAATGGCATGTTGGTTAGCTTAGGCACACCAGCAGGCCATATTATTACAGATGCCTCCTACGAAGACTTTCGTTTGGATGTAGAATACCGGTTTGCCGGCGAGCCCGGCAATTGTGGTGTTTTGGTTTTTGCTTCTACACCACGCTCCCTTTACAAAATGTTTCCAAAATCTATTGAAGTTCAAATGATGCATGAAAATGCAGGGGACTTTTGGTGCATTGTTGAGGATATTACCGTAGATGATATGGTAGAACGCCGCGGACCTAAAGAGGAATGGGGCATTACCGAAGGCAAAAAACGTAGAATCCTAAATCTGACCGACGACTCTGAAAAACCTTTAGGTGAGTGGAACCATATGGTTATTGAGTGTCTAAAGAATGAAATAAAAGTTTGGGTAAACGGTGACTTAGTAAATCATGGTTATGATGCTACAGCGCAAACAGGACAAATTGCATTACAGGCCGAAGGCTCTGAAGTTGAGTTTCGTAAAGTAGAGCTTCTTGCTATTAGTAAGCTAACAGAGTAATTTTTAGTTTACTAAATTATTCCAAATTCAATTCTGCAGGTAAATTCGGGAAATCAATCACGTCAGACGGATTCATTCCTTGAAGTGTTATCGATCCTATTCTAACCCGTACCAAACGTAATGTAGGGAAACCTACAACGGCCGTCATTTTGCGCACTTGTCTAAACTTTCCTTCTGTTAAAGTAACCGACAACCAAGAGTTTGGCCTATGAGTACCTACGCGCAGCAAATGATGTGGTTCAGGAAAATTCGGTTCTTCCTTCATAAGTTTAGCTTGGCAAGGTTTGGTCATATACTTTTTTCCTTCAAAACCAATTTCAACTCCTTTTTGTAATTTTTCAATGGCTTCGGGGGTAATGACACCATCCAATTGGGCGTAATATTCTTTTTCAATTCCCGAGCGGTTAATGGTGTCGCTTAGTTTTCCATCGGTAGTCATTAAAAGGAGCCCTTCAGACTTTAAATCTAATCGTCCTATGGCCATTACGTCATCATCAAAAGGATATAGCTCACTTATAAAACGCTTGGACCGTTTTTCCTTTAGGTTATTGGAACCCATTTGACTTATGAATCCAAAGGGTTTGTATATTTTAAAATGTTGATGGGCCATTCAAAAAAAATTATGACACAAAGGTAAGTCAATACCTTGGATAGGGTTTGCATTCACCAACAATGCTTCTGAGTCAAAAATGAATCATTCTGCATCAAGTGATAAAGGTAGTATCATCTAAATTTGTAGTAACTAAAAAATGATGAAATGGAAAATGTATTAGTAGCTGGTGCCAATGGTACCACAGGAAAAAAAATAGTAACACTTTTAAATCAATCTCAATATTTCACTCCTATAGCAATGGTTCGTAAAGAATCTCAAAAAGAGCAATTTGAGAAAGATAATATCACTACCGTTATGGGTGATTTGGAAAAAGATATATCGCACACCGTAAAAAATATAGATAAGGTAATTTTTGCAGCTGGTTCTGGCGGAAAGAAAGTAAAAGAAGTAGACCAAGAAGGCGCTAAAAAAATGGTAGATGCAGCAAAATCTGGCCATTTAAAGAAATTTGTAATGTTAAGCTCTATGGGAGCTGACAACCCAGAGCAGGCAAGCGACTTAAAGGATTACTTGAAGGCCAAACATAATGCAGATGTCTATCTAAAAGATAGTAATCTAACCTACGCGATAGTGCGTCCAGGTTCTTTGACGAATGATAAGGGAACAGGGAAAATTAAAGCAGCATCTAGTTTAGAGAAATCGGGATCTATCAGTAGAGATGATGTAGCGCAGACTTTAGTGCGTGCGTTGCATGATGATGCCGTAAAAAATACCACTTTTGAGATTTTGGAAGGGGAAACTTTAATTGGTGAGGCTATAGATTCAGTTTCATAAACTGTAGATATTTTCGTTCGTACCAAAAGATTGTAATATATTAGGGTTTGCTTTTAAGCAAGCCCTTTTTTTTGTCCAATTTTTGAAACTTCCGTTAGGATATATGCATAGAAGAGATTTTATAAAACAGAGTAGTATGGCTTCGGCAGCAACCCTATTGCCAGTTACGGGTTTTTCCTTAGACAAGAAGCCAAAGTTTAAAATGGGATTGCAACTTTTTACCATTCGTGATGCCATGAAAGCGAACCCGTTGGGGAGCCTTAAAAAGGCAAAAGCAATGGGTTATCAAGACCTAGAAATTTATGGTTTTGACCCTGAGAACATCGGATATTATGGATACAAGGCAAAAGAGTTCAAAATGATACTAGATGACCTAAATCTTACGACCACAAGTGGTCATTACGATTTTTCGTCTTATTTTAATAAGCCAGATGAAGAGCTTAAAAAATACTTGGATGCCTGTATAGAAGGAGCTCGTATTCTTAACAAACCTTATATTACTTGGCCTTGGTTATCACCTGAGTTCCGGACTATTGAAAATTATAAAGTGCTTAGCGAAAAACTGAATTGGATCGCGGAGCAGGTAAATTCCGCTGGACTTGGTTTTGCATATCACAATCATGATTTTGAATTTACGGACCATAGCGGTCAAATTGGTTATGATATCATTCTAAAAGAAACCGACCCTAAATTGGTAAAACTACAGATGGATATGTATTGGGTGATGCACTCCTCAAAAAAGACACCACAGGAACTTATTACGGAACAGCCTGGGCGCTACGTCATGTGGCACATTAAAGATATGGATAAGGTTACCCGAGATTATACTGAGTTGGGTAACGGTTCAATCGATTATGTAGAAATACTTTCTCAAATAGATACAGATGCTTTGCAGTATTATTATATAGAACAAGGAAGCAATTTTGCTCAAGATTCCATGAAAAGTATAGCGGATAGTGCAGAATTCTTCAAGAAAAATTTAAGACAATATCTCTAATAAAATAAACAGATGAAAAACTATACACTAAAGACATTTTTGATTGCAATGACGCTTGTGGGTTTTACCGCCTGTAATGAAAAGAAGCAAAAGGTTGAAGAAAAGGAACCGATGGTTACCTATGATGAACCAGAATCTAAATTACCCATTGAAGGACTGAAATTACCAAACGGATTTAAAATTGAGGTTTTTGCGGATAGTATAGATGGCGCACGTTCCATGGCTATGGGTGACGATGGAACTTTGTTCGTGGGAACTCGAAATGAAAAGAAAATTTATGCCATTCAGGATCGTGATAAAGATTTTAAAGCGGATAGAGTAATTGAACTTGATACCACATTAGAGTCGCCTAATGGTTTAGCTTTCAGAAATGGTTCGCTGTATGTGGCAGATGTAAGCAAGCTTTTTAGATATGATAATATTGAAGCGAATTTGGATAGCGTACCAGAGCGAACAGTAATTTATGATGATTTTCCAGAGCCATTTCACCATGGGTGGAAATACATAGCTTTCGGTCCTGATGATAAACTATACGTTCCCGTAGGCGCACCTTGTAATATTTGCGACTCTACGGCAGTAGATGAGCGTTTTGCTACTATTTCCCGTATGGACCCAGACGGAAGCAATCGTGAGATTTATGCAAGGGGAGTTCGTAATACTGTAGGTTTTGATTGGCACCCAGAGACCAAAGAAATGTATTTTACGGATAACGGTAGAGATATGATGGGTGATGATATTCCTCCTTGTGAGTTGAACCGAGTTACGGAAGCTGACCAACATTTTGGTTTTCCATTTTGCCATGGTGGGACTATTCCAGATCCTGAATTTGGTAGCCAACGCCCATGTTCGGATTTTGTAGCGCCTGTTCAAACCTTAGATGCGCATGTGGCTCCCTTGGGAATGAAGTTTTACACAGGAGATATGTTTCCGGAAAAATATAAGCAGTATGCCTTTATAGCGGAACATGGATCTTGGAACCGTTCTAAAAAGTCTGGGTATAAAATTTCTTTGGTGAAAATAGAAAATAATGAAGCTGTGTCTTATGAAACTTTTATAGAAGGTTGGTTAGATCAGGAAAGCCAAGAAGCTTTTGGAAGACCTGTAGATATATTGCTACTTAAAGATGGCTCGCTTTTAATTTCTGATGATTTTGGTGATGCTATTTATCGTGTGACTTATGATGATGGGGAAAGCCAAGTGGCGAGTGTGGAGTAGGTGGTTAATTAAAACTTTATTGTACGTGCTAATATAGCTCAACAATTCTAATTGATTTGAAAAGTAGTCCAAAACATATAGTAAAGCAAAATTTATTGTTTCCCATTGGGTTACTGGTTTTTGTTTCAGCTATTATATTTGGATTTATAGTATTTACTTATGAATTGGAGGTACCTCTTGTGATTAAGTTTATTTTTATTGGAATCCCATTGGTTGTATTTGTCTTCCACTTTTTACAACGTATGTTTTCATGGGAGCTAATACTCTACGAAAATATTATTGAAATCAGCAAACCTTTTGGACTGGATAAAAATAGTCGAAGGAAAATTAATTATGGAGAAATAAGAGAAGTTGATTTTTTACAAGGGCGTAAGCTGTTGAGCAGTATGAAAATCAACACCAATTTTGGAAAACAATACAATGTGCTATTGGATAATAATTTTAACGAAATTTCAAAAATGTTGTTTTTTCTAGAAAATTCTGGAGTAACTGTTAAGCTCAATTGTGACAACAGAATTAAGAGAAAACTAAAAAAGTTAAGGAAAAAAAATGTTTAGAAAATGGTTTGAAATAATAGGGAAAGACTCACTGCTAAAAGTTGACATCTTCATATAAACTGTAAGCCAAAATCCCATTCAAATATGAAAATAACCACAAGCACGCTCAATGATATTCCTGAAATATTTAGGCTGTATAAATTAGCTACGGACTTTCAAAAAGTAAAATTCCCTGACAATCAATGGCCTGAATTTGAAAAGGACCTTATAACCACGGAAGTTCTTGAAAACCGACAATTTAAGCTGTCAATTGACGATAAAATAGCTTGTGTTTGGGCCATAACTTATAGTGACCCTCAAATTTGGGAAGAGAAAGATAATGGCTCATCTATCTACATTCACCGTATAGCCACCAATCCTGAGTTTAGGGGAAAGAATTTTGTACAAGCCATTGTAGCTTGGTCTAAAGACTTCGCCGCAAAGGAGAACAAACAGTACGTTAGAATGGATACCTGTGGCAAGAATGATAAGCTAATCAATCATTATATAAACTGTGGTTTTGATTTCTTGGGCATGAAGAAATTAAAAAATACTTCAGATTTGCCATCTCACTATCATAACGCAGGTGTGTTTTTTTGAAATCGATTTAAAGTAAAACAAAAGAGTTGTACATACCAGTAGATTTATCCTTCAAACGAAACCAAATGAAACAAAGCGCAAACCATATCCTCATTTTGTTAACCCTTTTTATTTCTATTTCTGCCTTTGCACAGGATTCCGTTTTTTCGGAATACGAGGTAAAAGAATTTGCTTTTCAAGGGCATGAGACCAAGGTGGTTTTTCCGAACAAAGCGAACTCCAATAACTATTGGATTTGGAGAGCTCGCTTTTGGGGTGCTGAGCCACAAGTAGATAAAGCTCTTTTAGAAAAAGGTTTTCATGTGGTGTATGTGGATGTCGCCAACTTATTCGGGAATGATGAAGCGGTGCAGCTATGGAATGACTTTTATAAATTTTGTGTTTTGGAATACGGACTTAATCAGAAAGTAGTATTAGAAGGATTGAGCCGTGGCGGATTAATTATTTATAATTGGGCGTCACAAAATACAGATAAGGTTTTCAGCATTTATGCAGATGCTCCCGTATGTGATATTAAGAGTTGGCCAGGAGGAATGTTCAGCGGAGAGGGAAGTCCCAAAGCTTGGGAACTTTGTTTAGCGGCTTATGGGTTGGACTCCGTTTCGGTTAAAAGGTTTGAGGGAATACCTATTAATACGAGTATAAAAGTTGCTAAAGCAGGTATTCCTGTAATTCACGTTTATGGAGATTCAGATGTTGTTGTTCCTTTAGAGGAAAATACGGCATTACTCAAAGAAAACTTTGAAAAAGCGGGAGGCACCATAGAACTTATCGGTAAAGAAGGAGTGGGTCACCATCCTCATAGTTTGGAAGATCCTACGCCCATTGTAGACTTTATTTTGAAAAGTGTAAATTATACGGAATAACGGGTGTTACTACTTGCGTCCGGTTAAAAAAACAAAATCTTGAAAACTGAAATCAATATCATTTGGGAAGACCTCAATGAAGAACTTTTTAAGTTTATTTCAGGGAAGATTAAAGATGAGCATCTAGCCAAAGATATTCATCAAGAAGTTTTTATCAAGATTCAAACAAATATCCATCAGCTTAAACACACTTCTAAGATTACCTCATGGGTGTATCAAATTACAAGAAATACCATCATTGATCACTTCCGCAAAGCGAAAAATCAAAATGTAGCCATAGGTGATTTAGATATTCCTGAAACAGAGAGCAACAATTTTGAATATGCGAATTTAACCAACTGCATCAATTCAAAAATAGATAGTCTTTCCGCGGAACATAAGGAAGCAATTGTTTTGACTTCTTTTAAAAACTATTCTCAAAAGGAACTTGCTCAACATCTAAAAATCTCTTATTCGGGAACAAAATCCAGAGTTCAAAAAGCCAGGAAATTTTGAAAGATAACATTTTGGATTGCCCCAATGTTGACTCCGATAGTTCTGGAAAAATAATCGATTTTGAAAATAACGAAGATTAGCTACGTCTTTTTCCATTTCATTACGTCTATAAGTTGTAACCCAATACATAGATACAATGGAGACTTCAAAAAAGAAAATAACCGTACAGATTCTTAATGCCTTTGCCGAAAATGGAAAAGGAGGAAACCCAGCAGGAGTAGTGCTAAATGCCGATGAACTTACTGGAGAGAATAAACTAGAAATTGCCAGAAAAGTAGGCCTGTCAGAAACCGCATTCGTTTCAAAATCTAAAACAGAAGATTTTAAGTTAGACTTCTTTACGCCTAACAAACAAATAGCCCATTGCGGACATGCCACAGTAGCTACGTTTTCCTATTTAAAACAGATAGGCGCGTTAAAGAGCAGTAGTTCTTCCAAAGAAACCATTGATGGAAAACGAAAAATAGAGCTGATTGGAGACCTAGCTTTTATGGAACAATTGGCTCCAAAATATACAGACGTTAGTCATAGGGAAGGTGCTATTTTAAAATCCCTAGGATTAAGTAAAGCTGACCTCTTGCCGAATGCGCCAATAAAATTAGTGAACACGGGAAACTCGTTTATACTAATTCCGGTAAGGAGCAAAGAGATACTAAAAAGCATAGTCCCAGATTTAAATCTTATAGCCGAAGTCAGCAGAGAATTTGATTTGATTGGGTATTACGTGTTTTCAACTGACACGGAAAGTACAGCATATGACGCTACTTCAAGAATGTTCGCTCCCAGTTATGGAATTGAAGAAGAAGCGGGAACAGGAATGGCTGCCGGGCCGCTTGCCGGTTATCTGTTTGACGTTTTGAAAATGGAGCAGCGCAGTTTTAGAATCCAACAAGGAAAATATATGAAAGAGCCTTCGCCCAGCTTAATTGTGGTAAATCTACAGATTGAAAAAGGCAAGATAAGGGGGTTGATGGCTGGTGGAGTAGGGTTGCTTCAACGTGAAATAGAGATTGATATTTAATAATAAACCACCTTACACTAGAAATGTAAGGTGGTTTAATTGTAAACACTCCAAAGTTTTACTCGTTAGTCGAGATTAAATACTCCAAGGTTTGCCTCGAAATCAAAGTGTATTCTTTTTAATGCCTCATGGGCTTGCCTAAAGGTAGTTTACTTCGTTGTTATTTCGCCCATCTGGATGACTTCAAAATTGTTTAGGGTGACATTTCTTAATGCTCTCAGGTCGTCATTATCCCAGTTTTCATCTGGTGCACCGGATATGAACATGTTTGACCCGACATCTGCCAATATCAACCCGTATTTTTTCATGGCTTGTAGAATTATTTTATTTGTTTCAGAAAAATCACTGGTATCGAATGTTGACTTAAGTCTTAAAACGGCTCCAAAAGGTAATAATTGATCATTTGTATTGCCAGAAACTAAATGACGTGCCGGATGTATATACCCCTCATAGATTTTAGATCTAGGAATGGTAAACCTAATGGGATGGTCTATTTCTCCTTTTTCAATTTCACTATACCTAACCAATAAAGGGAAAATTGGTAAACCCGCCGCATCTGCTGATGTCCATCCATCTGGCCTAAAGGTATTTTCATTTAAATCAAATACAGCTGCACTAGACACTTCAAAACCAGTACCAACTTGTTTTGAATTGAATAATTCATACAACATACCGTTTTCTACATCTACAGAAATAACATGACTATCTCCTTTTCCATTACCTTCTATTGGTGCATCTAGGGGAATAGGAAAAGGCCCCTTATCACTTTCCGAAGGATAACCGTTTTCACTAAAAGTAATAGGCACATTTTGTTGGCTACCATCAACTACAGTATAAGGTATACCAATGGGAGCATCATTGTATAGACCACTACCAAAATCAGGAAAAAGCCCAGAATTTAAACCTATATTTTCTAGTATGATATCTGAATGTGAATCTACAAGGCTATTGGTAACTTCTTTATTTAATGGATGATTTGATGGAAAAATCTGAATATTTTCCGCACTAGACAGTTCAACTGATTCGCTAGATAGTTCATTTGATTCATTATCATCAGGTAGAATAGTATCTGACTCCGAAGAACAAGAAGTAGAAAGTATTACTATTGGTACAATAAAAAGACGTTTTAGGTTAAGTAAATTTATCATGATTATGGGTTTTATGTACTACAATGAATATGTGGTAATTGTTAATAAGGCAACGAGAGATGCAAATGCGATTTTGCCAACTAAAAGTCTTTCTCCTTGAATATAACTGGTGATGACGTTAGTTGAAAACTGTTTTCCTTACTCATTATTGTTATATGATTCAAATAAATAGGGTAAGCAAAATGTATTTATCCATTATTGTATAGAACTTCTAGAGACCTTATATTTTTTGGCGGTCTATTTTACAGAAATCTATTTATAAAAGTTCGTAAATTTTCAGTACAAAAAAGCATAGCACAAAAAATTATTAAATGAGTAATCAGCTTAGAAAACATATAGAGGAAGTAGTTGCTTTAAGTGATGATGAATATACCTTTGTCCTGTCTCATTTCTCAAAAGAAGCTTATGGTAAGAGTGATTTTCTGATTCAAAAAGGAGAATCTGTAAATCATTGCTACTATGTAATCTCCGGACTTTTAAAATTGGTTTATGATGATACAAATGGAAAGGAACATATAACTTCCTTTGCTATGGAAAATTGGTGGGAAAGTGATTTTGCCGCTTTTTTTACCCAAACAAAGGCTCAGATGTCATTGCAATGCATTGAGGAAACTCATGTGCTTAGCATTAGTTTAAATAATTATAACAAACTGGCCGCTGACTTTACTAAAATGGAATACTTCTTTTTGAAGAAATCCAACGCGGGTCATATAGCTTCCCAGAGAAGAATTTTATCCTTTTTAACTTCAAGTGCCAAGGAAAGGTATGAACAACTCTTGGAACAATATCCAATACTATTTCAACGAGTTCCTAAAATGCTTTTGGCTTCCTACTTGGGCGTATCCCGGGAAACACTCAGTAGGCTTTCCCATTAAATATTTTACTCAATAATCGAGATTAAATGCTCCAGGATTACCTCGAAATCAAACTGTATTCCTTTTAATACTTCGTGGGCTTGCCCCGAGTTAGTTTATTTTTTTTCATAATTGTGATGTTTGTCACACAATAGAGAGTACCAAAGTTCAAATCTTTGTAAGACACTTAATAATTGATTGGTTGACTTATAAAAAAGGAATTTTAGTAATGGCGTTAGTGACCGTACGTCAGTATCCGCACAACATCAAAATCAAATGAAAAAAAGAATAATTAACCCTTGGAAATGGCAAAACGAAAGAAGTTATGTACAAGCTGTTGAAGTGACCAATACACAAGGAGCACTTTATATATCCGGCCAGACCGCAATTGATGCAGATGGAAAATCTAGCGCGGAGGATATGAAGCCGCAGTTGATAAAGGCAATTGAAAATCTAGAAAAGGTTATAGAAGAAGCCGGTTACGAATGTAGAAATATAGTGAGGTTAAACGTTTTCACGACATCTACCGAAGAGTTTTTTAGCTGCTTTGATGTGTTTCAAAATTGGACAAAGGAGAATAACGTGCAACAAGCCAGTACGGTCATAGAAGTGAAAGGTTTATTTGAAACTCTGAAAATTGAATTGGAAGCGACCGTAGTTAAATAGGGCTGGAAGAGCTCCATAAGGAAGATATAAAACAAAAAAAAGCTTACCGGAAACCGGTAAGCTTTCTTACTAATTGGGGGATATGCAATTAGTTTAAACTAGCCAGAAGTTTCTTGGCTACTAATTCTGATGATGCAGGATTTTGCCCTGTAATTAAGTTGCCATCTTGTAAAGCGTATGCAGCCCAATCTTCACCTTTGGAGTAAATACCTCCATTTTCTTTCAATGCATTCTCAACTAAGAAAGGAACAACATCTGTAAGTTGAACTGCATCTTCTTCTGTATTTGTAAATCCGGTTACTTTTTTACCTTTCACCAAGAATTCTCCGTCTTGTCCTTTTACGCTTTTTAAAGCAGCAGGAGCGTGACATACAAAAGCAATAGGTTTTTTCTGTTCATTGAATTTTTCAATCAATGCTATAGAATTGGCATCAGTTGCTAAATCCCACAACGGACCGTGTCCACCAGGATAGAAAACCGCATCAAAATCATCAGCATTCATATCGGCCAATACTTTGGTGTTTTTGATTTTTTTCTGCGCTACAGCATCTTTTTCAAAACGCTCTGTATCTGCAGTACTTGCATCCGGAGTGTTACTACTAGGATCTATTGGGGCAGCGCCACCTTTTGGAGTTGCCAAAGTAATATCAGCACCTTTGTCCAATAATGTATAATATGGATTAGCGAATTCTTCTACCCAAAATCCAGTTTTTTTACCTGTATCTCCCAATTTATCATGAGAGGTTAAAACGAATAATATTTTCATCTTTTTAAGTTTTTTAAATTATTATTAATAAGCCATTTTCACAATCTTCTCAGCATCCTGAGGTGTTAAGGCTTGGCGCTCGCCAAGGCCTTTCCAACCACGATCGGTAAAACGTTGTGCAATTTTTTCAGCCGTACCTTCATAATCAGAAGTGTAGTCAGAAAGTTTGGTGTCAATACCCAATTCTTTAAAGAAAGCTTCAGTTCTTTCAATAGCAGCATACGCTTTATCATCAACACTACCTTCGGTAATATTCCAAACACGTTCGCCATATTGAGCCAATTTTTCTTTCTTCGTCTCAAAGTTATATTTGTAATGACTTGGTGCCACTACTGCTAAAGTTCTTGCGTGATCAATTCCGTACATTGCCGTAAGCTCGTGGCCCATCATATGTACAGCCCAATCTCCAGGAACACCTTGTTGAATAAGTCCGTTTAGTGCCATAGTACAGCTCCACATAAAGTTGGCTGCAGCTTCATAATCACTAGGGTCCTTAATTACTCTAGGAGCAATCTCAATAAGGGTCTGTAGAATACCTTCGGCAAAACGGTCTTGTAAAAGTCCGCCTGCAGGGTATGTCATGTATTGTTCAAGAACGTGTGTAAACGCATCCGTAATACCATTTACCAATTGTCTTTCTGGAATAGAAGTAATTACCTGAGGGTCTAATACCGAAAACTGTGGGAATAGGGCAGGACCTCCAAAAGCTAACTTCTCTTGAGTTTCTTTTCTAGAGATAACCGTTCCCGAGTTCATTTCTGAACCTGTTGCCGGTAAAGTTAAAACTGTTCCAAAAGGCATTCCTTTTTTAATAGGTTCTCTTTTTTTAACAAAATCCCATGGCTCGTCACCTTCATACACTGCAGCAGCAGATAAAAATTTAGTTCCGTCAATAACCGAACCACCACCAACTGCTAGTAGGTATGTAATATTCTCTTCTTTAATAACCTTTAGGGCGTCCATAAGAACAGCATATTCCGGGTTGGCAGGTATACCACCAAACTCAACTACATTAGCATTTGCTAAAGCTGCTTTTACTTGGTCGTATACACCATTCTTTTTAATACTTCCGCCGCCATAAAGCATTAATACTTTAGCGTCAGAAAGTATTTCTTCTGTTATTTTCTTGATTGTATCTTTCCCAAATATAATTTTGGTAGGATTCTTAAATTCAAAATTCGTCATAGTTCCTTTTCTTTTTTTGTATCGGTCATTAAATTTTAACGACCATTTTTCCTTTGTTTTTTCCATCGAATAAATCGATAAAAGCTTGAGGGATATTTTCAAATCCTTCAACAACGGTTTCACTATAGGTTAATTTACCTTCAGCCAACCAAGTAGATAATTGTTTCATAGCTTCAGGGAATTTCTCACTGTAGTTTGAAACAATAAACCCTTGCATTAGTGCGCTATTCTTAACTAAAAATGGTTGAACACTAACACTCTTAGGTAGCTCAGTATTGTTATATACTGAAATAGCACCACAAATAATCATTCTTGCAAAGTGATTGATATTGAACAACACTGCATCCGAAATAGGACCGCCAACGTTATCAAAATAAATATCAACTCCGTTTGGTGCTGCTTTTGCAATAGCGGCCGTCATATCTTCAGTAGTATTATAGTTGATGCCCTCATCAAATCCGAATTTTGATTTTAGCAACTCTACTTTTTCATCGCTACCGGCAATACCAATAACACGAAGACCAAGTATTTTTCCTATTTGGCCAACTACACTACCTACAGCACCAGCGGCACCAGAAACTACTAAAGTTTCTCCTTTTTTAGGCTTACCTATTTCATTAAGTCCTAAGTAAGCGGTTAAACCTGTCATACCTAAAATACCTAAATATGCACTTAGAGGCGCTTTTTCACCATCAACTTTTGTAAGACCTTCACCATTGGAAACTTGTTGCGTGCTCCAATTAAGCATACCTGCAAGGTAGTCGCCATTGCTATATTCCTTGTGCTTAGATGCGATAACTTTTGCCACTATACCTGAATGAACAGGTTTGTTCAATTCAAAAGGAGCTACATACGATTTAGCATCGCTCATTCTTCCTCTTAAGTAAGGGTCTACAGAAACGTAAGTCGTTTCCAAAAGCAACTCACCATCTTTAATTTCTAAAGGCGAATCATTTTCTACAAATTCAAAATCAGAGACCGAAGGTTTTCCCTTAGGTCTATTTTTTAATAATATAGTTTTCATAGTATTTCCTTTTTGTAATTAGTCCATTACGGTTACTAAGTCTTCAGTGCTTTTTCTCACTTTAACTAAATTTGCCAACCAATCTTCTTCTGTTTTTCTATAACCAATAGGCAACAATACGCAGCTACGTAAACCTTTTGCTCTTAAACCAAGAATTTCATCTACTGCATCTGGATCAAATCCTTCCATTGGTGTTGAATCTACGCCTTCAAAAGCAGCAGCGGTAAGAGCTTCTGCAAATGCAATATATGCTTGTCTAGCGGCATGTTGAAAGTTTACCTCTGGATCACGCTGTGGGTACATACCCAATAATTGTTGTCTGTAATTTTCCCAACCTTCATTTTTGAAACCACGGATTTCATTAGTTAGGTCAAACATTTTATTAATACGCTCTTCAGTATAGTTATCCCAAGCAGCGAAAACCAATAAATGAGAAGAATCTGTTACTACAGACTGGTTCCAAGCTACAGGTTTTATTTTTTCCTTTAATTCTTGATTGGTTACAACTATAATTTCAAAAGGCTGTAATCCACTAGAAGTAGGGGCTAGGCGAGCGGCTTCTAAAATAATGTCCACTTTATCTTGTGGTACAGTTTTACCGTTCATTGCTTTAGTAGCATATCTCCATTTTAATTTATCAAGTAATTCCATTTCTATTTGTTGTTTAAGATGATGTATTTATTTTTTTATACTGCTCCATGCAGATTGGTATGCTTCTTCTAAATGGTCCTCAGTTAATTGAAAACCTCCTCTTTTTTGAGCTATCATTAAAAAGGATAATGGGTTAATAGAGTAAGCGTATAAAATGTAATCTGAAAGTGGTTTAATTTTGCCTTCATTTTTACCCCGTTCCCATAAATCCAATAAAGGTTGCAAATGCTTGATACCTTGCTGTCTACTGGGTTCGTCTATCATAGGTGTGTTATCACACTGTGCTAGGAACATTGCTTCTTCGCATTCCTTAAGCTTAAAATCTGCAATACGCTTCCAAATGATTTCAAACCCTTCTTCAACTTCCATTTTTGGATCAAATGTTTCAAACGCATATTCCGTAAAAGCAGCTTTCACTTCTATATATACTTGGTTAACTAAATCCTGCTTGTTCTCAAAATAGAGATATATAGTTGCAGGTGATACGTTAGCCATTTTAGCAATCTTAGACATAGGAGCTGCATGAAAGCCACTGTTGTTCACTAGTTCTATTGTGGCTTTCACCAACGCATTTCTTTTAATTTCGCCTTTTGTTAATTCTGCCATGATTTCTAATTCTGGTACAAAGATAACAACAAAAATGAACGTTCATTCTTTTTTAACAAATGTTTAATTTTTACATTTGAATAGAGAGGGAGTACCTACGGATTACTTTAGTAGATTTGTAGAGAGGACAACCGCAAACACGGAAGTCCTTAGAAATACAAACAACCTATTTAGTAAATATCAGGATTATGAGTGAAAAGCAAGGATTGACCGTAGATGCTATTTTAACGGACTTAGAACGATCTAATATAGATTGGCAACAAGTATTGGAAAATGTAATTAGCGCTTTTGATTGTACTACGGGAACCATTCATTTTTTAGACCAAGGAACAGAGCTGTTACAGATACAAGCTCATAAAGGAATCCCTCCTTTTCTAATACCCAAGTTATCCACTATTCCTATAGGTAAAGGAATGGCGGGTATTGCTGCTGAGCGTAAAGAAGCCGTAGAGATGTGTAACCTCCAAACAGATGATTCTGGCGTAGCACGTCCTGCTGCCAAAGAAACTAAGGTAGAAGGTTCTATCGCCGTACCTATGTTGCTTGACGGAAAGTTATATGGAACTTTGGGTATAGCTAAACCAGTACCTTATGATTTTACAGCAGACGAACGTAATAGCCTTCTTAAAATTGGTGAGGAGATGAGTAAAGCTTTATTAGCCTAGTTTTCTTCTTTTTTATAAAGAAAACGTAAGTCCCAATTTTAGATTAGATGAACGATCACTTTCTGAAGTAGTTGAAAAACTGCTATAGGAATAATTATACAAAGCAGAAATACTCAGGTGTCCCGTTAAAGGCATTTCTGCTTTCAACTGACTCAGCACTCGGTGGTTGGCAATATAACGGTATAGAGGTTGGAAATATACGGTACCCGTAAAATCTAATCTTGTTTTAGGAAATGCATACGTAGCCGAGAGGTAACTACTATTCCTATGGTTATATAATCGCTCACCAGTATCCTCTAGTGTTTCAATTTCATACATGTAAGCGTTACCAAAGTATACCCGTGTATTTTCTTCCGAAACTAACTTTAGGCGTACACCTGCTCCCGCCAGGTTTCGGTTGGATATAGTGAGTAAGGTGTTGTTCTGGTTTTGTATAAAACCTTCCAGTCTAAGGAAATCGGTTATTTTATGGTTATATCGTAAATGGAAAAAATAGGAGTTCTGAAAATCTTCATCTTTACTTCGGATAAGATTATAATTGCCAATAAAAAATAGGATTTTCCTGAGGTCTTTTGATTTTACCTGAGTTGTAATATTTGACCCAATTGCAAGAATATAGGCGCCATTGTTATCTGTATAATTAAAGAGTAAATCGCTTTTTAAAGCAAAACGAACGGAATCCTTTTGCATGCGTTTGGACTCAATATTTACCAACTGAGCGTTGGCGTTATAAAAAAATAGGATAGTAAGTCCTATGGACAATAAAAGTTTCATGCGGCAATCTATTTTTATCAAGCTGCAAAACTATTATATTCTTGTTGAAACTGAATATAAAGGAGGTCAATTTATTTAAAAATCGACCTCACATACTTTTTCAAATAGGGCTACTAAACATGGGCAAGTTCCGCACTTAGGATAGAAGTGGCCTCTTTTTCAATTTCATTCAATAACTCTACAAAGTCCACTTCTGAAGTTAATGGATTCATTACCGTACATCTTAGGGTTCGCTTGTTTGCAATAGTTGTTTGTACTATATAGAAATTCCCAGAGGCGACTAATCGTTTTCTAATGTCCGTATTTAAAGTATTCAATTCGTTGATGTTCATTTTTTTATTCGGAACAAATCTAAAATTGACAATGTTAGATTCTGGTTGGTGTACCAAATCAAATTCCGGCTTGGCTGTAATGAGGTTAGACAACAGTTTGGCGGAATCATAAAGCTGATTTACATTTTTCTCAAAAATATCCATACCGTGAGTTTTAAGAATAAGATACACCTGTGCAGATAAAAATGGTTTGCTGCACTCAAAAGTTCTTTTAGCAGAATTGTACCATTCTTCCGTTTCAGGAGAATCCCATAGATACTGAGCTCTTTGGGCAAATGTTCTGTAAATTTTGTTTCCTTCTTTGAACATCAATGCCGTACTAAGAACCGGAGTCATTAGCATTTTGTGAAAGTCTATAGCAACTGAATCTGCTTTTTCAACCCCCTTTGTAAGGTCTTTATATTTCCCAGAAAACACCACAGCACCGCCGTGTGCACCATCTACATGTAGCCAAAGGTTATGAGCTTCGCAAAACTCTGCCAATACATCTAAATCATCATAAGAACCGGTAGCGGTAGAACCGGCGCAACCAATAACACAGAAGACATGAAGACCGTCAGCCTTGGCTTTATCTAGGTATTGTGGTAAAAGGTCTGTTCGTATTTTAAAATTATGGTCAACAGGAACTTTAATAATTCCTTTATCCCCAAGTCCTAAAATCCTTAAGCAGCCCGATCAATACAATAGTGGGCCTCTTCGGAAACAAGAACCGCTAATTTTTCATTATGACCTTCTTCCCAAACGTTATGTGGTGCTTTATCTTTTCTGGCGGCCAATAATGCAGTTAAATTTGCTAGACTTCCGCCGGAGGTCATAATTCCCGAAGCAGAAGAGTCGTAACCTACTTTTTTTGCGGTTAAATCAGTAATTACACGTTCCATGGCATTTGAAGCTGGCCCCATTTCAAAAACCCCTGTGCTATTATTTACTAATAGTAACCATTCCGGTCAGCGCAGAAATAGGAGCAGGAACTGCCGTTTGGTGCCCCATATATTTTGGGTGCTGCGTTTGCTGAGACCGGTTCAAAAGCGTTGTTAAGGTTTGAATAGGAGTAGACTCTTGTTTCAAATCATCTTCCCAAAACTGGAGCTCGTCTTCTGGTGCATGATTTGGATAGACCTTCTTTCCTTCTTTATGCTGTAAATCATTTAAATGATCAGCAAGCACATCTATCAGTTCTTTTCCTATAGCTCTAAATTGTTCCGCATCGTATACTTCTGCTAAGCTTTGGCCTGTGGTCATAATGAATATATTTTGAGTTGAACATTTTCCTATTCCTGACAAAGCTAGTCAACCTCAGTTATATAAATAAATGCTTAATTTTGATAAACTAATAACAAATATGTATTACTAAAATGGATTTACAACATATACGCAGCGCAGTACTCCTTTCCAAAAAACTCAATTTCACTAAAACAGCGGAAGCTTTACATATTGTGCAACCCGCACTAAGCCGTAAAATAAAACAGCTGGAAGAGGCTATAGACTCACCACTTTTTATAAGAACCAAGCGTAATGTGGAGTTGACTCATGCTGGAACATATTTTGTTGATGAAATGGAAAAGCTGCTCTTGCAATATGATTTTATTTTAAAACGAACCAATCAAATCCATAAAGGGGAAGCAGGGGAGTTGAAAATTGGGTTTACGCATTCTGTAATGCAATCAATTCTGCCAGAAATTCTAATTGATATTCGCCAAAATCTGCCTAATATTAAAACTATTTTAAAGGAACTTAACAATCGTGATCAATATATACGTTTGCAATCTGGTGAATTGGATATTGGTTTTGCAACAAACCCATTAGTGCCCGTAGGTTTAAAGAGCAAAGTTTTGCACATAGACAATTATGCGGTGTTGGTTCCCAAGGGTTTTGATATGAGTAGGATGGTTAAAGATGGCTTCGCTACGTTTACAAAAGAACCTTTTATTTTTCCATCAAAAACAGATGGGCCCAATTATGTAAACATCATAGAATCTATTTGTACAGGTGCTGGTTTTATACCTAATGTGGTACATGAAACGGATTCTGTCAGTACTAGTATTCGATTAATAGAGGCTGGAATGGGAGTATCTTTAGAGCCTATTTCATCTATACGAGGTTTGAATTTACCTATCGATTTTTATGAATTAAAAGATACTCCGCAAAAAGCGCAGTTAACTATGATATGGAACCCGAAATTAGAAATTGAACACCCTAAATTATTTAGCCTTTTACATACAATGAGTTAACTATTTAGAACTTTTGTGGGTTGGGGTTAATCATGATTTTATCGTTACTGCATCAGTGCAAAAAATTGTAAATTTCTTGAAACTATTGTTTAAAACTGCGTTTTATAATGTTAAAATATCGTATTGTTGCATGAATTCAACTTAATAATGTGCCCTTTTTTTCGTTTTTTAAAGGTTTTTGTTTAAAAAATATCAGATAGAATTTGATAAAAATCAAAGCTTTTGGTATGAAAAAAGGAAAATTATAAGGGTATTACTATTAAATATTTAAAAAATGTGTGTTTTTAGGCCTTAAATAGCCTGTGATATAGCATAGCATACAGAAAATCATCTATGAAACCTTTATTTATACATTATTTCATTCTAAATTATTCTTAACTTAAAATTCGAGGATTTACTACTTGCAAGTAGTGTAGAAAATATAATTTTTAAAAAGATTGCCATAGGATATATAGCTGAAAAAAATAATATGGACACTTAGTCCCCGAAAAATTAAATCATGACGTTTGTATTGTCTAGCATGATGGAATTGGGGAAAAAAGCCCCTAATTTTAAACTTCCCGATACGGTATCAGGTGAGGTAGTAACGCTATCTCAATTAAAGTCTGATATAGCCACAGTGGTCTTGTTTCTTTGTAACCATTGTATGTTTGTGCAGCATATAAATTCTAAGCTGGTTGAATTGGCCAATAAATATCAACCCTTAGGAATGCAGTTCATTTCAATTAGTAGTAATGACATTAAAAAATTTCCTCAAGATGACCCATTTTTTATGGCTCAAATGGCGAAATACAATAAATACCCCTTCCCATATCTTTATGATGAATATCAAGATGTAGCTTTGGACTATGGTGCAGAAAGTAATCCTGATTTATTTGTTTTTGATGGAAACCTAGAGTGTGTGTATACGGGGCGCTTTGATATGACTAGGCCAGGTATTCAACCAGCAACCGGAGAGGATCTCTATACAGCATTGGATGCAATATTGGAGGGGAAAGAAGTCAGTCCTAATCAATATCCTAGTATGGGTTCAAGTATCGCTTGGAAACGTGGAGTATCTAGAAATAATATTGATATGTTTTTCTGAGGACTAAGCTTGTACAGCTGTAGCGCAAGAATTTCGTTTCAATAACATATATTCTCCATTATTTTTAAACTCACGAATGGAAGTGCCAGCGTAACGTTTAAAAGTTTTTGAAAGATGACTTACATCGGTAAAACCTAAATCATCTGCAATTTGTGTTAATGTGTAATCTGAATTTAAAAGGCGAATCTCTACTAACTTCAGTTTTGCCTTAATGATATATTCTCGCAAAGACATGCTCACTTGCTTTTTAAAATATTCGCTTACATACGTAGGTGACATCATAAAAACATCGGCTAAATTTTCAACTTTCAATAATTCAGTCTTGTCAATATTGGTATTTATATAAGTCAGCATTTTAGTAATTCTTTCATCAGAGTTGTTCTTTGGTAATTCAAAGTAGTTGCTCTTTTTAATATTGCGTATTAAAATCTCTAAGATGCTGGTCATTAAACTGGTAACTAGGTTTACAGACTCTTCACCGTAATTTCTAGATTCTTGAAGAATCATATTAATAAGATTTTCTAAATAATTTCGATCCAATTCATTTTTGATGATATCACCAGGTAATTGATTATAATTAGAAAGGATGTATGATGCTTCTTTAAACCATTCATTTCTATCTATAGTCATCCGGTTTACATTCTTAAAAAAAGAATCGGTAAATTTTAAAAAGACAAATTTCGTAGGTTTTTCTATGGTAAAAGAATGGCATTTTAAAGGCGGTAGCAAAAACATACTATTTTTGCCATATGCATAATCATTGTAGTTGATGCACTGGGTACCTTCACCTTCCTTTATTAAAACCAGCTCAAAAAAATTATTCTTAACGGGTCGTTGTTTCCAATCCGTCAATTCAATTTCTTGTATTTCAAAAGGCTTATACGCTTCTAATACTTGCATTTGAGTAAATTTTAATTGCATTTGAGTCAATTTCAATAAGAATTTCAGTATAAATTTAAGCAATTCAAATAAAATCAGGTAAATAACAACATATTAACCTTTTAATATACATAAATATCCTTTAGGTATACAAGTTAAAAGAGGTGGTCTGCCAATAACTTTGTCTTGCACTTAAATATTAACTTTTAAATATAGAGATATGAAAAGAATACTATTGCTTACAGCATTATCATCTGTGATGGTAATGTGTAAATCTGCAAACGAGAAAAAAGAGGTGACCGTTCAAGAATCAGCGCCAACTGAAAATGTTTCACAAGAAGTAAAAACTGTAGAAACTATTTTTGCTAGTGATACCATAAGACCTGGTAATCTAGCTTTAACTGGTAATGGCAGATTATTTGTTACCATGAACCCTATGATGTCACCTGACACTAAAGTTTTTGAAGTGTACAAAAATGGTAAAAGTAAGGCTTACCCAAACGCCGAATATGCGACTGGAGAAAACTCGGTTTTTAAGGCAGTTATTGGCATAAGAGCTGACAGCAATGACAATCTTTGGTTATTGGATATGGGAAACAAGCAATTTGTGATTTGGGATACTAAGTCAGAAAAATTAGTTAAGACTATAAAAATTCCGGCAAACGTAGTAAAACCGGCTAGTTTTTTACAGGATTTTGTAATTGATGAAAAACACAACCGTGTGATAATTGCAGATATGACCCAGGGTGATTTAAAAAGTGCGCCTGAGCCTGCATTTATTGTAATCAATACCGAGAATGGGGAAGCTAAGAGAATGGCACAGAGTCATCCATCATTGATGCCAGAAATGGAAGGTGGTTTCGCGCTAAATCCAATAGCTATTGATCCACTATATAACTGGGTATATTTTGGAGCCTTACACGGCAACACCATGTATAGGGTACCTGCAGCTAACTTTGGTAGCGATGAAGAACTAGTAAATTCTATAGAAACATATGGTAAAAAATCATACTCAGACGGCATGGCAGTAGATGCTGTCGGAAATGTGTATGTAACTAATGTAACAGATGGGGAAATAGGGCTATCTACTAAAGAAGCTTATGTCCCTTTAGCAAAAATTCCTGAAGGGCAATCTTGGCCAGATGGTCTTTATGTAGCTAACGATGGATTTTTATACGCTACAATTGATCAATTAAATAGAATACCACCTATGAACAATGGAAAAGATGATAGTGAAGGCCCTTATTTAGTAGTTAAAACAGAATTAGTAAAGTAATTTATAAAACAAAACATCATGAGAAAATCATATTTGACAATAATAGCAAGAATTTTAGTAGAAGAAGAGCATAGAGAGTTTGTAAAAGCAGAATTACTTAAACTGTTAGATGTTACTAGAGCTGAGGAAGGTAATATTAGTTATGACCTTCACCAAGACAATGAAAATCCTAATTTTTTCTTATTTCATGAAAAGTGGGTTAATCGTGAGTTATGGCAAAAACATATGGATAATAAATATTTGGCCCATTATATGAAAGTAACTGATGGCAAAGTGGAAGAGTTTATATTAAATGAAATGACGGAAATAGGGAACTAATAAATTTTTAAACACACGCAAGTATTACTGCGTGTGTTTTTATTTAAAACTAAAAATTTTTTCAGTAACCATATGTAATTGTACAGATTTAGGTAAGTAAATTGTCTTTCTTTTATAAGCTACTTCTATCTAGATTAAAGGTGCAATTTCATGTTTCATTTTTAAAATTATAACAGATGTCGAAAACAATAAATTTAGGCGTAACCGATTTGTCTTTTCATCGTATAGCGGCCTCTTTGGTAGCCAACACATTGGAAGAAATAGGTTTTACCGTAAAACGCACATATTCACCTCACGAAGAGAATTTTGAGCGATTAAAAGCAGGCGATGTAGATATGTTGGCTTCGGCATGGTTGCCTTCCAGTCACGGTATTTATAAAAATGAGGTCGAAAAAGCAGTTCCTTTAGTAGAATTAGGACTTCACTATAAACCGTATGCTCTTTGGGGAGTGCCAGATTATGTGCCAGAAAAAGAGGTTTCAAAGATTGCAGATTTGCTGAAACCAACTGTAGTATCAAAAATTAAAAAGGATATCCAAGGGATAAACCCATAAGGCAGGCATTACGCGTTTTTCTATTCAGATGATGAATGTTTACGGACTTAATGACGCAGAATATTCATTTCATACAGGTACTGAAGAAGATTGTTTCAGTGCTTTTGAAAATGCGGTTGAAAAGAAAGAATGGATAATTATCCCTCTTTGGAAACCTCAATTTTTACACTATAAATACAAAATAAGAGAACTAAAAGAACCTAAAGGTCTATTAGGTAGTGTTGACAAAGCTGTCTTATTGCTACGCAAAGACAAAGAAAATATGTTCACCAAAACTCATCTGCAAAAATTAGATGGTTTACAATTCACTAATGACATTATTGCAGAATTAGACTATAAGGTTTCAAGAGAAGGTAAAAATATAGATGAAGTAACAAAACGGTGGTTGAAAAATCACCATTAAAAAAGAACACACAATGAAAAAACATATATTTATTTTGACTACAATTTTAACAGGCATGACGGCAAATGCACAAACAGAAGCTGAAGTTTTTACCACAACAGATGAAGCCGTGGGGAACATAACATTTACTAATAATGGCGATTTGGTATACAGCCAACATCCTTTTTTTGAACCTGTAATCAGAGTTAAGATTATGGATGCCAAAACTAAGGAGAGTAAACCATTCCCCAATGAAGCATGGAACACACCTAGAGATACAGACGATAATTATTTAAGCAATGTATTAGGCATTAGAAATGATGAAAACGGTATTATTTGGATGCTAGATATGGCACAGCGTAATAATGTTACTCCAAAAATTGTCGGTTGGAACATGATTACCAATCAATTGGAACGTATCTACTATTTACCTGAATCATCTGCGCCAAAAGAATCACAACCAAATGATATGGTTGTAGATACTAAAAACGGATATTTTATTATAGCGGATGAAGGTATTGGTAATGGGGGAAATGGTAGTAAAGGGGCTTTTATTGTAGTTGATATGAAAACCGGTAAAACACGACGTGTTTTAGAAGGTACACGTACAACTTCACCAGAAAATACTCCTACTGTTATTAATGGTGAACATTTAGCTGTTGACGGTAAAGATTTGCTGATTGGTAATGACGGTATAACCGCCGATGCCAATTTTGAGTATATCTATTACGGCCCATTGAACGGAACTAAAATTTATAGAGTTAAAACGGTTGATTTGGTAAACGAAAATTTATCCGAAGATGAGCTCGACAGTAGAATTGAAACGTATTCTGAAAAGCCTAATAATGGCGGTATGAGTATCGATAAAGACGGTAACCTATATCTAACTGCTATAGAAACAAATAGAGTCGCTGTGGTACTAGCAAAAGATAGAAGTGTAAAAACTATGGCGCAAGACGAAAATATGGTTTGGCCGGATGGTGTAAGCTATAATCATGTAGATGGTTACATGTATGTATCTGCAGCTCAGGTAAACAGAGGTTCTGCCTTCAATGAAGGTAAAAGCGTTGCCACCAAACCCTTTTATATCTTTAGATTTCAACCTTTTGTAGAGGGCGTTTCATTTAGATAATTAGAAAAGAGATGGATTTATTTAGTCAAACAGACCTATTTTTCACAAATGAAGTCCGTAAAATAGAATTTGATCTACCAGGAGCCGATGTTACTTTATTTGAGAATTTCTTCAGTTTAGAAGAAAGTAATAAGTTGTATGCTAGCTTACTTCAAAATACACCTTGGCAGCAAGAGCAAATTACCATTCACGGTAAAGAGGTTGATTATCCTAGGTTAACTGCTTGGTTTGGAGATGTTACCAAGGAGGTTAAATATACGAACACAAAGAGTAAAATGCACTTATGGAATGCTGATTTACTTTTTATTAAAGAACGAATAGAGCAGGAGGTAGATGTGAAATTTACACGCTGTCTACTAAATTATTACAGAGATGGTAAAGACAGTGTAGATTGGCACCAAGACTATAAAGGAGACCAACGTAAAAACACAGTTATTGCTTCGGTAACTTTTGGAGAAACCAGACCTTTTCAATTAAAACATACTACCCGAAAAGATTTAAAACGTGTAGATATTCCTTTAGCTCACGGAAGCCTACTTCTAATGAAAGGTGCTACACAAGATAACTGGAAGCATAAAATACCAAAAACGGCAAAACATATTCAACCTAGAATCAATTTGACTTTTAGATGGATTAATTAAATTAAAATAGGTATTAATAAAGGATTAAAACGTCTTTATGTGCTTATTGTTTGTGTTGTAAACAGGAATAAACCTGATTTTGAAACTATTTCTTAAAAAATCCTCTAAAAAACCCTGATTTATACAAGTATCACCTTTTTTTATACTCTAAAAAAGTATATGTAGACTTTATATTTGTATCGGATTACAAAAACAACATTTTAAAATATACTAATGAGTACACCAAACATAGCAAAAGAAGATATCATCAATGCTTTTAATTTTAGACACGCAACAAAGGAATTTGATGCTTCTAAAACTATTTCTGATGACGATATGAAATTCATTTTAGAAGCAGCGCATTTATCGCCAAGTTCATTTGGTTTTGAACCTTGGCATTTTGTAGTTGTTCAAGATAAGGAATTGCGTGAGCTATTAAAGCCGGTAGCGTGGGGAGCACCTTTAAAGTTGGATACTGCCAGCCACTTTGTATTAGGTTTAAGTATGAAGGCGCCAATGGTAAAGCATGATTCTGAATATATCTTGCACATGATGAAAGATGTAAAGCAAATGCCCGAAGAAGTTATTGAAGTGTACTCTAAATTTTATAGAGAATTTCAAGAGCGTGATTTTGATTTGGATACGGATAAAAAGTTATTTGATTGGTCGGCTAAACAAACCTACATAGCTTTAGGTAATATGATGACAGCGGCCGCTTTAACAGGAATTGATTCTTGCCCCATTGAAGGGTTTCATCAAGAAAAAGTAGAAGCTTTATTGAAAGAGAAATTTGGTGTGGATACTGATAAATATGGTCTATCGTTTATGACCGCTTTCGGTTACAGAAAAGCAGATCCAGAATTTGGTAAATCTAGAAGAAACTTTGATGATATCGTTACTTGGAAGTAATCATATCACCCTATAAAACAACATAAAATGAAAGCAATAGGATATAAGGAGAACCTCCCTATAGAGGATGTAAAATCGTTACAAGACGTAGAATTAGATATGCCAAAAGCAACAGGCAGAGATATTCTTGTGGAGATAAAAGCAATTTCTGTAAACCCAGCAGATTACAAAGTACGAGCAGGAATGCCAGTAGAGGGTGATGATTGGAAAGTTATTGGTTGGGACGCTGCAGGAATAGTAAAAGAAGTTGGTGATAATGTCACCCTTTTTAACGTAGGTGACGAAGTTTGGTATGCAGGCGATTTTACACGTCAAGGAAGTTATGCAGAGTATCAAATTGTAGACGAACGTATTGTGGGTAGAAAGCCTAAGAGCATCTCGTTTGCAGAAGCTGCAGCTTTACCCTTGACAACCCTTACGGCTTATGAAATGTTGTTTGATAGATTAGAAGTGGCAAGAAATGATGCTAACAAATCTATTCTAGTTATTGGCGCTGCTGGTGGTGTGGGTTCTATTTTGGTACAATTAGCCAAAAAGCTAACTAAGCTGAATATCATTGGAACGGCTTCTAGGGAAGAAACAACAGATTGGTTAAAGGAATTGGGTGCAGACTCGGTTATCAACCACAGAAATAAATTGAGTCAAGAATTCGAGAAATATAGTTTGCCTGCTCCTGATTATGTGGTGAGCTTAAACGCTACGGAGCAACATGCTGATGAGATTGTGAAGCTGATAAAACCACAAGGGAAATTCGGGTTTATAGACGACCCTAAATCGTTTAACGTGATGCCTTTTAAGCATAAAGCGGTTTCTACTCACATTGAATTTATGTTTGCTAGGTCTATGTTTCAAACGGAAGACATGATTGAGCAGCACAACATCTTAAACGAGGTTTCTAAATTGATAGACAACGGAACTATTAAAACCACTTTAGGAGAAAACTTTGGAACCATTAACGCAGAGCATATGCGTAAAGCCCATGCTTTCTTAGAGACAGGAAAAGCAAAAGGTAAAATTGTTTTAGAAGGATTTTAGATGCAATTAGTCAAATAATTTAAAAAGAAAATGAAAACTACACTTAAAATATTTCTTATAGCAGCAATTTTTGCTGGTACTACGGCAAATGCACAGGTAAATACGATTGATTCCGTGGCGACTTCAAAAGTGCAGCATTTCAATTTTGATGAAATGGAATCAGAAACTATTGGCGAAGGTATTCAGCGTAAATGGTTTCATGGAGAAAAAGGTCAAATGACTATTTTCAATTTGGAAAAAGGGGCACATATTCCATGGCACCAACATCCTAATGAGCAGATTACCTATATCATGTCCGGTAAGGTTAAAATCAAGACTATTATAGACGGTAAAGAGGAGTTCGTTATTGTTTCTGGTGGAGAGGTAATTGTATTCCCAGAGAACATACCTCATGAGTTTTGGGCTTTAGAAAAAACGGTGGATTTAGATGTTCACGTTCCGGTTCGTCAAGATTGGCTTTCGAAAGAGCTTCCAGATTATTTGAAGAAAAGCGAATAACATGAAAAAACAACTAATTACACTAAGTATACTACTCTCTGTTATGACTGCAAATGCGCAGAAAACGTTAGCCAAAGCAGAAATTTTTGCAACTGTAGACCAAGCTGTGGGGAATATTACTTTCACCAATGATGGCGATTTGGTTTACAGTCATCATCCATTTTTTAGTCCAGAAATTAGAGTGGTCAAGTTTGATAAAAAAACAAATACAACCACACCGTTTCCAAATTTGGAATGGAATACGCCAAGAGCTACGGATGATAATTATTTGAGCAATGTTCTAGGTATTCGTAATGATGAAAACGGAATTATCTGGATGCTAGACATGGCACAACGTGATAACGTAACACCAAAAATTGTTGGTTGGAACACTCATACTAATTCATTAGAACGTATTTATTACTTACCAAAATCCGCAGTGCCAGCAATCTCACAACCTAATGATATGGTGGTAGATACCAAAAACGGTTATTTTATTATAGCGGATGAAGGTATTGGTAATGGAGGTGATGGTAGTAAAGCGGCTTTTATTATTGTGGATATGAAAACCGGTAAAACACGTCGTGTTTTAGAAGGCACGCGCACTACCTTACCAGAAAACACACCAACGGTAATTGATGGAAAGCATTTGGCTGTGGATGGTAAAGATTTATTGATTGGTAATGACGGAATTACTGCTGATACTAATTTTGAATATATTTATTACGGTCCATTAAACGGAACCAAAATCTACAGAGTTAAAACATTAGACCTTGTAGACGAGACTTTGACCGAGGCATTGTTGGATAGCAAAATTGAAACCTATTCAGAAAAACCCAACAATGGCGGAATGTCTATTGATAAAGAGGGCAATCTATATTTAACAGCTTTGGAAACAAAAAGTGTTGCTGTAGTTCTAGCAAAAGACCAAAGTGTTCACTCTATGATAAAAGATGATAATTTGGTCTGGCCAGATGGTGTAAGTTACAACCATGTAGATGGGTATATGTATGTATCCGCTGCACAGGTGAACAGAGGTGCCGCTTTTAATAATGGTAAAAGTATTGCGACTAAACCTTTTTATATTTTCAGATTTAAACCTTTAGTAGAAGGCGTATCTTTTAGATAAGGCTTAGATAAATTCTTAATAACAATTATAAAAAGCCACTTTCTTAAGTGGCTTTTTAGTATCCATTAGCAAGAGATATTTAGAAAACATAAAAAAGTCTACTTTTTGAGATTGCTGCGATAAATAGCTGTCAATCGATATCATTTATAAAAACGGCGATGAGTTGTTCTGGAAAGCCTGTCAATATATTAGTAATTACATATTGAAGGTTTTACCTTTGCAGGCACCAGAAAAAGATATCATGCAAGAGCCCCTATTTGAAATTCAGGAAAAGAAAACGGACAAAGAACTTTATAGCTACCAGCAAGGTGCTATTAATCAAATATTTGAAAAGTTCGATAATGAAAGAGATGATTACCATCTGTTATATCAATTACCCACTGGTGGTGGAAAGACCGTAATTTTTCAGAAATGGTCCGGCAATACCTTAAAAACCACTCAAAAAAGGTTTTGGTAATGACACACCGTGTAGAGCTTTGTAATCAGACATCTAAAATGCTCACTAGTTTTGGAGTTGTCAATAAAGTAGTCAACAGTAAAGCTAATTTAGATGATCATGAACGCTACAATTGTTATGTGGCCATGGTAGAAACATTAAATAATAGGCTTAACGATGGTATTTTGGATATCTCGGACGTTGGTTTGGTTATTGTGGATGAGGCCCACTATAATTCCTTTACAAAAATTTTCAAATTTTTTGAAAACTCTTTTATTCTTGGGGTTACTGCTACGCCTTTAAGTTCCAATAAGGATTTACCCATGAACAGCAACTATGATGAGTTGATTCCTGGCGAATCCATAGAGAATTTAATTGAAAACGATTTTTTGGCCAGAGCCGAAACTTTTCAGTATGATATGGGTCTGACTTCTTTGGAGGTGGGTTCCAATGGAGATTATACGGTTAAATCTTCTTCGGACTTGTATACGAGTCCGTCCATGTTAAATAAATTACTAGAAGCTTATACATTACATTCTAAGGGTAAAAAAACATTAATATTCAATAATGGTATAGAAACTTCTATTCAGGTATACCACACTTTTAATAGTGCGGGATTGCCAATTATGCATTTGGACAATACCGCTACCAAGAAACAACGAAAACAAATATTAAAGTGGTTTCATGAAACTCCAGATGCAATACTAACATCTGTAAGTATTTTAACAACTGGTTTTGATGAACCTACTATAGATACCATTATTCTAAACAGGGCTACAAAGTCCCTGACCCTTTACTACCAAATGATTGGTAGGGGTTCTAGGGTGTTGAACAACAAATCTAAATTTACGGTAATAGATCTTGGCAATAATATCTATCGCTTTGGTCCTTGGGGTGCAGATTTAGATTGGGAGGCCATTTTTAAATCTCCTAATTTCTACATAGACCGTATTAAGGACGATGAAGATATTGAAAGTACTTTTAAACATGAGTTGGCCGAAGATATTCGGTCAGAGTTTTCAAAATCTAAGGAAACTTATTTGGATATTACCGCTTTATATAAGGATACTACCTTTTCCGGAGAATCTTCTAAAGTGGTATTGGAAAAATCAATTGAACAACATGCCTATATCTGTATAGAAAATAGTGAAGATGTGTATGATGCCCTTGCGTTGGCAAAATTACTAAAAGAAGACATTGATAATAGAATACAAGTGTATGGCAAGTGCATAAGTAAAAGCACCTATAATTTTATAAATTGGCTTAAGCTGGATTATCAAAAAAAGCTTAACGCCTATCTTCGAGAAAATTTCGATGCCGTTTTTGAACAAATTCATGGTCATCCACCAGAAGATTAATTGAGTCTTATTTTCTTGAAATTAGATTGTTTTTTGGTTTTTCTAACGCTATTAGAATTATAGGTATACCTAAATAGTGATAGTTACAACCATGCAGAAGGGGATACCAATACATTGTAAAAAACAATTATGGCAAGGACTATAATAGAGAATATTGTAATTGAGCAGTACAAAGGTCAATCGTATTTTACGTTTTGTAAATACACTACCATCCGTTTTTTTGAGATTTTATATTTTGAAAAAGGAAGTGGCGTAATACGCATTAATGGTAAAATAGTAAGCTATACTCCCAATAGCATTTTTGTATTTGTACCCGACGATATTTACATTGTTGAAGCCGATACTGCTAGTTCCGTTACAACTATTAAATTCTTAAAAAGTTTTTTTAGAGGTGATGTTTCACAAAATGCAAATCTTCCGGTGAACGATTGGTTCCGTAAGATTGAAGGTGTTTTAAATAGTGAAAGTCATCAGCTACGTGAAATGCAATTTGAGAACAATTCTGATAAATTGCATTTAACTTCTTTGATTAATATGGTAGCTACAGAGAATGAAAAAAAGCAATCTTTTGATATTTTTATCATTCAAAATTCACTTTCCGTAATTCTTCATCTTATTGCTAGAAACATTCAGTTTTTAAATGCAGATATGACTACTAAAGTTGTAGAGTCTTCAAAAATTCAGCAAATTATAAATTTCATACATACCAACATTTATAACTCAGATGTGCTATCTACTAAAAGTTTGGCAGATGAGTTTCATATGGCAGACAATTACATTAGCGAGTACTTTAAAAAACATACGGATGTATCCTTAAAAAAATACATTCTTAACTACAAATTAAAGCTAGTAGAAACCAAGGTTAAAATATACCGATTTGCAGTTTTCTGAAATAGCAATGGAATTGGGTTTTACAGATTCTAGCCACCTTAACAAAACCTTTCAAACCTATAAAGGGGTAACTATTGGCGCCTACAAAGCCAGTTTGTCCTAAAAAAAATACAAGTAACCTTATTTTTTACCTATAACACATTGTTTTGTACCAATTTAAAGGTAGGTGTCTAAAGTAAATTTGTACTGTAATTAAAACACAACAGATACAAATTTATAAATAACTAGACATGAAAAACAAGGTATTTAAAACATTTAGAGTAGAAGAAAAAGAAGGACAAGCCTGGTGACTTTTGATAATCCACCAGTAAATATTCAGGACATTCCAATGATCAACGAGCTAAATATATTAGCTGAAGATTTAGAGAATGACCGTACAATTAAGGTAGTAGTTTTTCAATCTGCCCATCCAGAAATTTTTATAGCACATGCAGACACTAACTTCTTAAAAGAGATGTCTACAAAAACAGTTGCTAGAGAAGATATAGCGTTGTTAGACTTACAAAAAGTGTTGCAACGTATTAGCAAATTACCACAAATAACAGTTTCTAAAATAGAGGGTTTTGCAAGAGGAGGCGGACACGAGTTTGCTTTGGCAACAGATATGCGTTTTGCAGCACGTGGTAAGTCAGTATTTATGCAAATGGAAGTGGGTATGGGAATTTTGCCTTGTGGCGGTGGATCATCTAGAATGGCGCGTCAAATTGGTTTAGGTAGAGCTTTAGAAGTGATTTTATCTGCAAAAGATTTTGATGCAGACCAAGCAGAGGCATACGGACTAATAAATAGAGCTTTAGATGCGGATAAAATTGGTGCTTTTGTTGAAGATTTAGTCAATAGAATGTCACAGTTTAATTCAGATGCTATTGAAGCTGCTAAACGTACTATTTATGCGTCTATAGATTTACCAATTGAAGAAGCTTTAAAAGAAGAGGCATATTGGTTGTACCAAGCAACAAGCAAATCTCCCGCAATTAAGCGTTTTACATTAGCAGATGATACTGGTTTTCAGAATGATATAGAGAATCAAAGAAATTTTGAAACACTATTAATGGGATTACAAGGCGTTAACTAAAAATTTTAAGAATTAGAATTATGAGCACACAACAAAATAAACAAACGGTTCTTGACTTTTTTGAACGTTTTTCAGCTGGCGATGCAACAAATGCACTTACTTATTTAGGTGAAGATGTTATTTGGCAATCTATGGGAATTAAAGGAGATCCTCCTGTTTCTGGTAAAATGGATAAAAATGGAATAGCAGACCTTATAAAAATGGTGAAAACTGCCATACCAAAAGGATTAGAATTAACTCCAGTAGGCTGGACAGCCGAAGGCGATAGGGTAGCGGCAGAGTTTATTTCTTACGGAGAATTAACTAACAGTAGAATTTACAACAATCCATACCACTTTTTGTTTCAGTTTTCTGAAGGTAAAATCGTGTATATAAAAGAATATATGGACACGTTACACGTAAAATCCATATTTGTAGATTAATAAAATCTAGTATGAATGCCTCTTGTATAGGAGGCATTCTTTTTAATTTAAGATCACGGTATGAAACTCAATAAAAACATAGCTTGGACGGTAGATGGCAAAATAATCAACAAAGCCATGAAAAAAATAACTGCAGCTACATTTAACGAAGAAGGTTCGCTAAATCACGAGTGGTATGTTGCAGAAGACCAGAAAACTATTCATATTTATGAACGATACCAAGACTCCGATGCCGCTTTGGCACATCTAACAGTTTGGTCTCAGTTTGCAGCTCTGTTTTTAGAAGGTGCAACAATGGATAGTTTTAAAGTTTATGGGGATGTAACTCCAGAATTAAAAAGCGCAGTAGCTGGTGCAACTAGCATTATGAGTCGTTACGGCGGATTTGTTAAATAATTTTAATGAAACAAAACCTTGAAATATACCTAAACAACCATTTTTACTACCAAAAAATTACTGCTGTCTAAGACTAAATTTGTACCAGATTAATTGTCCTTAAATGTTACATAAGCCGATCAATTAATAGAAAAACAAACAACTAGGTTTACTAAACCAAAATATCTTATTGAGGTAGATTTTGGTAAAAAAATAAATACAATGAAAAATGAAAATATACTCGAGCAAGCTCGTACACTTACATTACCTTCTCGGGAAGCCTCGCTAAACCGTGAAGCCTCTGTCTCTCATTTTTGGAATAGCAACCGAAATTTACTCGAAAATGTGGGCAGAATGGGAAATTGAAAACAAAGATAATTTACTAGTTCCTGATGAAACACTGCTGGACCCACGCTTGCAAAAGGCAATTAAAGACGCTTGGGAAAACCCAGAGAAAGAGAATGCTGTTGCTGATTTATGGGAAGAAATTATTATGGTGTTTATGTTGCGCAGTTTTTTAACCCTGAACGCTTAGCTGAATTCCGTAATTATTTAGAAGCTGTAGTAAATTCACAAATTCCGAAACGAGCACCATACGGAATACAATTGAATCGTTATGGGATTATGCTTGATCCACGCTCAGAAGGGTATCTTGCTGCACCTAATTTTCAGGAATTTTACAACGACATTATGGACAGATATATGCGTCCGATAGCGCGTTTGTTATTGGGTACTTATGGCTATGACAACCAAACATTTGGTTTTTCTATTCAGTACAACCCAGATAAAGATAAAGATTTAAATGGGCATACGGATGCCTCAGCTGCTACCTTGAATATCAATATAAATTTACCCGATGAAGCTTTTACAGGTTCACAAGTTGATTTCTATGATAAGACCACAGGAAAAACGGTACAAACTACTTTTGAATCAGGCAAAGCAATAATTCACAGAGGCAATGTTGCACACGCTACGCACCCAATAACCAGTGGACAGCGCAGTAATTTGGTAGTTTGGTTATACGGAGACCACATGCAAATTCCAAGAGGCAGTGTAAGTAGCTATGGTAGTGCAAATAACTCAGCATCTAAAGTTGTTACAACAGAAAGTATAAGTGCTCGTGAGCGTTGGAGTGTACCAAACAGTCCTAAAGACACCTTTGCACCTTTTTAAAAGACCACAAGTAAAATAGATATAACTTTATAAAAAATAGCAGACAAAGTTCTGCCCATATTTCATCAACAGTAAAAAGCAAAAATGAAACATATATTAATTACAGGAAGTACTGACGGAATAGGTAAATTATTAGCCTTGCGTTTGGCAAAAGAAGGTCATTTTGTTGGCGTTCATGGTAGAACTGAAGCTAAGTTAAATGCCACCGTAACAGAAATCAAAGCAGAATCAAAGAATGATAATGTGGTAGGTTTTTTAGCCGATTACTCAAACTTGTCAGACGTAAGAAAGATGGCAAAAGAAGTCGCCGAAAAAATGCCGCAAATTGATGTTTTGGTCAACAATGCAGGTATTTTCAAAGCTAAAATTGATACTGCTACGAATGGAGTAGATGTTCGTTTAGTAGTGAATTATTTAGCACCGTATCAATTTACAAATGCCGTATTACCGCTATTGAAAAAAGCAGATGCACCTAGAATAGTAAATCTTAGTTCTGCAGCCCAATCTCCAGTTTCTTTAAATGCATTACAAGGCGGTATTAGTTTAGGAGCTAATGATGCTTATGCACAAAGCAAGCTAGCCTTAACGATGTGGAGTTTTTATTTAGCGAAACAAGAACCATCAATTTCTGTTGTAGCAGTAAATCCTATTCGCTTCTAGACACTAAAATGGCAAAAGAAGCGTATGGTCAACACTGGTCTCCAGCGGAGAAAGGTGTAGATATTTTGTACGATTTAGCGATGACGGATTTAGCTGAAACAGGTAAGTATTTTGATAATGATAAAGGCTTTTATTCAGAAGCTCACCCAGATGCTTATGATAATGCTAAAATTGAAGAGTTGGTTTCGTTGAGCAGCAATATCGTATTACGTTAGAATAAGTTATGAGTATATGTTTTTGATAAAAAGAAAATAAGATTGAATTTTTGCTGAGTACTTTCAACTAAATTCGCAATATGAAAAATATATTGGTTTTATTTTCTCACCCTAAGTTTGAAAAATCTAGGGCGAATGCCATTTTAGTTGATAAAATTAAAGATAAAAACGGGGTTACGTTTCATGACTTATATGAACGTTACCCCGATTTTAATATAGATGTAGATGCCGAAAAAGCGCTGATGAGTGCGCACGATATTATCATTTTTCATCATCCGTTTTATTGGTACAGTTGTCCACCTTTAATGAAACAGTGGATAGATATGGTGTTGGAGTTTGGTTGGGCCTACGGACCAAATGGAAGAGCTCTGCAGGGTAAAAAATGCCTAAACGTTATCACCACAGGTGGTTCTAAAGCCATGTATTGCGAAAATGGAATTAACTGCTATTCCATAAACGATTTCTTACGTCCTTTTCAGCAAACTGCAAATCTGTGCGGCATGCAATATTTCCCTCCTTTTGCGGTAATGGGAACCCATAAAATAGAAGACCAAGAATTACATGATTTTGCCAATCAATATGATAAATTGATTGATTTGCTGCATCATGACATAGCCCTTCTTGAGGTAAGCGAGTTCTCTTTTTTTAATGACATTCCACAACTAAACAGATAGATATGACAGGTAGTATTCTTTTTGAAGCCATAGTCTTTTTATTAGGCGCTATTATTTGTGTTTCTATTGCGAAACGTTTAGGGCTAAGCTCTGTATTGGGGTATTTAATTGCTGGTGTGTTAATAGGGCCATACGTGTTAGGTTTTATTGGTAAGGAAGGGGAAGATATTCTTCACTTTGCAGAATTTGGGGTCGTTATGATGTTGTTCTTAATTGGTCTAGAAATAGAGCCAAAGAACTTCTGGAAAATGCGAAAAACTATTTTAGGAATGGGAGGTATACAGGTAGCGGGCACAATGCTACTTTCATATTTTTTGTTCATACTGGTCGGTTTTGACTGGAAGGTAGCATTGACATTTTCAATGGCCGTAGCTTTGTCATCTACCGCAATAGCACTGCAGACTATAAAAGAAAAAGGATTGTTGAATACCACCTTTGGTGCATCTTCATTTTCCATATTGTTGTTTCAGGATATCATCGTTATTTTCATGCTTGGTGCTTTGCCATTATTAGCTAACACAGATAAACCGGCTGTAGAAAATAGTGGTGAGCACGCTAATTTACTTCAGAACTTACCTTTAGGGCTGCAGACTTTAGCTATTTTGGTTTCCGTAGTAACTATAGTTGTTGCGGGGCGTTATTTAATAGTGCCCTTATTACGAAAAGTAGCTAAAACCGGAGTTCGGGAACTACTGATAGCCGCAGCTTTACTTATAGTTTTTGGAATTTCATTTTTGATGGAACTAGTAGGTTTAAGCCCTGCTTTAGGGGCCTTCTTAGGGGGTGTGGTCTTATCTAACAGTGAGTTCAAACACGAGCTGGAAAGTACTCTTGAGCCGTTTAAGAATCTGCTATTAGGCTTATTTTTTATGGCCGTTGGTGCTTCTATAAACTTTATTGTTATTGCAAAAAGTCCTTTAATTGTTGGGGGGATTCTGGTTGCTGTTATTTTCTTAAAAGGTCTGGTTCTGTTTATTACGGGCTCCGCCTTTAAACTCAAATTAAATCAAAATTTGTTATTGACCTGTAGTTTGGCCCAAATTGGGGAGTTTGCCTTTGTACTCTTGTCCTTTGCTTTTTCTCTAAATATAATTGAGCAGGACCAGATGGATATTATGTTGGTAGTTACCGCTTTAACCATGACCGTTACACCTGTTATTGGAATAATAAACGAACGGGTTTTATTACCACGTTTGGGAACAAAGGAATCTATAAAAAGACCTATGGATCATATTGCAAAATCGCAAAAAGTAATTCTAGTCGGTTTTGGTCATTTTGGTAGTACAATCGGTCGTTTTCTGCGAACTCACGGAGTGGAAGCCACAATTTTAGATCATGATGCAAACCGTGTAGATTTTCTACGGAAGATGGGATTTGAGGTGTATTATGGTGATGCAACAAGAACGGATTTATTGGAATCTGCAGGTATTGCAGAGGCTAATATTTTAATCTGCGCAATGGATAATCCTGAAGTGGTAAAGGAATTGGCCAAAACGGTAAAAAGTAAATACCCAAAGGTAAAACTAATGGTACGTGCCAAAAACAGATATGCCGCCTATGAGTTTTTAAATATGGATATAGATCATATTTATAGAGAATCTCTAGAAACATCTTTAAAATTAGCCAGTGAAGTTCTTAGTCAGATGGGTTTTAGAAGGTATACCTTACAGCGTCAAGTACAGAATTTCATAAAGTATGACGAGGACAGTTTAAGACGCTTGGCAAAAGAGAAGAAAATTGGTGATGAAAACTATATTTTTAAAGCCCGTAAAGAGTTGGAGCAACAAGAAAAGCTACTAGAAAGAGATTTTGAAAGAGGTGTTGTTGGTTTTGACAGTCATTGGGATGGCGAGCAGATTAGGGCATTTTTAGAAGATACTAAAGAGTAGTGTTTACTCCGTTAACGATTTTAGGACACAACATTTTAAATTTCATTTTTCAAAACATTTTGTAAATTGGTAAAGAATTCAAGCACTTGAACTCACACATACTTTAGTTTTCAGGTGGTAAAACAGCTCTTGACAACATCTGAATATGAGAAAAAACATTGCCCTTCTCCTAGTATTTTTCACTTTAGGAAACCTATGCGCTCAAACTGATAGTATAGAGGTGAAACCCAAAAAGAAGTTATTCAAGAAGACTATTTTACCTCTTTCTTTGATTACCACAGGAATACTCCTATCGGATAGCGGGTTTGAATCATCCCTTCATGAAACTGCCCAAGGTTGGGTAGGCAACGATTTTCGAACTCATATTGATGATTACACAAGGTATGCACCTGTAGCAACTTTATTTATTGCTAATGTTATTGGGGTAAAGGCCAAAAATCATTGGTTTGACCAAACTAAAAATTTGGCGGTATCTATGATACTTACCGACGTTTTTACTAGAGCTATAAAAAATTCTGTCTATAAAGTTAGGCCAGATGGCTCTAATGATAATGCATTTCCTTCTGGGCACACATCCATTGCATTCGCATCTGGTTCTGCTGTTTTTGAGGAATATAAAGATACCAATCCCTACGTGGCATATAGCGGTTATGGCTTTGCAGCAGTAACAGGTGGGCTACGATTGTTTAACAACAAACACTATATCTCAGATATTTTGGCAGGTGCTGGTATAGGCATCTTAGTTACCAAACTGGTGTATCATTTTGATTATCTTTTCAAGTGGAACCCCTTTATAAAATCTAAGAACATTGCACTTATTCCACGCTATACAGATGGTGCTGTGGGTTTATATTTTTCTAAAACTTTTTAGGGTATAATTCGGGTAATTAATAATGCTAATTTTTGAAGAATCAAAAGTCATAAAATTCCTAGATATCGAAAAATTAGTTGTATGTTGCAATTAATTTAAAGCGAACATTATTAAGGCCGAACAATACAATTCCTCATCACGACTCATAAGTGCCACAGAGCGTGTCTTAACGGCGCATTTGCAGCTGGCATTTCAAGAAAATGGTATAGATATCACCATTGAACAATGGCGTATTTTATTTTATTTATGGAAAGAGGATGGCATTAATCAACAAGAATTAGCTAAACGTGCTAAGAAAGAAAAGAGCACGATGACCATAAGGCAAATAGATACTTTAGAGAAGAAAGGTTTACTCATAAGACGTTGCTTGGACGAAGACAAAAGAAACAAACAAATATTTTTGACAAAACAGGGGCAAGCGCTCGAAAAGGAAGCTTTACAAGTGGCTAATGGCATAACACAAAAATCAGAAACCGATATAAAATCATCTGACTTAGCCATATTCAAAACTGTTTTGCAAAAGATTATAGAGAATTTAGAATAGATGTTTTTAGATAATGACCAAATAGAATCCTTGTTACCCATGTCCGAATGTATTCAGGTAATGAAGGAGTTATTTTTACTTGATGCCGAAAAGGATATTGTAAACCCGCTTCGTGCTACCATGCCTTTACAAAATGCCACAAAGGGAATTATGGGAATGATGCCAGCTTACATTAGGCCTTATGAAGTAATGGGAATTAAGATTTTGAGTATTTTTCCTGATAACTACAAACAAGGGCTAAGCTCACACCAAGGTATTATTCATCTGTATGAAACTGTTACCGGGCAATTGATGACCAGCTTAGATGCCGATGGTATAACGGGAATAAGAACTGCTGCAGTAAGCGGACTGGTTACTAGTCTTTTGGCAATTCCCGAAGCTAAGAATTTATGTATCCTTGGTAGCGGTGTACAGGCTAAAAAACATATTGAAGCCATGTTGGAGGTTAGGGATATTAAAACAGTTACCCTCTGGAGTCTAAATAGGAGTAGTGCCGAACGACTAGCTACTGATATGGAGAAGTTTGAAGGTATTGAGTTCATAGTCTGCAATACTATAGAAGAGGCTGCAAAGGATGCAGATATTATCTGTACCGTTACCGCGGCTACAGAACCCATATTAGATAATGAGTATCTAAAAAGTCATGCCCATATTAATGCTGTAGGTGCTTGTACGGCTAGCACAAGAGAATTAGCGTCGGCTATTATTAATAGTTCAGATGTATATGTTGATAACAGGTTGTCAGCAGCTAATGAGGCGGGGGAATTATTGATTCCTGCTAAAGAAAATGGGCACGATGCTCTAGATTTTATTAAAGCGGATATTTCAGAAATGTTGAAGGATTCAAACTTATATGATGCATCAAAAAAGACCGTGTTTAAATCTTTAGGTGTGGCTTGCGAAGATATTGCAGCCGGACTTTATTGTTATACCAAATCAAAGACGTAACAGTCTTTTTATAAATAGTTGCATTTAACAACTAATAATATGATTGAAAGCTATCTAAATTTTGTAAAAGAATATCCACTTCTGTCTAGTGCGGTGCAAATTGGTATTCTGGGTACTATAGGAGAACTTATTGCAGTCCGTATACGGTTAAAAAGATGGTATTTTTTTGGTCCAGGTCCCGTTAAGCTATTTTTGAAAATGCTGGTGTGGGCCTTTCTTGGTATCACTTTTAAATATGCCTTTACAGGCTTCTTTGCTTATATAGATGCTATAATTGCTAAAGGCTGGTGGTTTAATGTGGCAAAGGGCAGTTTCTTTTATGCGCTATCGGTTTCCTTTTTTGCCAATATAATCTATGGTCCCGTATTCGTAACTTTTCACAGGTTTACGGATAACAAAATAGAAGGCAAGGAAATGGATTGGAATAGCCTTACCAAAGCATGGTGGTCCCTTGTTTGGTTTTGGATTCCGGCCATGACAACCGTATTCATCCTACCTAAACATTTACAAATAGGTTTACTGTCCTTATGGAATATTGCCTTAGGTATCATGCTTGGCTACTTTGCAGTACAATCTCAAAAGAATAAGGAATGACATCAAAACGAAGAAATTTTATAAAAAAAATGGGGGCTACAGTAGCCGGTATATCGGTTATGCCGCTCAGTGCTAATCATGAACCCAATGTACAGAAAAGCAAGATCACGCTAAAGGAAAGAAAAGAACTAAAGAAGTATTCTGCCAAGGCCAAACAATTGATTAATGAAACGGCTTGTATAGATATGCTGAGCACGTTTGGAGATGATTATCATAAAAGAGATGGCAAATCACTTACGGAGCTTTGGGAGACGGTTCCAGGTTCATTTACTAAAGAAGATTATCAGTTTGTACGAGACGCTGGAATGAACGTTTTTGGTTGGGGAAATATGATTCCTGCTTATGACGACATGCTCAAGTTTATGGCCGTTCAAAATGGAATAATAGCTTCAAACCCTCAGTATTTTGAACGTATTGATAGTAAGTCTAAACTTGAAAATTTATCGTCTTCAAAGAAGATAGGCATGCTAATGACCAATCAGGAAAGCAGCCATTTTAGAACAGTAGATGATGTAAACCTGTTTTACGGTTTAGGACAACGTGTATCCCAATTAACTTATAACGGTAAAAACAGATTGGGTTGTGGCGCTTTTGAAGATGTAGACACTGGTATTACCGAATTTGGGAAACAAATAGTGCGTAGAATGAATGAAGTGGGTATGGGCGTAGATGTATCGCATTGTGGTGATATGACCACTCTTGGTGGCATTGAAGCTTGCGAAGGAGTACCCGCACTTATTACCCATGGGGGGTGCCGTACCATAGCCAAAGGTTTGGCAAGGTCAAAAACGGATGAAGCCATAAAAGCAATGGCAAAAACTGATGGCGTTATTGGTATTCCTATTTTACGATTTATGGTAAGTGAAAAAGAACCTGTTTATATAGAAAATTTCTTAAACCATATAGATTACGTAGCGCAGTTGGTGGGTATTGACCATGTAGGTATAGGTAGTGATCAAGGGCTATATACTGAAGATTATGCCGATTTACAATTGAGAAAAGATACGCTGGAAAATGCACCGGCAAAGTACCAATGCCACACCAATGAAGATTATTTGTTGACCATAGAAAAACTGAATCACCCATTCAGGGTATACGACATTGCCGAAGGTTTAATCAAAAAAGGCTACAAGGACGAACACATAAAAATGGTGTTGGGAGATAATTTCAAACGTGCACTCAGTAAAATATTCAAACAGTAAACTTAACCTCTCTTAAAATGAAAAAAATCACTTTATTATTTGCTGCACTTCTATTATACACCGCCGCCCATTCACAGAAGCAGATAAAGCCAGTCCTACCTATGTCGTTTTAAAAAATGCAACTATAATTGATGCGGTTTCTGATACGGGAAAAACGGGAAGTCTGCTGATAAAGGATGATAGAATAGAAACAATTTCTTATGACGGCGCTACAACATCTCCAAAAGGGGCTATTGTTTATGATTTGAAAGGAAAGTATATCATTCCCGGTTTAATTGATGCGCATGTTCATATTACTCATGGTACGTTAAAAGAGGCCCAGAATCAGCTAAACACAGCTTTAAAAGCTGGGGTAACGGGTGTGCGTGACATGGGAGGTGATGGACGGATGCTTACATTGTTGAAGAAGAATATGAAAATAGGAGAAGACATTGGATCTGATGTTTTCTTTTCGACCATAATTGCAGGACCTGAATTTTTTGCGAGTGACCCACGCCCACAAGAAGTTGCCAAAGGTGCAAAAGCGGGTGAAGTTTCTTGGCAAAAAGCCATTACCGACACCACGGATTTGAGACAAGCCGTAGCAGAAGCCAAAGGCTTAGAGGCGACCGCGATTAAGGTATACCTAAACGTTGATAAATACTTATTTAAAAAAATTGCAACAGAAGCCAAAAGACAAAACTTAAAGGTCTGGGCACATGGGGTAGTGCCTCCCACAAAACCATTGGATATTACAAACGGAGGTGCAGACGTTATGTCTCATGCCGGGTCGCTTTTGCAATACCAAATGGCTAAAGGGGAAATAAAGGGAAGACATGATTTTGAGTCTAGAGAAAAAGCTGCTGAATGGAAAGCTAAACTAGATGCCATAAAATGGGATAAAAATACGCCAGAAGTAATTCAGCTTTTTGATGCGATGAAAAATAACAACAGCATTTTAGACGCTACGCTGTTCGTGTATTACTATTTCAAAGAAGATATTAAAAATATGTCGGATGAAGCCTTGGGTAAGATTGATGCTTTTAGAGCGGTTACTATTGCTTACGAGCAAGGAGTCAAAATAGGAGCAGGGTCTGATCATATGATTTCCGAAGATGGCACTATAAATCTTCATAAAGAACTTAAACTTTTAACCACAGCAGGCTTATCTAATATAGATGCAATAAGAGCAGCAACTATTGTTAACGCAGAGGGCTTAGGCCAAGAGAAGAACATTGGAACTATAGAAGAAGGTAAAATAGCAAACTTGGTAATCCTAAATACGAACCCCTTAGAAAATATCAGTAACACCCAAGACATTAAATATGTTTTTAAGAGAGGTGTGGTAATACAGTAGTTTTTAGTAAGAAAATAGGTTAGGAGCAGAATCTTTTATAAAGAATACCTCTTCATAAACAACCTACTTAGTAGTCCCCAAGAGAAGGTCAGAACACAAGGTTCTATCTTCTCTTTTTTATTTGCTACCAACCATCCAGCACACATTGCATGGTATACGGTTCTGTTTCTGTTAACGGTAGGTCTTGGAGTTCATCACCTAAATAATTTCCTGTAGCGGTACCTGTGGCATCTTTAAAACGGTAAGACCAACAGTACCTTAGGTTGGTAAACTCTTCAGAATAAGTGACAAGATTATCTATCATTGTTACGTTTTCAAAATCTGAAAAAGCCATAAAGTAACCGTAGAACTTATTACGGCGTACATCTGCATCAGAGCTTTTGTACATGTACATTCCGCAATTATTACAAACATTATCGTGTACATAGGTGGCACGGTTATGTCCTTTGTCACCTCCTCCGGAATACTGAATATAACCCAACCGGCCATTTACGGAACCGGTATCCATAGTAATCGTGTTTCTAGCAATTACGTTATGTGTTTTGTGCCAAGAGACTATAGGTCCATCTATATACGTGTTGCCTTCTCCTTGTTCCAGAATATTATCTAAAATGTAAACATTCTTGCCGCTGGTGTTTACAATGTCTCCGCCTGTATTATGGTGAAAATAATTGTTCTGAATCAAGATATCTTCATCCACACGCCCAGCGCCTTCAATATCGATTCCAAACTGTGGGCTTGTACCATTTATGTGATGAATTTCATTGTCAGTAATTGTTATGCGTGTGCCGCCCACAATAGAAATTCCTTGTCTTCTGTTGTTGTAAATATCGTTATTTGTAAATGTAACATCCGTAGCTTCTAAGACCAAAGAACCATCGCCTGTTGTGTTTCTGATAATCATATTATCTATAAGAACAACATTACTATCGTTCCAAACACAAATACCATGACCTTCATCGTGAGACGTATTTCCATCGCTTTCGCGTGGGGTGAAAATATGGGTATCTCTATCCCCTTGAATAATACCATCCCTAATAATTATATTATCGCCGTCTAAACTAATTACACAGTAGTTCCACTTGTCATTAGTATCTATTTCTAAAATGGCTCCTTCACTAAAAATAAACTCGGTATTGTCATGCACTTCTATTCCGCCTTGGTAAATTTCATTTACATCTTCACCCACTAAATAATTTCCTTCTGGAAGTATTACTTTGCTATAAGCTTCATCATGGGCCCAGTCAATAGCAGCCTGTAAATTAGCTGTGGTTTTAATAGCATCGGTCCCGTCATTAGGAATATCCCATTGTTCTAAATCTATAGTATATTCTTTAGTGTTGGTCAGGCTAGGGGCTTGTGCTTTAAATTCCATCTTTGGCAACCCCTGTCCATCTAAATTTTCTTGGTCAGCTTCAAAAGTATCTTCACCTGAATTTAAATTCAAAACATCCTTTTTACAAGACGTCATAGAGATCATAACAGCAACCAGTAGGTAGAACGATATGTTTTTCATTTGAAACGATTTAAGTTTTGGGTATAAAATCAAACTCAATTTTAAATCGAATAGTATGTGTTATTAGACTTTTTCGATGGACTGCACACACCCAGTAAAATACAGAGATTGACTATGATTACTTGGTGTTTAAACAAAAGGATTAATAGTGTTATTTATAGCATACTGCGATAATCAAAAATGGTTTACAGATTGTATTTGAACATTCACTGAAAACAATGAGGGGTTCACAGATTCTGAAAAATCAACATTGTTTTAATGAGCATCTTTGGATAGAAAATATTAACCTAAAAATAAATTCATAATGAAAAAAGTAAGCCTATTGCTCTTGATGGCAATGCACTTCACATTTTTAATTTCTTGCTCAGATGATGATGTAACTGATGCTGTTGTGGACGATGGAGAAACCACGGAAGAGGTTGTTGATGAAACAGATGACGATGATGCGGAATATGTAGAAACATATGCTGATAGCGATTTTGAAGCAACAGATTGGACAGACTTAACCCATACCAAATCTGCTGATCCTAATTTTGATGTAGTTTTTGAGGACAATACGGTAAAACGTCTTGATCTTGTTATCACAGAAGACAGATGGCAGAGCATGTTAGATGATATGACATCATTATACGGTGAATTTGGTGGCACTGGTGCAGGACCTGGAGCAGGTGGTCCTCCAGCTGGTGGCCAAGGTGGCGGTGGACTTGTAGAAATTGATGAAGACCCCATTTTTGTTCCAGGTGAAGTTTTCTTTGAAGACAAAGAATGGTATCGTGTTGGTCTACGTTTCAAAGGAAATTCCAGCTTGCAATCTAGCTGGTCTGCAGGAATATTAAAATTGTCGTTTAAACTAGATTTTGATGAGTTTGAAGATGAATATCCGCAAATTGACAATCAACGTTTTTATGGTTTCAAAAAACTAAGTCTTAAAAACAACTATAATGACCAGTCTATGCTACGTGAAAAAGTGGCTACAGATTTGTTCAGAGAAGCAGGTTTAGCTAGTTCTCATGCTTCAATTTATGAGGTTTATGTAGACCATGGTGATGGGCCTGAGTATTTTGGTGTATATACTTTGGTTGAAGAAGTAGATGATACGGTAATTGACACCCAATTCTCTGATAATGATGGTAATTTGTATAAGCCTGATGGTGATGGTGCTAGCTTTGCAGATGGTTCTTTTTCTGAAGATGTATTCGTTAAGAAAACTAATGAGGACGAAGCTGATTATTCTGATATAGAAAGCCTTTTTGCTGCTTTACATGCAGATAATCGTACAACTGATCCTGAAGCTTGGCGTGCCAACTTAGAGTCTATTTTTGATACGGAAACATTCTTGAACTATTTAGCAGTGAACACGGTTATCCAAAACTGGGATACGTATGGTAGAATGACACACAACTATTTTCTTTACAACAATCCAGATACAGAAACATTGTCATGGATTCCTTGGGATAATAACGAAGCCTTGCAACGTGGTAATCAAGAAGGGTCTCTAGCTTTAGATTTCTCAGACTTAAATGATACAGAGTGGCCTCTTATAGGATACTTGTATGAAGATGCAACCTACAAAGCAAAATATGATAGCTATGTACAGGAATTTGCGAATAACATTTTTACAGTGAGCGGAATGCAAGCTGAATATGCTGCTTATTCTTCATTGGTAGAGCCTTATGCAACAGCAGAAGTTGAGGGTTATACATTCTTGAATTCTAGCGCAGACTTTCAGGCAGCTATAAGCGAGTTGAACAGTCATGTATCTGAAAGAGCATCGGCAGTTAGTAATTATTTGAATTAGTGAGTTTTTATGTAGCGTGATGATGTAGGAGTTAAATTGGAGAAAAAATCCGGTTGCCATTGGTAACCGGATTTTTTGTGCTTTTATTTTAGAACCTAAACTTTAGCTATACAACCTTTTTATATTGAATAAAAAAATGCTGCCTTTTTGATAGGTTTGCTTTCTGGTCTAGCAGCAAAGATTCCCATCGATAAAAACCGGGGTTTCGTATAGTCAAAAGGGTCAAACTTCTATTCCCTTTTAATATGTATACCTATAGTTTCACCTTTGAAGTGTTAATTAAAAACACGGATAAATGAAACTATATATAATCCTTGCAAGCTTTTTAGTCGCTCAAATTTCTTCCGCTCAAGAGGCGGATTTGATTACGACAGAAAAAGTATGGTCCTTGGAAGACTGTATTACTTACGCCATAGAAAACAACATAACCGTAAAGGATGCAACTTTAAACAAGAATATATCTGAGGTTGATTACAGCAAAGCCAAATCTGCTAGACTACCGGATTTGTTCGGAAGTGCATCACAAGGTTTCTCTAGTGGAACTACTATTGATCCCATTACTAGCGATTATGTGTCCGATGAAATCCATAATACAAATTTGGGTATCAATAGTTCTATGACGTTGTTCAAAGGGAATCAGTTGAGTAATCAAATTAAACAGAACAAATTACTTCTGGAGCAAAGCACTTTACTGGAAGAAGAAGCAAAGAACAGCATTGTTATCAGCATACTAGAAACATATTTACAAACACTTTATAGCAAAGAGGGTATTGCCATAGCGCAGAACAATCTAGCTGCTTCGGAGAAAGAAGTGATTCGCGCTAAATCACGTTTAGATGCGGGTTCGTTCGCTTTAAGTGATTATACAGAGGCGCAAAGTCAAGCTGCTACTAATAAGTACAATGTTATTGCCGCTAAAAATGACTATGCCCAGAACATTATCACCCTAAAACAATTATTGGAGTTATCGCCTTTGGAAACATTGGAAATAGAAACCATAGATGAGAATATGGATTTGATAAATCTAGAACTCAATAAGGAAGCTATTTATACCAATGCTTTGGAGTATTTGCCGGAAGTAGAGGCAAGCAAGGCAAACATTGCTATTAATGAAAAAGAGCTGGATATAGCAAAAGGAGGTTACCTGCCTACCTTATCTCTAATTGGTAGTCTAGGCTCTGGGTATACAAGTATAAACGATAACACATTTGGTGATCAGTTGGATGTCAACTTCAATCAGAAACTAGGCCTAAGCTTAAGCATTCCCATTTTCAACCGAAACCAAACCAAGGCGGCCGTACAAACAGCGACCATAAATATTGAAAAGGCACAATTACAAAAACAAAGTATTGAAAAAGATGTGATTAAAAAGGTAGAAACGGCATATCAAAACGCGGTTTCGTCCCAAGAACAACTTATTGCGGCAGAAGCGTCTCAAGACGCAGCGGAGCAATCCTATAATCTAGCACAGAAAAAATATGAATTAGGTGCTTTGAGCACAACGGATTTGGTCATCAGCCAAAATACCTACACCAATGCACAACAGAACTATTTACAGGCAAAATACTTAAATATTCTTTACCATCAATTATTACAATTCTATCAAGGAAACGACATTAAACTTTAATCAAAATGAAAAATAAAAGAAATATTATTATTGGAGGTATAGCTATAGTGGTAATGGCCATCGTAGCATACGGTTTCATAAACGGAAGTGACGAAGTTGTAATTGAAGCTAAGACAATTGCCGCAAAGAAAGGTGATGTAACTACCATGGTTACGGCTACAGGTACTATTGAACCTATTACACAAGTAGAAGTTGGTACCCAGGTTTCCGGAGTTGTAGAAAAAATATATGTGGATTACAACAGTGAGGTTACCGAAGGACAATTGATAGCGGAGTTGGATAAGACCAATCTTAAAGCATCCAAAACTCAGGCACAAGCCGCATATGACAATGCGGTTAGTCAAAGGGATTATATGAAAACCATATACGACAGACAGAAAACCCTATTTGATAATCAGGTAATTAGTAAGTCGGATTTTGATGATGCACTCTACAATTATCAAACTGCTAAAGGAACGGTAACGCAGCGTTTGTCCGATTTACAGGAAGCAAAAACAAATTTGGAATATGCCAATATTTATTCGCCAATAGACGGTGTTGTGCTTTCAAGGGCCATTGATGAGGGACAGACCGTTGCGGCCAGTTATAGCACACCAACTCTGTTTACAATCGCTCAAGATTTAAAAGAAATGCAGGTTGAGGCTGATGTGGATGAGGCAGATATTGGTGAAGTAAAAGAAGGGCAGCGTGTAAGTTTTACGGTAGATGCGTATCAAGGAAATGTGTTTGAAGGGATAGTTACTCAGGTACGGTTAGACCCAACGGTAACTTCAAATGTAGTAACCTATACGGTTGTAATTAAAGCAGATAACCCTGATTTGAAACTGAAGTAGGTCTTACGGCAACCATTTCTATTTATACTTTAGAATTGAAAGACGTATTGTCCGTTGAGGCCAAGGCAATCAATTTTAAACCAACTCCACCGGAGATGATGGCGTATAACGAGCAACAAAAGTTATCTGTTGACCCTTCAAAAAGAAAACCAAGGGAGAGCGAAGAAGAAAAAACTAAAGTTTGGGTGTACGAAGCTAACGGAGCTATAGTTCCCCAAGAGGTCACATTAGGTGCAAGTGATGGTGTAAACGTTCAGATTTTAAGTGGAATCAATGAAGGAGATAGACTAGTATACAGTTTGAAATCCGCATCTACTAAAGCAACTGTTGCTGAAAGAGGCACAGAGGAGAGTCCGTTTATGCCACAACGCCCAGGAGGTAAAAAGAAATAACCATGAGTAAAAAAATCATTAAAATAGAGGACTTAAAACGTGAGTTTACCATGGGAACCGAAACGGTTCACGCGCTAAGAGGTATTTCGTTTGATATTAAAGAAGGCGAGTTTGTTACCATCATGGGATCTAGTGGTTCGGGAAAAAGTACCCTTTTAAATATTTTAGGGTGTCTGGATCAACCTACAGCTGGGAATTATGAAATAGATGGCGTAAAGGTTAAAAACCTCAGCAGAAACGAATTAGCGACTATACGGAACGAGAAAATCGGGTTTATTTTTCAGTCGTATAATCTGTTGGCCAGAACTTCTGCAATTGAGAATGTAGAATTACCACTCCTGTACAACAGCAGTGTATCAACAGAGGAACGCCGCGAACGCGCTATAAAAGCATTGGAAATGGTGGGTTTAGGGGAAAGGTTACATCATACGCCTTCCCAGCTTTCCGGTGGTCAACAACAGCGTGTGGCCATTGCAAGGTCTTTGGTGAACAATCCAGTTATGATATTGGCCGATGAGGCCACGGGAAACCTGGATACGCGCACTTCTTATGAAATCATGTCTCTATTACAGGAGTTGAACAAAAAAGGAATTACCATCACATTTGTAACGCACGAGCCGGATATTGCCACATTTAGTAATAGAACTATTGTGCTTAAAGATGGAGATATTATGCAAGATTATAAAAATCATGATATACAATCTGCAGCAGAAGAATTAGCAAAATTACCTAAACAAGACGATTAATTATGAGACTATTAAATCTATTTAAAATCGCTTTTAAAGCCATCGTTCTTAACAAAACAAGAACGCTGCTAACCATGTTAGGTATTATCATTGGTGTAGCCTCTGTAATTGCTATGTTGGCTATTGGCGAGGGTTCTAAAGAAAGTATTCGGTCTACTATTTCAAGTATGGGTTCCAATATGATTACCATAAAAGCAGGGTCGGATACACGGGGTGGTGTTAGGCAAGAAGCAAGTATAATGGAATCTCTAACCTTAGATGATTACGAAGCTATCAAAGAACAAGCCACCTTGTTGAGTTATAGTACGCCAATGGTAAATGGTAGTGGTCAGGTCATTAATGGTTCAAATAACTGGCCGTCTACTATTTATGGTGTCAATCCGGATTATTTGAATATTAAGGTTGTTGATTTACAAAGCGGTAGCATGTTTACGGATGCTGAAGTAAAGTCGGCCTCCAAGGTAGCATTAATCGGTCAAACCGTTGTTGATAATATATTTTCTGATGGACAAGAACCGGTAGGGCAGATGATTCGTTTTAATAATATTCCGTTCAAGGTGATTGGAGTATTGGAAGAAAAAGGTGAAAATACCTTTGGTCAAGATCAAGATGATGTGGTAATAGCCCCCTACACCACGGTGCAGAAACGTATTTTGGCCATTGATCACTTGAATCAGGTAATGGCATCGGCTATTAGTGAAGAAGATGCACCACAAGCGGTTATTGAGGTTTCTGAAATTTTACGTACACAACATAAACTAACAGCAACTGAAGAAGATGATTTTCATGTACGGTCTATGGAAGAATTAATTTCTACCTTTAGCTCTACTAGCGAAATGCTTACCATACTGTTAGTGGCAGTTGCTGGTATTTCTCTATTGATTGGAGGAATAGGGATTATGAATATTATGTATGTTTCGGTAAAGGAACGTACCAAGGAAATTGGTTTGCGAATGGCTGTTGGTGGTAAAGGTTCCGATATTTTAATGCAGTTTCTTATTGAGGCTATTTTAATAAGTATTACGGGTGGTGTTTTAGGAGTAATCTTAGGGTTGGGCGCAACGGTCTTTATTGAGAAGTTCTTACATTGGCCCACTAGTGTGGCACTATATTCCATAATCATATCGTTTGTGGTATGTGCTGTCACGGGAATATTTTTCGGATGGTATCCAGCAAGAAAAGCATCGGCTTTAGACCCGATCACGGCATTACGCTATGAATAATAGGTATGTATAAAAACAAAAAAATAATATTCTTTCAGCATTTGTTGATATGGCTTGTCCTGTTCACAATGCCTTATGTATTGTCTTATGGGCAAGAGCAAGACTTGAACCGTTTAGTGGCGCATTACTTAATACCAATGGTATTTTATGCGATAATTTTCTATCTAAATTTCTATATCTTAATAGACAAGTTCTTGTTTCCCAAGAAGACCATTCAGTTTTTTGTTATCAACCTTGTGGTCATTGCTTTATTCATGTTGTTAAAAGAACAGATAGAAGATGCTTTTTTTGAAGGAATAACAAGACGACCGGCCGGTACTGGTGAAAAAGCAGGACCTCCAATTAAGTTATTCATTTATATACAGATGATTACTTATGCGGCACCTTTACTTTTTTCAATAGCTATTAAGACTACCAAAAGATGGGTAAAAACAGAAGCAGAAAAAAAGGAAGCCGATAATTTTAAATTGCAAACGGAATTACAGCATTTACGGTATCAACTGCAACCGCATTTTTTTTTCAATTCATTGAATAACATATATTCTCTAGTTGATATTTCTCCAGATAAGGCAAAGTCTACCATTCATAGCTTAGGGAAGCTCATGCGTTACCTTTTGTATGAAACGAATACGGAATTGGTGCCCCTTTCCAAGGAAATTGAGTTTATGCGCAAGTATATAGATTTAATGAAACTCCGCCTGACGGATAAAACAGAAATAGAATCCAGTTTTCCCGTTAGTGAAAGTCAAATTCAAATTGCGCCCTTATTGTTTATATCATTGATTGAAAATGCTTTTAAACACGGGGTTTCTGCAAACAAGAATAGCATCATTTCTATTGATATGACTACTACGGGAAACGTAGTAGATTTCACAATTGAAAACCATAATTTCCCTAAACAAGACAATGATAAAAGTGGTTCTGGTATTGGGCTGGCTAATCTTGAAAAGCGCTTACAGTTATTATATCCAAATAAACACACTTTTGAAAAGGAACTTAAAGCTGGTGTTTACAGGGTAAATTTAAAATTAGAGACTTAAATGGAAGCTATACAACTCTCATGTATGATTGTGGATGATGAACCCATGGCGCTTAATTTGGTAGAAAGCTATGTGGAGAAAACGCCTTTTCTAAAGCTGAAAAAGAAATGTAGTAGCGCTATTGAGGCACTTCAGTTTATTAAAACGGAAACGGTAGATGTCCTGTTTTTGGATATTCAAATGCCGGACCTTTCAGGACTTGAGTTTTCAAAAATGCTGCCAAAGCATACGCGTGTTGTTTTTACGACGGCTTTTGATGAGTATGCCTTAGAGGGCTTTAAAGTAGAGGCTTTAGACTACTTACTTAAACCTTTTGATTATGCCGAGTTCTTATCTGCAGCAAACAAAGCTCTGGAATGGTTTTCGTTGGTTAAAGGAAATAATCAAACTTCGGTTTCTGATAAAAAGGAGTTTCTTTTTGTAAAATCGGAATACAAACAAGTGCGCATTAAACTGTCTGACGTGCTATATTTTGAGGGATTAAAAGATTACATAAAAATTTGGCTGAAGGACAACCCCAAAGCTATTTTAACGCTTATGAGTTTAAAGTCTTTGGAAGAAGAACTTCCGCAGACCGAATTTATGCGAGTACACCGTTCCTTTATCGTGTCCTTAAAAAATATTGAGGTTATTGAGCGCAGTCAGATTATCATCAATAAACAACGTATTACGGTTTCCGAGCAGTATAAACCTAAGTTCTTAGAGTACATTAATGATAATTCCCTCAATTCTTAAATTGTAGGTTTACTTTCCATCCATTCATCAATCCATCACATTATAATTGTAACCCATCTTGCTTTATTGCGACAAAGATGTGTTGAATATCATCAATTATAAATAGTGATTTCTACTAAATTGTTTTTAAAATTATTTAGATGAGCAGAGGATTTGTAAAAGAAGAAGATCAGGAAGAAATACCAATGGTTCCACCAAGGGCAGATTTGCCAATAGGAGCAACTAATTATGTAACAGAAAACGGGTTACTGAAACTTCTAAACGAAAGAGAAAAATTGATAGGGGATAAGCAATTATCTCATCAGGACAACGAAAAAGAACAGCGCATTGCTACTAACCTAATAAATTCTAAACTTCAATTATTAAATGAGCGGATAACATCTGCGAAGGTCATACATCTTGAAGACCAGCCAAAAAATGAGGTACGTTTTGGAGCTCAAGTTTCATTGTTGATAGGTAATGCAAAATCGCCACAAGAGTTTCAGATTGTTGGTGTGGATGAGGCAAATATTTCTGAGAATAAAATCTCGTTTCTTTCTCCGATTGCTAGAGCCCTAATTTCAAAGAAAGTTAATGATGTGGCTACACTCCAAATAGGAAAAGAAGACCGTTTATTTAAAATTGTAGGTATACGTTATGATAAATAGGGTAACATTCCACGAAATTATTCTATTTTTCCAATCCATTCTATGAATGAAAATGCCTTTTAAAGGCCCTTATTATAAGGTTAATATCACCTATAGTAAAAAACGCAAAATATAACCTAACTCGTTCAAAATAAAGACGTAGCTTCGCGGCTGCAAAAATTAGGTCTATGAAACGCATTAGTCAGTACAAGAAGTTATTCGGAATTGAGAAGGAGATTGAGCTTAAGTCACTTAAGTCAACCTACCGTAATTTGGTAAAAGAATGGCATCCAGATAAATTTCAAGAAGGAGACGCTAAGCGTGAAGAAGCAGAGGTACAAAGCCGTGCTATTATTGACGGGTATCATTTTTTAGTGAGCATTGCTCCTGAAACTCTTGAAGCCAACTTAGAGGCGTATACAGAGACCACAAATTCTGGTATAGCAGATTATGTACATAAAGGAATGTTGCTAGAAATTACTTTTGTAGACGGCGCTACCTATGAGTATTTTGGTGTTACTAAACCTATTTACATCAAAATGGTGAATTCTAACAAATTAAACCGTTTTGCCAAACGTAGTATTTATCCAAAATATACCTACAGAAAATCTAAACGTATACTTCAAGAAGCGTAAACGTTACTTTTTATAGGATTGCATTATAAGGGCTTGTTTTTCAGAGCCCTTTTTCATTTAAATAGTACATCACTTTCCACGATTCTCTTACCACGTGTGATTATCTTTGTTTAAAATTATTTTATGTCTAAATCATTTTCCGCTTTAGGAATTAACGAACAAGTGCTCCAAAGTTTAGCAGATTTAAAGATTTCTGTTCCCACGGATATTCAAAAGAAAACTATTCCTATTCTGTTAAAGCAGAAAGAGGATGTAGTGGCTTTAGCAAAAACGGGAACTGGTAAAACAGTCGCTTTTGGTTTGCCATTGCTTCAGTTGGTAAACACGGAAAATACAGACGTACAAGCTGTAATTTTATCTCCAACACGGGAATTAGGACAACAGATTTATGCCAACTTAGTTTCTTTTGCTGCGCATAGTCCTGCTATTTCTATTGCTTCCGTTTGTGGTGGTATTCCTATAAAACCTCAAATAGAGCGTTTAAAGGAACCTACACATATTATAGTAGCTACACCGGGACGTTTAATAGATTTGATTCAGCGTAAGGCTGTCAGCATTAAAAAATTGAAATTTTTGGTGTTGGATGAGGCAGATGAGATGGTAACGGCTTTAAAAACCGACTTGGACACACTCGCATCAGAGATGCCAAAATCTAGACGGACTTTATTGTTTACGGCTACTATGCCGGGAACTGTAAAGCAACTTGTACAGAATTACATGTCCAAGCATGTGGTGCATATAGAGGCAGATATGGCTCAAATGGGACACCAAGGTATTGATCATAAATACATTGTTGTTGACCCTATTGAAAAGCTAGAAGTTTTACTTCACTTTTTAAATACAAAAGAAGGTGAGCGTGGAATCATTTTCTGTAAGACCAAAGCAGCGGTAAATAAACTAGCTAAGAAATTGGCTATCAATAAATTTTCTTCAGGTTCTATTCATGGTAGTTTATCGCAAGGTATTCGTGATCGTATCATGGGGCAGTTTAGAGAAGGACATATAGATATTCTTGTGGCTACGGATTTAGCAGCTCGTGGTATTGATGTAAAGGAGATTTCCTATGTCGTAAATTACCACCTTCCAGACACCTATGAAGCTTATGTACACCGAAGTGGTCGTACGGCTAGGGCAGGAGCAAAGGGACTTTCTTTGAGTATCATTCAAGAAGATGAACGTGCAGATATTCCTGAGTTTGAAAAAGAATTAGGATTGGTTTTCAATGAGGTTAAAAAGCAAGATGCCCAAGATAGGGAAGAAACTAATTTGGTTCTTTGGGCAAAGAAAATATTCAAGACCAAACCTAATCGTACCGTTTCTGACGAAACAAAAGAAAAAATTAAAACTATTTTCCATCATTTAACGAAAGAAGAATTGATAGAAAAAGTATTGGCCGATCATTTGATGCACAACACTGCGGCTACTCCAAAAATAGACGTACCTCAAAAGAACTAAGCCATGGCTAATACGATACGTAATCAGCAAGATATTTTAGATAAGTTAAAGATTTTTGCATTGAACCCAATGCAAGAAGAAGCCTTGGAGGTTATTCCAAAAACCACCAATACGGTTCTTCTTTCTCCTACGGGTACAGGTAAAACTTTGGCTTTTCTGTTACCACTTATAGATACTCTTGATCCAGAATGTGCAGAAGTGCAAGCATTGGTTTTAGTGCCTTCGCGAGAACTGGCTATACAGATAGAACAAGTGGTTCGTGATATGGGCTCTGGTTTTAAAGTGAATGCTGTGTACGGCGGTAGACCCATGTCTAAGGATAAAATTGAATTAAAGCACACACCAGCTATTTTAATAGGTACTCCAGAGAATTGCGGATCACTTTAGTAGTGATCGTTTTTCAAGGACAAATATCAAAACGTTGGTTTTAGATGAGTTTGATAAGTCGTTGGAAACTGGTTTTGAAGGCGAAATGATTGATATCATTCAGCAATTACCTCATATTAATAAACGTATTCTTACCTCGGCTACACAGGGTGTTGAGATTATATTTTGTTCGGTTAGATAAGCCTACCATTATCAATTACCTAGATACCAAGAAAGAATCTAAACTTACAATCAAAACGGTAATTGCCACTGATAAGGAAAAGTTGAAAACCCTTATGGAATTACTACGTCATATTGGTAATCAGCCAGGTATTATCTTTTGTAATTACAAGGATAGTATTGAAAAAGTAAGTTCGTATTTGGATAAAAACGGAATCAATTATGCTTGTTTCTCAGGTGGAATGGAGCAAAAAGATAGAGAACGTTCTTTAATTAAATTTAGAAACGGTACTTGTCAAGTATTGATTGCAACAGATTTAGCCGCTAGGGGTATTGATATTCCAGAGATGAAATATATTATTCATTATGAACTCCCCAGAGCTGTTGAAGAGTTTACACACCGTAATGGTAGAACGGCACGTGTAAATTCAAAAGGAACCGCTTATGTGTTACAGTGGTCAAAAGAATATGTTCCAGATTTTATTAAGGATGCGGAAAAGGTGAATATCTCCAAGAAAGCACCTGCCAAAGCCCAGTTTTGGGAAACCCTATTTATTTCAGGAGGTAGAAAAGATAAAATCTCTAAAGGGGATATTGCAGGTTTGTTCTTTAAGCAAGGAAAAATCAACAAAGACCAATTGGGTGTGATAGAATTAAAGCAAGATTGTGCTTTTGTAGCCGTCCCATTATCAATCGCAAAAGAGCTGGTAGATAAGCTAAACAACTCTCGTTTGAAGAATAAGAAGGTTCGCGTGACGGTTTTGGAATAATATTCTATCAACTAACGGTACTCCTAATCATCTCCAAACACTACGTTACTAGGCTATTGCCCTTGAAATTAGAGAACTACGCAAAAAATAAAATGATATTTAGTTGAAAATAAGTGAATTAAAATATTGTTTGTCAGAAAAATGGAACCATCTTTGCAGCTCAATAAGCATTATAAATTTTTAATTACATTACAATGAGTAAAGGAACAGTAAAGTTTTTCAATGATACTAAAGGTTTTGGTTTTATCACTGAAGAAGGCGTAGAAAAAGATCACTTTGTACACGTATCAGGTTTAGTTGACGAGATTCGTGAAGGCGATGAAGTTGAATTCGACTTACAAGAAGGTAACAAAGGATTGAACGCAGTGAACGTAAAAGTTATCTAATACATATACTTTAAGTTTTAGAAAAGCCCATCTTAATTGATGGGCTTTTTTTTATGCCTAAAATTTTCCGTAGCAGTGCTTTTTCATAAGGTTTGATCTATAAGTATCAGCTTTCTGTGATTTCACTCTTGAAAATGAGATGGCAATCCCTTCCCAAAAACTAATTTAGGCAGCGTTATGACCCTATTCGTCTATAACTTCAATTGATGTATAGATATAATTGCAGTATTGGTATATAAACTTCTTCTTATTCAACTTGTAAGATTACTTTTGCATCATATAAACATTAACTAAACACAATATCATGAAAAAAGTATTAGCCTCATTTATTCTTGTAGCTGCATTATCTAGTTGTAACGGTGTAAAAAACGTAAACACTTCTAATGTTTCAGATGCTGCTTCATTATTAGGTTCATTAAGTTCAAATTCAACTGTACAACAAGTAGCAAGCTTATTTAGCTTGTTGGATACGGATAAAAACGAAGCTATTAGTTCTACAGAAGCCATTGGTTCTGTTTCAGAGAATTTTAGCACCTTAGACACAGATGGTAATTCAAGTCTTAATCTTACTGAATTACAAGGTATTCTTGCTTTATTGAAGTAAGAAACAGATAATTTGGAATTGTAAAAAAGGCGTATTCATGAGAATACGCCTTTTTTTATGCTTTAGAAACCCAAAATAACAGCTTATTTATATCTATAGAATTTAGGAGTTCGTAGATAGAAAACCCAAGCTGGTCTAGTTTTGATTAGAAACAGCGCTAAGCAATTAAACCAAGGTTAATTATTCATGTCAAAGTAGTGATAATAAAATTGAAGTTTAATCTTTTAAATCCTACTGAATTATGAAAGCATCTATTAAAACATATGTAATCTCCTCATTATTTTTAGTCGCATTTGCCTTCACGGGCACAGCTCAAGCTAGCAGACGTAACACTACTAAAACTACGGTGACCAAAACTGTGGTCAAAAAAACACCTAACAGGGTATCTAGTAGAAGGGTAGAATATAAAACCCCAAAAAAGAAAGTGGTTTCTGTACGAACCGTACCTAATAAGAGGGTGGTTAAGTATCAAGGTCAGAACTATTATTATGCAAATAATAGATTTTACACACCTTCTAGAGGTCGGTATATTCCTATAGCTCCAAAAATTGGGTTTAGAATACACACTTTACCTCAAGGGTATGCCAGAGTTCGTTTTAACAATCATCTGTACTTCACTGTTGGTGGTACTTTTTATAGTGAGGTTGGCAATGAATATGAAGTGGTTGAACCAGAAGTAGGTACTATTGTTTATGAACTTCCCAATGATTACGAAAAGGTAGTTATAGACGGACAGACCTATTACGAGTATGCCAATATTCTTTATGAAAAAGTACAGGTAGATGGTACAAGAGCATATGAAGTAGTGGGTATCATAGATATGGAATAAACATAAAATATTCCCTCGTTTATTTTAGAGAGCGCCAACAGTTTAACTGTGGCGCTCTTTTGGTTTATATACCACGGAAGATATTGCGGAGAAACTGATAAATAGAAGATTACAATTTCATATTGATGTTGAAAGTGGCTTTTGACAGCACTTCTTATGAAAATAAAACACCATGTTTAGATAAAGCACAGCGAATAAAGATGTAATTTCGCGCGGCGTAAAATAGTGTTTCAACAGGCAATATGACTGATAAAAATTGGAGGAATGAAGAGTGAAGAATTGGATAATTCTCAAGAAATAACTTTAGAGGAAGTAAAAAAAACAATTGCTGTTCTAGAGCGATTGGTTGGTGATACCAACCAGATATTTGAAATTCCCAAAGAGCAGAGAACTGCATTAATAAAGGTATCCGGTCAACTATCAAGACCTAGTAGGGAAGAATTCTCCCGAAGAAAAAAGGATGCTAAAAAAGCAGCAAAACGTAAGCAGGCAGCAAAAGACAAAAGCGCCCGTAACGAAACTGGTATTCGTTATGCTCGTGAAGCTTCTGTATTTGTAGCGCCTAAATTATTGGCTGCGGCAGATTTGGCTGCCAAAGATACTGGCGAATTAGAATCGCCTCGCGATTGCTATGTCTGTAAAACCAAGTTCACCAAGCTACACCATTTTTACGATACCATGTGTACGGAATGTGGTGACCTCAATTACGCCAAACGTTTCCAAACAGCCGATGTAAAAGGACAAGTAGCTATTATTACTGGCTCTCGTTTAAAAATCGGATATCATATATCCCTTATGTTATTACGCGGTGGTGCAACCGTTATTGCTACCACACGTTTCCCTGTAGATTCTGCTTTACGTTTTTCTAAAGAGGAAGATTTCACAGAATGGGGACACCGACTTAAAATACACGGGTTAGATTTAAGACACATTCCTAGTGTAGAGATTTTCTGTAACTACATTGAGCAGAATTATGAGAAGCTAGATATTCTTATCAATAACGCTGCACAAACGGTTCGCCGTCCTGCAGGTTTCTATGCGCATTTAATGCAGAATGAAGAAAGACCTTTTGAGTCTTTACCAGAATATGCAAGAGGCGTATTGGCGGACCATATGGCGTGTTTAGACGAGTTGACGACCTTAACAACTGCTGCTTCATCCAATAAAAATATGCCGGTTTCTTGGCATGGCCCGGAACCAAGGTATCGGGTTACGGTCTTCTGCTAAGTTATCTCAGATTCCATATAGTTTTGATGCCAGTCTGGTTACTCAAGAAGTTTTCCCAGAAAGCGAATTGGATGCCGATTTACAACAAGTAGATTTACGTAAAACCAATAGCTGGAGACTGAAACTAGGTGCTATTGAAACCACAGAAATGGTAGAAGTACAGCTGGTAAATTCCGTTGCGCCTTTTGTGTTGTACAACCGACTATCAGAACTCATGAAAAAGGAAAATACGGGCCAAAAACATATCATAAATGTAACGGCAATGGAAGGTAAATTCCATAGGTTCTTTAAAGAATCCCGTCATCCTCATACCAATATGGCAAAAGCGGCCTTGAATATGCTTACGCATACTGCTTCTGGCGACCTTGCTAAATATGGTATTTTTATGAATGCGGTAGATACAGGCTGGGTAACGGATGAAGATCCTGCCGAATTGGCCAAAAAGAAACAAGAAGTGCACGATTTTCAGCCACCATTAGATATTGTTGATGGTGCCGCTAGAGTAGTGGACCCCTTGTTTGACGGTATCAATACCGGAAAACACTGGTGTGGTAAATTCCTAAAAGATTACTTCCCTATTTCTTGGTAAACAAAAGCTTCACGATTAAGCTTTAATGGTTCTAGAATGCTCCATGAAATGCTCTTCTAGGCGTTTCAATTGCGGATGTGTTTTTGTAGAATAAATAACATACTGGCATTTTTTAATGCTGGCACCTATAGCAATCAAGAATGTAGTTTCTTTTTTGTTCATTAGAAATTCCGCATCATCTACACTGATTATTTTTAGCTCGGAGATACTTACACCATTGGTCAAAAACAGGTTGTTAAGCGTTTTAGGGGTAGTTATCAGAATATCTATTCCCATGTATATTTCAGATTTCTGAACATCTATATGCAGTTGTTCGTAACTGGCGTAAACCCGTAAAGAAGTATATTTAGTATATTCCAGAAAGGCTTCTTCTAATTCTAAGGCTTTTTCCTTGTTTTCCACCATTACCACTGCTCTAGGCGCATCTCCAACTTCTTCACATTTAAGTTTCTGCAAAGTGGTTAGAATTAAGGCCATTGTTTTTCCGCTTCCTTTTTCAGCAAAACAAAAAGCATTAGCACCACTTTTTATGACGGGAATACTACTTTTCTGAAATGGCGTAGGCGTATCTATCTCAAGACGCTCTAAACAATCAAGTAAGTGTGGGTGTAATTTTTTAAATGGCATACCTTTTATGTAATGAATTGCAGTTCTAAATCTAACTCTTTTGAAAAGGCAAATATACTGACAACGATCGGGGAAAGTAAAGAATGAGTGGTAACTAATTGCAAAAGTTACTTTTTGCTGTTCTAATTCCTCACTTCACTCAGTAAAGTACAGGACTTAGCGGTTTTTCAAGTAGACAATTACCTTCGGGTTAAACCTAACGAACCCTATTTGCAATACACAGGGTTAGGCACAGTTTTAATTTCAGAAAACAATCAAAAAAACCAAAGCTATTATTATAAATAGACTTAACATCTCCAAAGGACTATAATACCAGCAAATCTTTTAGTAATTTAGCAAAAAAATAGTTCAGTTCTTTTACACGATTTCAATAAAATAAAAATGAGTACAGAAAAAAAAGTATGGTTTATCACTGGTGTATCATCAGGATTAGGTAAGCAGTTAGCTAAAGAGGTATTATCACAAGGACAAATTGTGGTAGGTACTTTTAGAAAACAAGCCCAAGTAGAGGCGTTTAACAATGAAAACCCAGGAAATTCTTTTGGAGTACTTATAGATGTTGCTTCTTCGCAAATGATCATTGATGGTATTAAAACCATTTATGACAAGTTCGGAAAGATAGATGTAGTTGTTAATAATGCCGGTTATGGTATTATGGGAAGTATAGAAGAGATTTCTGATGAAGAAGTTAGAAGACAATTTGAAGTAAACGTTTTTGGCGTTTTAACTACAATAAGAGAGATATTGCCACACATGCGTAAGCAACGTTCTGGTCATATCATAAACATAACTTCTATTGCAGGACGTATTGGTTCTCAAGGATTAGGAATCTATAACGGTTCTAAATTTGCTTTAGAAGGTATTGGTGAAGCTTTGGCAGCAGAATTAAAGCCGCTAAACATTAAAGTAACCAATGTAGAGCCTGGACCGTTCAGAACAGAGTGGGCAGGAAGTTCAGCAGCTTACGATAATACAAAAATCGAAGATTACGAAAGTACGGTAGGTGAGCGTATTAGAGGTTTGCAAGGTTTAAGTGGAAACCAACCTATGGTAACCCAGAAAAAGCAGCAGATGCTATTTACAAACTAGCACAGCTAGAAGAAGCTCCAGTACATTTACCTTTAGGTAAAATTGCTTACGAAGTTTTTGGAAAAGTAAACAACGGCTTAATAGAGGAGTTGGCTAAGTTTGAAAGCTTAGGTAAAGATTGTGATTTCGAATAGGGTAGTACAACCCATTTTATAGATACTAAAAACCGCCTTCTGGGCGGTTTTTTTGTTTATGCGGGTCTTGCAACGCTTTAAAGTAAAAGTAATCCGCTATTTGCAAGAGGTATAAATCCTAACTTCTTCAACTGATATTATTAAAATTAATATCTTTGAAATCTGTTATACTAATACTACATATAAGTTCGAGTCTGAATCAAAGACTACGCTCCATAAGAGTGATGCATTGAAGCGTCCAATTTTCAATGTGCGAATATTTTATTTCAGATTTTTAATCATACAATTTTAATTCAAAAATCAACTGGTTTTGAGCCAATTGATTTGGCATGTCCCTTCAATAAATATCGGAGGACATGCTTAAATAAGCATGTAATAAAATGTATAGTAAACAGTTAATAAGCAGAGATATAGAGATTTTTTATACTAACGTATCCGAAGAAACCAGACTGGAAAAAGGGATGGGGATGTTTGAATTTGAACGAATAAAGTCATTGATTAACAAGTATATAGAAAGTCCCAAATCTACCATCATAGATGTAGGTGGTGGTACCGGAAAATATTCGGAATGGCTGGCAAAAAAAGGGCACACTGTGCATTTAATTGAGCCGGTAAACAAGCACGTAACATTAGCAGAAAATAGAGCTCGTAAACTAAAAAATAAGTTCTCCGTTCATTTGGGAGAAGCTAGAAAATTGAGTTTACCGGACAATTTTGCAGATGTACTAATTTTGCACGGACCTCTTTATCATCTTCAAGAAAAGAAGGACAGGGAAGCGGCCATTCGTGAAGCTTTAAGAGTTTTGAAAAAAGACGGTGTTATTTTAGGCTTTGCCATTAATTATTCGGCTACAACTTTGGTGGGTCTTTTGAATGGACTAATTCATAAGCCTAGTTTCTTTGGTATGTGCAAAGAAGAATTAAAGTCAGGGGTACATAATCCGCCTGTTGATTTTCCTTGGTTACTTGCAGAAGCTTATTACCACAAACCAAACGAGCTAAAAGCGGAATTTGTAGAACAAGGGTGCACTTATATTAACACCTATGCCGTTGAAGGTATGATTTGGCTTGATAAAGATTTTTTTGGTAGTATGGCGAACGAGAAAAAGAAAAATACCTTGATGGAACTTGCTAGAATTACAGAAAACGATAATAACCTTTTAACCTTTAGTCCGCATATGATGATAGCGGTTAAGAAATAATAATATGAAAAATAAAGAAAGATATTACGTGGCACTAAGTGAAAATAAAGGTCATTTAAATGAAATAGACCTTGGGGAAACACTAGGATTTGAAGAAGAAGTAACAATGAGCCTAATTGCACAACTTATGGCCGAACATAAAATTGAATACTATGAAAATGGCAGCTGTAATTATAGAATAATGAAAGGGTTTAGAGGTAAGAATCGTAAAGTTTATTTGTACTAGATAATGGTTAAACTATTTTTTAAGTAGTGGTATAGTGCCTCTCAGTCAACCCCTACGAATACAAAATCAAAAACACCCCAATCATAATACCCGCTAGCGGCACTAGTTTCTTGCGTTTGTTCTGTTCTTTAAAGATGAGTCCGCCAACAACTACGGCAATGAGTATCTGGCTGCGTTTAATGGCAGACAGCAACATAATCAACGCATCTGGGTCTTGCAGGGCCTTAAAGTAAAAGTAGTCCGCTATTTGCAAAAGGATGCCGACAAGCGGAATGGACCACCGCCACGTAAAGGCTTTTCGCTTTTCTGCGTTCGGAAACCAGGTGATGCTTAAAATAACGAGTAGAATAAGAACGGTGTAGAAGCAAAACCAGAATTGTAGGGTCTGCGGGTTCAACGTGAGACTCTGAATGAGGAATTTATCGTACAATCCGCTGGAAGCCCCTAAAAAGGTAGCACCTATAATGGCGAATATCCATTTGTTGCTTTTAAAATGGATGCCTTCCTTTTTACCGATTCTAGAATAGAGCAATACCGAAAATATAATCAGAAAGAACCCCACCCATTGCAGCCCGTTGGGCTTTTCTTGGTAAATGGTAATAGCGCCTATAAATGTAAAAAACGGACCTGCGGACCGTATGGGCGTAACTATTGTAATGGGCAAATGTTTTAGCGCCTGATACGCCAACAATAAGGAAGCCGCCATGATGGCGGACTTTATAGCAATGTACCCATGCGTTTGCCACGGGATATTCGTAACGTAGAAGTTTAGACTTTTCATATACTCCGGATACCAAGCGGAGCCCACATAAAAAGGCAGCAACAGCAAAAAGCCCGAAGAAATGGTGCCCAAAAGCACCGGAAAGACTTCATTGCCCTGAACGGCATGTTTTTTAAGCAGGTTATGAAACCCTAAGAATAAAGCGGCCAGAAGCCCAAGATACATCCACATACAGCGCGCGAAGATATTGGTTTTTTAGGTTTTGAGCGTCGTCCGCCGCATTGTTTTCCCGTAGGCGGAATCTATTCTAAAACGGAGTAGGAGTTGGGTAATCCATAGAAACCCGGTTTATAACAAAGTTTCTGAATTCGATTACACTTTGCTGTAATAGATATTTTAGTATATTTTAATATATTTAGTCACTCCAAACCACGTACAGACCAAAATGTATAAAATCTTATCCTTAGATGGCGGCGGCAGTTGGGCCATTATACAACTACTCACTTTACGGGACCGCTACGGGAATATGAACGGTCATGAGGTACTCCGTAAGTTTGATCTGGTCATTGCCAATTCCGGCGGAAGTATTGTTTTGGCTGCCTTGGCCGAAAATTATACGATAGATAAGGCCATTACCTTGTTTAAGGATAAAGAAAACCGAGAACGTATTTTTCATAAGAATGCCTTTTGGGACCGCTTTTTTCCGGTAGATTATTTACGGTTTTTCGGTATTGGATTTGGACCAAAATATAGCGCTACAAAGAAAATGGAAGCTTTTGAATATCTGTTTCCAGAAGTAGATAAGGTACAGATGAACGAACTGCCAAAAATCATTGGTAAAGAGTCCCTAAAAATTGTGGTCTGCACCTATGATGCGTTAAACAACCGTGCTAAGTTTTTTAAATCCTATGCGTTAACACCATCGCGATATGATTCCGTTCGGCTTACGCAGGCCATTAACGGTTCTTCAAATGCTCCTGTGCAGTATTTTGATTTCCCCGCTCGGTTTAAAGCACAAGAGAGTGGTGTATTTTTTGAACTTTGGGATGGCGCCCTTGGTGGTTTCAACAATCCTATTCTTGCGGGTATTATTGAGGCCTATAAATTAAAAGTAGACCTAAAGGACATACAAATTGTTTCCCTTGGTTCCAGTAACTCGTTAATGTCTTCGGATAGTAAAGAGACGTTTTGGAACTGGAAGCTGGACACCCAGCAACACCGAAGAAAGAAATGGGCTTTTCATAAATTCAAACCTCAGGTAAGCTTCTTTATGGAAACCGTTTTTAACCAAGCCAAGACCATTTTATACCAACCGCCAGATACCGCCAATTATATGGCCATGATGTTTTTTAAAGCCACCACAGGCAAAGATTTGAACGAAAGCATTATACGATTATCGCCACTTATTCATTTTGATGATAAGCTGTCTACGGAAGCCGTACCGCTTATAAAAGAACTGTATGCGTTAGATATGGATTTGACCAAAGATGCCCAAGTAGACTTGCTCCTGCAGTGTTTTGATGCTTGGAAATCCGGAAAAATCTATAACCAACCTGTTGAATTTGAAGTCGAAAGAAACAATGATTTGTTGTTTATTTCAGGTGATAGATGGTATCAAGATGGAATGGATAGGTGGGTTGATTGGGAAATTGGAGAATAGTAGTGTATTTTGTAAAATAAAGGGATTGAAAGCCCAAATACTGATGAATTAATTTTGAAGCAAATGCTGATTAATTCCGAGCTTTACTCATTAGTATGATTGAAATTTTATTAGAGACAAGTTCCTGTGAAGATGTACAGGAATTAAAAAGAAAATTATGAAAGAAGATACTCAAATAAAATGCCCAAACTGTGGCACATCAATAGATGTCCAAGATATTTTGGCGCATCAACTTGAAGAAGAAATCAAACAAAAATACCAGTCTCAAATAGCGGTAGAAAAAAAACGCTATGAATTTGAGCAAGAAAAATTAAAGCGTGAAAAAGCGGAGTTTCTAGAGAAGAAGAAACAAGAAAACGAGCTTTTTCAAGAACGCCTAGAAAATCAGTTGAAAGAGGGTAAGAAAGAAATAGAGTCCAAACTTAAACTCAAATTAAAAGAAGAACAATCTGAACAGTTTGATGCTTTACAAAAAGAATTGAATGAGAAGTCTGAGCAAATAAAGAGCTCAATAGAACCAAGGCTGAAATTGAAAAACTGAAACGCGAGAAGTCTGAGCTAAAAGAAATTGCAGAAGCAGAATCTCAAAAGAAATTGAACGAGATTCTTATTACAGAAAAGGAGAAGATCAAAAAGTCTGAAGAGGATAAAAATGAGCTGCGTTTTAAAGAAATGCAAAAGCAATTAGAAGACCAAAAGAAGCTTACCGAGGAAATGAAACGTAAGCAGGAGCAGGGTTCTATGCAGTTGCAAGGTGAAGTTCAAGAACTGGCCATTGAAGAATGGTTGGCGGCTCAATTTCCGTTAGATTCCATTGAGGAAATAAAAAAAGGCGCTAGAGGCGGAGATTGTATTCAGATTGTGAATACCCGTGCTGCCCAAAATTGCGGGTCCATCTATTATGAAAGTAAACGTACCAAAGATTTTCAACCCACTTGGATAGAGAAATTTAAAGCCGATATTCGCGATAGAGGCGCCAATATTGGTGTTTTGGTTACTGAGGTTATGCCGTCAGGCATGGACAGAATGGGATTGAGAGATGGGATATGGATATGTAATTACGATGAGTTTAAAGGCCTTTGCGCCGTTTTGAGGGAAACTATTGTTAAACTGGATACGGCCATTAGTTCCCAAGAAAACAAAGGAGACAAAATGGATATGCTGTACACCTTTCTAACAGGTAATACTTTTAGAATGCAAGTAGAAGCCATAGTAGAGGGCTTCACACAGATGAAAACAGATTTGGAGAGCGAGAAACGCTCCATGCAACGCATCTGGAAGCAGCGCGAAAAACAAATTGAAAAGGTGGTAACCAATACAATTGATATGTATGGTTCCATAAAGGGGATTGCAGGAAACGCGATACAATCCGTTAAAGCTTTGGAATTACCAGAGGGAGATGATGAAGATGAGTTGTTTTAAAAACATCCGGAATTAAGTAATTAAAAAAGCCATAGAATTACCTTTAATTGGGGTTTCTATGGCTTTAGTTTTTATTTATATTTACTTACGGTAGTTTCACGAGGCGTTTGTTGCTTATTCGCGGGAACGTTTTTTTAACTATGTCTTTTTTCGGCGCATGCCTTATATTTTTTTACATTTACTAGATGACCGTAGCATTACCTAAAATAGACTATAAGGCAGATAGTGAATCGGATATTGAAGTGATGACCATTGCGGAAACTTTTATAAAGTTAACCAAGACCACGGAGCACAATCCGTTTGAAGTGCATAAAATTCAGTTTTACTTTATCCTGGTCGTAACTGAAAATTTTTATTCCCATTATGTAGATTTTAAATTCTATGAACTAAAAAAAGGGAGTGTTTTATTCGTTGCCAAAAATCAAGTACAGCACTTTACGGAAAACTTCAAGAATGTAAAAGGGTATTGTATTATTTTGAATAGTCAGTTTTTAGAACAAAACTACTTCATGTCTCAAAACCACAATCTAAATAGGTTATACAATTACCATTTAGAGAATCCCGTAATTCACGAAGAGGAAATGGGTAAGGATGAATTCATAGACCTAGTTGAAAAGCTTTATTTTGAATATACCCTGCCCAGTAACTTTGCAAAAGCAGATATACTTCGTGCGTATATAGATATCATTCTATTGAAGGCAGAACGGGTAAAACAACAACACGCCATTAGTGGTGTTAAAACAAAGTGGTTAGAAATTTTTAATGAATTTAGAAATAGTCTTGCTATTAACTACATAAAAACCAGAAGTTCTAGAGATTATTCGGCTGAATTACTTATCTCGTACAAACTGTTGAATGACATTGTTAAAAGTACTACTGGCAAGACGGTAAAAGCTTTTATAGATGATTTTGTGGTAGTAGAAATTAAACGCTATTTGGTGACTACTTCATTATCCGTAAAAGAAATTAGTTACAAAACAGGTTTTGACGAACCTGCTAATATGACCAAATTCTTCAAAAAAAACACCCAAACTACACCTCTCAAGTTTAGGGAGTAATTATAAAACGGTTACACTTTTATCATTCTTTGCATCATTTTGATAATCTAAATACTGCGCTCTCACGATAATTTTGCAGTGTTGAACATTAAAAAAAAATAAAATGATGAAGTATTCTAAATTTAAAGTTTTGGCATTGGCCTTATTTACAGCCGCGATATTCTTAGCCTGTAGCGATGATGATGATTCTACACCAGTAGAAACAGAAGTGGTAGATTTTGGTACAGCACCTGCAAGCAGCCTTTTAACTTCTGGTTCCGTAAATGTAATTACAGAAAATACGGTAAGATACCACACAATTGATTTTGGTACGGCGCCATATACCGTTACCATTGTAGAAACAGCGGAAAATGTTGTTCTAATTGACTTAGGTCCTTCACCTGATTTTGGAGATGAAATAAAGGCCTACGTAGATGTCATTAACAAACCGGGGGCTGTTATTATTACCCACAATCACGGTGATCATTATGGTGGTGCAGGTAATTTTACAGAACTTCCTTTTTATGCAGAAAGCACTGTTGCCGAGCAATTGAACAACACGGAGGATTTTACCAATCTATATGCTAATGAGGTAATTGGCGTAAGTGGTTCAGAATCTATAGCCGGTCTGGATTTTACCTTTGATAAAGTATCTAATGCAGAAACCGGTGAAAACGGATATGTTACTATTGAATCTTTAAAAACGCTTTTTTCTGGAGATCTTGTTTATAATCTTTCTCACTTGTATTTAAGAGAGTATACGCCAAAGGACGGTGAAGATGAAATAGATAACTGGGTAGCTGGTCTAAATGTTTTAAAAACCAACTTCTCTGACTATGACCATTTATTTGTAGGGCACAACGGGTCACGTACAGAAGTAGGCACTGCAATTGACGAAAACATTGAATACCTACAAAAAGCACAGGGTTTGATTAAAGGAACGGAAACGCTAACAAATGGTGAAACTGCAACTACAGCGCAAGAGGTAGTAGATGAGCTTCAATTGTTATATCCAAACTATAAGGACGGCGGACTTTTCTTTTCACTTCCTGAGTCGTTTTTTCCTGGTGATCCTGGAGCAGATTGGTTTTAATCCAATTTTAAAACCTAAAGCATTATTCTAAATAACGATATTAAAAACACATATTATGAATATTAAATTAGCAGTACTAAGTTTTTTTACTGTGGTAATTGCAAGTGGCAATACCGCCCCTAAAAAGGTTGAAACAGTATTGGAAGTAACCAGTTTTAATCTGAAAACTACGGCGAGCGAATTGGAATTCAATACGCTAGATGCCCAAATAGAAGAAACCTTTACAAGCAAACAGCCTGGGTACATTAGACGTCAAAGTGGTGTGGATGAACAAGGTAGATATGTTGTGGTGGTGTATTGGAAAACCCTTGCGGATGCCAAAGCCTCTATGGATAAATTTATGGCAGATGCCTCAGTAGCAACCTATGCGAATATGATTGAAGGTTCTACCATGAAAATGTCTCGTTTTACAATTACCGATAAGTTTACAGCAAGTAAGAGCACGTTTACAGAGGTAATGACTTTTAAAACCAAAGAAGGCACTAACGCAGCTGCCTTTGATAAAGTGAATAAAAAAGTTGGAACAGGATTCAGTGATAAACAAAAAGGTTTTTTACAGCGTATTACCGGGGCCAATGAAGCTGGAGAGCAAGTTGTAGTGGCGTACTGGGATACAAAAGAAAACTCCGATGCCGTAATCAATGATTTCATGAACAATCCTATAGCTAAAGATTTCATGGGAATGATGGATCAATCAACTATAGATATGATGCGTTACCAAGCGTTAACGTCTTTAAAAAACGTTGAGTTAAGTAATAAAGATAAGGTAGTTGCTTTGTTGAATAGTTTTAATACAGGTGATCAAACACCGCTTTCTTACATTAATCCAAACAAATACATTCAGCATAATTTAGGCGTTGCAGATGGTTTAAAAGGATTTGGAGAAGTAATGCAACATGCGCCTGAAGGAGGTTTTAAAGCGAATGTAGTACGTGCTTTTCAAGATGGTGATTATGTATTTACCCATACGGAATATGATTTTTTTGGGCCAAAAGCTGGTTTTGATGTTTTTAGATTTGAAGATGGGTTGATTGTTGAACATTGGGATAATCTATTAGAAGTTCAAAAACCTAACCCAAGTGGAAGAACACAATTTGATGGTGCTACCGCACTTACTCATTTAGATAAGACCGAAGCCAATAAAAAAATAGCACAAGATTTTATTGAAAAGGTATTGCTGAACCATGAAATGGACAAGGTTGCCAGTTATATTAATCCTGAAACCTACGTGCAACACAATCCTGCAGTTGCAGATGGTCTTGCTGGTTTTGGAGACGCAATGAAATATTTTGCCGAAAATGGATTGGTAATGGAGTATACCAAGCTTCATAAAGTACTAGGACAAGGAAATTTTGTGCTAACAATGAGCGAAGGTAAATTTGGTAAAGGGGAGCACACAGCCTATTATGATTTGTTTAGAATTGAAAACGGACTTATCGTAGAACATTGGGATGTAATTGCTCCTATTCCTCCAAAGTCAGAATGGAAAAACGATAACGGAAAGTTCTAGCACTGAACAACCATTTAATACTTTTGGCGCTACCCCTAAATAGGTAAGTCTAAGAATTAAAATAGAAGAATACTAAAAGGAATGTCAACGTGGTTGATGTTCCTTTTGTTTTTATATAAAATCTTAAGTCAACTACTTTATTTTACCAATAAACTCTAGGATTTCCGCTGCGAACAGTTCCTTTTCACTGGCCATAGGACTATGTCCTGATCGTTCAAAAATTAGTAACTCTTTGTCTTCTGATCCAATATTGTCAAACGCTTCTTGAGCAAATTTAGTAGGAACTATTAAATCATGCTGCCCCGTAATAATTAGAGATGGAATTGTAATTTCAGAAAGTCGATCGGTAAAGGATATATCTTCCCAAAGTCCGTTGTTCGTAAGAATTTTTAGAATCTGACCAGAGTTCCATAACGCCATGAGCACGTTGTAATTAACGCCAATTTCATCTTCCCAATTTTCCTCATTTATTATATCATCTTCAGCCAGTTGTTCCTCTGCTGTAAAGGCTTCACTATTTAAATCAAAAAAATTCTCTTCGTTATAAGTAGGTGAAACGCTATCAACTAAGTGCAACACTGTTTCCCAGTAGTCAAGACTATTACCTAAAGCTATTTGTTCATTTGCTATTTTTGCATGGTTGGTAATATACTCTAAGTACATTCCTTTAGGGTCGTGGACCCCATCTACATCGATCCAACCATTGAACTCCTCTTGACCTTTCAATAGGGTAGCGGCCCCTAAGGTGCCTCCCCAACTGTGTCCCATTAAAACTATTCTAGAGTCGTCACCATATTTTTCTTTAATGACCTTAGCCAATGCAATGACATCTCCGGCCATAAGATCTACAGTAACCTCTTTTTCTGAATATTTGCCTTGGGAAACTCCGGACCCCCTTTGGTCAAAATATACCACGGCATATTCTTTTTCAATAGTATCTATAAAAGTTTTAGTTCTATAGGTTAATCCAAAACCTCCTGGCCACCGTTTAACACAATTAGGAATATTTTTTCTGTAGCATTACCATGAACATAAGCGGGCATATCCGCATTTTCATGACGCACAAAAAAGGTTTCACTTAAATTATCTATCGCATCATCAGAAGAACAAGAGAAAAGACTAAACAATGCAACTACTAGAAGAAGTGGCGTTTTACGGGTTAGAGTAGTTCTTAGCATTATTTTTTCTTTTTAAAATTAAAACGATATCCATATTCCAAAGAAACCACCGGTAAAGAACCTGCGTTATAGTCTGTACGTACAGAAAAGTTTACATTAAAATAACGGCCTGTGAGCTTTTTGCCTTTTCGTTGTTTTCCAAAACCAATGGAGAGTGAAGGTGAGTAATACCCTCTGCCTGCTAAGAAAACTTTATCAACATCATCTCCGTTAACTTCGTACGTTTCTGGTAAAAATGAGCGGTAATAGCCCAAAGGGTTGAACTCCACACTAATCTGTTTTCCTTTATGATTTGTTCTGCGCCACGTAAGTCCGTAGTTCGTAAAGAGGCCCGTATTTGTGTTGTTGAAGAAATTGGTGGTAACACCCAAATTACCATTCAGTAAAAATTGATGTGTGATGGTCTTGTTGCCACTTTTGCGTTCTTTGACCTTTGAATTCTCTTTCCACAAGTATTCGGTACCAACGTTAATTCCGTTGTTCCATAGGAGGTTGCCAAAATAACTTGCTTTGAATTCTGTACGGTCTAAAAAAGATTCTGGTAATTCTGATGGTTCTTTCTTTTGGGCCTGTAAATGGGTACAACCTAAAAAAAGAAATAAGGGTAGATGTTTTATCATTTCTTGATTTTAAGTCGTAAATATATAAGGCGAAGAATAAAACAAATGCTAATTGTGATATTGTTAAGTAGTAATTAACAGTGATTTATGAGTTGTATTATCTTACATATTTCTGTTCTAATCAAAAAAATAGGGCAAGTTACTAATAATAAAACCGTAACCAATTTAGAAATTACAATGTATCAAAATTTACTTTAACATAGCAAGTATTGCAAGGGTTGCTAAGTTTTCCGGGTATTCAGGAAAGGGGATTTAGAAACTAGGAATATCTTAAATCTACCAAGTTAAAAAAAGGATATTAGTCGTTTTTACAGCTTACTTTATTACTCGTAGAATTTAGAAATATCTTTCAAAGGTTTTCTTTCGATATCCGGCACGTAGGTCGGCGATTTTGGATAGCCTACGGGCAATAATAAAAAAGCACGTTCATTACTGGGGCGGTTTAATAGCTTCGCCAAGAAATTCATAGGGCTTGGGGTATGGGTCAACGTAACTAAACCTGCATTATGAATAGCGGTGATAAGCATGCCGCAGGCAATACCCACAGATTCATTTACGTAGTAATTATTCAGTTTTTCACCTTCATCACCAAGGTCATGCACTTTTTTAAAAACAATGATCAACCAAGGAGCAATCTCTAAAAAAGGTTTGTACATATTCGTACCCATCGGTTGCAAGTCTTTCTTCCATCGGTCGCTCATTCGGCTTTCGTAGCTTTCCTTTTCTTCAGCTTCGGCAGCTTCCTTAATCTTGGTTTTAAGGGCAGGGTTAGATACCGCACAGAACGTCCAAGGTTGTTTATGGGCACCAGAAGGAGCTGTTGAAGCTGTTTTTATCAAAGTCTCTATAACTTCCTTAGGTACAGGGGTATCCGCATATTCCCGAACCGATCGTCTTTTGTTCAAATGGGAATAAAGTGCCTGACTTTGTTTTAGCAGTTCTTTTTGGGAGAGTACATTTTCTTGGTAGCGTACATGCTTGTGACCGTTAATGATAATATAAGGTTCGGTTGCCATTGCGTTGGTGTATTTATTCAAATGCGTTTCCCAAAGATATCGATTTTTTAAATCCTTGTATTCTAAGCTTTTTCACCTAGGTTTCTTACTATAAATTAAGTTTCAATATACACCCGATTTTATTCGCAGTTTAAAACGGTTCATATACAGAGTGATGCTCACCATTGGCTGAAAAGTCAGTTTTAGTCTTAAACTCTATGCTAGTTTTATGTTCTAATGAAACAAATGTAAGGCACGGTCTGGTTGTGCTTCATAAGAATAACACCCCTAAAATTCGATTAAAATGAAGAAATTAAAAAGTAAATTCGGCTATGCCTCGTTATTGATTCTGTTTCTACTTGTATCCTCTTGTAGCAGTGATGATGTAGATACCACCAGCATTACGGAAGATGAAACGGACACTACGGAAGACAGTAGTGGTATTGATACCAATACGTATATAATGGCAATTGATCCAGATGACGGGGTCTCAATTATCAACCATGATGGTGATACGTTGTTTGAATGGGATATTGACCCTTTGGGTGATGATGCGGAATTACAAAGTGATGGTAGTTTAGTGGCTATTCAACAGACCAATAATGCCAGAATTACTTTTGGTGGTTATGGTGGTAAATTCATAAAGATCAATGCAGATCAGACTACGGATTGGGAGTTTACTTATTCTAGTGATACTTATATTTCCCATCATGATATCAATTACCTTTCAAACGGCAATATCATTTTTCTTGTTTGGGAAAAAATAGATTCCGATGATGCAATTCAAATGGGCTTTTCGGAAAATTTTGACATTTATCCGGATGCTGTGGTTGAAATGAATCCGCTTACTCAAGAGATTGTTTGGGAGTGGCATTTTACAGATCATGTAGTTCAAGATAATGATAACACTAAAGATAATTATGGGGTAGTAGTAGATAATCCTAATAAAATAAATATTAACTACAACAGCAGTCAAGACGATGGTGATATTACACATGCAAACGGTCTAACCTTAGACGAAACGAATGACCTTTTGTATATAACCATAAACTATTACAGTGAAGTTTGGGTAATAGATCACAGCACAACTACGGAAGAGGCAGCAACAAGCGATGGTGGAGATTATGGTTTAGGAGGTGATTTAGTATATCGTTTCGGTAATCCGCTTGCATATGATAATATTGGAGATGTAACCTTGAACCGAGTGCATTACCCTAACCTTTTTGATGATGATAAAATGTTGGTTTTCGCTAATAATATATACGATGGGCAATCTGCTGTTGTTGAGTATCAATTAAGTCCGCCTTATCAATTGGTAGCTGGCCAAGATAATGAACCCGCAGTTATATGGGAGTTTACGGATCCGGATTTATATAGCTTAACCATTGGTGGCGCTGTGCGTACGAGCAATGGCAATACATTGATAGCAGAAGGCTCCGGAACTATATGGGAGGTAAATGCAAATGGTGAAGTCTTATGGCAAACTACGGATATAAATAGACCATGGCGTGTGTATGCCTTTGAGGTAGACGACCCTGCAATGACGGCATTGGGTTTATAGAAGTGAATTATTTGAGTTTTGTTTAGTTGGTAATTGTGAATAGCTTTGGTAGAAATATCGAAGCTTTTTTTGTTTCAATAGTTTTCATACATGAGAATTATTTTGCCAATAGGAATTAATTCTAATCTTCAGAAATAGAACAGAAGTATCCTTTTTCAGGTTTGGTGTAAACTATGCTATTTTTTTATACCTCTAAACTGCTACTGCGTTCATAATAACAGCATAAAGCGTTGTTTTTAATAGGTTTGAAAGAGTAGCGGATATTGCAATTGGTGAAGAAGTAGCACCTACGGCTTATCCTGGTGAAAACCTATATCAATTAGGAACTACAGGTTTAACCAGTAGTAGCTATAAGGATTATAGAATGGAATTCTCATATGCCAGTTTTGTAGAGACTACTTATTTAGATAAAATACGCTATCTGAAAATCCTGTTTTTACTTATAGTGGCCCAAAAATTACGGTTCCGGTAAGTCTTATTTATACCGTAACCGTTACCCGACCTAATGGATGTAGAAGTACGGATACGATGACGGTAACCATAAATCCGTCGCCACCAGCAGCTGTGAATACCATAGAAACTAGTTGTGGATTAGATAATGGAAGTATAGAATTTCTATTTAGAGACTACCCCCAAGAAACTTGGATAGAGTTTAGTTTAGATAATGGAAGTACTTATAGGTCTCAAATATTAGATGCTATGGGAAGCATTACCTATACCGGACTATCATCGGGAACATACGATTTATGGGCTCGATGGGGAGATAATTCATGTCCTGTAGACTTAGGTAATTACACAATAAATGTCATTGCAGAAGTTAATTATACAACGCAACCAATAAACGAAATTGTACTAGTTGGACAAGATGCCATATTCTTTGCAAACGTACAGAATGCAAATACGTATCAATGGGAATTGAGTACAGACAACGGAACCACATTTAATGCCATCACGGACGGTGCTGCGTATTCCGGAACACAAACCACCACATTAACTGTTATAAAGCCAGGTATGGATAAAAACAACTATCAATACCGTTTAATGGCGTCCAATACAAATACACCCTTATGTGCTGCTACGGCCTCGGACACAGTTCTATTAGCTGTACGTTTACCTATTGTTATTACCAATAGGAGAATAACTCATAGGGTTAAAAAGCAGTAAAATCTTCTTATTTTAAATAGTTTATTTAGAATATTGATTATTATAATCTATAGATAAGATTCAATTTAGAGTTAATATCAAACATTCATGAAAGATCAGTTTACGTTGTCTTTTTATACCTCCAAACTGCCAATCCGTTCATGACAAAGGCATAAAGCAGTGTTTTTAGTAGGTGAGGGAGAATATCTATAAAACCAGAACCCTTAAGCATTACCATGCGCATGACTTCAACAAAATATTTTACAGGGTTGAACTCAGTAACGATTTGGGCCCATTTGGGCATGCTTTCAATTGGTGTAAACAAACCACTCATTAAAATGAAAATCACCGTAAAAAACCAAGCAATAAACATGGCTTGTTGCTGTGTATCCGTGAAATTTGAGATAAACAATCCTATTCCTAAAATCACTAAAATATAAATGGAGGTGTACAAATACAAGAGTGCTAAACTCCCCACCATAGGAACTTGAAATATTACCTTTGCTAGTAATAGCCCTATGGTCAACAATCCCATTCCTATGACCCAAAACGGAAAGAGTTTCCCAATAATAAACTGACTCTTTTTAATGGGGGTCACGTTTATTTGCTCTAAAGTTCCAATCTCTTTTTCGCGTACGATATTCATTCCAGAAAGGAACAGCGTAATCATGGTGACAAGCAATACCAATATCCCGGGCACCATAAAAGTTTTATAATTCAGGGTTTCATTATACCAAAACAAGGGTATGGTTTCTATATTAACGGGTTGTATTTGGTTGTCAGAAACTTGTAGTAAATCAATTTTTAAGTGTTGATTAAAACGTTTTACAATCTGGGTAATGTATACATTTTCAACTCCTGCGGCTGCACCATCAATAGCATTAATGGTAACTCCTAAGTTGCTATATTTTTCCTTTTGCAAATCCCGTTCAAAATATTGCGGAATGTCTAATACCACATCTACATTACCTAATAACATTTCTGCGCTTGCCTTTGCTTCCGATGGAAAATCTGTCAATACATTAAAATAATCAGAAGCATTAAATTTTTCAACTAAAGCTCTAGAAGTAGAAGTATGGTCATTATCAATATAGCCGAATTTGATATTCTTTACTTCAAAAGTAGCCGCGTTGGATAGAATGATAAGTTGTAAAACCGGCAAAACAAAAATGATGGGTAGCATTCCTTTATTTCTAAAGATTTGCTTAAACTCTTTTTGTATGATATATAGAATGGTTTTCATTACTCCAATCTTATTTTATATTTCTTTACACTCAATGCTATAAAGAATACGGTCATTCCTAAAAGAATTAGTGTTTCTTTCCATATGTATTGTATGCCTACACCTTTGAGCATGACGCCTTTAATGATGATAATAAACCATTTTGCTGGAATGATATTACTGATAACTTGAAGTGGCACCGGCATACTGGATATAGGAAAAATAAAGCCGGATAATAGAATTACCGGTAACATGAGTCCCATTAAAGAAATCATCATAGCGGTTTGTTGTGTTTTAGAAATAGTGGAGATTAAAATTCCCAATGCCAAAGCACTTACTATAAATAATACACTCTCTAAACCAAGTAGAAATAGGCTGCCTTGCACTGGCATATGAAAGATAAAAATACTTAACAACACTATGACTATAGCGTTAATAACAGATAGAAAAATATAAGGAACCACCTTTCCTATAATTACTTGAAAGGGGTTAATTGGTGATACCAAAAGTATCTCCATAGTACCCAATTCTTTTTCTTTTGTAATAGAAATAGAAGTCATCATTGCCGAAACCAACATGAGAATAATAGTCATTACACCTTATGGCACGAACATATAGACGCTTTTTAACTCAGGATTGTACACCATACGCGTCTGAGAGACGATTTGATATGGGGTAGTGGTGCCTTTATTTAATTCTAATTGATACTGCTGTAGAATGGCATTTACATAATTACTTATAGTATTTGCCGTATTGGGATCTGTGGCATCCGTAACAATTTGTATCGTGGCTTTGTGGTCGTTAATCAGATTTTTACTGAAGTTATTTTCAAAATTCAAAACGGCCTTAACCTGTCCTTTTTCAAAAACGGAAGTGATGTCCGCTTCGTGGGTTATCATCTGCTTAATACTGAAGTATTTTGATGCCGATATTTTATTGATAATTTCCTTTGTAGTAGCATCTTTTGAATGGTCTAAAACAGCAATATCTACATTATTGATTTCATTGGTAATAGCGAAACCAAAAAGCAAAATTTGGGCAATAGGCATTCCAAAAAGTATAAACAATGAGCGTCTATCCCTAAAAATATGGTAGAATTCCTTTTTTACAAAGCCTATGAACCTTTTCATCCTCTTGCCAGTTTTAGAAATACGTCGTTCATAGTAGCAGCGTTAAACTGTTTTTTAAGCTTTTTGGGAGTATCTAAAGCCTCTATTTTTCCATTGACCATAATAGATACACGATCACAATATTCTGCTTCATCCATATAGTGTGTGGTAACAAAAACCGTGGTTCCTTCATTTGCTGCTTTATAGATCATCTCCCAAAACTGGCGTCTCGTAATAGGGTCAACACCTCCTGTGGGTTCATCTAAAAAGACAATTTTTGGATCATGGATTAAAGCCACTGAAAAAGATAGTTTTTGTTTCCAACCCAAGGGCAAGGAAGCTACTAATTGGTTGGCTACTTTTTGGAGTCCTAATTCCGTAATTAATACATCTGACTTTTCCTTTATCACATTTCTAGACAAGCCATAAATACCTCCAAAAAAAGTGATGTTCTCTTTAACCGTTAAATCATCATATAGTGCAAACTTTTGGCTCATATAGCCAATGTTCTTCTTAATATCTTCCGCTTGTGTGAATACATCAAAACCGGCTACATTGGCTGCTCCAGACGTTGGGATAGAAATACCTATCAGCATTTTCATTGCTGTAGTTTTACCTGCACCATTGGCTCCTAGAAAACCAAATATTTCCCCTTTTTTAACGTCAAAAGTTATGGCATCTACCGCCGTAAAATCACCAAACATTTTGGTTAACCCTTCTACTTGTATGACTTTATCGTTATCCATTATTTTGCCAGTTCCATAAAGGTGTCCTCAATGGTAACCTTTGTTTTTTCTATTACAATATCAGATAGGTTTTTAGATTCTAAATACGCGTTTAATTCTGTTGGATTAAAATCTGACCTTTGATCCGTGTAATGAACAAATTCACCAAAAGGGTAAACACTATGACTATACTCATAGACCTTTAAAGCGTTTATAAGCTCATATGTATTAGTGGCGCTAACATTGTAAATCTGTTTTGGGTAATGCTTTACAATGGCTTGTGGTGTGTCTATCTGTAAAATTTTACCGTCTTGTATCAATGCTATTCTATCGCACAAAGCAGCCTCGTCCATATACGGTGTTGATACTAAAATGGTAATGCCTTTTTGTTGCAATCTTTTAAGCATCTCCCAAAATTCTTTTCTAGAGACAGGATCAACACCAGTAGTGGGTTCATCTAAGAACAATACTTTTGGTTTGTGAATGAGGGCACAGCAAAGCGCTAGCTTTTGTTTCATTCCGCCAGAAAGTTTACCGGCTCTACGATTTTTAAACGGCTCAATCTGAACGTAAATCTCTTGTATTAAATCGTAGTTTTTTTGAATAGTCGTTCCAAAAATAGTTGCGAAAAAAGTCAGGTTTTCCTCTACGGTCAAATCTTGATAAAGTGAAAATTTTCCGGGCATGTACCCAACACTATTCCTTATCTTTTTATAATCCTTAACCACATCAAAGCCAGCAACGGTTGCCGTACCTTCATTAGCCAATAAAAGTGTGGTTAAAATCCGGAACAAGCTTGTTTTACCAGCGCCATCCGGACCAATTAGACCAAAGAGCTCGCCAGATTTCACCTCAAAAGAAATGTCCTGCAAGGCCTTAACGGTGTCATAAGATTTTGATATGTTAGAAACGGATATGCTCATTATTCTTGAGTTAACCATAGTTCTGCAGGCATACCAATCTTAAGGCTTCCGTCATTGGCAACATCTATTTTTAGAGCATAAACCAAAGCAACGCGTTCTTCTTTTGTTTGAATAATTTTAGGCGTAAATTCAGCTTCGGAGGCAATCCAGCTGATGGTCCCTTTATAAGACTTCATAGTAGTGTCATCATCAATTTTTACGGTGACTTCCTGACCAATTTTTAAATTGGCTAATTGAGTTTCACTAATATACACGCGTAACTGCATGGTTTTTAAATCTGCAATTTTATAAAGCGGTTTACCAAAAGTTGTAATCTCATTAGGTTCTGCATACTTGGTTAAAACCGTTCCCGCTAAAGGGTTAATGATTTTACTTTTTTGAATCTGATCATCTATTTGCCTAAGCTGTACATCAATAGATTTTAATTCGTTCACCACAGGAGCATTCTGTATTTCAACACTTCTAATTTGACTTTTTAAAACATCTATTTCACCTTCAATATCATCTAATTGTTTCTGTGTACCGGCATTATCCTTTATTAAATTCTCAATTCTATCTTTGTTGATATTTCCATTTTTCAATTTAGAATTCAACACATTAATTTGTGACAGTACACCTCTAGATTTTGAACTGACAACAGCCTTAGAAACTTCTGATTGTTCTCGTTTTAAGGCTAGCGGAATGGTATCTATATATCCTATAAATTGCTGTTTCTTAAGCACATCTCCCTCATTAACATCAAACTGCATTAGCTTTCCACTATTTTCTGCTGAAATAGTGATTTCAGTAGCTTCAAAATTGCCGTAACCGTCTGCTTTTCCATTAGAATCACCACAGGAAAAGAGGGTGGTAGCAATAATACTTAAGCCTAATATATAGTTGTACCTTTTCATTTTTCTATATGTATTACCCTTTAATGACATTGTAGTTTGCTTTTGCGAGTTGTAACTGTATCTCATGCCGTACTAAGGTGTTTTGGTCTTCATATAAATTGGTAAGTTCCGTGATATATGCCGAAGATGTAATCACCCCATTTTTTAGTTGTGAATCTGCCATTTGCAACACTTCTTTTCTAAGGTTGATTATAGCTTCATCGGAAGTTATAATAGCTTCTATTTTCTCTATTTCTCTTTGCTGTTTATTAAGCTCAATAGTAGTGTTGAGTTTAAAAACTTCTGTTTCATTATCTACAATATCTTTATTGATAGCTAATGATTGCCGTTGTTTTTGATTAGCGTTCCAATCAAAAACATTCCAATGTAATTTTACGCCTGCTGTATAAAAAGGCTGAAATGAATTATCTAGCATATTCAATCCGGGGTTTCCATAACCACCGGTAGCAAAGCCTAGTATCTTGGGTACATTCTGTTTTGAAATCAAATTTTCTGAATTTTCTATTTCATCTTTTTTGTATTGAAATAATTCTAGTTCAGGTCTAATTAACTCATTCTGTAGATGAATTTCTATTAGCGGATTTTTAAACTCTGTGCTAGCATATATAGGCTGTTTTATTAAACTAGAGAGCGTTTCTATTAGCGTTATTTTATTGCTTTCTATTTCCTTAAACTGTTGGCCTATTTTTAATAATTCAGCTTCCAATACTTTATCTGAAGAGGGTAGTAGTATACCGTTTTTTACACCAGAACTAACCTCTTTTAGTTTAGCCTCTAACTGTGTTTGTTTCGATTTTAATAATAGATTGCTTTCCTGTGCTAAAAGGATAGAAAAATAGAGTTGATTAATCTGTTGTCTTAATTGATATAGACTCACTTCAACCTGTTTTTGTTTCGATTTTAATTCAGCAGATTTAATGGCCAATGAAGCGGCCGTTGCCCCTCCGTTATAAATCAATTGATTTACCGAAAACGTAGCACGATACTGATCTTTATTTAATGGGTCAATATTAGCGCTGGCAATAGGAATTTCAATTACATCAGATTGATAAGTAGCTTGCGCATCCAGACTTAATTGAGGCAGTTTTGCAGTAGAAATTACAGCGGCTTCTAAAGTATTTTGTGTTTCCAAGAGTGATGACTGTTTTGCCAAAGGGTAATTTTGAGTCACAGAATTATAACACTCTTCCAGCGTAATACTTTGCTGAGCAATAGCAGGAAACGCTGTTAGTATTACAAGAAATAGTAGTATACGTTTCATACTAGGTGTTCTTTATGGAGTTGATAATGAAATCGGCAACTTCAGTTTTACGGTCTTCCATGAGTTGGTTATATGCCTTACTATCTACATTAGAAAAAGCCATAATCAAAGGTTTAGCTACAAAAGGAAAAATATTGAGTGCTAGAATATTGATGAACAACTGCTCTGCACTTATAGGTTTTATACTGCCTTTTTCTACCTCTCTAGCTACTTGCTCCTTAAATTTAGCGAGGTTAGGAAATCCTTTGCTATCCTTCATTTGTAGAATAAACTCCGGATTTCTATTCAATTCTTGAATTATAAAATTGGGTAAATAAGGATGCTTATTAATAAAAGATATATAGTTAAAAGTGAAGTTTTTTACTTTCTCTTCAATAGAAGAATCGTCATTTAGAATTGCATTTAACTGAGGCGCCAATAAAGAAAAGACATTTTTAAAAACAGCTTCAAAAAGTAGTTGTTTACTTCTATAGTAATAATGAAGCATAGCTTTGTTAATCCCTGCCTTATCGGCTATTTCTTGCATTCGCGCACCATCCATTCCTTTGGTCTGGAAAACATTCTTTGCTGCTTCAAGTATTTGCTCTTCGGTATTTTCGTCTTTGCCCTTTTTCATTACTAACTGTACGGTTTAACCATTTGGTTAACAAAATTACGTAAAAATAGTTTTGACCGGCAGGTTAATCACTTAAAACTTTGGTTTCCAGGTTTAAAGCAAGCTTATTGGGGTAATGTCAGGGTTTATAAATCAAGTCTTTGTAAGTTTTAAAATAGAGGTAGACTAACCCTTGAATTTAAAATCAGAATAAAGTAGTTATGAATAAAAAACTTAAAAGCACCTTAGCGTCATTTTTATTGACAATGGTAGTTGCTATCACAGTTAATGCACAAAACACAGATACTAAATCAGCTGAATTATTAGATGCCTTAGTAGCGGTTAATGGAGGTTATACTGCCTTAGATGCCAAAAAAGATATTCAATATCATTATGTATATGACAATTTTGCTAAAGGTAAAGATGTGTCTATAGAGCGTTATATTTTTAATGGGGAACAATCATGGGGTTCTTACGAGCAACATGATATTAATTTGCTTCCTGGTCAAAAAGGAACTGCTGTTCAATCTTTAGTGGATAATAAACCTGCGTTAACTTTAGATGGTAAGAGTATTACTGATCCTAAAGCTATAGGCGGAACCGTGTTCTTACGTAAAGTAAATATTTATTGGTTCGCAATGATGTACAAATTAAAGAATCCAGGCACTAACTACAAATACCTTGGTACTGAAAAAGTAGGAGATATTAATTATGATAAAGTAAGTTTAACTTACAGCGCCGATGTTACCAAAAAGGAGAAGAACGATGACTTTATTTTATATTTTAACCCTAACACACATTTGGTAGATCAATTCTTCTTTTCTTTACCAGCCATGGGTGTAAACAAGCCAATTTTAAAAATGACATTGACTTACGAAAAAGTTGATGGTCTTTTGTTATCTACTGTACGTAAAAGTTATATGCCAGATAAAAAAGGTGGTTTTGTAGAAACAGGTGTTTATACGATGAGCGACATAAAATTTAATAATGGTTTTAAGAAAGAAGATTTTCTTTTAAACTAGAATTTAACATCATAATTTATAAGAGTCCAATCTAAGATTGGGCTTTTTTTTTACGAAAAATTGTAATAAAAAACGCTTACTAATAACCTGTAAGACCTATTTTGAATTTCACTGGTTTTTAATAAAATACCAATAGAGCAATTAAAATATCAAAAATTAGCAATCGTGGTCTTAATTTAGGTTGTTAGTTATTTTTACATAAAAATTTAAACGAAGTAGGTGGAACCTCAAATTAGTCGTTATCTTAGGATGTAACGAATTTAATTTTACTAGATGGCACTGAAAGTATCAATCTCACATAAGACGACTTATAAATATGATAGGAGAATTAATCTTTCTCCACATATTTTTAGACTAAGACCAGCACCACATAGTCGCACACCTATTGAAGCGTATTCTATTAAAATAAAGCCAGACAATCATTTTTTTAATTGGCAACAGGATCCTTTTGGCAACTATCTAGCACGTATTGTTTTTCCTGAGAAAACAGATTTCCTATCAGTAGATATTGAGATTATTGCCGATTTGAAAACAATTAATCCTTTTGATTTTTTTGTTGAAAAAGGGGTAGAAAACTATCCTTTTGTCTATTCGGAGGAATTGAAAAAAGAACTTTTACCTTATTTAGAAATAACTGAGAAGGGCCCACTATTAAAAGATTGGGTAAAAAAAATAGATTTAACTCCTAAAGAAGCATTGACTTTTTGATTGAGCTGAACAGCAGCCTGTATAATTATCTCAATTATACGGTCCGTATGGAGCCTGGCGTGCAGTCTTGTGAAGAAACCTTAGATAAAAAGCTTGGTTCCTGTAGAGATTTTGCATGGCTTTTAGTACAGACCTTAAGACATCTAGGTCTTGCAGCACGTTTTGTTTCTGGATATTTGGTGCAATTAAAATCTGATGAAAAATCATTGGATGGCCCTTCTGGTCCAGAAGAAGATTTTACGGATTTACATGCGTGGACAGAAGTATATCTACCAGGTGCAGGTTGGATTGGATTGGATTCCACTTCAGGACTTTTAGCAGGTGAGGGGCATATACCATTGGCATGTACGCCTTCTTTTGAAAGTGCTGCCCCAGTATCCGGAATGACAGATCCATGCGAAACTGAATTCATATTTAATAATTCCGTTACACGAATTTTTGAATCTCCAAGAGTAACAAAACCCTACACAGAAGATCAATGGAATGCTATTTACAACTTAGGTTTTGAAGTAGAGGAGCAATTACAGGCCAATGATGTACGATTGACCATGGGAGGAGAACCAACTTTTGTTTCTATAGATGATATGGAATCTAAAGAATGGAACACGGCCGCTGATGGAGAACATAAAAGAAAACTTGCTAGCGAACTTTCTGTGAGCTTAAAGAATGCATTTAGCAAAGGTGGTCTATTGCATCACGCACAAGGAAAATGGTATCCTGGTGAGCCGTTACCACGTTGGTTAATAGGAATACATTGGCGAAAAGATGGTGAAAAGGTCTGGGATGAACCTAAATTGTTGGCTTCATTTTCTGAAACCTATAAATTACCTGAGAATATTAGTAACACATTTCTAGAGAATCTTGCCGATAAATTGGGGGCTTCTAAAACCAGCATTATGCCTGCTTATGAAGATGCCTTTTATTTTCTTTGGGAAGAAGGGAAACTACCGGTTGATGTTGATCCTAAAAAATATATAATAAAAAAGATACCAGCCTAAGACGTAAGTTGGGCGAAATTTTGGAACAAGGTCTTGGAGAAACTATAGGTCATGTTTTTCCGTTAGCCAAAAAAGATGCTCAGTGGATAACCAATCCTTGGGAATTTCGTGGTGAACATTTGTACCTAACACCGGGTAATTCGCCAATAGGTCTGCGTTTACCATTAGAATCATTGCCAAAAGACCCAGAGGTGCCTTCAGAACCTACGGCAGAACCGGAAATGTTTGAAACAAAGCCTAAATTGAAACCTTATGGTTTTGAACTCAAACAAAGAATAAAATCAGCTAAGGCAAAGCCAAAGTTGAAAAAACAACCTTACGTGCGCACAGCAATTTGTGCAGAGGTTAGGGAAGAAAAATTATACCTCTTTCTACCTCCGTTAGATAGCGCAGAAGACTTTTTAGATTTAGTAGCCAGTATAGAAGCCTCGGCCAAAGAATTAGATGTTCCCGTTATTTTGGAAGGTTATGAACCGCCAAGGGACAATCGTTTGGAAGTGCTTAAAGTTACACCTGATCCTGGGGTAATTGAAGTGAATGTGCATCCTGCAAAAAACTGGAAAGAGCTTACGGACAATACACTTTTATTATATGCCGAAGCAAAAAAGTGTAGGTTGGGTACAGAGAAATTTATGTTGGATGGGAAGCATACAGGTACCGGTGGTGGAAACCACGTTACTTTAGGTGGCGTAACTCCAGCGGATAGTCCATTGCTTAGAAACCCTCAACTGCTTCGTAGTTTACTTACATTTTGGCAACACCACCCTGGTCTTTCATATTTATTTTCAGGAGCCTTTATTGGACCAACAAGTCAAGCTCCACGGGTTGATGAAGCTAGATTAGAAAATTTGTACGAATTAGAAATTGCTTTTTCTCAAATTCCTGATGACGAAGAGGTTCCTTTTTGGCTGACCGATAGGCTTTTTAGACATTTATTAACTGATATTACAGGAAATACACATAGGGCGGAGTTTTGTATAGATAAATTATATTCTCCAGATAGTTCGTCTGGACGTTTAGGTATTCTTGAGCTTCGGGCTTTTGATATGCCGCCACATGCACAGATGAGTCTAATGCAGATGTTATTGGTTAGAACGCTGGTAGCTTGGTTCTGGAAAAAACCTTATAAGCACAATTTAGTGCGATGGGGAACGGAACTGCACGATAAATTCTTATTAGAACATTATGTAAAAGAAGATATTAAGGATATTGTTACCCAACTTAATGATGCAGACTTTCCATTTAAATTAGATTGGTTTGATCCTTTCTTTGAGTTTAGATTTCCTCTTTATGGTATGGTAGAAATTAATGCTATGCAGATAGAATTACGCATGGCTATTGAACCTTGGAATGTACTAGGAGAGGAGATGACAGGCGGAGGAACAGCCAGATATGTAGATTCTTCACTTGAAAGGGTGCAGATAAAAATCAATAACTTTACAGAAGAACGTTATGTTTTAACCTGTAACGGTGTAAAAGTCCAATTAAGTAGTACAGGGGTAAAAGGTGAATATGTGGCCGGTGTGCGTTTTAAAGCTTGGGAACCTTGGTCTGCTTTACACCCTACATTAGGTGTAGATACGCCATTGGTTTTTGATGTGGTAGATACTTGGAATAATAAGTCTATAGGTGGTTGTACCTATTTTGTGGCTCATCCTGGTGGACTTTCTTACGATAGTTATCCGGTGAATAGTTATGAGGCCGAATCAAGAAGAATTAATCGCTTTTGGGACTTTGGTCATACGCAAGGAGAGATAGCGCCTACAGAAATGGTAGCAGCAACAAATTTTGTTGGTAGAATGGTAGAACGTAAAGCTGCTTCTACTACTTTTGACTATTCAGAGATTCCAGTAAGTCCAGAATATCCTCATGTTCTTGATTTACGGAAAAAGAAATAAAGAAAACTTTCAACATAAGTGATAAATACAACGTGGTTAAGTAATTATTTTACAGATTATAAGTCCGATGAAATGTTTACTCCAAAAATGGATGTAAAACCGCATTGGACAAAACTTTTTAAGAGTCTAGGTGAGTTAGGTGCAGCAGGTTTAAATACACGTCAAAGAGATATTGACTGGCTTTTGGCAGAGAATGGCGTCACTTATAATGTTTACAATGACCCCAAAGGATTGCATAGACCATGGAATCTAAACGCGGTTCCATTTTTATTGCATGAAAGTGAATGGAAACTTGTTGAAGCAGGATTAAAGCAAAGAGCAGAGTTATTGAACTTGGTTTTGAAAGATGTTTACGGTGAGCGTAATCTCATTAAAAACGGAATCGTACCTAGTGAAATTATTTACGGGCATCGCGGTTTTTTGCGTCAATGTACAGGAATAAAATATTCTACTGAAAAATTACTCTCCATGTACGCCGCAGATATTGCTCGCGGTACAGATGGGCGTTTGTGGGTCGTAAATGATCGCGCAGAAGCCCCTTCTGGAATGGGATACGCATTAGAGAATAGATCTACTACCAGTAGAATGCTACCGGAGATGTTTTCTAAAATGAACGTAAAAGGACTTTCCGGTTTTTTCCAAGAATTCAATCAAATGTTGGTTGATGCGTCTCCTGAAAATAAAGAAAATCCGAACATCGTAATTTTAACTCCGGGTTCGCATAACGAAACTTATTTTGAGCATGCCTTTTTAGCTTCTTTTTTAGGTTACCCATTAGTGCAAGGCAACGATTTAGTTGTTCGTAATGGATTTTTATGGATGAAATCACTAAAGGGATTAAAACAAGTAGATGTTGTTCTTAGACGTGTAGATGATGCATATATTGATCCTTTAGAACTTAGAGAAGATTCACGTCTTGGTGTTGCGGGATTACTAGATGTCGTACGAAGAGGTAACGTGGCAATTATAAATCCTGTTGGTAGTGCTGTCTTAGAAAATCCTGGTTAATACCTTTTATGCCGGCCATAGGAAGGTACTTTCTTAAAGAAGAACTTATTTTACCACAAATAGCTTCATGGTGGTGTGTGTCAGGAAAAGGAACGGAATTATGTTTTAAACAATATTTCTAACCTTGTAATTAAAAGAATAGATCGTACCAACCGCGAGAGCATTCATTTTGGGCAATTTTTAAGTAAAGATGAAATTGAAAAGCTAAAAGCAGAAATTAACCTGAGACCATACAGATTTGTGGCCCAGGAGAAAATCAATTTTTCTACAGCTCCAAATCTTACGGATGGAAAAATTGAGCCGCGAAATTTGGTGGCTAGAACTTTTTCTATAGGAACAGAAGATGGGTATTCCGTAATGCCAAGGTGGTTTAGTGCGTGTTGCTCCGGAAAGAGATACCGTTCGTGTATCCAATCAGCGAGGTGGTACCAGTAAAGATTTTTGGATATTAGAAGATGCTGCAAGTAAAGAAACCAAAGCACACTACTGGCAACCAAAACCTTCTATTGGCGCTACAGGTTTGAGCGATTTGCCAAGTCTTACCGCTGAAAATCTATATTGGGCTGGTCGTTATGTAGTCGTACCTTAGTTAATGCACGTTTTTTAAGAATGGTGCTGAAACAGATGGTTCTTGTTCAGAATAGCAGTGAAAAACCGGATAGTGTTAAGTTACAGGTACTTTTTAATGCAGTAACACAGTTAACCGGAACCTTTCCGGGATTCTCCGAAAAAAACAAAAACGGAGAATACGCAATGGATAATCCTTATAAAGAAATGCTATCTGTTATTCTGGATAAAAACAGGTCCGGTAGTTTAGCTCATACTATTAGTATGTTCAGTAATTCATACTATTCCATAAGAAACCTTTGGTCTTCCGATATGTGGCGTGTTTTTGAAAATATTCAAAAACTATGGAGAGCTTTTGAAAAAGACTCTGACAGGTCCATCAATAAAATAATAAAAGTGCTCAATCAATTAATAACCCGCTTAATTGCATTTATGGGTTTAATAGAAGAAAGCATAATGGTGCAACAAGGTTTGTTGCTTTATTTTATTGGGTTGCAGCTAGAGCAGAGTACGCTAACAATTACAAAATGCAGGTCTTTGTTATCAATAAAATATGATAAGCAAGTAGAGTATGAATTATTAGAGTACCTATTAGTTAGTCATGAAAGTTTAAATATCTATAGGCACAGTTATCGTTCGTATATTCAAATAGAACATGTTATTGATTTAGTGATGCTTGACTTAGAATACTCAAGATCGCTGACTTATATGTTTAATAGAATTCAAAAAGATATATCAAAATTGCCTCACTCAGATACGATGCATCATTTGGTTGATTATCAGAAATATATATTTGAAGGTTTTTCAAAATTGCGTCTGGCAAATTCAATAGATCTTGTAAAATCAGCATCAAAAGAAGCTGTAGTACGAAAAGATTTAGATAATTTACTAGAAGAACTATCCGACTTACTTTATGAAACGTCCCAATCCATATCAAAAACTTATTTTGATCACACGACCAAGCAAAATCAATTAGTTAGACAGTCTTTTCCTATTTAGTTATGATATTCAATATTACCCATATTACGAAATATGAATATAACGCTCCGGTTAGCTATTGTCATAATATAGCAACTCTAAGGCCTCGTGAATCTAATGGACAGCAATTATTGTCTTATAAGATTGATGTTGTTCCTGAGCCAGCGGAAATATCTGAACGCGTAGATTTTTTTGGAAATTACCTAACTCGTTTTTCTATTCAAACACAGCATACCGTATTAAAAGTAATTACCCAAAGTAAGGTGCTACGGGATTATACAAAATACCATGAATCTTTCTTTTCTGACGCTTGTAAAGGGGTGACTTTAACTGATGCCTTGAGTGCTTTAAATAGCAATGACCCTGAAATTATAGAAGCTAAACAGTATATATTAGAATCTATTTTTATCCGCAAAACAGATAAAACAATCAAGGATTACGCTGAATTATCTTTTAAAGCGAACAGGTCCGTTTTTGAGGCTGCCTATGAATTAATGCAACGTATTTATACAGATTTTGATTTTGATTCCGGATTTACCAGTATTTCTACACCTATAGACGAGGTTATGAGAGAAAAAAAGGGGGTTTGTCAAGATTTTGCCCAAATAGCGATTGCATGTATCAGATCAATTGGGTTACCAGCTCGTTACATAAGTGGTTATATAGAAACATTACCTCCTGAAGGAAAAGAAAAACTAGTTGGTTCTGACGCTTCCCATGCTTGGTTCGCTATTTATATACCAACTTTTGGATGGGTAGACTTTGACCCTACGAACAACCAAATCCCTTTAAATCAACATATTGTTGTAGGGTGGGGTAGGGATTATTATGATGTTCCACCGCTAAAGGGTGTTGTGTTCGGTAGTGGTAAAAGCAAGCTTAAAGTTGCTGTAGATATAGCCGCTGCAAAGGAATAGGGAAATCTATTTGTCCTTTTTACCTTCTAATTCAGTCAATCTGTTACAATGATCCTTATACTAAAAACAGGAATTACCTATAAGTCCATCAAAACTCAGTACGGAGATTTTGAAGATTGGATCATAGGAAAAATGAGTTTAAAAGAAGGTGAATACTTAATCCATAAAACTGAAAATTTTCAAACATTACCACCAAATAACAACTACACTGGAATCGTAATTACGGGCTCCCATTCTATGGTAACAGATATTGAACCTGTAGAGAATAGAATGTGTAGCTGGTTGGTAAATGCTCACGACAATGGAATACCAATATTGGGTATTTGTTATGGACACCAATTATTGAGTTTCATTTTTGGAGGAACTGTATCTTACAATGGTATGGGAATAGTTATAGGTTCCGAAAATACTTTGTTAACTGCAGAAGGGAAAAAAGATAAACTCCTTGGAGAATTACCATCTAATTTCAAAGTTTATAAAGCACATAAACAAAGTGTGTCTCATCTACCCAAATCTGCCGAGATTCTTTCTATTAATAAATCCGGAGTGATTGATGCCTTTAGATTTAACATAAGTACTTGGGGTGTTCAGTTCCATCCTGAATTTGACCAAAATATTACTAAAGCATATATTAATGAACTGTCTGAAGAACTTGCCGGTGAAGGGCGAGATGTTTTAAATTTAAGTGACGAGGTTGTTGATGTAGCTTATGGTTCTAAACTATTGAAACGTTTCAAACAAATAACAGAAAAGGTTTAATAAAACTTCTATATAACTCAGGAAATGAGATTATAAAACAAAAAAAAAGCCGACTCCTAGTGAGTCGGCTTTTTGTATATATCAATATGAAATCTTATAGATAAGCCTTTAAAACTTCCTTCTGTGATTTATTTCTTAGAAGACGAATAGCTTTTTCTCTAATTTGTCTTACACGTTCACGAGTAATGTCAAAAAGCTCACCAATTTCACTTAAGCTTATTGGGGCACGTTCTCCAATACCGTAATAAAGCTTTATTATTTCACTTTCTCTATTTGGAAGTGTGTTTAGAATTGAATCAATATCCGTTCTAAGGGAATCCATCATCATACCTGCATCAGGACTAATCGCGTCGTTTGATTTTACAACATCATATAAATTAGAACCCTCTCCTTCTTTAAAAGGTGCGTCCATAGATAGATGCTTACCTGAATTTTTCATTGCAATTTTAACTTGCGCAGTACTCATATCTAAATCTTTAGCAATTTCAATTGCACTAGGAGGGCGTTGGTAAGATTGCTCTAAAGAAGAGTATACCTGATTAATTTTACTAATTTCACCAATCTTATTCAGTGGTAATCGCACCATTCGTGAATGCTGAGAAATTGCGGACATTATAGCCTGTCTAATCCACCATACGGCATAGGATATAAATTTAAATCCACGGGTTTCATCAAAACGTTTTGCTGCTTTGACCAATCCAATATTTCCTTCATTGATTAAATCTGAAAGTCGTAAACCACTTCCTTGGTATTGTTTTGCTGTAGAAACTACAAAACGTAAATTGGCATTTACTAATTTATTAAGGGCAATCTGATCTCCTTCACGTATTCTTCTAGTCAGTTCTACTTCCTCCTCTGCGGTAATTAAGTCAATTTTCGATATTTCTTGAAAGTACTTTTCTAAGGATTTAGTATCTCTGTTTGTAATTTGTTTAGTGATCTTTAGTTGCCTCATATATTTAATTTATTTTTAGTTCGTATCTATATTATACAATATTTATTACATTAATCCTAACAATATTCAATATTCTTTGAATATTGTTCAAAGAATATTGAATATTGAAAAATCATGGGACTATATTTTGTCTGAATTTATGAATTGAGACAAAACGTAGAGGTCATAAATAGAGTAGCTTAATGAATACCAATTTAAAACATTATTCTATTCTCAATCCTTCATTTTAATCCTTCATATATTGATGAATAAATAAACCGCTTGCTTAAAGCTTATTTTATTCAATGACTTATGAATTATCCACTTTATTTTTCGTAATTTAATAGGCATAGTACTACAGGGTGTACTTACACGACTTTCTAATAACAATTAATCCTTTCTAATTCTTATTTATTAGCTGATTATAAAGTGAAAAATAGTTTTTCAACTGGAGAAAATGCGCCATTTTTTATGTCAAAAATTGATTTTACAGCTTACGACACCAAAGATTTTTATGACGAGATGTTTGATGAGAACAACAACGTTAGGCCTAATTATAAAATGTTTTTAGAGCGACTAGAAAAACTCAGTCATAAAAAACTAAAAAGTCTACAGCATGCTACAGATAGGGCCCAGCTCTCTTTAGGAATGACCTTTAATGTCTATGCAGATAACCAAGGGGTAGAACGTATTCTTCATTTAGATATTATTCCTAGAATCATTGTTAATTCTGAATGGACATTACTAGAAAGGGGTTTACAGCAGCGCATAAAGGCACTTAACTTGTTCATTCAGGATATTTATAATGACCAAAAGGTGTTTAAGGATAAAATTATACCGAAGGAAATGATTCTATCTAGCGCCTCATATCTGAAGCAGTTAGAAGGCTTTAAACCTCCAAAAAATATTTGGTGTCATATTACCGGGTCTGATTTAATAAAAGGTGGTGATGGACAATACTATGTATTAGAAGATAATTTAAGATGCCCTTCTGGCGTATCCTATATGTTGGAAAACCGGGAAATACTTAAAAGAACATTTCCTGAATTATTTGAGCAACTAGGGGTAAAGCCTGTTTATGATTATACACATACTTTAAGAGATACTTTAGAATATCTTTCAGAAAAAGAAAAACCAGTTGTGGTGGTTTTAACCCCGGGCGTTTACAATGCGGCCTATTTTGAGCATTCCTATTTGGCGCAACAAATGGGTGCGGAATTGGTAGAAGGTAAAGATTTGATCGTAAAAAATGATATCGTCTATATGATTACCACCAATGGGCTACAGCGTGTAGATGTTATTTACCGTCGTTTAGATGATGAGTATATAGATCCATTAGTATTCAATAAACAGTCTTTATTAGGTACTCCTGGATTATTCAACGCTTATATAAAAGGAAATGTAGCTTTAGTAAATGCTCCATAACCGGTGTGGTAGATGATAAAGCGGTGTACGCCTATATTCCAAGAATTATAAAATATTATTTGGGTGAGGAAATGATTTTACCAAACGTAAAAACCTATATCTGTGATGAGGAACAAGACAGGAAATACGTAATAGATAACATCCATAATTTGGTTGTAAAACAAACAGATGCTTCCGGTGGTTATGGTATGTTAATTGGGCCAAAATCAACAAAAAAGGAGCAGCAAGAGTTTATTACAAAAATTAAAAATAAACCTAGAAACTATATAGCACAGCCTATGATCAATCTTTCTAGAGTGCCAACTATAACAGATGACACTATAGAAGGACGTCATGTAGATTTAAGGCCGTATGCTTTATATGGGGAAGATATTAAAATTATACTCATATATGCGTTAACGCGTGTAGCACTAACAAAAGGATCAATAGTTGTGAACTCTTCCCAAGGTGGTGGAAGTAAAGACACTTGGGTTTTAAACAGATAAAAGAATAACTATGCTAGGGAGAGTCGCAAACACTATATATTGGATGAATAGATATCTTGAACGTGCAGAGAATTACGCACGTTTTATGGATGTGAATTATAATTTATCGCTAGAATTACCTCCTAACGAAGAGCAACAATGGAAGCCGTTGGTTGTTATAACAGGGGACTGGGAATTATATGAATCACTTCATTCTAAGGTTGAAAAAAATAAAGTCAACTTTTTTTTGGCTCTTGATGAAAACAATCCTAATTCTATTTACAATTGTATTTCGCTGGCAAGAGAAAATGCGCGGGCCGTAAGACCTGAAATAACAAAAGAGATTTGGGAGCAAATAAATGCGCTTTATTTTTTAGTGAAAGAGGCTTTAGAACAAAAACGTCTTGATGATAAGGAGTTAAGAGGTTTTTTGACCGAAATAAAAAACGGATGTCAACTGGTTTATGGTATGTACGATTCTACCATATCAAGAAATGAAGGCTGGGATTTTGGCAAATTAGGGCAAGTAATAGAACGCGCAGATAAAACTTCTAGAGTTCTAGATGCCAAGTATCATCTATTACTTCATTCTCCGGCAAAGGTTGGGTCCTCACTAGATTTAATACAATGGGCAGCTCTTTTAAAGTCGGTTAGTGCGTATGATATGTATCGAAAAAAATATGGAAAGCTCACACCTTCAAGCATTGCTGAATTTTTAATTCTAGACACGCAATTTCCAAGATCAATTTTGGCATGTTTAATAAGTGCCGAGAAATCTCTTATCACCTTATGTGGTAGTTCTGTTGGCTTTAGTAACATTGCTCAAAAGCAACTAGGGGCTTTAAAATCTCAATTGGAATATGATGATATAAATGATATTATAAGCCAAGGAATGCACGAATATCTTAATGATATTCAGCTTAGATTAAATGAGATTTCTTCTTCTATTTATAATTCTTTCTTTGACATAGAAATTCATGTATAAAAAACGGCCTATACATGTATTCTATTCCTATTGCAAATCTGGAATCTTCAAATGAAATTAAAAATTACTCATACTACAACTTATGCATTTAATTCTGAGGTGTTTTTAGAGCCTCATTATTTAAGATTCCGACCAAGACAGACCGCTTATGTTGATTTAAATGAGTTTTCTATGTCTATTGTTCCAAAGCCTAGCGGACATAAAATAATTCAAGATGAAGAAAACAATGTTGTAGATTTTTGTTGGTTTGATGGAGTTACAAATAACCTTAGCATAACCGTTGAGAGTATTTTAGAAACAAAACCATTTAATCCCTTTGATTTTATTCTAGAACCTCAAAGCTATAATCAGCTTCCTTTTGAATATGATGAATCAAAGAAAAGACTATTATTTCCTTACTTAAATGGTTTACCCATTTCACAAGAATTGATTGATTATGGAACCGCTATACTTGAAAAAGCAAAATTTAATACCATTCACTTTTTAACACAGCTCACCAACCAATTACATAAAGATTTTACCGTAGAATATAGAGAAGATGGAGCGCCATTTCTGCCTGAGCATACTTTTGAAATAAAAAGAGGTTCCTGTCGGGATTTGTCGTGGATGCTAATTAATCTATTACGTTACCAAGGTATTGCAGCCCGCTTTGTAAGCGGCTATTATTATTTTGATATGATTGTACCCGCATTTGAATTACATGCTTGGGTAGATGTTTTTTTACCCGGTATTGGTTGGTTAGGTTTAGACCCTAGTCACGGTATTTTGACAGGCAATACCCATTTCCCGATTGCTACAAGTTCTCATTATGAAAATACAATGCCTGTTTCTGGAGGCATTAGAGGTAGTGCCAGTTCTAAGTTAATAACAGAACTACAAATAGAAAAAATATAAATACAAACCTTAAAGTATATGAAGGAGGGAATTCTTTATAATAAAATGCATATTCCTATCCCTAAAATTTCTAAACTACTTTAAATTCCCTGCTGCAACTTTTTTCAGTTAATAATCAATGTAAACAGACCATTTTAATATCCAGATGCGTACTATTTTTACGGCTAGATATCAACTCTAGAAACTTTAAACTAAGAATATGGACTATTTACTAATTGCATTACAAGTTATTGTAGCACTAAGCATTCTAAATGTATGGCTTGTACAGAATAAAAAACCTACACAATGGCGTGGCGGAAATGCAACAACTATTATTGAAGAGTTTAAAGTTTATGGCCTTCCTGTTTGGATGTGCTTTGTTGTGGGTACTTTAAAAATACTATTTGCTGTAGGTTTATTGGCCGCCATCTGGTATCCTAGTTTTAGAGAGCCGTCTGCTTTGGGTCTAGCAGCATTACTTCTAGGCTCTATTACAATGCACTTGAAAATAAAAGACCCCATAAAAAAATCACTCCCAGCTTTCATCTTTTTAACGATGTGTCTGTATATTGCTTTTCCAATATTTTAGTTCGTGTTAGATTGTTACAATTAGCTGGTAAAAGATATAACCATTTAAAAGAGCATATAAGAGAGATGGTGCAGATTGAAAGATACCATCCCTGATTTTTAAGCGGACACCGAAGCCTAGAACCATAAGAATAGAAAGACTTAACGCGGCTGCGGCTTGTACTGTTGGGGAATAAAAATACCCAAGTAGTAACCCTAAACCTCCAACAAGCTGTAATACTCCAACTACTTTTCTAAATTTAGTTAAGCCATATCTTACGAACTCTTTTTTCATTTGAGATAGAAAGAAACACCCAAAACCAAAAAATAGGAATGAAAAAGCGGAGAAAAAAGTAAAAATGGTTAGCATGCAGATGGTGTTTCTAAAATAGCTTTTGTTAGTATTTAAAAGTTAAAAGTAGCTAGTATACAACTGTGAAGTTGAATATCTAGAGTTTTTTTGAACTCTAAAAGATTTGTAGCATAATCCTATGTCAGTGGTGAAACTCTGGAGAGATATGAAACACCTATACAAAATAAAAAAGTCCATCTAAATAATTTTAGATGGACTTCTATAATATTGAAATTTATTTGTTACTCTTCCTCGGTAACAAGGGCATCAGCCATTTCTAATTCTTCATCCATGCTATTATCTACAGGAACAGAATTCTTTAACATTGAAAATTTCTCCAAACGCTTCATATCATCTTCTTCACCAGAAAAGTATGGGAAAACATCAACAATAGGAGATTCAGAAATTGCAGGTATGGTATACTCACCCATGGTATCTTTCATTACACCAATAGTGTTATCATACGCTTCCTTTACATCATTAGCCTGAATCAACAAATACATATTTGTTTTGCGCTCTTTACCGCTCTCTTCGTCAAAAGCAATTAAAGACACTCTAGACTTGAACCATCTATCAGAATTCTCAAACGGATGTATTTCTGCGTAGTTAGCCACTTTTATATTCGTAATTTTAATTTCTTCAGTGTCACTCAAGTAAACAGACATCTCTTCGGTAATTCTACTCTCTGCTTCGGTATACGAAATTGCATCTACCAAAAAAGGTTCTGTCTTTACCTTTTGTGTACCTGATGTTTCATCAAGTTTTCTATATTTTACCTTACATTCATACCACGTTGCACTCATATCTCTTTGTTTATGGGTATCAAATATAAGGTTAAGCTTTAGCTCAAAAATTGAAAATAGGGAATAGATATTCACAATTTCCCGACGATTTTCATATCGCTTTTAGCATGAGGAAGTTAGAGAATTTAGATTACACTTTTATTTGACAGATATCATCAGCTGTTCTTCAACTTCAATAAAAATAATTCATAATCCTTCACTTGAAATAAGCTATCGTTGACTATAAACAATGGCCAATTCGCTGAAAGTACTAAAATAGCTTCTGGGTATTCATTAGGTTTGCTTCTAATCGTAAGAAACTGAAATACAGAAGAATGAGGATTGCTTTAAATAAAATTAGATTATCGCTTAGTGTAATGGTTTTGTTTGCATTTGTAGAAACCTATGCTCAAGAACCAGAAGAGAAAATTGAAGACCTTATAACCTATAATAGTTCTATGGATGCCGATAACATTTATGTAGCACTCAGTACCACTGATCGGCCAACTATGCTTTCTATGTTACACCGCGGACTTTTTGTTTATTTTGATGTAAAGGGAAAGAAAAAAAGAACGTGTCCGTTCAATATCCTTCAGAAGTAAAACTACCCCAAAGAGGACGCGATAGAAAAGAAGGTAATAGAGGCGAACTTGAGGAGGATGAACAGCAAGGGCCAGATATCTTAGAAGAGATAGAAGAAATGCCAAAAATGGCAAAATACAACAACCTAGATTTTGAACAAGATTTTCATTTAGACCTTAACAATTTGGGTATCTCAATAACTTACAGTTACGAAGTAGAAGAAGAGATTTTACGTTATGAATTAAAGATGCCTAAACAATATATTTCTGATAATGAAATTGATTTTTCTAAATTTTCTATAGGTGTAGTAACCCCAAAAACAGAAAAAGATACGAAGGATAAAGATTCCGGTTTAAGCTTTGGCAGTGCAGGCCAAGGAGGCGGTTCTGGCGGAGGCCCTAGAGGAGGTGGAGGACAAGATGGTGGTCCTAGAGCAGGCGGGAGCGGCTCCAGATCTAGTGGTCCTCCAAAACAGGACAAAGGACCAGAAGCGGTAACTATAGACTTTTGGTTTAATCCAAATTTTGTGGAGTAGTTAAGTTTATGTCCAGAACGTAAGCTATTTGTTTATAGTTGATTGAGTACTGTTTTTTATTATTTCATTAGTTTGTTTACCTCCTTATCAAATTGATATTGGAGGTTTTTTTTAGTTAATTTTCAAGGCAAACCAATGAGTTTGAAAAAGTACCAGATTTTCCGGTTTCCTACAAAAGCCAAAATTGATAAGTAGGAGAATTTCAAAAATTAAATAAAAGAGTGCTATCTTAGCTATATATGGAGTTTATCAGCTATGATAATATCCAATTGACACGAATGTATACTATGGAAAAAACAGAATTTCTTGAACAAAATATCTTTCAGAATTTAAAAAACCTTAATGATGGTTTTGATTCTGATTCAATACCGTATTTCTCTGAGGCAGATTTTGAAACAGTTTTAGAACGTATCGAGCAATTTGGAATTGGAATATATGAAATGAAACCTCGGCTAGATGAGGATTTCTTGGATGTAAAAGTAAATGAAGATTACAGAAAAAAAGCAACTGACCCTAAATGGTACAAGAGGGCTTTTTCTGATTTTAAAAAACAACAAGCTAATCTCAAGTATTCAGCAAGCTATAAAGTTTCGGATAGACTTCTGAATAGAAAAAGTGCGATTGAAAAGGCCGCCGAAAGTGAAGCATTGCGTACAAATGAAGAATAGAGCTGTTGTAGTAATGTTATTGCGGCTAAATGGCTAAGCAAGACTCCGCAAGAGTCTCTATAATGTTTCGAATCCATTCGGATGCCTCAAAATATATTTAATCGTTTTAAGAAAGGATTTATTTTGAGTTGAAGTAAGAATTGAATATAATAAGTAAAAAATATAATCATGGCAAAAGGTCAAGACTCTAAGAAGAACGTAAAGAAAGCACCTGCAAAAACTGCAAAAGAAAAGAAGGAAGAAAAAAGATTGAAAAAAGCTAAATAGGAAGAGAGAGAATCTTTTTTATAGCTGAAGTATTAACTGTTTTAACAATTAAAACCAATTAATATTCTTGTGATTATGAATGTACTGAAACGAAACAACGTAAAGGTTTTTGGAAACGGTAAAAAGGCGCTTATGTTTGCCCATGGATTTGGCTGTGATCAGGTCATGTGGCGCTACATAACCCCGGCATTTGAACAGGATTATAAAATTGTGCTTTTTGATTATGTAGGTTGCGGTAAATCCGAAATGGCTTCCTATAATGAAAGCAAGTATGCTTCCCTTCAAGGATATGCTTCAGATATTATAGAGATTTGCACGGAACTCCAATTAAAAGATGTTGTTTTTATTGGGCATTCGGTAAGCTCAATGATTGGGGTACTTGCTTCTATTCAACGTCCTGAATTATTCAATTCCCTTGTATTCGTTTGCCCATCTAGCTGTTATATCAACAAGGAAGACTATGTGGGTGGTTTTGAAAAAAAGGATTTGGAGGAGTTGCTGGACGTAATGGAAAATAATTATGTAGAGTGGTCTAATTATTTGGCGCCTATAGTAATGAAAAATTCGGATATGCCAGAGCTTACAGAGGAACTCGCTAGTAGTTTCTGCTCCATGGATAATAAAATCACGAGAAGTTTTGCGCGGGTTACTTTTTTCTCGGACAACAGAGAAGATCTCAAAAAAGTACAAGTTCCCAGCCTAATCCTACAATGTGCGCAAGATGATATAGCACCGGAACAGGTGGGTAAATATATTCACGAAAGATTAGAAGATAGTAGAATAGTGTTTATGAAAGCTACAGGCCATTGTCCGCACATGAGCCACCCGGAAGAGACTATTGAGTGTATTAAAAATTTTATTACCAAAGAATTTGAACCTAGTGAACTGCAAAAATTTTGAACGATAATGCTCCCTGCTTTCTGTTCTCCTTTGTCGCTGATCATCATATAGATTATGTAAATGATTTAATGATGGAAGCTTTAGGTTATGAGGACCATGAGATTCTGAATACCCTAAGGTTCGAAGATTTATTATCTGGAGGTAGTCGTATTTTATATAAGACTCATTTTTATCCTATGCTCATCATTCAAAAGGATATTGAGGAGATTTTTATTTCTCTTCGCTCAAAAACGGGGGAGGAAATTCCCGTTCTTATCAATATGTCTTTTATAAAAAAAAATGGTGTGGACTATGTTACCGGAGCCGGCCTTAAGATGTCTAAGCGTAATGATTTTGAGAAAAGAATATTGGACGCTAGGCGAGATGCAGAAAAAGCACTTCAAGAGAATGAACTTTTAATCAAGACCAAAGCCCAGTTAGAAACTAGCCGGACACTTTTAGAGGATCAATTACAAAATCAGTCACGAATAAATAAAGAACAGATAGAGTTCAACAAAATCTTGGCGCATGATTTACAGGAACCACTTCGTAAAATTTCAATTTTTGCAAGTCGGTTAGAAGATTTTTCTGATTTGAAATCTCAAGAGGAGAAATCCCGACATTATTTAAAACGAGTTTTACAAATCTCAGAAAACAGTCATGCCCTTGTTAAACGTTTGCAAGTCTATCATGCCTTAGACTATAAAAAACTACATTATCTGACTGCCAGTTTTGATATTATATTGGAGGATGCCATACTAAAAATAGGTAACCCGCCGTTAGAGATAATATATGGTGAAATGGAAATGAAAGAGATATATGGTGATATCCCAAAGTTGACTATTTTGTTTAGCGAACTACTAAAAAACTCCTATCAATACAGGTCTTCCGAGAAGCCTACATCTATTCATATTTCAACCAGTAAGGTAACAGAAAATTATCATCAGGCGTTAAAAGGAGCCTATCGTTATATAGAATATATACGTATTACTTTTAGAGATAATTCTCTTGGGTTTCAGAGCTACAGCGGAGATGATATTTTTAGACCTTTACAAAATTCTGATAACAGTTATGGCAAAGGATTGGGATTAGCATTTTGTAAAAAGATAGTAGAATTACATAAAGGGCGCATTTCTATTAAACCAGAAAAAAATGGAGGTTCTAAATTTAGTATTCTTTTACCCATAGAAGTCCCTAGCAATTAAAAACTGAGTGAGTACATTAGTTTTGAAAGTTAGAAAAGATTGAATTTAAATTTTATGGCATTGTGGCTGAATGGCTAGGCAAGACTCCGCAAGAGTCTTTATAATGGTTCGAATCCATTCGATGCCTCAAAGAGGATTTTAATACTGTAAAACAGGAGGTCTAAAAAGATCTCCTGTTTTTTTATTGCACTAGAAAGTGCAAATTAGAGTGCTTCAATTTTTGGCGGTAAACTATAAATCAATCATAAATGTTTCTGAATAATCTTTTTTGAATAATATATCCATTACCTTCTAAACTTGTATGTATTTAATAGTTAGATATTTCTCGTGAATAGGTGTACACCATTACGTATGAAACTAAAAGATAAGCGCTATAACTGATATTTGTCATCTTTTTTGAGGCTTCAAGTTTATAGATTTACATCATAAGCAATAGCCATTATAGCACAATGTTTTATAAAAATATTTACGATATCTCTCGAGGATATTTTAACACCTATTGACATAAAAGTGAACGATTTCAAAAAAAATAAAGCTTAAAAACAATTCCTTAAACTAAAACATATAATTATGACAATATTATTTAATACTGATAAAACAATAAACGGCAATGAAAGAGGCCAATCTTATTTCACCTCCATGATAGAAGAGGGGTTAAGAAATTATGAATCCCATATTACTAGAGTAGAGGCCCATGTCTCTGATGAAAATGGAAAAAAAGAAGGAATTAAGGATATGCGATGTTTGTTGGAAACCAGAATTGCTGGTAAACAACCTATAGCCGTTTCATGTCAAGATGATACCGTTGAACTTGCCGTATCTGGAGCTATCGATAAACTTACGGCTTCTTTAGAAACAATTATTGGAAAGATGCATAATCACAAACCTGTTTAGATTTCCTTGAAAACTACATTTTAGAGCAAAAATTTATTTTGAAGATCATCTTATTAAAAAGGGTAATAACCAATCATGGTTGTTACCCTTTTTGTATGTAGTTGATATCTACACAAAGAATTCAACCATTCATACAAACATCTAGTTTTTACGTCCACCCCATAACTATTTTCGATGTAGAAATATTATTTAAAAAATAGAACATATGGGAGTTTTAAATGTAACAGAATATAGGGTGGGTACCAATAGGAGTAGAACCAATACGAATGCTCATCGTTTCTACCTTTCACTAAAAGGTAGAAACGAAAGTGGAGTAGTAAATAGCGCAATTATTTATTTCTGGCCATCAAGGCCAACAGATACGGTTGGTTACATTGCTGGTTCGCTTTTTGTAGGAATGTTAGATGATAGCGATTTTCAATATTGGTATGATATATTAAGAAATGAAAAGCCGGTTAAATTATACTATGTAGAAAACTCAGATGCTTCAGTAAACAAAGTATGGCATATTAGTATTGGCACTGGCGATGAAGGTGTTGGAGAAGGTCCAAAAGACTTTAATAATTAAAATTATGGATTTTATAATATTGAATTTAAGATGGTTTTGCAGTTAAGATCAAAGCAATACCTATTGTTTAGATAATCCTGTAAGTTTATAAAAACTTCCCTTTCTACATAAATCAGTACATTTAAAGTGTTTTCGAATTACATTGCCCCTGTCAGGTTAATATACGTATCCAATACCTATGGGATTTTAAAAACACTAAAATGAGTAGAACTTTTTTCAATCTTTTATTTATAGGAATTTCTTTGTTCTTTGTGAGTTGTAGTAAAGACAAGAACGAAAACAACATTACTGAAACTGATGATATAGCCGAAGTAGTTACAGATACAACAATTAATAAAACAAAGCTTTTTTGGTTGTATTTGCACCATGAGGAAATTCCAAGTACATTAATAGAGACCGAAGCTCCTAGACGAGATTTAATCGTTATGAATGCTTGGTTTCATGAATATGTAAAAAAATTTAAAGCAGTAAACCCGGAAATAAAAACATTGGTCTATAAAGACCTTACTTCAACAAGAAGTTACGCTGTGGAAAATGGAGAAGATAATAAATACCTGCCCACTGGAGTCGGTTTTCAATACGCAGACACCAATCATCCTGAATGGTTTTTACTGGATACCAATGAAAATCGATTGGAATATACCGGCTATCCTGACCATTGGCAAATGGATATTGGCAATACCGAATACCAACAACAATGGGCAAATCAAGTAGGTGAGGAGCTTGTTACCAATGACTGGGACGGAGTGTTAATGGACAATGCCATCTATACACTAGACACCTACCATGAAAATGTGTTTCCAAAAAACTATGAAACTAATACGGAGTTTCAATTGGCGTATAAATCAATGTTAACTACCATAAACACTAGACTTAAGGCGGATAATAAAACAGGAATCGCAAATATTACCAATACAAGATTATACCCTGGAGTTTGGGAAAGTTATTTGCAACATCTAGATGGTGGTTTGGACGAGTGGTGGCTTGTTTTTAGTAATGGAAATTATCTTTCTGATTATGCCGAAGGTTATACCCCTCAAATTACTGAAGTGGTCACTAATGAAGCAGATGGTAAGATTACTTTAGTACAACCCCATAGTTCTACTTCGGATAATCAAGGTTTTTATTATGCCTTTGCTAGTTACTGGTTGGTGAACAATGGAAACACCTATTTTTCCGAACAAGAAGTTACGGATGCTTACAAAGACCCTTCTCCTTGGAGAGAAGAATATACATGGAATTTTGGCAAAGCCGATAGTAACTATTTTCAAGTTGAAAGTGGTGTATTTCGTAGGAACTTTTCTCATACAGTAGTACTAGTAAATGCTAACGAAACAGGTTCTCTAGAAGTAAATTTGGATGCTCCTCATTTAAACGAAAAAGGGGAGAAGGTAAGCTCAATTATTCTGGAGGCTTTAAGTGGTAGTGTCTTAAGAAAAATTAATGATGAATAAAGTCACTTTGTAAAGTAGATTACTTGGCTTTCTATAATTAAATAAACTTCCAAATGACAGTTATCATAAAATATACAAGTGGTCTTCAATACCTTTAGAGCAAGGTGAACCCATATGTAAACATCCATGAATATCAACCCGAAAAAAATAAATAGCCTCATTAAAGAAATGGAAGCTATTTTGCGCAAAATCAGGAAAGGAGAGGAGAAAGCCAAGCCTGTTCTAAAGAAGATACATTCCCATCATAAAAAAAGTGCATTAAACCTTGTGCATTATCATCAATTTAGAAAATCGGATTTTAGGGAAAGTCAAAGAAAGTTAGGAAATCTGGGGATGACCCGCTTTGCCAATGCCCAAGGACATGTAGAAGATAGCTTGGTAAAAGTTTTGTACTTGTTATATCGTCTGGCAGACGGGGCTCCTGCTAATTTTGAAAAGGCTCAATTATCTACTAAAAAGAGTAAAAAACTTATAAAATCAAATACACAAGCTCTTTTTGGAAATCCATCGGAAGGCCGTAGGGTTCGTATTATGGTTACCATGCCTTCTCATGCGGCAAAAAATTATGCATTGGTTTATGACATGGTAGAAAACGGAATGAACTGTGCCAGAATAAATTGTGCTCATGATACACCAGAGGTTTGGAAGAAAATAATTAAGAATGTAAAAAAGGCTTCAGAAGAACTGGGTTCATCGGTAAAAATTGCCATGGATTTGGCGGGACCCAAAATCCGAACGGGGGCTGTGGAGCTAAGGCGCAAGAATCATCAAATTTAAACCTAAAATAGATGACGAAGGCATTATTCTAAAACCAGTTGAAATTAGGTTGATTATAAGCACTGCAGAACTTGTGCCTGCTCATACCGTACCTATAAATGCAGATTGGTTAGGTGAACTTGTAGAAGGTGATAAACTTAGTGTGGTAGATGCAAATAATAAGCCCAGAAAACTTAAAGTAATAGCGTCTTTTGAGAAAAGTGTAATTGTAAAATCTAACAAGGCCATATCTTTTAAAACAAGTGCAGCTATTGAAAGTAGTACTCTTGGTAAAAAGGGAACTATAGGTTCTTTACCTCAAATTCAGAAGGCTATAAGGCTTTACAAAGATGATATGGTAGTGATTACGGATGAAAGTATTATGGAAGCTCTGCTATAGTAAATGAGCAAGGTGAAATTTTGGAAAAAGCACATATTCCTTGTCAATTTCCGGGAATTTTTGAAAAAGTAAATAAAGGAGATTTAGTATTGTTTGATGATGGAAAAATTGAAGGAATAATACAGTCCGTAAAAAAGAATAGTTTTGAAGTCCTCATAACAAGAGCTGCAGAAAAAGGAGTGAAATTAAAGGCAGAGAAAGGCATGAACTTTCCTAATACCAATTTAGGAATTAGCGGACTTACCCCAAAAGATAAAGAAGATTTAGCCTTTGTAGCCAAGCATGCGGACATCATCAATTTTTCATTTGTGAACTCTAAAAAAGATGTTCAAGAACTATTGTCTGAGCTGAAAAAGTTAGAAGCATATGAGAAGTTAGGAATCATATTAAAGATAGAAACTAAGTTTGCTTTTGATAATCTAGAAGAAATTCTTCTAGAGGCCATGCAAGTAAAGAAAGTTGGCGTTATGATAGCCCGTGGCGATCTGGCCGTTGAAACCGGTTGGCAAGAAATTGGCCAAGTACAACATGAACTATTATCTATATGCGGAGCGGCACATATACCAGTAATCTGGGCTACCCAAGTGTTAGAAAACCTATGGCAAAAAACGGACTACCGTCCCGATCAGAAATTACAGATGTGGTCACTTCTTTAAAAGCGGAATGTGTAATGCTCAATAAAGGGCCCTATATGAAAGATGTTCTTATACTTTTAGACACTATTCTTTCTAATATGGAAGATTTTCAAGAGAAAAATGAGACCATGTTACCAAAAATTAGGAAGTTATAAAATAGGAAGTATCGTATTCAATTTGTTCACTATATAATAAAAAAGCACCCAATTAAAACTAGTTTTAATTGGGTGCTTTTTTTAAGACTAAGCGAATATACTTCTTTAAGAATTACTCTTTATTGAAACGTTGAAACTTATACGTTATACCAAAATTAATTCCGAAAGAAGAATACGGTACTTTTTGAGATAATTCTTTTGAAGTATCTGTGTTGGTATTCGATAGATTGTCTACATAAGTAGTTCTACGATCAGTGCCATCAGGTAAGTTCTCTAATGTGTAAAGACCACTAACGGCCACAGTTCCATCAGGTAAAACAACATCTGTATTAAATTCTGAGATTTCAGAATCTTTTCTTTTTAAACTAATTCCATAATACTCTGCCTCGGCAAAAATGCTGAAATGAGGATTTATATCATACTTATAACCAAGAGCACCAACAAATCCTAAAGGAAAATGTCCATGAAAATCTTCTTCTTATAATTGGTTTCAGAATACGACCCTTCTGGCACACCAAAAGCTGCAGCTTCTTCTGCAGAAAAGACTGATTTACGGTAAATTACACCTTCAGTTTTTCCGCCTAACTTTAAAAGAGCTCCAAAACGACCATAAATATTGTTGGTGAATTTATATACCACAGAAACCGAAGATCCAAAAGCACGAGCTCTAGCAACAGCATCTACTTCTGTATTAGGTAAATTTACTATTGATAATTCTTGATCTGTACCTCGTAAGTAACCAATACCTAAATCTACACCAAAGGAATCATCAAAAAAATAAGTCCCCCTTATTTGAAAATTGGTGCCTTCTCCATAACTGCCATACGTGTTTTCCGTTTCAGATATATTTACTTTCTCTCCTAACTTCATTGTGGCGCTACCTATAGCATATCCAGAACTTACTGAAACTTGTAACTGCCCATAAGATATTGTACTTATTAAAACAGCGGCACATACTGTAATTAAATGTCTCATAATAGATAATTTGAAATTTTAAAAATGATTAAATAATCGGACCTATAAAGCTAATTTCTAGAAGCACTATTTACTTATGACCAAGGCTTTTCTTTCTCAATTAATAGCATGCTCCCTAGCTTATAGTTCCACCAAACTAAATTTGGTATATAAAGATACTTTTTAAAAGAAAATTCTTGCAACTACAACGGAGTTTTAACACCCAAGTTGAGCTTCATCTATGAAAACTTCTTTTATGCTGATAATTAAGCATTTTTAAACCAAAAAAGTAGGAGGGAAGTGTGCACTACGCGGCATAAGATAATACACCATAGTAGTTTTATTACTTTCTTAAAGGTTTGAAACTTATAAATAATACCGTGTAAATGAATAACAGTAATAAATACCATAGGTATTAGATATTAAATCTAAATAATCTATTCTTCCTTTTGAAAAACTTAAAATCATTAAAACTTGAGCCCCGTAAGGCAACAAACCTTGAGAAATACAAGCAAAAATATCTAGAATAGAAGCTGTTTTTTTATTATCCAATTCATACTCATCATTTATAGTTTTAGCAATAGGACCAGCTATGATAATGGCCACTGTATTATTTGCGATGGCCATATTAATTGTACTCACTAATGTTGCTATTCCAAACTGCGCCGTTTTTTGATTTTTAATGAGCTTTTTTATGTTAACCAGTATAAATTCTATACCACCATTTCTTTCAACCAAAGCAGCCAATCCTCCGGTAAGAAGAGACAAAAGAAAAATTTCTGTCATATTTGTAAAGCCGGTATAGGCAATTTTAGTGGATTCTATTAGAGTGAAATCACCATAAACAATTCCTAAAAACCCTGCAGAAACAGAACCTAGCAGTAAGGTTACAAAGACATTTACACCCGTTATGGAAAGTATGATGACCAATAGATAGGGCATTATTTTTATAATAGAATAATTGTACACGACAGCCTCAGTTTCTTTGGACTCTAAGCCCAAACCTTGAAAGACTAATATGGCAATAGTGAATAGGGCAGCGGGAACCGCAATTTTAATATTCTGTTTGAACTTATCGCTCATTTTACAACCTAAAGATTGTGTGGCCGCAATGGTAGTATCTGAAATAACCGATAAATTATCCCCAAACATACTACCACCTAAAAGCGCACCGCATAAAATAGCTAAATCAGCACCACTTTTATCAGCAAATCCAACAACAATAGGTGCTAATGCAACAATAGCTCCTACCGATGTTCCTGTAGAAACAGATAGAAAACCAGCAATAATAAAGATGCCAACATAAATATATTGAATGGCAATATAATCTAACCCTAAGTTTACAATAGAATCTACACTACCGGTTTCATTGGTAATTGCAGCAAATGCCCCAGCTAGTAAATAGATCAAGCACATGGTTAATATTTTATCATCACCACAGCCTTTTAATAAGGTGCCTATTTTTGAATGTATAGATTGTTTGAACATCAAAAATGCCACAACAATACCTACAATTACTGCTATAGGAGCAGGCAAGGCATAGAAATCATTTTGATAGATTCCAACACCCAAAAAAGTAAAAACGAATACAAATAGGGGTATTAAAGCTGAGAATTTGGGAATACTGTTTTTTATACTTGCCATTTTACTATAATGTTTTCAAAAAAATAGCGGCAAATAAGAAGAAATATGACTTAACATTTGTTCCAATTAATTGGCTTATCTATTTAGCACCTTGCTTGTTACTGCAGGTTGCTATCTCCTTTTTTGAGATTCTTGATACTGATTTTAAGGCGGCAAAAGTAGTACATAAATCCATCTGGTATTCTTAAAAAAGTTAATTTCTTAATAATCTAGTTTTGTCTTGGTCAAGAAAAAAAAGGAGAAATCATTATGAATTGCAAAAGCATAAATTATAGTCTGTAAATCCTTCTCAGGAGTTTATTTAAGATTACTGTATTTTAGGGACTTGTACACAAATTTCTTCTAGTTTTGAGCCAACATCATATAAAATAAACATCAGTAATTGTTTTACCTTTGCAATTCCACTATCAGGTTTAGCCTAACCGATAAAAAACGAGAACACAAGCTTAAAAAATGAGGAGCACCTTATCAATAATGTTGCTAAAAAAATCTATTGGTTACACTGTCTTCCTGGTCTAATGCTCTTAGGGTGTAAATCAACCAAACAAAATAAGCAGAAAACAATTCCTTCAAGTTCGGAAACAAATACTAAGGAACTGCACAGTACTAATCATAATAATTCCGGAGCTGCCGTATATGATTATGGTTTTGATGATCACGGCCATATTCACCACAAGTCTGTGCTAGAAATGCCCATTCTACCTAAGGCCATAGATTCATTAACACAAGTTGCCACGGGTATAGAAGAAAGCCATATTCTAATAAAGCCAATATCAATCCCAGAATTTGTAGACCCTAATTATTTGGATATAAAAAGTCCGGTAGCAGATAAGATTGTAGAAAACTATATGACCAGTACAAATAAGGAGCCTGGAGGTCACTGCCTTTCTGTAAGTAAAGGGCGTTTTGAACAGGCGTACAAAGAGGTTCACGGTCATTTGCCGTATGAAGATTTGCCGAATCGTATGGCTTCAAAATTCTTTACGCCAAAACAGGTTTTTAACTTGCTTTATGTTTCTGCTTCAGAAGAACACCCAGAATGGCGTAGCCTTCCTGAAGAATATAGGGGTAAGGGTAATGCTGGCGCTATTGCTTATGCCGGAATGGGTACTTTGGTTGATGCATCCGGGATTTGGAGTGGCCAATTAAGACCGGGAGCACTCATGCAAGTTTGGAGATACAAAGAAGACTATGAAAAGGTAGTGCAGGGGGTAGATGTTAAAAAACTTGACCCTTACGGGCATTCGTTCATTTTCATAAGTTACGTTCGTGATGATAAAAATGCAATTATTGGGCTTAGAATTGCCGACCAAGGTTTTCAAAGTTACAGACCTTTAGTGCCTAGAGATTATGAAGTTTGGTGGGCAGTCAACCTTAATATTTAATGGCCTTTAAATAGTTAGGCAAAAGTTTAACATTGTCAATGTAATTTTCTCTTAAAGAATACGTTACAAAATCAGAGTCCGACTCCTAATTTCATCAAAATTTATGTTGTTTTTTTCTTTATTGCTTTCCTTAGGGTTTACAAATGAGATACCACCTAAAATAGACAAAGTGGAATCCATAGGTTACACTATTGAAAAGCCCTTTTCTGCAACAGAAGAAAGAAGTTTTGAAAAAGGAACGACTTTGAAACTTCATACAGATTTAGATAGTGTAGCGGTTTCTTATGCCAGTTCCAAAGTAGATGCAAACCAACTTCGTTTGCGTTTAAAGGAAGGTCTTAGATTAGGCACTATTTCTTTTGACAACATTAAAACTGCGTTTGCCAATCAATTAGTAGATAAAATTATACCGCATTGGTATGGTACTCCTTGGAGTTTTGGTGGCCATACAGCTGTTCCTAACAAAGGTAAAATTGCATGTGGTTATTTCATATCAACCACATTGCGTGATATGGGTATAAAGCTTAACCGGTATAAGCTTGCTCAAAAATCACCTATTGATGAGGCTAAAATGATTAGTTGTGGATCCGTCATTAACAAGGTTCATCAAGATACTCCAGAAAAGGCTTTTGAGGAGATTGATAACTTAACGACGGAAGGACTTTATTTCATAGGTTTTGACGAGGGTCACGTAGGTTATCTCTTAAAACGTGAAGGTGAACTTTTTTTAATTCATTCCAACTATCTTTCTCCAGTATCAGTTTGTATGGAAACCTTGAAAGAATCAAGAGTTTTTAAGCGTTTTAATAAATTTCATATTGTATCTATTTCTCATAACGATACTCTTTTGCAACGCTGGCTAGATGATGGTTCTGTACTGTAATATGCAGCATCTATTCAAGAAATATATTCCTTAGTATTTAATCGTACGCCTTCATAAAAATTATAGACCGTGTCCTAGATTCTAATTCAAAATAGGAGGGAAGCAGTATGTGAAAAATAATATTGTACTTAAGCGAGGATGAGCAAAAAGGTGCAGTTTGCGCTATCCTCCAACTTTAGATTCTTTAATAAAAGAATATAATTAGTAGGTATTCCTTAAAATAAAACCCTTCAATTATTCATTTTATAATAGCACAAAAAAGACGCTATCAATAGGTGAATAAGAAAGTACTTATTACTACTTTGATGCCACTTGAAAGCGAACACTAAATTTATACGAACCGAGATTCTTGCAGGGATTAGCTCTTTCCTTAAGGCAACGTTTTACATCATAATCGTAAATCCTGCAATTCTTTCAGAAGCCGGAATGCCATTTTCGGCAGTCGTAACATCTACCGTACTTGTCTGCTCTTTTGGTAGTATTATGATGGGTATTTACGCCAAAAATCCATTTATTATCGCACTAGGAATGGGGCTAAATGCCTTTTTTACTTATACAGCTGTCTTGGGCTTAGGTCTTAGTTACGAAACTGCTTTAGGAGCAGTTTTTTGGGCAGGAATCCTCTTTTTAATACTAAGTATACTAAAAGTTAGAGACAAAATTGTACAATCCATTCCACACGCATTACGCTATGCAATTGCAGCAGGTATTGGGCTGTTCATTAGCTTTATAGGTTTACAAAATGCGGGGTTAATTGTAGACAATCCCGTAACACTGGTTAGTCTAGGCTCCTTAAAAGACCCCATTTGCCTTACTTTTTTAATTGGCCTTGGTTGTACCGCTATTTTAATTTCCAGAAATGTAAAGGGCGCAATGATCATAGGTATTCTATTGACTACTGCACTAGCATGGCCCATAGGAAGATGGTGGGGAGATGCCTCAATAGTAAATTTTGGAGTACCAACACTAGTAAATTATACGGGAATATTTGCTATGCCGGATTTTAGTCTTTTCCTAAAAGCGAATTTATTCGGATCTATACAATATGCTTTCCTACCGGTAGTTTTTGTTTTTGCGTTTACGGATTTGTTTGACAGTCTTTCTACATTTGTTGGTCTTGCCGAAGCATCTGGATATAAAGATGAGGACGGGAATCCAAGAAACCTTAAAAAATCACTTTTGGCAGATGCCATTACCACCATCTTTTCCGGTCTTGTAGGTACAAGCTCGGGAACCGTATATATAGAATCCGCAGTAGGTATCCGCGAAGGTGGAAAAACGGGGCTTACCGCAATTACAGCGGGGATTTTATTTCTACCTTTTTTATTTTTCTCACCGCTTTTATCCATTGTACCCAGTATTGCCAGTTCTATTGCTTTGGTCCTTGTTGGTTCTTTTATGATGAAACCCTTAACCAAAATTAACTGGAGTATGCCAGATGAGGCTATTCCCGTCTTTTTTACTATGATTCTTATGCCACTTACGTATAGTATTACAACAGGAATTATTATTGGTTTCCTAAGCTGGACGTTACTTAAATTCTTTTCAGGCAAAAAAGAAGATATTAATCCGGCTCTTTTGATAATTAATCTCTTATCCCTTCTGTATTTATGGCTTTAAGACAAATAGTACTCATTCTTATGTTCCTTCTTGTTTGTACAGTACAAGGGCAGCGTATAGCCATTATGGGCGCCATGGATGAGGAAATAGAACTGCTAAAAGGGGTTCTGAAAAACAAAAAGGAAATCCATAAAAATGGAGTTACTTTTTATACCGGGAAACTGAAAGGACAGAAGGTAGTTCTCTTAAAGGCTGGTATTGGTAAAGTAAATGCGGGATATAGCACCGCTATTCTAATAGCGAACTTTAAGTTAGATGCGTTACTATTTACAGGAGTAGCAGGTGGGTTGGACCGTAGTATTGAACCCGGAGATATCGTTATCTCAGATAAAATGATTCAATATGATTTTGGAGAGTTAAAAGAGGGGTCATTTGAAACTTGGCCTACTAGGAACCTAGCGAAGAACAACGAACGAAATCCTTTGTACCTTACTGTAGACCCGAATCTATTGGAACAAAGTAAGAAGGCATCAGAACAAATTAAATTGAAACCACTAAACAATAGAATTCCTACCTTTCATATTGGCGTTATTGCTACCGGAGACACCTTTGTAAGCGATCCAATAAAAGCAAAAGAACTGTATACCAATTTTAATGCACTGGCAACAGAAATGGAGGGCGCAGCTGTTGCACAGATATGCACTATGTTGCAAGTGCCCTTTATTGTTATTAGAAGCTGTAGTGATAACGCCAATACAGCAGCACACTCAGATTATTTCAAATTTGTAAAAGTAGCGTCCGTCAATTCCGCCCAAATGGTATTGGCAATATTGGAAAATTATGAAGAAGCCAAATAGCTTAAAACTGGATAGAATCAACTAAAAAAAAATAGTGACGAAGAGTTTAAGTTAATAGGTGATACTGATTTAAAATAGCCGAGATTTGTGTAAGCAGTTTACTTCATTCCTTACTTAGAATTGGGCTAGTATTTATTGTATAATTAGAGTCTTGAAAAAATTGATATATGCGTTTACGTACAAGCTGTGACCTAAAGTTCGAGATTTTTGAGCCCACCCCATTTATACTTATGTTGAGGCCACGTAGTGGTAGCCAGCAATGGGTAGAAAGAGAGGAATATAAAATTACACCAAGTACTCCTGTTGTTGAATTTACGGATAACTACGGCAATCTTTGTCAACGATTAATTGCCCAACCCGGTATGTTCTCAATTGCTACTTCTTCAGATGTTGTAACCTCTAATTTCATTGACCAAGGTTTTGACTCACCATTTGTTGAAATCCAAAATTTACCAAATGCCGTATTAAGCTATCTATTACCGAGTAGATATTGCGAGTCTGATTGTTTTAACGAAATGGGCGCAGCTATTACTGAAGGCCAATTAATGGGGTATAATCAAGTTTCTGCAATTACAAATTGGTTGCGTGAGAATATTGAGTATCTACCTGGTAGTAATAATGAGCCCTTATCTGCAATTCAGGTTAATAATAGACAATTTGGTGTATGCCGGGACTTGGCTCATTTGGGAATAGCCTTGTGCCGAAGTTTGAGCATCCCTGCCCGTATTGTTGTTGGTTATTTACACAATCTGGAACCCATGGATATGCATGCCTTATTTGAAGCATATATTGGTAACCGATGGTATACTTTTGATGCCACCCAAGTAGATTCTCCGGGAGGTTATGTTGTTCTGGGTTTTGGTCGTGATGCTGCAGATGTTGCTATTTTTAATCAATTTGGCCCTTCGGTTTTTCCAATTGAACATCTTGTTAAAGTTGAGGAACGCCCTTAACTAAATGGAAAAAATTATAGGACTTGATTTTAAACTATAAGCTTAAAACAATTATTACATACACTATAATTTTTTAAAAAGCTATACCTCATTTTATATATCAAAAGTAAAGAAAGCTAAAAGTGATATACAGAATACCTACCTTATATAATAGCCCTCATTTCCTTATCTACAGTAGATAGTGAGGTTTTTGTTTCTTTTTGTATCTTGAGGGTTAATTACACATATATATGTGTTGAGGGAAATGACCTAAAGGCCGTGTTACTCCGCTGCAAAAAAACACGTACTGCATGAATAGCCGTTTTTTCACGACTCCCGTAACACTCATTTCCCTCAACGGTCCGGGTATGCCGCGACTTTAATTAAGGCCATCTTGCTTTTGCCAACTTTACTACCTACTTTAGATAACTACACACAACTAGGCATATATTCCAGAAGTCACAGCAATCTTCCACTCGGTAGGCTGCGCCTTCCGGAAGATATACCCGGACCGTTGGCACCAATTTAAAAATGAAAAGAAATCAGAAAAACATTCTCATTGCAATTGGAATTCCGACACTATATGCAATAATTTTAAGACTAGCTTTCGGAGTAAAAGATTGGAATGAATTATTCTCTGTAATGTCCGTTACATTTCTTTTTCTTCTTCCCACAATAGTTGGAGCATTAACAATTTACCTTTCCGACAAAAGCAAAGTAGAAAACCTATATTATCGAATTTTAATGCCTTGGGTTCCGATAATCTTATTCCTACTAATCACTCTTGCTTTTGCAATAGAAGGTTGGGCTTGCTGGTTAATGATTTTACCAATATTCCTGATTGCGGCTTCAATTGGAGGTATAATAGGTGGCTATTTGAAGCTCAAAAAAAGAAATGATAAATTAAACATTTCGTTTCTTTTACTACTCCCATTTTTAATCTCTCCTGTTGAGCAATTAATAGAAAAAATCCCATAACATATAAAGCATATACTTTTATAGATATAAATTCAAGTGCGGAAAAAATTTGGAACAACGTAACAAGGGTTAAAACAATTGAAAAAACTGAAGACACAGGATACTTAACCGAATTTCTAGGCTTTCCTAGACCTCTAAAAGCAGAGTTAAATTACAAAGGAGTTGGTGCTTATAGAGAAGCAATATTTACGAACGGACTAATATTCCGAGAAACCGTAACAGAATATACGGAAAATAAAAAAATGGTTTTTTCAATTAAAGCTAACACCTATGAAATTCCATCGCCACACTTGACGAACATATTCTGATAGGAGGAGAATATTTTGATGTTCTAGATGGTACCTATGAGCTTGAAAAAATTGAAGAAGGTAAATATCGTTTACATCTATACAGTAAGTTCAAAATGAATACGACTTTTAATTTTTACGCAGGTTGGTGGGGAAAAATTATAATGAAAGATATTCAAAATAACATACTGAAAGTAGAAAAGAAGCGCGCTGAAAAATAAAAAACTGGTGCCAACAAAACCTAAACGTAATGCGGAGTTTAGGGCTTAACCAAAAGGTCTGTGTATATTTATAATGTCGCTAAATCTTATGGATTTAGCTTTGGACAAGAAAAAATAAACTAAACAATAAGTTTTAGCTTCGTGCTCAGATAGAAACGAAAAGTTCCCTTGCCTCCGCACTACGCTTAGCCTAGACGTTAGGTGCAAGCGGAAAAAACTATGAGGAAAATTTCAAATCTTGATTTAAAAGTTCAATTAACGAACGAATTTTTGAGAAGTGGCGGATTGGAAACGATTCGTGACAATCAATTACTAACGGATTTAATAAACTTCAATCGAAACGATTTAGAAACAGTTACTGTAAGAATGAATGCATTTATGTCGTCAATTCTTGGCAATCATATTACACCGCCTTTTTTTTCGGAAAGGCATATTTGCGAGTATGATTCATTCCTTCAAAAAAGTAATTTATTCGACCAAGGTCAGATAGATACGGAAGCTGACTTTAACAAAGCATATGAACAACTTAAAAACGTTAATCATATGCTTTTTAGAGGTCAAAGAGAAGCAAGATGGAGACTTTATAGTACGTTACAAAGATTTTGGATTTGGCATAAACTCTACGAAACAGAGAATAATTATCTGGAATTCTTACAAAAATTAATATCAACAGGAAAAGACAAATATGAAAAGAATATTGTAGAAATATTACAAGAAAATCATATAGACACTATAAACGATATTGCAACTCTTGGCTTTTTACAACATCACGAAACACCAACACCATTATTGGATTGGACATACAGTTTTCAAAATGCACTTTATTTTGGAATTGATAATATTGAGCCAAATCCTGGAATGAAAGAAATTGACAATTATTTTAGCGTTTTTTATATTCAAGAAAAAGACTTTGGACAAGGTGGAATGCGAACAATTTTAGATGATAGCTTAAAAAAAGTCGGAGATGAATTGAAAATTGCATTTATGAAAAAAATAGCCGATGATGATGAGGATTTTAAAAAAATGAAAGAACATTTTGAAGAGAGAAGTTTTTTTGACACAAACAGAGTGAAAGGTTCTGGTTTAATAAGACATATGACACGAATTGAGAATTTAATAAATATTCCAATTACATATTTTAGTGATAGTGAATCTGATTCAAACCTTATTTTCTCACTTACGAATAGCAATAATATTAAACACCAAAAGGGAGTTTTTACTTGGAATGCTGACGCTTCAAAACCTTTAGAAATGCTAGGTAACGAGCAATATAATGTTTCCCGAACTGAAACTGATTCAGAGGATTATCGATTTAGTGGTTGTTATAATATAAATAAAGACCTTGCACCTTTCATAAAACAGAAGCTGAAAGAAGATGGAATTACGAAAGAATTTATATATCCAGATACTGATTTAAACACTCGACATATATATGATGAATGTAGAAAAGCCAGCACCTAACAACGTATAAAATTAATTGCTAGTGCAAGCCTACTTGCGAAAATCCTCGCGGATTTTCTATTCGGTTTGTATTTGCTAAATTAGTTGCTTAAATCACGCAACTAATCTTATACAACAACGTTAGCCACAATTTCGCAAAACATCAACATTTTTGAAAGATTTAAAGAAATTTAAGAGAATACTAATTGGACTTAAAAACAAAAGTCCATTACCTCTTTTGTTCGAAAATGGTTATACACCTGAAAGTATAAAAAAGGAAATTATTGAAACATTCTCGACTTATTTTGAGGACAAAACAATCCTTGATGAAATCGCAGTAAAATATTTAGTTCCTGATTGGATAAATCTAATGCGTATTTCAATTATCTATCCAAATATTGAAAGAGATTTACTTTTAGTATTAAACAACTACAAAACAGCAAAAAAAATTAATAAAGAAAGAACAATAGAAATATTAGCTTCTTTATCACCAATGCACATTGAAGCTGGAAATAAATTTTGGAGTTTTTTAAATTTAGAGATTGACAAAAAAGAACTTGAATTAGACGAATTTGCTCAAACTTCTCTTAAAGACATTTCAAATATCATCGAGGGAATTTCTAAAACATTGTATCTAGAACAACTTATGATTAACCGAGTTTTAAGAAACAAAAACTTTGAAATTCAAAAAGTAATTGAACTTAAACTTGGCAATGTTATTGACGAGTTAATAAACAATTCAAACAGTCCAAATTTATTTAAAACAGTTCCCGATAATATCAAGTTTTCAGATTGGAGAAACATTTCTGCTCATCATAATTATTCAGTGAAAAAAGAACTTATTCATTGTGAATATGGAACTGGAGAAAAAAAGAAAAAAATTATTTTAAAAAGAGAAGAATTATATGAAAAGCTAGAACAATGTATGCGTTCGACTGAAATTTTAAATTTAGCTCATAAAATATTCGGCTATGACAATATGAATGAATTTAAAAGTTTCACAAAACCGAATGATATGGAAGCAAGAGAGGAAATTGATTTTCTGACAATATCATCTGGAATTATGAGCCAAGGATTTGAAATTATAAATTTAGAATACAAGAATATTCCAAAAGCAATTTTGACTTTAAAAGACTTGACAAATGGAGATGCTAAAATGAGAGGAATTCATTCATCACAGTTTTTAACTAACTTATGGATTATAACGAGAAAACCTCATTTGGAAATAAGATACATTAAGCAAAATGGAGAACCATATCTGATTTCTAAATGTGACTCGGAAATGTGTGAATTAGTCAGTTCTGGGAAAAAGAAACTAACGGAATTAGCTGAAAAAGTTGAATTTGAATTAATAAAAAACAGTGGCTAACACCGTATATAATTTATTGCTGGCTTATTGCCTATTTGCGAAAGTCCTCGCGGACTTTCTTGGTAGGTAATTATTTACTAAATTAGTTGCTTGGAACACGCAACAAACCATATACAACAACGTTGTGCTTAATTCTGAGCCTAGTAACCAAAATGGACTAAATAATGAAAATTGGAATAAAATCAACACTTATATTTCTGTTAGTATTTTCGTTTTTAAAAACCAATGGACAAAATATAATTGAAGAATATCAAAAGGCTCAAAAGGACAGTATAAGAATCGGAAAATTGGACAGCGATTTTCTGAAGTATATTGAAAAAGGATATACACTTGCGAAACCCGAGAATGGAAAAATTACTTCAGGAGTAATTGTCTTTTTGGAAGACTCAGGATTTGAAAATAAAAATATGAGCGCAAAACAAATGTATTCTCAAGCGAATAAAGCTGGGTTTGCTGTTTTGTCTGTTTCAACAGAAATTCCATTGGACTTCTTCTTTTCCGACAACTCAATTATCGATGCACACAAAACAATCAAAGGTGCATTCGAAAAAAACAATTTGCCAAATAAAAATGTATTCCTAATCGGAGTGGGTTTGTCTGGTCACCGAGCATTAAAATATGTTGAATATACTAAGAAGGCTCGACCCAAGTTTCCATTAAATATATCCGGACTAATAATTTGTGATGCTCCTTTAGATTGGGTAAGACAGTATAATGAAGGCAAAAGAGACAAAAGAATAAATTTTGATGAAGGAGCTGTATGGGAAGGGTCTTTCTCTAATTACGTTCTAGAAAAGCACCTTAACGGTACACCAAAATCAAATCTTGAAAGCTATCTTGATTTTTCGACTTATAGTTATTCAGACGAAACAGATAGGCACATTCAATATTTACCAGGAGTTTCCAATCCGAGCTTATATGGAAATTGCCATACAATACTGGTTAGAAAAGAAAAGAAAAACTACTATAGACAATAATGCTCCAGATATGGTTGGACTTATTGCTCAAATGAAACTAGCTAAAAATGAAAACGCAGAATTAAAAATAATTTATCCGCAAGACAGCAAAACGGAGAAAAAAAACACCGCTGCAACTTGGATTTCGGTCGATAAAGACGAACTAATGGAATGGATAACGAAACAATCTGAATAAGAACTAAGCACAACAATACCTAAACGTAATGCGGACTTTAGGGCTAAATCTAAAGGTCTGTGTATATTTACTAAGTCGCTAAATCTTATGGATTTAGCTTTGGAACAAAAAAAGAAAAAGCAAAACAATAAGCTTTAGCTTCGTGCGCAGACGGAAACGAAAAGTTTCCTTACCTCCGCACTACGCTTAGCCCAACCGTTATATACAACTATAAATCATTCTCATCTATAGCTATTTTTTTATCTATCAATTCAAAAACATCAAAATGGTTTTCAAATAACACAGTCCAAACCTCATAAGGTAATTCAGCACTTAATCCTTTATCTTGTATATGTTCTATCCAACTAATACATAAAATATCTTCATTTAAATCCTTTAAAGGTTTTAAAATTGGCTTAAACATCCAAATGTGTTCGTCATCCCCATAATCAATACTAAACTTAACATCATCATTTAAGTTGTAAACACTATTTAGTAAGCCTGTCTTTTGATATTCGATAGTAGGGTGCATAAATCTAACTTTTAGTTTATACGGTAAGTAAGGTGTTAAATGTCTTAATTCTAATTCCATAATCTTTAATTTTGTTGTAAAACCGCAGTATATAACACGGTATATAATTTATAAGCCAATTAAGGCTAGTTTTTTAATTTAATCATTCGCGTATAAGGCTTACAAACCATATACAAATCGTTGAGGGAAATGACCTAAAGGCCGTGTTACTCCGCTGCAAAAAAACACGTACTGCATCAATAGCCGTTTTTTTACGACTCCCGTAACACTCATTTCCCTCAACGGTCCAGGCATGCCGCGACTTTTATAAAGGCTCTATTGCTTTTGCCAACTTTACTACTTACTTTAGATAACTACACACAACTGGGCATATATTCCAGAAGTCGCAGCAATCTTCCACTCGGTAGGCTGCGCCTTCCGGAAGATATACCCGGACCGTTGTAAAACATTAAAAAAGTGAAGGAAATCGTAGGTAAATGGATATTTAATAATGGTAAAATTATCGCTGATTCGAACTGCAAAATTATTGAGTCAATGATTGTACAGGAGCTTACCAAAATTGAATCGAGTGATGAAGGATGGACAGTCAAGTACCGAGGAAATGATAATAGTATTTGGGAATTGACCTATCCTGAGAGCCATCTTAATGGTGGTGGTCCACCTAAACTTGTCCAAATTGAATAAGACCTAGCAATGAAGTTAGAAACTGAAATAAAGAAACCTTCTCACCAATCGGAACCTGATTATGTTACTGGAAAAAAGGACGAAATAAAATCGTATGGATTTGAATGCACAGATTGCGGAGCTGATATTAATATAGATTTTCAACGCCAAATTAAATACAACTGGACTGGGAACACGGACTTGATTTCGGAAAGCGAACGGACGGAATTAAAAAAATACTATGGAATTGGATTATCTGAAAAATCACACGACGGTGGATATCCAGTTTTCGATAAAATTGTCTGCAAAACATGTGGGGAGGAATATTTGACTTATTGTGGAGTGAGGGAATTTAGCAATTCCGCTTATTCAATCCATGTTCAGGAAATTCAAAAAATAAAATAACGTTTTACAACAAAACCTATAAACAATACGGAGTTCAGGGTTAACCGAAAGGTCTGTGTATATTTATAATGTCGCAAAATCTTTTGGATTTTGCTTTGGACAGAAAAAGAAAAAACAAAACAAAAAGATTCTGCTATATACGTGACGGAAAGCAAATACTAGTTTGCTCCCGTACTGTTCATAGCTAAACCGTTATAAAGGCTGTTTTGCTTTTGCCAACTTTACTGCCTACTTTAGATAACTACACACAACTGGGCATATATTCCAACAGTCGCAGCAATCTTCCACTCGGGAGGCTGCGCCTACCGGAAGATATACCCGGACCGTTAGCAGCAATTAAAAACAGAATTACTAATGATAAAATTTACCGAATGTTTAAATGACACTTGGGACTACTTTTTTTTAGGAGACCCTTCTAAACTTTCATTATTCAAATCGGATAATAATCTTTCTAATAATCTAATTTCTGAATTTACAGAAAATAATAGCGGAGATTTAGTTGTAGAAAAGGGCGCTTTAATTCCATTATCAGGAATTGCTAATTATCCATATCATATTTTTTTTCAAATTAATTCTGAGGATTCCATATTTGATAACAATGAGAATGATTTACAATTCAAAAGAGTTGGTTATTTTCTCGAAATAGTTAATCAAGAAATATATTTAATGACTATTCCTTATCTTAAAAATTGGACTGAAGAAAACGGAATAAACTCTTTAAAATCAAATGGAATTCGCCCGAAAATTAATCTTGAAAACGGATTTTATAGTGTTGAGATTTTGGGTGGAGAAACTAATCAAGAAAGTGGTTGGGAGCCTACATTAGAATTTATTCTGAAGAAGAAGGACAAAGAAATAAAACTTACTGCGGAAGATGTGAACTTTAAATTTCAAATAAAGAGCAAGGAATATTAAAGAAAAAAGCTGCTAACACGGTATAAAAAACATAGGGCGTTTGTGCTAAATTCAAAGTTCTGTGCATATTTACAAAGTCCGCTAAATATAAAATTTGGCGTTTATAGAAAAAAAAATAAAAGCAAAATTTTTATATTTAGCTAAGTAATAAACTGAAACGATAGTGCTTATTTATTGCCCTACGTTTCTTATACTAAACGTTAGCAAACATTTAAAAAAAACATGAACATAAAATATATTTTAGGGTCTATCTTAACAATTCCGCTTTTACCATTAATGTATTTTCAAGGAAAAAAAGTAAAAGAAACTGTACCAAGTTTACCAGAAGCAAAAGGAAATAAAGGAACATCAACTGTTACATCAGAAAAAATGCTACAAATGTTAACTATTGGTGATAGTACTATGGCTAGTGTAGGTGTCAAGACACATAAAGAAGGTTTTACAGGCGCATTAGCAAATAATCTGGCGATGGAATTAAAAACCACTATTAGTTGGAATGTTTATGCAAAAAATGGTTACAATGCAAAACAAATAAAAGAAAAAATCATTAACCTCATTACAGAAAAATCTATAGACTTTATTGTAATTGGGCTTGGGGGGAATGATGCTTTCGAATTAAACACACCTAAAAGATGGAATAAAGATATCCGTAAACTTATTAAGACTGTAAGATTAAAGTTTAAAGATGTTCCTATTATATTCGTGAATATGCCCCCACTTAAAGAATTGCCAGCGTTTACTTCACTACTAAGATTTACAATTGGAAACTTAGTAAGTATTCTTGGAAAAGAATTGGAGAAAATAGTCAAAGATTTTGAAAACGTTTATTATTACACTAAAAATGTCAATACAGCGGAACTTATAAAAAGATATAACTTAAAAGTAAAACCTTCTGAGTTCTTTAGTGATGGTGTTCATCCTTCAAAAACTACGTATGGTATTTGGGCTAAAGATTTTGCTGATTTTATAACTCAATCAAAAGAAATCAAAAACGCGTTACAACATAGTAAATAAAAACACTTATGGATTTAAAAAAAGTAATAGGAACACTTCAAAAAATCTCTCCGAAATTAACTGCAAAAATCGCATTTAAATTCATCTCAAAACCTAAAAACAGGAAAATGAGGTCTTTCGAAAAATCGATTTTAGTCGATGCCCAAAAGAGTTCAATTAAATTTAAGAAATTTGACATTAAGGTTTTCAAATGGGGCAATGGAAAGAAAAAGGCTCTCATGATACATGGTTGGGGTGGACGTGCAGCTAATTTTGGAGCAATCATACCTAAATTAATTAAAAACGGCTATGAAGTGACTAGCTTCGATGGACCTTGTCACGGAGATAGCACAAAAAGAAAAACAAGTTTTTTTGAAATATCCGATTTAGTAAAACTCTTTTTACAAAAAGAAGAATACGATTTAATAATTACTCATTCAATGGGTAGCGCTTTCACATTGTTAGCAATGTCTAATTTGAAATATAAAATTAGCCAATTAATAATACTGACCACACCAAATAGGTTCCTAGAATTTATTGGTGCTGCGGTAATCCATTTCGGCTTAAATCCAGAAACAACCAAGCTGTTGATTAATAAAGTTAGAAATACCTCGGGCTACGAACCAATGACACTTAAAACTAGTCGTTTCATAAAGGACATTGAAATGCAACTTGTGACATTTATTCATGATAAGGCGGACAAAATAATATCGATAAACACTTCCAAAAAAGTAAGCGCAAGTGTCAAACATTCAGATTTCATAGAAATAGAGGGCACAGGGCATTTTAGAATGTTATGGTCAAAAAAAGTGGTGGAAGTAATTGCAGATTTAACTTCTGAAAATCGCAACAAAATAGCACTATCAGAATAAAAACGATTTGCTAACAAGGGCTATAATTAATACGGGGTTTGTGCTTAAAATTAAGTTTAGTGCTTTTTAATCAAGTCCGCCAAATCTTTTTGATTTGGCTTTAGAACAAAAAAGATAAAACAAAGTAAAAAGTTTTGGCTAAGTGCTTAATCGAAAGCTCACTACTTTTAATTCCCGTACTAACCATAGCCTAAACGTTGTACGTAATTTGACCAAAACGATGAAAAACATTTTACCATTAATATTAATACTGAATTTCGGTTCTTTATTTTCTCAATCAAAAGGAAATAAATTGGAACTGAATGACACTTGGTTTGGAGGGGAATCTGAAAGCAATGGAAAACCTGTAATTATTAGAGGTCGAGAGAATTTGAAAAACTTTATCGATTCAAAAGAATATAATGAACACATAGAATTCGTTTGGAAAATGGAAACGGAAACGGAAAACGGAATTCCAACACCAGAGGAAAATATTTTTATGGGAAAAATGGAAGACGCTTTAATAAACGATTTGGAATCTGACTTACAATCTGTTCTTACAATTGTTTATACGAATGACAATATTCGCTCTTGGATTTTCTATACGAAATCTGTACCTGAATTTCTAAAGCGGATTAACAAAATATTATCGGAATTTGAAAAACTGCCGATTGAAATAACTAACGATAAGGACGTGAATTGGGAATTATATACTGGAATTTTAAAAGGATATAATCTTGAACCGAAATAAAAAACTACGTACAACACCGTGTATAATTAATTGCTTTGGCAAGTGCTTATTTGGAAAATTCCTTCGGAATTTTCTCGCGTTCGTTTTTGTTTACTAAATTAGTTGCTGAAACACGCAACTAACCATACACAACAACGTTGAGGGAAATGACCTAAAGGCCGTGTTACTCCGCTGCAAAAAAACACGTACTGCATGAATAGCCGTTTTTTCACGACTCCCGTAACACTCATTTCCCTCAACGGTCCGGGTATGCCGCGACTTTAATTAAGGCCATCTTGCTTTTGCCAACTTTACTACCTACTTTAGATAACTACACACAACTAGGCATATATTCCAGAAGTCACAGCAATCTTCCACTCGGTAGGCTGCGCCTTCCGGAAGATATACCCGGACCGTTGTACACAATTTATAAAACAGTAATTCCTCTTAATTTTAACAATAAAAATTAAATGAATTCCAACTAGAAATCTAAGGAAAGTAATAACTTTTTAAGTAGAATTGAAAGAGCTATATTTTCAGAATCATTTAAACTTTTTATAGATTCACTTGCTTCAATAAATCGTGTTTCAATTGCTTTGTCTATCACTTCAGAACCTTTTTTTGTTAAACCTACTAACTTTATTCTACCATCTTGCAAGTCAGAAGAACGATAAATTAGCTCCAATTTCTCAAGCCTTTTTAATAAGGCTGTCATAGCTCCAGAGGTAATTAAAACAGACTTCATTAATTTAGAAGGTGTTAATTCATAAGGTTTGCCTGAGCGTCTAATTGTTGCTAAGACATCTAAATCTGTATAATGAATACCATAGTTGGATAGTGCTTTACTTGCTCTTTTTTCAAGAATTTTACTCAATTTTAATATGCGACCAACAATTTCCATAGCTGAACTATCAAGTTGTGGCTGTTCTTGTTTCCATTCTAATATTAGTGAATCAATTAAATCATTCTCTGTCATTACGCTACTTCTAATTTAGCTCAAATATACAATTTATCTTTATATAAAGATAAATTGTATATTTGCAAAGTATCTTTACGTAAAGATATTATTTAATCAAAAATAAAAAGTATGATAACTAAACCAACTCTTTTCTTAGATAAAATAAAATGCAAAGAAAATATTAACAAAATGTTTTCAAAAGCAAAAAGAAATAACGTAGAATTACGTCCTCATTTTAAAACCCATCAATCATTAGAAATTGGATCTTGGTTTAAAGAAGTTGGAGTAGATAAAATAACCGTTTCATCAATATCAATGGCCGAATATTTTTCTAGTCAATGGAATGATATCACTATCGCTTTTCCTACAAATATTTTAGAAATTGAGCCCATTAATAAATTAGCACAAAAAATAACAGTTAATCTTTCTATTGAAAATGAAGAAAGTATTCTATTCCTATGTGAAAATTTGAAATTTGAAGTTAACGTTTTCCTTAAAATTGATGTTGGTTATCATCGTACAGGAATAGAGCCAACAAATCTTAATTTAATTGATAACATTTTAAATAAAATAGATACTAATCCATTTATAAACTTTACTGGTTTTTTAGGTCACGCTGGTCACACATATAACTGTAGAACTGAACAAGGCATTGTTGAAATACATAAAAAGAGCTTAGATATAATGAGTAATCTAAAGCAAAAGTATATAATTCAATTTCCTAATTTAATTATTTCATTAGGAGATACTCCAAGTTGTAGTGTTGCTGAAAATTTTTCCGGAGTTAACGAAATAAGACCTGGAAATTTTGTTTTTTATGACTTAACTCAAAACCTAATCGGTTCAAATTCAATATCACAAATAGCAATTGCTATGGCTTGCCCAATAGTTGCGTTACATGAAAATCGTTCAGAAATAGTTGTTTATGGTGGAGGTGTTCATCTTTCAAAAGATAGATTAAACGATAAGGAAGGAGTAGTTTTTGGAAGAGTAGTAAGCAGAACAGAAAATGGTTGGGGTGATTTAATTCCGAATACTTATGTAAAAAGCTTATCACAAGAGCACGGAATAATATCAGTCCCAAAAGATGAAATTAACAACTATAAAATAGGTGATTATTTAATGATTCTTCCTGTACATTCTTGCACAGCATCTAACTTAATGAAAAGCTATTCTACATTTGATGGACAAGAAATATCAAGACTATAAAGAAAAACTACAAAATAATAAAAAATAGTAAAATGAAAATTATTGATTCTCCAAAAATGCCGAAAGCAAACGGGCATTATTCCAATGTATTGAACATAACGGTATTTTGTATCTTTCTGGGCAACTTCCTATTGACCAAATATCTAAAAAAATTCCTAAAACAATTGAAGAACAAACTGATTTAGTTCTTCAAAATACTGAAACTATATTAAATGAAGCTGGTAGTACAAAAAACGACATTCTACAAGTACGAATTTACATTTCGAATATAGAATTATGGGATAAAGTTAACGACAGATATCGTATTTTTTTTGAAAACCACAAACCAGTTAGATGTATTATACCAACACGTGAATTGCATTTTGATTGTTTAATTGAAATTGAAATAACCGCTATTATAAATGATTGAACAACTGTGTACAACACCGTATAAAATTAATTGCTGGTTTTAGCCAATTTACGAAAGTCCGCGAGGACTTTCTATCTGTGATTTATTTGCTAACTTTAGTGCTTAAAACACGCAACTAATCTTATACAAATACGTTGAGGGAAATGAACTAAAGGCCGTGTTACTCCGCTGCAAAAAAACACGTACTGCATGAACAGCTGTTTTTTCACGACTCCCGTAACACTCATTTCCCTCAACGGTCCGGGCATGCCGCGACTTTAATTAAGGCCATCTTGCTTTTGCCGACTTTACTGCTTACTTTAGATAACTACACACAACTGGGCATATATTCCAGAAGTCGCAGCAATCTTCCACTCGGGAGGCTGCGCCTACCGGAAGATATACCCGGACCGTTAGGTGTCATTTGAATGAAAAATTTTACAAACATCATATTGCTACTTCTGATTTTAACTTCTTGCCAAAACAAAAAGGAGAATAACGGAATTTCCAAAACTGAACTAAAAGAACAAATCAGTGAACCGTATTCGAACTTAATGCTTTATGACAGTTTTGACAATAAATTAATTCTTGACACTATTTCAAAAAGAAGAGAATCTCAATTTTCACCAGTTTATATTGGACAAATAACGGACTCAATTGAATTATGCTATAAAACCTCAAAAATCGAACATAGAATTGAGGATATTGATTGGGGAAAATATAGAAGCCCAAAAGCAACCGACTTAAATATATTCATTGACACAACAAAAACAATCGGATTTCCAATGTGGATTTGGGAATATTATAAAGCACCTGAACATCGTGTAAATAAAAAGTCATATCCTATTTTTATTAAAAACCAAAGTTCTGACACTTTAAGTATCGGATTTGGGGATGTATTACCTATGCTGACAGAAGCACAGGACTCGATTGGTAATTGGAAACAAGTTGAGAGACAATTTATATATGATTGTGGAACAGGTCTGACTGAATTTTATCTTCCACCAAATCAAATTGCAATTTCTGCTTTGAGACAAAATTATGGAACGAATAAGACAAAATTTAGAGTTAGATTTCGACTTGGAGACAATGAAATTTACTCGAACGAAATAAACGGAAAAATTAATAACTGAATATAAAAAACGCCACCTAACAAAGTGTAAAAATAATTGCTTGGTTCTAGCTTACTCGGAAAATCCTGCGGATTTTCCTCTGGTTCGTTCCATTTTTGTTAAGTTAGTTGCTTAACCACGCAACTATCCTTACACAAACCGTTGAGGGAAATGACCTAAAGGCCGTGTTACTCCGCTGCAAAAAAACACGTACTGCATAAATAGCCGTTTTTTCACGACTCCCATAACACTCATTTCCCTCAACGGTCCGGGCATGCCGCGACTTTTATAAAGGCCATCTTGTATTTGCCAACTTTACTGCCTACTTTAGATAACTACACACAACTGGGCATATATTCCAGAAGTCGCAGCAATCTTCCACTCGGTAGGCTGCGCCTTCCGGAAGATATACCCGGACCGTTGTAAAACATTTAACTAATAGAAATTTGAACAGTATTAAATTTTATATTTTATCTTTTTTTCTTATCAATCTTACAGGATGTGATAGCGTAAATAGCTCAGATATTGTTAGAGATGATTTATATGAAAATATAAAAAAATTCATAAAATATTCTGAAGAAGAGGCAGAAGAGTTTAAGAATGGAAGTGCTGATACGAACATATATTGGGTGGAATTCTTCGAAGAGGATGATAACGATTTAGTTGTCCTGATGCAACAACCTTATTATGACTCTTCTGATACAGATGGTTACTTAAAAATAGATGAGAATTTTATCTTTTTTTATTATTCAGATTTAATGATGGTAACTGTGGATAAATTAGAAAATGAATTACCAACAGGACTTCCTAATCAAAATTCTATAGAATCTGGATTAGGTTATAGCGCACCCAATTGGGCATATATTATAACGGAAAACGGTTTAGTAAAAACCTTTATTGGAGAATAACTCAAACGGAATAAAACGTTTTACAACAAAACCTAAACGTAATGCGGACCTCAGGGTAAAACCAATGGGGCTGTGTATATTCATGAAGTCGCTAAATCTTATGGATTTAGCTTTGGACAAGAAAAAATAAAACTAAACAATAAGCTTTAGCTTCGTGCACAGACGGCAACCAAAAGTTTCCTTGCCTCCGCACTACGCTTAGCCTAGCCGTTGTGCTTCATTATGACTAACCTCGATCAATGATAAATTTCTATAGAAGAATAAGACAAAACCTACTGACTGAAAGCAAATTTAGTAAATATCTGATTTATGCAATCGGAGAGATTATTCTTGTCGTCATTGGAATTTTAATTGCACTCTATTTAAACAATAGAAACGAATCAAATACTATTCATAAACAACAAGTAAATTATTTGATGTTAATAAAACAGGAGATGATCAACAACATTAAATCTCTTGACACAGAAAAAAAGGAGTTATCACAAACCTTGAACAGCTGCAGAAAAACATTAAATACCATTAATTCTGATAATCAAATAAATAATATAACTGAAGCTGATTTGTCTAGAGCATTAGCATTGAACATAAGTTCTGATATAATTATTCAATATGAAAATGGAGCCTTAAGCCAAATAATATATTCGGGAGGTTTAAAAGACATCAGGAATGATAGTATTCGTAGAATTTTGGCATCGTGGGAAGGTAAAATAAATCTAGTCAGATTACAAGAAGAACAGGTTAATAACGCGATAGAAAAAGTCAAAAATTTTATTACAAAATATGGAGAAATTAGAAATATTATCGAAGATTTAGGTATGCATAAAAAGCTTGAACTAGACTCGTCCGAAAGTAGAGGTAGTAACAAAAAAATTCTAAAATCAAAAGAATTTGAAAATGTACTTATCGACTTATTTTTGACTGGGCATGCGCTGCATGAAACAGAATATCCTGAATTTGAAAAAGAGATGCAATCCCTTATCAATTTAATAAACGAAGAATTGAGTGAAAAATAACGAAAGCACAACAACGGCTATAGCAAATAGGGCGAAAAGCGCTACATTTAATGGCTTGGGCGTATTTGCTAAGTCCGCCAAATCTTTTGGATTTGGCAATTAAACAAGAAAAAATAATTACGAAACAAAAAGCTCTGGCTACGAGCGCAGACGGAAACGAAAAGGTTTCCTTGCCTGCCCTACTTGCCATAGCCGAAACCGTTGTGTACCATATCCAAAATTGCGGATGGAAAAAGTAAAAATAATTGAATTAATAAAAAAAGCAGAAAATCTAACTCCTAAAAAATTGGAAAGGGATTTAGAACCACTGGATGGATTTCCAGACGTCCCCAATTGGCACAAATATGAATCTGAAATTTGGGAAATTGGAGAAGAGATAAGACAAATAATTAATACAAAAAAATCGTTAAGGAAAGACTCAGAATTAACGGATTTAATCATGAAATTTTGTCTAAATAAAAATTCAAAGCGAGGTAGACAATCATTCATACTTTTGCTGGGTTATAAACATTTGTCAAAATATGCTACTCAACTGATTGAAATGCTTAATGACAAATTCGTAAAAGGACAAATCATTGACACAGTATATAAAATGCAAGCTGAAGGATTTCAAAAAGAAATTGGTGCTTTTATGATGGACAAACATACATGGATTAGAAAACTGGCAACAAAGTACGTGGAAAAATACGGTACACAACAACGGCTATAATTAATGCGGACTTTGGTGTTTTATCTAAGGTTCGTTTATATTTATATAGACCGAAAAATCAGTTTGATTTTGCTTTGAGAGAAAAAAATTAAAACATAACAAACTGTTTTGCTTAGTGCTTAGTTGGAAATCCGTCGGATTTCTGCACCGCACTAATCATAGCCCAAACGTTGTAATCAATAGCTCAAAAAATATAAAATGGGATTTCACTTCTTAAATAACAGCATAGAATTTGAATATCTGAAAGATTCATACGAATATGACACTATAAGTCCTGCAAATTATTGTATTTCAACATTAAAAAAGATTAATAAACGAATTAAACAAGGAGAGATAATAGTTATAACAAGGGACGAGGAACGATTCACAAAAGGAAGAACAGATATTATAAATAATGAAGAAGACTTCAAAAAATGGTTAAGAGAGGTTTACCGAGGGTTTGAAAATATTTTAGATGATAATTGAAAAATCTTATGGACTTTACTCAAACGCAACTGTTCCGCAGATGGACTTTACTCGGACGAAATAAATACAGAAACGCAATCGTTCGTGTTTACTCTTGTGTGTCGCTACTGATTACAACAATACCTAAAATTAATGCGGAGGTTTGGTGTTTAATCAAAACGTTAGTGTAATTTTATAAGGTCATCAAATCTGTTTGATTTGACATTTTAAAAAGAAAAAAATAAACGCAAACAAAAAGCTTTGTCTTAGAGCGAAGACGGAAACTTTACAGTTTCCTTGGTTCCGCACTAATCTTAGCTTTGGCGTTGAGGGAAATGACCTAAAGGCCGTGTTACTCCGCTGCAAAAAAACACGTACTGCATAAATAGCTGTTTTTTCACGACTCCCGTAACACTCATTTCCCTCAACGGTCCGGGCATGCCGCGACTTTCATAAAGGCTATTTTGTTTTTGCCAACTTTACTACCTACTTTAGATAACTACACACAACTGGGCATATATTCCAGAAGTCACAGCAATCTTCCACTCGGCAGGCTGCGCCTTCCGGAAGATATACCCGGACCGTTGTAGCACATTTGCCAAAACAACCGAATGATTGAATTAATACTATCCACTTTAGCTGAATTTGGACTCATTCGAGAAGATTTTAAACATCATAGAAAAATCTCGAAAATGGAAAAAACTGATGGAAAGAAACGACATTTCCAAAGGTATTTTCTACAGCCGAGTTCAGTTATGGTTATTTCTGTTTTAGTCATTGGGAGTTTAAGTGCTATTCTGTTTTTTACTTATCAAAGAAAATCTGTGTTTCCTGAAAAAACAAAACAGGAAATATCGGAAATGAGTGACAGAATGGATAATTGGAAAGAAAATTTAGGAAAATATCCAACGGAACTGAATGAATTAATCGGGAATAGTCCTTTAAGACAAGATTGGAAAAAAGACGCCTCAATCGAGAATATAAATTTACGATTACGGAAAACGGAAAAGGATTTTTAATAACGTCTGCTGGTTCAGATGGAAAATTTCATACTGACGATGACATTAAATCGGAATAAAAGAGGTTTAAAAATTATTGGACTTTATATAATTAGCTTAGTCTGTATATTTTTCTATTTCTTAATGGATTACTATAACATCATCTTTGTACTCTATGAAAAATGGGACATGAATCCCTATGGCAAGTTTACTACACTTGTTTTTACTGGATTACTTCAATATGGATTATTAATAGTTGGTATATGTATTTGTTCAACTCTGAGTTTTATTCTAATCAAAGAGAAAATTAAAAGCGAATAAATAAAAACGTGCTACAACAACACCTATAAACAATACGGGTTTTGGGCTTAAATGAAAGGTTTGCATATATTTATGATGTCGCGAAATCTTTGGGATTTCGCTTTGACCTGAAAAAAAGAAAAAACAAAACCAAAAGATTGCGCTATGTGCGTGGCGGAAAGCAAACGCTAGTCTGCTCCCGTACTGTTCATAGCTAAACCGTTGAGGGAAATGACCTAAAGGCCGTGTTACTCCGCTGCAAAAAAACACGTACTGCATGAACAGCTGTTTTTTCACGACTCCCGTAACACTCATTTCCCTCAACGGTCCGGGCATGCCGCGACTTTTTTAAAGGCCATCTTGCTTTTGCCGACTTTACTGCCTACTTTAGATAACTACACACAACTAAGCATATATTCCAGAAGTCGCAGCAATCTTCCACTCGGGAGGCTGCGCCTACCGGAAGATATACCCGGACCGTTGGCAACAAGCTAAATGAACATCGAGCTAAAAGAAATATCGTCATTTTTTGAAACCGAATATCCGTTAAATAAAGATGGTTTGCGGAAATTACTTTCGTTATTCAAATTAGAAAAGCTAAAAAGAGGAACGCAAATTCTTAATGCAGGAACAGAAGAAAAAAAATTGCGCTTTTTGAATAAAGGTGTCGTAAGAGAATATTATGCAACTTCAGATAAAGAGACCAACATTAACTTCTATACCGAACCTCAATTTATTACAGATTTAACTTCTTTCAACGCCAATTCTAGAACGAAAAAATATCAAGAGACTTTAAGTGATGTTGAGCTTCTTGCAATCGACAAAAGTTCCTTTAGAAAACTGCTAAATGAGTACGACTGCGGAAAATCCTTTATAGACTTATCATTTCAACGATTATTAAAGAACAAAGAACTTTTTGAATACAATAGGATAACCAAAAGCCCAGAAGAACTGTACAATGAACTTTTCATTTACAGACCAAATTGGCTCGAAAAAATTCCACAATATCGTATTGCTTCTTACCTAAATATTACACCTGAAACTTTAAGCCGAATCCGTAAACGTATTTCTTGATTCAAATCAATATAAAGTATGCTATGGAATTCTAATTTTGATTCTTAAAACAAAATTATGAAAATACATCACTTACGAAATGCCACAATGGTTATAGAAACTAAAAACGAATTTATTTTAGTTGACCCAATGTTAGGAGAAAAAGGAACTGCTGGACCACCTTTTACACTTTTTAGGTTTAAACCAAAAAGAAATCCAATTTTAGATTTACCAAATAATGCTTTGGATATTGTGAATAAAACAACACATTGTATTATTACACATTTACATCCTGACCATTTAGACAAAAAGGCAGAAGTGTTTTTAAAATCAAATAATATCCCTATTACTTGTAGTATTAAGGATGAAAAAATATTAAGAAAACGAGGTCTGAATGTAGTGGAAACTGTTGACTATTGGAAAGAATCTAAATTTTTAGGAGGAACTATTGAAGGTATTCCAGCAAGACACGGTTATGGTTTTATAGCCAAACCAATGGGGAATGTTATGGGGTTCTATATTCAATTACCAAATGAGAAAACTATTTATTTAAGTGCCGACACCATTTACACAGAAAATGTTGACAAAGTTTTAAAACAGTATAAGCCAGACATCAACATAGTCGCCTGTGGAACTGCTCAATTAGATATTTTTAAACCATTGTTAATGACAATGGATGATATTATTAAATTTACCAAAAATGCACTTATGGAATTGTTGTTGCAAATCATTTGGAGGCTGTTAATCATTGTCCAACAACACGCACACAACTTTCGTCTGAACTTAAAAAACAAGGGTTAATTGAAAAAACAAGAATTCCGAATGATGGAGAAACAATAGCAATCGAATAAAGCCAGTTGCCAACACCGTATAAAATTAATTGCTGGTTTTAGCCAATTTACGAAAGTCCTCGCGGTCTCTCTATCTGTGTTTTATTTGGCAACTTTGGTACTTAATCAACGCAACTAATCTTATACAATCACGTTGGCAAACATTTAAATGAAAATTATCCCTTCCGAAAAAATAGAACTTACAACAGGACTTTCCAATCAGGAGGTTAGAAAAATATTGAGGGACAATATTCGACCAAAAAGAGGTTTTAGAATTGGATTTAATAGACCCAAGGACGACAAACTTTTCGAAGGATTTTTTGAACGAGACCGATTTGAAATACAGCGAATAATTAAAGGAAGAAATTCATTTATCCCGCAAATAAAGGGGCGAATTCAAACGGACACAAACGGAACAAAATTGATTGCGGACTTAAAAATTCACGGATTTGTTATCGTCTTCATGACCTTTTGGCTGGTATTTGTTTTTCTTGCCTTAATTGCGACCATAGTCGGAATTTCAACTCAAGGAACAAACCCATTGGCTTTGATAGTTCCGCTGATTATGATGTCATTCGGTATTGGTTTAGTGCATTACGGATTTAATAGCGAAAAGGATAAGTCCATAAACGACTTAAATCGGATTTTAAACGCAAGGATTAAGGAAAAAACGTTTGCCAACAATACCTAAACGTAATGCGGACTTTGGGGTAAAATCGAAAGGTCTGCGTATTTTTATGAAGTCGCTAAATCTTATGGATTTAGCTTTGGACAAGAAAAAATAAAACTAAACAATAAGCTTTAGCTTCGTGCGTAGACGGAAACGAAAAGTTTCCTTGCCTCCGCACTACGCTTAGCCTAGACGTTGAGGGAAATGACCTAAAGGCCGTGTTACTCCGCTGCAAAAAAACACGTACTGCATGAACAGCCGTTTTTTCACGACTCCCATAACACTCATTTCCCTCAACGGTCCGGGCATGCCGCGACTTTAATCAAGGCCATCTTGCTTTTGCCGACTTTACTGCCTACTTTAGATAACTACACACAACTAAGCATATATTCCAGAAGTCACAGCAATCTTCCACTCGGTAGGCTGCGCCTTCCGGAAGATATACCCGGACCGTTGTAGCACATTAAAGCAAAACTAATTTTATAAATAATGCAATTACAAAATCTGTTCGACTCATATCATAAATTATCCGAAGAAGAAATTGAATTGATAGCAAAAAATATAAGTTTAAGACAATTTAAATCTAATGAAACGTTCTTAAAAGCTGGAATTCGTAGTAATGAAATTGGACTTGTTACTTCCGGAGTATTTCGATATTATTTTTTTGACAACGAAGCAAATGAAGTCACTTCCTTTTTTATGTCAGAAAATGAATTTGTTGGTAACGTGTCTAGTTTTTTTGAGTACATACCCAGTTCTGGGACTATTGAAGCCATAACCGAATGTGAAATTATAATAATACCAAGAAAGTCTTGGGAATTATTTTGTGCAGAAATACCACATTGGGAAAACACCTTTCAAAAAATAATTAATGAAGTTCTAATAAAGAAAACTAACTTTCAAAGAAGTCTTATTAATTCAGATGCTAAAGCTTCATATCTGAAGTTTTTAAACACTTTTCCAAATATTTCTAACAGAATACCATTAATTTATATCGCCTCATTTTTGGGTATTACTCCTTTTTCTTTGAGTAGAATTCGTAAAGTTATTGCTACTCTTTAGTATTTCTTGCCATTTAGCAAGTCAAGTCATTTTTAATCTTATTTACTTTGCTTCATATTAAACAAATTAAAGATATGCTTAGTAAAATAATGACAATAGGTAGTTTATTAATTGCCTTAACAAGTATGGCACAAACTCCTAAACTTAAAAATGAAAAACAAACAATTATGAATCAAAAACAATTAGACAAAAAAACAGAAAATGAAATAAAATCCTTCGTTTATGCTTGGTATAGCAGATTTGACAAAGGAACCAGTATGAGTGAAATCACTCCATTTTTACCTGATGAAACAGTTGAATTTGTATATCCACAGGCTACACTAAACTCTGTAGAGGAATTAGTAAAATATGCAGACCAATCTTTTGCAGCAATAAAATCGAGTGCACATTATATCAACGAAATTTCTGTATACAAAATAGGAGAAAATCAATTCGAAATTATTTGTCCACACACGTATCACGCTTTAACAGCTGATGATAAAATGATGCAGATGGATTTTGTTGGCAGAATGAAAATAGACATTAATCTTAAAACAAAAAAAGACCCAAGTGGTAAATTATTTAAAGTAACAGCTTATAAAGTAGCTTTACAGAATACTATAAGCAAGTAAAATTGAAAATATAACGGATACTAAAACAGATGATTTTTCTTTTACAGATGTTAAATCTTTCACACATAAATGGTTTGGTTTAATAGATGCTGGAGACGCAGATTCTTTAATGACGCTAACAAGTAATAATGCTTTAAACATAGATATTCTTGGAAATAAAGCAGATAACAAAGAAGGTCTTAAAGCATTTTTAAATGCTCAAAAAGAAAGTCAAAACTATTCAGTACATACGCCCACAAACATAAAAGTTGAGAAAAATGAAAAAGGGTTTAAAGTAACTTTTGTTCTTCATTTTGAAGGAGATATTAAAGGAATGGGACTTATGAATTTAAGCAACATTACAACTTGGACGTTGATTGAAGAAGATGGAGCATTAAAATTAAGCGACTATACATTAGCAATCTTATAGGTAACTAAATAAGCACTCTGAAAAAATAACGTGCTACAACAAAGAACTGAGGTAAAAAACAAACAAATTCTTCTTTAATCTGAGACAATACTATTCTAGGCTCATAGATTCTAAAATCAGATTCTTTGAGCTTTTTTCATACAATTTACCTTCTATTTATCTAGACAATATCGAAACGTAAGTTTCATCATATGGCCTTCCGGATTTCGCAATGGCAAAGGACTGTTTAAGTAGTTTGTTTGCAACTGCTATCAATGCCAGTTTCTTACTTTTTCCTTTGTTCACGATTCGCTCATATACCTCTCTGCACGCCTTGTTGTGCTTACATGCATTAAAGGAACATAGAAACAATAGATTCCGAAGTTTTCTATTACCCACTTTGCTTATTCGAGCACGACCTCTTACACTGCTCCCGGACTCACGTATCGTTGGGGTTATACCAACATAACTACAAAGCTGTGATGCCGTTTCGAACTTGTTAAAACCATCGGTGACCACTATTAAGAACAATGCGGTCTTTTGCCCTATGCTTGGTATTGACATCAACAAGGTCAATTGTTCTTGTTGATCTTCTTTTACCAAGGATAGAATCTTTGATTCGATAGCTACCACCTCTTAATTTAGCTGTTTCCTGTTGCGTATCAAGGAACGATAAACAAACTTTGAGGGAATGCCCAAAACAGCTTCTCCATGTATTTTGTTCTTAGTTGCGGTACGTTGTTTTAAATACGTATCCAATAACCGAAACAACTGCAAACATTCACTCTGGGTATCTGTCAAGGCATTGTAAATAGGAACCTCGTTGATCAGGGCATACTCACATATGGCCTTGGCATCGCTCTTGTCCGTTTTTACCTTGGCAAGTTTCATTTGAATGAACCGCTTAATCGATAATGGGTTTACTACTGAAACTAGTACTCCTTTTTTGTAAAGAAACTGTGCTAGTCTATAATGATAATACCCGGTAGCTTCCATAACGACCAATGAACCTTTGGGTAATTCCTCAAGGTATTTCTTAAATCCCGTTTCATCGTTTTTATACTGGTCGTGACCTTTCTTGCTCCCGTGCACATCAAAGACATCTTTACTGATGTCAACTCCAAAAGTTTCTTTATATTTATTCATAAGATATGTTTTATGAAAGAACCGGCTACTTCTGCTCACAACAACTTGAAAACGAGATCTAAAGTCTCACAGAACTGAACGTGATCTGAGTAGTAAAAGAGAGAGGATTATCAATGTTGTCGAAGTCTAAAGCTTCACCGTATATAGTAACCTTAATTCTCTCTTTTGTTCTTTCTTGTTATATCAACAATTTACTGAGAATCAAACTTAAGATGTATATAAAACATAGCTAATATGGGATTTCCGAGAGGTTTGTGCGTATTTGCAGAGTCGCCAAATTTTTAAATTTGGCTTTTAGAATAAAAAAGATAAAAACAAAACATAAAAATTCGGCTTGTGTATAATCGGAAAGGTCAGCGTCTATTTACACGCTACGTTTCATATACGAGACCGTTGTAGTAAATAAGATGCGAAAGAAAAAATCCAAAACAGAATTGAAAATTATTTTATCACTTTCTACGCTTTTTCTTGGAATAAATTTTATTCAGTTTATCTTCCCAATCCAAAGACCAGTCGAATAGTAATGATAGAGGTTCAGATAAACTTCTGCCAAATTCCGTGAGTGTATATTCAACTCTTGGAGGTACTTCAGGAAAAACTTTACGTTCGACCATTCCATATTTCAATAGTGTTTTCAATGTTTGAGCCAACATTTTTGGTGTAATGCCTTGAACTTGTCTTTGAATTTCACTATTTCTTTTTGTGCCTTGTAAAAGGGACATAATAATCAGTAAAGTCCATTTATCTGCAATCAAGGAAAAAGACCTGTGCAAAATACAATCTTCATCAAAAACCTTCTTTTTTGTTACAGATTCTTTAAAAGGAATTTTTATTTTATTTTTTTTAAACGCTCCCATTAGTATTGTTTAGTGAATTACTACCCAAAAGTAAGTATTGTACTGTTTAGTGCCTTCTTGTGAGGTGAAAAGGTATTACATAATTTTGTCAATTAATAATTTAAAACAATAGAACTTTATGAAATTTACACCTTTTAGATTGGGCAGGATATTCTTAATAATCCTTTCATTAACGTTTATAAACGAAGCTCAATCGCAAGAAAAAATCTTAAATCAAAAACGAATTGACGCAAGCAAACACAAAGCAATTGTGGATGATTTATTAAATGGTTTCAATACTGGAGCACGTGCAACCATCCAACTATTTAACGAAGATGCAATTATTGAATATCCTTATGCTTATTCATTGGGAACTGCATCAAAATTGAACAAAAAAGAGTATGAAACCTATTTGGAAAATGCGTTAAGTAATATGCCTAATATGGAATTTAACAATGTGAAAGTTTACACAGTAAACAAAAATATCTTTTGGGCGGAGTTTCACGGAGAATTTACCGTACCAACCACCAAAAAAAGATTTAAAAGTGATTATGTAGTTAGAATCATATTAAAGAAAGGTAAAATTTTAAACCTTAAAGAATATTGGAATCCATTAGCTGCATCAGCATTTAGCGAAGAAAAAGACGTAAAAGATATATTTAAAAAAGATAAGTAATATGAAAATAGCAATAGCAGGAGCAACAGGAAACGTAGGAAAAATTGTTATCAAAGAATTAGCAAAAACAGACCACGAACTTGTATTGTTGGTGAAAGACATTAATGCAGCAGCAAAAGTATTAGAAGCATTGAATACAGATAAAACAATAATTCAACAAACAAACATTCTAAATACGGATGAAGTCGTATCGGCAACAAAAGATTGCGATGTACTGTTTTGGATGGTGCCACCAATAGTAAGTTTACCAAGTTTAAAAGAGGTTTACGACAAAGTAATTACCGCAGGTACAACAGCAGTAGCCAAAAACAACATTAATAGAGCTGTCATTATATCCTCGTTGGGTGCTCATAGAGGAAGTGGTTTGGGAACAATATCCTATGTTGGAATTATGGAAGATGAATTTAAGAAAGTTACCGACAATGTAATGGCAATTCGTCCAAGGTTATTTTATGGAAAATTTTATACTTCAAAAAGAATCTATTTTAAATAAAGGCTTTTTTACATTTCCGTTTGACGATGACCATAAAATACCGTTTGTAAGTTCAGACGACATAGGATTTGAAGCTGCAAAACATCTTGCAAACGGCAATTGGAAAGGTCATTTAATAAAAAGGGTTATGGGACCAGAAAATCTAACTTGTAAACAAATAGAGAACATTTTTACAGAAATTTTGGGCAGACCAGTTGTATATAAACAGGAAAGCTACGATGCTGTGAAAAAGACTTATGCACAATTTGGACTTAATGAAACGATTCAAGGAGAATTTTATGATTTATTAAAAGCACTTGGAGACAAAAATGGAGCATATTCCATAGAGAGAACAGCAGAAGACTCTACACCGACAACGCTGGAAAGTGTAATTAAAAACAAAATCTTGCTAACAGAATAAATCCTGTGCCTAATAATGATAACCGTTGCACAAGCCTTTAATTAGAAATAATTTCTATCAACATAAGCCTCTTTAAGGGGCTTTTTTTATGCCGCCCTAGAAGTTGAACGTAAATTTTCGATGCAGTACGCAAGTTCTGTTCAGGTAGTGAACCATGCTTTTCACAAATGATGCCAAAGCAAGTCGGCCCGCCCCACTTTTTGAGCGTTTTTTTTTATTTCTGATACTTCTTAAGGTTATAGGCGATTGCCGATAGGTGCATCACCTTGTTCGCTTGTTCAATACCAATAGTATTTATCTTTCGCCTTCCCATGAACTGAGTTAAAGTTCCAAAAACAGGTTCTACAGTGCTTTGCTGTTTGCCATTTATTTTTCAATACACAGCTCTAAGACCTTAGTAACCTTGGTTATGCCGATAAAGAAAATGTAAATCAAGCACCCCCTTTTTAACGCCTGTAGAAATTGTTCTTCGGTATACGTTCGCTCAACTAAAAATGAGAGAACAGCTTTTCTTGATAATCTTTTTTTTCCTGCAAAACTAAAGTTAAGTAAAAACACTATTTTTAACAAGGTCTTGTACAACCGGTACAGCGTATATAATTTATTGCGGTTTAGTGCTTAGTTAAAAGTTAGTTTTGTGTTTGTTGCATCTTATTTTCCTTCGGAAAATCCTCGCATACAAACCCGCAACTATTCTTATACATAAACGTTAGCATACATACTCTAATAATTTTAATCTAATTGAGAAAACTAAAAGACTTTTTTGTAAACCTGATTGACACCTATCCAATCCATTTTGGAATATTGTTTTTAGTCCTTGGCATCCTAGTTTTTGTCTATCAGATTAGGAAAAAAGAATCTTTTAACATGAATAAGCATGACTTATTCACTTGGAAAGCTTTTGTAAATACTTGGGTGGTGGCTCTGATATTAATCATGTTTGGCATAACCCTACTGATTAGAAACTTCTAGATTATGCCAAGAATAGAACTAAAAACTCTAATAAACGCCGAAAAAGAAATCGTTTTTGACTTATCTCGGAGTATCGACCTTCACAAAATTTCTACTGAACACACCAACGAAACTGCAATTGCTGGAAAAACTAGCGGATTAATTGGAATGGATGAATCTGTTACGTGGAGAGCAAAACACTTTGGGATCTATCAACTGCTTACGTCGAAGATTACGGAATTTGAACGCCCCAATTTGTTTGTAGATGAAATGGTAAAAGGAGCTTTTAAGGGTTTTAGACACGAACATCATTTTACGGAATCGAATGGCGGGACTTTGATGACCGACTATTTTGATTATGAATCTCCTTTTGGAATCTTGGGCAAGTTAGCGGACAAGTTATTCTTGCTAAAATATATGACGGACTTATTAGCAGAGCGGAATAGAATCGTAAAGGACTTTGCGGAAACGGACAAATGGAAAAAAATAGTTGCGGAGTAAAAAAGTACGTATGCTAACAAAACCTAAACGTAATGCGGAGTTTAGGGAAAAACAGAAAGGTCTGTGTATATTTATAAAGTCGCTAAATCTTATGGATTTAGCTTTGGACAAAAAAATAAATCAAAACAATAAGCTTTAGCTTCGTGCTCAGACGGAAACGAAAAGTTTCCTTGCCTCCGCACTACGCTTAGCTTAACCGTTGAGGGAAATGACCTAAAGGCCGTGTTACTCCGCTGCAAAAAAACACGTACTGCATGAACAGCTGTTTTTTCACGACTCCCGTAACACTGATTTCCCTCAACAGTCCGGGCATGCCTACTTTAATGCCTACATTTTAGGTAAGCCTCCTATGTAATATTGATGGCTTGCTGGTAATCCAAAATAAAATTAAAACTTCTACTAAAGGTCGAAAAATTTAATCTTATTGGTAGCGTCAATTCCTTCTTATAATCATATTAAGCCTTCCTTGAGCATTATACGGTTAAGGAACATCTTAAAACACTTTTTTAGGTTAGAATAAGGTTAGTAATAGATAATTACGATTTAACACATTTCAGCTCTCTTTTCTATTTTTATAGATACCAGACTATTGCGTAACACATACAACTTAGGTCTGCCAACAGACAGTTAGTAGCTGTGTCCATTAAAGAAGCAATATAATTACGCATATGAAAAGAAAGCATTTTTACTTTTTATTATTTCTAATGACAACATTACAATTTGTTGCTGCCCAAAACGACTGGGAAAACGAATCTATATTTGAGCACAATAAAATGTATGCGCGTACTGCCAGTTATTCATTTAAAAACACTGCAGATGCTTTAACAGGAGATAGAGAAAAAGCAAGGGTAAAATCACTTAATGGTATATGGAAATTTAACTATGTTGGTGCATCTGAAAATCGCCCTATGGATTTTATGGCAACAGATTTTAACGGTGAAGGATGGAATGATATTACAGTACCTTCTAATTGGGAACTACAAGGTTTTGGACAACCCATTTATTCAAACATAATATATCCGTTTACGCCCAATATCTTAAACATCCCAAAAAGTCAACAGACTTATATGGGGCCCCTTCCTCCGCGTCCTCCTAAAATTTATAGAGATAACCCTGTAGGAAGTTATTATAGGGATTTTGAAGTTCCTACGGAGTGGAAGGAGCAGTCAATTATCATACATTTTGGTGGTGTTTCTTCGGCGTTTTATATTTGGGTAAATGGTCAAAAAGTAGGCTATAGCCAAGGGAGCAGACTTGCGGCGGAATTTGATATTACCGATTATGTGAAACCCGGAAGAAACAGAGTGGCTGTACAAGTATTTAGATGGAGCGATGGTAGTTATCTAGAAACACAGGATATGTGGCGTTTAAGTGGTCTTCACAGAGAAGTCATGTTAATGGCGCAACCTAAGATATCACTCAACGATTTTTTTGTCAGAACTAAATTTGATTCCAATTTACAAGATGCGAAACTAGAGATTCGTCCAGAAATTTGGGTTAAAGACCATTCACCAGAGAATCTAGAGGGTTGGGAAATTACAGCACAGCTCTATGATGCAGAAAACAAAGAGGTTTTAGATAAGCCACTTTCTGCTTCAGTAGAAGCTATTTATAATGAAAGATGGGCGCAACGAGACATAACAAAGTTTGCTTTTTTAGAAGCAATGATCAAGTATCCAAGAAAGTGGTCTGCAGAAGACCCATATCTGTACCGTTTAGTGTTTGCTGTAAAAAACCCGAAAGGGGAAGTGGTGGAAGCTAGAACCCATAGTATAGGTTTTAGACACATTGAGTTTAGTAAAGACAATGCGTTATTGATCAACGGGGAAGTTGTTAAAATAATAGGTGTTAATCGTCATGATCATCATCCAATACATGGCAAAGCCTTAACCAGGAAGATTTGCGTAAAGATGTAGCGTTATTAAAGCAATTCAATTTTAATGCTGTTAGAACATCACATTACCCCAACGACCCGTATTTCTATCAGTTATGTAATGAATATGGTATATATGTAATGGATGAGGCTAATATTGAATGTCATCATCTAGGAAGTTTTATTCCTCAACAGCCCAATTGGACAGCTCCTATTCTGAGCAGGGTAATACGCATGGTGGAACGCGATAAAAACCATCCCAGTATCATCTCATGGTCTATGGGTAACGAAGCTGGTACAGGACCTGCGTTTGCCGCCGCCGCAGGTTGGACCAAAGACTTTGACGCTTCACGTTTTATTCACTATGAAGGCGCCCAAGGAGACCCCACTGATCCTGATTATAAGGAAGGGGACGAAGGCCAGAAAGTCTTTAGGGGAGCAGCACATGCTAATCCTGATGACCCAGATTATGTTGATGTTTTAAGTAGAATGTATCCTGAAATTTATCAGCTCAAGCACATGGCTACAAGTCCGCATATTGACCGACCAATAATCATGTGTGAGTATGCACATGCCATGGGTAATTCTATTGGGAGCTTAGGTGATTATTGGGATTATATTAGAGATAAACCAAATTTAATAGGAGGTTTTATTTGGGATATGATAGATCAAGGTCTAGAAAAAACCAATGCTAATGGAGAGAAATTCTATGCTTACGGCGGTGATTTTGGAGATGAACCCAATGACGAAAACTTTTGTATTAATGGAGTATTTACTCCGGATAGAAAGCCAAATCCGCATGCGTGGGAATGTAAATATATCTTTCAACCTTTTGCTTTTGAGGATGAAGACGTTTTAAACGGAAAAGTAAGAGTAATCAATCGCTTTAGTTTTACAGATTTGTCTTCTTATAATGTGAAATGGACATTATCAGAAAACGGGAAAGTCCTACAATCGGGGGAATTAAAATCACTTTCTACGGCAGCAGGAAAATCAACTGTAATCAATATTCCATTCAAGAAAATTTCGTTTAAAGAAAATGCCGAGTATTGGTTAAGGTTGAGTGTTCATGAAAAATCAAACCGCTTGTGGACAAGCAAAGGATACGAAATTGCAAAAGACCAAATAGTATTGAAACCTAGAAAACCATCTAGTGACTATATTTCAAAATCCAAAAATGCAATTAGTGTTAATGAAACTAAAACCGAGGTTACAATTAAAGGAAAAGATTTTTCTGCAAAAGTTTCAAAATTTAACGGTCAATTGGTCTCTTATGAATTTCACGGAACCGAACAATTGGCATCTCCTTTACGGCCTAATTTTTACCGGCCACCAATAGATAATGATGTACGGGGAGCAAGTAGAAAAGCATTTATGGCTTCCAGTAAAGTTTGGAAAGGCATGCACAAGCATTTAGCTGAAAATACAATTGTTGATTTTTCACAAAATGATAAATCGGTAAAAGTAAATGTTGGACAAACATTTAAAAATGAAGTTAAACTTGAAATAACGTATGCCTTTTATACTGATGGGACGGCTACGGTTAAAATGGTTATGGACGCAGATAAATCCTTGCCAAACCTTATTCGCTATGGCGTAACAATGGGTGTTCCGGATACGTATAAAAACAGTTCGTTCTACGGAAGAGGACCTTGGGAAAATTATCTTGACAGGAAACTAGGGGCCGAGGTAGATGAATTTACTTTTAAAACAGATGATTTATTTTACAATTATATTCAGCCTCAGGAAAATGCAAATCGTTCTGATGTAAGATGGCTAAAGCTGTTTTCAACTACCAATAAATCCGGAATGAAAATAACGGGTGTCCCAGAGTTCGGGTTTTCAATTTGGCCATATTCCACTTCAAATATAGAAGAGGCAAAACACCCTTATGATTTAAAAAGACAGGGGTTCTACACTTTAAATCTAGATTTAATTCAAATGGGAGTGGGGGGCACATTATCCGAAACCTTACCCAAATATTTAATACATCCTGGAAAGTTTAGTTTTGAATTTATGCTAGCCCCGCTAGTCAAATAATACAGTTAAAAAAAACATTTATATTATGAAATATCCATTTAGTCACATCGGCATACCAACAACGGAAGAAAAGGATTGGGATGGGTTTTATGAGCCATAAAAAATTCATTACACGGAATTTGATAAAGATGATTACAAAATTGAATGGGTAAAATTTGATGATGATAGTCCTATGCCAGAAATGATGCGAACATTGCCACATGTAGCTTATCTTGTAGATAATATAGAAGAAGCATTGGAGGGTAGAGAAATACTGGTTGATACATTTTCTCCCGGTGATGGTGTACGAGTTGCGTTCATAAAGCATAATGGGGCGCCAGTAGAGTTTATGGAAATATCTAGCTAAGCTTATTTATTATAGAGCACTAAAGCTGGGGTAGAGTAGTACCCTTATTGGTAATAATTAAGAGAGCAAACAATTCAAAGTCACTTTTGAAAATCATTTCTGGAACAAAATCAAATTATAAATTTAACTAGAGGATTATTTTATATAATCTTAGTTATATTTATTCTAATGATAGATTTAGAAGAACAATTAAAAAACCCTGTTTGGTATTCCTTAAAGGAAACCCATAAAAAATTTGCTATTGAACATAATGATGTTCAATTTTATAACCCTGAGATTTGTTCTTTTGGTGCATTCTTTGATGAAACAAAAACACGTAAAGCTTCAATTGCATATCTAAAAACACAGATGATTTTTTCTTCGTTTCAGAGAATCAAACACCAATAATAGATGACACCAAAGTTTTACTAGAGAAAAAAATCGATGGTTGCCAAATGGTATTAAATAAGCTATCAGACATTTCAATAACTGAAAATATTGTCTTGTTAGGAAAAGAATTTATTGATGAAATTTATGAGTTAGTTTGGTTGGTTATGCTTATTATTACAAAAGAAGAAGTTTTGAAATGGGCAAATACTTTGGCATATTCAAGAATGGCAAATTAGTAGCTATTACAGGACAGCGCATGCAAACTAATCTTTTTATAGAAGTCAGTGCTGTGGTCACACATCCTCAATATACGAGACAAGGACTGGCCAAACAGTTAATTGCTCATACCACAAAAGAAATTTTAAAAGAGAATAAAACTCCTATTTTACATACAAATAAGGGAAACTTAGCAATTTCACTTTATGCAAAGCTAGGCTATGAGCTAACAAGAGATATGAACTGGTGGTCGTATCGTAAAATAAGTTAGCACTTAGTGGATAAAAGAAAAGTACTTATGACTCCTCTTATTACCAGAAAAACGTATAAAATACTACTATGAGAAAAGCACTAGTGATTATTACATTATTTTTCTTTTACAATCTGTCAAGTCAAGAAGACAAAACATTGTTTGTATATGGTGGTCAAATAACAAAAGAATTCGTTAAATATACTGCGGAACTCACTAAAAAAGAAAATCCAAAAATCTGCTTTTTGCCAACTGGCACGGCAGACAGCGCATACTATATTAATTATTGGTATGAATTATGTTCAAATTTAAACATCGAACCAAAGGTTTTAGAAGTATGGATAAACTCATCAACACAGGATAAATCATTTGAAGAAATTCTATTAAGCATGGACGCTGTTATTGTGGGAGGTGGCAACACATTGAATATGTTGGCTATTTGGAAAGCCCAAGAGATTGATAAAGCACTAAAAAAGGCTTACGACCAAGGAATTGTATTGGCTGGCGGTAGCGCAGGTTCTCTTTGTTGGTTTAATGCTGGAACAACAGATTCAAGACCAAAAGAATTAACCATTGTTCAAGGCCTAGGCTTTCTTAAATATAGTCATTGTCCGCATTACCACTCTGAGGAATCAAGAAAGCCTTTGTATCATAAAAATATTTTAGAAAAGAAGCTTACAGCGGGATATGCTTGTGATGACAAGTCAGGACTAGTATTTTTAAATGGAGAACTTAGCAAAAGTGTTTCTATAGATACAGATTCGTTTTCTTATTTCGTCTATGATAAAGATGGAAAAATAGTAGAGAATAAGATAGAAACAGAAATAATTAAATGATTATGCAGTAGAAAGTAAGTTTAAATAAATGGTGATAACTAATTATCACCATTTATTTAAACTCAACTGTAACATTCTAGGAAATTCCTACATCTATCTTCAGTAAACTTCATACAGGAAGCTGAAACAATTCAAAAACATATTCAATTACTGAATCTTTATAAAATCATAGGTTCAAACACCTTTTTATAATTGTTTACGCTGACTATAACAGCTTATTTTCCCCTATAGGTATTATCTAAATAGTATATATTGCTTCGTTTTTGATTGATTCGAATATGCTTAAAAACTAGTGCACATGTTTTTCAAACTATCTAATTAACCCTTCGTTGAATTGTAGGAAATGTTCTGTCGTTCAAACACCATTTTCTATCGGTGAGTGGAAAACAAACTTTTCTTTTTTGCACCTATTATTTTTTTAGATATGCAATTTGTCCGCTAAAAATGGAAAGTAAACGAATATAGCGTGACTTGTTTTATACTGCTATGAGGTATACCTAATTTTATAGTCAATTGTTGTCCTTAATTGGATAATAACAGACCCAAATCTTAGTACCTATGAAAAAACATTACGCTATGCAGCGCCTACTTGCATGCTTATTCGTCTCATTTACATTTACTGTATTTACAAATGCCCAAAGCTTTAATGCTACAGGGCTTAATGGCGAAAATCTTAATAATCCGACTTCTTTGGATTTTGGACCTAACGGTAAACTATACGTTTCTCAACAAGATGGGACCATTTTTGAGTACACGGTATTACGAGATAAAGCAGAAGCCGGTTCAGGAACGTATACTGCTATAAACGCTAACACTATTGCACTCGTTAAGACGGGTACGCCCAACCATAATGATGATGGCACTATAAATACCGCGAATGAACGTCAGGTTACAGGGCTTCTTGCCACAGGAACACAAACAGCTCCTATTCTTTACGTAAGTTCTTCTGACTCCAGAATAGGCGGTGGTGGTAGTGGTAATGATAAAAATCTTGATACTAATTCCGGAGTTCTTTCACGCCTTACTTGGACAGGAAGTGCATGGGACAAAGTAGATTTAGTAAGAGGACTTCCTAGATGTGAAGAAAACCATTCCACCAATGGAATGGAAATTTTTGAGCGTAACGGTACTACTTATTTGTTACTACAACAAGGAGGTAATGCAAACAAAGGAGCTCCTAGTAATAATTTTGCAGGTACTTCGGAAACCTATTTATCTGGTGCTATGTTGCTTGTTAACTTGACACAATTAGAACAGATGGAAGCCTCTAACGGTGGCCCTTATATAGATACGCGCCAGTAGTACTACAAAATATATTTATGACTTACCAACGTTAAACGATCCAGAAAGATTAGATATAGATAATACACATTCTAGTTTTCCATATACTGCTGGGCATCCCTTGTATAACTCTACTATAGATTTGGGTGATCCTTTTGGTGGAAATAATGGGTTAAACCAAGCGTTTCCAGAAGTTGGCGGTCCCGTACAAATTTTCTCTACTGGTTGGAGAAACGGTTACGACGTTGTAATAACAGCGGATGGTAGAATATATTCTGTTGATAACGGACCGAATACAACTTGGGGAGGTTTGCCCGTAATTTATGATAGTAACGATCAGTTCAAAGGCGACCAAAGTAATACAACCTACAACCCAGCTGCCGGAGATTATGTAACCAACGAAATTAATGAAGTGGGTAGTAGCGGTCATGGAGATGCCCTACATTATGTTGGTAATATTACGGATACTAATGGCAGCTACTATGCAGGCCATCCTGCACCAATTAGAGCTTTCTCATTTCGCGCAGGAGTAAAAGTTTATACGTTTGATGGCTCTAATTGGGTGCTTTCTGCGAATCACAATTTTGGTACGTTGCTCACTGGAGTTTCAGGATATTTCAACACGACTTTCGATATTTCCGATTTTCCAGATGACCCCATACAAGGAGAATACCTAGCAACCGCTACCTCAGATCCCCGAATGCGAATTTTTGATATTGTAAATTCTTCTACAAACGGTATGTGTGAATATACCGCCAGTAATTTTGGTGGAGCTATGCAGGGAGACCTTTTAACGGCTTCTTTTAATGGCAAAATAAATAGGTATCAATTGAACGCTAGTGGCAATGGACTAGAATCTAAAAACAATAGTTTCCTTACAGGTTTTGGCTCAACGCCTTTAGATGTAATTGCACAGGGTGATTCTGACCCTTTTATGGTACAATATGGGCAGCCACTTATGGTGCAGATAATATTACAGTTTTTGAACCAACTGATTTTAATGAATGTATAGACACCAGTGATCCGGAATATGTAGGTTCAGAAGATTATGATTCTGATGGATATTCTAACGATGATGAAGTAGCAAACGGTACTGACATTTGTTCTGGGGGTAGCCAGCCAAATGATTATGATGGTGATCTTATATCTGATTTGAATGATCCGGACGATGACAATGATGGCATCCCTGATAGCCAAGATGTATTTGCTATTGATGCTGATAATGGTACTACAACAAATCTTCCTATTGATTATCCATTTTGGAATAATGATCCAGGTACAGGATTTTTTGGTCTTGGTTTTACTGGCTTGATGTTAGATCCAAGCGGAAATACTGAATACCTAACTCAATACGACGAGAATAATCTTTCCTTTGGAGGAGCCGGCCGAGGTAAGGCAACAGTTGATGCAGTTACATCTGGTACTGCATATGAAGGTACAAACTCTCAAAAGAATGCTTTTCAGTTTGGGGTAAATTTAACCACCAACTCAAAACCATTTACCGTACATTCCAAAATTGAGACACCTTTTGCAAACGTTTCCTCTGTATCAGGACTTTCATATGGTATCTATATCGGTAACGGAGACCAAGACCATTATTTAAAAGTAGTAGTTGCAGATGGACTAACCGAGAACGATAATATGTATGGGTTTGAGGTTGTAAAAGAAGATGGCGCATCTAACGTAACTACGCAAAAGTTTGATGTAAGCGGACTCAAAGGAGCTACTTCTGTTGATATTTACATTAATGTAAACCCCGCTGCGAATACGGCACAACCATATTATTCTGTAGACGGCGGTGAAACTGTAATTTTATTGGGAAGTACTATTGTATTGCCTGTTGAGTTACTAAATCCAAACGATGCTAAGGGTCTGGCAGTAGGCCTTATTTCTTCTTCAGGAACCGGGGATGCTTTTACGGCAACATGGGATTTTTTAAAGGTTACGGAAGATGAAGACGCAAACCTTGTACTTTCAGAAAATCCTGTAGATTATGGTGTTTTGGAAACGGAATCAGACCATAAGACAACTTATTCCTACGTTAACAAATGAAGGTGGGCCATCAACTGGATCTATTGAAATTACCGCAGTAAACATCACAGGTATGGATGCTGCGCTTTATAGCCATAACTTAACATTACCATTAGTAATAGGGCCTGGAGCAGATAAAACATTGCCTTTGAATTTTTTCCCGAATGATATTTCAGGAATCAAAAATGCTAATTTGGAAATCGTTCATAACGGCGCAAACTCTCCTTTCATTGTTCCCTTAACGGCAATTCTAGAAGAATTTATAGAACCTAATTACACTATCGTTGCCAGAATAAACGCAGGAGGTAATTCCGTAACTGCTACTGATGGTAATATAGACTGGGAAGCTAATACAGAAAGTGGTGCGGCTTCAGGAAGTAGCTATTCCGTGAATACGGGAACCATTCCAGGAGGCACAAATACTTTTCTTTATGAAAATAGACATACGTCTGTTCCTGATTATATAGACGAAACTACATTCAACGCATTGTATGGCAAAGAACGTTATGATGCCACTAGCGGGCCTGAAATGGAGTTTAAGTTGCCAGTGCCCAATGGAAATTATCTAGTAAATATTTATACAGGTAATGGATATGGCCCAACAAATAACATTGGCGCACGAGTATTTGATATATCATTAGAAAATGAAATCAAAGGAGATGATATAGATGTAGTTGCCCTTTTTGGAGGTAATGGGAACGTGTTCAATGCAGGTATGCTCTCGTATCCCGTTACGGTAGCAGATGGAGAACTGAATATATTATTCGAACATATTGGAATTGAAAACCCGGTTTTACAAGCTATAGAAGTTATGGTAAGTACTTCTGCAAATGATCCTATTTCAATAGCTCCAATTGCTAATCAATTCAACGCTAGTGGTGACCAAAGTGCCTTAACCATTTCGGCAATAGGTGGGGATTCGGAAGAAAACTTTACATACGCTATTTCGGGTCAGCCAGAAGGTATTGATGTTGAATCAACAAATGGCCAAATATTTGGTACGATTTCAACGAATGCAATTACGGGAGGAACAAATAATGACGGTGTCCATAATGTGACTATAACGGTAAGTAAACCGGGGTCTACTACTTCGAGTATTTCATTTGTATGGACTGTAGATGCCCTAGTATGGTTAGACAAAGACGAGGATGAAAATTATACGGCTCGTCATGAATGTTCATTGGTACAAGCAGGAGATAAGTTCTATTTAATGGGTGGTCGTGAGAATGCCAAAACCATTGATGTATATGATTACACTACAAATACATGGACTCAAATTCCAAATTCACCACCAGAAGAATTCAACCATTTTCAGGCAACTGAGTATAAAGGATTGATATGGGTGATAGGGGCTTTTAAAAGCAATTCGTATCCCAACGAGGAACCAACTGAGTATGTTTGGGCTTTTAACCCAGCTAATGAAGAGTGGATTCAAGGACCTGAAATACCGGAAAATAGAAGAAGAGGATCTACAGGTTTAGTAGTTTATAACGATAAGTTTTACATATCTGGTGGGAATACCATTGGCCATAATGGCGGTTACGTTAGCTGGTTTGATGAGTACGATCCTAGTACTGGTATTTGGACTCCTTTAAATGATGCTCCAAGAGCAAGGGACCATTTCCACGCTGGCATAGTTGATAATAAAATGTATTTGGTAGGAGGTCGCCTTTCGGGAGGTGCCGGAGGTGTTTTTAGTCCTACAATTTCTGAGGTAGATGTTTATGATTTCAATTCAAGTACATGGAGCACACTTTCAACAAATCAGAATATACCAACCCCTAGGGCAGCACCTATAGTGGCTACTTTTAATGGTAAACTTATTGTTGCTGGTGGAGAAGTAGAGAACCAAGAGGTCTATGGTCAAGTAACGTCCAATGCGCTGAAGATTACAGAGCAGTACGATCCTATTACTCAAACATGGACACGTTTGCCGGATTTGAACAACGCAAGGCATGGTACTCAAGCTATAGTTTCAGGTAACGGCTTGTTTGTATTGGCCGGTTCACCAAAACTAGCTGGCGGTAACCAGAAAAACATGGAATTTTTAGGTGAAGATTTACCTGTAGGTTCACCTAGCATGGCAAGTACTTTATCTATACCTGAGGTGGTCAACTTTGAAGTGGGTGATTCTAAAACGTTTCATATAGAAGTAACAGGTGGAAACATAGGAATGTTTATCCGCTCTATGGAAATAACTGGTGCAGATGCAACCAATTATACAATTACCTCCGGTAACACGGAAAATGTGTTTTTAGATGCGGAAAGTTTACGTCAGATAACAGTTTCCCTGAACGATTCTGTAGAGGATACAAATGCTATTTTGACCATTCATTATGGAGCGTCATCATCGGTTGATATTATTCTAAGGAATGGAGACAGTATTTCTAATATAATTGATCCTGGAACGCAGTACAATGCTGAAGGAGATGAAGTAGCATTACAACTCCTAACTGAAGAAACAGAAACTAATGTAACGTTTAGTGCAACTGGACTTCCTCCAACCTTAATGATTGATGCAGCTACGGGACTTATAAATGGAACAGTACTTTCTTCTAATGAATCAGGTGAAGGAGCTTTTCTTGAGGAAAATGGTCTAGTTGTTATTGAAGCTGAATCTGGAAATTTAGAACCGGGATGGGCGGAAACCACCTTAAATGGTAATACTGGAATCTTGGCAACTACAAATAACTTTAACAGTCAAAATGGCGGAACTATCCCTTATCAAATTACCGTAAGTACGCCTTATGTATATAAATTCGATTGGAGAAGTTTTTATAGTGGCGAATCCCCAACGGATGAGAACGATAACTGGTTACGTTTTCCTAACAATGAAGATGTGTGGTTCTTTGGATACAAAGGAAATCCTGTAGATGAGGCTAGTTTAATATCAAATGTACAAGGTGATCAAGTAAATGTTGTTTTCCCAAAAGGAAGCTCAAGAATTACAGCTGGACCTGATGGCACAACTCCTGAAGGTAGTAGTAGCAATGGTTACTTTAAAATATACAGAAGCGGTGGTCTTTCTGAAACTTATGATTGGCAGGCTAGAACAAGTGATAATGATTCGCATGATGTATACGTTTGGTTTGTGAATCCAGGTACATATACTATGGAAGTTTCTGAACGTTCTGCTGGACATGCTATTGATAAAATGGCGCTTTACAAAGTAGATGGGCCTACATATTCAGATAATCAATTGACGGCTGCAAATGAATCTAGTAGGGCAGGGGGCAATGCAAACGCCGGTGATAACATTTCTTATAATGTTGTCGTTACCGCTACAGATAATAACGACCCAACAAACAAAAGTGATGCTGAATTTACATGGGTTATAAATGATGCAGGAAATCCAGTAGCTATTGCAAGTGCAACACCACTTGAAGGTCAGGCTCCGTTAGAAGTCAACTTTACCGGTAGTGAATCAATGGATGATATTGGAATTGTAGATTACAGTTGGGAATTTGGTGATGCGCTTTCATCTATTTCTGATTTGGCCGACCCAACGTTTACGTTTAACGATGCAGGTATTTATAACGTGTTGCTAAGGGTAACTGATGGAGATGGCAATCAAAATACAGAAACTCTCGTGATTACTGTTACTGAAGCAACCTCTCATATCATTACTGCAATGGCAGGTGAAAACGGAGTAATATCTCCAAACGCAGAGGTAGAAGTAATAAAAGGTGCCAATCAACAATTTGATATAATTGCAAATACAGGGTATAAAATTGCTGACGTGTTGGTGGACGGGATATCACAAGGAGCGATTGATAGCTTCACTTTTGAGGCCGTTTCTACCGAGCATACCATTGAAGCTTCGTTCGAAGAAATTTTCAAAGTCATTATGTCATCTTCTAGCTTAGGAGGAACAATAACCCCAAGTGGTGCTGTTTCTGTTGCGCAAGGAGAAGACCACTGGTTTACCGCGGCTCCAAATGAGGGCTATAAGTTCGATTATTTTATTGTGGACAATAGCTTTACGGTAGGAGATCCTACTTATGCGTTTGAGAATGTTAATGACAACCATACTATTGAAGCTGTGTTTACAGAAATTGGTGTTAACCAGTTTACAATTTCAGCTACATCAGGAGAGGGAGGAACGATTACGCCCAAGGGAGAGAATACAGTTGCTGAAGGCGAAAGTATTAGTTTTTCAGTAACAGCTAGTGATGGGTATGAAATAGATAGGTTAATTGTGGACGGTAAAAGCTTGCAAGGTTTATCCGAATATACTTTTGAAGAGGTTTCAGAAAATCATACGTTTGAAGCCGTTTTTAAATATACTGGAGCAATTAGGACATATATCATAACTGCTACAGGAACTGAAGGTGGTGAGCTTTCTCCATATGGAGAGATTGAAGTAGCTAAAGGTCAAGAACAGAATTTTATAATACTACCAGACAAAGGTTACCACTTGGTGGATATTCTAATTGATGAAGTTTCAACAGCTCTTGTTGAAGAGTATAAGTTCGCAAATCTAGTAGAGAACCATAGCATTCATGTTGTTTTTGAAAAAATAGACAATAATCCGCCAAAAGCACTAGCTGCAGTAGATATCAAAGATGGCATAGGACCGCTATTGGTTAATTTTGATGGTGATGAATCTACGGATGATACTGGTATTACAAGTTACTCATGGGATTTTGGAGATGAATCACCTCTGGCCAGTGGTATCGTGGTTTCTCATACCTATACAAAAGCTGGTATTTATACCGCAACCTTAACTGTCATTGATGATAATGGTGAAGTCGCAACAGATTACATTACAATTACCGTAAACGATTCTTTGACTGATAGTGAAGTTTTAAAGGAGTTTAGGTTATTTCCGAATCCAGCTTCTGTGAACGTATCGCTTAGTTTTGGGAAAGTTGTAGACTTAGAAACGATATCAATTTATGATATGAGCGGAAAGTTAGTTCTGCATGTTAATGCTAAAGATGTGAATAAGGGTAGAAATTATGAGCTAAGCGTCATTAATTTATCTTCTGGTTTATATCTAGTAAGAACTACGGATACGAATGGAAATGAAATTAATAAAAGACTGTTGATTCAACGATAATAATAAAAGTAACTCTATAGAAAAGCAAGGACCTCAACTGGTCTTTGCTTTTTTGTTTCAAGTAAAAACTTTACAATTTATAAATAAAAAAGGGGCCAATATCTGGCCCCTTTACTAATACAATAAATAAAAGTATTTTTAATTTAGAATAACCTTTCCGGTTAAGACTTCTTTTCCTTTTGTGATATTTAACACATACGCACCTTTTGCGAAGGGAGATAAATCCATCTGGATATCACCATCTACAGTCACGGTCCGAGAAGCTACTTTTCTACCTGAGAAATCAAGAAGGTCCAGCTGCATTCCCGTCAACATTCCTGTCACTGTAATTACTCCATTGGTTGGATTAGGGAAGACACGGAATACTTTCATGTCTAATTCACCTTCCATTGGTACATCTATTTTTGATGCTATATTTTCTCGAACTATATTAGAATTACCTTCTTCAAATAGGGAAGACACTTGTTGCTTGGTCAATGAATTATTGAACAACTTAACATCATCAATAGCTCCTTCAAAATATTCATCACTCCAGCCTGACCATCCTATCCAAGATACATCCATAGGCTTCAAGGTTCCAGAAAGCGATTCACTATGAACATTTTCACCATTTATGTACCAGCGCATATCCGTACCATCATAGGTGCAAGTAATCAATTGCCAAACATTGTTTTGAATAGTTCCCTTGCTAACTAGCTTTCTACCATTCTCGTTAGTGCTCACCGTAAATGCTAGTTTGCCACGATTAACGAACATCATAAAGCCACCTGAGGTAGTACTACCAATAATACCTTGATAGTTACCTTCTGCATTGCTAGGGTTAACCCATGCGGATACCGTAAAACTAGACTTCAGATTATTATCAATATCAGGTAAATTAATATGATCATCTACGCCGTCAAATACCAAGGCACCTTCTATTTTACCATTAGTTTTATTCTTATCGAAAGTTACGCCACTATCAAGTGCTCCATTAAGACCTTGACCACTAACATCGTTTGCGATTACGCCGTTTAACTCATCTAACGGCCAATGACCTACTAAGCCCGTAGTTTTTTCAATTACGACATCCTCAATCACTATCGGAGCGCTTTCTTGAATTTCCAAAATCTCAATAGCATTTATGATTGGATGTCTAGTTCCTCCATCAGAAGATAAAGAAGAAAAATCTATATCTAATTTTCCGTCGGTAACATTTACAGTATGCGTTTTTGTGAGTAGGGCTTCAGCTCCAACCTCTGCAAAAACATCTAGATTATCTTCCGCTAATTTATCTTCTAAACGTACATCAAATACACGGTTACCTACATTGCCGCTGCCACCATCCGTAGCGCCAAACCATAATTCTGCAAAATGTAGCTTCACGGTATATGCTCCATTTTTTAAAGGAATATCGTAACCCATTACTTGGGAACGGCTATATCTAAAAGTCTTGAATGGGTCATTAAGTCCGGTTTGCGGTCTGTTTAATGTAAGACCCGTATCAGAATAATTATCCGCAGAAAACTTATTTCCGTTGTGGGTAATTGCACTGCCTCCAGAATTAATTCTAAGAACAAAACCGTCTGTTGTTTTAGGATTTTCTGTATCAGTCTCTTCTACCTTTGGTTCCTCTACTGTAGGTACTTCTACTTTTGGCTGCTCTGCTTTTGGCTCTTCTACTTTTGGTTCCTCTACTTTGGGTAATTCAGCTTTTGGCTGTTCTACTTCTGGTTCTTCTACTTCTGGTTCTTCTACTTCTGGCTCCTCTACTTCCGGTTCTTCTACTTCTTCCTCTGGCTCATCTATTGTATCAGTTGACCGAATTCGATAAGCCCAACTTTTTGTACGATCATTATTTGGTAAGGCAGGTGTTTTCATAACACCAGAATTGTTAGTAGTAACGTTGCCTGCAGAAATCCAACCTCCATTAGTCACATCCCACCATTCAAACTGATAGGTTTCAGATTTCATAAGATTTTTTAGGGAAGGAAGGGCCTTTGGACTGTTTCTAAAATCAGCAGCAAAGAAACCTAGGGCAAACGATTTATCGTCTGCTATAGATAATGTATGTAAATAGTTTTGGCTATCGCTTAGATTCGTATCCGCAGCCGGTACCAGTTTAGCATAATTGTGGTCTGAATCTAATATAAAACTTTTTAGATGACCCATAGCCTGCGATTCAAATCGCTTTAGGGCATTAACTTGCGGGTCGTTACTAGGCACAATCGTACCTCCATCCTGCGAACTCCTTCCGGTTGCAGTTGCCGCACCGGCATACCATGCATCTCCCCACGCATGACCTGCTAGGCCACCACTTAATACGGAACCATACATCTGCATTTGTGCCATGGTGGTATCATCCATACCTGCATTGATTTCATTCCCAGAATGTAATCCCCAATAAGGTAAAAGGGTTCCAAGTTAAGGGCTGGTTTCGCTGGTTGTTGATGATATATATTCCGAAGCCACTCATGCATGGTTTCATCTCTTTCTGCATTACTAACGTTTTGTATATCTAGAGCAGTAGGTATGTCCTTATTCCAATTATTTAGAGATGTATTAAAAGACATTGCCGTTCTAGGCTGACCATAAGGCATTCTATAGTCACCCATCTTAGAAAACAACTTACTATTTGCATCACTAACTATTTGTTCCCATTTAGGATATATTGATGACTGGCTGTCATGATGTACCCAACTAAAAATCATATTATAACAACCATAACGCGCCCACAAATAACGCACATAGTTATAAAAAGCTGCTTTTTCTTGCGTTGTACCTAAATACCAAAGTTCGCTTCTTCTTACGGTTTCAAATAAAGTTACAAATCCTTGATCGGATAAATGCTGCATTCGCTTATCCACTGATTGCCAGTACTCAGGTTTAATATTTAGGTAGTCTACTTGCCCTGTACTTTTTAACTCGAAAGGACCCTCTCCGTTGGGACCTGTTTTCTTATGATGTGTTTTTTCTGCCCACAATTCAGTATAACTGTCATTCGGGAAACTAGCAATTACATTAAGCCCGTTAAATCCTGGCCTTTTCTGGTTGAAATATAATTTTGAAAAGATATTCCGCTAATAGTATTCGCTTTGCTGAAACCAAATACTTCAGTTAGTGCAGACCAAGATGTATCTGCTGTATAAAAGAATGGTGTACCATCTGCATATTCTAAAGTTCTATTATTAGATGCAACTCTTATAAAACCGCGTTTGTTGGGGTTGCTGCTTACATTTGCGGCAACAGCAGTAAATGAACCACTTCGTCCAATAAAACTACGATCGGCATTTTCTACAGTCTCATTGATAACTTTCCAAGTCCATTTTCCGGGTGAAGTAGGAACTAAACGAACGCGGAAGACATTTCCACCATCCCAGAATACCGGAATACGGTATACCTCACTTGATGAGCCTTCTTTTTTTAATTCAATCCATACGTCTACATCCATGTAGGCATTACCATACTTGACTTGACTATTGAATTCTATTTCAACAATATCCATAACAGCATAGCTGTCATTTTGAGCAAAGACAACACTACTTGTCATGCTACAAAGCATTAATAATAAAATGAGTTTGTACTTCGTAAACTTTTCTGTGATCATCGGGGGTGGGGGATTTTAATTATTAAACTAACGTCAGTTTGACGCAAATAGTTGCAAAAATATATAGAAAAAAGCAGATTATTTCTTTTAAATAATGATTTTCACCTATTGAATTACAACATCTTTCAGATCTATGTACGTTTCTTAACGAGAATTTGGCCTTTTTATCGAAAAAATTTTTATTATTAGCGATAAGAAAAGCTTAAAATAATTTCTTGAAAATCTTGATTTTACCCCTAATAAAGAGTGTTCAAATCTGATAATTTTTTCTCAAATAAAATGTTGACCTAGCGTTAGCCGTGATAATTTGGAGTAGATAAAAAAACTTGAAAAAAAATCATAAAAGCGGCCAATTCATGCATTTTATGAATTGGCCGCTTTTAATAAATTAAAAAAGTATCTAAAGTAGCTTCTAAACTAATTCTTTGGAAGCTTTTGGATAATCTGTATATCCTTTTGTACCCGTAGTGTAAAAAGTATCTTGGTCCCATTCTGCTAGAGCCAAGTTGTTTTTAAAACGCTCTACTAAATCTGGATTAGAAATAAACGGCTTACCATAAGCTACCAAATCTGCATGGCCTTCTTCTATAACTTTGTTTCCTTTTTCCTGGTCAAATCCAGAGTTAATCATCAATGTTCCATTGTACAAAGGTCTAAAATGTTTTGCGATTTCTGTTACCGCAAAAGGAACTTTAGAAACATCTGTAAATGGTTCTGAAAGATGCACATATGCAAGATTATAATCGTTTAACTTTTTAATAATGTATTCAAATGTGGGAATGGTTTCTTCATCTATACTTATACCGAACATACCATCTAGTGAAGGATTAAAACGAGCGGCAATTTTCTCTTGGGGAATGACCTCTTTTATAGCATCCAGAACTTCAAAAAAGAAACGAGTTTTGTTTTGAATACTTCCTCCGTATTCATCCGTTCTATTGTTGGAACATCCATTAAAAAACTGGTGAAATAAATAACCATTGGAAGAATGTATTTCTACACCATCAAAACCTGCTTTTACTGCATTTGCAGCTGCTTTTTGAAAATCCTTAATCGTAGTTTTTATTTCTTCAGTGGTCATTTCCTTAGGCGTAACCGTATCTTTAAAACCTTCTGGCGTAAATGATTTAGCGTTGGGGTTTATAGCCGATGCGGATAAGGGTAATTTACCATTATGAAAATCGGGGTGGGATATACGTCCTACATGCCATAATTGGATATAGATTTTTCCACCTTTATCATGCACACGTTTGGTAATTTTTTTCCAACCTTCGACTTGCTCTTCTGAATAAATACCTTATGTATGAATATAACCTACTGCATCAGGTGAGACCTGCGAACCTTCTGTAATGATGAGACCCGCTGAAGCTCTTTGCTCGTAATATAAACCCTGTAAATCGTCAGTAGGAACATTGCCCTCATTATCTGCTCTACTTCGCGTCATGGGAGCCATAACCACTCTGTTCTTCATGTTAATATTTTTGTTATATGGTAATAATAATTGTTGTTTGCTCATGTTTTTACTCTTTTTTAATTAATCTTATAATAGTTCCAAATACTTCTTAAAAGCAATGTATCTGATTTGTTATCTTACTTCTTCAATATCAAATTTATCTAAATGGGCATCTAGAGTATCTGACGCTCGTCATACCTGAGTGGTTATTTTTTTAAATACTTCCAGATATATAATCCTGCTTAACTAATAGCATCAATAAATCTAACAGAATTGGGTAGTCGTAATAAACTGTAAACCTATCAGTCTATATCAATTTCTCATTCACATTTTAATTGTAGATATTGAGTTTCAATAGAGTGGGAGTTAGCTTATTTGTTTATAATACTAAAGACCATTGTTTTCACTTCAATCTTGCTTATAAAAATCGCTATACTGTTTCCTCGTAGTTTGATTCAAAAATCCTGTACTTAAAAAGACCTACAACCACAGCACCTCCAATTCCATTACCTAGTAGTGCTATAATAGAAACCAGAGGTAATCTAAAAAGGAAATACTATCGGAATGTAAAAAGGCTCCAAAGACTTCTATATTGCCTACAATACTGTGGTGAAACCCTCCAAAACCAATAACACCTGTTATCATAATTATAAGTACCACACGAGTAAGGGAATTCATTGTACTGTTCAGCAACCATGTTAATAGTCCCATTAACCAACCAGCAACAATAGCGCTCAATAAGAGTACCCATGAATCCTCACTAAGCACATGGCTCCCAATTTCTACCATGGTTTCTTCTGTAAAAAGATTTAGATGAGGAGCAAGGAGTCCTATAAAAAGTGCGAATATGATACCGCCTAATACATTACCAAGAATGACCAAGCCCCATATACGAAACAACTCCCAAACACTACGCTGACCATTAAGAACAGGCAAAGCCAATACAGATGTCTGCTCAGTAAATAGAGCTGACTTCCCTAGTATAACGAGAATAAACCCAACAGGGTAAACTACACTAAAAAGTTTGAAAATAATATTAGCATCCAAGGTACCATTCAATAGAAAGTATAGAGCGCAGATAAGAAAATAACTAAAACCAATTTCTAGCCCGGCAATGAGCGCACTAAGAAACATGGCTTTATTTTTTACCTTGAATATCTCTTCTCCTTCGTGTATAACACGACTAAGAATTTCGCTGTATTCATTACCACCTTTTACTTCATTAGATTTTTTTTCTAACTCCTTCTGATGATCTTCTTGCTTTTTATTTTCTGTTTCCATGCTTTAGTCGTTGCCTCTATAGTACTTAATCGCAATTTCCAGCTCATTAAAAGGCTTTAGAGCTAATGGGGAAGAACAAGGGCTACCTTTAAAGAGAGTAGTCATAACAATTTCACTATTAAAATATGCTTTTACTTAGTTGCAGGCCAGTTCATAATTTCATCGTGAATCTCTTGTGATGAACTATTTCTACTTTTTGCTATACTATCAATTATAGAGTAGAAACTTCCTTTTTTATACACAGAATCTGCAACTTCTAAATCCGGGTAATGTGAAAGATATTCATCACGAACTGCCAACCATTGCTCTTCTAACTGCGGATGATAGTCTATGGTATTAACTCCACCATTATTAACGGGTTTCCCAATATTTTTCTTTGATGTATTATTGGTTTCCTTATTATACTCTTCTTGACTAAGACCATGATTTTGAGGCACATCATTTCCCAAACCTTTAAAGGGTTTATCTTTATCTAATCTTTTATTTTCTGTAATCATCTGAAACGTTTTAGATTCATGTTTTAATAATAGTTAAAGTTAGGAATTGGTCAGTATCCTGTTTGCTCAAACGATGTTTTAACTAACTTTAAAAACATCAATTGAACTACCTCCCGATTTGCAGGTTTTAATAAATAATGAATTATCATGAAACTATCCATACCAATAATCAATATGAAATTAAGAAAGATGCTTATGGTGCTGATTGTATTTTCGGCAACTACTTGTTTTTCAAACTCACTGGTTAACAACGACACCTTAAATTCCAAGGAGGAGTTAAAATATGTAGTTTTTAAATTAGACGATTTACAGGAAAGAAACTGGAGAGAGTTTAAATCAATTACGGATATAATTATTGAAAAAGATGTTACCGCAGATATAGGGATATTTCCCTTGTCCGTTCATCTTGGCGATAAGGAATATATGGCTTATGTTCAGAGCCTGATAGATGACCCTAAACATTTTCAGCTTTTTATGCATGGATATACAGGGACCCCTAAAGAATTTTTTGATTCGGATTATGACACGCAATTAGAGCATTTTTATTTAGCTAGAACTGCTATGTTAATGAAATATGATTATATAATGCGAGTATATTCCTATCACTACTATGGAGTAAATGAACATACTATTAAGATAATTAATGAAGACCCTTTTATGAGATGGGTGGTTTGGAAAACTGATGATAATTATCTTCCTGAAAAGCAAGGTCTAGCTACGATGGATATACGTATGGAAGGTGTTGGGAAACCTGATTATGGAAATGTATCTTTCAAAAGTTACTTGGCAAATTGGGAGAAATATGATGCCGATTCGCATTCATACATTGTGTTGAATGGTCATCCTGCAGCATACACAACAGATTCCAAGAAAAATGACCTAAAGAAGATTGCAGATGACCTTCTGAAGAAAGGTTTCACTTTTACTCATTTGACTGATTATAGACTTATGCTTGAAGGCCATTCCACAGATAAAACAGCACCATCTATTCCCCAAGGTCTGGAAGTTTCAAGAAAAGATGATTTGCATGTTACGCTTAATTGGAATACTTCTGAGGATGCAGAAAGTGGAATTGATTGTTATAAAATATACCGGGATGGTGTTTGCATTAATTTATCTGCCACACCAAGCTATACAGATAAGATAGCCGGCGCCCATAATTATCAGATTGCGGCTGTCAATAAAAATGATTTAGTATCAGCAAAATCACTGATATGTAAGACTTCTCTTTGAACTGGAATACATTTTAGATGAGATACTTATCGTCTAATAATCATTTAAATACATCGCTAACGAGTATAGCAAACCATGAATTCATCAATAAAGAAATTGCTTATCTAAAAAATTTTTATACTTTTATCTTAGAGAAGTTTTAGTAGTATTGTTTTGCAGGCTTATTTTTCATCATAAGGAAGAAATTGGAAAAATAAGTTTACTTCTTACAGAGAGTCTCTGTATACCTTAATTAGTTAACAGCTAATTGGTATGCAGAGACTTTTTTTTTTGCTCAAAAAACTAAATAGAAAAGCTAAATAGAAAAACAAAGATTATGACAACAGTTATTCATTTAAAAGAAATTAAAGCCTTGTTAGAGCACACAGATGTTGTCACTACTATGAAAGAAGGGTTCATTCAATACAGCGACGGAAATACTGTGGTGCCTCCGGTGGGCGAATTATTATTCGAAGACCCAAAAGGGGATGCCCATATTAAGTATGGCTACATTAAAAACGAGGCGTATTATGTCATTAAAATTGCTTCTGGTTTTTATGATAATGCTAGACTGGGAATCCCCTCTAGTCAAGGGTTAATGCTATTATTCGACCAGAAAACAGGAGTACCAAAAGCGGTATTGTTAGACGAAGGCTACTTAACAGATATCCGTACAGCAGCTGCCGGAGCTTTAGCGGCAAAGTACTTCGCCCAGAAAGAGATAAAAGCAATCGGAATTGTAGGTACGGGAATACAAGCAAAATTGCAGTTGCAATACCTTCAAAAACATACACCGTGCACCACTGTTTGGGTTTGGGGACGCTCAAAAGAAAAGGCTGCAAAATTCGCCAATGAACTAGGTGCTGATTTTGATGTTCATATTGCTGACAGCACTACAGAACTTGCAAAACATTGCAACCTGATTGTAACTACAACACCGTCAGAACAGGCTTTACTAAAAGCATCGGACATTCAAAAAGGGACACATATTACTGCCGTAGGTTCAGATACAGAACACAAACAAGAATTAGAGAGCGAGTTGCTTAAAAAGGCGGACATCGTTATCTCTGACAGTATTCCTCAAAGTAAAAGTAGGGGTGAAATCTATAGGGCTACGAAAGATGGTGAAATTACAGCAGACAATATTGTTGAATTGGGTACTGCGATCCAAGATAAAAAATTACAACGTACCAATGACGACCAGATTACCATTGTCGATTTAACAGGCGTTGCTGTACAAGATATTATGATAACCGAAGCGGTGTATACTGCATATTTAAAAAAATAAATTATGATTCAATTTGTGAGTAACAAAGGAGGAGGGAAGCCAGTTGATTTTGAAACTGCCATCTTAGATGGTTTTGCTTCAGATGGCGGATTGTATGTTCCTGATACCTTACCGATCATCACCAAAGAGCAGTTAACCTCTTGGAAAGGCTTGTCTTATGTAGACCTCGCTTTTGAGATTCTTTCGCTTTTTATTGATCGCTCCATTGTTTCGGAAAGCGAATTAAAAATCATCCTTGAAACTGCATATGCTCCTTTTGAAAAGAAAGAGACCATTCCGTTTTATCATTTAAAAACACGAAAGGACACGTACATTATGGAATTGTTTCACGGTCCAACAATATCATTTAAAGACGTGGGACTCGCTTTTTTGGTGAATCTGGTTAACTTATTTCTTGAACGAAAAAATGAGCATCTAACGCTTGTTGTTGCCACCACAGGAGATACTGGTCCGGCGACTGCGTACTACACAGCGGGAAATCGAACTTAGATGCTTGGGTGTTATATCCTAAAGGTTTAATTACCGAAGAACAAGAACGACAAATGACCACCTTGCAAGATGCCAATGTGCATCCGGTTGGGGTGTTTAATTGCCCAGATGGTGCAGATGATTTAGATCTTGTAATTGCTAAATTCTATGCGGACAAACGTTTTAAAGACAAGCTAAAACTATCTAGTGTAAACTCCATTAACTGGGGTCGTGTAATGATGCAAACCGTGCATTATTTCTATGGCTACCTACAGGTCGTGGATACGATTGGAGAGAAAGTAAATATGTCCGTCCCATCTGGTGCTTTCGGTAATTTATGTGCAGGAGGTATCGCACGAGAAATGGGATTACCCATCAAGTATTTTGTAGTTGCCAATAATACAAATGCTTGTTTACATCGTGTATTTTCTGAAGGTCGTTTTTCAAAGGAGGAAATAATAGAAACGCCTTCATCTGCCATAGATATTTTAGTGCCTTCTAATTTTTGGAGGTTCTTGTATTTCAGAAATGAAAAAAACACCGAGAACATTAAAAAGTGGGTAGATCAGTTTAACGCCACAGGCTCCGTTACTTTTGATAAGCAGACTTTTGAAAGCTATTCTAAAGGATTTAAATCTTATAGTGCAACGGACAAACAAACCTTAGCTATCATCAATGAGCTGTATACTAACGAAGACTATTTACTGGATCCACATGGTGCGGTAGCATTAGTAGCGGCAGATAGTCTAAAAACGGAACTAGGTGATGAGAAATTAATCTGTTTCGCTACGGCGCATCCATCAAAATTTCCAGAAATAATCAAGAATGCATTACACACAAGCGTATTGCCAAAAGCCGCTACGCATAGTAGTGTAGAAACTGCCAAACAACTTTGTGAGAAGGTGTATTTGTGTAATTACGCGCATGTAGAAAATGCCCTTATGCACGCCATGGAAACGAATTGGGACTTAACTAAAGGAAAGTAATATGACACATACTAAAGTTATACCGATGTAGATATGGAGCGTATTTTGGTTCCTTATGGCATTAAAATGATGTCCAACAAAATGTTAAGTGGTGGGTCGGCAAATACAAATTATTTGATACCTACAGAAGACAACGCTTTTGTATTGACCATTTGTGATGAAAAGTCCATTGAAGAGACGGAGAAACTAGCTTCTTTATTGGAGTATTTAAAACAGCACAAGTTTTCGACTTCTGAGCTGATACAAACTACAACCGGAGCATTAACTACTACCTGGAATACCAAACCAGTAATGCTTAAAGGATTTATTGAAGGTGATATTGCCAAAGATATATCAGAAGACTTGTTACTATATTTAGGCAAGGAACTAGCACAATTACATCAAATAAAAGCACCTGATTTTATCCCAAGAGAAATCGCATTTGGATTACAACATTTTGATGAAGTAAAAAGCTACGCTCCAGATTCCTCATTTTACAAATGGCTAAAAGCTACGCAACACTATATTGAGAATCATATCAACACCGATTTGCCAAAAGCTTTGATTCACAGTGATATTTTTAATAGCAATATCATTGTAGCTAAAGATGGAAAACAAGCGACTATCATGGACTTTGAGGAAGCGTGCTATTATTATCGCGTATTCGATATTGGTATGATGATTATTGGTACGTGTAGCGATAAAACCACCATCAATTTAGATAAAGCAGCTAGTTTATTGAAAGGATATCAGCAAGAAATTCAACTTTTAGAAATAGAAAAACAAGCACTGAAAGCATTTACGGTTTACGCAGCAACCGCTACAGCATATTGGCGACATCAGAATTTCAATCACGTTAACTTCAACCCTGAAATGAAAAATCATTATCTAGAGATGAAAAATCTGGCAGATTATGTTATGAACTTGCCAGACAATTTTTTATTTGAAGACTAAATTAAACAGCATCTATTTTATTTGATTCCTTTGGAACAGTAAAATAGATGGTTGTTCCTTCTTTTTGAACACTAGAAACCCATATTTTACCTCCATTATTTTCTACCATTTCTTTACAAATAGACAGCCCTAAACCTGAACCATTTTCATTATTGGTGCCAAAGGCAGATTTCACATATTTTGTTTTAAAGAGATTAGATTGGGTTTCTACATTCATTCCAACCCCATTATCTACTACTTCTAATTGTAGTGCATCGCCTTTATCTTCAACCTTAATATGGATTTCTCCTTTTTGGTTAGTAAATTTAATTGCGTTACCTATTAAATTTCTTAGAATCACATCCAGATGATTCTTATCGCTATAACTAATCGTATTTTCTGGCACCTCATTTACAATGCTAATCTCCTTCTTTTGAGCCAAAGTGGTTAACACGGAAATACTCTGTTCAGCAATATCATGAAGGTCTATATTCTTTGGTTCTAATACTATACCATCCATTTGTGTTTTTGCCCATATTAAAAGGTTATTCAGCAATTCTGAAATGCCTTGTATTCCTGATAGAGCTTTGGGCATTAAGGATATGTATTGCTCTTTGCTAATAGATACACTTGTAGACATTTTCATAAGGGAATGAAAAGAATTTATTGGCCCTTTAAGATCATGTGCTATAATAGAGAACAGCTTATCTTTGGTTCTATTAGACTCGCATAATTCTGCCTCTTTTTGGATTAAGATTTCTTGTTTGGCCTGTAAATTTTTAGTGTATCTTTTTTGAAGTTTATTGGTTCTGTAAATTAATATTAAAAATAACGTAGCAATTAAAAGGGCAGCTATGGCAAAATATACGTAAGTTTTTTGTTTAGCAATTGCTTTGTTCTGCTTCTCTATAAGTTGTTCTTTTTGATTCTCAAACCTCATTTTACTAAGGGCAACTCCAAGACCGTTCTTGAATTTCTCATCGGCCTCTTTTTCATATCGTAACCTATATTCATTCTGGTAAGCATATGCCTTTTTATCTTCTCCTTTTTCGTGGTATATCTTAGATAGAACTAGATTTGATAGCTGTATAGATTTTGAAAGACTTAATCTATTAGCAATTTCCAATCCCTTTAAGCCATATTCTTCGGCTTTTTCTAAATTCTTAAGTCCTAAATACGATTCGGCCAATCCTATATAACTGCCTGCATATCCAATACTATAGTCTATTTCATCGCATAATTTTTCTGATTTAATAAACCACTCTAGTGCTTTTGTATAGTTCTTTCTTTCAACTGCAATGTCGCCTTTTCCAGCATATGCACTAGATAACCAATCTTTCCTATTTTGTTTTTTAAGACCTGCTAGGTATCACATTGGTTAGCAAACGCTCAGATTCTTCAAGGTTTCCCTTTTGCATGTGTAAATGGGCAATACCAAGCGTTGAGACAGCTAATAGATCATCATTATGAGCCTCTAGACTAATTTGCCTTGCTTTCTCTTGAAAGATTATAGCCGAATCAAAATCCTCATTATAACTATATAAAAAGGCAATATTGCTACTAAGAACGGACATCATACGTGTCTCATTAATTTTTTCGGCAACAGCTAATGCTTCTAAATATTTGGTAAGCGCGTTTGCATAATCTCCTTTAAAATGAAAGTCGATTGCAATATTGTTTAAAGCAGCAATTTTTGCATCATCCAGGTCATAGGTATTTGCAACCTCTAAAGCTTTCTTATTATACTCACTAGCCTTATCCGTTTCTCCTCTTTCTGCATAATAATACCCATAGGTAGACAGAGCTATACTTTCTCCGTTTTTATATTGAGAAGCAATGCTTAAATCATAACTTTCTTTTAATAATATGGCTGTACTGTCAGGATTGGAACGCATATTGGTCTCTGCTAACTCCAGAAGTAAATCTATATAATCAGAATTCTGAGGATTAAAATCTGAACTAGATTTTAACTCTACTATTTTAGTAAGCGTACTTTTTTCTGTCTGCCCTTGAAGATTGACAGAGAAACTAAATACAAGTAAAATAGCAAAGTAAAAACTTTTATTCGCGAAAAAAATTGATGCCATTTGGACTTTTATTTATGAAAAAGTACAAACAGAAATTAAGAAAACCGCATTTTTTTTTGTTAAACGCGTAATTTATAGCTATTTCTCAATAGGAATACTGAAGAGATTAACAGTAAATGACAGGATTAAAGAAACTATTTCTGAATTGGAATAAACGAACTTTTTTCTATTAAAATTCCATAAGAAGGGGGTAGTGGCGCCCCTTTTGTTACTATAAAACCAATACTTATGCGTTTACTTTTCTTCCATAAATCTTATTGTAAACTAAATCTATAGATTTATGAAATTCACTTTTTGTAAAAGGTTTGCTTATAAAATCTACACAGCCAAGTTCCCGGGCTACCACTTCAAAATCCTGTTTCGTAGAACTTGATATAAAAGGCATACGATTACCGAACATTTCAAGAAAAGAAAGTCCGTTCATACCTTATGGCATTTCTATGTCGGACATGACAACTTGTGGTTTAGCTATTTGTATGTGCACCCAAGCATCATAAGAATCTTCAAAAGTGAGTACACTGCGCACTAATGGGTGCGTTTTGGCAAGTTTTTCTGCTAAGGACAGCCATAAATGGGAGTCATCAACAATAATTAATTCAAGTCTCATAAAATAATCAAATTTGGGGTTTGAGGAGTGCAAATTACCCCATTGGTGTATCATGAAAAATTAATTCGGGTGAATAGCTAGAAAACTATCTTTATATGTTGAAATACTGCTTTAAATAGCTGTACATCAGGAGAAATTTACATTAAAGGCACTACTAAGAACACGAATTCAATTCAAAAAAAAAGATTCTTTATACCTGAATACTTGGGTATAAAGAATCTTCATGAGAAGGGTAATAAAGTATCAACTTAACTACCACATTATTTTAAATATTAATCAAAATAAGATTGTAATTCCTTTTTTAAATTTCCCCATTGTTTTTTATCGCCACTAATAACCTGACCGACTTCTTTTAATTTGGAAGTACCGAAACCAATAGCTTCTTTAATTCCAATATGAGGAGGTAATGATAAAGCTCACTACTAACTACGGCATCTATTATAAAGGGCTTTTTACTATTCTTAGCTTGTAGTATGGCAGCATCTATATCTTTGGCATGTTCTACACGTACACCATCTCCGCCACATAATTTAGCATACTCTGCAAAGTTGACATTGGTTTCATGCAATGCATCTAAACTAGCTGCTAAGCCCACTTGTTCCATTTCTAGTTTAACAAAGCTTAATTCAGAATTATTGAAGATGAGCACTTTTATGGGGAGTTCATATTTAACGGCCGTAATAAAATCTTGCATCGCCATATTAAAAGCACCATCACCACTTAAACACCAAATTTCTTTCTTAGGATTGGCCATTTGCGCTCCAATTGCAGAAGGCAAGCCTACCGCCATAGAACCGTGATTAAAAGACCCAATCAAGCGTCTTTGGCTATGAAAAGATATATGGTGAGCCGCCCATATTGCCGATGTTCCTGTTTCTACAGTAAAAATAGCATCATTGGAAGCATATTCATTTACTAAATCTGCAAAAATCTGAGGGTGTAAAGGTTCATTCTCACGTGTAGGAGAAGCTTGTTCCTTCATATTCTTTCTCCAATCTTCAAAACTATTTCTTAGCTTATCAACAAAACCGGTATCCTCTTTCTGTTCAATTTTTGGATTTAGGATTTCTAAGAATGATGAGATATCACTCCAAACTCCAAGAGATACAGATGTTCTATTACCTATATTTTCCTGTCGGATATCTACTTGTATCGTTTTTGTATCATGGGGAAGGAAATCAATATAAGGAAAATCGGTCCCGAGCATCAATAGCAAATCGCACTTCATGACAGCATTGTAACCAGATGGGTTTCCTATTAATCCCGTCAATCCTACTACGTTATCTGTATCGTGGTCAAAAATATCACTGGCACGTAGACTATGGGTTATAGGCGCATTCAGCTTTTTCGATAATTCAATTACCGCCGCTCTACTTTCCCGACATCCATCACCGGCTAAAATACCTACTGTTTTGGCACCGTTTAAAAGTTGGGCAGCTTCTATAACTACCGATTCTTCTGGAACCAAACGCGAAACATACTTTTTAATAGGATGCACAAATTGCTGATTCTCGGCTTTCATTTCGGCTACATTTGCCGGCAACTCTATTCTACACACCGCATTATTGGCCATGGCAATTTTAATGGCACGTTGTATAACCATTGGGGCTTGCTCTGGGGTTTCAATAATCGCCTGATAATCACAAACATCATCAAAAACCTTTTTCAAATCTACTTCTTGAAAGAAACTAGTCCCTTGTTGCTTTTGGTTAATTTGTCCCGTAATAGCAATAACCGGAGTCCGTTCTTTTTTAGCATTATAAAGTCCGTTTATTAAATGAAGGGCTCCAGGACCTACCGTTCCTGCACAAACGGCTAAATTTTCTGTAGTTTGGCTATGTCCAAAGGCAGCAAAAGAAGCATTTCCTTCGTGTTTCATACCTATCCAATCCACACCATCACTTTCTTCAATGGCCTTTACAAAAAAGTTAAGGGCATCACCCGTAACTCCATATACTTTTTCTACGCCAACACTGATTAGAATATCCAATAATTGTTCTGATACATTTTTGCTCATAATAGTTCTCTTTATGTTTTTAAATTAGATGACCAAGGCATCTGTTTTCTATCTATATTCTGGGTTCTCAAAATTCCAGCGTGTACCGTCATCCCATTCTTTTCTAGAATTCCCGTAAGCAGGATACCCACCATTATCTTTCAACATTTTGGCTAGGTGCATTAAGTTATAGCTCATAAAAGTGGTGTTTCGGTTTGTAAATTCTGAATCAAAACCTACGGGCGGATCTATATTTTCGCCATTCCATTTGGTATCACCATAACTAGGTCCAGGACCCACTTTCCCGATCCAACCGGCATCCGCTTGCGGTGGAATACTATATCCTAAATGTTGTAGCGCATATAACATGCCCATAGAGCAATGTTTTACCCCATCTTCATTACCGGTAACAATACAACCACCAGCTTTACCGTAGTACACATATTGCCCTTTATCATTTTGGTAACCACTCATGGCATATAAGCGTTCAATAAGTTTAGATGCTATAGAGGAGCGCTCGCCCAACCAAATGGGCGTACCAATAACCAAGATATCCGCTGCCATAATCTTTTCATAAATACCGGGCCAATCATCTGTATCATAACCTTCCTTTGTCATATCTGGTTGTACACCCACGGGAATATCATAATCTGCAAGTCGAAGTATTTCTACATCAACCTCTTCAGATTCCATAATCTTCATGGATACATCCATTAGATTTTGTGTGTGACTTTTAGAAGGCGATTTTTTTAATGTACAGTTTACAAATACTGCTTTTAAAGTACTGAAGTCTATCTTTTTCATAATATTTTATGTTCTTATTTCCCTATTGTTTTCACTGTAACCACACCAAAGACAATGTGCCCAATAAGCATGGCTACTAAACGCATTTGCATAGACCCATCTACCGGTGGCATTGTGAAAATCATACCCATTACTTTCATTCCTATCTGAGCCAGAATAACTGCTGCAATTCCAAAAACAATTCCCTTTAGCCAGAGATTATTAATTTGCACATTAGGCGCAAAGACATATCCATAACCTAGAGCAAAAAGTATCCCCATCATAAAGTGCATAATCCAGCCAACTACAATTGGTACGCCCATTGCGCCAGCTAATAATTTCCAAGGAGCCATCTCGGGCATGCCCAAATTAGGCGCCATTATCATAACAATGGTCATGACTATAGTTCCTACTATTCCTGCTAAGAAATATTTTGTAATGTTGTTATTCATAGTGTAGTATTTAGATTGTTCAAACACTTTATTTCAAAACACCAAGACCTCTAGTCCGGTGGTTTTGGATGTGTTTATGACTCATTCTTTAGCAATAGATAGCGTAGGTAGCTCTTGGAGATGGGCTATAATTAAAGTAGGAATACATCTAGTAACAAGATATTAAGATGGTATTCTTTATTAGTAGGCAAGGTATGTGTTATGTTACCCGGCTTTTAACCCAATCAAAACCAATGTTGACGCAGATTTTCTAGCTTATCCTTTTCAGAGAAAACCAATGCATGGGTTTAAGTTCCCAATGATAATTGTTGTAGCATGTAAATTGATAAGAATTAAACAGACAAAAGCCAAATGCCTTACGCGGTAGTTTTCCATCAATTCGTTTTTAGTTTAATGCTGTTAAAGCGTAAAAAATAGTTATTTTTAAGGCACCAAGTAACGTAATATGTTTTATGACTTGGTTGTACTAACTAACAAATAGGTAAAGTTTCCCCATTTATCTCAAATCTGTAAAACCCGAATGAAAAAAGAAGACCTGCAGGATAAAAATCAACTTTCAGTAACTAATGAAGGTGAGAATCATACCAATTTCAGTCAGCCTGAAAAAGATAAAATTATTGAAAGGCAACTGCGTTTTCAAGACCTCTTAATTAGTATTTCAACAAAGTACATTAATTCAGATTTATCGGATATAGACAAGCTAGTTAGAGCCTCCTTACAGCAAATAGGGGAGTTTGTGGAATCTGACCGAAGCTATATTTTCTCCTATGATTTTGTAAACAATACCACTTCCAACACCTATGAGTGGTGTTCTGAAGGCATAGAACCGGAACTAGATAATTTGCAGGACATTCCCGTAGATTATATTCCGCAGTGGATAGAAGCACACAAAAAGGGGGAACCATTTTTTGTGGAAGATGTAAGTACATTACCAGAAGACGGTGAGCATGGTTTACGTGCGGTTTTAGAACCACAGGGCATAAAAAGCTTGATTACCATTCCGAAAATCAAAAACAATGAGCTGATTGGTTTTATAGGTTTTGATTCGGTTAAAAAAATCAATAAATATGATGATAATGAAAAGGATATCCTTTTTGTTTATGCCAATATGTTGGTTAATGTCATACAGCGTAAAGAGAGCGAAGAACGCATAAAGGAGCAAGAGAAGAAAAAGGAAGAATTACTAAAAAACTTATCGCTCCAGAATGAAGAATTAAGTGAGTATGCCCATGTGGTATCACATGATTTAAAAGCGCCGCTTATAAATATTCACACCTTGGTGAGCTGGTTTATAGATGACAATGCAGACGCTATAGATGAGGACACCATGCAACCTTTACACCAGGCTTTGTTTAATGTTGAAAAGATGAACTTTTTAATAAAGGGAATTTTAGATTATTCAACGATTGATAAGATTGAGTCCGAAGACCAACAAGTAGATTTCAATGAACTCATAAAAGAAGTTCTAGAAACCATTTTAGTTCCCGACCATGTAGAAATTAAGGTGCAAGAAAACATGCCCAGTTTGTTTGGAAACACGTGGCGGTTTAAACAGGTTTTTCAGAATCTAATCCAAAATTCCATAAACTATGGTAAAGAGGACCAGGAAGGTTAGAAGTGGGCTATACGGATAAAGGTGATCATTATGAGTTTTTTGTAAAGGATAATGGTATTGGTATTAAGTCCGCTTATTTTGAACGGATATTCAAAATATTTACCAAATTAGAAAGCACCGGTTCTTCTTCTGGTATAGGCTTATCTATCGTAAAAAGAATAATTAAATATTACAATGGTTCCATTTGGTTAGAAAGTGAAGAGGGCGTAGGCACAACGTTTTACTTTACGCTTTTGAAGACAGCGTAAGTTGTAATTACATGGAATCTTTTTACCTTCTTCATTATAAAAAAGGAAACAAATGAATTTTACCGCACCTACTTTTTATTTTGATTATGAGTCCGATGAAATCAAAGATTTTGTCAAAGAGTTTAGAAGCGATACTATTTCAAAAAAGGAAAAAGCGAAGCGCTTGTACCTCAAAGTAAGAGACACGTATAGATATGATCCGTATTCCCTAAGTTTCTTAAAAGAGCACTATAGAGCAAGTTATTTGGTAACACAGAAAAAAGGGCATTGTATAGATAAGTCCATTATTCTAATTGCGGGTTTACGGTCATTAGGCATACCTGCGCACGGCTACACTTGGCCAAGGTTAAAAACCATATAGGTGTGGAGAGGCTTGTTGAAAAATTTGGAACCAATGAATTAACACCTCACGGAATGGTAGACCTTCTTCTAAATGATAAATGGCTAAAGGTTTCACCTGCTTTTAATGAATCCTTATGTGCCATGTGCAACGTAGAGCCTTTAGATTTTGATGGCGAAAACGATTCTATGTTTCAAGAATTTAATAACGAGGGAATGGAATTCATGGAATACCTAGAAGATTACGGCTATTTTGAAGATGTGCCCATAGATTTTATGGAAACCAATGCCCGGGCACATTATCCACATATTTTTGGAGAGGACAAAAATATCAAAGAGTTTAAATTATAACGTGCACTTTCCATAATTACAATTCGTACTTACGGCATCATTTGTTTTTATTAAAATTTAGACGGAAAGCTATTTTGACAACTAGTTTGGCATCTTCCTGCGGCTTCTGCAGAAGCAGTATAGCAATCAGATTTTCTTGGGCCATCTGCCATTTTTGCGCAAGCATCTCTTCTTCTTTTTGCACTTTTTGAACAGCCTTTGCTACACTCCGTTAAACCAACATCTACAGGATTATTCCACATGTCGTCACTAGCAAAAACAAAGTCTTCAAAAGGTGTGTTGAATATAGGATTAGAACTAATCTGAAAAAAGGCGAGTCTTGTTTTTGATTTCTGACCATCTATTTGCTTTTGCAAATCTTCAATCTTGTTTTCCAAATCTTGGATTTTATTCTTGATACTTATGGTCTCTTGCGATTTAGAATTCTCCATTTTAGTTTTAGAGGTACTTGTAGAAATAGTTTTCTTCAATGAGATATCTTTACCATTATTTTGGGCCATGCCCACAGATACAAACAGGAAAATTAAACAGAATACAATTACATTTTTCATAACATTAAGATTTATTAGTTTCTTAAATTTATAGCTAAACAAGAGGAACTATTCTATTTATGTGTTGGTGTGCATTTTATGCTTATGACTAGTAAGATATTATGTGTGAGTGTTTTACATTTTCTTTTTTTTATATCAAAATGTGATTTTTAAGTTTTCTTTTAATTCAGGCAGAACGATGTTTGCTATTAAATCAACTTCAGTCCCTATTTAAGAAGTACTCCATCTTCGTTTCGACTTACTTCATTTTTGTGTTTAAAAAGGTTTTTAGCGTCTGAAATCGGCATTTTAAACTGTTATCAAAGTAAAATCGACTTAATAATCACCCTAACAATGATTGTATACCTATAAAAAACCTTTAATAATACATAAATACCCATTGGTTGTACAATTACCCACCTTGTAAGGATGTATATATTTGTACTATAATTTTAGTGAAACAAAAGAAATACGGAAACAGAATTAGTAAAGTACTTAATTATATAAATAAACCTTTCATTATGAGTCAATTAACGATTGTAGCTAAAATTCTAGTTAAAGAAGAAAAAAGAGATTTTGTACTAGCAGAACTTCTAAAACTGATACCCATTACTAGAGCAGAAAAAGGATGTATTAATTACGATTTACATCAAGATAATGAAAATCCAAATTTATTCTTATTTCATGAAAACTGGGAAAGCCGTGAACTGTGGCAAGAACACATGGGCAATGCGCATTTAGCCGAATATATGAAAGTAACAGATGGTGCTGTTGAAGAATTCATATTGCATGAAATGACAGTAATAGGCTAACTATAATCCAAACGCACTTTATAATTTTTAAAGTGCGTTTTACATTTAAACCAGATAGGATGTCACAGACAATTACAATAGGTGTCACGGATTTATCATTTCATCGTATTGCAGCTTCTTTAGTTGCAAACACACTAAAAGCAATGGGATTTAAAGTGAAACGGGTTTATGCGCACCACGAGAAAAACTTTGATAATTTAAAAGCAGGAATAACAGATATGTTGGCTTCCGCTTGGTTGCCATCTAGTCACGGAGGTTATAAGGCCGAAGTACAGAAAACAGTTCCCTTAATAGATTTAGGATTGCATTATGAGCCTTATGCACTTTGGGGAGTTCCTAATTATGTACCTGCAGAAGCGGTTTCAGAAATTGCAGATTTATTAAAACCCGAAGTGGTAGAAAAAATGAAATCTGATATTCAAGGGATTAATGCTGGCGCAGGAATTACCCGTTTCTCAATAAAAATGATGGACGCCTACGGATTGAATAATGCCGGTTATGAATTTCATACCGGAACGGAAGAAGCTTGTTTTGGTGCTTTTGAAAACGCTATAGAAAATAAAGAATGGGTGATTGTTCCCTTATGGAAACCTCATTTTTTACACCATAAATATGACATTAGAGAATTAAAAGAACCTAAAGGATTATTGGGTGTTGTAGATAAAGCGGTATTGCTTTTAAGAGAGGATAAAAAACCATTGTTCACAGAAGAACAACTAGGTGCTTTGGATGCATTACGTTTTGATAATGAGATTATTGCGGCCTTAGATTATAAAGTAAGCCGCGAAGGAAAAGATATTGATACCGTTACGCAAGAGTGGTTGAATTCTGGTAAATAAGATTGAAGAAATATAAAAACGAAAATAGGGGCGAAGTGGTAGTTTAAATGGAATAGTAGCTCTGAAGTATTTATGATATTAATCATATGTGCCAGAAATAGTTTCCAAAGTTTTTAATTGATAACGCTAAAAAAAATAAAAGAGTTACAGTAATTTTGTGGTTCATATAATTTCAGAATATTGCTAGAGAAAAGACAACAAGTACCCCAAGAACAATTTATAGATGCAGATAATTTCATTTATTGTTTAGAAGGCGTTCAAGATATAGAAACGGACCAAGTTACCGAAGCACAAGAAAATTTGGTGCAATTGGCCATGAAATATGGCATAGCAAGTATTTATAAAACCTGCGATACCATTGAAGGATTAGAAGATAGCTTAAATGCTTTGGTCTTGGATGATCATAATTTTAAAGACTATGAGATTATCTACTTGGTTATGTCAGGCGAAGCCAATAGTATTTGCTTAAACTACTACTACTACAGTTTACAAGAAATAGCAGAAATTTTTGAGGGACGGTTAAAAGGAAAAATTTTACATTTCTCAAATGCAAAAATCCTAGATTTAGACGAAGAGGAAGCTCAGTATTTTTTGGACATTACTAATGCAAAAGCTATTTCTGGCTACGGCAATGCATATAACGGAGTAAGTAGCGCTAACCTTGACAAGGCATTCTTCAACTTATTTAAAGAAGATGATGATATGTTTGAGGTAGTTGAGGAGTTGCACCAAAGACATTACAATGTCTGTAAATTGCTAGATTTTAGGCTGTATTATTGAAGCTTGATAGCTACAATATGAAATCAATCTTCATTGAAACTTTTCTTTTTTATTTTTTTGTTAAAGGTTATGAAATCGAAGAATGAGATTAGGCGTTAGCGAATCTTCATTTATAATTCATTAATGCCTTAAAAAACAATAAACGAGTAATGACTAAACACTCATTAAATAACCCGACGTTAGGAGGGAAGTGAAACGTGAGTGGTATAGAATTATGCAATAGCTCCATTAGTATATATTCCTTTTTTAAATTTTCCGCACTTTCATTCAAGTAAAGAATAATTGCTAAAGTTCAGCGCTTTGGTAGTTAATCGAACTTTGATGGTGTTAAAAAAATTATTAAAATAAACCTTTAACATTTTCGTTTTGAAAAAGATATGTTAAAAAACCGTACTTGCTACCTACCAAACTTTCATACCATAAACCTTATGGAAATACGACTACTATCTTTCCTGTTTTTATTTATTTCATTTAGCTTATCTGCACAAATAGAGTTTCAAGAGGGTCTTTTGTTTAGCGTTAATGAGGGTTCTGGAACAAATTTTCATGATGCTTTCTTGGAAGATATGGATTCAGATGGTGATTTAGATATTTTGGTAACATCAAAAAATGATGACTTAAAACCGGTGGTATGGTTTGAAAATATTGATGGAAATGGCACATTCGGTCCTTCAAAAGAAATTATTCCATTTACTAGTGGAAATCCATTATTATTTCAAGATTTAGATTTGGATGGGGATAAAGATTTGATAGCTCCTTTTGTCAATGGGTCTAGTATTTTCTGGTATAAAAATATAAACGGGTCTGATGGCTTTTCTGAGCAGAAAACAATCTTTCAAAAGCCTTCTTGTCGTTACTATAAAATCGCCGTTGGAGATATAGACGGTGATTTAAAAATGGACATAGTAGCTGCTAGTGGTCAAAATAGTGGTAATTCAACAATAGAAATTGCATGGTTTAAAAGCAACGATGGTTTTGATACGTCAAATAGTGTATCGGAGATTACCATAAATGATAGTATGCTTTCCAATTCAAATATGATGTTGGAAGATTTTGATGGAGATGGTGACTTAGATGTGTTGGCAACAATTTCAGTTTCGGATAGCCCATCTAGTTTGAATTATGAAAGACTTTTGTGGTATGAAAATTTAGATGGTCAGGGCAATTTTAATAATGGTAATATTATCATATCAAACATTGGGGATAGTTATGGTGTAAATTTAGGTTTATACAACCTAACCGCTCCAGATATAGATAATGATGGTGATTTGGATATTCTTTTTAATACCGGTAAAAGAATAGGCTGGCTTGAAAACGATGGTATAGGTAGTTTTAGTTCCATCAAATATATAGAGGCTTCAGAAAGTACTACCGTTTCAAAATTTAATAGTACGCTTGCTGTTGATATAGATGGTGATGGCGATCTGGATATTTATGGAAGTACCGAAAAACAAGATTTTATAAATGGAGAATCTATTTATAACTATGGTTATGCATGGTTTGAAAACCTTGATGGTTTTGGTAATTTCGGGATTTTACAGAACCATTTTATTGAATCTTTTACAAATGATAATTGGAGTGACAACATTAGGTTTAGAGACCCAAAGGCTACAGCTGTAGGCGATATAAATGGAGATGGTCTAATAGATATATTAACAGTACACTCAAATGATAGTTTTTATAGAGATGATTTTTCTATTGTTCTGCACAAGAATTTAGGCCAACAAAAAAATGAAATTAAAGGTAAGGTACAACTCGATTTTGATGAAAATGGATGTAGCGATACTGATAAAGCCATAGCAAAGTATAAAGTGGTTGCAACAAATGGCGATAATAGTTATGTCACGTATACTTTGAGTAACGGATATTACCAACTTTTTGTTGACGAGGGAGATTATGAAGTTTCGGTTGAACCCTATTATAATGATTGGTTTTCAACTAATCCAGAAAGTGAAACAACTAGTTTCACAGGTATAGGCAATACTCAACAAATTGACTTCTGTTTTACAAAGAATCAAACCATAAATGATTTAAATGTCAGGATTGTGCCGCTAAATGAGCCTAGACCTGGTTTTGATGTTTCTTACGAATTGATTTACACTAATGCAGGTACAACAATTTTAGACGGTTCCGTTGAATTTGAATTTGATGATCGATTACAATTTTTAGGTGCAGATACCGCCATTGAGACTCAAACGCAAAACGCCATAACATTTCTATACGATCAACTACTTCCATTGGAGTCTAGAAAAGTGACTTTGGATTTTAACATACCTACTATTCCCGAGGTCAACCTTTTCGATGTTTTAACATTTAAGGCCAGCATTGACCCTAAAAATGGTGATGCTACATGGCCGGATAATGATTTTACGCTTCGTGAAATTGTTATTGGTTCTTACGATCCAAATGATATTAGAATCATAGAGGGAGATTCCATTTTCATTAGAGATGCTAACGAATATTTGACCTATTTGATTCGATTTCAAAATACTGGTACCGCTTCTGCCATAAATGTAAAAGTTAATCACCAACTGCATGCCAACCTGAATTGGGAAACCTTTACCCCGATTTCTTCAAGTCATCCGAACAGAACGACCATCACAAATGGTAAGGATGTGGAGTTTTTCTTTGAGAATATATTTTTACCGGATAGTCTGTCCAACGAGCCGGAAAGCCATGGTTACATTTCCTTTAAAATAAAACCAAAAAATGATATCTCAATTGGAGATAAGATAGAGAGTCTTGCTAATATTTATTTTGATTTTAATCCCCCCATAATTACGAATACGGCAATTTCTGAATTTATTGATGATCCTTTACCATTGAATTCTACAATAATAGAATTTCAACCTATTTCCTGCCCCTATCAAAGCGATGGTATTATTCAAGTGCAGGCATCTGGTGGTAAAGAACCATACATCTATCACTTATTGGATGCTTATGGAAACCCAACAACCACTCAGACTAGCAATTTATTTGAAAATATAAAGGCTGGGTTTTACACGACCAAAGTAATTGATGATTATGGTGATGAACACATCGCATACATAAATATTAAAAACCCTGAAATTTTTGAAATATCAACAAGTGTCACCGGTGTAAGCTGTGACGGTGCTTCAAATGGTAAAGTTGAGATAACTGTAATGGGAGACGACGGTCCGTTTAATTATGGTCTTAGCGGTGCGGGTTTCCAATCTTTAAATATAATTGATGGGCTTTCAGAAGGTAATCATGTAATTGCAGTAGTAAATAGTAAGGGCTGCACGGTATATAAACAAGTTACGATTGGGGTAAAAGAAAACATAACTGATTTGGATGGCGATGGAATTGACGATGCATGTGATGAAGATATTGATGGTGATGCTGTACTAAATGAAAATGACAATTGTCCAAACACCGCAAACCCCCTGCAAGAAGACTCGAACAACAATGGAGTTGGCGATGTTTGTGAGAATAACGCCCCTTTGCAAGTAACGGCATCACAAATTTCTACCGTTTCATGCAATGGTTCTCAGGACGCAACTATTCAAATTGATGTGGTCGGCGGAAAAACACCTTACACTTATGAATTATTAGATGAAAGTTACAACGTACTTACTAATCAAACCAACAATATGTTTAATGGTCTTGGAGCAGGGAACTATTTTACCAAGGTTAAAGATGATGATGCCCAAGAAAGCTTTGGGAATACTATAACCATAACTGAACCCGAAATTTTAACCATAGAAGCAAATAAATCTGATATTACCTGCAAAGGTTTGAATGATGGTTATATTGTTGTAAATGGTTCAGGTGGAGTTGCCCCGTATCAATTCAGTCTTGATGGCGCTAGATATGTAACTAACAATGGTTTTAGCGACTTAATGCCTGCAACGTATAACATATATGTCAAAGATGCCATGGGTTGTACTCAAAACATTCAAGTAGTTGTTTCAGAATCAAATAGCCTCGATTTTGACAATGATGGTGTTGGTGATTCCTGTGATGATGATATTGATGGTGACGGAATTGCCAATGAAAACGACCAATGTTCAGAAACTCCTTTGGGAAGTTTGGTCGATACGGATGGTTGTCTAGTATTCTCTTTACCATCCGATAATTTTACCATCCAAACTACGGGGGCATCTTGTCCAAATAGTAATAACGGAAGTGTTGATATCATTGCGATTCTGCCTTATGACTATAACGCAGTTCTCACGGGTAATTCGGTCAGCGAATCGAAGTCCTTTGATAATTCGGTCAATTTTGAAAACTTAGGAGCGGGAACCTATGATGTTTGCATCACAATTACCGAGCATTCTGATTTTGAACAATGTTTTTCTGTTGAAATTACCGAACCCGAATCTTTGTCCGTAGGTTCCAAGATGGATGTTTCTGGCAAATCGGTCATTCTTAACTTGAGTGGTGGTGTTAATTATAGCGTTAATTTGAACGGTACTATTTATAACACTGAAGATAACGAAATCCAATTGCCGCTCTCTAAGATTGAAAATAGTCTAACCGTTGGCACAGATAAGGAATGTCAGGGTATCTACGAAGAAACAATTTTAATTACTTTGGGATTGTCCGTATATCCTAACCCAGTAAAAAATGGTGATGTAACAGTTATTTTAGAAGATTCAACAATAAAGGATGTTCAATTGTTTTTGTACACATCTGAGGGTAGACAAATATTTGGAAAAACTGCCGAAGTAGTGAGTGGTGCTGTAAAAATCAATATGGATAGTTTTTCTTCTGGAATATATACCCTAAAAATCGAAACTCGCAATGAGGCGTTTACCCGTAAAATAATCAAAAAATAACCAAAAGTTTGTTGGTTGTCGAGAGGATAAATCGAGCGTTTGGTAGCGCCAATTTTACATAACCCGTGACAAATAAGATTAGACCGTGGCTGATTTTATTTGGTGGCGAGATGATGCGGCTGCCTTATAACAACATATGTTGATACCGGTCGAAATTTAGCTTTTACATAATTGCTGACGATATAGTCCTAAAGGCCGATATCTGCAACTATGTAAAATAGCCTGAAAATAGGCTATCCGCCAATATGCTGTAAATTGTACTATAATGTACTGCGTTATGTAACTTTGCTTTGGTAAAAAGCTTTGTAGACTTAAATCTTCTTTATTTTTTTCTTCTCAAATGTTTCTTCAGCTACTGTAATGGAACACTTATTACCCGTTCGACGATAGGAGAGTAGGGGAATGTGTGTGGAATGGGATTATATTTAAATGTTTCTTTGCTAAAAACTTGAAATTTATTTATTTTAACCAGTATATATTTTAGTTTAATTTTTAAGTAAAATAAAAGCTGATACTTTATAAACAAAAAACCATGGAGAACGACATTGTATCGCAAAAATTAGAGTTACTAAGGAAGAAAGACGAACAAGCGTTTAACGAATTTAGCGATGCTTTTGAAACGGGGTCTTGTAAAAAAGGTGAGATATTAATCCCGATGTATAAAACCTGCGACAGATTGTATGTTGTAGAGTCTGGAATCGCAAAACAATTTAGACATAAAGAAGATGGCTCTGAATATATCACTTGGTTTAGTTTTAAAGGAGATTTATTGACCGCTTTCACCAGTTTTGTAACCCAAGAACCAAGTAAAGAAGCCATAAAAATTATTGAAGATTGTGAGTACATAAGTATATCAAGAGATAAATGTTATGCATTAGCTGAAAAATACCACGCAGTAGAAACGTTTTTCCGAGAACTGATGGAAGTCTATTATATTCAATCAGACGAGCGTTTATTTTTTCTACAATCATTTACTGCAAAACAAAAATATGATCACATATTGAAAGAGATGCCGCATTTTTCGCAAAGACTACCACAAAAAGAACTTTCCTCTTTTTTGGGAATAACAAGAGAAACACTTAGTAGAATACGTAAATATCCTTAATCTAATTACCGTTTTAATATTCTAACACATGCTTGCCGGTAAGTAGATGACCACAATAGTCAAGCTTGTAGTTTATCCTGCGCATTACTGAAATGAATATATATTTACAGTAAAAGTACCTTGTTAAACATGGAGAAGGATTGTAATTCCTAGCACTACTATAACTATAGGACTCATCAGGTAGTTTGATTTTCACTGCAATCGTTTATATATAATCTATTCAAAATCAACGATTTTCATTAATTGACATTTGGCACACTTTTTCCTTTTTAACCGCTTTAGTTTTGTATCAAACAATAAGCAATATGGAAAATCAACAAATAACTCAAGTATTCCCGCTTCTTCAAAAGCAAGAATTCTACCCAACAAATATGGGCAAGATATTGAGTGTATTTTACAAGTCAAATCAAAAATATTTCACCTTTGAAGAATTAGAAGAGCAAACAAATATAGAAGTAGAAGACCTTCAAAATACACTAGATCAACTAGAAGAAAGAGATGAAATAAATGATATCACTTCTATTGCAGATTCTAATCAAAAACTGTATTACTTACATTTAAAAGGGAATATTAAAAATCTTCAAATTACCATTCAAACCAATAAACAATTAATAGCATTATTAGAAAAAATAGTAGATGCTAGAGACAGCTCTAACCAAGACCTCAATCAATTTATAAAACAGTCCATCTCTTTTAATAGTGAAGTTCTTGATTTTATGGAAAAAGCATCAGTAGAATATTTCACCAAAAAATAAATTACAAATGAAAAAGCAAATTTTAATACTTCTAGTTTTACTCTTTACTCAGCTATTGGTGGCTCAAGTGCGCACCTACAATGTTGGAATACTAGTAGACGTAAGAAACGAAAAAATTGATTCTCTGCTTGTCAATCTTAAAACACAAATAAAAACGGTAGTGGGAAAAGATGCTATCATCAACTTCTCCGAAAAAAATATGCTGGTAAACGACTTTGATTTTACAAAAGCTAAACAACAGTACAATCAATTAGTAGCGAATGAAACAGATATTATTCTTGCTTTCGGAATCGTGAATAATGAACTGGTAATAAAACAAGAAACGCATAAGAAACCAACTGTTCTATTTGGAGCTATCAATAAAGATTTTAATAGAATAGACCTTTCTAAAAATAAATCCGACATCAATAATTTAACCTATTTGGTAGAAGAGGAGTCATATAAAAATGATTTGAAAAAGCTAAAGGAGCTTACCAATTTCAAAAATGTTGGAATTATTATAGATAAGCCTTTTATTGATATGCTACCTATAAAGGCAACTTTTGATGCTATTTCAGAATCCATAGGAACAAATTACACATTAATTCCATTTGAATCTGTATCTGATATTACTTCAAAATTAGATACTGTAGATGCTGTTTATATGGCAGGTGGGTTCTTTTTAAGCGATTTAGAAATAGCAACCTTATCATCTGTTTTTATCGAGAAAAAACTACCTTCTTTTACCATAAATAATGTGACTTATGTAGAAAAAGGGTTTATGGCTACTAACAATCCTACAATAAATTATAATCAAATTTTGAGAAGATTAGCTTTAACGGTTGAGCAATATATTAATGGCACACCATTAGCAGAAATCCCGGTTTTTGTAGACTACAAATCACAATTAACTATTAATTACAATACAGCAGAACTTACCAATGTAGCCATAAAGTATAGCCTTATTAATACAGTAGAATTTGTAGGGAAGTTTGACAATGTACTTTCCGAAAAAAAATATAATCTTCTAGAACTTATAGAAAAAGGATTACATAGAAATTTAGCGCTCAAATCACAAGAGAAAGAGGTGGTGTTACGTAGCCAAGATGTAAAAACGGCGAAGAGTAATTATTTACCAAGCATAACGGCAAATGCAGGGGCTAATTATGTAGATCCAGATGTTGCCGTATTAGGTTTTGGACAAACACCAGAATTTCAAACCTCTGGAAATATAACATTACAACAAACTATTTTTTCTGAAACAGCAAACGCTACTATTAGTATTCAGAAAAATTTAAAAAAAGCACAACAAGAAAATTTTAATGCAATCGAATTAAATACGGTATTAAATATATCTAACGTATACTTCAACACATTAATCTTAAAGGCAAATGCACAAATTCAAAAAAGTAATTTAGATCTTACAAAACGCAATCTTAAAATAGCAGAACAAAATTTTAATCTAGGGCAGTCTAGCAAATCAGACGTACTTCGTTTTAATAGTCAAATGGCGCAAAACAATCAAGCAATGATTGAGTCTGTAAATCAATTAGAACAAGGTTTTATAGCATTAAACCAATTGTTAAATAATCCAATACATACGAAGATAGATGTAGATAATACGACATTAGGGGAAAATGTTTTTGGAGCATTTCAATATGAACAATTTGTTGATTTGTTAGATAGTCCAACAACAAGAGAAATGTTTGTTGAATTTTTAATTGAAGAAGCTAGAAAAAATGCACCAGAACTTAAAGCACTTGGCTATAACCTTAGTGCAGCAGAACGCTCGATTCAATTGAATGGAAAAGGACGTTTTTTGCCAACAGTTCAATTACAAGGACAATACAATAGCGTATTTAATCGAAATGGAGCAGGAAGCACTACACAATAAGGTTTTGTATTACCAGATAATAATTATACAGTTGGTGTTGCAATGTCTATCCCTATTTTTAATAGAAATCAAACCAATATCAATCGTAAAACGGCCTTGATTCAAAAAGATCAATTAAACATCCTTAAAGAAAATACAGAACAGGTTATAGATGTCAATGTTAGAAATAGCATCTTAAATGTGATCAATCAAATCTCTAATATAGAACTCTCTAAAATTTCAGAACAAACTGCCAAAGAAGCACTAGAATTAACCCAAGTATCCTACGCTAGTGGTGCGGTAAATGTGGTACAACTTATTGATGCGCAGAATAATTATATAAATACACAATTAGCAAGTGCTACGGCAGTATATGGTTATTTGGTTAATATGATTCAGGTTGAACGTTTTATAGGACATTATTTTTTGCTCAGTACAACGGAGGATAACAGCAAATTCACACAACGTTTTATAGCGTACCTAAACACTAAAAATTAAGCATTAAAAATATTAAATAGCAATTACAATGAAAAATTATATCAACATATTCGGATTATTACTGCTTGTCAGCGTATTACTTTCCTGTTCTGAAGAAAAGAAAAAGGAAGTAGAATTTCTTAGACCAGTTAAATACCAAAAAGTGGGTGTCCTAGACAGTGAAAACATACGCACATTTAGCGGTATTGCGCAAACTGATAAGGTGATAGCATTAAGCTTTAGAAATACGGGAATCATTTCTCAATTTTATATAATACTAGGGCAAACCGTAAAAAAAGGGCAGTTATTAGCAAAACTAGATAATGTGCAATCAAGGTTGGCTTATGAGCAAGCATTAACACAAAAAAATAGTGCGCAATCTCAATTTAATACAGCAAAATTAAGTTTAGATAGAGCTCGGGCCTTATATGAAAAAGGAAGTGCTTCTTTAAGTGATTTTGAAGGTGCTAAAAATGCATATAAAACAGCCGAACAAAGTTATGAATCTGCAAAAAGAGGAGTTTCAATTCAGCAAGAACAAATGAAATTCGGTTATTTATATGCCCCAGAAAGTGGTGTTATTTCAGCAGTAAATTCAGAAATTAATGAAAATGTAAATCCTGGGCAAACCATAGCTACATTAAACGCAGGAACAGATATGGAAATTAACTTGGGGGTTCAGAAAGTATCATCAACAAAATAAATGTAGGTGATAGTGTTGATGTTACTTTTACGTCACTGCAAGGAAAATCGTTTAAAGCTAAAGTTACTGAGGTATCACCTACGTTATCTTCAACAACTGCAACCTATCCTGTTAATTTAATACTAACAAATACTACAAATGATGTAAAAAGCGGGATGACTGCAAATGTAACATTCGACTTTGGAGTCACTAAAGCGTCCAATTCTAAGCTAATTATTCCTGCGTATGCTGTTGGAGAAGACCATAACGGAAGGTTTGTATTCTTAATAGTAGGTGAAGGAGCCAATGCAACCGTTAAAAAACAACCTGTAATCATAGGAAATCTTACTGCCCAAGGTTTTGAGGTTACTTCTGGAATTACCAAAGGACAAGGCATAGCCACTGCAGGATTACAAACATTATTAGACGGACAAAAAGTAAAGCTTTAATTAACTCAAAAAGTAACAGAATATGAATTTAGCAAAATTTTCTATTGAAAAAAACAGAATTGTCCTGATGATTTTAGGCGCTATAATTCTGATGGGAATAGCAGTTTTTACTAGCTTGTCTAGAGACAGTATGCCTCCATTTACTGTACGAGTGGCTAATGTTATTACAGAATTACCTGGAGCAAGCCCAGAGCGTATTGAGCAATTGGTGACTGATAAAGTTGAAAAAATCACCCAAGAGTTACCGGAATTAAAAGAAGTAAGCAGTACATCTAGAACTGGACTCTCGGTAGTTACAGTTACATTAAAAGAGGAAGTTGGTCCAGAAGCTATGCAAGCGGTTTGGGATAGATTAAGACGTAAATTAGATGGTATGGAAGGTCTGCCAGAAGGTGTTGCCCCTTTTTTAGATGATGATGGTATCGGAGCTGTATTTGGTATTGTTGTGGGACTTATTTCTGATGGATACTCGTATGCCGAAATGAAAACTCATATTGATGACATAAAAGATGATTTAATTAGGATTCCCGAAACGGCAAAAGTTATTTTAGGAGGTGTACAAGAAGAACGCGTATTCATTGAGTTTGATAATACACGATTAAAAGAATATAATCTATCAGCTTCTAAGCTACAACAGATTATTGCTAGTACGAATATTTTAAGCTCTGGTGGCGAAATAAATATGGGTAATGAACGCATCATATTAGAACCTACCGGTAATTTTAATTCGGTAGAGGACATTAACAATATGTTGATTCCTATCGGCGAAAATCAGTCTCAACTAGTTAAGTTAAGCGATATCACCTCCATAAAAAAAGGATATATAGATCCATCAACACAAAAGGTACGTATTAATGGAAAAAATGCTATTTCTCTTCATATTAACCTTAAAGAAAATGCTAATATCATTAAATTAGGAGAAGAAGTAGATCTTAAATTGGCTAAGTGGCAAGAAAAATTACCCGTAGGATTAGAGTTGGTAAGAATATCGTCTGTAGATACTTATATAGACACCAAAGTAAGCAATTTTGTAAGTAACCTTATTCAGGCTATATTAATTGTATTAGCTGTAATGCTGGTCTTTTTAGGATTTAGAACTGGAATGATTATCGCAAGTTTAATCCCTATTGTAACGATTATGACGCTACTCATTATGGGGTTAATGGATTTAGGGTTAAATCAAGTGACTTTAGGAGCCCTTATCATCGCTTTAGGAATGCTGGTAGACAACGCCATTGTAGTTGCCGAAACGGTGATGGTAAAAATGGAACAAGGACGCACACCCAAGCAATCAGCTATTGAAGCTTGCTCAGAATTATTTATGCCATTATTGATTTCTACATTAACAACTTCGGCGGCTTTTCTTGCTTTTTATATGTCACCAACCAATATGGGCGATATCGTAGGACCTATATTTCTTGTTGTTACTATTGCATTATTGTCGTCTTGGGTTATTGCTCTTACAGTAATTACTATGTTTTGTGTGTTTTTTATGAAGGTAAAACCAAAAGGTGAAGCAAAAGAACGATTCATAGACAAGATTATCAATGCTTTAAAAATCCAATATAAAAATTTAATTCTGAAAGCATTAGGTCATAAGAAAAAAGTAATTTTTGGAGTTTTTGCACTGTTTATTTTATCTCTATTCGGTTTTACTAAAATCCCCTTTCTATTCTTTCCAGATAGTGACCGTAATATGATAACGTTAGATATTAATCTACCTGAAGGGACAAAAATAGAAGCAACAACCGCTTTGGTAAAAACCTTTGAAAAGTATATGACAGACTCTTTAAAAGTAAATAATAACAATCGTTATAAAGGTATTGTAGATTGGTCGTCTTATATTGGTCAAGGTCCTGAATCTTATGATTTAGGCTATAGTCAAGATGAAGCTAATTCCAGTTATGCACATATTTTGGTAAATACCTCTTCTTTTGAAGAAAACAATAGCATCATTAAAAAGTTAGACCGTTTTGGTTTTGAGAATTTCCCAAATGCTGATATCAAAGCAGGAGCATTGGCTGCTGGAGGCGGTACGGTTCCAATAGAAATAAAAGTATTAGGTGATGACCCAGCAGAATTGGCTAAAATTTCCACAGCTATTAAAAAACAACTTTCTACAATTTCTGGCACTAAAAACATCAAAGATGATTGGGGACCAAAGAGTAAAAAGTTTTTAATAAAAATAGACCAAAATAGAGCGTTAACTGCAGGAGTAAGTAGTCAAGACATTGCTATCTCATTACAAACAACATTAGATGGTTTTCAAACTGGAGAATACCGTGAAGATAACAAATCTATCCCTATTTTAATGCGAAATAACGCTAGTCAGCAACAAACATTAGCATCGCTTGAAACTTTAAATATTTATGCACAATCTACAGGAAAAAGTGTGCCTTTATTGCAAGTAGCTTCCATTATTCCACAATGGCAATACGCTAAAATTAAGCGTTTTAATTTAAATAGGGCAGTAGCGATTACAAGTGAGCTTAGAGAAGATGGAAATGCGGCCACAATTACCAGTGAAATAACACCTTGGTTAGAAGAACAAAAAAAATATGGCCAAAGGATTATATGTATGAGTTTGGTGGAGATGAAAAACAGACTGCCGAAAATATGGGATCTGTTATCAGTTATTTACCGTTATCTGGATTTATCATTGTATTGCTTCTTATCATACAGTTTAATTCGTTCCGAAAAATGAGTATGGTTGTATTAACCATTCCACTTGCGCTTATTGGTGTAGTAATAGGCTTGTTAGTTTTTAAAGAACCATTTGGATTTATGCCATTTCTTGGTGTAATTTCCTTAGCAGGTATTGTGATTAATAATGCTATTGTACTTATAGATCGAATGGAAATAGAACAAAATGAATTAAAACGAAATATTCAAGATGCTGTTATAATGGCTTGTTTACAACGTTTCAGACCTATTTTATTGGCAACATTTACAACCATACTTGGATTAATTCCACTATATATAAGTGGCGGTGAACTTTGGGAAGGCATGGCTATTAGTATTATGGTAGGCTTGCTGTTTGGAACAGTAATCACGTTAGTATTTTTGCCTTCGTTATACAGTATGCTTTTTAAAGTGAATTATAAAGAATATATATTTGATGAAGCACTTTTGAAAGATGCATAGCAATTAGGACAAATTTTTATGAATATAAAAAACAGAAATATAGGTGAGTACTTAAAGCATTTATTACGATCCATATTATTTTGGACTATAGCAATGATACTCTTTGTATTGTTTAGGTATTATGCATTAAATAGCGAAGTTGGTATTGAAATTAATGCAAAATATAAAGTAGTCTATAGTATTTATAATTTGATTTTAGGTTTTGGTCTTGGTGGATTTCTAATAGGTGTTTTATATGCTACTATCGAGTTTTATTTTGATAAGTTTATACTAAAGAGAATATCGATAGGACTAAATATACTTATCCAAACGGTACTCATATTTATCTCAGCACTCATTATTTCTTATATGATGATAAACCTATCTATAAGAATAAATAGTTTGCCGTTTAGTATAGATGTTAGCTGGTGGTATCAAGATCATTCGTTTCGTCCCATATTGATTTATTTTACCTTTTCATCACTTATTTTTTCTATTATCACTATTGTATCAGACAAGTTTGGAAAAGGCGTATTCTTTAAAATGCTGATTGGAAAATACAAACAACCTAAAGAAGAAGAACGTATTTTTCTTTTTATAGATCTGAAAAGCTCAACAAATATAGCTGAAACTATAGGACACTTTAAATATAGTCAACTCATTCAAGATTGTTTTTATGATCTTAATGAAATTATGACAAAGTATAGCGCTGAAATTTATCAATATGTAGGAGATGAAGCTGTTATAAGTTGGCCTTATAAAAAAGGCATATTACATAATAATTGTGTAAATCTGTTCTTTTTATTTCAACAAAGAATACAATCTAAAGCAAATTTTTATTTAAAAAAGTACGATACTTTTCCAGAATTTAAAGCTGGTCTTCACGGAGGACCAATAATGGTTGCCGAAGTAGGAGTGGTTAAGAAAGAGCTAGCATATCACGGAGATGTTATCAATACGGCGGCACGTATCCAAGGGCAATGTAATAAACATAATGTACCTATTTTAATCTCAGAAAGTCTTTTAAATAATTTACATATTGAACCAGACTTTATTTCAGAGTTTATGGCTAACATACTATTGAAAGGAAAAGAGAAGAAAATTAGTATTCATACAATTAGCAAAATAGGCTTTAGAAAGTATGATTTATAAACTACAATCTTAGTTTAAATATTATGTAAAATAGGGCGAAACGTAAAGAAATGGTCTTGTAGACCTTTTTAGTGAACGAGCCATCTGGCGTGTAGGATTTTACCCAGATGAAGCGCTGGCAAAACGGCCTCAGAAAACTTTGGGTAAACAATAGGTGAAGGAGCGTAATATTTTAGACGCGAACAAAAGGAATTATCCAGTGGATGATTGCTTTTGTCGGCGAGCAGGTAGCGTTGGCCTTTTTTGTTTTCCAGCCGCTAAAAGCCTTGCTCATGTTCATAAAAGTCTACTAGACTTTCATAAACACGCCGTATCAAGGAAAAAAGATAAATAATTATGAGTTCTCTTTAGTCACAATTATAAAACTCAATCAAAAGTTATTCTAACAACCTAATTATAGAAAGGTTGAATCTGAGCACAATTATAGCAAGTGCTTAGAAATTTCCTTTGGATGGCGCGTTTGGGAAATTTTAAGCTCTTGCGGGAAACTCACGAGAATGCCGTAGAAAAAAATTACACGAGCATTTCCTAGAATACGAGAATTATGAGCTTATCTAAAAGTTAGCTTTTTTGTGCGGCTGGAAAGCGTTGGCAAATTGTGTTTGGAAAAATTACTGCGTAGCATAATTATTTACAAAAAACAATACGAGCGATTTTGGCAAGAGGCAATTTTACATAATGTCTAATTATGGTACAAATGAAAATATGCGTCGCAGACACCGCTTAAAAAAAGTTTCCTGACCCTGTTGTAAGTTTTAATCAATTCTCAGAGCTTAAGGGATATTTTACATAATATAGAATTATGGCTTACAAACGAGAATTCCCCTATAAGACAAACTAACCTTTTTGTACTATAATGTCTTGCGTTATGACACTTTGCTTAGGTAAAGCAAAGTATTTTACCTTTCACTTTCTTTAAATTTTTTCTTCTAAAAGCTTTTTCTGAAAATGTAATGGAATACTCTTTGCCCAAGCGACGATAGGAGCGAAGTGGGAATGTGTATGGAATGGGAATATTCTCACTTATTTTCAATTAAATACGGAATTCCGTAAATAGTCACTTGTTAAATTTTCGAATATTTCAAATCCTAATTTCCTAGTAAATTTCCCTTGTAGTTATTGACATTTACTAAGTAGATTGCTTTGGTAGGCCTAATAAATATTTAAACAAGATTATTGATTTAGATAAATACATAAAAGCCAAAGAACCAATTCTTGAACATTAGTAAGACGGTGTAGAACAACTGGATGGTTTGAAAAAGAAAAGACTTAATTATGGATTTATGCTAATTTGATTCGAATATGCTACATTGACATTTTAAAAGAGCTCGAAGTATCCCTTAAAAGGGTAATTTATATTTATCGGCTTATTCGAACCATGAGCCCCAAGATATTAACGCTAGTTAACTTTAATTAAACACATTTTAATTATTGAAAGTTCGTGCTTGTAAATATATAATTAATATTGCCTTGAACTAAGAAGAGGGCAAATTTCTCTCCCGAGCTTACAAATGAAACAATTATTTTTCGTATATTGTAGTAAATTTCTCATTATTTACAAAGTGTTATTTCTTCGAATTCCTATAGAGAGAGATAATTATCTTGTATTATTCCCCCCACTATTTGTAGAGTCTTATTCCTTCTCAAACTAAAAGTTTAGTATGAATAATGCTTTTTATCGCCATCCTAAGTTAAATTTTAATATAAAATTGTTAAATATGGGGGATATTCGAAAATCAGAACGTGGACTAACTAAGCGCGAAATTGAAATACTAAGATTAATTACCGAAGGATTTTCATCGAAACAAATAGCAGAACAACTATTCATTTCTTATAACACAGTTAGAACACACAGGAATAATATTCTTAAGAACAGCGCTTTTAAAACTATCCCCGAAGTAATTTGCAGTTCCATTAGGGCCGGAATTTTATAAATACGCTTTTTGCAGTATTGTCGAATTATAAAATTTAAAATAACAAATATTGGAAAGTTTTACAAGCTTCATCAATAGTTATTCAGCCAACTACTTAAATGTCTTAATATGGCGAATGAATTGATCAACACACAAAAAATCAGAGCGGAAATCGAAGCTATGATTGAAATGATTTCACATCCGGCTTTCGTTGAGGCTGTGAAAACAATGAAAAAAAAACCAATATCAAAAAGAAGGCAGCTTGGCAAGAAGATTCTTTCGATAGATCATTTAAGGTCAAAAGGGGTTATGGTGCCTAAGGGTATGCGAGTCACAATAAGGTATTTCGAGTCAGGCCGGCCGGGGATTATCGAACTATTGCCAGATGGCAAAATCCGTAATACAAAATATCCTAGATTTTTAATAGGTGATAAATTAAATCCTGTAAGGTTGCATGGGGTGCATGTGTTTGTGGCGGGACAGGGTCGTTTTGTGCTGGAGCGGGGAGTAGTTAATAAATCATCTTGTAATATATAATGTTTATCCCTAATGGCTTTTGATAAAATTGCGTACTTTGACTTCATTGAATTGTAAGTAATTTACTTTCTAACTGTGTTGAGTAAATGGGCTCTTAGCCACTATAATTTAATCTAAATATAACGATATAGCAACTGATTTAATTGACGAAAAAAAGGTAAGAGAGGAAATGGATGCTATAATTGAAATGACGTCACATCCGGCTTTCGTTGATGCTATGAATACAATGAAAAAAACCCCAATATCAAAAAGAAGGCAGCTTGGCAAGAAGATTCTTTCGATAGATCATCTAGAGTCAAAAGGGGTTAAGGTGCCTAAGGGTATGCGAGTCACGACCAGGTATTTCGAATCAGGCAGGCCGGGAATCATCGAACTATTGCCAGATGGTAAGATTAGAGGTTCTAGATTCCCTAGATTTCCGATAGGAGATAAATTAGATCCTGGTACCGTTGCATGGGGTGGATGTGCCTGTGCGGGGGCCGAAAATGCATGTGGTGGAATGGGCGGTAGCACATAATCACTTCGCCACAGTTAAGGCTTGTGTTCAATTACAAATAGCTAAATCCTGTAAGCCTAAAAAATATATAGTTTATTTATTGCACCCTATAGATATCATTCAAATAATAATTTAAAAAGTCCGGTTTGTTTCGATTACTTCCGATATCTACTACGGAATTTGAAATTTAATAGGAAAAATACGCATTTTGCATTATTGTTAAATTGAAAACTTTGACCGAATTTTATATGGTAAAATATTTTACAATATAGTTGTGTTTAGCAAATGGGCTCTTAGCCACTATAATATAATCTAAAATAGAACGATATGGCAACTGATTTAATTGACGAAAAAAAGGTAAGAGAGGAAATGGATGCTATAATTGAAATGACGTCACATCCGGCTTTCGTTGATGCTATGAATACAATGAAAAAAACCCCAATATCAAAAAGAAGGCAGCTTGGCAAGAAGATTCTTTCGATAGATCATCTAGAGTCAAAAGGGGTTAAGGTGCCTAAGGGTATGCGAGTCACGACCAAGGTATTTCGAATCAGGCAGGCCGGGAATCATCGAACTATTGCCAGATGGTAAGATTAGAGGTTCTAGATTCCCTAGATTTCCGATTGGAGATAAATTAGATCCTGGTACCGTTGCATGGGGTGGATGTGCCTGTGCGGGGGCCGAAAATGCATGTGGTGGAATGGGCGGTAGCACATAATCACTTCGCCACAGTTAAGGCTTGTGTTCAATTACAAATAGCTAAATCCTGTAAGCCTAAAAAATATATAGTTTATTTATTGCACCCTATAGATATCATTCAAATAATAATTTAAAAAGTCCGGTTTGTTTCGATTACTTCCGATATCTACTACGGAATTTGAAATTTAATAGGAAAAATACGCATTTTGCATTATTGTTAAATTGAAAACTTTGACCGAATTTTATATGGTAAAATATTTTACAATATAGTTGTGTTTAGCAAATGGGCTCTTAGCCACTATAATATAATCTAAAATAGAACGATATGGCAACTGATTTAATTGACGCAAAAAAGGTAAGAGAGGAAATGGATGCTATGATTGAAATGATATCACATCCGGCTTTCGTTGATGCTATGAAAACAATGAAAAAAACCCCAATATCAAAAAGAAGGCAGCTTGGCAAGAAGATTCTTTCGATAGATCATCTAAAGTCAAAAGGGGTTAAGGTGCCTAAGGGTATGCGAGTCACAACTATAAGGTATTTCGAGTCAGGCAGGCCGGGGATTATCGAACTATTACCAAATGGTAAAATTAGAGGCTCTAGATTTCCTAGATTCCCGATAGGAGATAAATTAGATCCTGGTAAGGTTGCATGGGGTGGATGCGCTTGCGGCGGAGCAGCCACGGTTTGTGGAGGCGCAGGGGGCAGTACGTGATTTTTAAGAGTTAATATTATTTATATTAAAACTTAAACAAAAGAAATTGATATTTAGGCTGATGTGTTCAAATATCAACATTAGACAGTTGCCTAAACCCTTGGATCTTTCATAAGTTTAGAAATGAGAGCTCAGCTAAGATCAAGAATTGCCGTACCTAAATGCATGTAACAAATTATTAATGCTTTATTGAATTATAAAATCTTTCAAAGCATCATCACTAAATTGACTTGTTAAGGAATCAAATACGAATGTATCAACTGAAAACGCAGTAACCTCCTTGTAAAATATATAACTATGAATTATCCCGGATTAAACTATAGTAAAAATGAATTATCTAAGGTAATGAAAACTAATTATGATGACCTTATAAATTTCATTACTGATCCAGTTTTTCAAAAACTTTTTTCAGAAATGATGAGTTTACAACCAAATGAAAGACCTATGTTTGTTCACAAAATTTGGCTAGATGATAGTGAACTGAGGAGGCGAGGTTTAAAAGTTCCAGAGGGCATATTAATACAAACTTCTGCCTTTGGAGATAGAAGACCAACTCTTTTTTGTGTTAAGAAATTTCTTCCAGAAAAATATCATGATTATGGGAAAATGTTAATTGGACCTTCAACAATGATTTTGAAGATGACGAAGTACCTTTCGATATAGAGAACTCATGGCGCCTACCATTGGCGGTAAATGTCCAGAACGCATTATTAGTAAATGACATTGATCTTCAAAGTATAGAAGATGATCATGATACTTATTCTCAAAAACTTGATGGTAGTGATCTCCTTAAATCACAGAAACAGACTGCAGCAAACCCAGTCCAATCATAAATCTCTCTGAAATCTCACTAATACTCGATTTAAGAGGGAATGGATTTCAAGATAGTTAACACATCTGGAGCGTTATGGATTATAAACCTATAATAAATAATAAGACAATATCCGGATTGAACCTTTAAAGGCGTTAAATGTTAGAACATTTAGTGTGTATCTGCACCTTTAAAGTAATTTTTAGCCTTACGCAAACTAAAACAAAATTTTACGTTCAACTTAGAAACTGTTTTGAAATTTTAGAGTGTGCACTAAATCATTGCAGCATTATCCTATACAGATTCGTAACAAGCTTGAAAAGCTAACTTTAAAGGTATCAACACAGGGTTGACTCCTTTCTCTATCATTCGATGCTTTAATTTTATCGAATACTATGTCTTAATGTTAAATACCTTTCTTTTCGGCCATAAGCTTAAACCCGCACAAAAATGGTTAAAGGACAGAAAGGACAGAACTTTCGAATTTAATGATATACTGCATTATTCCTAAATTCCAATTGTGTAAGGTTGGGTGGGTATAACAATTATAAGAAGCCAAACTGGCTGTACTTATATCCCTCAAGAAGGCTGTGAAAATCAAATTGCTGTTCCAGAAAATTATGTTACAAATTTTGACTATGAATATATTGGCACTGAAGCTCCATCGGATTTATAGGTATAATCCATTCAATTTAACAAACGATGTGGTAACGGTCTAAGAGAATTTTGATAAAACAATAGAAGAGGGGCGAGATAAAAAGGGATTACCCTGTGGGTAATTTCTTTTTTCGGCGAGTTGATGCGGCTGGCATTAACCTAAGAACTCTCTTGAAATCAATAAACAAATAGGGTAGTGGCTTATTAATAGTTATAATACTTTCTAGAATATAGCGACTGAGCCGTACATTGTTTCCAAAATTATCTGTAAGCCTTGATTTTTTTGTTTCTTTTTTTATCAAGAAAAAAAGATAAAACATTACGGTTACTGGTTACAATGTTGAAAGTCTATTTTACATAATATTAGAAGCACCTAAAGAAAAGCTTCAATCAAAGACAAGAGGTAGCAAGTGCTCAGAAATTTTATTTTCTAAATTTTGAGCTGTTGCGGCAAGCTGACGAGAATCTCCTGAAAAATTTATTGACGGAGAGTTTCTCATAAATCGCATATTTCAAAAGAATCTAAAAGTTTTGCTTTTTTTGGCGTTGGCAAGCGCTGGCAAATTGTGTTTAAATTTAAAATGCGTTTTTCAGCATTTTTAAATTTAAAAAGCAACCGAGCGTTTGCTAGCGGCAATTTGACATAATGACAAATTATGAGTACAGACGAAAGGTTTCTCGCCAGGTTTGCGGAATTTCTAAGTTTAAATTAAATTTTCTTCTGTGTGGAAAATTTTCTCGTAACGTAAATTAAAAAGGATGATGACCCTGTTGGTAATTCGCTTAAAAGTTACAAATGCGAGGGATATTTTACATAATAGAATTATGACTTACAGCCGTCAAGCACCATTCCAGTAAAACGGCTTTTACATAATGGCTGACGATATGATTCGCTGACGCGAAGGTCATATCTGCAATTATGTAAAATGCAAGCATGCGCCGTTTTACAACATAGACCAATCTGTATCATAATTTATATTATGTAAAATAGACTTTTTAAGAACTCCTCTATTACATACAATTTACCAACGTTACATTTTATTACAATCGCCCTAACCATAATTAAAACTTGCACACGATTTAAAAGAAATAAAAAACCGCTCATTGCTGAACGGTTTTAATTCTATATAATCTAAACTAATCTCTTAGAACAGACCTTTTGCTTTGCTAAGTAAATCGCCAGCATCTCCGCCAACTAAACCGCTAAGACTTTCTAAGCTAAAAGCAGAATCTCCTGCTTCGTTAGATAAAAACTTATCTTTAAGACTATCTACTAATCCAGGTGCTACATTACCAGCTTCTGCCTCAGCTTCACTAGCACTCATTCCTTTCTCCTGTAGAATCTCAGTTAATTTACCTTTTAAGTTTTGAACAATACCACTGTCCTCAGTAGCATTTCCGTCGTTAGAAAATAAGCTTGTTACCGCACTTAAATCTCCGGAGCTTACTTTCTCCATAAGGCTGTCTATAAGTGATGACGCTCCTTCTTCTGCTGCACCACTTGTTGCTTCAGAGTTTAAAGAATTAGCACCCATTTTCTCTTGCAATTTTTGAATTGCCATTTGTTTTAGTTGATCTAACATAGTATTTAATATTTATAGTTAATAATGGTGTTATTCGTTGTTGAACAAGGTGTTACTAGATTGTAATTACCTTGGTTGTTCTTTAAAATAGAACTGGATTTAGCAATAAAAAAGCCCATCATTGCTGACGGGCTTTTTAAGGTTTAATCTATAACTTTAACGTTAACTGCGTTTAATCCTTTTTTTCCTTGGGTTAGTTCGAATTCGACTTCATCGCCTTCGCGAATCTCATCTACTAATCCTGAAATGTGAACAAAATGTTCCTCGTTTGAACCTTCTTCTGTAATAAATCCGAAGCCTTTAGCATCGTTGAAGAATTTTACTGTTCCTGTACTCATAAATGTAATATAATTTATTATTAATTACTTAAAGAATAACAATTATGATGCCACAAATTAAGTAAATCAGTATTTTCCTTATAATGGGCTCCTTAATTTAAGGATTTTATATTGTTGGCTAATTCCGTCTCTCCAGTATATTCTATATAAAAACTGCTGTAATGTTCTTTGATTTTGACTTCAAAGAGCGCTACAGCAGGTAGATATCGCAAAAAGTAGATTTACCTAATGATTTCATTAGGCGTTTGGTGATTTACTTTTAAAAGAAAGCAGATTGTTGTCCTGTACAAATATTAAGGTACTCTTCTACTCCTTCATTCAATCTTCTAAATTCCGTAAGGTGCCTCTTGGCACGGTCTAATTGAACGCCAACAATTTTACGTTTGCTATTCAATGATGAGATAATTTCATTATTAGAATGGCTCAAAGAGTCCATTTTACTGCGTAATGATTCTATTCTCTCAAAAAGAGAATGTGTTTTAGGTTCACAACGGTACGAATTGAGCTTCGTTCGTAATTGAACCAAATCTTTTTGATTTCGTTGAAGTCTTACAACAATTGCATTTTTGTCATTTTCTTCTACTCTTAGTGAGCGGCGTTGAGTTGTTGTTGTCATAGGTGCAGGATTTTGGGTTGTTGAGATTTTAAGCGATACTCTAAGTTATAAAAAAATCCTACAATATATAGACTTAACATCCATATAATCAGACTTTAACACTAAGTTAATGTTGTTTGCTATACTATGTCACCTACGTTAAATAACCTTTTTATACACAAGTTATTAACAGCTAATGACCTGATTACAAATACTTAGTGTAGGAATTTTCGACAATATTTAAAAGCAGCATAGCGCAATTATCTGAAAATAAACTTTTTACACTTTTTTCTTATCTTGTTCGAAAATCAACGTGTCAAAGGTTGATAAATTGGTAAAATTCGATGTAAATACTAATTTAATCGTTAAAAAGCGTAATCTATATTAACATAAAAGCAAAAAAAATACCCTCAAAAAGCATAATGCTTAATGAGGGTATTTCAGTTTAGGTGGTTTGTTTACTATTCTTCGTCCTCAAACTTAATCTCTGCCATCTGACGAGATAATCGGTTCGAAAATGGTTCTGTTATTAAATCTTGTAATAATCGTTGTCTTTTTCTTTCAGATATATCTAAGGTATCTAATATCTCTCTACGTCTTTTTGTTTCCGCTAAATGTTCTTCTCTTAGCTTGGTACGCTTCTCATAGGTTGAGATGTCTTCAGAATCAAAACGTTCCATTACCGTGTATTTGGTAACTTCAGTTGGTTTTTCTTTTATTTCCTGAGCGGATAATCCGCATGTGCCTACAAAAATGCAAGCAGCGATCATAAAAAGGGGTTTTTCATAATTACTTCATATTAGTTCTGTTACGAAGATACTACTTTATAAAAAGTAGTCCCAATTCGTATATCAGATTGTTATTAGGACGATAAATCTATTCCGATTATCGGTGATTTCAAATACCTTATATTTATAAAGATACAATTAGCTGCCCATGAAATCAATTTTTACTACACTATTAGTTGCTGTATTCTCCTGTGTTTCAATATTTGCCCAAGAAGAGTTTACTGTTTCTTCTGCAGAAATCACTTTTAACTTCGATTCAAAAAATGTAGATGGTACGATATCTGGCTTTGAATCTGAATCAAAAATAGATTTCAGCAATATTACCCAATCCAAGTTTAAAGGTTCTGTTATGGTCGAAACAATAAAAACCGGTAACTTCCTTAGAGATTGGCATTTACAGGGTAATAAGTATTTTAACGTAGATAAACATCCAAAAATTGTTTTTGAAAGCACTCAAATTGTTGAAAATAAAAATGGGTTTACCGTTAATGGCTCCCTTACCCTAAAAGGAACTGCTAAACCAATTGCTATAAATTTTACTCAGGACCAGTTACAATTAGTAGGTACCACTACCCTATTTTCATCGGATTATGGCATTACTATCAAACAAGATAGAGCGGATAACAAGGTTAAGGTTACTATAATTTTACAGCTAAAAAAGTGATTTTACTCTCTAAATTTCGCCACCTATGCAGCGCTACCTCTCTTATTTTTCAACTCCGGATTACGCTATTCAAATGAATCAAATCCTTTTTCATATGCGTCTTGAACAACAGTAAAAATGAAGTATATTCGCAGCCTTAAAACTGCGTATTATGTTGGTTTGGATACTTTTTATTGCTCTCATTATTGTATTTCTCGCACTAGATTTAGGCGTGTTCAATAAACACGAACACGTTATAAAAAGCAAGGAAGCTGCTATATGGACAGCCATCTGGGTTACCGTGGCCATGGCTTTTAGTGGTGTCATCTATTGGCTGTTTACAGAGGGTCTGGTAGAAAACCCTACCAACCTTACTCCTAATACTGCCGTACTTAAGTACATAACCGGCTACCTTATTGAATTATCACTTAGTATAGATAACGTATTTGTTATTGCCGTTATATTCTCCGCTTTTAAGATTCCAGCCCTGTATCAGCATCGGGTGCTCTTTTGGGGAATTTTGGGTGCTATTGTTTTTAGGGGATTGATGATTTTCTTTGGTGTGGCATTAATTACCAAGTTTGAATGGATCATCTACGTTTTTGGGATATTCTTACTTTGGACCGCTTTTAAAATGTTGAAAGGCGATGATGAGAATTTTAAACCTAAAGATTCATGGGTATTCAAGCAGATCGGTAAAATTTACCCGATTACGTCTAATTTTCACGGGCATGATTTTTTTGTAAAACTAAAAGGTCTGAATGCTGCCACTCCCCTTTTTGTAGCCTTAGTGGTTATTGAGTTGACAGATGTTTTGTTTGCCTTAGATAGTATTCCCGCAATTTTGGCCATTACAGCAGACCCTTTTATTGTATTCAGTTCTAATATATTGGCTATTCTAGGCTTACGTTCTATGTACTTCCTTATTTCTAGAATGCTGGACAAATTCCGCTTTATAAACTATAGCCTTGTGGTTATTCTGGCCTTTGTAGGTCTCAAAATGCTATTCTCGCATATGTTAGAATTACCGGAATGGTTGTCTCTTGCCGTGATATCGTTGGCATTGCTCTCTGGTATTGCCGCCTCTTTGTTGATTCCCGAGAAAGAAACCCATGAAGAAGTAGAACAAGATGAATAAGAATCTTATTTAGCCTCTAGCTTTGCATCAATAATACCAAGGGCGTCCTGTACGGTTTGCATTTTATCCATGTCTGCATTCTCTAACATGATGTCAAATTCATCTTCTACATCTAGAACAATATCTACCAAATTGGCAGAATTAATGTTGAGCTCACTAATAAAATTACTCTGCAGCGTTATAGCTTCTACAGAAACATCTTCGGGTAAATAGACCTTTACAATATTTTTAAGCTTATTATATTTAGTTTCTTGATTCATAGTTTTTAAGTCGATTTTGATTGACTACCGATATTCAGAATTTAGGGTTTCATACCATATATCGTTTAAAAATAACACAAGCATTTACATCTCCAAAGAAACTTGCTTTTGCCAAGATATTAGGTTGATACGGGATGGTCTTATGCGGAATACAATCAGAACTTATAATACCAGTGATTTCTGGATGAAGGTCTTCACAATTCAAGTTACCAAAGACTTGCGATTTATTAAACTGAAGCACAGATGCCAAACATTCAATACTGCCAGCCGCTGATAAGCAATGCCCAAAAAGACCCTTAAATGAATTGATATACGGAAAATCACTTCCCGAACGCCCCAAAGCGGCACTCCAATTGGCTATTTCTAGTCCATCTTTTGATGTGGCCGTCAAATGTCCGTTTATCGTATCAATATCATTATTTTGAATTCCCGCGTTAACCACAGCCTGAGAAATACAGCGTTGCACCGCCTCACTATTAGGAGCCGTCATTGTTCCATCACCACGTTGTCCTCCGCTATTTACAGTACCTCCTAGGATTTCGGCATAGATTTTTGCACCACGGGCTTGTGCACTTTCTAGCGATTCCAAAACCAAGGCTCCAGCGCCACTTCCTGGTACAAAACCTTCCGCAGAGGCACTCATAGGCCTACTTGCTGCTTCTGGATTATCATTATAATTTCTAGGAAGGATGCGCATAGCATCAAAACCGGCCCATACATAAGGGCCGCTATCACTACAACTACCTACCAACATACGTTCTGCTTGCCCGTATACAATACGCTCATACCCCATAAGAATACCTTCCGTACCCGTTGTACATGCCGAAGAGTTAGTAGTCACCTGATTACCACACCCTAAAATACCGCCCAAATAAGCACTTACTCCGCTAGCCATGGTTTGGATAACAGTTGTACTACCCAAACGACGGACGTTCTTTGCATCAATTTGGTACATGGCCTCCCGGAATTTATCCACTCCCAAAGTACCGGAACCAAAGAGAATACCACTATCCCAATCTGGTTGTTCCTTATTCGCTATAGATAAGCCAGCATCTTTCCAAGCATCTGTACCAGCTATTACGCCATACATAATACCGGTTGCGTTTAGTCCACGTAATTGCAACGGAGTGAAATATTGAGCGAGCAATTCATCACTGAGTTCCGGTTTCGCCGCAATCTGACAACCAAACCCGAGTTCTTCCAATTCTGGCTGAAATCGTATCCCACTTTTGCCATTAGCCAAGGCTTCGGAAAAAGTATCTAAACCTATTCCGTTGGGCGCGCAAACACCCATTCCCGTTATGACGACTCTTCTACGCATTCGCATCACTTTTAAACATTCCCGATATTTCTCCTTTGCAGACCAATTGCCCTTTGGAGTTATGCATTTTTACTTTACATTTTAGCTTATTGAACCTAAAATAGACTTTCTCTGAGGTTACCGTTACTTTTTCATTAGGCAAAACCGGAAGTAGAAATTCCATTTGCGTACTACTCATACCTATTTGAATGGTTTTCTGGTTTAAATCGATTTCGTTTTGCAATAAATAAATACCTAAACATACCACACCTATTTGCGCACAGCATTCGGTTAGAATGACTCACTGGCGTAACCGGATGATGTTTAAAATGCCCCTTATAAAATTCAGAATCTCCCAAAAAGGTATAAGCACCAACCGCTCCGTTTTCGCTTACCTCCATGAGTTCATCAACGAACAAAAAAGGTTCCGTGTAAGGCAGTTGGTCTATGATATCTATTTTCTCCATTCTTAATATTTCTATTTATCAAGCATCTCTCAGCACACCCTCCCTTCGACTGCGCTCAGGGAGGGCTAAGCTCTAAAGCAGTTTTCTTCAAATTTGACCCATTCCTGAGCGCAGCAATAGGAAATTAAAGGAAGTTACTCTTATGTCCCTAGCCCCTTCCTGAGCGCAGCCGAAGGGAGGGGTTAACGTAAACTCTCCCCGCCATCAACTTTTATAACCGTACCGGTAATCCATTTCGCCTCATCAGTACTAAGCAAATACACCGCATTGGCAACATCTTCTGGTTTAGTTAAACGTTTGTTGGGGTTACGTTCTAGCGCACTTTTCTTCAAAACCTCACTATTTGGTATCATCTGAAATGCTTTAGTTTCCGTAGTTCCAGCCTGAATGCAATTGGCTTTAATACCTTTTAGAGCGTATTCTAACGCAATACTGCGAGTCAGTGCCTCAAGGGTTGCTTTGGCCGCCGAAACGGCTGCATAGCCTTCCCATAGGCCTTGCTACTTCCTTCACTTGTAAAAGCTACGATGCGAGTATCTTCATCAAATAAACTCGCTTCAAATACCTCCTTCGTCCAATCATAAAGACTTAAAGCCATGGCATTTAAGGTGATTTCTATATCTTGATGATTCAAGGTAGTCTCTTCATTGGAAACCATAGGTTTTAGGCTTCCTTTGGCTATACTATGAACGAGCACTTTGATTTTTCCCGTCGTGGACAAAGTTGTTTTGATTTCATCAATTGTTTGTCTTCGTTTATCAGGATTAGTGGCATCTATATTAAAATTTAGCAACTTCACTCCACTTAAAGTAATTTCTTGAAAGTGAATGTTAATTTCCTCTAAATCAACCTTTCTATCTCTATGAACTATTATTATATGATACCCGTGACTAGCCATTTTTTTAGCTGTTGCCAAACCCAGCCCACTACTTCCGCCAAGAATAAGAACCCACTTTTCTGTCATGTAATTTTGTTTAAAATCTTCTTACCACTTCAATAATACACGTTGTGCTGAAAATCCTGGACCAAAACTAAGGATAAGTCCTTGCTCTCCCTCTTTAATGTCTTTTTCCATGAAACGCTCTAATACATAAAGTACTGTTGCACTGCTCATATTTCCGTACAGCCTTAATACTTCACGTGTATCATCTATATTCTTACCCATCTTTCCAAACAGCTCTTCAACCGTCTGTACTATTTTCTTCCCTCCTGGGTGAAAAATAAGATGATCTACGGCCGCTATAGATGTGCCATGCTTCTCCAAAAATGGATGTACAATATTAGGAAAATGTTCCGCTATGGTTTCTGGCACCGTAATATCAAGAATCATTTTTAGCCCGTGATTCGTTAAATCGAATCCCATCATATGAGTAGCATCTTTAAAATGATACATTTCTCCTCCTTTAATCATCGGTCCTACTACATTATCCTCCGAAGATAAAAGTACACAGGCAGCACCATCGCCAAAAATAGCAGCACTCACCATATTGGCCATTGAAAAATCATTAAGCTGAAATGTGGCTGTCGGGCTCTCTACGGCAACAACGGCTGCTCGCTTACCAGGATTTGATTTTAGGAAGTTATGTGCGTATATCAAACCAGAAACACCAGCAGCGCAGCCCATCTCCGTAACCGGAAGCCGAACCACATCTTGACGCAATCCCAAATCATTGATTAAAAACGCATCCAAAGAGGGAATCATAATGCCGGTACAGCTTACCGTAATAATGTAATCTATGGAGTCTGCCGCCCAATTACTATCGTTTAACGCCTTTTCAAGAACGTTTTTTCCCAGTTTTTTGACCTCTCGTACATAAATCGTATTTTTCTCTTCGAACGAAGTAGCAACAAAAACCTCTTCTGGGTTCATAATGCTGTAGCGCTTGTCTACGGCAGCACCTTCAAAAATCTTTATGACCTTACGCTTAAAACGGTCCTCCTGCCCAGAAAGCCATAGATTCACAAACGGGAGTATCTCCTCAGTGGGTTTGCAATAATCTGGCAATTGTTTGGACGTATTTACTATTCGAACTTCATTCATATATCTAATTCGGTCGGTTTTGTTGGGCTACCCATACATACCTAAAGGCCCATTTCCAATGTATAGCATGTTGCATTTCAGGTAGGTTTTTAGAAAAGGCGATCAATTCGTCTTTTCTAAACGCACTTTGTATGGACGTTAGACCATCCTTTTTTGCAACATCTGTCTGTATAAAAATAGCACTAAACAGTTTAAAAAGTTGATAAGCCCAAGCACTTCGCTCTAAATCGTTAATGATAAATCCGATACGGCTCAATTTTGAAAACTGCGTCAAGAATTGCGGAATTTGCTCATTTCTAAAATGATGCATGGTTAAGGTGCAAAGTAAAATATCACACGGTAATTCATCTGGTTGCAACTCTAGAATATCCTGCTTCAAATACTGAATTTCAGGAAAATCATGTGACTGTTCACGCGCAATGGTCAGACTTTTTTCGTTTAAGTCTACTCCTATGCATTTAAGTTTAATGGAATGCTTCCGACCCCATAAAACTACAGTTCTTAGCATCTCCCCATTACCACAACCCATATCTAAAATCGTATATGATTCTAGATTTTTATTACGTATTAGTTGATGTATGGCTTGAATAGTCAGTTTATTTCCGTTTAAAAAACGATTAGCCTTATCAATATCAAGCAATACTTTTTTAAGAAGAGCTTGATCAAGAGATAAATCGTCCATTAACTCGGTTTCCGTACTTCGTTTTGAAAAATCACCCATTAACTAATCGGTTTGCCATGCGTGTTCTTAATTAGTTGTTTTAAAAGCCATAGTTGTTTTGCTACCAATGAAATTGCCCAGTTAGATAAGATCTCATTTAACAATAATGATTGCAATCTTCTACCCAACCATAATCGCTTCTTAAAAGTACGGCTCCATTCTTTAGCATATGCCTGTTCCATCCTTTTTCGGTCCTTTTCTTTTCCGCTTAAAAAAGTATCGATTAATTCAGAAGCTATTTTAGCACTGTGAATGGCCATTGCCATACCGTTGCCACAAAGAGGGTGAATCAAACCTGCCGTATCACCGCACATAAGCACATGTTCTTCTACTGGATTCTTGGAATGAAATGAAATCTGAGCTATGGTTAAAGGTGTATCAAAAAGAGGTTTAGCTTTATTTAAGAAGTCTTTTAAAATTGGATTCTTACCAACCACTTTCTCATTAAATTGATCAATATCCTTTTCTAACTGAAAACTTTTATAGGAAGCTAAATAGCAGAAATTAACCGCACCTGTCTCGGTTTTTGAGAGTCCGCCATACCCTCCTTTAAAATTATGCAGTCCAACTTCATGGTTTGGAAAATCATCTAAACTATAATGGCTTTTAACCGCTAACCAAGAAGATTTCTGTTGAATAAATTTGCGCTTTAATTGCTTATCCAAGACACTTCTTTTACCATATGAACCAATTGCAACTCTTGAAGTATAAGTTTTACCGTTACTTATAATTACCTCAAAAATAGTGTTTTGTAATTTTATTGAAGTCACAATTTCAAAAGCAAAGTTTACTCCTAAGACCTCTGCTCGTTTATATAAGAGATTATCGAAAGCATACCGACTAATACCCGTGCCACCCAAAGGCAATTTGACTTCTAGAAGCGCTCCTTTTATCGTAGAAAATTTTAAGGTATCAATGGTAACCGCGCCAAAATCTTTTAAGTCTACTCCAAGTTTTTTTAGATACGGAAGCACCTCATTGGACACGTATTCTCCACAAACTTTATGATGTGGGTAAGGCTCCTTTTCAAAGACCAATACCTCGTGGCCAGCTTTTGCTAAATGAATGGCTGCTGTTAAACCCGCCAAACCTCCTCCAACAATGATTACGTCATAATGCTCCACTAAGGGAAGATAGTCAATTTAGACAAAAAAAATACCGACAGAAGCTGTCGGTATTTTTCAAAAAATTATAGAGTTACGAATAAATTATTATCCTTTAACCTTTTGCTTTGCTTCTTGTTTCAGTGCTTCACTAGCAACGATAGCTAATTCAACTCTTCTATTTTTAGCTTTACCCTCTGTTGTAGTATTATCTCCTACCGGCTGAGCCTCACCATACCATCTAGTTTCCAAACGGCTTTTATCAATACCTTGAGAAATCAAATAATTGGTTACCGATGTAGCTCTTTGCTTAGACAAATTCATATTGTAATCCTCAGGTCCAGCACTATCTGTATGGCCTTCTACCAAAACATTAGATTTTGGATAGTCTTTTAGAATTTGAGCCATTTTGTTCAATGTAGTTTGAGACGTTCCTTTTACATCAGATTTATTCGTGTCAAAATAAACACCGGCATCTTCATTAAAAGTTACATTAATACCTTCACCAACACGACTAACTTCTGCTCCTGGAATTTCTTCCTCAATGCGCTCTGCCTGACGATCCATGTGGTCTCCAATAAAACCACCTGCAACACCACCAATGGCAGCACCTAGAATAGCTCCAAGAACGGTATTGTTACCGCTTCCTACATTATTGCCAATGACACCACCAATGGCAGCACCACTACCAGCACCAATTACAGCACCTTTTTGCTTACTATTTGAATTTTGGATGGTTTTACACCCTACGACCATGGTCAATGCCATGATGATATATGCCGATTTTAAAACTGACTTTTTCATATGTTACTTCTTATTGTTTTGAGAATTTATAAACGACAGATACTGGACTACCATCAACGTTTACATCTGATTTTAATGTCATTTGCGATTCGTTTAGAGAAAGAATCTCTAACCGATATCCCACCTTACCATAAATATCTTTTTTCTTTTCATCTATGTACTTGAATTGCAACTTGTCGTTTCCGTTTTCGTTTTCTAAAACAGACCATCTAATATTACGAACTCCTCCGGCACAAACACTGTTATCCGTAGGTATCGCATAACTTCCAGTGCTGTTATTTTCTAAAAAGTACCACGTACTTCCTTCAAAACAGAATCCGTTGGCATCATCAAAAAGCACGGACTTAAACGAGCCTTCACTAGCTTCATATCCTACATGTTCCAACACCCAATTACCATTAATGGTCTTACGTTCATTACGCACTTCTTTTGATATGGAACACGATCCCAATATCAGAGCCAGTGCTAGCATTACTACACTGTTTTTAATCATAATTTTGATTTAAGGTTTGCATATATACGGTTGAGACCATTGCATTGTTGTCTACCCACCGTTAAACAAATATTAATACAACAAAAATACCGAATCTAGATGCGTTATGATGCTTTTAAACACTAAGATTGTTGCTCTATAACTAGTATTCCAAAAGTTCTTTTAGTGCTATGAGAAACCGATTTTTAGGCAAGTAATTGTCTTCTAGTTTCTTAGCGAAGGGAATAGGTGTTTCCATACTGGCCACACGCTTTACGGGTCCATCTAGGTACTGAAATTTATTTTCCATGACCATGGCAGAAATATCACTGGCAATACCACCAAACATACTGTCTTCTTGAAGAATGATAAGTTTACCCGTTTTCTCTACAGATGTGTAAATAGAAGCCATATCCAAAGGTGCTAATGTCCGTAAGTCAATAAGGTCTGCAGAAATATCCAGATTCTTTTCGAGGGTACCCAATGCCCAATGCACCCCTGCTCCATAAGAAACAATAGTAATATCGTTCCCTTCTTTTAATTTGGCCGCTTTACCAAAAGGAAGTGTGTAGTAATCCGCAGGTACATTTTGATAAATGCTACGATACAAAGCTTTGTGTTCGAAAAAGAGAACCGGATTAGGGTCATTGATAGCCGTAGCCAATAGCCCCTTTGCGTCATAAGGAAAAGCAGGATAGGCAACTTTTAGCCCAGGTGTTTTAGTAAACCAAGCTTCATTAGTTTGTGAATGAAATGGACCAGCACCTACATCGCCACCACATGGCATACGAATAACGACATCAGCTTTTTCATTCCAACGGTAATGAGACTTTGCCAAATAGTTGACGACGGGATTAAAACCGCTACTAACAAAATCGGCAAATTGCATTTCTACAACAGCTTTCATTCCGTTTATGCAAAGTCCCATGGCAGCTGAAACAATTCCAGATTCGCAAATAGGCGTATTCCTAACGCGTTCTTTACCAAAAGCATCCATGAACCCTTCGGTGATTTTAAACACGCCACCATAATCTGCCACATCTTGACCCATGATAACCAAATTAGAGTGCTTCTCCATAGATTGCTTCAATCCCTTGGAAATAGCATCAACTAACCTAATATGCTCTACAACGCTTCCAGGATTCGATTCCTCATATTCAAAAGATGCATAGACATCCTGAAGTTCTTGATCAGGTTCCGACTGAACTTCTTCTTCCTCAAAAGCGAGTTTAAGATTTTCATTAATCTCGTTTTCAATTTCAACTCGTAAGGCTTCAATTTTTTCATCCGTTAGAATTCCTTCTTTCAAAAGAAACCTTTCATAATTTGAAATCGGGTCTTTCTTTCCCCATTCCGCCATTAATTCTTCGGGAACGTATTTAGTACCACTAGCCTCTTCATGTCCACGCATGCGGAAAGTTTTAAACTCAATTAAAACCGGACGTGGTTTTTCCCGAAGTTCTTCTGCAATCTTTTTTAGCTTGTTATATACTTCCAATATATTATTACCGTCAATTATATGCGATTCCATACCATAGCCCAATGCCCTATCCGCTAGGTTTTCGCAGTTATATTGTTCTTTAGTAGGTGTAGAAAGTCCGTAGCCGTTATTTTCAATACAAAAAATAACAGGCAAACTCCATACAGAGGCAACATTCAAGGCTTCATGAAAATCACCCTCGCTTGTTCCACCTTCACCTGTAAAAACAGCAGTAACCGCTTTTTTGTTCTGAAGAACATCTCCTAATGCAATTCCATCTGCCACTCCCAGCTGTGGACCAAGGTGACTGATCATTCCTATAATTTTATAGTCTTGGGTGCCAAAGTGAAAACTACGATCACGACCTTTGGTAAATCCGTTCATTTTACCCTGCCATTGCGAAAAAAGACGGTGTAAAGGAATACCCCGTGTAGTAAATACTGCCAGATTTCTATGCATGGGGAGTATATACTCTTCTTCATTTAGCGCATTGGTAACACCTACTGAAATAGCCTCCTGCCCAATACCGCTAAACCATTTTGAAATTTTACCCTGTCGCAAGAGAATCAGCATTTTCTCTTCTATCATGCGGGGCCGCTGAAGGTCTTTATATAATTTCAATAAAACCGCTTCGCTTAAATCCCTTTTATCGTATTGCATAAAATTCTTTGGTGTGATTTCCATTTCGGTAGATAAAAGTAGCAAAAATACCACATCTACCGCCCCATTTGTTATATATAATAGTTGAGCATATTTTACTAACTTTGAGAAAACTTTTAAAGCAACGGCATGAGTGCAATACCTAGTGTAGACTTACAAGATTTTGTTTCGGATAACGCTGAAAGAAAAGAGAAATTTATAAAAGAAATTGGTTCCGCTTTTGAAAATATTGGCTTTGTAGCCTTAAGCGGGCACTTTCTATCGGATGATTTAGTAAAGAACCTTTACGATGAAATCAAAAAGTTTTTTGATCTTCCACAAGAAGTAAAAGACACATATGAAATTGAAGGAATAGGTGGCCAACGTGGTTATACCTCATTCGGGAAAGAACATGCTAAAGGTAAGAAAGAAGGCGACTTAAAAGAATTTTGGCACTTTGGACAGTATGTACAAGATGATGCAAAACTAGAAGCAGAATACCCAGATAATGTTCAGGTAAAAGAATTGCCTACATTTAATACGGTTGGTAAGGAAACATACCAAATGCTGGAGAAAACAGCTAAATATGTACTTAGGGCATTAGCAATTCATCTTAATTTAGAGGAAACCTATTTTGATGACTATATAAAGAATGGGAATTCAATTTTACGTCCTATTCATTATCCACCAATAACATCTGAGCCTAAAAATGCAGTTCGTGCCGCTGCCCACGGAGACATTAACCTTATTACCCTATTAATGGGAGCTCATGGACGCGGACTTCAAGTAAAGAACCATGAAGGCGAGTGGGTAGATGCCATTGCGCGACCAGATCAGTTGATGATCAATGTTGGTGATATGTTGTCTAGACTTACCAACAATAAATTAAAATCTACCATACACCAAGTGGTGAACCCACCTAAAGAGCTTTGGGGCACTTCTAGGTACTCTATTCCTTTCTTTATGCATCCTGTAGGCGATATGCCACTTAATTGCTTAGAAAATTGCGTAGATGATGCACATCCAAAACAATTTGAAGACATAACTGCAGGCGAGTTCTTGCATGAGCGTTTAATTGAATTAGGGTTGATAAAAGCATAAGTATGGATTTACAGGACCAACTCAAGAATTTGTTCCCGGAACATGAGCCGGAAAAAACAGAAATCACCTCCAAAAAGGAAAATAATATCTGGTTACAGGATGACCCTGTCATATGTAAATACGAAAAACGCAAAGGAAAACCTATAACCATTTTAGAAGGGTATAATGGAGCGGAAAGTGATTTCAAAAAGTTAGCAAAAGAACTGAAGACCAAATTAAGTGTAGGAGGTTCATTTAAAAACGGTCAAATCATAATTCAGGGCGACTATAGAGACAAAATTATGGGATTATTAAAAGAAAAAGGCTTCTCCGTTAAGCGCGTTGGCGGATGACCCCTTTAAACGCAGGGCCTGAGCATACCTCAGGCACAGAGGTTTAATTCTGTTAATTATTTTTGCTTTATTTTGAATTAATAGTACTTTTAATCTTTCGAACCTAAATCAAGACCTCAAATGAGTTCCCTTCTGCACATCACTAACGGAGATAGCTTTACGGATAGAATAAAAACACTAAACCTTAGTGGGGATATCATCACATGGCGTGAGATGCTCTGCGAAGGCAAGACACTTACCAATGTTGGCAGTGAATCTTTCTGGAAAGCCCGTTTTGAATTTCTCAATAAAAATTATAAGGTATCAAAATCATGGTTCATTGAAAAGACCTTGAAAGAATACCGTTCTCTTTGTAATCACAAACAACAAGATGAGATTGTACTCTGGTTTGAGTATGACCTTTTTTGTCAAGTAAACATGATTGCCGTGCTTAGCTGGTTAAAGATTAACCGTAAATATGCACAAGTTTCTTTAGTTTGTAGTGGAAAAGAAGATAGTACTGATAAAATGTACGGTTTAAACGAGTTGAGCGATGATCAATTGCGGAAATTGTATGAAAATAAAATTGATTTAACGCAAGACGATATTGAATATGCGGATTATGTCTGGCAATTATATTGTAGCGATAACCCTATTCGTTTAGAAAATTTATCTGATTTTGGTGAATTTCAGTTTAATTACCTCGGTGATGCCGTTCGTTCACATTTACACCGTTTTCCAAGTATTAAAAACGGACTCAACGAAATGGAAAATTCCATTTTAAGGCTCGCAATAGATAAGAAACCCACTTCAAAAGGTACTTTTGTTTCAGAAATTATTCAAAACCAAGGTTCTTTAGGTTTTTCAGATACGCAGTATGAAAGGGCGCTAGGAAGATTAAAACCTTTATTCTCTTCTTTTAATCCAGTAAGACTTACTAAAAAAGGAAAAGAGATACTCGAGAATAAAACCAGTTACTACTCCTGTATTCAGGACAACAATGTATATCTAGGCGGTGCATTAAAATATAACTACCTGTACAACACCGAATCTAACAGAATTTTAAAGTTGTAACTCCATGCAATTAAGCCCCTCCGAGCTTATCTTAAATGCCGATAAGAGCATTTACCATTTAAATTTATTACCCGAAGACCTTGCAGAAACTATTATAACGGTTGGTGACCCTGACCGTGTAAGCAATGTTTCCAAGTTTTTTGATACCATTGAGCTAAAGAAAGGAAAACGTGAATTTCACACACATACTGGTACGCTTAATGGAAAACGCATTTCTGTTGTTTCAACAGGAATCGGCACAGATAATATTGATATAGTTTTCAATGAATTGGATGCCCTTGTTAATATTGATTTTGAAACCAGAACCATCAAATCCAACAGAACTGTATTAGATATTGTTAGAATAGGTACTTCTGGATCCATAAGAGCAGACATTCCTATTGATTCTTTTTTAATGAGCGAATATGCCATGGGCTTTGATGGCTTATTACATTTTTATGATAGTGAATCTGTTCAGGAACTAGATGTATCCAAAGCTTTTGTGGCCCATACGAATTGGTCTTCAAATAAATCAGTGCCCTACGTGGTCAAATATGATGAAAGTCTAGGCCAAAGACTCTTTTCCAATCGTATACGATTAGGCACTACTGTTACCAATATAGGCTTCTACGGCCCACAAAGTCGGGTTTTGAGATTAAAACTCAGCGATAGCGAACTACAAGATAAATTAGCTTCTTTTGAATACAAGGATGTTAAGGTTACCAATTTAGAAATGGAGACTTCCGGTATTTACGGTCTTGCTAAATTACTAGGCCACCGTGCTGTTTCTATGAACTGTATTTTGGCCAACAGAGCCAATGGCGAGTTTAGCACCAAGCCTACAGAATCTACTGAAGAGCTTATTAAATACACCTTAGAAAAGCTCACCTCCTCATAATTTAGTTAACACTAATTTTAGATTCATAAGCTAGCTATTTGTTATGTTTGTGAGACTATGGAAAATGAAGATTACAAAGACCGAGATATAAGTTGGTTGTTTTTTAATGAAAGGGTATTACTAGAAGCAAACAACCCCACTACTCCTCTACTAGAACGTCTAAAATTTCTAGCCATCTTCTCGTCTAATCTTGACGAATTCTTTAAAGTCCGCATATCTCAGTTACGCCAGCTAAAGTCCGTTGACAAGTCGCTACGAAAGAAACTGATTTCAAAGCCGAACAAGAAGCTTAAAAAAGTTCTTCGCATCATTGATGAGCAACAACAACGTTTTGGCGCTATCATGGAAACTATTTTTAAGGAGTTACTCAAAGAAGATATCCACTTTGTAACTAATGAAAAAATTACCAGCGAGCAAAAAGCTTTTCTCAACACCTATTTCAAAGATATTGCAGCTGATTGCGAGGTTTTCACGACAGATAAAAACCCTAAATTATCTGATGGCGGTTTGTATCTTTTCGTAGCACAAGCTAATGACACATATCACTTCGTTAAAATCCCAACAGACCAACACGACCGTTTCGTGGAGATTCCTAAAATGGCCATTCGTTTATATTTTTAGATGATGTAGTAAAAATGCATCTGAATGAATTACTACCGCAAGGAGCAATTGAGGCTAGTTACGCTATAAAGCTTTCCAGGATGCCGAGTTATATTTAGAAGACGATTTTGGAGATACGCCATTAGCCGATCAGATTTATGATGCGCTGCATCAACGAAAATCAGGTCAACCAACACGGCTGCTCTATGATGCCATTATGCCCGAAACATATAAAAAGGTCATTAGAAAAACATTGGACATAGGAAACATTGACCTTTTCCCATAGGTGGACGCTACCATAATCTTTCAGACTTTTTCGGTTTTAACAACCCTACAGACAATCCGGACTTAACATATAAGGTTCAAGTTCCTTTGCCACACCCTATTTTATCCAAAACAAAAGACTTTTTTGCTTCCATAGCAGAAAAGGACCAGCTCGTACATTTTCCCTACCAGAGTTTTGATGCCGTAGAAAATTTTATTGTAGCGGCAGCAAAAGATGGTAAGGTGGAACATATTAAAATTTCATTATATCGTATTGCAAAAGCATCGGTACTTACGGATGCTTTACTTTTAGCACTAGAGAATGGCAAAAAGGTGACGATTTTCGTAGAGGCCAAAGCTCGTTTTGATGAAAAGAATAATATTGAATGGGGTAAGATATTCGAAGATAAAGGAGCCAAAGTATTTTTCAGCATTCCTAATATCAAAGTCCATTCTAAGATCGCTTTAATAGAACGAACCGAATCCGATTCTTTAAAACGCTACGCTTACATTGGTACAGGAAACTTCAATGCTAAGACTTCAAGTATTTATTGCGACCATGGACTATTTACTGCTCACCCTCAAGTAACTGGAGATTTGAACCAAGTGTTTTCTACATTAGAACGTCATTTGATAATCCCTAAGTTAAAGCGGCTTTTGGTTTCACCTTTCAACACAAGAAATGTATTCTTGCAATCTATTGAAAATGAAATAAAAAACAGCAAAAAAGGGCTTCCCGCGAAGATTACGGCAAAAATGAACAGCCTAGAAGACAAGAATATGATTGATGCTCTGTACCGTGCAAATGAAGCAGGTGTTCAGGTACGTCTTATTGTTCGTGGTTTCTCCTGCCTCATACCTAAATCGGCTAATGAGCTTCCTTCAGGTTGCGAACCTATACTGATTACAAGTATCGTTGACCGCTATTTGGAGCATGGCCGTATCTATTTGTTTCATAATAATGGTGATGAGAAAATGTACATAGGTTCCGCAGATTGGATGACACGAAACCTAGACCGACGCATTGAAGTATTGACACCTATTCTAGATTCTGATATTTTTAATGAGTTAAACGATATTCTTAAGCTGCAATTAAACGATTCCGTAAAATCCCGTGTGCAGGATGCAGATGATACAAACACATTGGTTTCCTTTGAACAAGAAAAACCCATTCGTTCTCAATATGCCATTTATGAGTATTTGAAGATGAAAGGCGAAACTTTAAGCTCCTAAAACAAACTTAGCAACAGAAAGCCCCATAGCCACGAGGTTAAGAGGAGCAAGTTTCTTAAATTTACCGGAGTTTCCGATAGAAAAGAATAATTATGAAGAAAGTTAGAATAATTGGCGTTCCCGAACATTTCAACCTCCCTTGGCATATGGCCATTGAAGAAGGTGCTTTTGAAGAAAGAGGCATTGACTTGCAATGGACCGAAGTTCCGGAAGGTACAGGTAGAATGTGTCAAATGCTTCAAGACGAGGAAACAGATTTGGCCATCATCTTAACCGAGGGCCTAGTCAAAAGCATTACCGAAGGAAACCCTGCTAAAATTGTTCAGGAATATATTTCAACCCCACTACAATGGGGAATTCATGTAGGCGCTAAGAGCAAATACAAGTCCATTGCCGAATTGAAAGATACTAAAGCGGCAATTAGCCGATTAGGTAGCGGAAGCCACTTGATGGCCTTTGTAAATGCTCAAAATGAAGGATGGGCGACTAACTCTCTTCAGTTTGAAATCATAAATAACCTAGATGGTGCAGTTACCGCTTTAACCGAAGGTACAGCAGATTACTTCATGTGGGAACACTTTACAACAAAACCCCTAGTAGATAAAGGCGTTTTTAGACGTTTAGGAGACTGTCCTACGCCGTGGCCCTGTTTTGTAGTTGCTGCTACACAAAAATTTCTTGATGAAGAGAAAAGCACCTTGAACCATATTTTAGAGGTCATCAACGATTACACTTCCGAATTTAAACAGATACCTAGCATAGACCGAAGCCTAGCCAATAGATACGGCCAACAACTAGCGGATATTCAAGAATGGCTTAAAATAACAAAATGGAGCCAGAAGCAACTTCCAGAAGCTACATTAACAAAAGTTCAGGATACTTTAAGGGAATTAAATTTAATTGATAAATCTATTCCCCTATTGAAGATTTTAAATTGATTTAAATAGCAGCTAGATTAAAATGACTTTGAATCAAATGCTTAAAAGTATCGTCAGATAAAGGTTTTTGAGAGAAATCGTCAATAAACTCATTGCCTTCCGCTCTATCTTTATCCTCTTGATTATCGCTTGTAGTCACTAAAACTATGGTAATTTGATCTTTCAATTCTTTCGGAACGGATTCTTCGTATGCTGTCATAAACTCCCATCCGTCCATAATCGGCATTTTTAAATCTAGCATTACCATACATGGCAATTGTAATTTTCCCTTACCATTACCTAGGATGAAATCAAGACCCTCTTGACCATTTAGCACTGTATTAACTTCCAAATCCAAATCTAGTTTGTTAATAAAAACTGAATGCAAGATGTTGTTTATTTCATCATCATCGATCAGTAGTATTGAATTTAATCTCTCTAAATTTTTCATGGTATTTTTTTTGTTAGTTAATGGTATATAAGTGTTTAGGTAAAATAGCTTGGTTAAAATTAAAGAAATTTTAACTAAATAGCCTAAGCAGTGAGAGATTTATTGTTAAGTACCCTAATATTTTATCATAATCGTAAAATATATACATGCCAATCAACAGAAAACCTTTGACAACATAACAATTATGATTATAAATTAATGTAAAATAATTAGAAGTGAAATCCAGAACAAATTTTAAAAAGTTTTTAGCATTTAACTCTTGATTTTCAGTAAAAGGGTTTTTAATTTTATAGGGAATTCGCAAAAACGGAGGTTTAATCAATTCCTTTTAAAAATGAGACTCAAACTTATTCATACACGTCAATTTCTAGTTTTAGCATTTTTTTTTCTGCGGAGTTATCTATACTCAAGCTCAAACATTATATGCCCTTAAAATAGACCGAAATATTCGTAATCAGGCGGAAGGCATAACAAGAGCATATCAGCCAAGGTTAGTTTTGGGCACTGATCAAGCACTGGAATTCCAAAACACGGTAGCCAAATACTTAGTGAAAAAGAAATCTATTCTAGACAACCCTTATACAACCGACAATCAAAAAAACTATCGTTTAAAAGAAATATCCAGTCACGAGAGCTCTGAAATGGTAGACGTACTTTATTCGTACCAATGGCAAGAATATTTGAGGATTAAACCTGAGATACAGCCACTGCCCTATCAAAAATCTTACTTTGACGATGCGGTCGCAGGAAATTGATTTACCAATTAATTTGCTCTAAGCCCTTTATTTTCAGGATTTCATTAGCTTGACTAAAATGATGGTTTCCAAACCAATAACCCCGATTAGCACTTAAAGGAGATGGATGTCCGGAATTTAAGATATGATGCTTTTTCTTGTCAATGAGTTTAGCTTTCTTTTTTGCAAATCCGCCCCAAAGTAGAAAAACGAGGTCTTCCTTTTCATCGGATAATTTCTTGATTACTGCATCGGTAAAAGTTTCCCAGCCTTTTTTCTGATGACTTCCTGCTTCATGGGCTCGTACGGTTAGCGTGGCATTTAAAAGAAGAACACCTTGATCGGCCCAACGTTCTAGGTTTCCGCTTTCTGGATAAGGTTTTCCTAGGTCCGTTTCAATCTCTTTAAAAATATTCCGCAATGAAGGCGGATGCGGAATTCCGTCTTTTACAGAAAAGCAGAGTCCGTTGGCCTGATTGGGTCCATGATATGGGTCTTGCCCAATAATAACCACTTTTGTTTTGTCAAAAGGACTATGGTCAAAGGCCGCAAATATGTCTTTTTTTTTAGGGTAACAAGTATGCTGAGCGTATTCGTTTTTGACGAATTGAACCAATTCCCCAAAATAAGGCTGTTCAAATTCTTGAGAAAGTGGCTTTAACCAGCTTTCATGTATTTGTACTGTCATATTTTATGATCATTTTTGTATAGCAAGCGCAATTGTACATAATTGATGTTACATCCGAAAAGAACCTTCCATAAAGAAGTTATCTTTTTATCGATTTCAAAATTACCTAAAATTTACAGTGCATTGGTTAAGAAAAGTCTGCTTTAAATATCTTGAAAAATGAAAAAGTGTGTTTTATCCCTATTGATGGTGTCATTACTCTTTGGTTGTATTCCTGAGAAAAAAGAAGTCAGCTCTATAAATCCTATAAACTGGTCAAAACGAAAAATAAATATCAGCGATAAAGACTCTTTAGAATATGGCAAATCCTATTTGTCCATATATTCTCAAATCTATAGCATGACGGAGCACAAAACGCATAACTTAACTGCAATGGCCAGTTTGAGAAACACAAGTGATAAGGATACGGTATACTTGACAAAAGCAGAATATTTTGACACACATGGCAAAGCGGTAAGAACGTATTTTGACCACCCTATTTATTTAGCTCCAATGGAAACCACTGAAATTATTATAGATGAGGTTGATGTTGAAGGCGGAACAGGCTCTAATTTCATCATTGAATGGAAGGTGCCAAAAGGTTGTCCAGAGCCATTATTTGAAGGTATAATGAACTCTACCATGTCTCAGCAAGGTCTTTCGTTTACCACACAAGCAAAACGTATTGAGTAAAAGGCTAGTTTTTTTGGTCTATTCAACAGATTTCAAATCTCGCTACCAATGCCTACCTTTGCCGTCGCAATTAAATAAGAATGGCTAATATTCACTCCAAGACAGTACAAGACCTTGAATTTCCTACAGTTTTAGAGCAGGTTTCGGCCCGCTGCTCCACTGAATTAGGAAAAGAACGCGCATTGGAAATCGCTCCAATAGACGACAAGGAGACTGTAGTTGAGGTTTTGGGACAAACAGCAGAGTACCTATCCTCTTTCATAAGTGAAAACCGAATACCTCCCCATGGTTTTGACGCTATAAACAAAGAACTTCAGTTACTTAGAATAGAAAATACAACCCTTGAGGTTTCGAGTTTTAAAAAAATCGGAACTATCTGTACCACGGTTACGGCACATAAAAAGTTCCTTAAGAAGTTTAAAGAATACTACCCACTGCTCTTTGAGGTTTCTAATAACGTTGAGCTAAATACTGATATTCCTAAAGAAATTGATGTTGTTATTGACCGCTTTGGGGAAGTTAAAGACCGCGCATCAAATAAACTTTTTGATGTACGTAGGCAAATGAACCAAGTGAAAGGTAAGATAGGCCAGAGTTTTGCCTCAGCACTAAACACCTATCACGGTTCTGATTATTTAGATGACATACGGGAATCAGTTGTTGAAAACCGTAGGGTTTTGGCAGTAAAGGCCATGTATCGTAGAAAAATAAAGGGTACGGTAATGGGTACTTCCAAAACAGGAAGTATTGTTTACATAGAGCCAGAAGCTACTTTAAAATATAGTCGGGAACTCAATAATCTTGAATACGATGAAAAGGAAGAGATTCAGCGTATTCTAAACGAGCTCACGGATCAAATACGGCCTTTTGCTTGGTTGTTAGCTGAATACCACTTCCTTGCACATATGGACATTACTGCCGCTAAGGCATCATATGCCAGGATACGAACTCATTACTACCAAAAATTAATGATGAAAAGCGACTCTATTTACGAGATGCCTTTCACCCATTATTATATCTAAGTAACAAATTACAGCGTACAGAAACTTATCCGCAGACCATAGAATTGCATTCCGAAAATAGGATTATTGTTATTAGCGGACCTAATGCCGGAGGTAAAAGTATCACCTTAAAGACAATTGGATTACTTCAAGTAATGCTTCAATCAGGACTCCTAATTCCCGTTCATGAAAGGAGTTCCGTTTGTTTTTTCAATACAATATTGACAGATATTGGTGATAATCAATCCATAGAAAATCACCTAAGTACCTATAGCTACCGTTTAAAGAATATGAAGAACTTCTTACGGATTTGCGATAATGAAACACTCTTTCTTATTGATGAATTTGGTACCGGTAGTGACCCGGAACTGGGTGGTGCCTTGGCAGAAGCTTTCTTAGAAATTTTTTATGAACGTGGAGCTTACGGTGTAATTACAACCCATTATGCCAACTTAAAAGCTTTGGCAGATGAACTGCCACATACAACTAATGCGAACATGGTTTTCAACAGCAAGACCTTAGAACCTACATTTCAATTAGTATTGGGAGAAGCCGGTAGTTCGTTTACTTTTGAGGTTGCCCAGAAAAACGGCATCCCCTACAGCTTAATAAACAAAGCAAAGAAGAAGGTAGAGCGAGGCAAAGTCCGTTTTGACGCTACGATAGCCAAACTTCAGAAAGAACGCAGTAAAATGGCGCAAACAGGCACTAGACTTCAAGAAGAAGAATCTAAAGCACGTGAAGAAGCCATGCGATTGGAAAAATTGAACGCCAAAGTAAAGAGCAAATTAGAGAACTACCAAGAATTGTACGACCATGACCAGCGCATGGTACAGTTAGGAAATAAGATTGATAAGGCTGCAGACCGTTATTTTATTGATAATAAGAAACGACCACTTGTTTCCGAGCTGTTACGCATTGTAGAAACAGAAAACAGCAAGCGTAAGAAGAAAACCGCCAAAGAAGCCAAGGTGGAACGCACTAAAAAGGCGCAAGTCAAACAAGAAGTTCAAAAAGAAGTCAAGGTAATTCGGGAGAAAAAGATAGTCGAAAAGAAAAAAGCGGTCATCAAAGAGAAGAACAAGCCAAGACCTGTTTTTCAATTAGGAGATCGCGTCCGAATGAAAGATGGGAAAGCCGTTGGGTCTATTGATAACCTTGAAAAGAACAAAGCCATAGTTAACTACGGCATTTTCACTACCAATGTTAGTGTTGATCAGCTGGAGCTTGTAGAGCGGGTTAAGAAGTAGCGTCAATGTTCTTTCTTAAATATCTAACAAAATTTAGGTCTTCAATACATACATCATTAACTTTACTTTGTGGAAAATTCAAAACAAATTATTCTTTTTGATGGCGTTTGTAACCTATGCAACGGTGCTATTCAGTTTATCATAAAACATGATGAACAAGATGTTTTCCGATATGCGCCACTTCAAAGCGATTTAGGAAAGAAGTTGATTTCGCAGCGAAATATCGACTCTTCAAGTATAGATTCCATAATTCTTATTGAACACGGCGTTGCTTTTTATATTAAATCTGATGCAGCATTAGAAATAGGCAAACAGCTGAAAGGGTATAAAACTATTTCATCTGTCCTGCAATGGATTCCCGTAAGTATTCGTGATATCGTATACGATTTTATTGCGCGTAATCGCTACAAGTGGTACGGCAAGAAAGAACAATGTATGATTCCTACTCCACAACTTAAAGCCAAATTTTTAAGTTAAGGCTGTCTTTATTTTAAAGAAGAGATGTTTTGCCCTCTCCCTTTCTTGAATACTTATTCCTCTTTAAAAATCAGTATTCCCGCTACTTATCATTTAAACCTAAACATTGAGGCTATGTTCTTATGAGATAGCCTTTTATGTATATGAACAAACCTAAATGAGCCAAATCATGGATTTTTGTAGCTGATTCATAATCTATGTCAAAAAATAAGAGAAAAAGAGGTTATAAAAAAAAGCGGTTTTTAATTCCACTAGGCATTATAGTGTTTCTAATTGTATTACGATTATTCATGCCAGTATTGGTCAAAAACTATGTGAATGGTGTGCTGGCAGATATTCCAGGATTTTATGGTCATGTAGATGGTATTGATATTGATTTATATAGAGGTGCGTATGTAATTGAAAACATGACGCTTAACAAAGTTGAAGCAGGCTCGGAAGTTCCTTTCTTGGATTTTGAAAAAACTGATATTTCAATTGAATGGAATGCCTTAGTAAAAGGTAGAATTGTGAGTGAAATAGAAATGAATCGACCTAAGGTTATTTATGTATTGGAAGATCAACAAGAAGGCGGAACGGCTCCTGAAGCTGATGATTGGACTAAAGCATTAACGGATTTAGTTCCTATTTCAATTAACAATCTTCAAATAACCGATGGCACAGTAGCTTTTGTTCAAATAGAGGCCGACCCAACAATAGACCTAAATCTTAAGAACCTGAATTTAAATGCTACCAATCTTAGAAACGTAGTACAAAAAAAGCGCACCTTACCATCAGACATTCACGCAACAGCAACTTCCATTGGTCAAGGTGATTTAGTTCTGGATGGCAAAATGAACCTCGTAAAAGAAGTTCCTGACATGGATATCGCTTTTTCGGTCACAGATGCAGATGCAAAGGCATTGAATGATTTTACGAAGTATTATGCAGAAATAGATTTTGAAAGCGGCACGTTTGAGGTTTTTGGTGAAATAGCCATTGCAGATGGGTTTCTTAAAGGATCTATAAAACCTATTATAAAAAATGGAAAGCTCGTTGGAAAAGAAGATGGGTTTCTAGAAACCTTATGGGAAGGATTTGTGGGGTTCTTTAAATTCGTTCTCAAAAACCAGAAGAACAATACATTAGCCACCAAAGTCCCTCTTGAAGGTAACTTAAATAATTTAGGAACAAAAACATGGCCAACAGTAACTAATATCTTTAAAAATGCTTGGGTAAAAGCATACAAAGGCGTCGTAGATAATGATATAAGCTTTGAAGATGCAGAGAAGGAAGCTGATGGTAAAAAACAAAAAGCGAAATAGTTTGTTAGGTTACTGTTTGATAAAACAACTTCCTAAAACTACTTCGCTTTTTAAAAATATATGGTTTACTAGTTATTTCACTTCATCATAATGGTCATCCCAATTCTGAACATGAGGTTTGCCTAATTTTCCAACGGATTTGGCCACCATCATAGCAACGCAAGCATCACCGGTAACATTTACAACAGTACGTAGCATATCCAAAGGTCTATCCACGGCAAAGATAAGGGCCAGCCCTATGGCTAATTTGTCTTGCGGGAAACCAATGGCCTCTAGCACAATCACCAACATAACCATACCAGCGCCAGGAACTGCCGCAGAACCAATAGAGGCCAACAATGCAGTTAAAACAATGGTAAGTTGTCCGGAAAAAGAAAGATCAAACCCTAAAGCCTGCGCTATAAAAACTGCCGCAACACCTTGGTAAAGGCTTGTGCCATCCATATTTATAGTAGCTCCTACAGGAAGAACGAAACTAGAAACCTCTTTGTCTACACCAATATGCTCCTCTACCCTTTCCATAGTTACCGGCAAAGTAGCAGCACTAGAACTTGTAGAAAATGCCAAGAGCTGTGCAGGACTCATCTCTTTCAAGAACTTCCATGGGCTATAATGTGTGAACGTAGCTACCACAACACTATAGAAAACAATCATTAATAATAATCCCAGAACCACAACCCCTGCGTATTTCAAAAGCGCTATGAGTAAATCTGGATCACCGGAAGTAGCCACAACGTTAGCCAATAACGCAAAAACCGCTATAGGGGCAGTGAGCATAATCAAATCCACCATTTTTAAGACGATGTCATTAAGAGAATCGAAAAAATCTTTAAGGGGCTTAGCTTTTTCTTCACCTATAAGAAGCATAGAGATTCCCATAAAAATGGTGAAAAATATAACCTGAAGCATTAAGCTATTGTCCCCTAAGGCTTGGACAGCATTATCAGGAACCATGTCTTCTAAAAACTGAAGCGGGCCGCTATCTTGCTGCCTGTGCGCCTCTTCTAGTTTAGAAGTTACACTACTATCATTAGAATAGGTCTCTGTTAACTTGGTTATGGTATCTTCGGAGATGCCATCGCCAGGCTTAAGAATGTTGACTAAAATAAGTCCAATTGAAATCGCAATTACTGTAGTTCCTATGTAAATAGCTATTGTACGTAAACCAATGTTTCGGAACTTAGAAATATCCTTTAAATCTGATATTCCCTTTATCAGCGAAGCTAAAATAAGTGGAATTGCAATTAGTTTTAGAAGCTTAACAAAAATGGATCCTAAAGGGTTGATCCAATCCATGGACAAAATCCCTGCCCCAATCAACATAAGTCATTCCAAAACCAAAGAGAATACCTAAGATCATTCCGATCAATATTCTCCAGTGTAATTCCAATTTTTTCATTCATCAAAGGTTTAAGCAAGTAATATACTGCTTTTGATCTGAAAGCAGAAAAACAACCTACAAATCACCTCTGGTTTTAATGAATTGCCAATAAATTGATTACGAATTTGCCTTAATAGTACGATTTAGCAAGCTAAAATCCGCCATTACTAATGCCGCCATAGCCTCAACTATAGGTACGGCGCGAGGAACTACACATGGGTCATGGCGTCCTTTACCTTTTGTTTGGACAAAATTACCTTCTTTGTCTATTGTTTGGTATGGCTGAATAATAGTAGCCACAGGCTTGAAAGCTACGTTAAAGTAGATATCCATTCCGTTGCTGATACCACCTTGAATTCCGCCACTGTTATTGGTCTTTGTGGTACCATCTTGGTTAAATTGGTCATTATGCTCACTGCCTTTCATTGCAACACCGGCAAATCCGCTGCCATATTCAAAGCCTTTAACCGCATTTATAGAAAGCATAGCTTTCCCTAGTTCCGCATGAAGCTTATCAAAAGCAGGTTCTCCTAGTCCAATAGGTACATTTTGGATCACACAGCTAATAACGCCTCCAACGGTATCTCCTTCTTTACGAATCTCTTTGATGTATTCTTCCATTTCTGCCGCCATCTTTGGATCGGGACAGCGTACAGGGTTAGCTTCAATCTGAGAAAAGTCTAAATCTTGATAAGGTGTTTCCATTTTCATGTTCCCTACTTGAGAAACATAAGCATTGATTTTCATTTCGGCCAAAAACTGTTTAGCCAAAGCACCAGCCACTACTCTACTTGCGGTTTCTCGTGCAGAACTACGGCCACCACCACGATAATCTCTAAAGCCATATTTCTGGTCATAGACATAATCTGCGTGCGAAGGACGGTAAGAGTCCTTTATATGCGTGTAATCGTGAGATTTTTGATTGGTATTATGAATAGCGAAACCAATAGGTGTACCTGTAGTCTTTCCTTCAAATATTCCTGAATAAAACTCCACTGTATCCGGTTCTTTTCTTTGGGTAACAATGGCAGATTGACCTTATTTTCTTCGGTTTAACTCATTTTGAATCGCTTCAAAATCGACTTCAATTCCTGATGGACAACCATCTAAGACACCTCCTATTGCTACACCATGAGATTCTCCAAACGTTGATAGTTTAAACAGGGTTCCAAAAGAATTTCCAGCCATTCTAAAATATTAAAAGTTAATTAATGCTTAACCTAATTCTATCCAAACTTAAAACAGAACACTGTTTGTTGAGCTTATGGTCATTTTGGTTAAAGCTAGCGGTAAAGATAAATCTTAAATCATTGACCGCAAAATAAGCCTTTGTGTATTATCCATTAAGATGTTGCAGGTATTCCTTAATAATTATTTAATGATTTCAACATCTATTGATATCCTCAAATTCACATTCATTTTACATGTATGCAATTTATTTGTATATCCCCAGAGTTAGCAAGAATAGCGGTAAATCTAACCGTTATTCTATTCGTTTTTGAGAGAGCCAGAATACCATTTATAAATTGAACATACTTGTCGATTATGAAAAAACGAAAACTAGACATTGCTGTAATTTCAGATGTTCATTTGGGTAGTTACGAATGCCATGCAGACGAATTGTTGACCTATTTAAGTAGCATTCAACCTAAGACCCTTATTTTAAATGGGGATATTCTTGATATCAGACGATTTAATAAAAGTTATTTTCCGCCAGAGCATACAAAAGTGCTTCGTAAAATTATTACGCTATCCATGAAAGGCGCAGAAGTGTATTACATTACTGGAAATCATGATGATATGATGCGCAGGTTTGCAGGTGTATCCTTGGGCAACTTACATATTGTAGACAAGCTTACATTAGAACTTAACGGTAAAAAGGCTTGGTTTTTTCATGGTGACATTTTTGATCTTTCTATGCGCAATGCCAAATGGCTAACAAAATTGGGGAGTTATGGCTACGCCCTACTGTTCGTTGCTAACCGAGCTATAAATTGGTCATTAAAGAAAAGAGGAAAAGACAAATACTCTCTTTCTAAAAAGATAAAAAAGAACAGCACCAGAAGTTTGGACTACATTGCTAGATTTGAAAAATCTGCAGTAGATATCGCCATAGAGAACGATTACGACTATGTGGTTTGTGGTCATATCCATCAACCAAAGAAGAGTAGACATGATACAGATAATGGCTCTTGCACCTATCTAAATTCTGGAGATTGGGTCGAAAACCTAACCGCCTTGGAATATTCTCTAAAACGATGGAAAGTTTATCGTTACAATCATGATAAACTTTCCCCATTTTATATGGATGAAGAATTGAAGAATATGAACATGCAAGACCTCATTAATTCTATAGCCGTGGCAAAATCAAAACCGGAAAAAGAAGGAGAAACCCCTCTTGAAGGCTGATTCTAGCTATTAAGCCAATAGTGCATTCTTTAAAATAGTTACCGGATGCAGGGCTTTTCGTTTTGTACCATCATAAATTTGATGTCTACAACTCGTTCCATTGGCCGAAATAATGGTGTCCTCCGGCGATTTCCTAACTGATGGAAAAAGTTTTAGCTCACCAACCTTCATACTAACCTCATAGTGTTCTTTTTCATATCCAAAAGAACCGGCCATACCACAACAACCGGAGCTAATGATAGAAACCTTATAATTTTCAGGTAGATTAAGAACATCAAAAGTCACCTTTTGGTTACTCAATGACTTTTGGTGACAGTGTGCATGAATTTTTACAGTTTTAGCTTCTTTGGTAAACAAATCTGCTGTAATTTCTTTTTTCTCTATTTCTGAAGCTAGAAATTCTTCCAATAGAAAAGTGTTTACCGCAATAGCATTTGTCGTTTCCGAATCCTGCGAAAAGCGTTTATACTCATCTCTAAAAGTCAAAACTGCGGACGGCTCCAAACCAATAACCGGAAGTCCGTTTGCCGCAAACTCTTTAAGTTTAGGAATATTCGCTAAAGCCAATTTCTTAGCCTGTTTCAAAAAGCCTTTTGACAAATAGGTTCTACCACTTTCAGCATAAAAAAGCTGCACATCATAACCTAACTTGGTAAGCACTTCAATAGCATCCTTCCCTAATTCGATATCTAGATACTGACTAAATTCATCTATATACAAAACTACTTTTTGTCTTGTTATAGTTTGCTCATTTTTAAATGATTGCAAGTAATCATCAAAATTAAAACTATAAACTTTGGGCAAAGTCCTTTCTGGCGCTACACCTGCAGATTTCTTTAATAAACCTCCAAGGAATTTTGAATCATACACGGCATTGGTCAATCCTGGATTTTACTGCCCAACTTGTTCAATGTAGTATTGTAAGCAAATAATTTACCGCGTAATGGGTAACCGTTTGCTTCTTGATATTGATATAAAAACTCCGCTTTCAGCGTTGCTACGTCAACATTACTAGGGCATTCTGTTGCGCAAGCTTTACAACTCAAACAAAGGTCAAAAACCTCTTTAAGCTCTTTTTGGTCAAAGTTATTTTTCTTTTCTCCTGTTGTTAAATATTCACGAAGTGCATTTGCTCTTCCTCTTGTGGTATGTTTTTCATCTCGGGTAGCATGAAAACTAGGGCACATAGCTCCAACCGCATGTTCCGTTTTTCGGCAATCACCGCCACCATTGCATTTCTCTGTAGCTTTTAATATGCCTTCACTATCCGAGAAATCTAATAGAGTTTTTATTTCTGGCTCTTTTCGGTCTACTTCATAACGAAGTGACTCATCCATTGGATAAGCATCCACGATTTTACTGTAGGGTTAAAAATACCTTCAGGATCAAAATAGGATTTTATCCGTCTTAATAACTGATAGTTCTCCTCGCCTATCATCAAAGGGATAAACTCAGCACGAACAATACCATCACCATGTTCACCACTAAATGAACCTTTATATTTTTTAGTCAGTTTAGCTACATCTGTAGTGATGTCTCTAAACATAACTACATCATCGCCCTTTTTTAAGTTTAATATAGGACGAAGGTGCAATTCTCCCGCTCCTGCATGGGCGTAATAAACAGCGGACTGTTTATAGCCATCCATAATTTGGGTAAACTCACCTATAAAATCTTTTAAATCGGCCACGGCAACTGCTGTATCTTCAATACAGGCAACTGCTTTGCGGTCACCAACCATATTTCCTAATAAGCCCAGACCAGCCTTACGAAGCGCTACCGCTTTATTTACATCAGCGCCTCTCAATATGGCTTCTGAGTAACTAAGCCCTGAAGCTTTTGCTGTAATTAATAATGCATCAATTTGTTTCTGAAGGTCTTCCTCCGTATGCGCTTTGACCTCTAGCATTAAAAGAGCCGCAGGATCCCCATCAACAAAAAACCGATTCTTTAATTGCTCACGGTTATTCTTTGTACAGTCAAGAATTACCCTATCCATCATCTCACAAAGATGTAAATCGTGCTCCATTACGGGAGCCACGTCAGACAGGCAATCTTCTAAAGTCTTATAATGTGTGACCACCATGGCAGAAAACTTAGGCGGTATTTCATCTAATCTAAATGTTATCTCCGTAGTGAAAGCTAAAGTACCTTCGCTTCCACTTAATAATTTACAGACATTTATTTTATCCTCTGTATCACCAAATACATTTGTATTCAGTAATTCATCTACGGCATAACCCGTATTTCTTCTATGGATTTCAGGTTTTGGAAACTCCTCAAAAATGCGCTCTTGCACTTCTTTAGGCGATAATTCTTTATAAATTTTCTCTATATATAGTTCCCTCTAAAGTATTTAAACTCTTTTTTTCTTCAAACTCAGAAATGGTAAGCGCCTTAAATTCTACTTCATTACCATCGGATAATATAGTTTTTAGCGAAACAATTTTTTCGCGGGTAATACCATATTTAATAGATGTTGTTCCCGAAGAGTTATTACCTACCATACCACCAACCATACAACGGTTAGCAGTAGAAGTATTTGGTCCAAAAAACAAACCATAAGGCTCAAGGTACTGGTTCAATTCATCACGAATTACACCTACTGGCTGTACGGTTACTTGCCTGTTTTTCTCATCTACGCTAACTATCTTTGTAAAGTGCTTTGATGTATCTACTACTATACCTTCGCCAACAACCTGTCCTGCTAAAGAAGTACCTGCAGTACGAGGAATAAGACCAATCTTGTGCTTGTTTGCGAAATGGACTAAAGTTTTAAGGTCTTGGATTGTTTCAGGGAAAGTAACGGCCGTAGGAATTTTTCTATATACAGAAGCATCCGTGGCGTATAGGGTTTTTGTTAAACTATCCGATAAAACGCGACCTTGCAGTGAACTTGCTAGTTCTTGAAGTAAATTTTTATTCAACGGTAAACAATTTAGATTGCTAAATTAAGTTTTTAAGGTTGAAAGGCGAATGTAAAACGTCTTTTTAGAACCAAAAATCACAAGAATATGAAAAAATGGAAATTTTTATTTTTTATTTGCTTTTGCTTTACAGCGCTTTATCTTCAAGCCCAAGAAATAGCAGACAATGCATTGGGTTTACGACTTGGTGATAGTGATGGTTTCGGTGCTGAGATTTCTTACCAAAGGTCTATTGGTCGTTATACACGTGCAGAATTTGACCTAGGTTACCGAGATAGTCGTGAGTTTGATGCGGTTAAACTAACTGGAATTTACCAATGGGTTTATGAGATTGATAAAGGATTCAACTGGTTTTATGGTGGTGGAGCAGGTTTTGGAAGTGTAGACTTTTCCCCAATTCCTAATAAAAATAACCCAACCATAGCTGAAGACCCAGATGGTGGGCTTTTTGTTTTTGTTGCCGGTGATGTAGGAATAGAATACAATCCTGATCTACCTATAGTAGTGTCATTGGATTTTAGACCGGAACTAGGACTTATAGGTTTTAAAAATTTTGATAACAAGTTGAATTTTGACATTGCCTTGGGTATTCGCTATCAGTTTTAAATAAATTAAGTAAAAACATACTCCTAAGCTCTTGACACATAATGTTAAGGGCTTTTTTTTGTACCGATATATACCTACATTTGCCACATCTTAAATAAAAAGAATGAAAAAAGTAGTATTATCAATCTGTATTTTAATAGGTCTAGTAGCCTGTAATCAAAAGCCTGAGGGCTACAATTTTAAAGGAAATATCACTGGTGAAGTAGAAAACGGAACTAAAGTATTCCTAAAGGTCATGGGCGAAAACGGACAGCCTGTAGATATTGATACTACCACAATAGAAAACGGAACGTTTGCTTTTACCGGTAAAGCCGATATGCCAGAAATGCATTACGTTTTTGTAGACAAGCTAATGGGCTATATCGCTGTTATCTTAGAAAATGGCGATATTAATCTTAAAGCTCAAAAAGACAGTTTGGGTTTTGCTACTGTAAAAGGTTCTATGCAAAACGAAGTGTTCATGGATTATATGGACAAGTCTAAAAAAATAACTGCACAAGCACAATCTATTCAAGAAGATATGCAAAAGGCTGACCAAGCTACTGCTAATTCTCTTCGTGATGAAATGATGGAGCTTCAAGAAGAATACAAAAACTTTGAACTTGACTATATTAAAGAACATCCGGATGCTCTTATTTCTGTTCTTTTGATAGACAGAGCCATTGGCGCTCGTGCTGTAACTTCTGAAGAGGCACAAACTATGTTTGATGGACTTTCTCCTGAAATCAAGAAAACTAAGGCTGCTGTTTCTATTACTGAGAAACTAGAAGCACAGAAGAAGGTTGAAGAAAGCCAAAAAGGTACGGCTGTAGGTGCTAAAGCTCCTGCTTTTAGCGCTCCTACTCCAGATGGAAAAGAATTGGCGCTTGCTGATGCTTTGGGTAAAGTTACTTTAATTGACTTTTGGGCCGCATGGTGTAAGCCTTGTCGTGCTGAGAATCCTAATGTAGTTAATGTTTACAAAAAGTACCATGATAAAGGTTTGAATATCATTGGTGTTTCTTTGGACAAAACAGGAGATGCTTGGAAAAAAGCGATTGCTGATGATGGATTAACTTGGAACCAAGTTTCTAACCTTGCATACTTTAACGATCCTATTGCTAAGCTTTATAATGTAGATGCTATACCAGCAGCTTTCTTATTAGATGAGAACGGTGTAATTATAGCCAAGAATCTTAGAGGGCCGGCTTTGGAACAAAAAATTGCTGAACTACTTAACTAGTTTAGAAAACATAACATACAAAAAGCCCCGAACGGAAATCCGTTCGGGGCTTTTTTATACTTTAAATCGTTGTCTTAGAACTTATTTCTCACATCTCTAAACTCGCCAATAACCTATGGGCTGTTCCTAATTTCTTTACACTTCCAAAGACATTTGCTACAGAAGCATCTCCTATAAACTCTAGTGTAGCACCATCGTTAAGGATGATATCTCCATAAACAGTCAGGCTGCCTTCAATTTTAAGGGTAGCGTCTTTATTAACTGTAATATTTTTTCGTTTGTTATTTCTTCCTATAGACAATGAACCGTTCATTTCAAATAAACCATCGCTATTAATATAGCTACTATTATTTACAGACCATGTTCCACATAGTAACAATGCACCATTTACATTGATTGAATTGAAATATTTAGAACCTTTAAATCCTTTGGTTTCTCCTTGATTAACTGATAAATTAGAGCTTCCAGAATAAGCTAACAAATCTTCACAACGTGTTTCTAAACTTTGGTCCGGTCTGTTTAATTTAACAATCTGAAGTCCTGCTTTACCTGAAGCCGCAAAAATGTAATCTCCTTTAGAGGCTACAAAGTTGATTGAGCCATCAAGGTCAACAACCCCTACAATATTGGTCTGTCCATCTTTTTCTTCGGTCAGACATAAACCAGCGCCACCGTTGGCCATTAGTAAAATGTCTTCGTTAATTGCTACGGCATTAGTAACAATATCTTGACTATCCGTACCCTCTGGGTTTAAAAGAATAGGAATATATTCTACTAAGTCACCACTAGTCATATTATAAACACCGGCACCCTTAGAACCTTCTGAAACGTATATTTTTTCAGTAGAAAAATCAATTGTTCTTTTGCTGGCATCACCAAAATCTGAACTGATGTTAATTTCTTTACTTACTGCAAAGTTTTTATCCATAATGCTAACACCTTGGCTTGCATCTAGTACCGCAATAGTTCCATTATTATAAGCTACAGAACGTAAATCGGAAAAAGAGACATCATTTTGAATAGAAAGGTCTGTACTCTTATAAGACGTTAACAAACCGTCTTTACCACTAGTTACAAGAATTCCACTTTCAGTTACTTTTACATCGTTGGCGGTAAAACCTTCTTGGAAACCATAAACTAACTCTCCACTTACATCTAATCTACCGTTTGAAGCTGGTATCTTAACTACAAAAGAATTTGCTGTGGCCCTAACAGAAGTTTCGGCATCTACACCACCAACAGCATATACATATCCATTATCATAGGCAATGGAGTTGATATCCGCATTAGAATAGTATAATCTAGAGGTTACTTGAGGATTATTGGGATCACTAACATTTATAATATCTACACCACCTGCATAACCATCTTCAACCGTGTTGTAAGATACATAAGCGTAGTCTCCATCTACATCTACATGAGATGCGGTAAGGTTTTCGCCTCCACTAAAAGATGGTGGATCCACACGGGCTATTAACGTCAATGGATAATCACCGGCCATCTCCTCACCAGTTTTTGAAGTTTTACCGGAAGTTCCGTCAGTTAGGTTAATTGATAACACACCTGCATCATCAAAAAGAATACTATTATCTAAAACAGATTCTTGGGCCTCAATTGAAATATTATCTTCGGTATCACTGAAAACAGTAGTCTCGTCACTACATGATGTTGCAAATGCAACGGCCACTAGTGCGGCAAGGGAAAGTCTTTTCATTATAAGTAGATTTATTCAATATTAGATTTGGGCTCTAACAGAACGTAAAACTACTCTCAACGGTATGCGAGGTGTATTTTTTTTCGACGAAATACACACATTGGCAACTTTTTTTGCTTTTTAATAGATTTTGGAGGTGTTAACTAGGCGATTTATTAAGGATTACCGATGAACGGTAACCTAAATTTTTCCCATTTTTGCCATTATCAAGAGAATAATAATAGGCAAGGCCAATAATCCTACCATTAGCGGTTCATTTACCAAAAGTTGTGGCATAAACAGGAGTGTACTTACATAACCACCAATAGCACCACCAAAATGGGCGGTGTGACCAATATTTCCTAGTCGGCTTTTCATTCCGTAAATCGAGTATAACAAATACCCTATACCAAAAACATATGCTGGAATTGGTAGTGGTATGAACATAATGCCCAACTGCATATTAGGTTGCAGAAGAATTGCAGCGTAAAGCACACCAGTTACGGCACCACTTGCCCCTACTGCACTGTAATTAGGTTCATTCTTATGAAAAAATATGGCCAAAAGGCTACCTGCTAGCAAACTAATAAAATAGATAGCAATAAACTTCCCTGAGCTAAACCAATTTACAACCACCGGCGCAAAAAAGTAAAGCGTGAACATATTAAAGAAAAGATGCGAAATATCTACATGTAAAAAACCAGAAGTAAGCATACGGTCTTTCTGTCCTGCTAGAATCTGACCAATGCCAAATTTGTAGCGCTCAAAGAAAGCGGTATCATTAAATCCTTTTAGAGAGACCAATACATTGGCAGCGATTACCACGATGGTGGCAATATCTAGGTTGTTCATACGTAGCAGTTAATTTCGGTTCAAATATAGTTATATTTGCCTACTTAAAAGGTTTTCATGCAGTTGCTTGTTTTTATTTTGGTGTATCCGTTGTTGTGGTTAATTTCCATACTTCCCTATAGGCTTTTTTACGGATTTTCTGATTTTGTTTTCTTTTGGGTCTATCGCGTTGTGGGATACCGAAAAGATGTGGTACAACAGAATCTAGAATTGGTGTTTCCTGAGAAAACGGAAGCTGAAATAAAAGACATCCAAGAGAAATTTTACCACCACATGTGCGATATATTCTTAGAAATGGTAAAAACTATGCACCTTTCTAAAGAAGAGGTAAAAAAACGCTACTCCGTTAAGAACATAGAGGTGATACAGGAAATTGAAAAGGAAAAAACAATTCTTGTAGTTTGTTCCCACTATGCCAATTGGGAGTGGAACGTTAGCATGAATAATTATATTAGTTCTAAGGGCTATGCGGTTTACCAGAAGATAAGCAATACCTATTTTGACCGTTGGATAAAAAATGTCCGTGCACGTTGGAATACCACTCTTATTACAAAGGAGGAGACCGCCAAAACTGTTTTAGTAAATTACAAGAATAATGTAACTGGAATTTTTGGTATGGTAAGTGACCAGTCTCCGCAATGGCACCGCGCTCATTATTGGGCCGAATTTATGGGGGTGAAAGTTCCTGTTATTAATGGGGCTGAAAGCTTAGCAAGAAAAATGGACCTTGCGGTAGTTTTCCTGAAAGTATCAAAAGTAAAGCGTGGCTATTATAATGCCGAATTTATTCCGATTACAACTGCTGGTTCTTCTACAGAAAAGAACGAAATAACAGATGAGTTTCTTCGTCTTGCCGAACAGCAGATTCGTGAGCAGCCAGAATATTACCTATGGACGCATAGACGTTGGAAACATAGGGATAAGGTTCCTGTGGAGTTTCAGTAACCCTCTCCCTTCGACTGCGCTCAGGAAGTTGTTACATGATCTTCCAAATAACCTCATAACATTGATTGCGCTCAGGAAGTCGCAACTTCAATTACTTGAATCTTCAAAAAATCTGACTGTGCTCAGGAAGGCATTACTTAAATCTGATAAGATTTAAGAGAAAGTATTTCTCTATTACACATAAAAACGCTCGGAATGAAAATGAGAAGAATCTCAATCATTCCGAGCGTTTTGTTATCAAGCACCTCCCTGAGCACAGTCGAAGGGCGGTACTTATTTTATAAACCAGCTACTGCTTTAATCTCTCCAATAATACGATCGGCAAGTTCATCTGCTTGTGACTGACTTTTTGCTTCGGTATAAATACGGATGATTGGTTCTGTATTTGATTTTCTCAGGTGTACCCAATTTTCAGCGAAGTCTATTTTTACTCCATCAATAGTGGTTATTTCCTCGTCTTTATATTTTTCGGCCATAGCAGTAAGAATTCCATCTACATCAAGACCTTATGGTCAATTGTATTTTCTTTTTGCTCATGAAATACGAAGGATAGCTAGCGCGAAGATCTGCAACAGTTCCTCCGTTTTCGGCCATCAACATTAAGAATAAAGCTGTTCCTACAAGAGAATCACGTCCGTAATGACTTTCAGGATAGATGATACCACCATTTCCTTCACCACCAATAATTGCTTTGTTAGCCTTCATTTTAGTAACTACGTTCACTTCGCCTACAGCAGAAGCTTCATACGTACCACCATGCTTTTGAGTAATGTCTCTTAATGCCCGTGAAGAAGATAAGTTAGAAACTGTATTCCCTTTAGTTTTACCCAAAACATAATCTGCACAGGCAACCAAAGTATACTCCTCTCCAAACATCTCACCGGTATTGTCAATAAATGCCAAGCGGTCTACATCTGGATCAACAACAATTCCAAAATCTGCTTTTTCTTCTAGTACTAAAGCGCAAATATCTCCCAAGTGCTCTTTTAAAGGCTCTGGGTTATGTGGAAAATGACCTGTTGGGTCACAGTATAATTTTACAACTTCAACACCAAGCTCTTCCAATAGTTTTGGAATGGCAATACCTCCGGTGGAGTTTACACCATCAACCACAACTTTGAATTTCGCTTTGCGAATAGTATCGGCATCTACTAAGGGAAGGTCCAATACTTCGTCAATATGAATATCTATATAAGCATCGTTTCTAGTAATACTTCCTAAATCATCAACATCACAGAAATCAAAATCTTCTTTTTCCGCTATATCAAGAATTTTAGCACCTTGGGCTGCATCTAAAAACTCTCCTTTTTCATTCAGAAGTTTTAAGGCGTTCCATTGTTTTGGATTGTGGCTAGCAGTCAAAATAATACCACCATCCGCTTTCTCCATAGGTACGGCAATTTCTACCGTAGGTGTGGTAGACAAATCTAAATCTACGATATCAATTCCTAAACCTACCAAAGTAGAAACTACAAGGTTCTGAATCATTTCACCAGAAAGACGGGCATCACGACCAACAACTACTCTTAATTTTTCCTTTTTTGAATACTCTTTAAGCCATATTCCGTACGCTGCTGCAAATTTCACAGCATCTATAGGGGTAAGGTTATCACCAGAACGGCCGCCAATTGTGCCACGAATTCCTGAAATCGATTTTATTAAAGTCATATTTTTCTAAATTCTTAATAGTTTATGCAAATATACGGGTCTAGACCAAATACTATGTTTTCAATTTGTAAATTCGGACTTATGAATTTTCTCGCACATATTTACCTCTCGTTTGATGACCCAGAAATTACTTTGGGAAACTTTATTGCAGACAGTATTAGAGCTAATAAATACACGCATTTACCGGAACGGGTTCAACAAGGAATTATGTTGCACCGCGAAATTGATACGTTTACGGATACCCATGATATTCCTAAGATTAGTAGCAAGCGCTTACATAAGAACTATAGCCACTACAGCCGTGTAATCGTAGATATTTTTTACGACCACTACCTTACCAAAAACTGGAGTACTTATAGTGATACGCCTTTGGATATCTATGTGGAGAATTTTTATGACCTGCTAGAAGATAATTATACCATTCTACCTGTGGGTGTGCAAAGGATGATGCCCTATATGATATCCGATAACTGGATTTATAACTATTCTAAAATGGAAGGTATAGGAAAGGTTCTAAATGGCATGAACCGAAGAACAAATAACAAATCTAAAATGAATTTTGCCATTTTAGATCTTGAAGAACACTATGACAAATTTGAAGATGAGTTTACAGCTTTCTTTGAAGAGCTTATGGTGTTTTCAAAGCAAAAATTTATATCACTTTAATATCAAGGCACATAAGAACCTATTTTAAAACTTTAAACCGACTGTGTATGAAAACAACACGTTTAATTCTCCTTAAGTCCCTAGTACTTCTCCTTTTTGTTAATTGTAAAACCTTACCTGCCGAACCTGCAAAAGCCACTGGCGTGGTTGCCGAAAAGGCAATGGTCGTTTCTGCACGCGAAGAAGCTTCTGCTATTGGAGCTGCTATTTTAAAACAAGGCGGTAATGCTTTTGATGCCATGGTAGCCACAGAGATGGCCTTGGTTGTTGCCTACCCTTTTGCCGGTAATGTTGGCGGAGGCGGATTTATGGTCTATCGTAAAGCAGATGGGTCTATTGGTGCATTGGATTATCGCGAAAAAGCGCCTTTATCCGCTACAAAAGATATGTATTTGGATTCTCTAGGTAATGTTATTCCAGATATGAGTACTAAAGGTGCTACTGCAGTGGGTGTACCGGGTACCGTTGCGGGAATCATTGAAGTACATAAAAAGTTTGGGTCGCTACCTTTAAAAGATATTCTTGCGCCAGTTATTGCTTTGGCAGAGAATGGTGTTATAGTTACAGAAAAACAAGCTGCTCGTTTTGAAAAAGTCCGTGAGGTTATTTTAGAAGTGAACGATAGTGTTACTACTTTCCCTGTGGACAGTAAAGCGGGTGATTTAGTAAAATACCCTGCTTTGGCTACTACGTTACGCCGTATTGCCGAGCAAGGTCGTGATGGGTTTTACAAAGGTGAAACGGCAAAAGTATTGGCAGCTTTCATTCAAGAAAACGGAGGGTTTGTTACCGAAGAAGATTTGGAGCAGTACCAAGCCCAATGGAGAGAACCTGTTGTTTTTGATTACAAAGACCTTCATATTATCTCTATGAGTCCGCCTAGCAGCGGTGGTATGACCATCAATCAGATTTTAAAAATGATGGAGCCATATGACATTGCAAAATTTGGTCACAATTCAGAAAAGACTGTCCAATTATTTGTTGAAGCTGCGCGCCGTGCATATGCAGACCGTAACTATTGGTTGGGTGATCCAGATTTTGTAGATATTCCCATGAAAGAACTTTTGAGCGATGTTTATATAAAGGAACGTATGGCTAATTTTTCTTTTGATAAAGCCACCAAATCAGAAGATATTCATGAAGGAAGCATACAAATGTCCGAAAGTATGGAAACCACCCACTACTCTATTGTAGATGCAGAAGGCAATGCCATTTCTGTTACAACTACCTTAAACGGAGCGTACGGTTCTAAACTGTACTGTGATGAATTGGGCTTTTTCTTAAATAATGAAATGGATGATTTTAGTTCAAAAGCTGGTGTTCCCAATATGTTTGGCCTTGTTGGTGCTGAAGCTAATAGTATTGCTCCATAAAAACGGATGCTAAGTAGCATGACGCCTACTATTGTAGAAAAAGATGGCAAACTTTGGATGGTTGTTGGTACCCCTGGAGGGTCTACCATTATTACCGCTGTGGCACAAACCATTTTAAACGGATATGAGTTTAATATGAGTATGCAAGAGGCTGTAGACGCACCACGTTTTCACCACCAGTGGTTACCAGATGTTGTTATTTTTGAGGAAAACGGATTTTCTAAAGAACATAAGGACAACCTAAAAGCTAAAGGATATAACATAAATGAAGACCGCACGCCTATTATTGGTAAAGTAGATGCCATTCGTGTATTACCTGACGGAACTTTAGAAGGTGGAGCCGATCACCGTGGTGATGATACTGCGGTAGGATTTTAATATATAAGATTGTTCGTTAGATGGTAAAGAAGATATTGAGAATTGTTGGTAAAAGTGTTTTAATCCTTGCCGCCATACTTCTAATTGGTTTTGGAATCCTTTATATGCTCTATGATGAGCCTTTGCCAACTGGGACTCCTGGTGCCGAAGCAGATGCTCTTGCAGAAAAAATGCTTGAAGCCATCAATAATAAGGCGTATACGGAAACTCACTATTTGGAATGGAGTTTTGCCAATGGCGCACATTCTTATAAATGGGATAGGGAAAATGGCGAGGTTGATGTGGAATGGGATGCCTACCGTATACTTCTCAACTTAAAGAATACTTCTAAAAGTAAGGTGTTTAAAAATGAAGCTGAAGTGATAGGCGATAACCGAAAAGAGCTCATTGCAAAGGCAGAAGGTTTTTTTAATAATGACTCTTTTTGGCTAGTTGCTCCTTTTAAGGTTTTTGATAGCGGAACGCAGCGCAGTTTGGTAACGTTAGAAGACGGTTCTAGTGCTTTAATGATTACGTATTCTTCTGGCGGTAGTACGCCCGGAGATTCGTACCTATGGCATTTAGGACCTAACGGATTACCCGAAAGTTACCAGATGTGGGTTAGCATCATTCCCTTAGGCGGTCTCAAAGCGACATGGGATAATTGGAAGATTATGGAAAGTGGTGCTTTCTTACCAACCTCCCACAAACTAGGCCCCATGACTTTGGATATGGGTGAGGTTAAAGGGTATAATTAAATAATAGAAGGAAGATAATTGGCACCAATTCGTTTGTTTTTCGAGCTTTGGTCAGAATGTAGGCTTCCCTAAAAATAGGACAGTTCATAATTCGAATTTACTAACTTTAAATTCAAACTGTCACGATGAAAAACAGCAAGTTTAGCGAGAGTCAGATTATCAAGGCTCTAAAGGAGAATCAACAAGGAAGATCCGTTGGCGATGTTTCAAGAGAACTGGGAATAGATAAAAGCACATTTTACTACTGGCGCAAGAAGTACGGTGGTATGGAGCAACAGCAACTTAAACGGCTTAAGGAACTGGAAGATGAGAACAACAAGTTAAAACAGATGTACGCTGATGTTAGTTTGGATAATAAGATGCTGAAGGACGTACTATCAAAAAAGTTCTAAGGCCTTCCGACAAGAGAGTTCGTGCAAAGTATCTCATCGAACAATATGTAATTCCCATCGTGCGTGCCTGTAGTGTGGTAGGCTTAAGCAGGTCAATGTGGTATTACCAGAGTAAAAGAGACGATAGCGAGGTTATCGATAAACTGACCGAGCTGGCAGAAGCCTATCCTACCAGAGGTTTTGACGAGTATTACTACAAGATCCGTCGTGAAGGTCTAAAATGGAACAGAAAGCGTGTATTGCGAGTATATCGTGATATGAAGCTCAGCCTTAGGCGTAAACATAAGAAGCGTTTGATAAAACGCATAAAGCAACCTTTGGAAACTCCGTCGACCCTTAATGAATGTTGGAGTATGGATTTTATGAGCGATGCCCTTATAGATGGAAGAAAACTGCGTGTGCTCAACGTCATAGATGATTGCAACCGTGAAGCTATAGCGATCGATGCAGGACTCTCATACCCAGCTAGAGCGGTGGTGGAAACATTGGAAAACCTCAAAGAAGAAATAGGGACACCTCAATATGTTCGGTGCGATAACGGACCTGAATTCATATCTAGGACCTTCATGAACTGGTGCACGAAAAACCATATAGAAATTAAATATACACAACCCGGAAAACCAATGCAGAATGGTTACATAGAACGTTTCAATCGCTTCTTCAGGGAAGACATACTGGATGCCTATTATTTTAATGATATCCATCAACTTCAAAGGATAAGCGACAACTGGAGAGAGGACTATAATTTTAATCATCCACATAAATCCTGGGCAACAAATCACCTAAAGAATACATGCCCATAGGTTTGATGAAGAATTTAAATTCTTCATCAAACCTGACCTAAATAATAATTATTTATCGAATTTAGAGGTGTCCTAATAAGGGGAAGTCTACATTATGTCTGATTTATTGGATATTATTAGAACTTTCGTCATCTCTTTCTTGTTTTACGAGAGTTTTTGTTTGTAGTTCTAAAAGAGAATGTGTGTCATCATCTCTTTCTTGATTAACTTCTGTTTTCGTTTTTAATTCTAAAAGAGTAAATTCATCATCATCACTCTCACTTCTAACTTTTGTTTTAGTTAATAGAGAAATGTCCTCTCGATTGGAATCAATAAAAGGTTTCTTTTTACCATTGATTTCAATCACGTTTAAAGATTTTTGGAAATCATAATCATAAACTGTTTCTATATCACCTTTCCTTTTTTCTGCGTAATCTAGTATTAATGGTTTCATAATTATAATTTTTTAAGTTTGTTTACGTATGGTTATATGCGATATATAGCCTAGTTCATCACCAATTTACACTCCTAATCAAAAAAAACCTTACAGAAATCTGTAAGGTTTTCAACAAAACTCTCAACAATACTATGTTATACAAAAAGTAGTAACTCTAATTATTCTTTTAAGTACGACACCAGTGCATCTATAAAAATATCAAATTTTTCTATATGTGGTAGGTGGCCTACATTTTCTATCTCAACCAGTTTTGAGTTTGGTATCGTTTTTTTAGTTTGTTTTCCTAACTCACTATATAATCCCATAGTTTTTCTAACCTCTTCTGAAACCAATGGTTTCCCTAAAGCGGTTCGGTCTCTAGTCCCTATTATTAATAGTGTTGGAGCGGTTATGTTTTTAAATTCATACACCACAGGTTGGGTGAAAATCATGTCATATGTTAATGCAGCATTCCATAGCTATGGTTTTGTACTCAGAATTTAATGTCCAACCGGCCAATAAATTTACCCATTGGTCGTATTGCGGTTTCCATTGATTGTCATAATAATTAACGAGCTGATATTTCTTAATTCCTTCGTAGCTCTTTTTAAGTTCATTGGCGTACCACCACTCTACTGGTTTGTAGGGAACTTTTAATTTCCAATCTTCTAAACCAATAGGGTTTTCTAAAATCAGTTTTTCTGTAGTTTCCGGGTACATTAAGGCAAAACGTGTGGCTAGCATACCACCCATAGAATGTCCTAAAACGGCAGTTTTATTAATATTTAGCTTGTCTAGCAGCGCCTTTGTGTTTTGGGCCAGTTGCTGAAAGGTGTAATGAAAATGGTCTGGCTTGGAAGATTTCCCAAAGCCAATTTGGTCCGGAACAATAACACGGAAGCCTTCTTTGGCTAAAGCTTCTATAGTGGTTTGCCAATAGGCGCCATTAAAGTTTTTTCCGTGTAACAAAACAATGTTTTTGCCATTGTAATTGTCTGGAGTAACATCCATATAGGACATTTGTAAATCTTGCTCTTGAATGTTTAATTCTAAAGTTTCAACCGAATATGGATATTCATAATTTGATAATTCAATATCTAACCATTGTAAATTATCATCTTGTGCGATACTAAATTGTGTGGAGAGGATTACTATAAGTAAAGTGAATAGATTCTTTTTCATTTTGTAAATTCTAATAGGGAATACTTCTTGTTTTACTACTGTTTTTATGTTCTGAATATTAAGCAAAAAACCGAAATGGAGATACGAGTCCGCACTTAATTTCACAGCAAATTTAAGGCTGTATTAAACATTCGAATAACAGAAAGTTTTAAGGTTTTCATAAAAGATTCTATGTGCAATTTTTAGTACTGAGTAAACATATTTACAAGTATTCTGGCTACCCTCCTATCACAATAAAAAACCCATCAATCAACAATATGAATTGACAGATGGGTTTCACTTTATACTAAATTCCCTTTCGGAATAAAACGGAATTTAATTCAGCTTTTTATATATCTCAATATTTTGAAAAATAGTATCGTTGCGCTCATAAGTATTTACCTGCTTATAAGTATTATTACTGCGTTCTATGGGAATTACATACGTATTTACATCACTCTGCATAGATTTAGACATTGAAGTTAGGGTTTCTGTAATGGTATCATTTTTAAAAGTGTAGGTACCATAGCCATGCCATTCAGAAGCATCCTCAGCTGGGTCCGTATTCCAGATGACATGTCCGTCTAAATAGATTTTATGTTGCACTTTACTGGTGTCAACACTTAGCGTATCTCCGTTTCCTAGGTTATAGAAATGGCTTAATTCCCAGACCCCATCTATGGCGCTTGAATTACTCCCTTTTTCTAGATTGCTGGTTGCATTACAAGAAATGCAAATGCCTATTAGGACAAATGTGCTGGCTAAAATGATGCTCTTTAATTTAGTTCTCATATTCATTTTTTTAATTATAAATCACTTAATCTTTCGTCCCATTTTGAAACCGCAAAAAGTTAGAAAAACGAGTAGTACCATTTGTATATAGAAGAGAACACTAGTTAGCGTTCCTATAAAATCATTCATTGCATGCGCTCCTTGATCAAGCGAACCTCCATTAGAGAGTTTTGCTAACAAGGTTAATATGTTTGTTATTTTACCAAAGGCAAGTATGAGTACAATACTAGTTACGATTAAAATTTGATTAGCCCGAACATTATTAAACTTTTCCATAATTGCTCTAAAAAGGTATACTGAAAAAAAAACGAGTATTATCAGTAGAAGAATTATGGGCCACTTTGGAGTTACATAATAGGTGTCATAAATATTAATAGAAAAATTTGAACTAGGTTCAATCTCGTCCAGACCAAACAACAAAAGACACAACAGAAATGACAACCCGGTTGAGGCAATTAAATACAAAGTATCTTTTCTATTCATAGATTTGTAAGTATTATTACTAAAATAATTACTTAATAATTGCTGCTGCGCCACCAGCACTAAAAGCTTGTGTGGTTTCAATATATGTGCCTTTTCCTGTTTTAGGGTCAATGATTATAAATTCTCCATTTGTGGTAAGCCCGATAAGCTGATTTCTAAAAAAAGCCAAGCCCCAAACTTCTTTAAATCCGGTTTCACCAATAAACTCTGTCACTCCTGTAGTTGGGTTTATGGTAACAAGTTGGTCTGTTGAAGAACCTGGAACAACTAACGTGCCATATAGAAAAGACTTGCTCCCATCAAAGACTAAATCACCAGATGACATTGCACCTAAACTAAAAGAATCAATTACGGTGACTTTAGCAGTAAGAGGATCAATAGTTATAAATTCACCACCTCGTGTAGCTCCATAAAGTGTGGTGTCACTCCCCTCCAGTGCATTAACATTAGGAATATCAACTTTGCCTACTAAGGTTCCTTCACCCGTATTTAAATCGATAGTTATTAAATCTGAATAAGCTGAAATACCGTAAAGGACATTATCAAAAAAAGCAATATCAGTCAATTTGTAACCTGTTGAACCTATATTGATGACTTCAGCTGTGTCAAAATTTAATGTAGATAATTTAGAATTATACGAATAATCAGCAAAATGAATAAGTCGTTTTTCTGCATCCTCCTCGTTAATTATAGTGTTAACCTGAGTTACAGTAGAGATGGATTGGTTCTTGTCCTTTACACTGATATTTGAATTAAAACTATCCTCATTAATTGAAGATGGAATTTCAATAGTTATACTAACGGATTCAGTTTCTGCACCCGCAAGTCCATTATTATTGATAAACGTGTAATATTCAGAAGCACCTTCAATCGTAAAATAAATTTCTTCAATATTTGAATCTACTTCAAACACTAAATTAATACGTTCTTGAGATAACCTTGTCGTTTGGATTTTGTCAGGATAACTTATAATTGACGGAAAATCATTTTGGTTTGAATTTGGGATATTTCCTGTGGTCAAAACTCCTATTTCATTGTTTACCAAAATATTTAAAGCCTTAAGAATTTCGTCTGGTCTAGAAGTTTCAATAAAAGGAGTTTCATCATCAGTACAAGCAGTTGTAAGGATTGATGAAATAGCGATGATTGATAGATAAATAACGCGTTTCATTTTACTATTTCTTTTCTGTGTTCAATTAATCTTTAAAAGTTTCCTAAAAGCAATTTGAGTACTAATTGTGTCTCAGTATTTTAGACAGACAATGTACATACTTTAACAAAATATATCTGACAATTATTTGTAAGTTTTTTAAAAAACTTTTTAACATTAAAATTTTAGGGAAAATATTGAAGTATGAACGGGAAACTCTGTTATTCACTAAAAACAAAAAAGCGGCAAAAGCTTGACGCTCTTGCCGCATAGGGTACTACCTAAATCTATAGGTTTAATTGAAATTTATTCCAATCCCTTTTTATCTGGGTTCCAAAAAGGTTTTGTTTTAATCTGCTTAGTTGGCCACTGCAATTCTTTTCTAAAAAATTGGTTTAAAGAAACACATAGCCTACTATCGCCAGCAATATAGACCATCTTCTTACCTTTTAGTTCAGGAACTATTTTCTTTAGTTTAGCAATGATTTCAGTGCTTGGGTTTTGAGGAAACTCAATAAAGTCAAAAGGAATGCTTCCGTCTATATCTGGAAATAATTCGCTTTTTTGTTCGCTGTAATTACACTGGCTACTTGCTTGTTTTCTCCAATGTTTCGGTTTATCATATACAAATGAGAAAGTGCAGAAAGGTCGCCTATAATAATGTAACTGTCCGCAGAATCATTTGCTAGAAAATTGCCTTTCTTCCATTTAAAATAAACCTGGTCACCTACTTGGCATTCCTTTGCCCATTGGGAGCCCATACCGTTACTATGTGTAGCGATTGCTAAATCTAGAAAACCTTCTTTGCTGTTAATATCCCACACGCTATAACTTCTGATTTTATCCTTTAAGGATACCTCTTCGTTACCAATGCCAATAGCCATTCGCAAGAAAGAACCTGGCAAAAAATTAGCATTGCGAATACTCTCGCTTTGCAACCGGATTTTAAAAACGGACTGAGAAAGGGTTACCTTTTCTGTAATTACAGCCTCATTTAAGACTACCTTTTTTAAGATGTTTTCTATAATACTCACTACTGCTATGCTTAATTTTGTGGATGGTTCTGATGGTAATTTTTTATAATCTCTAAGGTAGATTTATGAGGTCTTCCGGCTACTTTTTCAAAATCTGAAGGTACAACGTTAGCACCGTTTCTGATGCCTTCATAAATACCGGCAATAACCGTTCCCATAAATTCACCCAACGCTTCTTGACGTTCTTTTTTATACTCCTCAACAGAAACCGATGTATATTTTAAGTCCGTCTTATAAACTTCATTAATATATTCTGCCAGTTGCGTTTGTGTAATAGCTTCTCCCAATAGATTGTAGGTATTATCACTAAGGCTATCATTATAAAGCAATTGCGCATAGGCAAAGCCAAGCTCTTCTCTACTGGTGTACCCACATTTACCATCTGCAGCACAATTTCTAATTTCGCCTTCTTTTACATAGGTATCTATATACTCTAAATCTGGCTCAATATAAATTCCATTTCTACCATTAATCCAGTGTATGCCGGAATTGCGCACATCTTCTTCTGTTTGGCGATTACTGTTTACTACAGGGCTAAAAGCCGTACCCGTTTCACTACCAATAATACTTGTGTAGACTATCTTTTGAACGCCGTTTTGTTTAGCGGCTTCAATGACATTTCTATGTTGTTCAATTCTCTTTTGAGGCTCGTCCATTCCTGAGACAAGCAATACTTTATCTACTCCTTTTAGGGCGCTATTAAAATCTTCACGATTGTTATAATCGCCTTTTCTGATTTCTACGCCTAAATGCTTTGCTTTTTCAGGGGTTCTAGCAATACCGATTACGTTCTCTTTCCCTATTAAATCAATAATAAGGCTTTACAATGGAAGCTCCCAATTTCCCACTTGCTGATGTGACCGCTATTTTCATTTGTTTTCTTTTTACTTGATATTCGAGATTAAATGCTCCGAGGCTTGCCTCGAATCAAAGTATATTCCTTTTAATCCCTCGTGGGCTTGCCCCGAGGTAGTTTACTATCATTAATTTTAAGCTAGGCCTGCTTTCTTTTTACGAATGGCCATAATCTTTTTTCTTACTGATGGAATTCTAATAATGAAACCTAAGCCTACTATGACCGCATAAATAATCCACGTTTTGTCTAAAATAGCTACGTGTACTAAACTAAGAAAAATAGCCGCGTAAGCTAAACTTTGTAGCTTTTTCCAGTTCATTTTTAACAGCTTCATAGATTTTCTATTAGAGGTAAAAAAGAGGGGAATCAATATAAGAACTGCTATAAATCCTGCTACATAATTCACTTGCGTAAAAGTTTCCAAAAAACCTTCTGCCCAAATAAAAATTATAAAATGTATAAAACTCCAAACCGCTGTGGCGATACCCATGGCTTGTCTCACAAAAAGATTAGTAACGCCAAATAGGATAAAAAATGGAGTACACGTAAGTACCGCGGTCATCCACCGGATGGCAAATTCTCCGGAAACGTGATACAGCATTTCTAGGGTAGTTTTGCCCTCTCCTCCTGCGCCTTCTACCAAGGCTATGGAAAACCCGTTAGATAGATTTACTTCTAACATATTGGTCAAAACTAATAATGGCAAACTAGCCAAGATAGCGACCAACATCCAACCATAATTCTTTTTTAAAAAGTCCATATTATTAAGACGATTTTAATTCCCGTAATTCTTCTTCTAAAGCTTCGGCTTTTGCTTTAAACTTTTCCATTGCTTTTTTAAGCTGACCAATTTTCTTGAAAGCTTCTTCATCCTGAACAGCGGCATAAGTTGTTTTACCTTCTGTTTCTTTTATTTTGGATTTACTACCACATGTTGGGCAACTAGCTACATCGCTCATATCTTAACTTATTTAGTATGTATTAAAACTACTTTACCTCCAGCTTTGGGCTGCAAGTGATACTTCTTATTTTGACTTATCGTTTTTAGAAATTCTTGTGTATCTGCCATCTCGGCATTATCAACATAAATAAGAGTTCCTTTTTTAAAATTAGATTCTAACATTTTAAAAAGTGGCAGGTACAAATCTTTCCAACCATCCAAGACCAATAAATCTATAGGGTCTGCATGGTTTTTAAGAGTCTTCATTGCATCTCCAATTCTTACTTCCACTAAATCACTTACTCCTGCTTTTTCAAAATTTTCTTTTGCCTTAAGTGCTTTTGATTCAATAAGTTCAGTAGTAATGACAGCGCCACCCGTTTCCTTAACACCTTGCGCCAAGAACAACGTAGAGATGCCAAAAGAAGTGCCAAACTCAACAACATTTTTAAGGTTGTTTTCCTTTATTAGCTGTACCAAATCAAGCCCTTGTTCCCTAGAAATTGAAAGATATACATCTTTAAAATCTATAGGCTGTATTGGCCTCATGATACTTTTTGCCAAGCCTTTTATTATTTTGAAACGATCACCTTTTGCGTCGTTAAATAATTGATCTATGGTTAATTCTATACTATTGGGTTGTCTAACTAACATAACATTTTTATTACACTACAAAGTTGTAGTAATTGTTGCGGTAAAACAGTATCAAAATGAGGGTTTAAATGGTAAAAGTGGAACCATTTTATTTTAACCAACACCTGTTTTAACTATTCAAAATAATGTTCAAGACTACGGTTGCCATTTAACCTTATGGTTATTCAGCTATTTTTAGGTGGTCTATAATGCCACTTCTAAATACGGTTTTCAACGTTCTTTCGGGCTTATTTTCATAACCGATTATAATAGAACTGTGTACAATCATTTTTTCAAAATCGAAAACAATGGTTAAGTAGTCCTTAATTCCTGTTTCGTGCCAATTAACCAAATAAAGCTCATTACCAATTTTTCGCGAACGGTAAGGAATATCTTGGTTACCATTCCCTTTTGCAGGTCCAGCGATCCATTCATACTTAGCCATGCCATTGTAGAATTCAAAGTGAATAGCCGTACCATTTTGATACTGAAAATTTAGCGAGTAGCCATCCAGCAAGTGTTCTGGTTCTTCAAATTGATACACGTTTTCTTCTGTAGTTTTATTTTGGGCAAAACCGTTTCCTATTGTGAAAAGTATGATTATAATTAAAATAGCGAATTTCATTTTTTATAAATTTTGATTCATTACAAAAGTATAGCCACAAAGAACAACTAGGTAGGTTAATCTTGGAGGATAAATGGTAAATATGCGCAAGAAAGGCTATAAAGTTGCCTTAAACTGTTTGGGTGTAGTGCCCATGTATTTTTTAAAAAACTTAGTGAAGTTGGTAACTTCATCAAAACCTACTGCGTAGCCCACTTCTTTTAAACTATAACCGGTACTTACAATTGCCCTTTTAATTTCTAGAATTACAAAATTATCTATAAAGTGTTTGGCCGTATTTAAAGTGAATTCTTTAACAATTTTATTCAAGTGTTTTGTAGAGATGGATAGTAAATCTGCATAGTCCTTTACATTCCGTGTTCTAGTGTAGTTTTTCTCTACTAAATCTTTAAAATGAAAAAAGAGAGTTTGGTTTGCCGTAATAGAATTGTCTGAGGGTGTATTATGCGTATGACGCTCTAAGCGTAACAAATAAATCTCTAGTATTTTGGCAATTATTTCCTTTTGAGCATACGTGTTTTTACTTGCAAACTCTTTGATAACCTGTTCCAGAAAAAAGTCGTTTAATGTACTGTTTTCAACCAAAGGTTCGGAAATGTGATAGTTATACAAATGCGAAATATAATTGATGGACGACTGAGAGAAATACCTCAAAACGAAATCTTCCGTAAACACTACCAAATAACCACTATACTGAAAATTAGGCTGGAAAGCGTGCACCTGACCTTTCGCTATTTTTAGTACAGAACCCTTTTTTATAGCATAATCCTTTAAATCCACCTGATGTATCCCCTCTCCTTCCGTAATAATCATTAAAGCAAAAAAGGTAATTCTGTGCGGTTGTTTTGGGTCGTGGTTAGGGTCTTTAGCTACCCTTGAGAATAGTTCGACCAAATCAAAAAACTCAACATCAGTAACTCCCTCATTACTCTTAAAAGCAACGTTGGGAATATTTTTTAATGCTATGTTTTGTTCTTTCACTTGTTAAAAATAATATTCTATATGGTTAACCGAGTGGATAAGCTGTTAATTATACACAAAACTAGCCACAGGTTCTTTCTCGTTTACCATATCTACAATAAACTCATCTATTTGTTTTTTAGTAACATTTGGCATGCAAATAATATGTGTAGTCTCATCTGTAGCTAATTGCCATTTCTCTTTAATTGGCTCCGGTACTTTAGGAAACACAACGGTAATAGCTCCTGTATTCGTCCATGCATGTATTCCAATTTTGGCTAATTCCTGCTTACAATATTCAGCGGTTTCTAAACTATGTCTATAACGAGCTTCAAGACCTTCAACTCCCATTTTCTTAATAGCATACCATAAAAATAATGGACTATGCCCGTTTCTAGAACCCGTAATAGTCGTGTCTAGAGAACCAATATAAGAAATACCTCTGGCAATTCTATCCCTCAAGGAGCGCCTTACAACAATAACACCTGAAGGAAAAGGTGAGCCAATAAATTTATGGCCGCTAATAGAAATACTATCCGCACCATCCTGAAAATCAAATGGAATACGAGGTTCTATAAAAGCGCCATAAGAACCCGCCAGTGCCGCATCGCAATGTATATAGTGACTTTGGATAGCCAGTTTTTTCAAAATCCCCTTCACTCTAGAAACATCATCCTTTGCCTCGGTCATTGTTGTTCCAAACGTGGTAAGAATAATAGCAGGTTTATCACGGTTAAGTTGCAACGTATTCTCAAGGTCTTCATAATCTAATTCCCCGTTTTCCTGAGCCCTAATAGTAATACTTGGTAGGTTTAGTAAATGAATGTTTTTGCGCACGCTGTAATGGGTAGACTCGGAAAAATACACCATTGCTTTAGGATATAATTCCCTAGCTAAATAAAAGCCATAAAGATTACTCTCAGAACCGCCATTTGTTACATAACCCCAGTAATCTTTTGGGTCGGCCCTAAATAGTTCCGCAAAGAAATCAACCACTTCCCTTTCCATGTCATGCGTTTGAACCTTATAGGTATTGTCCTCGTATGGATCACCAACATTATTAATAGGATGTTTTAAAAACTCATATAATCTGGAATAATCAAAATCTTTGGCGACAGGGTATCCTATAACTCTATCCTTTTCTTGAATTAGTTTTGCTAATAGGTCATCTATTTGTTGTTCATTATCCATAATTGTCGTCATTTTACCATTCAATCTCATTCTGTAAAATTACAATTGATAATAGTTTATTACTTATATTTTTATTAAATTAGAATATTAAACTGTAATACTAATTTTAGCAGTTATAAATTACTGAACAAGGTTATAGAAGGATATGAAATAGATAAATAATCTAGTATGGATGATATAGATCGTAAAATACTGATGCAACTTCAGAAAAATGCAAAGCAAAATACAAAGGAAATAGCGAGCAAAGTAGGGCTTAGCGTAACCCCAACTTATGAAAGAATTAGAAAATTGGAGCAGCAGGAGATTATTAAATCTTATGTAGCCTTGCTGGATAGAACCAAAATAGGAAAGAAACTAATTGCTTATTGTCAAGTCACTCTAACCAAACAACAAAAGAAGTTGGCAGATAGTTTTAAACGCGAGATGCTTTTATTACCCGATATAATGGAATGCCACCAGGTTTCCGGCAATTTTGATTACCTACTAAAAATAGTCGTAGACGATATAGCCGGATTTCATGAATTTATCAACGATAAATTATCTATCATAGATGGAATCGCTACCATACACACCTCCTTTGTTTTAAACTCTGTGAAGGATAGTACTGCTTATAGTTTGTGATTAAGCAGCTATTTACAATAGTTAGAGTGAGCGTTGAAGAATGTCCCTCGCTTCTTTTTTGAATTTTTAATTAATTACTTATTAGGTTGTTTACTTTAATATGTAGCCGATAATTTAACTACCACTCACTCAAAGGCATGTATACATCATTATCAGTCTCAATTTTCAATATTTTTTTTATGGTATTTTCCTTGCTATGCATACCATCATAAAATCCATCGCCGGTTACATTTAGTTTTAATGGGTCATAAGAACCTAAAAGTTCTATTTTATTTTGCTTCGAATATTCTGAAATTTTGTTCTCTACCTCCAAAACAATCTCATATTCATTTTTAAGTTTTTCGAATACCACCGGGTGGTATGGTGATAGAAAAAAGACTAATTCAATATTATTGCTCAAAATTTCTTGACAAAAAGCATCAAATTCTTCAAAAATTTCCGGGGATACCTCCTCGAAATCTTCAATAGCATATAGTTTAACTTTTATATATGATTGAGCTTTTATCGTTACTAGCTTTTTAGAAGCCTCCCTATACTCTTTAGAATAGGATAAGGACCCATCTACAAGTTTAGTACTGCTAACGTTATATATATCATCTGAAGCCACAGGGTCTAAACTCAAGGCAGTTGAGTCCATTTTTTCCTCAATAACACTTGGTAGATTACTAAGAGAAGCTTGAAAATATGAAAAAGAAAATAATTGTTTCGTTTTTCTATTTAATATAAATTCTTTCTTCTCCGTTATTTCCTTTCCACTTGAAAAGCTATTGTATTCTTTTGTCAGTGATTTCCAATTTAACTTTCCATTATTCTTATTGAATATCCAAGGATCTACACATAAAATTATTTTTTTTGGTAAAATTTTCTTGGCTTTATATAATTGATAAATTGCAATTAGGTCTTCTATACTTGCTGCAGAAACACTATTGTTAATAAATTTTTTTCCCTCAAACAAGGTACTTTTAATTAACATGGTTCTGCTTGAGCCCAACACTAAAATATCTGGTCTATCATCTATTCTATTGACAAATTCTTTTTGCAATTTTCTTTCATCATAATTTGAAATGTTCGTTGCATTATGATTATCGAAAATAATTTCAGCGATTTTGTTTTCATAGCTTGGTTTAAATAGGTTTGCACTATCTCCATAATAATTAACAGAAACAAGAAAGGCTAAAACCACCAAAGAAAAAATAGATGTTTGCAGTATAAATTTTTTCATATCAGAATTGAAAATAGATAAATTCATTTTCTTCGAAGTTCCCCATAATCATTATTAAAATAACAATACCTAAATATATACTATATCTAAAACCACGGTTTTTTATAGAAATAATATTTTCTATAGCATATTGTTTTTCCCGCCCTATCCATTCAACTATCATGAACAAACTAATTAATAGAGCTGTACTAAATGCCAAGTCTATTTGCTCAAAATGAGGGAATTTAAATACTGATTTAGAAAAAATGGTGGACAAATAATCGTAAGCATGACTAATATTTTTTGCTCTAAAAAATATCCAAGCTAGAACAGTTAAACAAAATGTGAATCCCATCTGAGAAAGTTCTTTAATAGTAGGGAAGTATTTGCCTTGCGCCACATTGTCAGTATTGGTCCTATTTTTATTAAGCAAGAGTAATGGAAGGAAATACAAAGCATTTAGACCACCCCATACTACAAAAGTCCAATTAGCTCCGTGCCAAAAGCCACTTACAATAAAAATTATAAAAGTATTTCTAACTTTCATCCAAGTGCCACCCCGGCTACCACCCAATGGAATGTATAAATAATCTCTAAACCAAGTTGAGAGTGAAATATGCCATCTTCTCCAAAATTCAGCAATATCTCTTGAAAAATAAGGGAACGCAAAATTTTGTTTTAAATCAAAACCAAATAGTCTTGATGTACCTATTGCTATATCTGAATACCCAGAGAAATCGCCGTAAATTTGAAAAGTGAAGAACAACGCCCCAATAACTAGGGTACTACCATTATGCTCTGTTGAATTATTGAATATTTCATTTGCTATTTGCGCTGAATTATCAGCGATGACGATTTTTTTAAATAACCCCCACAAGATCTGCCTTAACCCATCAACAGCTCTATTATAATCAAAGGTTCTCTTTTTGTAGAATTGGGGAAGCAAGTTTGTTGCTCTTTCAATTGGACCTGCTACTAGCTGAGGAAAAAAACAGACAAATGCAGAAAAGGCTATAAAGTTTTTTGTGGGTTCAAGCTTTTTCCTGTAGACGTCAATTGTATAACTCAGCGTTTGAAATGTATAAAAGCTAATTCCAACAGGTAAAATGATGTTTAATGAGTTTGCATTGATTTTTGTTCCAAAAATAGAAAATGCATCAATAAAATTGTCGAGGAAGAAATTATAGTATTTGAAAAAGCCTAAAAAGCCCAAATTGACAACTATACTTATCCAAAGTAAAATTTTCCTTTTTAAAGTATTTTCTTCTTTAGACAGCCTAACTCCTATTGAATAATCTACTAAGGTACTGAACAAAATTAGAGAAAGAAACCGCCAATCCCACCATCCGTAGAATACGTAACTAGCTACAACAATTAAGAAATTTTGAAATTTCAGGTTATTATTTGCAACGAACCAGTATAATACGAATACAATTGGCAAAAATATCGCAAAATCGACTGAGTTGAAAAACATTCGTTTTATCTATTCTAATAAGGTTATAAATTCTGTTTTCATGAATGTTCTACAACAATTTTAAATGTTTAAAACTGTGCTATTCTTCTGTCATCAAATTTACATCCTTTAGTACAGGCTCCCTTACAAATACTAATAAGGTTTTTAACAAAATTTTTAACAACTAGTTTGAAGAAATTATGACTAAAAAAACGCCCGTCTCTATAGCTACTTATAGAAACGGGCGTTATTAATTTTGTCTTTCTTTTATAAAGATGTAGCAGCAACCTTTTGTAACTCTTTAGGAGCTGTCTCGTTATAAACCTCTTTAACTATCTCATACAAATCTGGTATTACCGTTCCGGCAATTGGAGAGTTGTTATTCAATAGAACACAGATACCCAAATCTGCTTCAGGATATACGGCAATTTCATTTCTGTAGTTATTAACGCTTCCGCCGTGATGCCAGATAGTTTTTTCAAAATTAGTATCACCTTCAATGAACTTATGAATTCTCCATCCAAAACCGTAATATGATCTTGTATGGTAAGGCCATCTTTGATAATATTTACGGTGACCGGCAATCTCAATAAACGGGTTGAAAGCCTCGCCAATAGCATCACTTTTCATGATTTCAGGATTGTGACCTAACAAAAAACGCATCCATCTACCCATATCGTGAGCATTAGAACTAATTCCGCCTGCTGCAACAGCATTGTAATAATTATCCCTTAAGTGAGCCGCTCTCCAACCATTTCTTATGCGTACATGAGGCATGGCAATATTAAGCTCATGGGTTAGCGTCTCGTAATTGGTAGTGGTAGTACACATTTCTAACGGCTTAAAGAACCGGTTGTCCAAAAGTGTATTTATTTTTTGGCCCGTTGCTTTTTTCATCATTTCCCCGCAAAGCGCAAACATAGCATTTTGGTAACTATACATAACTCCCGGCTTGCTAATAGGCATCACTTCTTTAAATCGTTTGGCTATATCCTTTAAGGGTATGTCAGCTTCTACAAGATTGGTAAAACTGTGGTAAGGTGTGCCTGAAGTGTGGGATAAAACATTCGCCAATGTTACATTATTGGTGTTAGACCCATCTCCCAATTGGAACTCAGGAAGGTAATCACTTACTTTATCCGTCCAGTCTAACTTTCCTTCACTTTTAATATTTGCGGCTAACATACCTGCAAAACCTTTTGATAAAGAACCCAATCTAAAAACGGTTTCACCATTTACCGAGCTGCTCTCAAGACTATTTTTTCTACCAAACCCTTCAGAAATCATTATAGAGTCCCCTCGTACAATGCTCACCCCTGCTCCAACAACATCTCCTTTTGCAATAGCTTTTCTAAAATAGGCATTTAATGCAGTGTGTAATTTCTTCTGCCTAGTTGCGTAAAGAACAACATCTTTCTTACTATTTGGTGCTTTTTCCACAGTGGTAACTGCAGTTTCTGATTTGTGAAGTTTATCTGTTGATTCTGAATGGAATATGCGTGAAGCAAGCGCTGATATTGTAAAAACGACGAGCGCAGATCCAATTAAAATTTTATATCTCTGCATTAATGAACGATTCTTTGGTTGTTTGATAAAGACGAAAATAGGGTGAATTGCTTAAATAACGGATGAAATGCTCTTTTTCTTATGTTTTTTGACCACTTTTTATGGACTTCTTAACATTTTGTGCGATAAAAGCACTTATTTGACAGAATCAGTTAACGAAACTCTCAAAAATGATTAGTGATGTCCTTACTTTTACAATCCTATCAAAGCTGGTCTTGAACCTTATACATGAGTTTAAAAAAAGAAAGCCTTTCTGTTCGCGAAGCCCAAAAATTGGTTTTGCTATCACAGCGTTTACCTACTCAAAAAGTGGTTGGCTCTGCCCAAGAAGCAACGCTTTCTGCAATTGAGCATTTAGGTTATGTTCAGATAGATACTATTTCTGTTATTGAAAGGGCACACCATCATACGTTGTACAATCGGAATTCCAGATACAAATCGGCTCATATACAGGAACTCATAGCTGACAAGAAAGTTTTTGAATATTGGGCACACGCGGCCTCATACCTTCCTATGACCGATTACCGTTTTACCTTGCCTCGCAAACAAGCTATTGCCTACGGAAAACAAAAACACTGGTACAAGCGAGATACAAAACTTATGAAGTCTGTAGCTGAACGTATAAAAGCCGAAGGCCCTTTGATGGCCAAGGATTTTGACAAAAAAGGGAAGAAGCATGGCGAATGGAAAACAGCTCCTACAAAACAAGCTTTAGAAAATTTGTTTATGGAAGGTGAATTGATGATTTCAAAACGTGTCAACTTTCATAAAGTATACGACCTTACCGAAAGAGTTTTGCCGAGTTCATTGAACACCACTACCCCAACGGATGATGAATATGGCAGGTTTTTGGTGAAGAAATATTTACAGGCCAACGGACTGGGGAAATTAACGGAGATGACTTATCTTATCAAGAACACAAAACCATTGGTTACTCAAGCTTTAAAAAATATGCTTGCAGATGGAGAAATAGAGCTAATACGTGTGGCGGACAATGAGTATTATATTTTACCAGAGTCTTTAGAACTATTAAGTAAGCCATTAGCACGGAAGAAACTTAATATTTTATCGCCTTTTGATAATTTACTAATTCAAAGAAAACGAACCTCAGACATTTTTGAGTTTGATTATCTTTTGGAATGCTACGTTCCGCAACAAAAACGGAAATTTGGGTATTTTACTTTACCAATTTTATGGGACGGGAAACTGATTGCCCGAATGGACAGCAAAGCTGATAGAAAAGAAAAGGTCTTGAATATTAATCAGTTAACATTAGAACCTGGTTTAAAGAAAACCGAAGCTTTTGCCGTCGCTTTTAACAAAGAATTACAGTCGTTTTTGAAATTTAATAATTGCCAAGGCGTTCGTTTTCACAAGACAATTCCATCAAATTTCCAGCAAGAATTTGAGAGCAGCTATCCACATTTGATTGCCTGATAATGGTTATGGCCTCTCTAAATCTCCTTCTTTCTTTTCATCTTCTATAAACAGGTATATAATTCAAAAAACACCAAGAAAATATCCGTTTAAAGCATCAGATTTTCAATAGAAAATTTATGTCAAGTATAGATTTATCTGTATGCTAAGGTCGGTGATCATACACCTACCCTAGTATACAGTTTTTTTTTGGCTAACTTGCTTGCTAAAATCTCTAATAATAAAATTTAGGATAGAAGTTTCTTGCGAAAACAAAATAAGCACGCGCTTCTTTTAAAGGAATTTAATAAATAAATGGACAACCTTCTTACCTTTTCAATTACCGTATTCACTGGTTTTTTCGCCATAATGAATCCACTTTCCAACATGCCCATATTTTTATCATTGGTTGGCGGGGCGGACAGAAAAACACAACGTACAATTAGTAAAAAAGCAACACTAACGGCTTTTATTATCGTTACTATATTCCTTGTACTCGGTAAATTTATATTTCTTCTTTTTGGGATTACAATACCTGCTTTTAAAATTACTGGAGGTATTCTAATCTTCTTTGTAGGTTTTGATATGCTTCAATCTAAAAAGTCTAATGTAAAGCACTTAACGGATACCCATATAGACGAAGATCTTGCTATATCTCCCTTGGCTATACCAATTTTAGCAGGACCAGGAACAATCGTTACTGGAATGAATTTTGTGTCAAATGCGGGTTACCTTAAGATTGGCATGGTTATATTTATTTTTGGGCTGCTATGTTGGCTAACTTATTTTTCTTTCATGTTAAGTGAATTGGTTATAAAGAAAATAGGTCATAACGTGATATCTGTAATTGGGAAAATTATGGGTTTAATTATTGCCATTATTGGAACTGACATGATCATACAGGGGATTAAAATATCTTTTTCACTTTCTAGTTGATAATCTATTAATCGAAATTTTTAGAGTTATGAATGCTGCAGAAAACAAGAAAAATGCCATAGCCTTTTATAGAATGGCTTACGAAGGCAACCCAAAAGAAGCTATTGATAAATTTTGTGGAGGTCAATACATTCAGCACAATCCTGATGTGCCCAATGGACCTAAAGGTTTCATTGATTATTTTGATAGGATGAAGCGGGAATATCCTCAGAAATCTATTGATTTTGTTCGTAGCATAGCCGAAGGAGATTTAGTTGCTTTACATACACACCAACTCTGGCCAGATGACGATCAATACGTTACTATGGATTTCTTTCGGTTTGATGAAAAGGGAAAAATTTGTGAGCATTGGGACTCCATTCAACAAATTCCAAAAATATCCGCTAACCCAAACACCATGTATTAATCGTAAATTATAAGTAAATACAATTAAACGCATTTTACTTTTATATCAACTTTAGGATATACGAATGTTATTGTTCTCTTTATATTCTTAGTTTTATCAATCTACACTATAAACTAATATAACATGACCATTGAAATTTTACATAAGTACGACCTTAATGACCAGATTCAAGAAGAAATTCAGAATTTATATAAACAGCTGAATGACAAAAACATTCAGCGTCCGTTACATCAAATACTTCAAGATGGCAATCATGTAATTTTAGCAGCATGTAAGGAAGAAGACCATATTGTAGGGATAGCGCTTTTGGTTACGTATAAAGTAATTTCAGGTTACCGAGGATTGGTCGAGGATGTTGTAGTTGATGCCGAACATCGCGGAAAAGGAATCGGCAGAAAATTAATGGAAAAACTTTTAAAAGAGGCCGAGCATTTAAATATGGATGAAATTCTTTTATTCTCAGGTCATCATAGAACACCGGCAATTAAACTGTATAAAAGCCTTGGTTTCACTTTAAGAGAAAGCGGAGTTTATAATCTGAAAGTGCCAAAATCATAAAAAGGTGTATTATACCTTTTTTACATGACGAAGCTGACTTTTTAATTCCTCCATAGATTCTTGTAGCTGTCTCAAAAGACCTTTCTCTGTGGTAGCATCTTCACCAAATGTAATTCTACTACTCACCTCCCAAATCTCCTGTATTTGGTAAGGTTTGATGTCATATGGCGGATAAGTTTCATTAAGAGAAACCAAAGTAACATTATTAGAATTAGGTCTTTTTTCCACTTTTTTTACCAAAACGGCATCTTCTAAGACCACCACATACATTTTATTCTGGCTTACATCATCTATGTGCTCTACTGCCTTGGCCAAAACCCACTCCCCAGACCTTAAATTAGGTAACATACTGTCTCCGTCAACCTGAAAACCACGATACGTAGCATTTCTAAATTCAGGAATAGGCAAATCAAAAGCAGGAAGTTGTTCGTACCAGCTTGTATCTGCAATGTTTTGTGGATAACCGGCAGCAGCTTTGGCATTTACCAATACCATGTTGTCGTTACCAGCATTGTCTACAGTAACCACCTTTGGAATTACGCTAACTTTAGAAGTCTCCAAGTACTGATTATCACTATCACCAAACAGCCACAACGGATTAATCTTGAACTGCTTTAAAAGCTCCATCACCACTTTACCGGATAGCTTAGTACGCCCACGCTCTATATCTGCTGTAGTACTAGATACGCCAAGAAGCTTGGCAAACTCCGCTTGGGTATAGCCCAACTCACGGCGAATATCAGTGAAGCGTTTTAACGTGATTTCATTTTCCATATAATTCTTGAATTATCTCTGTTCATCAAAACAATAATAGACTTCATGCTCTCCACTACCCTTTCATTTCCAAATATACGCAATTTGGACATACTCCAAAGTTTTATTTGGAATATATCCATAATATGGATTTTTTCCATAAATTTGGAATAAATACAAAAACTCAAAATGTCATTATCATTTGATAGAATTAAAGAAAAACTGAACATTCTGGCGGATGCCGCCAAATATGACGTTTCGTGCTCAAGTAGCGGAAGTGTTCGGAAGAACAATTCAAAAGGGCTTGGAGACAGCAGCGGTATGGGAATTTGCCATAGCTATACGGAAGATGGTAGGTGCGTTTCATTGTTGAAAATATTGCTCACAAACCACTGTATTTTTGATTGTGCTTATTGTGTGACACGCAAAAGTAATGATGTGCACCGGGCTGCTTTTAAAATACAAGAGGTAGTAGATTTGACCATTAACTTCTATCGCAGGAATTATATAGAAGGTCTTTTCTTAAGTTCGGGCATATTCAAAAGTCCAGACTATACTATGGAACGCTTAGTTGCTGTTGCTAAAAAGCTACGGTTGGAAGAGAATTTTAATGGTTATATACATTTAAAATCTATTATGGAGCCAGTGATGAGCTTATGCGAGAAGCCGGACTTTATGCCGATAGATTATCTGTAAATATTGAAATACCTACTATATCCGGGCTCAAATTATTGGCTCCAGATAAAAAACATGAGGACTTCACCAAGCCTATGTTAAAGGTGAAAAATGAAATCATCCAATACAAATCAGAGAAAAAAATAATTAAGAGCACCCCAAAATATGCGCCTGCCGGACAAAGCACTCAAATGATTGTAGGTGCCACCGGAGAATCGGACAAAGATATTATGTACTCCGCCACACATTACTACAAAAATTATAATATGAAACGGGTGTATTATTCTGGTTATGTTCCCGTTGCAGAGGATAATAGGCTTCCTGCTATTGGCACCCAAGTTCCCATGCTCAGGGAGAATAGATTATACCAGACAGATTGGTTGCTACGCTTTTATGGTTTTGGGGTTCAGGAACTTTTGAACAACGACCACCCAAACTTAGATATGGATGTGGACCCTAAATTAGGCTGGGCATTACGGAACATGCAATACTTTCCTGTGGATATCAACAAGGCAGACAAAAGTGTTCTAGCACGTGTACTATGTTGGGTATGAAATCTGTTCATAAAATAATTAACGCAAGACGATTTAGAAACTTAAACTGGGAACATCTTCAGAAGATTGGTGTGGCATTAAACAGAGCAAAATATTTCATTGTTTGCGACTCCAACAAGTGGGAACATAGAGATATGGAAGGGACCAAAATAAAAGGCTTAATTCTACAGAATTCGGTCGGGAAATTTAGAAAAAGAGTATAGTAATCAACTACAGTTGTTTAGTTGATTCAGCCTATTGGCAACTAGTGTAAACAGAACTAAATATGAAACTATGAATGCTACAAAAACCTTAATTTACGACGGAAGCTTCAACGGATTTCTAACAGCTATTTTTGTGGCTTTTGATGAAAAAGCACAAATAGCAGATATTCAAAAGAACTCCGCCTCTCAAAGTGGACTTTTTTCTGAAACCGAAACCATTTTTACACAAATGGACAAGGCTAAAAGAGTATGGAATGGCATTCATAAAAAGAGTCACAATGCCATAAAGGATATCTACTTTGCTTTCTTAAGTGAGAATAAGGGTATTGAACTAGTGCTGTACAGATATATTTGCAAGTTGTTTACTTCTGAAACTTCCATTGCCTCTGATTACTCTGATGATATTGTTTTAAAAATAAGTCAATTGGCAAGGTCCGTTGGTCGAGAAAAGCATCGTATGGAGGCTTTTGTGCGCTTTCAGTTAACGAAAGATGAAATCTACTTTGCCAATATAGAACCAGATTTTAATGTACTGCCTTTGATATCCAAACATTTTAGGTCTAGATATGCAGATCAACAATGGCTTATTTATGATGTAAAACGTAAATATGGTATTTTCTTTGATTTAAATCAAGTTGAAATCGTATCCTTAGACCTTGATGAAATTTATACCAACAGCCTGAATAAAAGCGCTCATTTTGGTGATGAGGAATACAACTACCAAGACCTTTGGAACAATTACTTTAAAAGTACCAACATCAAATCTCGCATTAATTTAAAACTTCATAAACAACATGTTCCAAAACGTTACTGGAAATATTTAAGTGAAAAAAAGGCAGTTTAGCTTCATTTGCATTTATCTATTGAGGTATCTGGGTTTTATCACACAAAATATAGACTCTTAAGCGGTTCACCCCCTTTATTTCAGGTGTTTTTCGCGTTTTCCTTAACATAGATATAAGTAAAGGTCACTTCTTTGTTAATAGTCAAAATCGTACCTTTGCAACTTTGCTATTGAAAATGATAAACTACGAAGAAAATATTGAGGTTCAGGGCGCTCGCGTGCACAACCTTAAAAATATAGATGTTACTATACCCAGAGAAAAATTGGTTGTTATAACCGGACTTTCCGGGAGTGGTAAATCTTCCCTTGCTTTTGATACAATTTATGCTGAAGGCCAACGCCGGTATATAGAAACTTTTTCCGCCTATGCCAGACAGTTTTTAGGAGGATTGGAAAGACCTGATGTGGATAAAATTGATGGGTTATCACCTGTTATTGCTATCGAACAGAAAACCACATCAAAATCACCACGGTCTACGGTAGGTACAATTACCGAAATTTATGATTTCCTCCGTCTGCTTTTTGCACGTGCTGGAGATGCCTATAGTTACAATACGGGCGAGAAAATGGTGAGTTATAGTGATGAGCAGATAAAAGAGCTCATTAAGAAGGATTATGACGGTAAGAAAATCAATATCCTTGCTCCTATTATTAAATCTAGAAAAGGACATTATAGGGAGCTTTTTGAGCAAATTGCCAAACAAGGCTTTGTAAAGGTCAGAGTTGATGGTGAAGTAAAAGATATTGTTAAGGGAATGAAAGCGGATCGCTATAAAACCCATGATATAGAGATTGTAATTGATCGTCTAAAAGTGGTTGATTCGGAAGATATGGACAAACGTCTCACCGAATCCTTGAATACCGCTATGTACAGTGGAGACAATGTACTTATGGTCTTAGAAGAAGGTCAATCTGTAGCTCGGTATTTTAGTCGTGACCTGATGTGTCCAACAACTGGCATCTCCTACCCTGTTCCTGAGCCTAATACGTTTTCGTTCAACTCTCCCAAAGGAATGTGTCCTAATTGTAATGGGCTAGGTCATGTTTACGAAGTGAACGAAAAAAAGATATTTCCAGACAAAAAATTATCTATTAAATCTGGAGGAATCGCTCCCTTGGGAGAGTATAAAAATTCTTGGGCGTTTAAACAAATAGAAACTATAGCCAAACGCTATGAATTTGAACTGACAGACCCTATTTCAAAAATTTCTGAAGAAGCTATTGACGTTCTCCTTAACGGTGGTCACGAAACCTTTGAGGTGGATTCTAAGAGCTTAGGTGTTAAACGGAATTATAAAATTGATTATGAAGGTATTGCCAACTTTATTAAAAATCAATATGAAGAAGCCGGCACAACAGCCCTAAAACGTTGGGCCAAAGAATATATGGACAAAATCACCTGTCCTGTATGCGAAGGGTCCCGTTTGCGAAAAGAATCGCTCAATTTTAAAATAAACGAACAGAATATAGCGCAACTAGCCCATTTGGATATTGCTGAACTGGCTAAATTCTTTAAAGGTTTAGAAAATACATTAGAAGGAAATCAGCTTAAGATTGCCGAAGAAATTATTAAAGAAATACGAACGCGCATTCAGTTTCTTTTAGATGTTGGGCTGGATTATCTTTCACTAAACAGAAGCTCAAAATCACTATCAGGTGGTGAAGCACAACGTATACGATTGGCCACACAGATCGGTTCTCAGTTGGTTGGCGTGCTTTATATTCTTGATGAACCTAGTATTGGTTTACATCAACGAGACAATACAAGATTGATTAAATCACTAGAATCTCTCCGGGATTTGGGTAATTCGGTGATTGTTGTGGAACATGACCGAGACATGATAGAGTGTGCAGACCACGTAATAGATATAGGTCCGAGAGCCGGAAAGCATGGTGGTGAGATTATCTCTCAAGGTTCTCCAAAGGATTTAAAAAATGAGAATACCCTAACAGCTGATTATATTACTGGAAAAAAACAGATTGCAATTCCTGAAAAACGTAGAAAAGGGAATGGTAAAAAAATTACCCTTTCAGGATGTACGGGAAATAATTTAAAGAATGTTTCTATAACGCTTCCATTAGGTCAAATGATTGGAGTTACAGGCGTCTCTGGTAGTGGAAAATCTACATTAATAAACGAGACCCTCTACCCTATCATGAACGCTCATTATTTTAATGGCGTAAAGAAACCTATGCCTTATAAGAAGATTACTGGGCTAGAGCATATTGACAAGGTAATTGACATTAACCAGTCGCCCATAGGTAGGACGCCTAGGTCTAACCCTGCCACCTATACCGGAGTTTTTGGGGAGATTCGTGCATTGTTCTCCAAAACACCTGAAGCAGCCATTAGAGGTTATAAACCTTGGTCGTTTTAGTTTCAATGTAAAAGGTGGCCGTTGCGAAACCTGTCAAGGTGGAGGTCTACGGGTTATTGAAATGAACTTTTTACCTGATGTCTATGTTGAATGTGAGACTTGTAACGGAAAACGCTTCAATAGAGAAACACTAGAAATACGTTATAAGGGTAAATCCATAGCGGATGTTTTGGAGATGACAATCAACGAAGCTGTCGAGTTTTTTGAGCTTATACCCAAAATTTATCGTAAGTTGAAGACCATTCAAGACGTAGGATTGGGCTATATTACTCTAGGGCAGCAGTCCACTACGCTTTCGGGCGGTGAGGCTCAGCGTATTAAGCTGGCCACGGAACTTTCTAAGCGGGATACGGGCAATACTTTTTATATTTTGGATGAGCCTACAACAGGACTTCATTTTGAGGATATTCGAGTTTTGATGGAAGTTTTGACTCGTTTGGTAGACAAAGGAAATACCATATTAGTAATTGAACATAATATGGATGTTATAAAAATTGTAGATTATATTATTGATATTGGCTATGAAGGTGGCCGTGGCGGCGGAAAAGTAGTTGCCAAAGGAACACCGGAAGAAGTTGCTAAAGATAAAAAAAGCTATACGGCAAAATACTTGAGACCAGAATTGAATATTCCGGACTAAGCAACAAAGCCTCTACCGGTATTATTGAAAAATACATCGATTGTGCAATGGAAGATTAATCAAATTTATGCTGAGTTCAGTTAGAAATATTAATAGCTTTACAATTCAATAAAATAAAAACAATAAATTCATCCGCTGAAATAAAGAAAAGTAGTCGTTTTGATTAAGAAAAGGCAAAACTTAATCTAAATCAGAGGAAAAAAATTATACAAATAAGAGTAACTATACATGAGAAAAGAACAACATCACAAAGGTTGGAACGAAATAAAGACTAACGATTCTTGGGCCATATTCAAAATTATGGGTGAATTTGTTATGGGATTTGAAAAAATGGGCTCTATTGGTCCATGCGTTTCTATTTTTGGTTCAGCCCGTACCAAGGCAGGTGATAAATATTACGAACTAGCCGTTAGTATTGCCGAAAGTATAGCAAATGCTGGTTATGGTGTAATAACTGGTGGAGGACCTGGTATTATGGAGGCTGGTAATAAAGGTGCACATTTAGCAGGCGGAACTTCTGTTGGCTTAAATATTGACTTACCGTTTGAACAACACGATAACCCATATATTGATTCTGATAAAAGTTTAGATTTTGATTACTTTTTCGTGAGAAAAGTAATGTTCGTTAAATACTCTCAAGGGTTTGTAGTTATGCCGGGTGGGTTCGGCACATTGGATGAGCTTTTTGAAGCAATCACTCTTATTCAAACTAATAAAATTGAAAAATTCCCAATCATTCTTGTTGGGAGTGAATTTTGGACTGGTCTTATGGATTGGGTTAAGAACACTATGTTGGAGATGAAAACCATAAGTGCTCATGATTTGGATCTTATTAAAATTGCAGATACAGAAGATGAAGTAGTAGATATCATTGATGCATTCTACAAGGGCCGAAATCTTAGTCCTAATTTTTAATATCACCTTTGAAAATCAAACACCTCATATTTTGCTTTTATCTCGGAACCGTTCTTTTGGGCGGTTTCGGAGAATTAGCTGCGCAACACGAAAACGTATTGACAGCCACACTAGATGGGCAAAGTAAAGAAATACAGGTTCAACAAGAATTTACGTATCAGAATAACTCTAACCAAACCTTAAATACACTGTATTTTAATGACTGGGCTCATGCCTACGCAAGTAAAAATACAGGATTGGCCAAACGTTTTGACGAGCAATTCAAGAAAAGCCTGCACTTGGCCAAAAAGCACGAAAGAGGCTACACTACTATTATAAGTGCGGTAGATAGTGAATACAGAGGACTTCGCTGGCGCCGTACTACCGGTGAGGATATTATAAAAATCGATTTAAACAGTCCATTACCAGCAGGCGAATCTGCTAAACTTTTTTTAACGTACACCATAAAGCTTCCTGAAAATAAGTTTACGCCTTATGGTTATGACAAAAGAAAGAATAGTTACTATCTAAAAGATTGGTATTTAACACCGTCATATTTTGATGGTGCTTGGCATTTATATTCCAACAAAAATTTAGAAGACCTTTTTACGGGAGTTACGGAAACTACGGTAAATTTTGTTTACCCCAAGAATTTAAACCTTGCTACCAACTTTACTGTTTTAGGAAACAACGGCATCTCCAACGGACAAATGGCCCAGTTAACGGCGGACCATCAAAAAATTGCGAGATTTTGCTTAGTCCGGAAAAGCGATTCATGACCCACGTTACCCCCCAAATAACGGTTATTACCGATATTGAAGCTTTTAAGTATGCAGATGTATTTAAAGGGCTGTCTATCAATAGGGTTACAGAATTCATAGAAAACAATTTAGGAAAATATCCGCATCGTCAATTATTGGTTAGTCAGTTGGATTACGAAAAGAATCCCCTGTACGGCATCAATCAGCTACCTTCTTTTATAAGACCTTATGAAGAGCAGTTTCAGTTTGAAATGAAATTTTTGAAAACTGCACTTATTAATATTCTAGAAGAGACTCTTTTCTTAGACCCTAGAAAAGAACAATGGTTAAGTGATGCTATTGCCAACTATCTAATGATAGAATATGTAGAAGAGTTTTACCCTGACCAAAAGCTGCTTGGAAAGCTATCAAAAATATGGGGAGTACGCAGTTTTAATTTGGCGAAAATGAATTTCAACGAACAGTACACATTTTTGTATATGCTTACTGCTCGTACCAATTTAGACCAGCCTCTTAGCACCAGTAACGATTCCCTTATTAAATTCAACCAAAAAATAGGTAATAAATATAAGGCGGGACTAGGCCTTGCATACCTTGCCAGCTATATTGGCAAAGATAAGGTAGATAAGAGCATTAAAACCTTTTATAAGCACTACAAGCTTAGTCAAGTAAAGACTTTAGACTTTGAATCCATATTAAAAAGGTCTACGAATACTGATATCGACTGGTTTTTTAAGGATTTTGTGACTACAGATCGTAAAATAGATTTCAAAATCAAAAAGGTTGAAAAAACCGAAGATTCATTAAAAGTTACCATAAAGAACAAGAAAGGGACTAATGTGCCTATTTCTTTATTTGGATTGAAAAATGACACTGTAGTTTCTAAATATTGGTTTTCCGGTATTAACGATATTAAAACAGTTACCATTCCAAAAAGTGGTGAAAAACGACTAGTTCTTAATTACGACCAGAAAATCCCTGAATTTAACCAAAGGGACAACTGGAAATCTTTAGGAGGATTTTTCTCAGGAAATAAAAAGCTGAAATTCACTTTTTTCCGTGATTCCGAGAATCCATATTACAATCAAGTGTTTTATGTTCCTATTTTAAATTTCAATATTTATGATGGATGGACGCCTTATATGCGATTATATAACAAAACACTATTAGAGCGTCCTTTCGTATACGATTTTGCCCCCTCCTATTCGTTCCGCGAAAATGCTTTTGTAGGCTCAGGAAGAATTTCATACCGTAAATACCTCAGTAAAAGTGGACTTTACTTAGCCAATTACAGCCTTGGAGGTTCTACTTATCACTTTCAGGAAAACTCTCGATATTCAACCATTACGCCTTCTATTACTTTTGGGTGGAGACCGGCAAACCTTATTTCTAATAAAAGGGAGTTTTTGCGTTTTAGGTATGTAAATGTATTGAGAGATAAAGCAGAAAGTTTAGGTGATTTTGAAACACCACCAGATTACAGCATATTGAATGTTAGGTATACCAATAGAAACCCGGGAATCATAAATTATGTTTCTTGGTTTGCAGATGCCCAACATGCAAGCGATTTTACCAAAGTTGCTTTTGAATTGGAATATCGTAAACTGTTTGAAAGTAACCGTCAGTTCAATTTCCGTTTCTATGCTGGTAAATTTATTAGAAATAAGACTACGGATTATACTGACCCTAATTATTACAGTTTTGCATTAGATCGCCCCACAGATTATTTATTTGATTATGGTTATTTGGGTCGCTCGGAAGACTCGGGTATTTATAGTCAACAGATTATTATTGCCGAAGGTGGATTTAAATCCTTTCTTCCTCAAGAATATCGTTTTGCAAATGACTATCTAGCCACTATAAACACTAGTGTTAACTTATGGAAATGGATTGAAGTTTATAGCGATTTAGGTTATGTCAAGAACAAAGGTGTAAACGGAAAATTCGTATATGATTCCGGGGTTCGTCTAAACCTTCTTACAGATTATTTTGAACTTTACCTTCCGGTGTACTCAAACAATGGATGGGAGGTCTCGCAACCTAATTATGGTGAGAAAATCAGATTTATTGTCACTGTGAGTCCTAAAACGTTAATTGGCCTATTCACACGAAAGTGGTTTTAGGATTTAGTTGTTGAATTCATAATAAAATCAATTTTTGACAATAGAAAATTATCAATACACTATTGATTTCCGTTCTTTTTTAAATATATTTTGATCAAGTATGTTCTGCAAGCATTGTAAAAATGCTTCTAGTTTGTTATTTTTGTAAAAACTCGTAAAGCTTAAATGGATACTTCGCCTAAAACAAGTAACGATATTACGTTTGATGATTTCAAAACCCAAATCATAAGCGATTACAAAATTGCTGTTCTCAGTAGAACATGTAGTCTACTGGGTAGAAAGGAAGTTTTGACCGGAAAGGCAAAATTTGGAATCTTTGGAGATGGAAAAGAACTGCCTCAATTGGCAAGGCTCGATCTTTTAAAGATGGGGACTTCAGAAGCGGTTATTACCGAGATCAGACTTTTATGATGGCCTTAGGGCTTTTGACTCCAAAAGACATGTTTCATGGGCTTTATGCCACTACAGATATAGAAAAGGAACCTATGAGTGCAGGTCGCCAAATGGGTGGCCACTACATAACTCATAGTCTTAATGAAGACGGGAGTTGGAAGAATCTAATGAACCAAAAAAACAGTAGTGCAGATATTTCTTGTACTGCTGGCCAGATGCCTAGACTATTAGGTCTTGCGCAAGCTTCTAAAGTATATAGAAACCTAAATGGTTTAGACGCTACTAAATTCTCTAATAAAGGGAACGAAGTTGCTTGGGGCACTATTGGTAACGCCAGTACTAGCGAAGGCATGTTTTTAGAAACAATTAATGCTGCAGGAGTGCTTCAAGTGCCTATGGTAATAAGTATTTGGGATGATGAATATGGTATTTCTGTACCCGCAAAATTCCATACTACAAAAGAAGATATTTCAGAAATTCTTAGTGGCTTTAAACGTACCGAAGAACAGAACGGTTACGAAATATTCAAAGTTAAGGGATGGGATTATACCGCCCTTATGCATGCTTACGAAAATGCTGCAGATATAGCTAGGGACGAACATGCGCCTGTTATTATTCACGTAACAGAACTTACCCAACCACAAGGTCATTCCTCTTCTGGTTCTCACGAACGTTATAAGAATGAAGAAAGACTGGACTGGGAAAAAGAAAACGATTGCAACAAACGATTTCGTGAGTGGATTCTGGAAACAGGCATCACCACAGACGAGGAACTAAAAGTAATTGAAAAGAATATTGTTAGGGAAGTTCGCTCTGCAAAAAGAGAGGCTTGGTCCGAATATTTAGAAAATCACAAAGCACTTAAGAAAAAATTGGTGGTGCTATTGGATAACGCTTCACTAAAAAGTCAAAACAAAAACTTTATCGTTAAGGTTAAAAACGACCTTATTGCTATAGAAGAACCTATTAAAAAAGATTTGGCTGTAAGCTCCATAAAGCACTTAGATACTTGATTGGAGAGTCATTTCCTGAGAAACAAGATCTTTTACAATGGACCAATACATTCCTAAAAGAAACGCAACCATTATATAGTGCTAATTTATACAATGACGGACCTACAGGCGCTTTAAGCGTTGCGGAAGTAAAACCGGAATACGCAGACACTACTGAAAATGTTGATGGCCGTGTTATTCTGCGAGATAATTTTGATAAAATTTTTGAAAAATACCCAAACAGCTTAGTTTTTGGTGAGGATAGTGGCGCTATAGGAGATGTTAATCAAGGACTTGAAGGACTGCAGGATAAATATGGTAAGATTAGAGTAGCCGATACCGGTATAAGGGAAACTACCATTATTGGACAAGGCACAGGAATGGCAATGAGAGGGCTTCGCCCAATTGCTGAAATTCAATATCTAGATTATATTTTTTACGCACTATCTACTTTAACGGATGATGTAGCTTGTTTAAGGTACCGTACTGCTGGGAAACAAAAAGCACCATTGATTGTAAGAACAAGAGGTCACCGGCTAGAAGGTATTTGGCATTCAGGCTCTCCAATGGGAACTTTAATTCACTCTTTACGTGGTATGTATATTTTATCACCTAGAAACATGACACAAGCGGCTGGCTTTTACAATACCCTTTTAAAAACCGATGAACCCGCTTTAGTAATCGAAAGTTTGAATGGCTATAGGCTGAAAGAACAAAAACCTACTAATTTAGGAGAATTCTGTACGCCAATTGGCAAAGTTGAAACGATTAAAGAGGGAACCGATATTACATTGGTATCTTATGGCTCTACACTTAGAATTGTATCACAGGCCGCAGAAGAACTAAAAGAAGTAGGTATTGATGCTGAAGTAATAGATGCACAGACCTTATTGCCTTTTGATGTGCACCATGACACTTTAAAGAGTATTAAGAAAACAAATAGATTACTTGTAATAGACGAAGATGTTCCCGGTGGATGTTCAGCTTACTTGCTTAACGAAATCATTGAGAAACAAGGAGCATATGCATATTTAGATTCTGCTCCACAGACACTTACTTCACAAGCACACAGACCTGCTTATGGTACTGATGGAGATTACTTTTCAAAACCGAATGCGGAAGATGTTTTTGAAAAGGTATATAACATCATGAATGAATTAGACCCAGAAAGCTTCCCGGAAATACGTTAACTAATTAGGTATCAAACCCATCAGTATATAACAAAACGGCTTTGCCGTAATAATTTATATACCTATGGGTTTATTTCTTTGAAATGCATTTGGGCAACTTCATAAAAAAGAATACTTTTATAATTAAAGTAAACTCAAAAATAGATGTCCAACACACTTTTAAAAGATATTGGTTTAGCCTTATTACGAATCGCAGCGTCTGCAATGATGGCCGTTCACGGGTATGGAAAATTGCAAATGTTGATTAACGATGCGGAATTTGCCGACCCCATTGGTATTGGCTCAACACCTTCTTTATTTTTAGCTGTACTAGCAGAATTCGTTTGTCCAATCTTAATCATCTTTGGTTTCAAGACCATATTAGCAGCTATTCCTGCTGCTATTACTATGGGTATCGCAGCATTTATGGTACACGGAGCTGACCCATTTCAAAAGAAAGAACTAGCACTTATTTATTTCGTCATCTTTGTAGCTATAATCCTTTTGGGGCCGGGAAAATACAGTGTAGATAAAAGATAATTTAGATAATTTTTACCAAGAGTTCTTTTAAAAGGTCCGCTTGCGAATTAACGTTAGCCCCAACACCTTTCCCTTTCAAATCCATTTCGCGAAGAGAAGATATAACACCACTAACCTTTTTCATAGGGTAGTTACGGGCTGCTGTCTGAAACTCACTAACAAAATATGGGTTAATCCGCAGTGCACTTGCTACGCTCTTAGGAGAATGATCTTTTAAACCGTGATATTGTAAAAGTTGCGTAAAGAACGAATGCAACAAAGTTACGGTGAGCACAAAAGGATTATCCTTGGGGTTCTGAGAAAAATAATTAATAATACGGGTTGCCTTCAGCACATCTCTTTCTCCAATAGCCTTTTTAAGCTCAAAATTATTATAGTCCTTACTTATGCCTATATGGGCTTCTATATCCGCCGGTGTAATCTCGCTCTGCTTAGGTAATACTAACTGCAATTTTTCCAGTTCATTATTGATACGGCTTAAATCCGTGCCTAAATACTCGGTTAGCAAAATAGCTGCTTTGTGAGATATACTATACCCCCTATTCTGTAGATTTTTTCTAATCCAATCAGAGACCTGATTATCATACATTTTTTTGCTTTCAAAAAGAACTCCCGCCTTTTGAACAGACTTATACAACTTCTTACGCTTGTCTAGTTTTTTGTATTTATAGCAAACCACTAATACGGTAGACATCTGTGGATTGTCTACATAAGACGTTAGGTTATCTATAGTCCTAATAAGATGTTGTGCTTCCTTAACAATAACTACTTGGCGTTCTGCCATCATTGGATATCGCTTTGCGTTGGCAACAATATCGTCTATGGTAACGTCTTTTCCATAAAGCACCATTTGGTTAAACCCCTTTTCTTCTTCGGCAAGTAGTTTTTTCTCAATGTAAGAGGCAATGGCATCAATATAATAGGGCTCTTCCCCAAATAAAAAATATATGGGTTTGATTTTGCCGTTTTTAATATCGGTAACTATTTGTTTTGCTTCATCCATCCAAAAAAAATCATCAAATTTGCTAAATGGTACCCCTTAATTTTCCGGAGTATAAATTCCGTCTCAAAAGTAGCGAAAATAACGTGCGCATTTTTGACAGTATACGCAAAAAGTTTGTTGTACTGCAACCCGAAGAATGGGTAAGGCAACATGTAGTCAATTATTTGCTAGAAGAAAAAAGCTATCCAAAAAGTTTGGTAAACGTTGAGAAGCAATTGGTTATAAACGATATTAAGAAAAGATACGATATTGTTGTTTTTAATTCGGACGGCAGTATTCACATCTTGGTAGAATGCAAAGCTCCCCAAATAAATATAGATCAAACTACTTTTGACCAAATAGCACGCTACAACCTTGAATTAAAGGCCGATTATCTGATGGTAACCAATGGACTTGACCATTTTTATTGCAAAATGGATTTTACTTCAGAAAAATACACGTTTCTAAGGGATATTCCTGATTTTAGCCGTTAATTTGCGATCGTTTTGCGTATTGCTGTCGTCATATTAAATTGGAATGGAGAGGTACTTCTTGAAAGATATCTGCCCTCTGTTGTGCAACACTCTGGTGACGCAGAAATCTACGTTGTTGATAATGCTTCCACAGATAATTCAGTTGCTTTTATCAAAACCAATTATCCTTCCGTCAAGATTGTTCAGAATAGCGAAAATGGCGGCTTCACAAAAGGATATAATGATGGACTTAAAAGTATAGATGCCGATATTTATTGTCTTCTAAATTCCGATATAGAAGTAACCGGAGGTTGGTTACCCCCATTATAAAAGTCTTTTCCGAAAACAAAGAAGTTGCTATTGTACAGCCAAAAATTATGGATCTAATGCGTCCGGATTATTTTGAATATGCAGGAGCAGGCGGAGGATTTATAGATCAATTAGGCTATCCTTTTTGTAGAGGACGTATATTTCAAGATCTTGAAAAGGATAACGGACAGTATGATGATATTACCGAGATTTTTTGGGCAACAGGCGCATGCATGTTTATTAAAAAGGAAGTCTACTGGGAACTAAATGGATTTGACGAACATTATTTTGCACACCATAAGAAGTTGATTTATGTTGGAGAGCCAAAAACAATGGTCATAAGGTGTTCTATGTAGGCACTTCTAAAGTGTATCACCTGGGAGGTTCAACCCTTAGTAATATGAATCCTAAGAAAACGTATCTGAATTTTAGAAACTCTCTTTTCTCCATTACTAAGAATTTACCAAGAAGAAAAGCATTGACGATTATTATGCTTCGTCTACTGCTTGATGGGATTGCAGCAATTCGGTTTATCTTTCAATTTAGATTTAGACATTGCTTAGCAATTTTAAGGGCACATTTAAGCTTCTATAGGCATTTTAGAAAAATGTACAAAAGGAGGGAAAAAGCCAATTTTATCCAAAAATACTACTATACGAAGTCCATTGTATGGCAGCATTTCGTACATCATGTAAAGAATTTTAACGATTTAGTAAAACATTAACTAATTTTACAAATACTACCTTTGGCGATTATCTAATTTTGTCTCTTATTGACATTAGTTAAAAAATCAAATAACAATCATTAAATACTTAGTAACTCTCATTATGAAAAAATTAATTTTAGGCTGTTTAGGAGTGACCATGTTGTTGTCTTCGTGTGTATCACAAAAGAAGTATACTGATTTAGAATCAAAACATAAAGAAGCGCAAGATCTTTTAAATTCCGCAACGGTTAAATTGAACGATTGTTTAGAAGAAAAGGCCACTACTGGTTCTAGACTTAAAACATTACAGGATCAAAACGCATTTTTAAAAGCTAACAATCAAGAGTTGATTAATAACATGGGGAACTTGACTACCTTAACTTCAAAAGGTGCCGAGAATCTTGAAAAATCTTTGGAAAGCTTACAAGAAAAAGATCTTACGATACGTAAATTACAAGATGCCATCACTAGAAGAGATTCTGTAAACCTTTCTTTAGTACAGAGCTTAAAAGGTGTTTTGGGTAACCTAGATGACGAAGACATCCAAATTAGCGTTGAAAAAGGTGTTGTTTTTGTTTCTATATCTGATAAACTATTGTTTAGCAGTGGTAGCTACAACGTTACTAGCAGAGCAAAAGAAATTCTTGGTAAAGTTGCACAGGTTGTAAACAACAAACCAGATTTTGAATTTATGGTAGAAGGCCACACTGATGATGTACCTTACGGAAGACATGGTGTTCTTTTGGACAACTGGGATTTAAGTGTAAAACGTGCTACAGCAGTAGTTAGAATTTTACAAAATGATTACAATGTTGATCCTAAGCGTATGACTGCAGCTGGTAGATCAGAGTATGTTCCTGTTTCTACAACTGAAAAATCTAAAAACAGAAGAACTCGTATTGTTGTTCTTCCTAAAATTGATCAGTTCTACAGTATGATCGAAGAAGGTATGGATGATCCTGCTATCAACAACTAAGCAGTAACTATAGCATAAATAAAAACCGCAACTTTATAAGTTGCGGTTTTTTTATGTTCAATTCTCATATTTCCGAGATTTTACTTTCTTTTAGAAAATATCAATATCTCCTTTACCTTCTCTAATAACTAGGGGCTCCCCATTAGATAGGTCAATTACTGTTGAGGCTACGTTATCTCCATAACCACCATCAATAACAATATCCACTAAGTTTTCCCACTTTTCAAAAATAAGTTCCGGATCTGTGGTATATTCCAGTAAATCATCTTCATCATGTATAGAAGTTGATACAATAGGGTTTCCGAGACCTTCTACGAGCGCTTGTGCTATAGCGTTAGCCGGAACTCTAATTCCTACAGTCTTCTTTTTTTTAAAGTCCTTAGGCAGGTTTGTATTACCGGGAAGAATAAAAGTGTACGGTCCTAGCAGCGCCCTTTTGAGTATTTTAAAAGTAGCCGTATCTATTTGCCGAACATAGTCGGAGAGGTTACTTAAATCTGCACAGATAAAAGAAAAATTAGCCTTGGCTAATTTTATACCTTTGATGCGGGCTATCTTTTCCAACGCTCGCGAGTTAGTTATATCACAACCCAAACCGTAAACAGTATCTGTTGGATAAATAACCAAACCACCTTTTCGCAAAACATCCACTACCCGCTTTATTTCTTTAGGGTTTGGATTCTCTTCGTATATTTTAATAAATTCCGCCATAGTTTTAAACTAATCAATTTCTAATATATACACTTTTACATAAAAGTAATTACTATTTCTAATAGCTGATAAAATAAAAGTAACTTCAGAAGAAAAGATAAAATATATTCTAAAACCAGTCTTATGAAATGACCTCTAACTTCGCAAAACGAAGCAATAGCTTTTTAATATCCCCTTTTACAAACTGAATTTCCGCTTTTCGGTCATTCCCTACGCCTTCTATTTTAATTACTTTTCCACGGCCAAAACGAGTATGATTAATGATACTACCCTCAGCTAAATTTGGGTCTACCTCATTGGTATTCCCAATAGGAGTAGCAAGTTCTGGCTTTAATTTCCTTAGTTTTCTGAGTTGACCTTCATTAGGTTTTTTACCGCTAGGCGGTGGTGTTCCTTTAGTTGGTTTACCCTGCCGCAACCTACTTTTATCAATCTCTCCAAAAATATCATTATCTACAAGTGGCTTATATCGGTAACCTGTATCAATTGGTGTGAGATTTTCTACATATTTCTCATCTATTTCCTCTAAAAACCGACTAGGTTCTGCGTCTATCAACTTACCCCATCGGTATCTATTTTGAGTATAGGTAAGATATGCCTGTTTCTCAGCACGTGTAAGCGCCACGTAGAATAACCTTCGCTCCTCCTCCAGTTCGCTTCGCGTGTTCATACTCATTCCGGAAGGGAATAAATCTTCTTCCATACCTACGATATAAACGTATGGGAATTCAAGACCTTTAGCTAAGTGAATGGTCATAAGAGCAACACGGTCATCATCACCTTTATCATTATCCAAATCTGTTGCCAATGCCACATCTTCAAGAAATTCACCAATGCTTCCTGTAGCGTCGGCAATTTCCATCTGTCCCTCTACAAAATCTTTAATACCGTTGAGTAGCTCTTCGATATTCTCCATTTTGCCAATACCTTCGGGAGTTCCATCTTTTTTAAACTCTAAAAGAATACCCGACTTCTTGGCCACATGCTCCGCCATTACAAAAGCATCGGCAGTTTCGTTCATAATCTGAAAACTTTGAATCATGGTAGTAAAGTCCTGCAACTTTCGTTGCGTACCAGCATTTATTTTCAGGTTAATTTTATCAAGGTTTTGAATCACCTCAAAAATGGAACGGTTATAATGATTGGCGGCAACCGTTAACTTGTCTAAAGTAGTTTGACCGATACCCCTTGCCGGAAAATTGATAATACGCTTAAGAGCTTCTTCATCTTTAGGATTAATGACCAATCGCAAATAACTCAATACATCCTTTATTTCTTTTCGCTGATAAAAAGAAAGTCCACCGTAAATACGGTAAGGAATATCACGCTTTCGTAGCGCGTCCTCCATAGCACGTGATTGCGAGTTGGTACGATAGAGTATAGCAAATTCACCGTTACCCAATTGCTCGTTCATCTTGTGGTCCCAAATAGAACCAGCCACAAACCTACCTTCTTCGGCATCAGTTGTACTACGATGTATTTTTATGCTAGAACCATCATCGTTCGACGTCCAAACTATTTTCTCTAGCTGCTCTTTGTTTTTTGCGATAATTGAGTTTGCCGCATTTACTATATTTCTTGTAGACCTATAATTCTGTTCTAGGCGATACATGCCCACATTATCATAATCTTTCTGAAAGTTTAATATGTTACTAATATTCGCCCCACGAAACGAATAAATACTCTGCGCATCATCTCCCACCACACAAATGTTATGAAAACGATCTGCTAGTGCCTTCACTATAAGGTATTGCGAGTGGTTTGTATCTTGGTACTCATCAACCAAAATATATCGGAACCTATCTTGGTACTTGGCCAATACTTCAGGAAAACGATTTAAAAGTTCGTTAGTACGAAGTAAAAGGTCATCAAAATCCATAGCGCCCGCTTTAAAACAGCGATCTACATAGTTTTGGTATATCTCTCCCATTCTGGGTTTTTTGGCCATAGCATCTGCCTCTACCAAATCAGGATCTTTCAAATAAGCTTTAACAGTTATTAAACTGTTTTTAAATGACGAGATACGATTTTGTACCTGTTTGTACTTATAAATATCTTTATCTAGACCCATTTCCTTAATAATGGAAGCCAGCAGCCGTTGCGAATCTTGCGTATCGTAAATAGTGAAATTACTAGGAAAACCCAGTTTATCGCCATCAAACCTTAGCAACTTGGCAAAAACGGAGTGGAATGTACCCATCCAAAGGTTTTTAGTCTCCGATCTACCCGCTATCTTGGCAATACGCTCTTTCATTTCACGTGCTGCCTTATTGGTAAACGTTAACGCCAGAATATTGAAAGGATCAACACCTTGTTGCATTAAATACGCAATCCGATAAGTAAGAACCCTGGTTTTCCCTGACCCGGCTCCGGCGATAACCATTAACGGTCCATCTTTATGTAGAACGGGTGCTCTTTGGGCATCGTTCAATTCATCTATAAAATTCTTCAATTTACTAGAGTGTTTTTTAGAATTGTGAATTTAACCATAAATAGGCTTATCCTAAAATGATGTTGATTTCTTTTATAAACAGGAAGCCTATTTATAAATAAAGACCACATAAGATATACTCATGTGGTCTTCAAATATTATTTTGCTACCAACTTAACAAATAGTCATAGCTATATTAAATACTATACGTTGAATCTAAAGTGCATTACATCGCCATCTTTAACAATGTACTCTTTACCCTCCACACGCATTTTACCAGCTTCTTTTACCTTAGACTCACTACCAAATTCTACATAGTCATTATAAGCGATAACCTCGGCACGAATAAAGCCTTTCTCAAAATCAGTATGAATTACACCAGCCGCCTGTGGGGCAGTAGCACCAACAGGAATAGTCCAAGCACGTACTTCCTTTACACCAGCTGTGAAATACGTTTCTAAATTCAATAATTTGTAAGCACCACGTATTAATTTAGCCGAACCTTGGTTCTTCTAAACCAAGATCTTCCAAAAACATTTGACGCTCTTCGTAAGTTTCTAATTCAGTAATATCTGCTTCTGTACCCACTGCTAGAACAACTACTTCTGCATTTTCCTGAGCTACAGCAGCCTTTACCCTTTCTACATATTCGTTTCCTGTTGCTGCAGCATCTTCATCTACATTACAAACGTACATTACAGGTTTATCTGTAATAAACTGTAAAGGCTTTACAAATTCTTCTCTATCTTCTTTGGACAATTCAATAGCACGAACTGATGTACCCGCTTCTAAGCCCGTTTTTAACTTTAAAAGAACGGCTTCTTCTTTTTGGGCTTCTTTATTACCCGTTTTAGCAGCACGTTTTACTTTGTCCAGTTTTTTATCTACTGTTTCTAAATCTTTTAGCTGCAATTCCATATCAATGGTCTCTTTGTCCCTAATTGGGTCAACAGAACCATCTACGTGAATAATATTATCATCATTAAAACAACGTAAAACATGCAAAATAGCGTCGGTTTCACGAATATTTCCCAAAAACTGATTACCTAATCCTTCGCCTTTACTAGCTCCTTTTACCAAACCAGCAATATCAACGATTTCAACCGTTGCAGGTAAAACGCGTTCTGGGTCTACCAAAGTCTCTAGTTTTTGCAATCGAGCATCCGGAACATTTACCACTCCTATATTAGGCTCTATTGTGCAAAAAGGAAAATTGGCGCTTTGTGCTTTAGCATTGGAAAGACAATTGAAAAGAGTTGATTTTCCTACATTTGGCAATCCTACAATACCTGCTTTCATCTTGAAAATTGTAATTAAAGTTTGAATAAATTTAAAAGGTCCTCTAAAATAGGCTGCAAAGATAACTTTTTGAATTGGTATTTTTAATAAAACTCTGTCTCTCACTTATCGCACCAAATCTTCTCTTTTTAACCTTCCCAATTATCTTTAAATTATACTCAGTTAAATAAGTGTATCATTGCCACATATTTAATTAATTGTTATGTTTGCTGATTTTATTATTTCATTTAACATAATTTTAATAATGATTATATATATTTATGGTCTGGACAGATATAGAATATGAACACTTCTTCTGAAAAACCTTTGTGGCAATTATTTATTGAAGGTGATAAAAATGCCTTTTCTTCATTATTCAAAACCTACTATTCACAATTATATAGTTATGGTTTGAAAATATCTTCTGATCAATTTATTACTGAAGATTGTCTCCAAAGCTTTTTTATTTACTTACATAAAAATAGAAGAAATTTAGGCGAAGTTAATAATGTAAAATCCTATTTATTTGTATCATTCAGAAGAGCTGTCTTAAAAAGTCTTAAAAAAGAACGCCTCTTTACTTCTTTTGAAGAAAGTTTAGAGTCTAGTCAATCCTTTGGATTTTCACCCGAAGAATTAAAAATTGAACAAGAAATAAGCAACACAAAGAACACTACCCTAGTAATCCTACTCAACTCCCTATCTACAAGGCAACGGGAAGTAGTGTATTTAAAATACTACAGTGGGCTATCTATTAAGGACACAGCAGAGGTGATGGATATCTCCTATCAAAGTGTATTAAATACGTTACAAAAAGCATTTACCAAGTTGCGAAGCGAGATACTAGACCATGAAATATCTGCTGTTTTAAAAAAAACTTAAAAAAAAAATAGGGTATAAATAATAAAAGATGGTCTCTTTATTAATGAAGACCATTTTTATGAGTAAAAAAAACCTTTCCCTTTTAGAAATTCTGATAGACGATATTTCGTTTGTGAATTGGGCCAAGAACCAAAATCAAAACGATGTAGCCTTCTGGAACAATTGGATTGAGAAGCACTCGGATAAAATAGAAACCGTATTTAACGCCAAAGCTATAATTCTAGGAATTCAGTTTGATAATGCGAAAATTTCTGAAAGTAAAATTGAAAGGGAACTTAGCCATGTACTAGCTCAGCTAGAACCAGAAAAAAAGATTCCAAAAGTAAAAAAACCACCTCAAAGGCAGTTAAATATATAGCAATTACTGCTGTTTTAGTCCTCATGGTAACCTTCGGTTATAGTTTTTTACCTACTGATACCACAGTAACCCATAAAACGGTATTTGGTGAAATCATTGATTTAAAATTACCTGATGGTACTTCTGTTGTTTTAAACGGAAATTCTGAAATTTCATACGACAAAACATCCCCACGTAATATAAACTTATCAGGAGAAGCTTATTTTAAAGTAAAATCTATACCATCTACCAAAGCTAAATTTTGGGTAAATACGAAAGATTTAAAAGTTGAAGTCTTTGGAACACAGTTCCATGTAAGTACAAGAGATAATAAGACCGGTGTTCTTTTAGATGAAGGTTCTATAGAACTTTTATTGGACGATGGTACTACTCAAAAAATGATACCGGGTGAGTTGGTTTCTTACTCTAAAGAAGATAAAGAAATAACACATGACAAAGTAACCCAAGACCTTTCATACTCTTTATGGCGCGAAGGAACTTATATTTTCAATAACACATCAGTATATGAGGTTATGAAAAATGTAGAACAGGCATATGGAATGAAAACAGAATTCATTGACGAAGAACTTAAAGACCAAAAACTAACCGGGGGTATCCCTAATCAAAATCTCAAAATTTGTTTGTCAGCAATAGAAAAATCGACTGGGACTAGAATTGTCGTTAAAGACAAAAGACTACTAATATTTAAGAACTAACTAAAAATTAAATGATTATTATGAGAAAAACTATTATGAAAACACTGTTAACTGCAAGCCTAGCAATAGGAACTGTGCAGGTTCAGGCATCAGAAAACAACATTACCATGGAAGTGGAAGAGAATGTTGCTCTGTCCGATTTTCTTACTGATATAAGCAAAAAGCATAATGTTTATTTTACTTATAATGCTAGTCTAATATCCGGAGAAAATTTAGATCCTGAAGAGTATAGATATAGTAAGCTCAATAAAATTATAAACAAACTTGAAAGCAAAACAAGTTTTGATTTTGAGTATTTAGGCAACAACTATTACGTGGTTTACCACAAAAAAGCGGAGAAAGTTAAACTAAATAAACTCTCTCTTAATACTTTAAAATATAGTACAGTTAAAGATTTATCCATATTACAGCAGTCAATAACTGGTAATATTAAAGATCAAGATGGTAATCCATTAGCAGGTGTTAACGTTGTCGAAAAAGGTACGACCAATGGAACTACATCTGATTTTGATGGTAATTATACTATTGATGCAGCAGCAGATGCGACATTGGTATTTAGCTACATCGGCTTTCCTACCAAGGAAAAAAAGGTGTCAGGTAAATCTGTTGTTAACGTTTCACTAAGTGAAGGTGTACAATTAGAAGAGTTTGTAGTAGTAGGTTCTAGAACTGCTCCTAGAAGTAATGCTGATACGCCTTTACCAGTTGATGTTGTTGGCGTAAAAGAATTGACTTCTACGGGTCAAGCAACTTTTGACAAAGCTTTGCAATACAGAATTCCATCATTTAATACGGTTCAAACACCAGTAAACGATGCAACTTCTTTACTAGATCCTTATGAAATCCGTAACATGGGACCAAGTAGAACTTTGATTCTAATTAACGGTAAACGTAAAAACTTAAGCGCCTTGCTTTATACTCAAACCTCTCCAGGACGTGGTGAAACAGGTGCGGATATTTCTGCGATACCTACAGATGCAATAAAAAGAGTAGAGATATTAAGAGATGGTGCTTCTGCTCAATACGGTTCAGATGCAATTGCAGGTGTAATGAATATTATCTTAAAAGACACCCCTAATGAAGGTTCTGCTACAATTCGTACAGGAATTACTTCAGAAGGTGATGGCGAAATGTTTGGCGTAGCCCTAAACAATGGTAGTTCTATTGGTGATGACAAAGGTTTTGTTAACTACACGGTTGATTTATCTAAAGTAAACCAATCAAATAGACCAGGCACCGTAGATGCTGGCGGTGAGGCTGCCGATTTTGGAGCTGACATTGCAGATGTACAAGAATTTTTATCACGAAGACCAGATGCTGGAAACATAAATGGCTCTCCTGAAACAGCTGCAGCAAAATTTTCTGTAAACTTAGGATATGAATTAAGCGACAACACTTCTCTTTATGCAAATGCCGCATATGTTTACAAAGCTGTTAATAGTTTTGCTAATTACAGAACGCCATATTGGAGAACTGTAGATGATTACCCTTATTTAGCAGATTTTTTCCTGGAAACAATCCAAACACAGCTGGAGGTTATGATGGTTATGTTCCTACTTTTGAAGGTGAGTTGAGTGATTACAACGGAACAATCGGTTTCAAATCAACCATTAATGATTGGAATATTGATGCAAGTTTTACGACTGGTGGAAATACTCAAACATACAAAGTAAACGACACTCATAATAGAAACGTAGTTTACTCTCCATCTACCTGGGTTGATGCTGACGGTAATGGTTCTGTTGATGATGGTGAAATTTCCGAAGGTGCTGAATTATATAGAGAAAACAGTCAACAATCATTTAACCCTTATGGAACTAGATTTTCACATAATGTAGGTAACATTGACATTTCTAGATTACTTTCTGACAGAGTGAGTATTGGTTTTGGTGCAGAGTTTAGAACTGAAACTTTTGAAATTATAGAAGGAGAATTAGCTTCTTACGATGGTGGTGGTGCAGATTCATTTGCTGGTGCTTCTCCTCAAAATTCAGGTAAATTTAACCGTTATAATATTGGTGGTTACTTGAGCTTAGATTACGATGTAACAGATGCCTTCCTATTAAGTGGTACTATTAGAACAGAAAACTATTCTGATTTTGGTAATGCATTCGTATACAAATTTAGTACACGTTATAAAGTAGCCGACGCTTTTACCTTAAGAGGTTCTATTTCTTCAGGATTTAGAGCTCCTACTCTACACCAAATATATACGCAAAAAGCGCAGTATAGTTTTGTCTTAAGGACAAGGTATTCAAGTGGGCGGTTTAATTAATAACGTATCTACACAAGCTAAGCTTTTAGGCATACCGTCATTAGATGCTGAAACGTCTACCAACTTCACCATTGGTTTTGGCGGTAAATTAGGTAATAAATTAAGCTATACTTTTGATTACTACAATATTGCTGTAGAAGATAGAATTGTATTAGGAAATGAAATTGGAGGTAGTGGAGATCCTACTAACCCATTAGATATTCTTTTAGCAAGCAATAATTTAAGTGATGTTAGCTTTTTCTCTAACGCTATTGATACAAAAACTTCTGGTGTAGATGTTGTTCTTGCCTACAAAGGTATTGCGCTTGGAGCAGGTAGTCTAGATTTAAATTTATCAGGAAACTATACGATTCAAAATGAACTTAATGGCCCTGTTAAGGATATTGATTTAGTAGCAAATTCAGGTCAGTCTGTAGTTAACGGTACTCAAGAAGCTTTGTTCTTTACTTCGCGTCCGGAAACAAAATGGATTTTTGGAATTAACTACGATATCAATAAATTCGGTTTCTCTTTGAATAATACGTATTTCGGAAAGACTAAATTCCAACAACAAGGTTTAGACGAGAATTTATTTACTGAGTTTACACCAAACGTTGTAACCGACTTGGGAATCAATTTTAATGCGACTGAAAAATTTACGATTGCATTAAATGTCAATAATATATTTGATGTGTTGCCTGAGTGGAGTTTTCAATCTAAAAACGCTGCAGGTAATGCCATTCTTGCTGACCCAGCGCAGGTTCAAAACCAATCTAACTTAATTACTTTCAACCAAAGATATTCTCAAATGACTTATGATGGTTACCATTTTAGTCAATTAGGAACAATGTTTAACTTATCGTTGAACTATAAGTTCTAAGATTTGAGTTTAAGTGTATTTTTGTTTTAGCTAAAGCTGCCTGTAATAAGGCAGCTTTTTTTATTCAGATAATTCAAAATAGAATATTCAAAGTGTTTGGCTTTGGTTATAAGAATTTATTTCTATGAATACTGGCATATATACTCATTGCATAAATGAGTCCACACAAAATTATATTAGAGTAAAGACACTTTTGGTTTATATGAGACTTATATATGTTACGACAGCTTCTAAATCCTTGAATAAACAACCAAAATAGGGAAACAAAAAACCCGAGCCATGCCCGGGTTTTTATTCAATGTCTTTCGACTGAAAAATTATTTTGATATCCTAACCGTCAGGATGCATGAATTTTTGCTTAGCCAATAAGGTTTCTTCGGACTCTACATGATCCTCATCTGGAACACAACAGTCTACTGGGCATACCGCCGCACACTGTGGTTCTTCATGAAAGCCCATACATTCTGTACACTTATCTGGTGAAATGTAATAAATTTCATCACTAATAGGTTCTTGTACCTCGTCTGCATTCACAGCCTTACCATTAGGAAGCACAACATCCCCTTCTAAAGAGGTGCCATCATTGTAACGCCACTCATCTGCTCCTTCATAAATTGCAGTGTTCGGACATTCCGGCTCACATGCTCCGCAATTAATACATTCATCCGTTATAACTATTGCCATATTATTTTTATTAAGCTGAACGGCCTTTAACTCGTTCGTTATATTTCATTTTAATCGTGAAAGCAAAAATCAATTCAGTATTCTTACTTTTGCACAAAGGTACTTCGGAATACAATTTTGAACAAATATATGAACGACCATCACAAAACTTTTATTGCATTTGTTAAACTCGGCCACTTTCTTAGAGAGTTTGTTACATTGGAAACACCAAATGACGAATGGTCTATCAAATTAGACGAAGCCGTCACCCTTTCCAAACACAAAAATGGTTGGTTTACTCGAGAAAACGTCATCCATGCCATCAAAAGCTGGGGAGAATTACTAACGGAAGAACAACTTTCTACTTGGTTGGAGCCTTATGATTTGAGTCAAAATAAACCAAAAACCGTGGCATTGATCATGGCAGGAAACATTCCGCTAGTTGGTTTTCACGATTTGCTATGCGTACTAATTACTGGTAATAAGGTTTTTGCTAAACTATCTTCTAATGACAACGCACTAATCTTGTTTATAAAAGATTACCTATCTTCCATAGAACCTGCTTTTAAAAACACCATTGAAATTGCAGATGGCAGAATGGAAGGGTTTGATGCCGTAATAGCCACAGGAAGCAACAATACTTCTCGATATTTTGAACATTACTTTAGCAAAGTACCTAACATTATTAGAAAAAACAGGAACTCTATTGCGGTATTGACCGGAAACGAATCAGAAGAACAGTTGAATGCTCTGGGTGAGGATATTTTCAGGTATTATGGACTAGGATGCCGTAGTGTTAGTAAAGTTTTTGTTCCAGAATCGTACGATTTTGATACGCTTTTTAAGGCTGTTTACTCCTACCACCCTATTGTGGACCAGGTAAAATACTCTAATAATTACGATTACAATAAAGCAGTTTATCTCATGTCAGAATTCAAGATATTAGATAACGGCTTCCTGATTCTTAAAGAAGATAAAAGCTATTCCTCCCCTATCGCCTCCCTATTTTATGAGCGCTATGAGAATTTAGATGTTTTGAAAGAACGCCTTACTGCAGATGCCAATGACCTACAATGTATTGTTAGTGAAAATATTGTTGAGGGAGAAATAACCTTTGGACAGACCCAACAACCCTCGCTTGCTGACTATGCAGATAATGTAGACACTGTTGATTTCCTGTTAAAAACCTAATAGAATTTTTTGTTAATACTAGCCCTGTTTCCCCTTAAATTCAAGACCTTTATCACTTAATTTTTTTTACAATTCTTATGAAAAAACATAATTTTAGTGCCGGACCTAGCATACTGCCACAGGAAGTATTATTAAAATCTTCTGAAGCCATAATGGACTTTAACGGTTCTGGACTTTCCCTTATAGAGATTTCTCATAGAAGCAAAGACTTTGTTGAAGTCATTGAAAAAGCTCGTAGTCTTGCTCTTGAGCTTTTAGGTCTTGAAGGAAAAGGCTATACAGCACTATTTCTTCAAGGTGGTGCCAGCATGCAATTTTTGATGACGGCTTATAACCTGTTAGAGAAAAAAGCAGGATACCTTAACACAGGCACTTGGAGCGAAAAAGCAATTAAAGAAGCTAAAATGTTTGGTGATATTGTTGAAGTAGGCTCTTCTAAAGATGAAAATTTCAATTATATTCCAAAGGGATATTCAGTTCCTGAAGACCTAGATTACCTTCACGTTACCTCTAACAATACCATTTTTGGTACGCAGATGAAAAAATTCCCAACGACCAATGTGCCGTTGATATGTGACATGAGTTCTGATATTTTCTCTCGTCAAATGGATTTTTCTCAATTTGATTTGATTTATGCTGGAGCGCAGAAAAATATGGGACCAGCAGGAACAACTTTAGTAGTCGTAAAAGATGATATATTAGGAAAAGTATCTAGAAAGATACCTAGTATGTTAGATTACCAAGTACATATTTCAAAAGACAGCATGTTCAATACACCTCCTGTTTTTGCTGTGTACACTTCTATGCTAACCTTAGAATGGTTAAAAAATCTTGGTGGTATTGCTGCTATTGAAGAAATTAACGAAAAGAAAGCACGATTAATTTATTCTGAAATTGATTTAAACCCTGTTTTTAAAGGATTTGCTAAGACAGAGGATAGATCGATTATGAATGCTACTTTCAATTTAGCTAACGACAAACTAAAAGAAACCTTTGATGCCCAATGTAAAGAAGCTGGCATTAATGGCATTAACGGTCACCGCTCTGTTGGTGGATACCGGGCCTCTATGTATAACGCTCTTTCATTAGAAAGTGTTGGCGTTTTAGTAGATATCATGAGTGAAATGGAAAGAAAAGGGTAAACTTACTTTTTTTACCATAATTCACTAAATAGTAAAAAATGCGTCCGTTGGCACAAATCTAACGGACTCTTTTTGAGTAATAGCAATACTAACAAATTTTCCGAATAGAATGAAGATACTTGCAAATGATGGAATTGCCCAATCGGGTATTAAAGCACTCGAAAGCGCAGGTTTTGAAGTGCTAACTACTACGGTAGCCCAAGAGCAGTTACAAAATTTCATAAATGAAAACGAAATAACCGGATTATTGGTGCGAAGTGCCACACAAGTGAGAAAAGATCTTATTGACAATTGCCCTAACCTTAGACTTATTGGAAGAGGTGGTGTTGGTATGGATAATATTGATGTGGAATATGCTGAGAAAAAAGGTTTATTTGTCATTAATACGCCTGAAGCATCTTCTTCATCAGTAGCAGAGCTAGTTTTTGCACATCTTTTTGGTGGCGTTCGCTATTTGCACGATGCTAATAGAAACATGCCACTTGAAGGCGATAGCAATTTCAAGAAACTGAAGAAATCTTATGGGTCAGGAACGGAACTCCGCGGAAAGACTTTAGGGATTATCGGTTTTGGGAGGATAGGACAAGCTACAGCAAAAATAGCTTTGGGAATTGGCATGAAAGTTATTTATCATGACCCTTACCTAGAAAAAGCATCTATTGAAGTTCCTTTTTTTGATGGGCAAGCGGTGACATTCAATTTTGAATCGCAAACCAAAAAAGAATTGGTGTCTACTTCAGATTTCATTACCCTTCATGTTCCCGCACAAAAGAACTATGTTCTTGGGAAAGAAGAATTTGAATTGATGAAGCCCGGTGTTGGTATTATAAATGCTGCCCGAGGAGGTGTTTTAGATGAAGTTGCCCTCGTTGATGCTTTAGAGAACGGCAATGTTATTTTTGCCGGTCTTGACGTTTATGAGTCCGAACCTAAACCAGAAATTAGGATACTTATGCATCCTAACATCTCTATGACGCCGCACATTGGGGCTGCTACCGGGGAAGCTCAAAGCAGAATTGGAATAGAGTTAGCAGAACAAATCATTACCCTTTTAAAATAGGACATATACAATACCTTAAAGAAAACCTCGTTGAACAATTTACTGTTTAGCGAGGTTTTTTGGGATATCCTCAGTGAGCATTAGATTTTTTTCTCCCACTTTATCAAACTATTTTTAACAAACCCCTGTTAATCAAAAGAGTATAAAAAAAATTAATCAGATTAAGATCAGTCATTTTAAGAGTTCTTTTCAATATTTCTCATTTTTGACAGAAACTTTTTCGTAAATTGTTAAACAAACATAAACCATTAAATATTATGTCAGTCAGTTATTAGACCTATTAGGTAGCCCAATGGGCAAACAATTAATAAGTGGCGTAGCCAGCCAGACCGGTAATTCTACCGATCAAACAGGTAGCGTATTAAGTATGGCTTTGCCCATCTTAATGGGTGCTATGAAAAAGAACGCAGCATCACCAGAAGGTGCTCAAGGATTAATGAGTGCTCTATCTGGAAAACATGATGGAGGTATCTTAGACAACCTTGGCGGGCTTTTTAGCGGCGGTGTAGATCAATCTGTAATGGATGATGGAGCCGGAATACTAGGACACGTTCTTGGTGGCAAGCAAGCGACCGTAGAAAATGCCTTAAGTCAAAAATCAGGAATGGACGCAGGTTCTGTTGCTACAATATTAAAAGTGGCCGCTCCTATACTTTTAGGTTTTTTAGGCAAACAAACAAAAGAGCAAAATGTTACCGATTCCAACGGAATTGGAAATCTACTAGGTAGCTTTATGGGTGGCGGAGACTCTGGCAACCAACAGCAGTCTCTAATTGAATCGTTTTTAGATTCTGATGGTGACGGCAGTATTCTTGATGATGTTGCTTCTATGGCCCTTGGTGGCAATAAAGGTGGTCTTGGTGGCCTTTTAGGAGGTCTTTTTGGAAAGTAAAAATTAGATTACAAAATATCATACTCAAGCCACTTGTTAATTCAAGTGGCTTTTTTTTGTAAATTGTGTAACAGTCGTTGCGATACTACTAAGATTCAGATTATGAAAAAGATATATTTAGTTTTAGGAACACTCTGCCTTGTTAGCCTATTAATTGCTAGTAGTTGCTCTAGCACAAAAGAAGTTGTTACTATTTCAGACGAAGAAAAAACTGCTTTTCAGCAAAAGGAAGGTGATACCATTACAATAGCTAACGATGCCACAGAGTATGAGATTATGATTATTGAGTAAGGATTCAATTTCTGGTTACAGAGTATTGCAAAACCGCGAAATTTTTATTCACAGTCTTACATGGAAAGTCGGAATCAGATTTTTGTTGCCAATTACAATCAAAAGGTAATGCAGCCTATGCGTTACGACCCTAATCTTTACGAGCAACAAATCAATTACGAACCCAATACAGATTATGGTTACGAAGTGAATTACAAGCTCTATAATTACTTTATTTATTTTCAACGAAAATACAATCAGCGCTTGGGGCCTTTCATACCCCGTATATAAAAAGTATATTTGCCGCTTTCAATAATTATCATGCAAAGATTAAAAGAACGCTGGGGCGTTACCAGTAATTTTCAATTAACCATTATTTTTATTGTATTTTCTATTACAGGCTCCTCTTCGGTCCTTGTGGCTAAACCTTTTTTAAATTTAATTGGCCTACAACAAGCTAATTTTCCAGATGCATGGTGGGGAGCAACATTGTACTGGATTTTACGAATTCTTACTATTTTCCCCTTTTATCAAGTGTTATTAGTAATTTATGGCTGGTTATTTGGACAATTCAAATTCTTCTGGGCATTTGAAAAAAAGATGCTTAAAAGAATTGGACTGGGTTTTTTGTTTTAAATGCTTTTGTTAGGTCTTCTTTAACATTCAGTTCTACTTCTTTTAGTATTTTAGCACTGTGAATAATTCAATATATACCTATTTTTCCGTATTTATATTGTTTAGCCTTATGCTAATTAAGGTTACCTCTTTTCACGTCTACACTCATCAAGATAGTCCAGATGATTCTATAGAAAATTGTAGTATTTGCGATATAGCTGTTCAGAATCAGAATTCTGAATTTACTCTTATTGCCATCTTTGTATTGATTATTTTGCCGCTTATCATTTACACGGACAGAAAAATTGTGTCTTTAGTTTTTGATGCACCTTCATTTTTCTTTCCATATGCCCAATTTGGCAGACCCCCTCCTTTTCAAAGCTAGGACTCCACATTGAAAAAAATAAATCGATTTATATCTCTAAATCGATATCTATCTGCGCTAAACTTATATAATGAAATATTATTTATATGTTTTCGCAATCTTCTGTAGTTCAATTATTTGTGCTCAAGATTGCAATTCAATATTATTAGGAGAAATAGTAGATTTCCACGACAACAGTGCTTTGAGTGATGCTACTATTAGTATTACCGGTAAAAGTGCCTCCACAGTATCCGATAAGAATGGAAAATTTAATTTCAAAAACCTCTGCAATGGCGTGTTGGAATTAGAAATATCACATCCAGAATGTACTACCAAATTTGTAACTATCACCATAAATGGCGATACCTATTCTGAAATTAGATTAGAACATCACTTAGAGGAGCTGAAAGAAGTAAAAGTGGTTGGTAATGTTCCTAAAAACACAAATTCTGGACAAGAAAATATTCTTTCCATGCAAGATTTGGAACGCAATAGCGGTAATAGCTTAGGTAATGCCTTAAAAAAGATTATGGAGTATCTACCTTAAATACTGGAGGTAACATTGTAAAACCCATAATTCAAGGGTTAAACGGTAGCCGAATCTTAATCCTTAACAATAATGTTAGGATGCAAGACATGGAATGGGGAGAAGAACATGCACCCAATGTAGATGTAAACGCGAACCAAAACATTAGCGTTATTAAAGGTGCGGCGGCTATTGAATTTGGCGGGGACGCCATTGGCGGAGTTATTGTTTTGGAGCCTTTACCGGTCGTAAGGACAGATTCTTTATTTGGCAAAACCCAACTGAATCTTTCCTCTAATGGGCGGGGCGGCAATATAACATCATCATTGACCAAGTCATATAAATCCGGTCTATACATTAAGGCTCAAGGCTCATATAAAATTCTTGGAGATTTAGAGGCTCCAGATTATCTTCTGTCTAATACAGGCATAAAAGAAAGTGGCCTATCTCTAAATTTTGGTAAGCGAGATTTTGTTCAGGGTTGGGAAGGCTATTATTCCTATTTTAATTCAGAAGTAGGAATATTAAGAGCCTCGCATATTGGAAATATAGATGATTTGATACTTTCTATAAACAGTCAAACACCTAGTATTATTAATGATTTCACGTATGACATCACCCAACCTAACCAAGAGGTAACTCATCATTTAGCAAAACTAAGTTACTACAGAAGATTTGAAGGTTTTGGAAAATGGACGATTCAGTATGATTTTCAAAAAAACAGGAGATTTGAGTATGATATCCGTGTAGGAGATGATGTTGACAAGGCTTCTCTTGACCTTCAATTAACTACGCATTCTGTTCTATCGAACTTAACTTTTGATGCAAAACAAGGTTTACATATAAAAGTTGGTGGTTTAGGTAGATTTCAATCCAATTTTGCAAATCCGGATACAGGGGTAAGAAGGTTAATTCCCGATTACGATAAGTATGATTTTGGATTTTTTGTAATTGGAAGTTATGAACTAAATACAGATTGGACAATAGATGCAGGAGCGCGATATGACTTTAGTAGAATTGATGCGAAGAAATTCTACAGAGAATCTCGTTGGGAAGAACGCGGGTACGATGTAGATTATGCCAATATAGTTTTGGAAGATTTAGGAACACAACTGCTCACGAATCCGGTTTTTGACTACCATAATTTTTCTGGAACTGCAGGTTTTCACTATGAAATTAATGAAAATGACCATTTACGATTTAATTACGCTTTTTCACAAAGAGCTCCTAATCCATCAGAATTATTTAGTGATGGCCTTCATCATTCCGCCGCACGCATAGAACTTGGAGACTTAAGAATAAAGAGCGAAACATCATCTAAGTTTTCAGCTTCTTTAGAGCGGAACACAGGGACATGGGGATATTCGTTAGCACCATACCTAAATAATATTGATGATTTCATAGTTCTAGAATCAACAGGTGTAGAATTTACCATTAGAGGAGCTTTTCCCGTATGGGCTTATCGTCAGACAAATGCTGTTTTATTAGGAGTTGACACTTCAGTTTACAATAACTGGTCTTCTAATATTAGAACTGACCATAAGTTTGCCTGGGTAAAGGGAACAGATATTGAAACAGATGTTCCATTAATAAATATGCCTGCCGCAAATTTCACCAATAGCATTACCTATACAAATCCTAAGTGGAATAATTTTCTGGTAAATCTAGAAAGTCAGTATGTGTTTAAACAAACCAGATACCCTTCTAATATAGAGGTATTTTCCCCACAACTACAAGAAAACGTGGTTTTGGATATTAATACTCCTCCAGATGCTTATCACCTTTTATCTTTAAATACAGAGGCATCTTTTACACTTAAAAACAAAAATGATTTAACTGTAGGCTTAAGTGCTACCAATCTATTGAATACTAATTATCGTGATTACTTAAATCGTCAGCGATATTTTGTAGACGACATGGGCAGGAATATAAGTCTACGCCTAATTTTTAACTATTAATATAATTTAACCTAAAAATGACAACTATGAAAACAAACAAAATTTTGAAAACAATTTTAGCACTAAGCTTAATAGCATCAGTAGCAACATCATGTTCTAGTGACGACAACACACCTGAAGCTGTTGATGAAGAAGAGGTTATTACCACAATGAATATTAGCCTTTTAAGCGAAAATGGAAATACTGTTTTCCTTCAATCTCAAGACTTGGATGGTGATGGACCAAATTCACCCGTAATCACAGTCGAAAACCTAGCGGCAAACACAACTTACACCGGTTCTATAGAATTACTGAACGAAACAGAAACTCCAGCAGAAGACATTACCGAAGAAGTAGCTGAGGAATCTGATGAGCACCAGTTTTTCTTTAATGTAAGTGGATCAATAGTGTCAACAACGTATGGCGATACTGATGGTGATGGAAACCCAATTGGCTTATCATTTACACTAGTTACAGGAGATGCTGGTGAAGGAACCATCCAGATAACCTTACGTCATGAACCTACAAAACCAAATGACGGCACTTTAGCTGATGTGGGTGGAGAAACTGACATTTCACAAACATTCATGGTAGTAGTGGAATAGTCTATAAATTATAATGCAACTCAAAAGCCTTTAGTTTAAACTAAAGGCTTTTTGTTTTCTTTTTATATCGAAAACCATGAAAAAGCTGACCAAAAAAACCAGTAGGCATTTCATCATCACCTTCATACCCCAATGGCACCAAACCACTGTCTTCTGGGATATAATCGGTTTTAAAGATGTAATCCCACAAGCTTAGGCTAATGCCATAGTTTACACCATTCTTCTTTCCTTCCGGAAGCTCGTACGCATGATGGTACAAATGCATGACCGGATTATTAAAAATATACTTTAAAGGACCCCAAGTAAGTTTTATATTAGAATGATTAAGGTGCCCTATCGCAATAGCAAAAAAATGAACAATATAAGCTTGCTCAGGTTCAAAACCTCCCAACACCATAACTGCAAAAGTTTTAAGAGGTTTGTAGAATAAATTCTCCATCCAATGGTACCGCATATGGGCTGCAAAACCCATTTCTTTTACGCTATGATGAACCTTATGAAATTCCCATAAAAAAGCATATCTATGCAGTAACATATGTGTAAACCATTGAACAAAATCTAGTAGCACAAAAAAGACTAATAATTGCAAAAATGGAGGCCACTCTTGCAGGTTGATAAGAGTTAAAGTATCAGATGGTATTCCAATATCTAAAAACATTAACTCCAATAACTTATAAAATCCACTTATAGCAATTACAAAAAGAAAGAAATTGAAAAATATATAAAAAGCATCCAGCCAAAAATCCTTTCTAAATACTGCCTGATTTTTACGCCATGGAAAAGCAATCTCAAGAATCCAAACCAATGCAGAAAGTACTATAATTCCCCAGAAATAATTGGTATACTATGGGCACATCAAACAGGATAGATTTCCATGTCCAATTAAGAGTCCCCATTAGGGAATCTAGAAATGCGTTAAAGTATTTTTCCATTGCTAAAGGCATTTATCATATTAGTCGAAAAAGGAAACTTAATCTTTCAATTCATACCAATCAATATTAGAAAGAACCTCTCTTCTCCCCTTCTTTTGAGGTGGGTAATTCGTAACCAGATAATCTATGATAATATCTTCGTTTTTTCCTAAGTCCCACAAATTTTGGGTTTCTTGCATCCATTTAATTGTTGATTTCCATCGCTCTTTGTTCATTCGGTTCTGAATGACAAGTTTGGCAGAATGGCAATTGGTGCAATTTTGAACGGTCTCCATCATTCCAGGAGCTTCAACAAAACCGGTGCGCACGTGAATGCCGTTTTCTACTTTATCAAAATCGTCTTCTTCAACAGGCACAGCAACTATTTCTGAATTGGGCTCAGAACTCTTGAAGATAGATACATCAGGATTTTTTATCAAATACATTAGCGCAACGACGAAAACACCAATACTGGCGCAAGCGACAATAAGTACCCTATATAAACTGATGAAATCCTTTTTTAGTTTGTCATTATTTTGCTTTTTCATCTATGCGATTTTTACAGCTATTCTATGACAAGCATTATTTAAGTATCCTTTTGGATTCCAATAAGGAAGTAACATAGGTTGAGCAACACCATTAGAATCAGTTGCTTTTGCCCAAACTTCATAATATCCTTCTTGCGGAAAATCTACCTCTGCAGAGAAATGTTGCCATGCTAAACGGTTAGCAGGTTTATCTAGCATACATGTTTTCCAAGTAGCACCGAAATCTATGGAATACTCCATTTTAGCAACCTGTAACTCACCTGCCCACGCATGCCCTCTAATAGTTAATGTTTTTCCTTTAGAAATAGTGGCGCCAGATTTTGGGTAGGTAATCAATGATTTTACCGGCATAGATTCTATGATGCACATATCCTCATCTGCTACTTTAGTACCAGGAGCAACCGGCTTACAAGGAACACGGTATGCGGTACCCGTCATTTTAGTACCGTCATGAACTATATTTCTAATACTTATTCTCTGCAACCATTTACCGGAAACCGAAGCTGGCCACCCCCAGCAACCACACGAAGTGGATAACCGTGCGCCAAAGGAATATCTTCCCCATTCATTTTAAATGCCAATATAGTTTCATCTTGAAGTGCTTTTGACATTGGCGCCCCTCGTGAAATGGGTTCTTTTGTAGGGTCTCTGCTTAAATGAATATCTGCTGCGTGATAACCAAAATATACGGCATCATCTTTTATACCTACATCCTCTAGCACATCCCGGAGCCTAATACCCGTCCAACTAGCACAGTAAACAGCTCCTATTGTCCACTGGTTTCCTTTGGCTGGCGGATCAAACTCGCTTCTGCCATTACCTCCGCATTCTAGCGTTAACTGATAAGTATGTTGTTTAAATTTTGATTTAAGCTCGTCTAAGGTGTAGGTTTTCTTTTCCTTAACAGATTCGCCGTCTATGGTAAGTGTCCAGTTATTTACATCTATTTCTTCCGGTATGAGCCCGTTATTACGAATAAAAATATACTTGTTAGGGGTGATTTTATCATCTAACAAATGGGCCTGAGCCTCCATATTCCATGGCTTGTCGTTTAAAACAACCATTTCCTTGTCCTTATTGAATAATTTAAAAGGGTCCGGGTCTTGCAGCGCCAATGGAATATAATTCTCTACCATTTTAGAGCCATACACAATATCGGCTCCAACAATACTCGCTAAAGATGCAAGTGCTGCTTTCCCTATGAACTTTCTTCTTTGCATAAAATTTAGGTCTGGATTACACTCAAAGTTATAGATATTTAGTATATCCCTCTGTGCTATGTCCTAAATTTAATTGTTTTTTAAGGATATTTAAAAACTTACAGAATTCATAGGCATATATAGTGCTGCATAAAAACTAACAATACAAAGAATTTAATGTCTTAAAGAAAGAATTAAGCATTAACCTCTATTGTTTCCGATTCTTTAGATTTTTTGAAAACATAGGTATACAGCCACATTAGCGTAAAAGTAGGTATGACATCTAAACCTGGAATGATCTCTTCTAAGAAAGTAACGATACCTGCACCCTGACCAATTTTCCCTTTGTACATACGGGTCATGAGCCAACCGGCTAGCGGCGCCCAAACAATATCGGAAAATTCACCTATAAACGGAATGGCAAACGAAAGCATGCCTATACCATCAAAAAGCAAGCTTATGAGTAGTTTTTTATATTTTTCGTTTTTATCTTTTGACATAATGGAAAGTGTTTATTCTTATTACTAAAAGCAATAAGAATGCCAAAAAATATTCTAAAGAAAACACCCCTTTAGAAGGGGCATTGTTAAAAAAGTCCTTAAGATAAATCTGAGCTTATTAATTTTAAAAACTCATTCCGAGTTTCAATTTTTTCGAATTGCCCTCTAAATCCGGATGTTGTGGTGACAGAATTCTGTTTTTGAACCCCACGCATCATCATACACATGTGCGATGCTTCTATTACTACCGCAACACCTTTAGGCTTTAAAGTACTATTAATACACTCCAGAATATCATGTGTAAGACGTTCTTGTACCTGCAAACGACGCGCAAAAACATCTACCACACGTGGAATCTTACTTAAACCTACAATATGACCATTTGGAATGTATGCCACATGTGCTTTACCAAAGAAAGGCAACATATGATGTTCGCAAAGCGAATACAATTCTATATTCTTAATGATGACCATATCATCATAATCTTCTTTGAACATGGCGCTTTTAAGAATTTCTACAGCATCTTGTTGGTAGCCCTGCGTTAGAAAAAGCATAGCTTTGGCTGCTCTTTCAGGTGTTTTCACCAAACCCTCTCGAGTGACATCCTCTCCTATTCCATCTATAATTTTTGAAAAACGGTCTTTGACCTCCGTTGTGATTTCCATATTATATTCCTCAAAATTTTTATAGGGTGCCATAAAGGTTTCTTGTTTTGTTTATTGTATGTGTAAAAATAGTGAACAAAAGTACAGCTTTCTATACCAATCTACCAATTTAATCTTTTTGTGTCAAAAACAGCATCTCAACACATCTGTCTGTAAACATCAATTTTCATTACTTTTACCATTCAATAAAGTTTCGGATTAATTTTTTCGATGAAATTCACACGGATTAAGAATCAAAACATATGATCAAGGCCAATAATATTAAAAAGTTTTACGGCGATTTAGAAGTTCTAAAAGGCGTAGACCTTCATATTAAAAAAGGAGAAGTTATTTCTATTGTTGGTGCCTCGGGAGCAGGAAAAACAACTTTATTGCAAATCTTAGGTACATTAGACGTTCAATCTAACCCGTCTGATAGCACGCTTTTGATTAACAGTACCGAAGTAACAACACTGTCCGATAAAAATTTGGCGAAGTTTAGAAATGAACATATTGGTTTTATTTTTCAATTTCATCAGTTACTTCCAGAATTTACAGCACTTGAAAACGTTTGCATCCCTGCCTTTATAAAAAACACACCTAAAGCTCAGGCCGAAGCAAAAGCTAAGCAATTATTAGATTTTTTAGGGTTATCCGCACGCTATAATCACAAGCCTAACGAACTCTCTGGCGGAGAACAACAACGGGTAGCAGTGGCACGTGCATTAGTAAACGACCCCTCTATTATTTTTGCCGATGAGCCTAGCGGAAACCTAGATTCTGAAAGCGCCGATAATCTTCATAAACTCTTCTTTGAGCTGCGTGATGAATTTGGACAAACGTTTGTTATAGTTACTCATAATGAGCAGTTGGCAGACATGGCAGACAGGAAGCTGACCATGGTAGACGGTTTAATCGTCAATAAACAAGTGGTTCTTGATACTCCGGAACTCTAAGCTAATTTTATTAAATTTCTACACGGAATGAACCGCACCGAACTGAAGCAATTTTTGGACGCCAAGGTATTAGAATATGAGCATCCAAAGTTCTTGGAAACGGACCCCATTCAAATTCCCCATAAATTCTCTCGTAAAGAAGATATTGAAATAAGTGCATTTCTTACAGCAACCATTGCTTGGGGTAATCGTAAGAGCATTATTAACAATGCGAATAAACTTATGGGCCTCATGGGCAATTCGCCTTACGATTACGTCCTAGAATATACAGAGGACAACAATGAAGAACTATCTACATTTGTACACCGAACTTTTAATGGTGAGGATTTAGGCTTCTTCATAAAAAGCCTACAGAATATCTATATCAATCATGACGGACTGGAAGCTGTTTTTGCTAAACACGCTACAGGACAAAACATGCAAACTGCTATTTCTGGCTTTAAGAAAATATTTTTTGAACTACAACATCCTTCACGAACCCAAAAACACGTAAGCGACCCTCTGAAAGGTTCCGCTGCGAAACGCATTAATATGTTTTTACGATGGATGGTACGGCCCAATACTACCTCTGTAGATTTTGGGATTTGGAAAACTATTACTCCCAGTCAACTATCATGTCCTTTAGATGTTCATTCTGGAAATGTAGGCAGGAAATTGAAGCTACTTACCCGCAAACAAAATGATGCCAAAGCTCTTGCCGAACTGGATAAAAACTTACGGAAATTGGACCCTATAGACCCTGTAAAATATGACTTCGCTCTTTTTGGCCTAGGTGTTTTTGAGAAGTTTTAAAGCAAACAAAAAAATATTAATATATTGTTATAGTGCTTATTAACTACATGTACTTCTTTCTAAACTCTAAAGGTGTCATCTTTGTTTTTGTTTTGAATATCCGTGAAAAATAGGCATAATCCTCATAGCCCAGCAGTTCAGAAACGTGAGACAAGGAATTTCCTGAATGCACTATAAGTCGCTTTGCCTCTAAGAGAATATGCTCCTGAATTAATTCCGTTGTGGTCTTTCCCAAAGTACTCTTCGTTACCCGGTTTAAATGCTTTGTAGTAATGTTCAGTTTGTCCGCATAAAAGTGAGCCTGCTTTTCTGTTTTATAAAATACTTCAATAGCCCGTTCCAAGTCAGAAAGTATCTTTAGATAAGTAGATGAAAGTGAGTTTTCAGCTATATCAAAAACAGTATAAATTCTACTTAAATCTATGTATGTAAGATTAATGAGACTTGCTAATTTTTGTTTCTTATAAACGACATTAATATTATACTCTACATTAATTTCATCAAAACGACTAGCTATTTTTTGAAGTTCTACAGGTGATAGATTGAGGCTAGGCGGGTTCTTATATGAATAGTAAAAAGGAAATTGATTAACCTTAACATCAGAAATACTCAACTCAAAGAAAGACTGTGTATGAAAGAAAATATATCCTTCAGCAGGTGAGTCAAAATCCCAACTATGAGTTTGCCCTGGTTTTAGAAAAAATAAGCTTCCTTCTTTTATAGGGTATGAACTAAAATCTATTTCGTGTGTACCACTCCCCTTTAGAAATACAACACATAAGTAAAAATCGTGCTTATGGGACTTATGTACAATTGCTTCATTATTCTTTAAATGAGTTGCCAAATCATTACTATAAAACTCAACCGCTGCATTTGCATCCTCAAACTGTTCTATATGTAATATTGGTAAAACCTTCATGAAAGCAAATTATGTCCTAAAAGTACAAAAAGCTGCGATAAGTCTATAAGTGCTCAACATCTCATGTGCTTTACATTTGTACAGTGATTGAATAATTAGTTAATCGCTATTCGTTTCAAAAGTGAGATTATAAAATCATCAAATTTCAAACTATCTAAAGAAAAGAGGATATGGAATTTTTAAAAGGGACAAAGGTTTACAGCATATTTACGGGAACTTGCCCTGTTTGTCAAAACGAAAGCATGTATAAGGAATCTAATCCTTATCAAATTTCTAGTACTTTAAAAATGGAAGAGCGCTGCAGCAACTGCCGTACAAAGTACAAAATAGAACCTTCTTTTTTCTACGGAGCAATGTACGTTAGCTATCCAGTGGGTCTCTTTTTTGCAAGTATCGCCCTATTTCTTTGTTTTTTTATTCTTCATCTGAGTCTTTTAACCACATTTCTGGTTATTGTAGTAGAAATGATTTTGGTACTACCTATAATTCTACGTTTATCTAGAAATATTTGGATTAACTTCTTTCTACATTACAAACGACCTCTTAAAAGTGAACAGAAGGCTTAATTACAGCCTTAAAGACTAAGACGCAATAAGTTCGTCTAAAATTTGTCTGAATCTTTTAGCATTCCAATCTGTAGAACCTGTCTCCTTTATGACAATTTTTCCACTTTTATCTATGATAAAGTTGGTAGGAATACTTTTCTCATAAAGTTCTTCAGGTGCTTGCATTCTAGGAATATATACCGGTAAAGTATATTGCTTTTTGTTTAAAAACTCCTTCACAACTTCAGGTTCCTCGTTTGTCAACAAAATAAATTGTACCGAATCCCCATAATCATCATATACTTTTTGGATGCTGGACATTTCAGCAATACAGGGTGGGCACCACGTAGCCCAATAACTAATGAAAGTTACTTTATCCCTACCTATTTCTATAGATGAGGATGTGCCGTCCATAGCAGTTACTTGATACGAAAATGGTTGTAATGAAACTTGGTCTTCCTCTTCTAGCGCTGACGGAGAAAAGAACTGCATCTTTATGTTATTTAAAGCAACCTGAATGGGCTTTCTTGTTTGTGGTATAATTAACAGGAGAACAAAGATAAATAACAGACCATCGCTAATACTTAACTTTCTTTTTTTCATTTGTAACAAATGTAATAACTGCAGAACCAAATATTTACTAAAATGGCATTAGTCTAAAATGAGAGCGTTTTAATTAGTTTCCCCCAATTTCTTAAACTGCTTGTAGATCCATTGCTTTTCTTGAAGTGAAAACTCTTTGTTTTCAAACCAATCGTGAGCGGCTATTTTCTCGTTTTCAATTTGCGCGGTTCTAATGGCTTCTAACGATACCAGATGCCAATGGACTCCTTTATGACGATTTACAGAATAACCAATACCTTCCGTTATATAAGATATTTTGGGCTGGTTAATTAGCTTAACTCCGTTTCTTAAAACTGCCAAAGTCTTGGTCAGTTCCACAACTTCTGAAAAAGAATACCGTATAAAATCGTTAAACCCTTCTTGTTTGGTGTTATATAATTTGTCTCCTATTTCTAGTTCTTTCATAGCTGTAAAAGCATGTAAATTTAATGGCTTCAAATGGTTTACAAAGAATTAGAATGTCAGAAATTATTAACAAATTTTTCAGTTTTATGATAGTAGACTGACCTTTAAGTATTCACATAAAAAAATCAAAACTTTACTTAAATAACATATGTAAATAAAAAAACCACTGCCTTACGACAGTGGTTTCTAAAATTTAAAAGGTTTTAACTTAATTAAAGCCAAACTTCTTTAAGCCTTCATGACTTACTTTAATTGCCTCTAAAGGTTCCATGGTAAATGTTTTATCTTGCTCTACCATATAGTACTTCATACCAGACAGTTTCTTTTGTGCTTGAATTGGGCCAAAATCAATACTACCCGTTCCTACAGGAGCAAACCACTCATCTTCATTCATATCTTTAACATGCCAAATTTTGAATCTTTTTGGATACTTTTTGAAATAAGCTACCGGGTCTGCACCAGCTTTTGTCACCCAAAATAAGTCCATTTGAAAGTTAACGTATTTTGGATTACAGTTTTCCAACAGATAATCTATAACCACTACTCCATTTTCATCTTTCTTAAATTCAAAATCATGATTATGATAAAGTAATTTAAGCCCTGCTTTTTTACATTTCTCCCCTAATGTATCTAAAATACCTGCAAGGTTTTCTGCGCCTCCTGTCATACCCATTACCATACCTTCTTCTTGAAAGGTAAAAAGACCCATTGGTGGAATAGGAATAACAAAATACTTAAAGCCAGCAGCCTTAACATCAGCAATCATAGCATCCGCATTTTCTAAAGTAACTGAAGCTTGGTGACTACTAATTGGCTTTAAGCCCATTTCTTTTAGCGTTTTTTTGAATTCAATTGGAGTCATTCCGTAGAACTTCCCATTATCATATCCTGCAGCCTCAATATACTTATAACCGGCATCAGCTACAGCTTGCAAAGTAGTTTTGGCATCAGAAGCCATATCATCCCTAAGGGTATATAAAGCTAGTCCTCCATAGCTATCTTGGGCATTTACAAATGAGGTTGATGCTATTAAAAAACAGACCAGTAGTAATTGAATTTTTTTCATTATTGTTTGAGTTTTGTGTAGTACGCTAAGATACTACATCTGCATAAAAAGTATCTGACCGATAATCGTAAAATTAGAACAACCTTTTAACTTAAAATGTAAACGGAAACAAATTCTATAATGTATCGTTTTATAAAGGCATTCAAAAAATGTAGTTTTAGCCTCTAAATTCGTTTAATATGAAATGCCCCTGCAATCCTCAAAACAATTATACTGATTGCTGTCAAAAAGCTCACAATGATATTTTAAATATCAAAACCGCTGAAGCCTTAATGCGATCACGTTACAGTGCTTTTGTAGTGGCCAATATAGAATACCTGCAAAAGAGTCACCATAGCACTACCCGCCCCAATAAAAGAGAAAAACGTAAAATTGAAGCTTGGACCAAATCTGTGAATTGGGTAAAGTTAGAAGTTTTAAATACCGCCAAAGGAACATCAACAGATACGGAAGGTACAGTAGAGTTTAAAGCTTTTTATATCGAAAATGGTCAAATGGGCGTCATTCATGAAAACTCAAATTTTAAAAAAGAAAATGGACATTGGGTGTATGTGGACGGTAAACATTCAGCGGTATAATTTATTCTATTAATCATTAGATCTAGACTAGTACTCTTATAAAATAATTTTGCCTTAGTTTTAACAAAATTTGTTTTTATTTTTTACTTTAACGAAAGACATTCCAAACACTATGAAAAATACATTTTTGGCCATATTCTTTATTGCTTTCAGCATCTCAAATTACGCTCAAGAAACTTCAACAACCTTTAATGACCAAGAGTTCTTGGCATACCTAGAAAACTTATCAGAGAATAAAGAGGCCGCCTCGGAAACTAAAAAAGAATTCAGACAAAAATCATGGGCATATTGGTCTGCGAATAAAATTGATTACAACCAATCTCCTGAGAAATACAAAAAGGCCCTATCGCTTTATCACCTTAATCAAGAAAAGTTTAATAACGACCGTGTTATTGCTCTTGACCGCTTCAAGAAAGCAATTGAGAATTTTAAGAGTTTTGACAGTAGAAACACATTACCTAAAAACCCGGTTCTTTTTGTAGGTAGCTCAAGTATAGTACATTGGGAAACAGCCAAAGCTTTTCCTGAGTTTCCGGTTATTAACCGAGGTTTTGGGGGAGCGAGTATTCCTGAAATAATTTATTATTATGACGATGTTATTAAGAAACACACTCCTGCAATTTTGGTCATCTATTCCGATATTGATGTAGAGGCTGGAAAATCTCCTAGCGTTGCCGTAGCCGCTTATGATGAGTTGCTCACCAAAGTAAAAAAGGACTTTCCTGAAACAGAAGTACTACTCCTTGCCATGAAGCCCACTTTAATTGATGATTTTTTAGGAAAAGAGGTTGCTAAAAACAAAATTCGCACCAACGAGCTACTATCCGAATATTGTGCAACTGAAGAGCATATGAAGTTTGTGGATGTTTCTACGCCGATGTTAAAACCCGATGATGCCGTCCGTTCCGATATTTTTCTGGAGGATGGACTTCATATGAATCCATTAGGCTATACTCTTTGGAACCCTATTTTAAAAAAGGAAATTGGTGAGCTTATGAAAACGAAGTAATACTCAGTCACCAGAAGTGCAACTAACTATTCTCCTCCAATTAGATTAAAGGTTCCTTTTGTCAGTATTTTATCTTCTTTAGTAAGTTCATCCATTGCGGTCAGGGCGATATTTCCTTCGTAGGTATTGCCCACTTGTACCGAAACCGAGTCAAAATAATAGCCTTCATCCGTTTCTTCGTTTAACTTTAATAGCGAATGGATGTTTTCCATGCTTACAACCGCAGTTTCAGCTATTGCGTTGGCCTCAATTATTTCCGTAATAATTTCAGCCTCTACAAACATTCCTGTCAAGAAATTGGCTTCTTTTTCATCTTCAAGATGTGCATGGACTTTAATTGTTCTATTTTCTTCAATAGCCGTACCTATCAAATGGACTTCTGCTTTAAAAACATTGGCTGAAGATTCTGGGACCCTAAAATTGATTTATGGCCTTTCTTTAGTTTCATAATATCCTTTTCGAATACCGATAATTCTAGATGAATATGGTCATTGTCTATAATTTCCATGATAGAGGTGGCTGGTGACACATACGTACCTCTAGTCACATTAACCTTTGTTATACTTCCAGAAATTGGTGCGTAAATTGACACTACAGAACTTATATTCCCACTTTCTACTTGCGACGGTGAAATGTTTAAAAGCGTCAATTGTTTACGGAGACCATTATAACTGGCAACAGCGGTTTTATAATTGCTCTGTGCTTGTAAAAAGCTTTTTTGAGAAGTAATATTCTCCTCCATCATTGTTTTTTGTCGCTCGTATTCTGCTTTTAGAAAACCTAACTTTTCGTTTACTTCCATATAGTCTTGCTGCAATGTAATAAACTCGGGATTTTCAATAGTTAGGAGCGTCTGCCCCTTCTGCACCTTATCTCCTATCAACAAAGGAACGGTTTTGATATAACCTCCTCTAGTAGCATTAACAACCGCTCTGTTTTCTGGTGGTACGTCAATCATTCCGGTAGTTTTCACGGTTACGGGAAAAGACATGGATTCTATGTTACCCAACCTCATTTTACTGCCTTTAAATTGTGCTTTTGAAACAAATAATCTGCGTTCTACAGTCTCCTCTTGTTGCTTTTTACTTTTACCGTTTTCTGATTCCTTTTCGCCACAACTAAAGAGTGTTATCAATAAGCTCAAGGTTAGTATGTTATATATGATGCGTTGCATAATGCGTGTATTAAAGGGTTAGGTAATTTATGGCGATAACTATTTGGTTGTATTGCTCTAGTTTGTCTAAATAATCTAGCTTTACTTCATAAGCACTTTCCAAACTCTGTATGTATTGATAAAAATCTACTTCGCCATTTCTAAAGCTTCCATTGGCTGTTTTTAAGATTTCATCAGACAAAGCGGTTCCTTCTTGCTCGTAATAATCCAGGAACTTCTCAATTGGTCCATTTGCTCTTTTAACGTCTCGTATTTTGCTTTCAGTTGAATTTCGTACTCGTTGTATTCTTCGGCGGCTATTTCCTTAGCAAAACCTGCTGCTTTAATTTTATACGCCTGTCCGCCAAACAAAATGGGAATCTTTAGCCCTACTTGGTATCCGTACAAATTACTATTGAGTCCGGAGTTGGTACCTTGAAAATAATTGAGACTAATATCCGGCAACAGCCGCTGTTTTTCAAAACCGTACTTTACTTGTAATAAGGAAATCCTTTTTTGGTAATAGTCCAATTCTGAACTCGCGCTAATGTCAATGGAATTAAAACCTACTTTTAGAATAGTTTCATTCGCTATCACCAATGGGTCATCTGACTGTACCACCTTCATTAAATCAACATAGGCCAATGCCACGTTCTGTTGAGATTCAAGATATTTTATATTGATTTGCTTCTGTTTTGAAGTTGCCGTAATCTTTTCCAAATAATTGGTTTCTCCCAGTTCAAAACGTCTTGTAGCCATACTAGAAAAGTTAGCATACAGACTGTCTAGCGTAGCTAAGACACGTTGCTTTTTACGAGCAATTTGATAGGTGTAATAGGCTCGTGTCACCTTCCGTTTCAAACCTTTTTCTTGTATATCATAAGAACTTGCAGTCAAAGCCAAGTTAGCTTTGTTTATTTTTTTCTCTGAAAAATAAACAGTTGGAAACCTAAAATCTTGCTGTACGCCATATACTCGTAACGGTTCATTGTTTGATGCTAAATTATTCTCATCAAACTCATAATACACCTATAGTTTTATCAAAACTGAAAGCACTGTTTACTAACGCATTTGATTGGTCTACTTCTAAACTATTAGCATTAAGACCGGCATTATTTTTTATAGCCATTGGAATCAAAGTTTCCAAATCCACAGGAGCTTCTTGGGCATTATTATTTATGGCGAATAGCAGTAAGAGCGCAGTTAGCACAGTAAGTTTGCTTCCTTTGGCCGCTACCTCCCCTTTTTTGGACGAATTAAAATAAGCATACAAAACGGGCAATACCACCAAGGTTAATAGTGTAGCTGTAATTAAACCTCCAATAACCACCGTGGCCAACGGGCGTTGAACTTCCGCCCCTGCGTTTGTTGAAATAGCCATAGGCAAAAAGCCAAAAGCTGCTGCCATTGCCGTCAATAAAACAGCTCGCAACCTATCTTTAGAACCCTGCTTAATCAGTTCATTAATATCACTAAACCGATTCCCTTTTTTAAGTTCTTTAAAATGTTCTATTAAAACAATTCCGTTAAGAACGGCTATTCCGAATAAGGCAATAAATCCAACTCCAGCAGATATACTAAACGGCAAACCGCGTATCCATAATAACAATACACCACCCACTGCAGCCAGAGGTATGGCAGAATAAATCATTAAAGCTTCTCTAACCGATTTAAATGCAAAATATAGGAGTACAAATATTAGAATTAAGGCGATAGGGACCGCGACCAACAACCTAGATTTTGCACTCTGAAGATTTTCAAACTGGCCTCCATAGGTAATAGAATACCCTACCGGGAAGGTAATATTATCATTAATTAGTTGCTGTACATCGTTGACGACGGATTGTAAATCTCGGTTACGTACATTAATCCCCACTACAATTCTGCGCCGGGTATCATCACGTGATATTTTTGCAGCACCTTTTTGATAGGTAATATCCGCCAATTCACTTAGAGGTATTTTGCCTCCTCTTGGCAAGTCTATATAAAGACTTTTTAGGTTGTCCATATCCTGCCTTAATTTTTTGTCCAAGCGAACTACGAGATCAAAACGTCTTTCGCCTTCAAAAACATTTCCGGCACTACGCCCTGCAAACCCCATGGATACCATATCATTTACTTCTTGAATATTTAAACCGTAACGTGCAATCTTGGCTCGGTTAAACTTTACATTCATTTCAGGAAGTCCAGCTATTTTCTCAACCGAAATATCTGCGGCACCCTCTACATTTTCGATTAACACTCCAATTTCATTTCCTTTTTTTGCCAGAATATCAAGGTCATCGCCAAATATTTTAATGGCAATATCCGCGCGAACTCCTGTAATGAGTTCATTAAATCGCATCTCTATAGGTTGAGTAAATTCTACTTCCATTCCCGGAATAATTGACAGAGCTTCTTTAAAAAGGTCAGCCAACTCATCCTTAGAACCAGCAGAAGTCCATTCGCTTTTCGGCTTTAAAACAATAATTACATCACTCTCTTCCATAGACATGGGATCTGTAGGCACTTCCGCAGCACCAATACGCGTGACCACCTGTTTGACTTCTGGAAATTTATCTAGTAAAATATTCTCTATTTCGGTTGTGATTTTCACTGTATTACTTAAGGACGTTCCCGTTTTAAGCACAGGCTGAATCACAAAATCGCCCTCATCTAATGTGGGTACAAATTCACCTCCCATACTAGTATATAAATACACTGATACTACCAATAAAATGCCCGCAATACCCAAAACAATACGCTTGCTATGTAAAGCCCAATGAATGACTGGTTCGTATTTTGAATTCAGCCATTTCATAAAACGTACAGATATATTCTTATCCGATGCCATAGAGGGCTTCAAAAATAGAGAAGCTGCTACGGGAACATATGTGAAACATAATATCATTGCGCCAATAAGGGCAAAACTAAAGGTCAAGGCCATAGGTTTGAACATCTTTCCCTCTACACCGGAAAGAGATAGAATAGGTATGAATACAATCAGGATAATCAACTGCCCAAAAATGGCTGAATTCATCATTGTTGAAGCCCCGTTTAATGTAATTTTATCTTTTATTAGCTGTTGTTCTGCTTTTGGGATGCCAATAATCTCGTCTTTCTTTTGAGTAATCTGAAAGGCAATAAACTCCACAATAATTACCGCCCCGTCTATGATAATTCCAAAGTCAATAGCCCCTAGACTCATTAAATTGGCATCTACTCCAAAAATATACATGAGTGATAAAGCAAAAAGCAAACAAAGCGGAATTACAGAAGCTACCACTAGCCCAGAACGCAAGTTCCCCAACAGAAGAACAACTACAAAAATTACAATTAAACAACCTAAAATAAGATTCTCAGATACGGTAAAAGTAGTTTTGGCAATAAGTTCGCTACGGTCCAAAAAAGCATTGATGTACACTCCTTCAGGTAACGATTTTGAAATGGTAGCCACCCGTTCATGAACGGCATCAATCACTTTTTTAGAATTGGCATCTTTCAACATCATTACTTGCCCCAGTACTTTTTCTCCTTCTCCGTTACCAGTTATAGCACCAAATCTGGTAGCACTACCAAAGCCAACATCTGCAACATCTTTTATATAAATTGGCAGGTTCCCATCGTTCTTAATCACAATATCGCCTATATCCTTCAAAGAAGTTACCAAACCTTCTCCCCTAATAAAATAAGCCTGATTAACTTTCTCAATATATCCCCCACCTGAAATACTATTGTTCATTTCAACAGCCTTGAATACATCTTGAGCAGTGATGTTCATGGCATTGAGCTTTTCTGTATTTATGGCTACTTCGTATTGCTTTAAGAATCCACCCCAAGTATTAACTTCTACAACACCTATGGAATACCAGAAAGCTGCCGCTTTACGACCCAATCTTGAATGGTGCGCAAATCTTCTGCGTTGTATTGACCCTTATACTCCGGTTTAACATCTAGAATATATTGATAGATTTCTCCTAACCCTGTGGTTATTGGGCCCATTTCCGGCACTCCAAAACTTTCTGGGATTTTCTCCGATGCCGATTTAATTTTCTCGGCAATAAGCTGCTGGGCAAATATGTACCCATATCATCATCAAAGACAATGGTTACAACAGAGAGTCCAAATTTTGATATAGACCTAATTTCCTGTACGCCCGGTAAATTTGCCATTTCCAGCTCTACAGGGTACGTTATAAATTGCTCTATATCTTGCGTAGAAAGATTACGCGACGTGGTGATAACCTGTACCTGATTATTCGTTACATCGGGCACGGCTCCTATAGGTATTTGTGTTAATGAATACAGACCAAACCCTATAATAAAGGATGTGAACAAAAGAACAATTAGCTTGTTCTTTATGCTGAAATTAATAATATATGATAGCATCTTTTCATAAAATAATAAACGTTAAGCGTCCGAAGTTTCACCCAAGTGAACGGACCTATAAAATGAATACGATTATTTTACGAATGCCGTGGCGGCTGAAGAATACCTTCTGAATGAAGTGATGAAGAAGGTGCTTGATAAAAGAAATTATGTGATTTATACTCAGAGATTTCAAAAGATTTGAAATGCTCTTTATAAGCAATCAGAACAAAAGCCGTGGCAGAAGAAAAGTGCGACTGATGCTGAAATGGCAACTGTTCGTGATCCTCCTTTTCTTCTTGGTGTTCTTTATCGTGAGTTGCTTTTAATTCTCCATAATGCTTTGAAATGAACACAAACACATTATCACCATATTGCTCACTATGGAATTGAGCGTGTTCTATAAATTCGTCTATTTGAGACACATCACAAAGACTTACTCCAAAGCTTTGCAATAGAACAACAAATGATAGAGATATGGATAACAATTTACTCATTACTATAAAGATACTGATTAACGCATTTACTTAGTTCTATGATTTTCAATTCCTTGTTAATATAGAATCTGTCTAATTTATTCTTTATGGCGTTTTTAAATTATGCTATTTGTTATGATAATTGGAAAATAATGATGAGGTTGAAAAATTATGCTAAGAAAAGAAACTTTTAAAAGCTCATACCCAAATAATTTGTTCTTAAAGCTGTTTAAAAAGCACATGGTGAAGAAGCTACTAAAAATCGTTCATCTTTATTATGCCTTAGATAAATTTTAGTTCTGGCCACTAAACCGACAATTTAGTACCACAATTGTCATATTAACTGCTATAAAGTCACCTTGACATGCTAATAAAATAGTTTTTTGTCAAAAAATTTAAAATTCTTGTAGTACGGAACCATTTTTGCTAATATTTGAAATATTGCCTTTAAACATTTGGTTTATAAGGACTTTCCTTGAAGAAACAGAGAATATTAGTCAATTATTATCTCTGTTAGCACAGGATTGAAAATTAATTTTTAAAAATTAATGCCCCTAAATTAGGGTCATTTTAATACTATTTTGTAATTTAAGATTAAGTTTGCAATTATTTAGCGCATCATAGTGGTGTTAAAGTATTATTAATGTATATGTGATACTTGCTATTATTTTTTTGTTTAATTACTTTTATAAAAGATCAAACGTAATATATTTATGGACATTTTAGAAGAAGCAACAAATTTTGAAACTGCCAAAATGAGTCATATGAGTACCAGTGATAGGGTAACAGCTTCTCGTGAAGCAAAAAGACTTATTTTAGAAATCAACGAGATTTATAAAAAGACGCAAGATTCAAATTTAATGGATGTCATGAAGCGGTTAACCGCTAAGAGCTAAAAGAGAATTGATATTCGGTTAAAAGGAAGACCTGACTCAGGACTTTAGCAATGCCGGAAAGTAACAAATTAAATGTTCTTGGAACTGCTTTAGAAGCTTGTTGTACCAATCCCCCTACTGGATATTTCCGAGACGGGTTTTGTACAACTATTCAAGAAGATTCCGGAACGCACATTTTATGTGCTATTGTTACTGAGGATTTTTTAAATTTTACTAAAGGGCGTGGAAATAATCTTTCTACGCCCTTACCTCATTGGAATTTTCCCGGACTTAAACCTACTCCAAATGGTGTCTATGTATTTCTAGATGGTTAGAAGCTGAACGCGCAGGAAAAGCTCCGTTTGTAGTTCTTGAAGCAACTCATCAAAAGGCTCTAGAATATACTACCCTAAAAATGCTTCAGAAATATGAAGCTTTAGTTTAAGTGTACCCAACATTACTATCTATTGGAAGAAATGGTATTAGAGACTATTTCTACAACAGAGAGCGCGGCTCTTTCTCCAGAAATCATAGCTGCATTCAACGAACCATTTAATTGTGTATCTCCGGCTAAAAATATATTTGTTGTTAACCGTGTTTCAGATGGCAACATATCATATTGTAAATTATCCAATCTAGGAAGTGCCATTGGTATACTGTACTGATTTATAAACCTGCACGAATCAATTCCACAGTACTCCTTTAATTCCCTTTTCACCCGCTCAATAAGGTCTTCAACTTTTAAGCCTTGATTCTCCACTACCGTTACCGATAACAATTCTTTATTCGGTATAATATTAGTCTCCAGACTTGTGTGGTAGAAAATATTATTGATTAACGTTCCTGGTTCAGGAACAAGACCAATAAGTGGCTTTTTAATAACTCTATTTTCTGTTTCAAAATATAAAGTGTCACATGACTTCCACTCAGTTGACTGATTTTTTAAATTAGAAATCAAACTACTCGCATCTGTGGCTACTATAGTATAATGACTTTCTAATTTTGTATTACCCTCAAGTGTTATTTCGGCATCTTTTACGGATGTTACTTTTCTATTGAATTTGAAGGTTGTGTTTTTTAGATTGTTTGCCAGCTGTTTTGGAATTTCCTCAATTCCAGATTTTGGTAAAGCAGCATACCCTTCTCCAAACATTTTGTATACAAACTCAAACATTCTACTAGATGTCTCTAACTTGTTTTCAAGAAAAATACCACTAAAGAATGGTGAAAAAAAATCTCCTATAATTTCAGAGGAAAAGCCTAATTGTTTTAAATAAGACAAAGTAGATTGCTCTTTGTCAGAGAAAATATCTGACAATGTATTTGTCTTTAATTTATTATTCAGTTTAAGAATTTTAATTTTATCGGAGAGAGTTCCAATTCCAGATAGTAATGTGGGAAATAACAGTGAGAAATCTCGTAGAGGGTCCCCAATAGCCAATTGTTTTCCGTTTTTAAAAATAGCGGCGCCAAAAGAACTTTTGCAAATCTAAAGCCTCAAAGTCCAAGTAGTTCTGAGCTGCAGGATAAGCCGTAAGCAACACCTGAAAGCCATGATCTAATTGATACCCATCTACAATATCTGTTTTAACCCTTCCACCAACCCGGTCAGTAGCTTCAATAATAACAGGAAAAAATCCATTTTGTTCCAGAACGGTAGCTGCGATTAAACCACTAACCCCTGCACCTATAATATGTATTTTAAAGTCCTGTTTTCTCATAATTAAATCATTTATCAAAATAGAATAATCTTCTACTAGGCTAATTTAATAGTTCTTATTTTTGTTTAACAATTAACTAGTAAAAATAAACAAAATAGATTTATCTTTATCTCAAAGGTAAATAACACATAGCCCATACTTATACCATATATGAACAAAACAGCCATTACACGTTGTGAACATTTTAATGCAGCCCATAGATTGCATAACACGAACTGGAGCGATGAAAAAAACCTCGATATTTTTGGTAAATGTAACAACCCTAACTATCACGGACACAATTATGACTTGGAGGTTAAGGTTATTGGTATTTGTGACCCCAATACGGGCTATGTAATAGATACAAAAATTCTTTCTGGTCTTATTAAAGATAAAGTATTGGACAGATTTGACCATAAAAACTTAAACTTAGATACCAAAGAATTTGAATGTTTAAATCCTACCGCAGAAAATATAGCAATGGTAATTTATAACCTTCTAAAACCAGAATTAGATGACAGTCTAGAATTACGAATAAAGTTATATGAAACGCCCAGAAACTTTGTGGAATATCCTTATTCGTAAATTGGGATTACTACAGCCTTTCTAAAATTACAACAGCTTTCTAATACTAATAAAGACAATAATCATTAAGGAATACCACAAGAAAAACGGAATAATGTATTCTTTAAAGCCTGTAACCAAAAGTAAACTTATAGTCAGCAGTTGAAACCCAAGACCAAATGTTGACAAAGCCGTCATTAGCGCATTTGGGAGTCGTTTACCATTAGAAGCATTTGAATCTAAGGTGTAAATAATTTTATCAAAAATGCCATAAAGCGCTTTATAAAATCCAAAGAGAATATTTACATTTTTTTGCTTCTCTCCTTTTAAAGCTGTTGGAGAATCGTATTCAAAAACCCTACTTGTGGTATCACCGTCTACACTATTTCTTAAAATAACATAATAGTAATTATATAAAGTACCTTGCAGTTGAATCCCTAAAAAAGCAAAAAAACTATACATTAAATTGGCCTCTGTCGTATACCAAAGTGCTGTAAAAATAAATAAGTTTAAAATTATATCTGCAACAGAATCAAGATAGCGGCCTGTATACGAAGGTGTGTTTTTTACTCTTGCCAACTCCCCATCGGCAGCATCTAATATTGATTTGAGGATCAAAAAAAAAGCTGCGGCCCAATAATAACCAAGAAAAATACAAACAACAGCTATGAAACCAGAGATTATAAACCATATCGTCACATCAATAGGTGTATATGAAGTCTCTTTAAGCCAATTTGCTATGAGTCTTGCAATAGGTCTTCCGTAATCAGAAAGGTCGATGAATTTATGCTCTTTTGGTAATTTAGACATGCTACTTTTTAATTCTGAAATTTTGAGTCTATCAGCAAAAATCCATTAGAATATATGATTATATGAGTAATTGGTAAATGTACAATAGCCTCATGGATAAAGCCTAGCTTAACCAGTTAATTTTGTTTATCATTTTACATTATTAATTAAACGAAATTGTAACTTTGTTTATGATGTAGATAGGTAATTACATCTTTTAAAATTTAGCTATGAAAACAACTGATAAAGCAAAACTGTTCCCAAGTACTTCTTCTAACACAAAAGAACAATCCGTCTATGATATAGCTATCAATACTTTAGATGGCATACCTATCTCTCTTTTGGATTATAAAGGAAAAAAAATACTTTTTGTGAATGTTGCATCTGAATGTGGGTTTACAAAACAATACAAAGAGCTACAGACTTTAAGTGACACCTACAAGGAAGAACTTGTTGTTATTGGTTCTCCTTGCAACCAATTTGGAAAACAAGAACCTTATGATGCTTCGCAAATTCAAGAGTTTTGTGAATTGAATTTTGGTGTCAAATTCTTACTCACCGAAAAGATTGATGTAAAAGGAAACAAGCAACATCCATTATATAAGTGGCTTACCTCCAAAGAATTTAATAGCAAAAAAAGCTCTAGTGTGAAGTGGAATTTTCAAAAATATTTGGTAGATGACAAAGGGAATTTAATTGATTATTATTTTTCAATTACTAAACCTATGAGTTCTAAAATAACCAAACATTTAAAATGTCAATAGCAATTCTTAGGCTTCTATTAGATTTTGGCCTTGTTGTCTTAATTTGGATAATACAACGTATTGTCTACCCGAGTTTTCTTCATTATGAAACTCAAAATCTAATTGTTTGGCATAATGCTTACACTGCCCGTTTTAGCACCATAGTCATACCATTAATGCTTGGCCAACTTGCCATTTCTATCTATCAAGTTATTGTAGCGACTAATATATATACCGTAATAAGCATAGTATGTATTGTTCTTATATGGGCATCTACTTTCTTGCATTTTGTTCCTATACATTCTCAAATCTCAAAAGGAATAATTAATGAAAAAATATTGATTACGCTCATAAGAAAGAATTGGACGCGAACCATATTATGGACGTTGCTATTTATATTCAGCTTTACTTATTGTGCTTATTGGAGTCTGTAGAATAGGTTTTATTTTAAAACGATAGAACCAATTTCTAGTTTAAAATCTTCTGCTTTTTTATTACCTATTAAAAAAGCAACCTCCTGAATACTGTTACCATCATAATTTAGAATATTTAGCTTACGACCTCTAAAAGTAGGATACATGTCTGCTAGAAGCAACTCTATAACTTCCCAATCTTCTGATGTATTGAAGTATGATACATAAGAATGATCATCTGATACGTTCTTTTTTAATCTAAACTGATATTTTTTACCATCACCTTTTACATTCAAAATAATCTTTGAATATGGTTTTGTAACTACATCATTGAAACGGTGTTTTAAAGTAGAAAAACCACCATTATTATCTAATGAAACATGCCCTTCAAAAATAACCTTGCCTTCGTTATTTAAATGAACGGTTCCGCATGACTTCCCGCCCATGACAACATCGTCTATCACTTTCCAATCGTTAATATCATTCACTGCATTGAAATCGAAAATAGTGTAAAGTTGTGTTGTCATTTGAAATATTTAATTACTTTATAAAGTCGATAAAAAAGCTTGTCCATTCTCCAAATGCTGTTGCTGTTTCTCAGCAGGCATCTTATCAAACATTCGCACGAGCATTCCTAAACGCGGATTTGATAAAAAGAAATCGCGATGCACATGCATAAAACGCCAAAAGAGCCCATCCCAAGTGTCCTGCCACTCCCCTTTTTTATAGTTACTCATTTTTAATAAATAATTACTGCCACTAATATAGGGTTTGGTTGCCATAAGCCCACCATCTGCAAATTGACTCATTCCATATATATTAGAGACCATAACCCAATCATAAGCATCTATAAAAAGTTCCATAAACCAGGTATAGACATCATCCGGATCAAACTCGCACAGCATCATAAAATTACCTAATATCATTAGTCGTTCTATGTGGTTACAGTATCCTGTTTGTAATACTTTTTTAATGGTTTGATCAATTGGCGGAATACCGGTTGTTCCATCGTAAAAAGAGGATGGTATTTTTCTTTTAAATTTCCAAAAATTGGTTGTGCGCTCTTCACTACCTCTAGATTCATAAATACCTCGCATAAATTCGCGCCACCCTATGATTTGACGGACGAAACCTTCGGTAGAATTGATGGGCACCTTGTTTTCTTCAGCATACAATAAACAAGCTTCAATAATTTCTTTAGGCGTTATTAAACCTACATTGAGCATGGGCGTTAAAACGCTGTGGTTTAAAATAGAATTTTCAGCAACTACTGCATCTTCATAGGTTCCGAACTCCATAAAACGCTGCTCAAAAAACTGATGCAACCACATTTGGGTTGTTTCAAAACTTGTTGGATATAAGGACTGTTTTGTTAGAATTCCTAAATGATCAGAAAAATGCTTTTCTACATAGGTTATGGCTTCCTTATAATAGATATCTACATCTGGAAATTGAATAGAAGGAGGCGTTTTCTTAGCAGGATATTTCTTTCTGTTTTCCGCATCAAAAGTCCATTTTCCACCTGTAGGTTTACCATCAGCATCTATTAAAATATTTCGCTTTTTACGCTGCTCAGTGTAAAAGGTAGTTTGATGGTATTTCTTTTTATCGGTTCTAAAAAAAGTCGCTAAATCTTCTTTCGTATTTAAAAATAAAGGTGAGTTGAGCATCGTTGTTGAAATATCAATTGCTAAACAGCCTTTTTCTATCCGCTTCTGTAGCCAATTATCCGTTGGGTCTATATAGTTAATATGTTCAATTCCGTGAAGCTTCAATGTTGGGATGAGCTCTCTAATATCAGAAGTAACATCCGTTGCTTCAATATAAAATACTTCAAGGTTTTTATCTTCTCTTAGAAAACTGGCATACCGCTGCATTGTAGCTCTATGAAACGCTATTTTTTGCTTGTGGAAAGGGTACTGCTTAAAGAATAAATATTCTTCAATAATATATATGGGTGCATGCACTTCAAAAAGTGGCGACTCTTTAAATAATTGATGTGGAAATATTAAGTTGATACTTTTCATTTGTTCCTTCTACAACGTTCACTACAATATTTTACGGTGTCCCAGTTTTTCTCCCATTTTTTACGCCATGCAAATGGCCGTTTACAAACAACGCATATTTTCTCAGGAAGATGTTGCTTTTTCATTACTCAAATTCAGGTAATTGGTTTAACCTAGCATATGGATGGTTCTCTATCTTTTTTAAGGAATAGTAGCTATTTAAACCTGAAATACCCACGGCATTGGTTATTTCTAAATCAATATCTCCGTCTATCATAGCATTGTCCGGCAATATCAAATGTTCAATTTCGCCAATAATCAAAGTCGTTCCGTTGTGCTTAATATCAATTGCTTCTACAAAACGCATTCCTATCTTAAAACTGCTTTCTTTAACAAAGGGAGCTTTAAAATTAGTTATATATTCTTCGGTAAGTTTACATCGTTCAAATTCAGAAATATCTACATCAAATTTTGCAGAAGTGTAATGTGCGTTTTTTACAAATTCAGGATGAATGTGATTAATAGTATAGGTTCCGTTTTCTAGAATATTACGATACGTATGCCCCACTTCTGCCGTTCGCGGTCTAGCGATAAAGCCTAGAAGCGCAGGGTCACTGCCTAAGTGTACCACAGAGCTAAATATAGCAAGATTAGTCTGTCCTTTATCATTTATAGTACCTACAAGATTAGCCGGCTTAATTCCCGTAACCGAATTAATTATTTTTAGTTTAGTAACACGGTCTAGTGTTACTATATCTTCTTTAGTATACATCATATTATTGTCTATTGATGTGGGTATTTAAAAGGCGATTCTTCTCTTGCTGCACTGCGGGATGTTCTTTATGACCCCAAATTTTATCTCTGGCCGTGCGAGCACTTTCTTGTAAATCTACAATAGGTAAAGGATAATCTTCTCCTATAATAACACCACAAAAAGTTTGTTCCATTGCTGTCATTTTCCAAGGCTCATGAATATGAACGATAGGTACATTAGCGAGTTCTGGAATCCACTTTTTAATGAATATACCCTGTGGGTCGTGTTCTTGCGAATTTTTAACCGGGTTGTATAAACGTACCGTATTAATACCCGTAGTACCTGCTTGCATTTGAAACTGCGGATAGTGAATACCAGGTTCATAATCTAAAAACTGTCTTGCCAAATGATAAGTGCCGTCCCGCCAATCTTGGTCTAGATTGAGCGTTAAAAATGAAACCACCATGGCACGCATTCTAAAATTTATCCATCCTGTATACTCAACAGCCCGCATACATGCATCAATTAACGGATAACCGGTTGTACCAGTTTTCCAAGCTTTAATAAAAGCTTCGTTCTTTTCATGTTTTAGTAACTCATATCCATTATTGATACAATGCGTCTCATAACGACATTCTACTTCAAATTTCTGTATGAAATGACAATGCCAATGCAAACGAGTTAGCATGGCAGAAAAAGCATCGCTGTTTTTTGTTCCGTTAGGGTGTGTACCTATAAACTGAAAAGCTTGCTTGACACTTAGGTTACCCCAAGCCAAATAAGGAGATAAACGGCTGCAGGCCGTTCTGCTCTCTGTTGGTTTTGAAATATGCTTTTTATAATTAAAACCTCTTTGAGCAGCAAATGATTTCAAATACCGCCAAGCATTGTATTCCCCTGCAGGTTGGTACTGTTTTGGGTATAGCTGTAAGTGGTATTCTAATTTTACAGGAATTAGAAAATGATGTGTAAATGGTTTTTCTTTTGAAACTGAAAACTTATTATGAATCACGGGCTCATGCATCTTAGCGTGCCATTGCCTACTCCAATCGTCTCTGTTTTTGATTCCTCTTAAAATACCATCTCGCTGGGATTCTTCCCAAAGAATACCATTTTTTTTACAAAACGATTTCACTTCCTTATCACGTTGCCAAGTAACCTGAGTGCCACTCTCACGAAAACTAAAAATACCTTTTACATCAAAACATTCTTGAAGATGCTTAAACACATCACTAGCTTCCCCATAGAATACATCTACGTTTCTATTAAAAGGTGCCAGTGTCTTGTTTAAAGCTACAATGGAATGATATATAAACTGCAAATGCCGTGGACTCGTATCTGGATACGCTATAAAGCTAGGCTCAAACAAATAAACAATGCGGTACGGAATACCAGCTTGCTCCGCTTTTAGCAAAGGCTCATGATCTTGCGAACGAATATCACGTTTTAACCAAACAATATGTATAGCCTGCTTTTTCAATAGGTAAGCTGCTTTTTACATTTTTTCCAGAAAGCAAAGAAAGATGGATAATACCCTTGCACATCAAACATCCATTCTCTTGGCTCTTCAAAACCTTCATAATGCTTATTTAAAGGGTGTTCTTTGTAATAGAGGCCCTTTACTTCATAATCAGAAATGATTTCATGAAACTCGCCTATATAAACCTGAATGTTCTTTATATTTTCGGCAGAAATAGTAAATATGAAATCTAGTGTTTTTTGGGAAACAGGATAGCTTCTAAAATGTGAAGGCTCTAATAGCAAAATTCTATTTGCAGTTGTATCTTTTTTCCATAAGGGATCTAGATTATAGAAATTATAGATACAAGTAGGCATGTCTTTATAAAAAGTAATCGTTTGCTTCTTTGGTAAGGGCGTTTGAAAAACTAGCTCTGGAGTCTCTTTCAAAACATTAGGAATCTCTAATTCACTAAAAGCCTCATAAGACACGTCTAAAAAGGTGTTCTTTTGTTGAGTAAAGCTGTATTTATTGATGTTCTCCTGATTGGCAACATACTTCTTATTTGCATTTGCCCCAGCAACCCATTGCCAGCTTAATGCATTACTAGCCCAATCTGCATCTAGTAGATGATAATACATCCATTGTGCAGGAACCTTCCAATGACTTTGGGCCACATTACACGCTATAGATGCAATATACATTCTTATGTGATTGTGTAAATAACCCTCTTCGTAAAATTTATCAATAGAATTATCAACAGCTTCAATACCCGTATCTGCTTCAACAATAGCTTTTGAAATTGAATGATTGGAAACTGGTGTTTGCTGATTTTTTAAATCCGAATTAATAGCATCTCCTTTAGCAATCCATACTTGTTGCCAGTAATCTCGCCAAGCCAATTCTTGAATGAATTTTTCAATTTTTGCAGGTTGATAGCCTCGCTTTAAAACTTCAGACAGAATAAATTTTGTTGAAATAATTCCCCTAGAAATATAAGGAGATAAATAGGTGACTGAACCATTTACATAGTTTCGTGTTTTGCCATACTTAACCGGATCAATATTACGAATACGCTGAAGAATTTCAGAATATGATGTTGGAAAAATAGAATCTTGGTCTTCAAACAATTCCATTTATCGCTTACTTATTTTATTACCTGAAATAGCTCTTTGACGCGAAGATTTAAAACGAGTAATATCCGAACTACGTTTCTTTAAATGCTTTTGGCTAACTCCACTATTAACGCGTTTGCGCCAACGCTTAAAACTAGATTCCTTGAGGTTGCCACGCATAACCTTAATAACTTCTTTTTCCGGTAAACCAAACTGAAACAGAATAGCTTCAAAAGGTGTTCTGTCCTCCCAAGCCATTTCTATTATACGGTCTAATTCTCTTTCTGTAAATTGTTTTGTTTCTGTTGTCATACTAAAACTAGATTTTTTCCCAGATTTGGTCCGCATTCAAATAAAAGCTTCCTAATGCATTAAATCTACATTCTTCTGGTGCTATTATGGAAAGAAAAGATTCACCGTTTTCCCTCTTGTATAAATGATATACTTTACCAATAATGGGTTCAAAATTAAATTTTGCATTATAAATGAGTTTGTTGAATTCAAACTCTTGCATCATTTTTTCATATTCCGCTTTTAACTCAAGATATCTTGCTTCAATCTTATGATTTACTTTACTTATACTTCTGTTTTTCCATAAGCAATTGTATCTGTAATCGTAATTACCGGAGCTCCAACAGAGGTTGCATAAGGCTTGAGAGCCGCATCGTATTTTTTAGTTTCCGGATTAAAAACTACATTATCAGGTTTTTTATCTTCTACCATTGGTGTAAAAATGTATTAGCTCAACTTTTCTAATTGCTTCATTACTTCTTCCGCTTCATAGATTTTTTGATCACTCATTTTCCTGTTGGTAGTAGACAAGCTATGAGCTTCTTTTAAAAGATTCTCATATTGACCTTGAAGTTTAACTTTCTCTGATTTCTTTTTAAATAATCCAAACATATTTATTTCAACTTTATAAGTTCTTAAAAATAGAATCTAAGAACCATGATATAAAGATACAAAATGTTTAACTATTTTTAAATTAAGTTAAACAAAATTTAATTATATGTTGAATTGTAAATTTCGCTATCTAATGAATCTTAAAAGATAGTTTTAATATATAAAGCCCTTGAGGTATAATTATGCTGATAAGAGTGAGTGTTTAGCAATCATGAAATAAGCAGCTTGCACATTAGCTCCTATCATCTCTATCTAAAATCAAAGCGATTTCTTAATAATAAGATTTCAAAGATATCTGTAAAACCGAGTAGAATAAAAAAACCCTGTAAATCAATGATTTACAGGGTTAGTATGCCTTTTACAGGACTTTCTGCGGAGAAAGAGGGATTCGAACCCCCGGAGGTGTGACCCTCAACAGTTTTCAAGACTGCCGCATTCGACCACTCTGCCATTTCTCCTGAGTGCCTCATCAGGTATTCCCTGAATGCGGGTGCAAATATAGTAACCTTTTTCAATTCCGCAAGGGTCTTTTTGTTTTTTATTTTTGATACAATAGTATTGCTAGTAATTAGCCATTATCTAACCATAAACTTACGCGACTGCGTCCAATTTGCCCCATTTACTTGTAAAATATAAACACCACTTCTCAAATCATCTGTACTCAACTGCTCAAAAGACTGTTTACTTCCCATAGTTTTAGACCATGACCGGACCAAACTACCATCTAAGCTGTAGATGCTTAATTTAATATTTTCTTCCTCTTCACTATCAGCTAATAAAATATCGGCCGTCAGCGTTTGAGATCTATCTATTGGATTAGGGAAAAGCAGGATATTGTTCCTGGGTTTTTAAAATTTATCTCTACCTCATTAGAATACATCTTTTCACCATTGGCTGTAACAGCTGCAATCCTATAGATCGATTTTCCGATTATCGGATGATAATCAGAATCACTATATTCATTCTTTCCTGCTAGTCTTGAACCATAGGTTGATCGGTAACCATACTGAAATCATCCCCGTTCACCGATTTTTCTACAACGAAAGATTCAATTTCTGTATCGTTCGTAACGGTCCAATCAATATTAACAACATGTGATTTTTTATCTGCCGAAACTATATCAAAATAAAAATTACCTTAGAGACCACTCAACTTCAAAGCTTCAGTATTTGCGCTTTCTTCAAGAGTTTTCCCCTTAAGAAGACCTGCCCTACTAAAAACCATATAATGTACCTCTTCAGTAGTATGATTCGTTTCAGAATCACCACACTTCTCCTCTTCAACAAATATGGAGACATTGCTCTCCGTCAGTTCTTTATATCGTATTGTGGCGGCATCACCCCCATATTCTGACCCAAGCCCACCTATGAATACAGCCTTATCATCATAATCTTGATCAAAATGAATAGTATGCCAATTATGATCAACCTTACGCCCGGTCTTTGTTAACTCAAAAGCAAAATTTTCATCAGAAAATATACCCGGTTCTACTGCCAACCAACTTATTATTTCTGAGGAATGCCCTCCTACTGAGCTATCCTGTTCCTTTAATTTCATACGAAGTTGCGATGTGTTCGAGTAACGTTCATCAAAGAATACAGTTACAGCCTCTACCTCGTTTTCTGTTACACATTGACCAAATACCAATGGTTTCTCTTCAAAGGAGCGATTAAATTGTTGTGTATACCACTGGTGGTCTCTGCCCTCTACATTTCCTGCTTGTAATAATTTGCCATTGGCAAGCTCATGTACACCTGCTTCTACAACGATGTAAGGGACTGTTTCTGTTACATGACTTTCATCCCAACACTCCCATTCATCAATACGTACTTTAAAACTAGATTTGGAAACATCTTTTACCCGTACTGTTGCTTATGGTTGGCTCCTTCATAAGTAGGTCCACCCGCTATAACTACTGGATTCTTGTATGTTCTATTTAAACTTACGCTAGTCCAGTTATGATTTGCGTTTATAGTCCCTGTTTCTCCTATATCAAATAAACCTAATCCATTGCTTACAGGCTTTAATTTCCATTGTTGGTTCTCAGAATTACTTTGTGACCAAGTTACTGACGGACTATTATTTTCTGTAATTCCATTTAGAATCTGAAGTGCGAGGCCATTATAGGCGCTCACGATGCGTAATTTCTCACCATCTAAATCTTTAAAATACCATAGTTGATGTTGACCACCATTCCAAACTTCTTGAACCACGTTTGACCCACGTTCAGATTTTAAATCGCGGAGAGACAATACCATATCAGAATGCATTGCTTTAATGCGATATTTGTTCCCTCCCATTTCTTCCACAAACCATTTGGCATTATCACCAGAATCTGAAATACTATTTATTGCTCTTGCATTAGTTAAAAGCGATGCATTCTCAATAGCTAAGTACTTATTTAAGTCTCCCATTTGAAAAGTATACCAACCATCTTCTACAGTCTTGGGGCCGTTAACATCTAGTCCGTCTATCCATCCAATCAGCGTCTGTAGGTAATCTTCATCCAACATATTACGCCCTATTGGAGGCATGCGATTATCTGAGACACTAGCGTCCCTAACATAAAGGGCTGAGTTTAAAATATCATTTGGTTTTACAATCTTATCCCCTTTAACAGAAGCGTGACTCTCTACATCTGCATTAATTATAGATTGATCATAAAGCGCTGTCATAGCTCGACCATCAAATACGCCTTCTACCCCATTAGGTCTATGGCAGTATGCACAGTTGGCATCCATATACGAGCGAACCTTCATTTCATCACTAGTATTTTCGGAATTAATATGTGCAGATGCTGGTAACTTTGTATGAGAAGGTATATCATCTGTAAACATATTTAGATGGCTCCATGTTTCCAACTGGTTACCTGTTATTCCTGTTGACGGATAAGTAAAATCTTTGTTGAGTTGCCGTGTTTTTAACCCCAGAGAATATCCTGAGACACTGTTATGACATTGCATACACTGATCACGCGTAGGAAAATCCCAAGTTTGCTCAACTACCGACCCGTCTTTTTTCTTTACGTCATAGTTCTGCGAAACAGACTCATCAAACCCTATAAGAAAAGCATCCGTTTGTGCTTCGTTCCATTTATAAGTAACTGCGTAAGCATCGTTATCATCCGTAAAAATTAAAAAACGAGTTTCTAATTTTAGAACTTTTAAGGCATCATTGTCATCCACCGGAAGGTTAAATTGCTTTATAACTACAGTACCTGTGGGAAATGACCAATTCTCTTCAGTTTGAAAACCAATTTGTTCTGCTAAAGTGTTATGCACTCCATCATTAGGCAGAGCAATCCATCTTCGTTTTTCCGCCCCATCTGACCATAAAGGAGAATTAACGTCATATGGAACAATACCATTAATGGTTTCCAGAGATTGTAAATTAGTAAACACATTCAAGTCTGAGAGCTTTGAAGGGGGATCGGGCACGGCAACCGTCCTTACCACTTTTTGAATAACACCACCATCTTGTGCCGTACCAAACAAATCCAAAATATACATATGACCATTAGAATCCGTAAAAAATGATGAAATACCATCTTTATTACCTTCCCCGCTCACAGGAACATTCAAAAGGTAATCCACATTACCCGTATTTTCACCTGTCTTAGAAAGGGTCCAAACAGTTTGTGTCTCATGATCACCAAATACATATTTTCCGTTCAATTCTGGATAACGATTGCCTCTATATACCACCCCACCAATAATAGCCCTTCCCGTAGTTCTATCATAAGCATGAATAGGAGGCCTTTCATTGCCGATAAGTTGACCTTATGATAACAGCAGGCCCGTTTTGATCGCCCTCACGATAAGGCCATTGCAAGTTGTCACCCTTTCTAACTAAGCTAATCTCTTCCTTAGCACCTTGCCCAACATCTCCAACCCAAATATCACCAGTTGGTGTATCAAAGCTAATCCTATGAGGGCTTCGAGTACCAATAGCATAAAATTCCTCTAGGTTTGAACCACTAGTATCTACCCAAGGATTGTCGTTAGGAATATAATAACCCTGTGTAAAAGAATCAGGCCATCCGTTAGGTGGGATGCCTGCATTAAGTGGTTGTCTTCGTATGGGATGACTGATTTTACCTCCTCTTTTATCAAGATCAATGCGTAAAATTCCACCAAACAGGAATTTATTAATTTGTTGGGTTACGTTATAACTGTCATTGGCATCTCCCTCATCACCAATTCCTAGATACAAAAATCCATCTTTTGGACCGAAAAACATATCACCTCCATTATGATAGTCGCTCCGATCAAAAATATTAATCAGAATCTCTTCACTAGTGGGGTTAATAGCACTTGCCCCATTTGGAAGGTTAAATCTAGAAAGGCGCATGTATCCATTAACCGTTGCCCCAGTTCTATCTGTATCCTGAACAGGAGTGTATCTATAAAAGATATATATGTACTCGGCGTTAGGAGAGCCTCTGCGGCCGTATTCAGGGTGTAATACCATACCCAACATACCACCATCTGTATTAGTTACAACATTATCAGAAATATCAAGGAGCAACTGTTTAGAAACAGTTTCTGCATCATTTACAATTTTCCATATATGACCCTGCAGGCCCAGAACCAAAAATTCATTACCCCCGGGAAGTTCTTCCATGTCCACAGGGTCTACAAAAGTTAGATTAGGAAAAGCATTTTCTACACTGTAATTGGCATTCACATCTTCTGTTCCCGTAGGAGTTGAAGATGGGAAAACCCCGTTAAGATAGGCGCCCATTGGCTTGGCATTTTCAAGCCCTGGGCCATAAAGAAATGGTATAAAGGAAAAGGTCAAAAAGACCGTAATTATAAGGCATATTATGCCAGTCTTTTTACGATAATTCAATTTCATAGTGTTCTAATTCCTATTATTTAAATTAATCTTAAAATCGATGAAAGGGTAAAAACGAACGCCTAAAAACAAATTATATCGATGAACGACACCCTACAAACGAGCAATGATACAACATAAATTTATCTTCTCTTTCTATATAAGCGACATCATTTTTGCTAAATTGCCACCCATGCAACAGCCCCTTGTTAGTATTCTTATTCCTTTTAAAAACACGGAAGCCTTTCTAAATCAATGTCTTGATTCTATTCTAGAACAAAAATATGAAAACTGGGAAGTTCTTGCAGTTAATGACGAAAGTTCTGACGGCAGCCGTAATTTGGTGAATTCATATGCCAAAAATGACTCGCGCATACAACTATTTGATAATGAAGGTAGCGGCATTATAGAAGCCTTGCGAACTGCTTACAAACAAAGCCAAGGCCAATTCATTACTCGTATGGATTCTGATGATATTATGACGGAAGAAAAACTGAAAATCATGGTAGAGTCACTTTTAGCCAATGGAAAAGGTCATTTAGCAGTTGGACAAGTTCGTTATTTTTCTCACCGTGGCATTAGCAACGGTTACCAGCGCTATGAACAATGGTTAAATCAACTTACAGAGACTGGAAACAACTATTCAGAAATCTACAAAGAGTGTGTCATCCCCTCCCCTTGTTGGATGGTTTTTCGAGAAGATTTAGATTGCTGTGGTGCTTTCGTCCCAAACCTATATCCCGAAGATTACGACCTTGCTTTTCGTTTTTATGAAAACGGACTTAAATGTATTCCCTGTTCCAAACTCCTGCATTTGTGGCGCGATTATGATGCTAGAACTTCTAGAACCAGTGAGCATTATGCTCAAAACTATTTTCTAGATATTAAACTTCGTTATTTCCTAAAACTTAATTATAATCCCAACAGGCCTTTAACTGTATGGGGGGCAGGTGCCAAAGGAAAAGAAATCGTAAGAGCATTACAAGAACAAAATATAGATTTTTATTGGGTTTGCGACAATCCTAAAAAAATTGGCAAACATATTTATGACAAAGAAATGCATCATTTTAGTAAACTCAAAGAACTACCAAACGCCCAGAGTATTATTAGCGTCGCCAATGCAGATGCACAAATTCATATTAGAAAGTTCTTCTTGGGTATCAATCAAAAACCAATGGAAGACTATTTCTTTTTCTGCTAAAAACTGATTATCAGTACTTATATCTTTTTTTATTGAGTAGGTTAAAATATCTTTTTGCCTACCGTAGCAATAAAGGACGAAATGTCTATCTTTGATAATTCAACACAGGAAATGCAGTTTAAATATCCAGAACTCTTTTGGGCCCTTTTTCTTCTCCTGATTCCCATTTTTATTCATTTATTCCAATTACGTCGTTTTAAGAAAACTCCATTTACGAACGTCAAGTTTTTAAAGAAGGTAGTTTCAGAATCGAGACAGAGCAATACGCTAAAAAAATGGTTGTTACTATTTACACGAATGTTATTGCTTGCCGCTTTTATATTTGCTTTTGCCCAACCCTTTTTTGCAGAAAAATCAGCCTTAAAACAAAAGGGAACGGTTATCTATTTAGATGACTCATTTAGCATGCAATTAAAAGAAGAAGGCACTACCCTCTTGGAAAATGCAGTACAGGAACTAATAAAAAAACTACCTAAGGAAGAACGTTTTTCACTCTTTACAAATACAAAAACGTTTAGAAATACTACAATACAAGACATTCAAAATGAGCTTCTTGCCTTAAATCCTTAAGCAACAGACAGTTAAAGCTGAATGAGATTTATCTAAAAGGGAAAACACTTTTCTCCGCAGATAATGCCACTAACAAAAACCTAATTATCCTATCTGATTTTCAGCAACTGATGGCCAGCTCTCAAATGGATAGTTTACAAAATATAAGCTCGCATTGGGTTGCACTACGTGGAGGCGAAGTGAAAAATGTAGCTATAGATTCCGCTTATATTGAATCTGAAACTTCAGAGAACCTGAACCTTCTAGTTAATCTTTCTGGTTCTGGCGATATAGAAAATATCCCTGTTTCTCTATTCAACGGAGAGAAACTTATAGCCAAAACATCGGCTTCGTTTAATGATTCAAAAAATGGAACGGCAAGTTTTTCGATTCCTAAAAATGAAGCTTTTGACGGAAAAATAGAAATAACGGACTCCGGTCTTACTTATGACAATCTACTATATTTTTCTATTGGCAAAAAGGAGAAAATAAAAGTGCTTGCTATAGGAGATGATCAAAACAGATTTCTAGGTCGAATTTTTACCAAAGATGAGTTTGTTTTTACGACAACCGAGTTAAGAAGCTTGAACTACAGCAATCTTGTCAATCAGCATTTGATTATTCTAAACAATTTACAACAGATTCCTAGCTCATTAACAACCAGTTTAAAGGCCTTTTCAGATAATGGCGGACACTTGATAATTATTCCTGCTGCTGATATCGATTTAAATTCATATAATTTACTGACTAGTAACTACGCCTCTACCACCTTTTTGCAAAAGGTACGAGATGAGCGTGAGATAACGAATATCTCGTTTTCACATCCACTATATCAGAACGTGTTTGAAAAAAATGTAACCAATTTTCAATACCCAAAAACTTCCGAGTTTTACAAAATAAAAACAGGGGCTCCAACGGTATTGGCATTTCAAGGTAACGAACCGTTTTTGGTGGGCGGCAAGTCTTTCTTTTTATTTACGACTTCATTATCTATTCAAAATTCAAACTTTATCAACTCGCCTCTAGTAGTACCTACTTTTTACAACATGGCTGTCGGAAGTTTAAAATTGGCTCCTTTGTATTCCGTCTTGGGACAACCGGTTTCAATAGATGTACCCACTTCCCTAGCTCAAGACGATATCCTTAAGTTGAAGAAGGAGGATTATGAGTTTATTCCTCAGCAACAGTCCTTAAGTAATAAAGTTTCGCTCTCTTTTAATGAAAGTTTACAGGAAGATGGTAGCTATGCGGTACTACAAAATGAAAAACCAATAAAGAACATCAGCTTTAATTATAATAGAAAAGAAAGCAATCTTTCGTATTTGAATGTCACCGAACAAAAAATGGCATCTACATCAACCTCTATCTCATCTTTGTTCGAAAGCATTGAAAAAGACAACAGCGTAACGGAGCTTTGGAAATGGTTTGTTATTTTAGCATTGGCGTTGCTGTTTATTGAAGTACTTATTCAAAAATATCTTAAATGAACATTCTCTTAAAATCGGCAAAAATAATAGATACGAATAACGAAGCACTTCATTTGAAGACTCGCGATATTCATATTAAAAATGGCATTATTGTTAAAATTGCTGCCAAAATAGAGCCTGAAAGTAAAACTCAGGTCGTAAAACACAAAAATCTACACGTATCTATTGGTTGGTTTGACAGTAGTGTTTCTTTTGGTGAACCATAAGGTTACGAAGAGCGGGAAACAATTGAAAACGGATTACAAACTGCAGCATTAAGTGGTTTTACAGATGTAATTCTAAACCCGAGCACGCACCCTTGTCCTGATAGTAGTTCAGATATTGTATATCTTAAAAGCGCTGCCGCAGGGTTAGCAACTAACCTATACCCTCTTGGCAATTTAACCATGAAAGCAGATGGTATTGATTTAGCCGAGCTATACGACATGAAAAATGCTGGAGCTGTTGGTTATTATGACTATAAACTTCCTATGACCAATGCCAACCTTTTGAAAGTTGCTTTGCAATATGTACAGAATTTTGACGGACTGGTTTATTCTTTTCCGTTGGATACGAAAATTGCAGGAAAAGGTATTGTCAATGAAGGTGAAGTTTCAACTAAACTAGGGCTAAAAGGAATCCCTACTTTGGCAGAAGAACTCCAGATAGCAAGAGACCTTTTTATATTAGAATATACTGGGGGAAACTACATATACCCACCATTTCTACAGCCAACTCTGTAAAGCTGATTGCAGACGCCAAGAAAAAAGGACTGAATGTAAGCTGTAGTGTAGCCATTCATAATTTGATTTATACCGATTCCGTTTTAGAGGAATTTGATAGCATATATAAGGTAATGCCGCCCTTACGCTCCCAAAAAGATAACAAGGCTCTTTTAAAAGGATTGAAAGATGGTACCATAGATTTTGTGACTAGCAACCATACACCAATGAATATTGAGGAGAAAAGAGTAGAATTTGACAATGCCTCTAACGGGACCATTGGCCTAGAATCTGCTTTTGGCAGTCTGAACCAACTTTTAGATATAGAAACGGTAATAACACTTCTTTCTAAAGGACGAGAACGATACGGACTAAAATCACCCGAAATAAAGGAAGGTGAAGCAGCTTGTTTAACACTTTTTAATCCTGATGAAACTTATATTTTTACTGATGAGCATATTAAATCTACCTCAAAAAACAGTATGTTTATAGGTGCTGAATTAAGAGGTAAAGTGCACAGTAGTATCAATAACAACCAGCATACCATAAACAGATAAAAAAATTATCATAAACCAACCACATGAACCAAAACACAATTGAGGAAGGAAAAACCTTGGCTATTGTTAGCTATATTACGCTATTAGGCACGCTTGTAGCTTACTTTATGAACAGAGGAAAAGGTAATGAATTTGTTAAATTCCATATTGGGCAAGCGCTTAGAGCATGGATCACAGGTCTTATTGTTACATTTCTAGCAAAAGTATTAATTATGTTTACCGGCATAGGCTTATTAAGTTACTTTCAATATGCTGGACTAGTTCTAGCAATAATAGGGGGCTTGAACGCAATGAATGGCAAAGTGGAGAAGATTCCGCTAGTTGGAGATATTGGATAGAATTCATTTATAAAAAATATTGAAAAAGAGACCCGAACACGGTCTCTTTTTTTTGTGCAAGACTATAGCTTACATTAACTTTGGCAACATGGACACAGTAAAGGAAGGAAAAACAACGGCCTTAGTAGCATATTTCACTATAGTTGGTTCGCTTATTGCCATGAGCATGAACTCTGATAGCAAAAATGAATTCGCCCGTTTTCATATTCGGCAGGCATTTGGCTTGCATATATTTTTTATAGGATTTGCTATATTTTTGAGCCAATGGTTTAATGAATATGCGTGGTACGGTTTATACATTGCTTATATTGTGTTGTGGGGATATGGGTTTATTGGCGCTATAAAGGACGAAAAGCAGTCCGTTCCCCTAGTTGGTGATTTCTTTCAAAAATGGCTTAAATTTATCTAATGACAACAGCTCCCCTATCTCTAGAACATCTTATTAGACCATCTTCTATTAAAGAAGGTAAGGCTCCCGTTCTTTTTATGTTTCACGGTTATGGAAGTAATGAAGAAGATTTATTTTCTTTTGCTCCCGAACTACCTGAAGAACTTTGTATAATTTCTGTTCGCGCGCCATACCCTATGGAACCTTATGGAAATGCATGGTATGCCATTAATTTTGATGCGCAACAAGGCAAATGGAGTGATGATGAGCAAGCAAAGACCTCAAGAGATAAGATTGTTGCTTTTATTGATGAAGCCTGCTCTACCTACGCCCTAGATGCTAACCGCGTTACTATTTTAGGTTTTAGCCAAGGAACAATACTCAGTTATGCCGTAGCGCTTTCATATCCTGAAAAAATTAAGAATGTAATTGCTTTAAGCGGTTATATAAATGAAGCTATTCTAAAGGAAGGTTATGAAAATAATGACTTTTCTAACTTAAAAATATATGCTTCTCACGGCCAAGTAGACCAAGTGATTCCTCCAGAATGGGCACAACGTGCTACCAAATTTCTCGAGAATTTGAAAATTGAGCATGTATACGAAGAATTCCCCGTAGGTCACGGCGTTGCTCCACAAAATTTCTATTCGTTTAAAAAGTGGTTAGAAGATAAAATCTAATTATTCACTTCGGGTATAAAGTAAATGATCACGCAACGTAAAGTCTACGCCTAAATCATCTTTAAGATCATATTTAATAATAAGTTCTCCCCAGTATTTGCCATCAGAAAAGTCGGTTAAAATCCATTTGTGATTCAAAATCTTTATTTTATTGATTTTAAAATCGCCTTCCATGCCTTCATAGGGCACTAAAGGATTGTCTCCCTTGCTTTCATTGGTCTCAAGCAACTTATCCGCAATATATCTAGATGGATCTCTCAAATCCAAATGATCATAATAAGCCATAGCATCATCATTATTTTCCAATGAAAAGTATTGCATTTCCAATACCTTTAATTGTGTATTTAAAACAGAATCTTGCAACTGCTCTACTTGCGTTTCTAATTTAGCTATACGCTCATCTTTAGAATTTGCCATCTTTCCGTTACTAACAAAAAGATAGAGACATATAAGTGACACAAAAATCAATAGGTAAAGAACTATTCTACTTTTCATAAATGAATACGGTTTGTTATTTTAAACTGATATGGTTAAATTATCGTATGCCAAGTGTACATTTTTTGGCAAGTTTTCTTCAACTTCGGCATGAAACCCTAACATATGGCTGATATGGGTAAGATAAGCCTTTTCAGGTTTTACTTCTTCGATAAAATCTAAAGCTTCCTTTAAATTAAAATGAGAATGATGTGGTTCTAATCTAAGCGCATTAATAACAAGAACCTTTGAGTTTCTAACTTTTTCGATTTCTTCTTTTGAAATGGTTTTCACATCCGTTAAATAGGTAAAATCTTTGATTCTAAAGCCGAGAACATTAATCTGATTGTGATTCGCTTCTATAGGAATTACTTTTAAACCTCCTATAGTAAATGGGTGGTCCTTATCAATTAAGTTAACTGCTACCGCAGGTGCGCCAGTAACGGTTTTCATCAGCAAAAATATAATCAAAACGTCTTTTAAGGGATTCAGCTACACGTTTATGTGCATATACAGGAACATCGCCCTGCCTAAAGAAGTAAGGTCTAATATCATCTAAACCAGCTGTATGATCAGAATGTTCATGTGTAAAAAGAATGCCATCTAGTTTCATGACTTCATTTGTGAGCATCTGTTGCCTAAAATCCGGGCCACAATCAATTGCATAATTAAAATCCTTCCATGAAACCAAAGCAGAAGTTCTAAGTCTTTTATCCTTTGGGTCATTACTACAACAAACTGGGTGATTGCTGCCTATTACTGGGATTCCTTGAGAAGTGCCCGTACCTAAAAATGTTATTTTTAACGCATCGCTCATCTAGAGTCAAATTTATAACTAAATAATTTAATAGATAACCCGAACTTGTTAACTTTGTTAAAAGCAAAATCAACCAAATGGCTTCAGTTTTAAAACGAGATACTGTATTTGAGAATATCCCTTCTATCAAAGCTAAAACTTTGAGGATCAACCTAAACCCTGACATTTACGGAACATTTTCCGAAATTGGAGCTGGTCAAGAGACGGCACGACATTTCTTTCGCTCAGGAGGTGCCTCAGGTACTATAGCCAAAGCGATGAGCGCTTATGACAAAGATTTTAGCGATGCCATTTACGGTATTGAAAATGATGGGCGTTACGTAACACAATCTAGACTAAAAAAGATGCTTTCTCATGAGATGACACTCATGGAAGAGCGTATTAGTAGAGAAACTCACCCAGAAAGACTTTTCTTTTCGTACGCCAATACGGTTGCGACAATAGATTTTTCAAAGAGATTTAAAGGCCACGGTTGGGTAGGTATTCGTTTTCAACTAGATCCTAATCAGAAAGAACTAGATGAGATTATACTTCATATTCGTTTTAAACAAAACGAAGCCCGTTTGCAACAAGAAACCTTAGGTATTCTTGGTGTTAACTTAATTTATGGAGCATTTTACAAGTACCACAAGCCAAGAAAAATGTTAAAGTACCTTTACGATCATATTGATAAGGATACTGTAGAGATTGACATGGTGAACTTTTCTGGGCCTAACTTTAAAGATGTAGATAATAGGTTAATGAGCCTTCAGCTAATCCGTAATGATATGACCGATGCGGTTATGTTTGGACCTGACGGTAATAATTTTCTGCCTGCCTCTGCTTTGTACAAAAAGAATATTTTGGCTTTAAGAGGTAGTTTTAGACCGGTTACAAAGGTAAATATGGATATGTTCCATAAATCGTACGATATTTTCGTTCGGGATCCAGCAGTAGACCAAGAGAATACTATGGTTATTTTTGAAATAACCCTTTCTAACTTAAAAGCTTCTGGAGAAATAGATGAACAAGATTTTATGGATCGTGCAGAATTGCTTTGTGCTCTTGGCCATAATGTAATGATATCTAAGTTTCAGGAATATTTTAAACTAGTAGAATACTTTAATAGATATACCAAAGCTAAACTTGGCCTTACCATGGGAGTCAATAATTTGGTTGACATCTTTGATGAAAAGTATTACAGACACCTATCTGGAGGTATTTTGGAAGCCTTTGGTAAGTTGTTCTTTAAAGAACTACAGGTTTATCTTTATCCTATGAAAAATGCGGAAACCGGTCAGATTATGACCAGTAACAACATTAAGGTTCATCCAAGGATGAAAGAACTTTATAAGTTCTTTAAGTACAATGGAAAAGTAATGGACATCATAGATTACGACCCTGAGATTATGCACATATTTTCAAGAGATGTACTTAAGAAACTCATTAATAATGAAGAAGGATGGGAAGAAATGCTTCCTGAAGGTATACCAGAGATAATTAAGAGTGAAAGCCTGTTTACCAGAAAGTTACTAAAATCAAAAAGTGATGAAATAAAGTAAAAAAACAAAAGGGGCTCAGGCCCCTTTTATTTATTAAATTACTTTCTCTTAATTCTACTTTAATACATTTAATCATCAAGCAACTGCGCTGCGTGATCCTTGGTTTTTACCTTGTCAATAACCTTTGTAACAACTCCATCTCCATCAACAACAAAAGTTTTTCTGTGAATACCATCGTATTCGCGACCCATAAATTTTTTCAGTCCCCAGACACCAAAAGTGTTGATTACCGTATGATCTTCATCTGCCAATAACGGAAAAGGGAAATTGTTCTTGTTCTTAAAATTACTTTGTCTCTTTTCAGAATCTGCACTTACACCCAGTAATTCATATCCTTGTGCCTGTAGTTCTTCATAGTTATCCCGTAAATTACATGCTTCTGCAGTACAACCTGGAGTGCTAGCTTTGGGATAAAAAAAGACAATTAACTTCTTGCCTTTAAAATCAGATAATTTAATTGTATTACCATCTTGGTCTTTCGCTGAAAAATCGGGTACTTTGTCTCCTACTTGTAATGTATTCATAGCACTTTTTTATTATGTGTTTCTATTTTCAATGCTAAAATTAGACAAAAATGACAAAAGCGGAAAAGGTTGATTTCACTATTAAGACCTTAAAAGGTATTTATCCAACCATACCAGTGCCTTTGGAGCATAAAGACCCCTATACTTTATTAATTGCTGTTTTACTATCTGCTCAAAGTACAGATGTAAGAGTAAATAAAATTACACCTTTATTGTTTAAAAGGGCTGACAATCCTTATGACATGATAAAATTATCAATAGAAGAAATTCGTGATATCATTAGACCAGTTGGACTTTCTCCAATGAAAGCTAAAGGGATTTATGGGTTATCTAAAATGTTGGTAGAAAAATATGATGGTATAGTTCCTCAGGAATTAGAACTTTTGGAAGAATTTCCTGCGGTAGGACACAAAACTGCCAGCGTAGTGGTTTCCCAAGCTTTTGGAATTCCTGCTTTTCCTGTAGACACCCATATTCACAGATTAATGTATAGATGGGGTTTTACTAATGGAAAAAATGTAGTACAAACAGAAAAAGATGCCAAGCGTCTATTCCCAAAAGAGATTTGGAATGACTTGCATCTTCAGATAATTTGGTACGGCAGAGAATATTCGCCTGCCAGAGGATGGGATTTGGATAACGATATTATTACCAAAACCATTGGTAGAAAAACAGTAATCGACAATTATTACAAAACAAAAAAGACCCGTTAAATCAGGTCTTTTTTGTTTAGTTCAAGCTATTTTCAAACTGAAGACTCTTGTATTCAACTACATGAAATTGCTTAGAAAAACTAAGCAAAAAGTTGATAGTTTCTTTTGTTGCTTGTATAGCTGCACCTCTTTCAAGGTTCTCAGAGTAAATTTTTTCCATAGTAGTAATATAGTTATACAATGGATAACGCAACTAGAATGGATATATTGTTACAAGATATTAGCGATCTATTAATTCGTTAATACAATGTTATGCTTATCTATAATTTTTCTTAGGTTGATTAATGCGTAGCGCATTCTCCCCAAGGCAGTGTTTATGCTCACTCCTGTGTTTTCAGAGATTTCTTTAAAGCTCATATCTTTGTAGATACGCATTACCAAAACTTCTTTTTGATCATCTGGTAATTCTTCAATTAAGTGCTTTAAATCTGAAGTAATCTGATCCTTTATAATTTGCTTTTCTGCATTTAACTTATCATCTCCAATTACAGAGAAAATATTGAAATCATCACTACCTTCAAACATTGGCATTCTTTTGTTCTTTCTGAAGTGATCAATAATCAAGTTATGTGCAATTCTCATTACCCAAGGTAAAAATTTACCTTCTTCACTATATGAACCTTTTTTCAAAGTTTTGATTACTTTAATAAAAGTGTCTTGGAAAATATCTTCTGTAACATCTCTATCTAGAACCTTTGAGTAAATAAAACTAGATATTCTTTGGTTATGACGCTTGATTAAAACTTCAAGTGCTTTTTCATCTCCGCTGATATAATCTCTTACTAATACTGAATCTTCGATTTGTGAGCTCATGGTGTAGGGTTTTTAGTTTTTTTGGATTTGAGACTTTCTAATGAAAGGCTACCGTTATTTAGTTATTTTCGAGTATTACTTTTATCCTTTGGCGGATGACCTTGTTGTTATTTCTGATGTAAAACTAGATAATAGAGGGCTCTAGAAAAAAACATTGTTGTAAAACCGCTAGTTTTTGATGTGAAATGCCACTTTTCTATTTTTCTGTAAAATAAAATGGAATGAAGTGCGTTAGCCACACAAAATCAGCCTTCTGTAGAATATTGATGAAGTGAACCTTTTATCCGGCTGTTTATTCTAAATAAGAGATAACATATAGTATGTACTATAAAGACAGTAATTAAGCTTGGTTATTTCCTACAAAAAAGCCCTAGCAATTTTCATCACTAGGGCTGTATATATTTTGAAGAACTAGTGTCTAGTTCAAATTTGATTCAAATTGAAGGCCATTGGCTTCTGTTATTTCTAATGCCTTTGAATAATCCAATAGAAACTTAACTGTTGAAGGGCTTGCTTTAGCCGATCTATGCTTATCCGATTCTGTAGCGTAAATTTTTCCCATATCTATTTTAGTATTGTTACAGCATTATAACGCCACAAACATAAATATAATGAAACCGCCCGACCTAACGCATATTAATTCGTTAAAACAATATTGTGTTGTTCAATAATCTTTCTAAGGTTAATTAAAGCGTAACGCATTCTTCCCAAGGCAGTATTTATACTTACTCCGGTATTTTCCGAAATCTCCTTGAAACTCATATCCTTATATATACGCATAATTAAAACCTCTCTTTGATCTACTGGTAATTCAGCAACAAGTACTTCTAAATCACAATCTATCTGGTCTTTTATTAGTTGGCGCTCTGCATTAAGCTTATCGTCGCCAATCAAAGAAAAGATATCAAAACTATCTGCTCCTTCAAACATGGGCATACGACTAGTTTTTCTAAAATGGTCTATTATAAGGTTATGGGCTATGCGCATTACCCAAGGTAAAAATTTACCTTCTTCATTATATGCACCACGCCGTAATGTTTTGATTACCTTAATAAAGGTATCTTGAAAAATGTCTTCGGTAATATCTCGGTTATTCACTTTGGAATAAATAAAACTACTAAGCCGCTGGTTGTGCTTTGCAATTAGGAATTCCAGTGCCTTTTCGTCACCAGAAACGTAATTTTTAATAAGAAGGGAATCTTCCGTCAATATATCCATAACAATTACTTTAATAGTTAAAACGAGACACCTCCCCTGTGGAAAGGTCTTGTAGATAATGTTTTAATCTTTCTAAAAGTAATTTTCTGCTATAGGCGTATTAACATTTTGTTAGGCCCCAAATATAGATAAAATTAAATGACTTTGGAAAATTTCTATCGTCATACACACATTTTTTAATGCTAACCATACAATTCTAGCTATTGAAATCTTCATATTGTATCTTTGCAAATCTATACAAGAACATGACGGAAATAGTAGATGTAAACCCAAAACACAACATAATAATCAAAGGTGCAAAACTGCACAACCTTAAGAATATTGATGTTGTCATACCCCGAAATAAACTAGTTGTTATTACCGGCCTTTCTGGTTCAGGTAAGTCCAGTTTAGCTTTTGACACCTTATATGCAGAAGGTCAAAGACGCTATGTAGAAAGTCTTTCTTCTTATGCCAGACAGTTTTTAGGCAAACTAGATAAGCCAAAGGTGGACTATATAAAAGGTATAGCTCCTGCCATTGCCATTGAACAAAAGGTGAATTCTACAAACCCAAGGTCTACCGTTGGTACTACCACAGAAATTTATGATTACCTAAAATTATTGTTCGCACGTATTGGTCGTACCATATCTCCCGTTTCCGGACGAGAGGTAAAAAAGGATACGGTAACAGATGTGGTAGAACATGTAAAGAAGTATGAAGAGGGTACTAAACTTCTGTTACTGGCTCCAATTGTTATAGAGAAGGATAGAGATTCATTAAAATCTCTTCAACTACTTTCTAAACAAGGTTATGCTAGAATAAAGTATAATGGCGAAGTACTACGGATAGACAATGCACCTGAAGATATTGGTAAGAGTTTTGACCTTATCATTGATAGGATTGTAGTTAAGGACGATGAAGATTTTTATAATCGTTTGGCCAACGCCATTGATACCGCTTTTTTTGAAGGCAAAGGAGAATGTGCTATTGAAGAGCTAGCTACAAAGGTTGTTACTCCTTTTAGTAACAAGTTTGAGTTAGACGGAATGTCGTTCTTAGAACCAAATGTTCATTTATTCAGTTTCAACAATCCGTATGGCGCTTGTCCTAAATGTGAAGGTTATGGAGATGTTATAGGAATAGATAAAGACCTTGTAATCCCTAATACGGCATTATCAGTTTATGAAAATGCTATTTTCCCTTGGCGCGGCGAGAGTATGGGTTGGTATAGAGACCAACTAGTAAATTCTGCCTACAAGTATGATTTTCCCATTCATAAACCATGGTTTGAACTATCAGAAGAACAAAAACAGTTGGTCTGGGATGGAAATGACCACTTTATTGGTTTAAATAAGTTCTTTGGGCAGTTAGAAGAAAAGAGTTACAAAATACAAAATAGAGTTATGCTTTCGCGCTACCGCGGAAAAACCAAATGTAATGTTTGCCAAGGAAAGCGATTACGGAAAGAAACCGATTACATTATAGTAGGCGGAAAAAACATTTCTGATTTAGTTGAATTACCTATCAAAAAATTGATTCCATTTTTTGAAGAACTGGTTTTAGATAAATACGATACAAAAATTGCATCACGGTTATTAAAGGAAATAATTACTAGATTAGGTTTTCTCTATAAGGTTGGATTAAGTTATTTAACGATAAACAGAAAATCTAATACACTTTCAGGTGGAGAAAGTCAGCGTATTAACTTGGCAACCTCATTAGGAAGTAGCCTTGTGGGAAGTATGTATATTTTGGATGAACCCAGTATAGGACTACACCCAAAAGATACAGAGAACTTAATTGATGTTTTAAAATCTTTACGAGACCTTGGTAACACCGTTATTGTTGTTGAGCATGATGAAGATATCATGAAAGCGGCAGACGAAGTTATTGATATTGGTCCTGAAGCTGGTACGCATGGTGGTGAAGTAGTTGCCCATGGAACGCTAGATGAAATATTAAAGTCTACGTCACTAACTGCGAGCTACCTAAATGGAACAGAAGAAATAACTATACCCAGCAAAAGAAGAACTTCTACAGATTACATTACAATAAGAGGTGCTCGTGAAAATAATCTAAAAAATATAGATGTAACCTTTCCACTCAACATGCTTACGGTAATAACTGGGGTATCAGGAAGTGGTAAAAGTACTTTGGTAAAAAAACTTTTATATCCTATTATACTTAAAGAGGTTGGCGGGTACGGAGAGAAAGCTGGACAGTTTACAAAGGTAGAGGGGAAATACAAGAATATAAAACATGTTGAGTTTGTAGACCAAAATCCTATTGGACGGTCTTCTCGCTCAAATCCTGTAACCTATATAAAGGCATATGATGATATCAGGAATCTTTTCGCTTCACAAAAGCTAAGTAAAATAAGAGCTTACCAAGCCAAACACTTTTCTTTTAATGTAGATGGAGGAAGATGTGAAAAATGTAAAGGGGAAGGTGAGATTACGGTAGAAATGCAGTTTATGGCCGATGTTCACTTGGAATGTGATACCTGCGGAGGCAAACGTTTTAAGAAGGAAGTGTTAGAGGTAAAATTTGAGGATGCAAGTATTGATGATGTCCTAAATATGACTATTGATGACGCTATCGCATTTTTTGATTTACATAAGCAAACAAAAATTGTTAATAAACTGAAACCTTTACAGGATGTTGGCTTGGGTTATGTAACCTTAGGACAGTCCTCTTCTACTTTATCCGGTGGAGAAGCTCAACGAATTAAACTAGCATCCTTTTTAGTTAAGGGTACAACTAAAGATAAGGCACTCTTTATTTTTGATGAACCTACAACCGGTTTGCATTTTCATGATATAAAGAAACTTCTAAAATCTTTTGATGCTTTAATTTCCAAAGGACATTCCGTTATAGTAATAGAGCACAATATAGAATTGATTAAATGTGCAGACTATATTATTGACCTTGGTCCTGAAGGTGGCGAAGGAGGAGGAAAGCTTTTAGCAGAAGGCACTCCAGAAGAAATCATAAAGAGTAAAACCTCTTTTACGGCCAAATACTTAAAAGAGAAGTTATAGCAGGAAATAGAAGATTAAGTATTACCCTAAAAGACCATATTTCCTTAAAAAGAAGTATGGTCTTTAGTTTTTCTACCAATAGCAATGCATATTTGAGCACATATTCTTTTGTTGAAACAATCAAATAAAAATTTATAAGTGTCTGAATTTCAATTATATAAATATAGTTCAGGTTTTTTGGCACGCTGTTTGTTTATTACTACTCGAATGTGAATATTTTCATTCAAGAATTAAAACCTTATATCATGAAAAACTTAGTACTCCTTTTTTCGGCCCTTATTTTTAGCACCTCAGGTGTTATGGCCACAAGTACAGTAGAAGATAAGGTTGCTGAACGCAATGCTTATACAAACAACGACTCATTTATTTTTGTCGAGAATGGCATAACGTTTTCGGTATATCCAGATGGTGAATTCGATTTTTATATAGACAACCGTGTAACCGGTCGTCGTAATGGAGTAACCTTTAATTCAGGTTACGATTATAGCCCATACGCGCAATATGATGATTATGGTGCTGTAGTTCAAGTAGAGAACGTAGCTATTTATTATGACTATTATGGTCGTGTTACCCAAGTAGGTGATGTAGATATTAGTTATAACAACAATCGTGTACGTAGTGTTGGTGGAATGTCTGTCTACTATAACCGTAGAGGTTTTTACGATTATCATACAGGTTACATAAATGTTTATAATAGACATTATGTCTACAGACCTTTTCATGCATTTTTTGCAAGACCTATAATTGGTTTCAGTTTAGTATTTAATAAGCCTTATAGAAGACACTATAGCCCTATTCGTTATACCTACTACAACCCTTACAGACATAACACAAGACGCGCATATGCTAAAATAGGATACACGCACCGTTATAATAAAGTAAGAAGTAATAGATCTAGAATCTATAGAAATGATAATAGAGTTGCCGTTCGTAGTAATAACTCTAGAAACAACAGATCAGTTTCAAAAAGGAATTATAACACTACAAGAACAAATAGAGCTACTGCTTCTACTCGAAATAATTCGGTAAGAAGAACAGCCTCTACTAGTAGTGCCACACGTTCAGGTAATTCTAATGGAAAAATTACAAACAGAAATTCAACAGTAAGATCAAGAGCAACTACCCCATCTAGAAATAGATCGGTTACGCAACGATCAACAACGGTAAGAAAACCTACGAGTAATACGGTAACAAAAAGAACAGCAACACGTTCGCCACGTAATACATCGGTAACCAGAAGAAGTAACAGCACTTATAAAAGTCCACAAACTAAAAATAGGACTGTAAGCAGAAGCGTAAGACAAACACCTACGCAAAGCAGAAGTAGTGTTAGCACAAGAAGTTCTAGAAGCACAGTAAGCAAAGCTCCATCTAGAAGCAGAAGTAACAGTACTACTACATCTTCAAGAGCAACTTCATCAAGAAGTGCTAGAAGATATTAAAAATAGTTTTTAGGTTGGTTGTTACCCCCGCATTAGATTAATCTAATGCGGGGGTTTTATTTTGTAGACTAGTTATTAACTCACCTTTTCTACTGTAACCTTAATAGATTTACTAATGGGAGTTTTACTTTTATCTGCGTACTGGTCATGCGGTACCAATACATTGGTCTCTGGATAATAGGCCGCTAAATCTCCCGCAGGAATGTTATAAGGTATAACTAAAAACTTATTTGCGGTACGCACTTTTCCGTCGTAAGTACTTGTAATATTAATAACATCCTTTTTCTTGAGGCCTTTCTTCTTCATATCCTCCGGATTCATGAACAATACGCGTCTTTCATTATAGACGCCTCTATATCTATCATCCATGCCGTAAATTGTAGTGTTGAACTGATCATGAGACCTAATGGTCATCAACATAAACTCTTCCGGTTTTAAATTATGCTCCGGTAAAGGGTTTACGGTTAATTGCGCCCTTCCGTTTGGTAGCATACTAAAATCTAAATCACGAACATTATTTGGCAGATAGTACCCAATACCTTTTGATTGCTCTTTAGTATTATCAAAACCCTTAACTACGTTATCTATGCTATCCCTAATAAGTTCATAATCTTCGCCCATGCCCTTCCAATTCACAGAATGCTTACCTCCAAAAAAAGTATTCGCCAATTCTGCAATTAGTTCTGGTTCACTTTTAATATTATCTGATGTTGGTTTTAAAAGTCCACGAGATTGTCTTACTCGTCCCATACTATCTTCCATAGTCTGGTAGCGTAGCGTACCATCTTTCATGTCTTTTTCAGAACGCCCAAAAGTGGGCAGAATCAACGCGGTCTTTCCTGTAACCAAATGAGACCGGTTCAATTTTGTACTTATTTGGACGGTCAATTCACAATTCTGCATAGATTCCGCAGTATATAGTGTATCAGAAGCTGCCATTAAAAAATTACCTCCTAAACAAACAAACACTTTTCCTTTTTCATCATGCATAGCTTTAATAGCTCCAACCACATCTAAACCTTCTTCAGTAGGAGCCTTAAACCCTAAATGCTTTTCAATTCGTTCATTAAGCTCTTCATTTACAAAATGCATAATACCTACAGAGCGATCACCTTGAACGTTACTATGTCCACGAACAGGACATGTTCCTGCGTTAGGTTTTCCTAATGACCCTTTCAACAAAAGTAAATTGAGGTACTCGCAAATAGTGGCTACACCATTCTTGTGTTGTGTTAGCCCCATGGCCCAACAAACAACTATATTTTCACTTGTTGCCAAAAGCTCAACAGTTTCATTTACTTTCTCATTACTTACCCCACTTAGATTAAGTAAAGATTCTTCGTCATAGTTTTTGAAATCTGAAATAAGTCCCGCATAACCATCAACATACTTAAGCATGAAATCATGGTCAAAAACTTTTTGTCCCTTTTCATCAAGAGCTGCAAGCCTTTTAAGAATGAGCTTCATTAAAGCTATATCTTGATTGATCCGAACTTGTAAATGTATATCCGTCAAATCCTCTCCACCACCTATTAACCCATTTAAGTGTTGCGGGTTTTTAAAATTAATTAGACCTGACTCTTCCAATGGGTTGATGCTAATTACCTTTCCGCCATTCTTCTTGCATTTTTCTAAAGCAGAAAGCATTCGTGGGTGGTTTGTACCAGGGTTTTGACCAGCAACGATAATTACATCCGCACCGTACAAATCTTCTAGTTTTACAGAACCTTTACCAATACCTAAAGTTTCAGAAAGGGCCACACCACTAGATTCGTGACACATATTAGAACAATCTGGCATATTATTCGTGCCCAGAGCTCGTGCAAACATGCCATACAAGTAAGCTGCCTCATTACTAGAGCGACCAGATGTATAAAAAATAGCGTCGTTTGGCGAATTCAATTTGTGTAATTCTATGGAAATAAGCTCATACGATTCTTCCCAAGAAATTGGCTCATAATGAACACTTCCAGGCCTAAGCACCATAGGCTCGGTAATTCTACCAAATTTATTAAGTTGGTATTCCGTAAGTTTGGAAAGCTCTTCTACCGAAAACTTTTTAAAGAAATCACGACCAATTTTATCTGTTGTAGCTTCATCTGCAACAGCTTTTGCTCCATTTTCGCAGTACTCCGCTATAGTGGATGGTTGTTCTGGATTTGGCCAAGCACAACTTGGGCAGTCAAAACCATCTTCTTGATTAAGTTCTAGAAACGCACGCATAGAACGTACAATACCCATTTCCTTAAACCCGTGGCGCAATGCCTCTTTAACTCCTAATTTTCCTGCGGCATATCTAACCGGCTCGGTAACCTTTATATTTGAAAAATCTTCAGAACCTATAACTGTTACATTTCTCAGAAAGTTTTTATCTGACATACTTAACTTCTATTTCTAGTGTTGTAATTTCGGATTGGGGTAATTCTCAGATTCATCTTCTCCCCTATCTTCCAGACATGTAAAATCCTTTTCAACTAAAAGTGACAACTTTTTTCCGTCTGTAAGAGAGATTGAATTACTGAATCCCACTTTCTTGCTATTTTCCCAGTCCTCAATGCTACCCAAAGGTAACACTATGGTCAACTTATTATCCTCAAATGTTGCTGTCATTTCTAAGACGTCTGCCTCGGTAATTAAAGCGTACGTAAATGTGCTATTGATAAATTGAGTTTCCTCTTGAATATATCCGGTTTTAAAAAGCTGGGACACTTCAGTTTTGGTAATACGCATGCGTATTGAATTACCTTTTATACGTACCTTCATTTGAAGAAAATATTGATAATGACTAGTAGAAAATAGCCCGAAATCTTAATTAAGGTTAAATATACAAGTCAATATTGAAAAAACGCTGAATATTTCTTCTTTCTTGAGTCTTACCCATACTCCTGTGCTCTTCATATAACAAAATACCCTCAGGATTTGTTATTTTAAAATAAACTTCAGGCCCGGGAATGGAAGAAATAGGTGTTTCAATACTTATCATAGGAGAGAGATAGGTCTGTTTGTAATCTATACTCTTATAATCTATTCGGAATTTGCCATCACCATTAGAAACAGCACTTCCTAGAAAATCATCTTTTATCCAATCTACATCAATAGCAGAAACAACCACGCCAGCTACCGGTGTAACTTTGTCTTCAACAGACTTTACATTTCCAATAATTGTCCAAACATCTAATTGTTTACGAACTTGGTTCCAGAATTGAAAACTAAAACAATAATTCCAGCTATATTCCTTAGTCCGATTACCGTTTCTCCAGATAGGCTTTAGCCTTCGTGCTGTAAAATGAATAGGATTGTGTATTTTTCTATAGCTCTCGTGCTTATCGGTTACAACCAAATCTATTTCAATTTCGCCATCACTGTAAGAGTCACATATATCTATAGAATAATTTCCTTCGCTATTAGTATGCCCAGACCCAAGAAGGTTCTTAGATTTATAGGCTATAATATCTGCAGATAATTTATTTAATTCACTTTTGTGATTACAAGCTACCGTAATATCACTTGTAACTTTGTAGACTTTAACCTCTACACTATCTAAAGATTCATAGAGGTCTAAATGTAGACAGGCTCTTAGATTACCTTTGATTGTGTACCCCATTTCATTTAATATTAAGCGATAATAAATCTAATGTCCTTTTAGCAAAAGGTAAGTGCAAGATTGAAAGGGGGCTTTCTTAATGAACCAGACTGTTAAGATAAAGTTATTGTTCTTTCTTTCCAAATACTTTTGAGAGGACTTGAAAAACATCTGTAGAAATCCTGAACTTATACAGAACTCCAATATAAAGGAGGGCTATCCCTAAGCTCTTAATTATAATATTAATAATAGGGTGAAATGAAAGATTCAAAAAATAAAATACAAAAGTAGTTACTACCAATAGTATTGAAATTTGAATTGTTTCCCTAGTAAAGGGAACCATATTGAATTTCATTTTCACATACATCAACTTTACGGTATTGTAAATAAAGAAAGCCGAAAAACTAGCTATGGCAGCACCATCTAAACCGTAAGCAGGAATAAGCCATATGTTTAAAAACACCGTTACAATGGCTAGAAATAAACCCATATACAAAACAGCTTTGTAGTAATCTGAGTTATATAAAATGGAATTATTATTACCAAGCAAAGCATCATATAATTTAGCCAAGCCTAACCAAACAAAAATTATATAACCATTACGGTAAGCATCTGGTAATAACTTATAGAGGTCATTTAAATTCAGGTAAATAAGAATGAACAAAAGGCCTGATATAATATAAAGAGTTAATGAGCTCTTTTGATAAAGGCGCTTAAGCCCCACTAAATCATTTTTATTTAAAAGTTCTGCTGTAAGCGGATAGGTAATTTGATGCATAGATCGAGAAGGAACAGCAACTACCAAGGCTATAAAGCTTGCTACACCATAATACGCTACATTCTCTATCTTAATAAACTGATTGATCATCACCTTATCTATTTCTAACAAGACGATGGCAACAGAACCTCCTAAAATTATCAATGCACTGTACACTAATATTTTACGTGTATTCTCAGGGAAGTCAAAAATTAACTTAGGACGATGTAACTGATATGCATAGATTTTCATAATAAGCGTCCGAAGCAAATAAGCTACCACTAAAAAGTCAAGAAACGACCGAACGTCAATAATTTCAAAATAGAGTAAAATTAAAAGGACGGTTTGAGCCACTCTCCCAAAAATCTCTTTCATGAAATTACCAAAGACAGATTTCATCTGTACCCTAGCCCAAGCATAAAACAATTCAAAGTATGCCATAGACATAGCTATTAAAAATATATGCCAGACATAATCTTTTACAATGGGATTCTCTTTAGACAAAAAGCTTCCTATAGTTTCGTTAGCCAAATAAGTTATTCCACCAATAGGAAGAATTAAAACCAAAGGCAGAAACAACATGAGTGTCAGAAAGCCATCCATAGATTTCGTGTCATTCTTGAAACTACTATAGAATTTAACCAAAGTATTAGGTACACCAAAAGCCAAAACCGGCATAAGAACAACCGAAGCAGACAAAACCACCTGAAGAAGTCCATAATATCTAGGCTCCATGAATTGCAAATACAAGACTAAGGTATTAATCGCGCCAAGACCAAAACCCAAATAGGTAATTATAGAGTTGTTCAATGACTGTTTAAATACCAATCCCATTAGAGCAATTTAGATAGTTCTTCTGTTAACGCCCTGCGGCTATATTTTTCTATAGCTATAGATTCTGAAGTTATTTTCCCTTTTTTAAAGGCTTCATACCATTCAAGAATAGTTGTCTTTAGTTCTGCTTGAGCCTCGTAATCAAAAACCTCACCTGAATTAGTGCTCTCTATTATTTGACCTGCCTCCCATCCTTTTGGGCCTACTGCCAAAATAGGGCGTTTAGCAATCATATACTCAAAGAGCTTACCTGGTATAATTCCTTTAGTTTCCTCACTATCTATTTCAACCAAAAGCAACAACTGAGACCTTTGTTGCTTGCGCTGCGCTTCAGCATGAGAACCGTAACCCAACATTTTTATATACGGACCAAGTTCGTAACGATACATTGAATCCATTACATCTTGACTAACAACACCCATAAATTCTAATTGTAAATCACCACGAAAGACCGAGTTTTCTGCTGCAATTTGTGATAGCACTTTCCATAGATTTTTTGGATTTCTTCCTGTTAGCAAAGAACCAATATGAGAGATGGTGAAACGCTCGTCTAAATTTGCATCACCTTCATAATCCGAATCGTACCCATTTGTAATAACTGAAATAGGTTGTTTTGTAATAGCCTCAAACTCAGTTTTTGTAGTATTGCTCGTTACTAGAATTCTATCGGCTTCATTTAATACCGCGTGTTCTAATTTTTTATGCTTTTTTTTTGAATTACTAGTAAGCTTTAATTCTTTATGGTAACCAATAGAAGTCCATGGATCCCTAAAGTCTGCGAACCATGTAACACCCTTGTCTTTTTTTAATTCCCTTCCTATCAGGTGCACACTGTGCGGCGGACCTGTAGTAACAATAGTGTCAATATTTTCTTTTGAAAGAATCTCCGTTAAGAATTTTACGGAAGGTTTTATCCAATATTTAAGGCATCTGGAATGAAAAAATTACCTCTTATCCATAACATCCCCTTTTCAAAGAAAGATTGGTTCTTAGTCTGAATAATACCAGAACTAATCCGTTTTGTCTTTTTTGAGGATACTAGCTTTGCTAAGCCGTAAGGTTCAAATAAAGGTTTGGAATATACAGTGATACCCTGGGGAATCTCTCTTAATAAGCTTGCATCCTCTATAGGATAATGCGGGTTTTCAGGAATATATAATACTGGCTCAATATTAAAATCACGAAGATATTTTACAAATTTCAACCACCTCTGCACACCATAGCCGCCAGCAGGAGGCCAATAATAGGTGATAATGAGGACTTTCTTCATAAGTATAAATTACAAGGTAAAAGATCGGGGAATCTTTACTTAATACTATTTAACTTCTTTCTTTTCTTGACCTTTGCTCTTCTTGGAACCGAAAAACGTAAATCCAATACCTCCCAAGACTATAAGTCCCAATAAAATAGAACTGGCCAATGTAATCTTACTTCCAATTCTAACAACTTCTGGTTCAAATTTAAACTCTATAGTATGGTCTCCACTTGGCACTTCTAAAGCACGAAGCGTATAATCTGCCTTAAAATGATTCTTTAATTTCCCGTCTATATAAGCGTTCCATCCATTATGGTAATACATTTCAGAGAAGACAACAAGACCATCGTTCTTGTTAGTGGACTTGTACGTCAAATGATTCGGTACATAATCAACCAATGAAATTGTCGCCGTTGAGTCAACTATAAAATCAAAAGCTTTTAGACTGTTTACTTTAGTGACATTAACTACGGCTTCAGTTCTGGTATTTAGCTTATCCAATGCTTGAATTTCTTCATTGGCCGAATTCACTTTAACCACATGATTTACAAACCACGCATTACCGTTTGCATTAGGATTGACTGCTGGGTAACTTTTACCTTCTTCGTCTTGCTGAACAACATACTTTACATTCAGCATATTCAAAACTCCCATATTGCCTTTATAGACATAAAAGCTAAACAAGTCTTCCAAACCTGCAGGTTTGGCTGCATGATAACCTCCAATAGATTGGTGATAGTATGATGTACGAGCTCCGTTAATACCTTCCTGTGGGTCATAAACCCTAAAGACATCTTTGTCTTTATTTATTTCTTGATCAATAGCAGTCTCTGGAAAAGGTTGTGTCATTTTTCGCTTAGCAACAAAATTATCAGCATCAACATAACGTTGCCCTACGCCTACTAAATCAAAAATAACCAAAGCGCCTATAGCTACAATTGCCAAGTTTTCTTTTAGCTTTCCTTTAATATAAAACCAAAGTGCCAAGGCAGTCAAAAATACGAAGATCATAGAACGAAGAAGATCTGAATTGTACACCGCCTTACGATCTGCCTGAATTAGAGAAACCAACTCGTCTCCATAATTCCGTTTCAGGAATTCATCACTAGGTCCTTCAAAATCAAAACCAGCTTTAAAAATAAAGAGCGCCACACTTAATCCTAATATCGTAAAAAACGATATTCTTAGTGCTTTCAATTTATCGGCTACCTGTACCGTAGATTTAAAAAGTTCTCTTAAAGCCAATATTGCCAATACCGGAGCACATAATTCTAGGATAACCTGAATAGACGAAACAGCCCTAAACTTGTCGTACAAAGGGAAGTAATCAATCATTAAATCCGTCAAGAAACTAAAGTTCTTTCCCCAAGAAAGGAACAAAGACATTAGCACGCCACCAAGAAGCCACCATTTTGCTTTTCCTTTTACTAGAATAAGGCCCAATATGAAAAGAAAGAAAATAATAGCACCAATGTAAGCAGGACCAGATGTTCCCGGCTGATCAGCCCAATATAAAGGTAAGCCACTAGAAAAATTAAGGGCTTGACTTCTGGATACACCTTGATCAATAAGAAAGTCGTAACTTTTTGAGTTTTCGCCTAAATTCTCACTGTTAGAACCACCAAACAAACGTGGTACAAAGAGATTCAAAGATTCCGTAATACCATAACTCCACTGGGTGATATATGATTTATCTAATCCCCCTGTATTTTCTTTTACTGTTCCATCTGGGTTAATGGTCAATTCAGATTTTCCGCGAGTACTCCAATCCGCATATTCTTTTGTAGCCATAAGACTGGTTGCATTTGCAGCTATACCTAATAAAACGGCTACTAATAAAAGACCAACAGAACTAAAATAGTGCTTTAGTTTTTCTGTTCTGATAGCATCTACTAAGTAGACTACACCTAAAATCAAGACCAAAAGCATAAAGTAATATGTCATCTGGTAATGATTAGCCCTAATTTCTAATGCCATAGATATAGCAGTCAGAATAAAACCCCAAAGATATTTCTTCCGAAAAACCAGAACTATACCACCAAGAAGCATAGGCAAATACCCTAAGGCATGTGCTTTAGCATTGTGCCCTACTCCAAGGATGATAATGAGATAGGTTGAAAAACCAAAAGCCAGTGCGCCTATGATAGCCAACCTATAATCTACTTTTAAACAGCAAAGTAATATGTAAAAACCAATGAAATATAGAAATAGATAATCTGCTGGCCTAGGTAGAAACCTGATAAGATTATCTAACTTTTTGACGTAGTCATGTGGGTAATAAGCGCCTAACTGATAAGTGGGCATACCGCCAAAGGCACTATTAGTCCAGTAGGGCTCTTCGCCTGTTTTTTTTTCTAAAATCGTTTTGTTCCTTGGCCATACCGGTAAACTGAACAATATCCGATTGTTCTATTACTTTGCCCTGAAGGACTGGGTAGAAATAAGCCAAAGCGGCAATCACAAAGAAAACGGTAACAAAAAAATGTACGAAGAAGGCCTTCAATCCTTTTTGCATAATGGGATATATCGATTGATTCGGCTAAAATAATGAAGTTATCTCTACTATGGAATTTGTTTTGACCTTAACTTAAGAGATAGCAGTTAGTTTTAAAATATATACATCCATTCCAAAGCTTTTTAGAGAGCCGAAAAAGATGTATTCTTAAATTTTTAAAATGATTTGACTGAAGCAGATATATTAATCGATTTCTTCAAAATCGATATAATCGCCCACCTTTTTATTTGAAGAGTTCTTTCTAGATGGTTTCTTGTCAATTATAACCTCTCCTGCCTGATCCGTTTGAGCTTGCCCATAACCTTGCTGTGCAAAATCACCGAATTTTTCGCTGAAGTGCTCTTGAGTTTTACGCGCGGCATAACCAAAAATTTTAGGGGCAAACATCTTTACCAATATTTTAAAAAGGTAATAGACCAATAAAATTATAAAGATTGTCTTTAAAAATGCCATATTTTTTTCAAAATGATTATATCAAAAATACAAATCTAGCGTTGTAATACCTGTGTAGAAGTGCTAAAATATTATTAAAGTCCGCTTTATTGATGTGTTTTGTCTATTCCATAATGGATTTACATTACCTAAATAGCAGTAATAACAATCGTTAGCTATTTTAAAAACGCCTTATTTTGAACATTGGTATTTGGACTACACAAAAAAGAACAAGCCTGAATTAATTAATCAAGCGCCAAGAAAAAATGAAAAATTATCTATTGACCCTGATTTTTGCCCTTCCATTTATAGGGACATCACAGTATACAGACGTTATCAATTCTAACCGCCCTGGCCTATCCGTTAGCGCATATGCTGTTGGTAGAAATGTACTACAAGTAGAAGCCGGCGTTCTATATGAGCAAAGAGACCATACCCTTTTAAATACGAAAAGTAATATCTGGGGATCTGACATATCATTACGTTACGGATTACTTTTTGAGCGGCTAGAGCTTAATTATGAAGGAACATTTGTAAATCAAAACATTACTTATACCAGTTTAGACGTAACTGAAAACTTAACCGATTTTTCAAGAAATCGCGTAGGTCTTAAATATTTACTATATGATCGTTTTAAAAATCCAGAACGAAATAAACCTAATTTATATAGCTGGAAAGCAAATTACGGTTTCAAGTTCAAAAACCTAATTCCATCGGTTTCGCTTTATGGCGGAGCTACCTTTAACTTAGGCGACAACCCTTTTTACGTTGGTGACCCCACCGTATCATATCGTGGTATGGTTATTACCCAAAGTAGATTAACGCCTCGTTTTGTCCTCATTACCAATATTGCCTATGATCGTATAACCACAGATTATCCTGAGTTAAGTTATTTAGTTTCTTTTTCGCATGCTTTCCGCAATCCAAAATGGAGTGCTTTTGTTGAAAACCAGGGCATTCAAAGTGATCGCTATTCAGATGTATTAATTCGTGGTGGTGTGGCGCATTTATTAACGGATGACCTTCAAGTAGATTTCAACCTTGGTGCTAGTTTCAAGAATACTCCTTCTAGAATTTTTATAACTGCTGGTGGCTCGTACCGTTTTGATTTCCATAAAGACAAATTAAAGGCGATAGATGAGCAAGGTGCTGGTGAGAATGGCGAACCTATCAAAAAGAACGCCATGAAAAAGAAGGAAAAAAAGAGGGTAAAAAGGAGAAAAACAGAAGTGGAGCAGAAGATATTGACTTAGGCCCGTCTAAGAAACAGTTGAAAAAACTTAAGAAAGAAGAGAGAAAGAAGAAGAAAAATAAAGAACGAGGTAGCGGAGCTATTGATTTCTAAGTGAAATTTACTTTTTCTTTATTGATAAAATTAAGTTTCATAATTTTATTCTAACCCTATTTATTCCTAATATTGGCTTTACAAAAAAAAATGTATGGTCACCCTTAAAGAAGCGATTTCAAAAGCCGAGCTAAAAGAGTTCGTCAAATTTCCGTTTTCGCTTTATAAAGATTCTCCTTATTGGGTACCACCCTTAATTGAAGATGAATTATCTTCTTTTGACAGAGATGAAAATCCTGCATTTAAAAATGCAAGCGCCTTATTTCTTTCTTGCCTATAAAGACAGTAAGCTTGTTGGTAGGGTCGTTGCAATTATCAATCATTTAGAAGTAGATGACCAAAACGTAAAAAAAATGCGGTTTGGCTGGTTCGATTTTATTGATGATACCGAAGTTTCAGAAACTCTTCTAAATAAAGTTGCCGAAATAGGGGCTGAACACAATTTAGAGTTTATGGAAGGGCCAGTAGGCTTTTCTAACTTAGACAAGGTTGGTGTGCTCACAGATGGATTTGACCAATAAAGCATGGTAACATGGTACAATGACGCGTATTACATTAATCATTATGAACGTCTAGGCTTTGTAAAGGAAAAGGGATATGTTGAAAACAAGTTTCCTGCAAAAAATGCGGATCCTGCGTTATTCACAAAATTAAACGGACTTGTAAAACGCCGTTATGGCCTCCGCGAAATTAATTTTAAGAAAACCAGTGAAGTTCTACCACTAGTAGATCAGATGTTTGACCTTTTTAATCAAACCTATTCTAAACTCTCTTCTTTTGTTCCTATTACAGATGTTCAGAAAGAATATTTCAAGAAGAAATATATTACATTCATAAATCCCGAGTATATTAAATTCATTGTAGATAAGGAAGACAGCTTAATAGCTTTTGCTATAGTTATGCCTTCATTCTCCAATGCTTTACAGAAGGCCAAAGGAAAGTTATTCCCATTTGGTTTCCTGCACCTACTACGAGCAAAAAAATACAATAAAGACGTTGTGTTCTACCTTATAGGCATTCACCCTGAATATCAAAACAAAGGTGTTACTGCTATATATTTTCAATGAATACTACAAAACGTTTAATAAGAGAGGTATTGAAATGTGTTACCGTACACCGGAATTGGAAGATAATATTGCCATTCGGCAAATGTGGAAACATTTTGACCCGAAAATATATAAACGACGTTGTACTTATAAAAAGAGCTTATAATTTACAAGGGCCTTCTACCCTATTCCATTTAAAACATACTAAACAAAAAAAGGCCTCACTATACAGTAAGGCCTTTTTTAATATTATCGATTAGGTAAATATTACTCACCCATTGCCGCAGCTACTGCAGCAGATAATCTTTTATATGTACCATTTTCCAAACGATCTCTAATTGCTGAGAACGCTTCTAATGTTTCCTCTATATCTTGCATAGTGTGTGTAGCGGTAGGAATCATACGAAGGAGAATTAGCCCCTTAGGTATAACAGGGTAAACTACTATAGAGCAGAATATACCATAATTTTCCCGTAAGTCTTTCACAAGAGCCATGGCTTCTGGAATACTTCCGTTAAGGTAAACTGGAGTAACACATGTATTTGTATTTCCTATGTTGAAACCTTTACTCTTAAGTCCGTTTTGAAGAGCATCTACATTCTCCCACAACTTAGCTTTAAGCTCAGGCATGGTACGCAACATATCTAATCTCTTTAATGCTCCCTTTACATAAATCATAGGTAATGATTTAGCGAACATTTGCGAACGTAAATTATATTTTAAATAATCTATAATTTCTTTATCAGCAGCTAAGAATGCACCGATACCTGCCATAGACTTTGCAAAAGTTGCAAAATACACATCAATATCATCTTGTACATCTTGTTCTTCACCTGTACCTGCACCAGTTTTTCCTAAGGTTCCAAAACCGTGAGCATCATCTACAAATAAACGGAAAGTATATTTCTTCTTTAAAGCAACAATCTCTCTTAACTTACCTTGCTCACCACGCATACCAAAAACACCCTCGGAAATAACTAATATACCTCCACCGGTCTGTTCTGCCATTTTAGTGGCGCGCTCTAAGTTTTTCTCTAAGCTTTCAATATCATTGTGCTTAAAAGTAAAACGCTTACCCATGTGCAACCTAACGCCATCAATAATACAAGCGTGAGCATCTACATCATAAACAATAATATCATCCTTAGAAACAAGCGCGTCTATAGCAGACACCATACCTTGGTAACCAAAGTTCAACAAATAAGCAGATTCCTTCTTAACGAATGCAGCTAATTCTTGTTCTAGCTGTTCGTGAAAATCAGTGTGACCACTCATCATTCTTGCCCCCATCGGGTAGGCAGAACCATATTCAGCAGCGGTTTCACCGTCTACTTTCTTAACTTCAGGAAGATTGGCCAGACCCAAATAGTCATTGATACTCCAGGTAATTACCTCTTTCCCCTGAAACTTCATTCTATTAGAAATTGGTCCCTCTAACTTAGGAAAAACGAAATATCCCTCCGCCTGTGAAGCCCATTTTCCTAATGGCCCCTTGTTCTCTAAAATTCTGTCAAATAAATCTCGCATTTAGGTGTACTTTGGATTTTAGTGCAAAAGTAAGATTTTAAGAGCAACATTCATAAAATATTATTCTCTAACAAAAAAGCAATGACCTTACGGCCATTGCTTTCCAACTTTTACAAACTTGTATGTTATTCTTTAATGTATTGTACTTTTTGAGTTTCGCTAACAGTATTGGTATCGAAGAAACCTTGATCTTCCATCCATTGGTCACTATACACTTTACTCATATATCGCGAGCCGTGATCCGGAAATATAACGACTACGTTATCTTTTGGACCAAACTCTCCTTCTTCATTCAACTGTTTTAGAGCCTGCATTACCGCACCACTGGTGTATCCTGCAAAAATACCTTCGGTCTTTGCTATTTCACGTGCAGTATGTGCACTTTCAGAATCGGTTACTTTGACAAACTTGTCTATAACATCAAAATCTGTAGCTCCTGGAATTAGATTTTTACCAAGACCCTCTATTCTATATGGATAAATCTCATTAGAATCAAACTCTCTTGTTTCATGATATTTCTTCAATACGGAACCAAAAGCATCTACTCCAATAACTTTAACTTTTGGATTTTGTTCTTTTAAGTACTTAGCCGTACCTGAAATAGTACCACCAGTTCCACTACATGCTACAAAATGCGTAATCTGACCACCAGTTTGCTCCCATATTTCCGGACCAGTGCTCTGGTAATGGGCCTCCATATTCAACTCATTAAAATATTGGTTGATATAGATAGAACCACTAGTTTCTTTATGCAAGCGTTTTGCAACTTCATAATATGAACGCGGGTCATCTGCACTTACGTGAGCTGGGCAAACATATACCGTGGCTCCCATAGTACGTAACATATCAATCTTATCTTTCGATGATTTTGAACTAACAGCCAAAATACACTTATAACCTTTTATAATACTCACCATAGCAATACTAAACCCTGTATTACCAGAAGTCGTTTCTATAATGGTGCTACCTTCGGTTAAAAGACCTTTACGCTCTGCCTCCTCTATGATATGTACCGCAATACGATCTTTTGAAGAGTGGCCAGGATTAAAAGATTCTACTTTGGCAAAAAAGTTACCTGCAAAGCCTTCTGTTATTCTCTTTAATTTTACTAGTGGAGTGTTTCCTACGAGTTCTAGGATATTGTTGTATGCCTTAATTTTGTTTTCCATAAAGGATGTCTGGTTATGAGAACTTTTTATATACTGAAAAGTTTCCACAAAATTGTTGGGACAAAATTACTATTTTTTTTGAATATGCCATTTTATCCATGAAAATACATCCAAAAAATGAAGATATTTTTGGTTTTATGCTATTTTGTTAACATTTAGTTAGCATATTAGCTATAATCTAGCCAATTTCTAAGCCATAAAACCACTCCTTTTTTCAGACAAGTTTGTGTTAGTTAAGATAATTAACTTATAAATTAATTTTTCTACTCAATTTTACCTTCTAAATCCAAAATAAACGCATACTCTTTAGCCACCTCTTTCAATGCCTCAAAACGGCCTGAAGCTCCACCGTGTCCTGCATCCATATTAATATCCATCATCAACAAGTTTTTATCGGATTTCATCTCTCGCAATTTCGCTACCCACTTGGCAGGTTCAAAATATTGTACTTGAGAATCATGAAGCCCGGTAGTAACTAATAAATTAGGATATTCCTGAGCAACTACTTGGTCATAAGGCGAATATGACTTCATATACTCGTAGTACGTTTTTTCATTTGGATTTCCCCATTCATCATATTCTCCTGTTGTTAAAGGAATAGAATCATCTAACATAGTCGTAACCACATCAACAAATGGAACGGCTGCAATTACACCATTATATAACTGGGGAGCCATGTTAATGACTGCTCCCATAAGAAGACCACCGGCTGAACCACCCATTGCATATAAATGATCGGCAGAAGTATAACCTTCATCTATTAAATATTGGGAACAGTCTACAAAATCTGTAAAAGTGTTCTTTTTCTTTAATAATTTACCATCTTCATACCAAGGCCTACCCAGATACTCCCCTCCTCTAATATGAGCTATTACGTAAACAAAACCTCTATCTAACAAACTTAAACGTACAGTAGAAAAAGAAGGGTCTATTGTGTTTCCGTACGACCCATAAGCATATTGAAGTATAGGCGTTGTTTTGCTCAATGGAGTGTCCTTATGATAAACGATGGACATAGGCACCTTTACCCCATCGCGGGCAGTGGCCCAAATACGTTCTTCTTTGTAATTATCTTTATCAAACTTCCCTCCTAGTACTTCTTGTTCTTTTTTGACTTCTTTCTCCTTGGTTCGCATGTTGAAATCGATAATCGAAGTTGGGGTAGTCATGGAATTGTAACCATAACGAAGAATCTCTGTATCAAAATCAGGGTTACGGCCTACGCCTGCAGTGTATGTTTCACTTTCAAAAGGTAGATAGTAAGAATTAGTGCCATCCCATCTATTAATCTGAACCTTGTTTAATCCGTTTGTGCGCTCTGATATTACATAGTAATCTTTAAAAATATCTATATCTTCCAAGAGAACATCTTCACGATGCGGTATAAATTCTTTCCAGTTATCCGAAGAGGTATTATTCTCATCGGTTTTCATTAATTTAAAATTGGTTGCACCATCTTTGTTGGTAAGAACATAAAAATGATCACCATAATGAGACATACCATATTCAACACCTCTTTCGCGAGGTGAAAACATTTTCAACTCCCCGTCAGGATTATCGGTCCTTAAAAACTGAAATTCGGAAGTAAGCGTACTATAAGAACCTATAATAATATATTTCTTGGATTTTGATTTGTACACATATGTTCCAAACGTATCATCTTTCTCATGAAAAACCAATTGATCTTCCGCTTCAGTAGTACCAAATTTGTGCTTTAAAATTTGGTCCGAACGTAAAGTAACTTCATCCTTTTTAGTGTAAAAAAGAGTTTTATTATCATCAGCCCAAACTGCTCCACCCGTTGTATTTTCTATCCTATCTGCATAAATCTCCCCTGTCTCAAGATTTTTTATTCTTATAACGTACTGACGTCTAGAAACGGTATCTACCCCAAAAGCCGCAAACTTATTATCTGGGCTAATAGCTAAACCTCCAATGCTGAAATACTCATGACCTTCAGCCATTTCATTTCCATCAAACATGATTTCTTCAGGAGCTTCTAGGTTGTCTTTTTTCCGAGCGTAAATAGGATACTCTTTACCTATTTCATACCTAGTTATATACCAATAGCCATTTTGTTTATACGGTACCGAGGTATCATCTTCTTTAATGCGAGATTTCATCTCATCAAAAAGTTCTGTTTGAAACTTTTTGGTGTGGCCGGTTAAAGATTCATAATAACTTTTCTCTGCCTCGAGGTATGAAATAACCTCTGGGTTCTCTTTATCGTTCAACCAATAGTAATTATCCACCCTAACATCTCCATGCTTTTCTAAGTTATGTGGAATCTTTTTAGCTATCGGTGCTTTTTCTTCAATCATATTCTTTTGTTGACTTTGTACTAAGAGCACAAATGTAAGGCTTAACCCAAGAACGATTTTCTTTTTTTTAGACAAGCTCATAGTTGATGTTTTTCAGACACAATTTAGTAATTTCGCATAGTAGTTCAACTTATAAAAACACAAATTATGTTCGGAGATATGATGGGTATGATGGGAAAACTTAAAGAAACCCAACAAAAAGTAGAGGCCACAAAGAAACGCTTAGACACAGTAACTCTAGAAGAATCTTCTTCCGAAGATTTAGTAAAGGTGGTTATTACCGCCAATAGAGAAGTTAAACAGATTATAATTGATGATAGTTTACTGGAAGATAAAGAACAATTAGAAAATTTTCTAATTATGACCGTAAATAAAGCCATTGCAAAGGCAACTCAAGTAAATGAAGCGGAACTAGGTGCTGTGGCCAAAGAAGGGATGCCCAATATTCCAGGAATGGACTCGTTATTTAAATAGTGGCAAGCTATTTGCTTTTGATTACTAAATAATACTACAGATGAAACTATTACTTTTTCTCATATTACCGCTTTGTTTAATTGGTCAAACCGATACTACTAGTAGTGTTGACTGGCTTAAAAACTACGACAAGGCTATTAAAGTGTCAAAAAAAGAAAATAAGAATGTTCTAGTTTATTTTACTGGTAGCGATTGGTGCCCACCATGTAAAAAGCTTAAACACGACCTTTTTGAGACAGATGAGTTCTCTGAATTATCAAAAAGCTATGTCTTATTATATGTAGACATTCCTAGAAATAAGGATTTGCTGAGTGATAAGCAATGGGATCACAATCAAGAGATATTAAAAAAGCTTAATAAAAAAGGAGTCTTTCCTTTATTAACTGTAGTAGACGGGAAAGGAAAAGCACTAGATGAATATTCTGGTTATGGTATGACCGGAGAAATTGGTTATCATTTAAACTTTCTCAAGAAAAATAAGTAATTAAAAAAGGGCCCTAGAAAGGGCCCTTTTTTTTTTACGTCTATTCAGAAATAGATTAGTTATTAATCAATCTGAATTCTGTTCTTCTGTTTACTGAATGCTCTCTCGCAGTACAAGAAACACCATCCTTACATCTGTTCTTAAGTTTTGTTTCACCGTAACCGTTAGCTACTAAAAGACTAGAGTTAATGCCTTTAGAAATTAAGTATTGAGCTACTGCTTTTGCTCTTCTTTCCGATAAATCTTGGTTAGAAGAAGCACTACCTTGAGAATCTGTATGAGAAGCTAATTCTACTTTAGCACCTTCATTCTGAGCCAATACAGGTAATAAACGAGTATCAATGATAGTTTTAGCTTGTGCTGTTAAAGTAGCACTACCAGAGTCCCAGTTTATTGGAAGCGCTTGGTAAGTAACTAATTCACACTCTACTTCTTTCCAAGTAGTTAATCCACCTTTTTCTTTTAAAACCTCTTTTGTATAAGATTTAGTAATTGGAGCAACCGCTTCTTCTACAGCGTATGCATCCTTATCTAATACGGTTCTTGTAATTTCTTCATAAACTGCAGGAACTACTTCCTCAACAACTTTAGCTGGAGAAACAAGTATTCTTTTAGTATATGTACCAGTTTTTTGAGGAATAGCAGTTTTACTTGTTGAAGCACTGTTAGCAAGGGTTGCCGTTTCTATAGTCTGAAACTCTGCAGGGTATCCTTTATAACACCAGTATCTACAATCGTCTGGATTACCTGAATCACAATCTGGAGCCGATGCACCCAACTCCCACTGAGCATATGCAGGCTTTACCTCTATAGTCTGAGAAGCACTACCAAAACTAGCTGGGCTAACACTCAAAGAGTTTCCTCCCTCCTTAGATACATAGCTAACCTTTTCAGACCCCCATTCTTCTGGAATAATTCTTAATTTTTTACTTTCTTCTTTTACTAAAACACGCTCTGTAACGGTTTTATAAGTTGCAGGTACAGTTTTTAAAACTTTATAACCGGGCTTTACTGTAATAGTCACGGTCTCGTTTACGTAAACGTCAGGCGTAGTACAACGTACATAGCACTTTCCGGGTTCGGGGTTCGCTGGCAAGTCTTGAGCCATACTAAATGAAGCCGTAAGAACGGCTAAGGAAAAAAAGAAGCTTCTTCATAAGATAGTTAATGTTTAATGTTAATGTATAGTTGGATTAAAGTTAATGCTTTAATATATATTTAACAAGTCGTTTCCTGTTAAGTATTAAAATCATCGATGAAATACACTTTTTTTTATTAGAATTGAACCGTTCATCGATACTAGCATAGAACAGCATACTCATCAAATTATTGTGATATTCTTAATTTTAACATAAGTAAAATCCACAATCCTTATAATACCTAAAGCAGATAATCCTGAAATTATCACTCTTATTTTGTATCTTTTACCTAAAAAATAACCTGTGATAGAAATAGTTAACACACCCAGTAACGGGCATCGATTTCAAATTAAATCTAAAAGTGATTCTATCTTACTTACAAGTGAAGAATTTCATAGTAAGACTGATTTGGATACTGCGCTTTCTAAATTGAATACGCTTCAAATCAATAGAGGAAATTTTGAACGCAAGACCAACCATCAGGGTAAATTTCTATTTAATTTAAAAGATGGCAATGGTTCACTTATAGGTACCAGCCAGCTCTACGATTCCGAAGCAGGAATGGAGAATGGCATTAAAAATTTACATAATCGTCTAACTGACTTGAAAAAGCTATAACTTTTTTAATATTTTCAAAAGCTTTTCATGCATTGTATTGGTATAATCCAAATGGGTAACGATACGGAGTTTCCCCTGCCCCATACCTATAATAAGGATGTCGTGCTCTTTTAGTTTTTCTACGAAAATATCTCCGGTCATGACATTTTCGTCAATTTCGAAAATTATGATATTGGTTTCAATAGGTTCAACACGCTTTATATAGGATAGATTTTGTAACACCTCCCCTATCTCTCGTGCTTTTTTATGATCTTCCGCCAAACGCTCCACATGATAATCAAGCGCATAAATACCTGCCGCGGCAAGAAAACCTGCCTGACGCATTCCTCCTCCAAATATTTTACGAATACGAAGTGCTTTCTCCATTAGCTCTTTGCTACCCACCAAAACAGAACCTACCGGGCAACCCAGACCTTTACTTAAACAAATACTAATAGTATCAAACAACTCCCCATAAGCTAAGGGATTTTCGTTTTTTTGAACCAAGGCATTCCACAAACGAGCACCATCAAGATGGTAGGCCAAATTATGTTTTTTACAGACCTCTTTTATCTTCTTTAGTTCTTCTATGTCCCAACAGGCACCACCTCCTTTATTTGTAGTATTTTCTATACAAACTAATGACGTTAATGGACTGTGATAAAAATCTGGTGGATTAATAGCCGCCTCTACTTGCTCTGCCGTAACCATTCCCCTATGCCCATCTATCAATTTACATGACACCCCACTATTAAAACTGACGCCTCCACCTTCATAATTATAAACATGTGCATATTTATCACAAATTAATTGGTCACCCGGTTGTGTATGTAACTTTATACCTGTCTGGTTTGCCATAGTTCCAGAAGGAAAAAAAAGGGCTGCTTCCTTACCGAACATTTTAGCCACTTTTTCTTCAAGAGCATTTACCGTCGGGTCCGCTTTAAACACGTCATCCCCCACTTTTGCAGACATCATGGCCGCTAACATTTCTTGGGTAGGTTTAGTTACTGTATCACTTATAAGATTAATCTGCATGTAATAATTTTTAATAATTGAACTATAAAAGCTCAGGTTAAACTAGATAACATAGACTATATCAATTACATATCATAAATGACCAATTACACACAAAACAGGGCAATTTTTCTCTTTTTGACAAGAAATATGACAAACAACCTCCGTTTTTTTTACATAAATGGTAAATTAATATTTCGATTATTATGTAATTCTTTCTATTCAGGATATTGAAAATTTATACCTTAAGTACAAACAAATATACTATGGTAAACTTAGAAAATCAGATTTTTTCATCCTACCAAAGAAACCCCGTTTTATTCGACGAAATCTTTGATCAAGAAGGGCAAGTAAAAGAAGTATATTCTAAACTATTTGAGCTCTACGGCGGACACTCTATTAGTGAATATGTTAATCTAAACGAAAAGGCAAAATCGTCGTTCTTCAACCAAGGAATTACTTTTCAAGTATATGATAAAAAGAAAACCAAGGAGAAGATTTTTCCATTTGATCTTTTCCCTAGAATAATCCCGCCGGAAGAATGGGAAATAATTGAATCTGGGTGCATCCAAAGAAGTAAGGCTTTAAACCTTTTTTTATGGGATATTTACCATGATAAAAATATTATAAAAGAGGGTATAGTTCCCATGGACCTCATAAGCTCCTCTGCTAACTATTTGGATCAAATGGTAAATTTAGATCCTCCTGGAGGTATTTATAACCATATTTCAGGTACTGATGTAATCAAACATAGTGATGGTCAATATTATGTGCTTGAAGATAATATAAGATGCCCAAGCGGCGTAAGTTATGTTATCTGTAATCGTACTGCCTTGAAAAGAGCCCTATTTGGCGTATTTGACCATTACAAAACTTATTCTGTCACTAATTATGCCGAAAACCTTCTGGACTTACTTGAAACCGTTAAACCCAAAGGTGTAGACGTGCCTAACGTTGTAGTTATTACTCATAGGCATGTACAATTCTGCTTTTTATGAGCATTCTTATTTAGCAAAAACTATGGGAGTTGAACTCGTGGAAGGTAGAGATCTTTTTGTAGAAAACGATTTTGTCTATATGAAAACTATTAAAGGCCCTCAGAAGGTTGATGTTATATACCGTAGGGTAGATGATGCATTTATAGATCCATTAGAATTCAATCCAGATTCTGTCCTTGGCGTGCTAAGGCCTTTTTGCCGCTTACAAAAAAGGTAATGTAACCTTGGCTAATGCACCAGGTACCGGTGTTGCAGATGATAAGGCCATCTATACTTACATGCCGGAAATAATTAAGTATTACCTAAACGAGGAGCCTATTTTAAACAATGTAAAAACGTACCACTGCAGCAGACCCAAAGAACTGAGGTATGTTCTCAACAATATAAAAAATTTGGTTATTAAACCTGTAGATGAAGCAGGCGGTTATGGTATATCTATTGGAAACCGATTAAGTGATAAAGAAATTGAAGTGGTAAAGGCCGAGATACTTTTGAGCCCCAGAAAATATGTAGCCCAACCAATCATGTCTCTTTCTGTACACCCTACATATATAGATGAAACCGAATCTTTTGAACAACGCCATGTTGACCTTAGAGTTTTTACGGTATTAGGAAAAGATAAAGAATTTGTTCTAAAAGGTGGATTAACGAGAGTAGCCCTAAAAAGAGGGAACTTGATTGTAAACTCTTCTCAAGGTGGTGGGTCTAAAGACACTTGGGTATTAAAAACCTAGTAGAATATCAGAATCCCATTATATAGGAAACAACCAAAGAAAAGAACACTAACTATTAAATAAGACCTATGCTAGCAAGAGTTGCCAATAACCTATTTTGGATGGGAAGATATATAGAACGTTCAGAACATATTGCGAGGTACCTTAGAGTAAATTACTTTTCATCTCTTGACGCCCCCAACCAAATATCTCAATCAAGACAATTTGTTCTTCGCTCAATGCTAACTTTAGTAGGAGACCCAGCGGCAGACAAGGAAGAGGAACTTAACGAGACTGAAGTTTTATATAAAATTGGACTAGACCCTAATTACCCTTCTTCCATACTTAACAATGTTAGAAATTCACGAGAAAATGCTAATAGCGCTAGAGATTTAATTTCTACGGAACTTTACGAATCCATCAATAAATTTTACCACTTTATAGCTAACTATGACGCTGAAGTTTATACAAAAAATGGCCTTGATGATTTTACCAGGAATGTAACAGAAATGTCAGCAATCCTAAGAGGAAAAGTGCGTAGTACTCTTATGCACGACGAAATTTATGCAATCATCATAATGGGGGCGAATATAGAACGGGCAACACAGGTTATGCGAATCATTAGTTCTAAGTATAATGATGCATTAAAAGCTCAAGGTAGTTATGGCGATAAATTTAAAAATAGCTTTGAATGGACCACCTTATTAAAATGTACAGAGTCTTATGATATGATGCGTAGACATTACAAAAAAACACCCACAAGTATCTCCACTCTAGAGTTCCTTATTCTTAATCCAAATTGTCCACGGTCTATAATGAACAGTTTAAACCAGATATGTAAGCACATAAAAATCCTGGATAACAATAGAATGCATGATAGAGACTCTACTTCATTTCTAGTCGGGAAAGTCAGGGCAGAGTATGAATTTAAATCTATGGAAGATATTGAAAGTGATATTCAATTGATAATTAATAGTACGTTGACACATCTTTATGAAATCAGTCAGAAAATGGAGAAAGAGTTTTTTAGTTATTAAACCTTATATTCCAATGCTATTATCGTACAAAGTTTATCCCTTTTTTTGTCAAACCTAACGAACGCATACTTAACGAATGTCCTTAGAATATTCCATTACTTACAAAACAGAAAACACTTATGAAGAATCTGTCCGCGAGGCATATTGGCAATTTCTTATCATACCAGAGGAGAACGACTCACAACAATTCATTAGTATAGATTTTAATAACTCATTAAACGCTAAAACTGAATTTTCTATAAACGGATATGGTTTTAAAACGATAAGAGTTCACCCCACGCGCGCGTTTAAACAAATTTCTTTTGAGGCGAATTTTAAATTAATAAAGAAAGAAGTTAATCCGTTTGACTTTGATTTAGAGAAAGATATATCTAAATCATTTCAAAAACTTCAAGAATTAGGTTTTAAAGTAGACCATGACACCTATTTAAAAACAACAGACTACACTCGTATTCCTAAAGAATATAGACACCTATTTTCATTCAACTCTACTAAGTCGATATTTGAAAACCTTCAGTCCTTAAATAGTTTTGTTCATCGCTATATTAAATTTAATACAGAAGCTACGGATGTATACACCAAACTAAACGAATTACTTAATATACGCCAAGGCGTTTGCCAAGACTTCACTCACCTATTTTGCGCTTTCGCTAGGTTAAATAGTATACCTACTCGTTATGTCTCAGGCTATTTGCATCAAGACAACGGTTATTTTGGAGATGCACAGATGCACGCTTGGGCAGAAGCTTATGTGCCATTTGTGGGTTGGATTGGTTTTGATGTTACAAATGATATTTTAGCCGGTACATCTCATATAAAAATAGCCCATGGCAAAGATTATAATGACTGTTCACCACTAAAAGGGGTAGTATACTCTACTGGCAATAACGAAACCGTTCATTCTGTAGTAGTTAGCAGTCAAAGCCAACAATAGATTTTAAAATGCAGTTACTCTAACCATGTAAACATTCAATCATTAACTACAGAATAGATCAAAAAGAGTAGTATTTTTGTTTGAAAATAGAATTAAATGACAATTACCACAGACCTATTTAAAGGTCTACAAGAACGCCTTGGCGCGTTAAGGAGGTATCTTTGACGTTGATGCCAAACTTATTGAAATAGAAAATGAACAGGAGAAAACTTTAGCTCCTGATTTCTGGGATAATCCACAGGAAGCCCAGGACATATGAAATTCATACAGTCTAAAAAACAGTGGGTAGATGATTACAACGCTGCCAAAACACTGGTTGATGACGTAGAAATTTTATTAGAATTTCAACAAGAAGGAGAAGATAACGAAGCAGAAGTAACCGCTCAGTATGATAAAGCACTGAGCCAGTTAGAGAAGCTAGAATTCAAGAACATGCTTTCTGAGGAAGGTGATGAACTTCCTGCCGTTCTACAAATTACAGCTGGTGCCGGTGGTACCGAAAGTTGCGATTGGGCCTCCATGCTCATGCGTATGTACATGATGTGGGCCGAAAAGAACAAATACAAAGTAAAAGAACTCAACTATCAAGAAGGAGATGTTGCTGGTATAAAAACGGTTACTCTAGAGATTGATGGCGATTTTGCTTTTGGATGGCTTAAAGGAGAAAACGGCGTACATAGATTGGTTCGTATTTCTCCGTTTGACAGCAATGCCAAACGCCATACTTCGTTTGCATCCGTTTATGTGTATCCTCTTGTTGATGACAGTATTGAAATTGATGTTAACCCTGCAGATATCACCATTACAACAGCTCGATCAAGTGGTGCCGGTGGTCAAAACGTAAACAAGGTTGAAACTAAAGTTCAATTGGTTCACCATCCTACAGGTATACAAATTTCTTGTTCAGATTCTAGAAGTCAGCATGATAACAGGGCTACGGCCATGAAAATGCTAAAGTCTCAGTTGTATGAAATAGAGCTTCGGAAAAAAATGGAGGCGCGACAGGAAATAGAATCCTCAAAAATGAAAATTGAGTGGGGTTCACAAATCCGAAATTATGTCATGCACCCATATAAGTTGATAAAAGATGTGCGGACTGCCGAAGAAACAGGCAATGTAGATGCTGTTATGGATGGCGACATTGATGCTTTCTTGAAGGCCTTCCTAATGATGATGGGTCAAAAAGAAGAAGAATAGACCTTACTTTAGATGAATAGAAATTACAATTATATTGCAAAATGATTAAAATATATCACAATCCAAGATGTCAAAAATCCCGTGAAGGATTACAGTTACTTGAAAAATCAGGGAAAGAGTTTGAAGTCATTAAGTACCTAGAAGAAGTCCCCTCTAAGGAAGAACTCCGTAGTGTTTTAGACTGCCTAGGAATTACTCCAGAAATGCTTGTTCGTAAAAATGAACAGATCTGGAAGGATAATTTTAGAGGAAAACTCCTTTCTCATGAAGAAGTTTTAGATGCTATGATTCTGCATCCAAAATTGATTGAAAGACCTATTGTAGTCAACAATGGCAAAGCTGTTATTGGCAGACCCGTTAATTTAATTGATGATATCATTTAATGTAAATACATTATTTTTCTTGAAAATCAACATATAAAAAGAGAGCATTCACTTGAAAACCAAGTGAATGCTCTCTTTTATTTTATTAGTATCCCCTCTTTAATAATTTGGTACATTTGTTGCTATTTCATTTTAACAAAGCTTTAACCATGACAGGTTAAACCATTTATACAAAACACAATCCTATAAACTGATATCGTCATGAAAAACAATATCCCATACGTTATTTTATTTTTTGTTCTAATGTTCACAGGTCCCGAACTCGTTGCTCAATATGGTTACGGAGGCGGAGGTTACGGCTATGGTAATGGGGGTTACGGAAATAGTGGTTACGGAAGACAGCGTAGCGCTATACCGCAAGTTCAAGAAACTCCAAAAGAACCTGAAGCAAAGACCGCTGCGCAAATTGTTGATGGCGAGATGCCAAGGTATAGCAGAAGCTTTAGAGCTAAATGAGTTTGAGTCCGCAGTAATGAGTTCTGTATTAAAAAAGTATCTGCAAAAACGAATTGAAATGCAGATTCTTCAACTTACTCCTGAGCAAATGCGCGAGGGAATGGAGAAAATTACAAAATCTCAGGACGAAGAATTAAAAGCCGGACTTCCTATTGAAAAATACGATGCTTTTGTAGCAATGCAAAAGAAAGGCTTACAGAAGACCAAGAAAGAAAAGAAACGAGAGAAAAAACGAAAGAAGAAAAAAACCGAAGATTGACATGAAAATACCGTTCTTGATTGCCCTGTTACTGTTATCGATTAATACATTCGCACAACGGCCACAGAGGCCCCAAGGTCAAGAACAACAGCCTATTAAAATTACCGGAACGGTTTTAGATCAAGATGACGGGCAGCCTTTAGAATACGCCACCCTTGTACTTCATAGTGTAGACAATCCTGAAAAGGTTACCGGTGGAATTACAAATATTGACGGGGAATTTGAAGTTGAGGCTCTCCTGGGAAATACAATGTTAGTATTGAATACATCTCCTATAAAACGTATAAACTACCAAATCAGCTACTAAGCAAATCTACAGACCTTGGTATTGTAAAACTTGCACTAGATGTCTCACAACTAGAAGGTGTAGAAGTGGTTGGCGAAAAAACTACGGTTGAAGTTCGCCTTGATAAAAAAATCTATAATATAGGTAAAGACCTTACCACTAGCGGAGCTACCATTAGTGATGCCCTAAACAACGTTCCTTCCGTAAATGTTGATGTGGAGGGTGCTATTAGCTTGCGAGGCAATGAGAACGTTAGAATTCTTATTAACGGAAAACCTTCGGCCTTGGCCGGTTTTGGTTCTACGGATGCTTTACGAGAACTTCCCGCAGATGCTATAGAAAAGGTTGAGGTAATCACCAGTCCTTCTGCCCGTTATGACGCAGAAGGTACAGCAGGTATCCTTAACATCGTTCTTAAACGCGAAAAAACATTAGGCTTTAATGGTTCTGTAAATGTAAATATTGGCTACCCCGGTCAGAGCGGTATTTCTGTAAATGCGAATTTAAGAACAGATAAGTTTAATATTTTCAATACTCTTGGCTACAGATATAATGATTCTCCCGGAATTGCCTTTTATGAAAACTCGTATACTAATGGTCAATACGGTCAAATTAATGAGGATAGAGATTACACTAGAAGAAGTAAGGGGCTTAATAACAACTTTGGCGTTGAGTACTTTATAACTGAAAAATCATCCATAACGGGAAGTTTCTTTATGCGTTTCCAAGACGGTGATGATTTAACAGAGAATTACAGTAACTACTTTGAAAATGGCTTACTTACCAGACAGAGTTTTAGAGAAGAGATTGAACTAGAAGATGAAGAAAACTATCAGTTCTCCTTAAACTATATGAATAATATTGATGATGACGGACAGAAACTAACGGTAGATCTACAATATTCAAATGGAGACGAAGTAGAAAATTCAACAATTGACGATAACAATACCTTTCCTAATTTAAGCTTAAATACGTTGGAGAGTGTTTATCAAAATGAAATTGAAGATGAATATCTAGTACAGGCAGATTATGTACTCCCCATGGGTGATGCACAGTTTGAGGCAGGTTACAGAGGCACCTTTGACAAAGAAGTTACCGACTACAAACTAGATTCTCTAAATAGGGCAACAGGACTTTTTGTTACCAATGAAGACCTAACTAACAAATTTAAATACGAAGAAAACGTAAATGCCGTATACACTCAATACGGAAACAAATTTGGTAAGTTTTCTTTCCTAGCTGGATTACGGTTAGAGAATACACAGCTTAAAGGGGAGGTGACCTCTGACTATGATACCTCCGCAGTTGAAGAAGCACTAGGTGAAGACGTAGATCTTAATTTTGACAAAAATTACCTAGGCCTATTCCCTACCCTAAATTTCATATTCGAAATTGGCGAAATGGAAAACATATCCCTCGGTTACAATCGTAGAATCAATAGGCCAAGAGGGCGGTTCATAAACCCGTTTCCTTCTAGATCTAGTAGAGCTAATATTTTTCAAGGAAATCCGGATTTATCCTGCATATTCTAATTCATTTGATTTAGGTTATCTAAAACGATGGGATAAGCTTACCCTAACATCTTCCGTCTATTATAAGCGGGAAACTAACTCTTTTGAATACATTCAGGAAGCTACAGGACAAGTTACTACGGATAGCGTACGAATTATTCGATCACTACCCATTAACCTATCTTCTAACGAAAGAATAGGTGCTGAAGCTGGTGTTCTTTATAATCCAAAAAAATGGTTGCGCTTGAACGGTAGTGTCAACTTCTTTAAATTTTCCAGCGAAGGTGAACATAATGGTACGGATTACGGTACAGATAATACAAGTTGGTTCGCTCGCTTTAGCTCTAAAGTAAGTTTACCTAAAAAGATAGAATGGCAGACCAATGCATTTTATATGGGCCCACGTCAAAATTCACAAACCGAAACAAAAGGAATGCTTTCGCTAAACTTGGCGTTCAGCAAAGATATTATGAAAGATAAGGGTACACTGTCTTTAAACGTGAGTGATCTTCTTAACTCAAGAAAAAGGCAGTCTTATACCGTATCGGATGATTTTACGTCAAGAAGTGAATTTCAGTTTAGACCTAGGTCTATTACGTTATCCCTTCGTTATAGAATAAATCAAACTAAAGAAAATAACCGTAAGCAAGGCAAAGGCGGTAATGAAAATGGTGGCGGAGAAGATGAGATGGAAGGTTAAAGGTCATTCTTAAAGAGAAGCCCTGTAAGTATTAATACTTACAGGGCTTTTTTTATTGCGTTTAGTGCATAAAAAAGCAGGAAAACGATAATTCGTTCTCCTGCTTTTTAATATATAAGAGCGCTTATACGCTACGTTTCGCTTTCTTTTTATCTCTCCATTCTTTGTAGAGTTCCAAGATGTTTCCACCTAACCAATAAGGTACTACAAAGGTCAACAAGAAAATCATCAACCAAAATCCAATGGTTAAAATGGTTAAAAATGCTAAAAATCCAAGGTACTGATCAAATTCCATGTTCTCAATTTTGCACTACAAATATACTTTAGAAAGTACCAAAATTGCAAATTGAAATCAAAAAAAATAACATAACTTAAAAAACATTTATTTTTAAAGCCTCTAAGAGGAATTAAAATGATGAAATACTACCTTTGTAAACTAACATAACACTACTGATAATGAGCTTTAGAATCGAAAAAGATACCATGGGCCAAGTAGAGGTGCCCAGCGATAAATATTGGGGTGCCCAAACTGAGCGCTCAAGAAATAATTTTAAAATAGGCCCGTCTGCATCTATGCCTTTAGATGTAGTTTACGGATTTGCCTATCTAAAAAAAGCTGCCGCTTACGCCAACTGCGAACTAGGTGTTCTTGCCGAAGACAAAAGAAACCTTATTGCACAAGTTTGTGAAGAGATTTTAGAAGGAAAACTTGATGATCAATTTCCGTTGGTTATCTGGCAAACCGGATCAGGAACACAGAGCAACATGAACGTAAACGAGGTTATCGCAAACCGCGCTCATGAGATTGCCGGAAAGAAAATTGGTGAAGGCGAAAAGACAATTCAGCCAAATGATGATGTAAACAAATCACAATCATCTAATGACACCTTCCCTACAGGTATGCACATTGCTGCCTATAAGAAAATTGTTCAGAATACTATACCAGGTGTAACGAAGCTACGTGACACTCTAAATAAGAAATCCAAAGATTTTGCCAAGGTGGTAAAAATAGGTAGAACACACCTTATGGATGCTACTCCCCTAACTTTAGGTCAAGAGTTTTCAGGTTATGTGTCTCAACTAGACCATGGATTAAAAGCGTTAAATAATACCTTGGACCATCTAAGCGAATTAGCTTTAGGTGGTACTGCCGTAGGTACAGGAATGAATACACCAAAAGGTTATGATGTTCTTGTTGCCAAGTACATAGCAGAATTTACCGGACTTCCTTTTCGCACAGCGGATAATAAGTTTGAAGCATTAGCAGCGCATGACGCAATTGTAGAAAGTCATGGAGCACTTAAGCAACTGGCTGTTTCTTTAAATAAAATAGCCAATGATGTTCGTATGATGGCTTCAGGGCCTAGATCGGGAATTGGCGAAATTATCATCCCAGCAAATGAACCAAGGCAGTTCTATTATGCCAAGGTAAAGTTAATCCAACCCAGTGTGAAGCTATGACCATGGTTTGTGCTCAAGTAATGGGTAACGACGTTGCTGTTTCTGTTGGTGGAACCCAAGGTCATTACGAATTGAACGTGTTTAAGCCTATGATGGCCGCTAACATCCTTCAATCTGCAGAATTACTTGGTGATGCCTGTGTAAGCTTTGAAGTGAACTGTGCAGCTGGTATTGAGCCTAATTATGATGTAATCAAAGAATTACTGAATAACTCTTTAATGTTGGTTACTGCCTTAAATACTAAAATAGGGTATTATAAGGCTGCTGAGATTGCAAATACAGCACATAAAAACGGAACTACGCTAAAAGAAGAAGCAATTAACCTAGGTTACGTTTCCGCTGAGGACTATGACGAGTGGGTAAAACCAGAAGATATGGTAGGTAGCCTAAAGTAGGAATACCTTAAAATTGGACATAAAAAAAGGGGCAATCTTTACGATTGCCCCTTTCTGTTTATATGTAATGGATAGCGCGTTTATTATTTTAGAGTGAACTTAGAAGTTCCCAATAATTTTAATCTCGTATCATAAACATTCACCATGTAATTTCCTTCTTTGAAATCTCCTGCAGGCTTGCTAATATAATCGCAAACATCTAAAGATTTGTTCTCGTAGTAAAAACCAGTTCCTTTACTGTAAGTTACAGAAGCACCAGAATCATTAGTTTTAGAATAGCTTTCACCTAACACGTTACCTTGTGGGTCAAGAACTTCAATAAAGAATTCTCTATCGCCAGCTTGAGCAATTACGTTATCAGCAACAGTAAAACAGATTTTAAATTTATCAGTTCTCTTAGCTCTAGAAGTAGAAACTAATTTTCCACTGCTACGTTCTTTAACAGCATCAACACTAAACTTAGATAAATTAAGAGCTGAACCTTTTTCAACAACGTCTGCCAATTGCGTATTCTGTACAACTAAAGAATCATTAAAAACAGTTTGCTTCTCTAATTCTGTGTATGTGCTATCTCTCTGCATTGCAATAAAAGTGTTCGACTTGGTAAGTGAATCAACTTGTTTCAACAATTGAGCTCTTTCTTCTTTTAACACACCAACTTGTCTTCTGTATCTAGAAAGAGAAGAAATATCACCTTTCATACTTTTTACAGAGTCAATATACTTTGCAATGTTATCTCTAGCAGAAACCAACTCTTCGTTAGTAGCGTTGCTTTCTAAAATTGCCTTATCATATTCAGACTTTAAGCTATTTAAATCTTCAACTACTAATTGCTTTTCTTGAGTAAGCGCAGTTTCGTTTTTCTTTTTTTCTTGGTAAAGACTAACGGTGTATATTATGGTACCCAAAAGAACCACACCTAGCAATCCTGCTAGCACCTTCAATCCATTGTTGCTTTTTGTTTCAGTCATAATGTTAAGATTTATTACTAATAAAAATTATTGGTTTGTATCGCTTTATATACGGTAAGATTTTCCTTTTAGATTTTTTGATGTAAAAAAATCAAATAATATATCAATCAAAAGATTATGATATGGTAACTTTAAACTATAGTTCTCAATCAGCTCTAGTTTATGTCAATCAAAATAATACCGTTCAAACCTGCATATGCTCCCATTTTTAAAGAGTTAAACCGAAATTGGATAGAGCAATATTTTACTGTTGAACCTAAAGACCTTTACCTACTTGAAAACTGCCAAGGAGCATATTATAGATAAAGGCGGATATATCTTTTTTGCGAAAAAAGAGGATACGATAACAGGGTGTTTCGCTCTTTTACCTGTAAGCAACAGTACTTTTGAGTTAGGTAAAATGGCTGTTTCAACAGAATTTCAAGGCCTCAAAATAGGCCAAAAGCTATTATCCTTTGCTATAGAATTCGCAAAAGAGAAGTCTTGGGAAACTCTTATTCTATACTCTAGCACCAAATTAGATAATGCCTTGCATATTTATAAGAAATTCGGTTTTGAAGAAGTGCCATTAGAGAAAAATTTAGATTACGCTCGTAGTGATATAAAAATGCAATTAACCTTATAACAAGAACTTTATGAAAAACCTATTATTTATACTGATGAGCTCTAGCATTCTTTTTCTTGGATGCAAGGAGAATAAAAAAGATTCTGCAGCAGATCAAGATATAACTGTTGAAGCGAACGATACCGCGGAAGCTATATCTATGAACGAAGAAGAGAACTCAGAAATAAAAATATCCCCTATTGAACATGCTACTGCTGTTCTGGAATGGAATAATATTACCATCTACATAGACCCTGTAGGTGGAGCGGAAGCTTTTGAAGGATATAAATCTCCCGAACTTATATTGATTACCGATATTCATGGAGACCATTTTAATTTAGAAACCTTGGAAGCACTAGGAACCGACAAAGCTAAAATAATAGCACCACAAGCAGTTGCCGATAAGCTACCGGAAGTTTTCACCCCACAGATCGATGTATTGAGCAATGGCGAAAGCAAAGAACGTTACGGGATTACAATTGAGGCCGTACCGATGTACAATTTAAGAGAAGAAGCCTTAAAGTTTCATGAAAAAGGACGTGGCAATGGTTATATATTAACTTTTGGAGACCAACGCATTTATTTTTCTGGTGATACTGAAGATATTCCGGAAATGAGAAGCTTAAAAGATATAGATCAAGCTTTTATTTGCATGAACCTACCTTACACTATGACACCTGAAAGTGCCGCAGATGCTGTTTTAGAATTTAAGCCAAAAAAGGTCTACCCTTATCATTACAGAGGTAAGCCCGATGTTAGTGACGTCTCCAAATTCAAGGAGTTGGTAAACGCCGGCGATTCTAATATTGAAGTAATTCAATTGGACTGGTATCCGAATGAAGCTTATTAAATAAAAACATATACCCATAAAAAAAAGCTCTTAAGGTAATCCTTAAGAGCTTTTTTTTATTTAAAACTAATTACAAATTAACGAATCAATTTCTTATACTTAATACGTTGTGGAATTAAATCTCCACCCAAACGTTTCTTCTTATTTTCTTCGTAATCAGAGAAAGAACCTTCAAAGAAATAAACTTGAGAATCACCTTCAAACGCTAAAATATGTGTACAAACACGATCCAAGAACCAACGGTCGTGAGAGATAACTACAGCACATCCCGCAAAGTTCTCAAGACCTTCTTCTAAAGCTCGTAATGTGTTTACATCTAAATCGTTAGTAGGCTCATCTAAAAGCAATACATTACCTTCTTCTTTTAAGGTCATGGCCAAATGCAAACGGTTACGCTCACCACCAGAAAGCATACTTACTTTCTTATTTTGCTCACTCCCCGTAAAATTGAATCTACTCAAATACGCTCTAGAATTTACCTGGCGACCACCCATCATAACAAGCTCCTGCTCATCACTAAAGTTCTGCCAAATTGTTTTTTCCGGATCAATATTAGAGTGACTTTGATCCACGTATGAAATCTTAGCTGTCTCACCTACTTCAAAATCTCCTTTCTCAGGCGTTTCTTCGCCCATAATCATTCTGAAAATTGTGGTCTTACCGGCACCGTTTGGCCCAATAATCCCAACAATACCAGCTTGCGGAAGTTTAAAATTTAAGTCTTCGTACAGTAACTTATCATCGTATGCTTTGCTAACACCTTTAGCCTCTAGTACATTCGTACCTAAACGTGGACCATTGGGGATATAGATTTCAAGTTTTTCATCAAGTTGCTTCTGATCTTGACTCATTAACTTATCATAATTCTTTAAACGTGCCTTCTGTTTTGTCTGACGCCCCTTGGCACCTTGACGCACCCAGTCAAGCTCACGCTCCAAAGTTTTTTGTCTTTTAGAAGCCGTTTTGCTTTCGTCAGCTAAACGTTTCGATTTTTGATCCAACCAACTAGAATAGTTTCCTTTCCAGTGAATACCTTCCCCTCTATCCAGTTCCAAAATCCATCCAGCTACATTATCCAAGAAGTATCTATCGTGCGTTACGGCAATTACTGTACCCTTGTATTGAGCCAAGTGATGCTCCAACCAATGTACAGATTCCGCATCTAAGTGATTAGTAGGTTCATCAAGCAATAATATCTCTGGTTCTTGAAGCAGTAGTCGGCAAAGCGCTACACGTCTTCTTTCCCCTCCAGAAAGCACACCTATTTTTTTATCAGGCTCCGGAGTACGTAGGGCGTCCATTGCTATTTCTAGTTTCGTATCGAGCTCCCAAGCGTTTGTTGCATCAATTTTATCTTGAAGTTCCGCTTGCTTATCCATCAACTTCTGCATTTTATCTGCATCTTCGTAGACCTCAGGAAGACCAAACATGTCGTTGATTTTATTGTACTCGTCAAGTATGGCAACTGTCTCACCCACACCCTCTTTAACTACCTCTAGAACAGTCTTATTCTCATCTAGTTCCGGCTCTTGTTCCAAGTAACCTACTTTATATCCAGGAGAAAAAACAACATCACCTTGAAAGTTCTTATCCACTCCTGCTATAATCTTAAGCAAAGTAGATTTACCCGATCCGTTCAAACCAAGAATACCAATTTTGGCACCATAGAAGAAGCTTAGGTATATGTTTTTAAGAACAGGCGTATTCGCGTTCTTATATGTTTTGGTGACTCCAGACATGGAGAAAATCACCTTCTTATCATCAGACATAATATATTGTTAAGTAATTTATTAAAAGGATATTATATATTTTATTTTAAACTCTTCCTTTAAGTGCATTAAACACCCAAGCTATAGCAAAAAATCCTATCCCTACTGAGGCAAAACCCCAACCAGCAACTTCATCGTATCTAAAAGCCCCTAAAGCTATTAGTGCTAGACCCACAAAAATCATTATAAATGTGGCCCATGCCAAAACGGTATTTTTATTCATTCCCATGTTAATTCGGTTTCAATTTCGGTAACTTCAAATATCGTAAATTTTAAAATATTTTAAGGCTCTATGCCTGCTTTTGTTCTTCAAAAGGAAAAATAACTCCTGATTTTTGCCGTACTTCATAAAGAAGCTGCGCTAAATCCAAACTATTCTGATGACTCCACATAGTGCTCTGCTGTTTTCCAGAAGCTAAACAAGCTTGCACTTCTTCAATTTCATAAGTATAGCCCTTACCATGAGTAGGTAAATTATAATCAACTACCTCCCCTTCTTTCTCAATAGAATACCCTTGTGCTTCATGCCATCTAGGGTGAAGAAAAATACTCCCATCGCTCCCCGATATTTCAGCCTTCATTTCAGATTTAGAATTTAATCCACTGTAAAGAATAGCCTGTGCATCATCATAATCAAATATCATAGAAGTCTGCATCTCCACACCCGTCTTAAAAAAACGAGATGATGCCTGAATTTTCTTGGGCATTCCTAATAATAAATACGAAAGAAAAATTGGGTAGATACCCACATCTAACAAAGAGCCTCCGGCCAAATCCGGATTTAACAATCGGTTTTCAGCATCTCTACCTAAGGCATAAAAAGCAAAATCTGCATGAATAAATCCAATAGGTCCAATTTTACCATTATCTACCAGTTGCTTTGCCTTTTGAATAGATGGATTAAAACGACTCCATAATGCCTCCATTAAAAAGACTTTCTTTTCTTTAGCTGCGGAAATCATTCTTGCTACCTGCTCCGGGTTTACTCCCATTGGTTTTTCACAAAGAACATGTTTGCCTTTTTGCATAGCCCTAATACTCAAATCTTCATGCGACGTGTGCGGAGTGGCTATATAAACTACATCTACCTCATTAGACTCAAAAAGGGCTTCATAACTATCAAAAGTATGTGTAGCTCCATATTCCTTAGCAAACTCCTTTGCTTTTTCAATACTTCTAGAAGCAACAGCAACAAGGCTCCCCCCTTTACCAAAGCCAAATCTTTTGCAAAAGTATGGGCTATACTTCCCAAACCTACAATTCCCCAACGTACTCCTTGTGCCATATGATTTTCAGTTTTTTCAAATGTAAACAATTTTACTCCTTATCTTTAAGCAATAAAAAGTCAAGGCAAAAAAATGAATTTGAAATTTAATAAGAACGAAGATCACAACAAATTACTTCTAAGCGACCTTAAAAGGCGCTTTGCTCAAGTAAAATTAGGAGGTGGCAAAGCTCGTATTGAAAAGCAGCATGCTCAAGGTAAAATGACAGCTCGCGAACGTATAGATTATCTTTTAGACAAAAATAAGGATAGTGTTGAAATAGGCGGTTTTGTAGGTGACGGCATGTATGAAGAACATGGCGGCTGCCCATCTGGTGGTGTGGTTATTAAAATAGGTTATGTTTCTGGTAAGCAATGTATTGTTGTTGCCAACGATGCTACAGTTAAAGCTGGGGCCTTATTTCCTATAACAGGAAAGAAAAACCTTCGTGCGCAAGAAATTGCGATGGAAAATCGTCTACCTATTATCTATTTAGTAGATAGCGCCGGTGTTTACCTCCCTTTACAAGATGAGATTTTCCCAGATAAAGAACATTTTGGAAGAATCTTCCGAAACAACGCCGTTATGAGCAGCATGGGTATTACCCAAATATCAGCTGTCATGGGCAGTTGTGTTGCCGGTGGTGCTTACCTGCCAATTATGAGCGATGAAGCTCTAATTGTAGATAAAACAGGTAGTATTTTCTTAGCAGGAAGTTACCTTGTTAAAGCTGCTATTGGTGAAAGTATAGATAATGAAACTTTAGGAGGAGCTACTACACATTGTGAAGTAAGCGGAGTTACCGATTATAAAGCCAAAGATGATTCTGATGCGTTAACCACCATTAAGAACATTATGGATAAAATTGGTGATTTTGATAAAGCTGGGTACAATAGAAAACCAGCTCTGAAACCTAAAGAAAATCCCGAAGATATTTTTGGTATTCTACCAGCCTCTAGAGCAGACCAGTATGATATGCGCGAAATTATTAAGCGCTTAGTAGACGAATCTGAATTTGAAGAATATAAAGAAGGTTACGGTCAGACCATTTTAACCGGTTATGCAAGAATTGATGGTTGGGCCGTTGGTATTGTTGCCAACCAAAGGAAAGTGGTGAAAACCAAAAAAGGAGAAATGCAGTTTGGAGGAGTCATTTATTCAGACTCTGCTGATAAGGCTACTAGATTTATTGCTAATTGTAACCAAAAGAAGATTCCGCTTGTATTCTTACAAGACGTTACGGGTTTTATGGTAGGTAGCAAAAGTGAGCATGGCGGCATCATTAAAGATGGAGCCAAAATGGTGAATGCAGTTAGCAATTCTGTTGTTCCCAAGTTTACTATTGTTATTGGCAATAGTTACGGAGCTGGCAACTATGCCATGTGCGGAAAAGCATATGACCCAAGATTAATAGTTGCATGGCCAAGTGCCGAGCTCGCTGTAATGGGCGGTAATTCTGCTGCAAAGGTACTTCTTCAAATTGAAAAAGCTTCCCTCAAAAAGAAAGGTGAAACACTTACAGAACAGAAAGAGGCTGAACTTTTTAATAAAATTAAAAAGAGGTACGATGACCAAGTTTCTCCTTACTATGCAGCTTCTCGCCTTTGGACAGATGCTATCATAAATCCTTTAGATACGCGTAAATGGATATCTATGGGAATAGAAGCCGCTAATCACGCTCCAATAGAAAAAGATTTTAACTTGGGCGTTATTCAGGTTTAAAGGAATATTAAAATTGAAGAAACTAAAAGGTAATCTTATCTAAGGTTGCCTTTCTTTGTATTTTACCACTTGCAGTTTCTACAAAGCTATCTACCATCAAAATTTGCTTTGGTATTTCGTATTTATTGAGGGAAGTGAGTTCTTCTATTTTCTCTTGAAGTACAGGTGCTTCTTGGATTCCTTCAACAATCAAAACCAGCCTTTGACCTAATTTTTCATCTGGTAGTCCGGTTACAAAAAAACGATCATCCATTACTGATGCTAGCTTTGCCTCTATTTGTTCTGGGAACAATTTTACACCTCCGGAATTTATAATATTATCAAAACGACCTAACCATTTAAACTGTTTGTCGGAAAGTAACTCTACAATATCATTGGTGTAAATTATTTCATCGGAAACCAATGGTGCGTCAATCACTAAGCAACCTCTTTCATCCATGGTAATTTTTACAATGGCTAAAATTGAGAAAACATCCAAATCTATATCCGATACAATCAATTCCCCTAAAAGTGGCTTTACGGCTATATGGGTTATGGTCTCTGTCATACCATAGGTTTCATAAACATTCGTTCTCTGACTGGCATTCAAAAATTCTTTTTTCAATGTATAAGAAACTGGTGCGCCACCAACAATAAGTTTCTTTACGCCGTCCAACTCATTCAGTGAGTTTCTAAATTGCAAAGGAACCATGGCTACAAAATCATAGTCACCCGTAGTTGCCGTCAAAGGATTTGATGATGGAGACACACAATCTATTGCAAGCCCTAAAACCATTGCTCTCACCAACATCATCTTACCAGCTATAAAACCAGCAGAAAGACACAATAAGGCTCTATCACTAGGCTGAAGCTCAAAGAAATCACCAGTTGCAATCGCAGAATTAACCATTTGTTGCTTTTGCAACATAATGGCCTTAGGTTCTCCCGTAGAGCCAGAAGTACGTACTGTTATAGTTGATTTATCGTTCAACCAATCTATAAGAAAATCACCTATCGCTCTTTCATACTCCTCGCCCTCCTTCACCAAACTGTAGGCCACCTCTTTGAGCTCTACTTTTGAATAAGAGCGCCCATTTAGTTTAAATTGCCTATGAAGGTCTTTGTAAGTCAGAGTTGTCATTTTGTAGCGCTAAAAATGTTTCTTCGGAAGGCACATCTCCTGTAAGTCGGTCTTTCCAATCAGACCAATTGTACTTCTTAGAGAAGGTGTAAAGTAATATGGGGTAAACAACAAATACGGGAACCAAAACATCCCATCCCAAAACCGGGTCTGAAACATCACGGTATAAAGAATCGGTTTGAAAAGCCGTCCAGTCCGCCGTCACCAAAAGTGCTGAGATTATGTTATTTGCCGCATGAAAACCCAAGGCCAATTCCAATCCTTCGTCCATCAACGTAATAATACCAAGAAAAAATCCAGTACCTATATAAAAGATTAAAATACCATAGCCTAATTTAGTAACCTCTGGATTAAAAATATGCATAAGTCCAAAAAGTAACGAAGTAACCATTAAAGGCAACCAACGGTTTTTTGCGATAACTCCCAACCCTTGCATCATATACCCTCTCATATAATACTCTTCCATACTAGTCTGTATAGGCATCATCAAAATAGAGATGATAGCTAAAATTACGAAAGGCCCTACTTTAAAGTTGAACTCATAATCTTCAGGGGCCAGAGCTATACCAACAAAGATAAATGCAGCCGAAATCAGCGCCCAAATAGCAAAAGCAAAAAAGATTCTTTTAAAATCGATTTTCCTTCGCGATGTTGTTAACGCGGTAATCGTCTGCTTATGAACTATTTTTACATAGGCAAAAAGACTTATTAACCCAATAGCAAAGGTCAATAGCATATAAAAAAGCAATGTATTTGCCCCCAAAATATCTGCCATAACCCCCATATCACCAGACCCTAAAACTTCAAGAGAATCTGCTTCAACCAAAAGTGCAGCAATCAAAGGAATACCACCTATTACCTGCCAGAAGACAAATACAACTAAAAGCCCTAAAACATACCTCCAAGAATCACTTAAACCTTTATAGGCCTGTGCTATATACATAAATCATTAATTAAATTGTTCTTCCAATTTTTGTCGCTCATATAAAATAACTGCCCATTTTGAACAGCCAATGGAGATTCAAAATTATTTGTATACAGACTTCCTGTACCTAAACCTTGAGGCATTGGATTTTGCAATGTGTAGGTCCATTGTGCGATAGCACTTAACCCTACGTTACTTTCAAGCGCACTGGTAATCCACCAGCCTATATTCATTTTTTGTGCAATTTTTACCCATTCCTCACATCCTTTATAACCTCCTACTAAACTAGGCTTAAGAATAATATACTGTGGGTTTATGGTTTGTAGCAATTTCTCTTTTTTTGTTACACCAAAAACTCCTATTAATTCTTCATCTAAGGCTATGGGCAATGGAGTTGTTGCACATAATTTATGCATAGCGGTGTGTTGCCCTTGCTTAATAGGCTGTTCTATGGAATGAAGTGAAAATTGGCTTAACACCTCTAGTTTACGTAAAGCATCCTCAGGTGTGAAAGCACCATTAGCATCTACCCGTAATTCTATTTTTGACGCATCATATTTTTTTCTGATAGATGACAGAAGTTTGATTTCCGTATCAAAATCTATTGCGCCTATTTTCATTTTAATACACCGGAAGCCTTCTGTTAACTTTTGAGCTATTTGCTCGTGCATAAATGCTTCTGAACCCATCCAAATGAGCCCGTTAATAGCTATTGGCAGCTGCTCCGTAATAAATTTTGATGGATATAATAGAAACGGATTGTCCGCAGAAAGAGACAAAAATGCCTGTTCTACACCAAATTGTAGACTAGGAAATTCCATTAAAGCTTCCCAAAGGGCATCTTTACCTAGATGGATGTTTTCACAAGTCCATTTTATCTTATCCTCATAACCTTCAACATCATCAATACTCAACCCCCTTAAAATACCACATTCTCCTATTCCTTGCTTTCCGTTTTTGTCGAGAATAACAAACCAAGGTCTCTTTCTGAGTTAGCACCCCACGCGAAGTTCCGCTGGGACGCTTAAAGTTTAAAATGTATTTTTTATAGGTTGCTTGCATAATTAGCTTCAAATTTAGCTATATTTTACCTCTTAAATACCCTAAATGGCTAGCATAAACAACAAAACTGTTTGGATTACCGGAGCCTCTTCAGGAATTGGCGAAGCGTTGTCTTACGAATTGAATAAAAAAGGATGTAAACTGATATTAAGCTCCAGAAAAACAGAAGCTCTAGAAAGGGTGAAAAATAGTTGCCAATACCCTGATGCTGTAAAAATACTTCCCTTAGACATTACTCAATACGACTTAATGCCTTCAAAAGCCAAGGAGGCCATTGCTGCTTTTGGTTCTGTAGATGTTTTAATTAATAATGCAGGTATTAGCCAGCGTTCGTATATCATTGATACGGATTTTGATGTCTACAAAAAACTTGTAGATATTAATTACTTAGGAACTGTAGCGCTTACAAAAGCCATTCTGCCCTATTTTATTGAGCAGCAACATGGCCATTTTGCAACGGTAACTAGTCTTATGGGAAAATTTGGCTCGCCCATACGTTCTGGATATTGTGGATCAAAACACGCGCTTCATGGCTTTTTTGATGTCCTACGTATGGAACATGAAAAAGATGGTATTGATGTAACTCTCGTTGCTCCGGGATTTGTTCAAACAAATATTGCTAAAAATGCTTTAGTTGGAGATGGTAGCGCTAGAGGTCATGAAGATGTGGACAATGCTAACGGTTTAACCACAACGGATTTTGCGAGAAAAATGATAAAGGCTATAGAAAAAGAAAAGTTTGAAGCCTATATGGGTGGTAAGGAAGTTTTAGGAATTTATCTTAAACGATTCTTCCCTAAATTATTACATAGAATTGTATTAAGAAATACAGCAAAAAGATAAAAATTTAGCTAAAATTGAACCAATACCGCACACCGTCTTCGGCAGTTTTATCAATGTTTAAAGTAGTCTGTAACTGATTCGCCAAACGGTTCATTAATCTAATACCCATAGATGAATTGGCTCTTTCATCTGTATCTTCTGGCAAACCAATACCATTATCAGAATATTCAAAATATCCTTCTTTTTCACCAATTTTACGAATATGGATATAGATCTTACCATTTTCATCATCATCAGGAAAAGCATATTTAAAGGAGTTTGAAACGAGTTCATTCAGCATTAAACCAAATGGAATAGCTCTATCAATATCTAGTTCAACGCCTTCTGCATCTACTGTGATGTTTATATTGTGCCCTCCTTTTTTATAGACAGATTGCACACTATTAATCAAACTCTCTATATAACTCTGCATTTCAATAACTGAAAGATCTTCGTTTTGATATAATTTCTGGTGAATCAAAGCCATGGCTTTCACTCTACTCTTACCTTCTTCCAACGCTTCAATAGCGGCCTTACTTCTAGTATTTTTGGTCTGTAAACTCAACAGACTGGAAACCATCTGAAGGTTATTCTTTACCCTGTGGTGAATCTCTTTTAAAAGTGAATCTTTTTCTACAAGTGCATTTTCAATAATATACTTCTGTTCTGCAATTAGACGTTGGTTTTTAATACTTTTTAGATAAGCATAAACCAATCCGGCAAATCCTACCAAAGTGAACAATAGTGAAATAAGAACCAAGTTTATATTCCTTTCTTTCGCCATCATATCCACACGAGACTTTTCTAACGCAAGCTTCTGCTCAGCTAACATGGTCTGAGATACAGCAAGGTCTTGCCCCATTACGGTGGCTAACTGCTGTTTTCTCAATTCTGATTGATTATCCAAAACAGAATCTCTTACACGAATATTTTTCTTTAGATAAATTGAAGCATTCTTGTAATCTTCAGTCCTATCATAATACAAAGCAAAAAGCCTGTTCTTACGCAACAAGTTCTTAGTTGTTTTTGTTTCAAGATTGTCACTCAGAAAATCCGTAGCTTTTCCATAATCTTCCAATTGAAGATAACATTCGCTAATAGCCAAACTATTTTCTGTTATTTCAGAGGATAAATCTTTGGTTTTGTATTTTTTAAGGGTGTTAATAGCACTTTCTAGATGTGGTATAGCCTCTTTATACTGCTTCAGGTCTACATGACACTTACCTATATTCCCTTCAATAATTCCTCTTAAAAGATTTGCCTGCTCTATTTCTTCTTCAGATTTTTTTCTTGTAATAAGGTTCATATAAACATCTATGTACCCTTTAGCTTTTTTGTAGTGACTTAAAGCCGTTGGTGCAGACTCATCTAGTCTTAAATAGTTACCCAAATTATTGTAATATTCTGCTTGGGCATAAAAGTCATTCTCTTCAATGGTTTTTTTAACATTATCTATATAATGTTCCATTGCCTTTCTGTACATGCCTAAATTCGCATAGATATCGTAAAAAGCAACATTCTCATTTATTCCTAGCTCTCTCTGCTCTTTACGAATTTCAATTTGCTCCGTATACATGGTCAACTGACCATAATTGTCGTCCATTATATCTAATAACTTAGACTTTAGATAAATATCTAGATCTTCTTTCTCTGCGTAAAGTTCTTTGGAAATGGCCAAACTCTTATCATAATCACCTAAATCATAATAAATCCGGGCTTGAATAAGTTTATAACGTTCTATTTCTGCAGAGTCTTCATCTTTTATTGCGGCATTTAGATAAAGATTAACCAGATCTAACCAATCATAGGTGGAAGTTTCCCTATATAAATCTTGAGCATTAAAAAAGAAGGTGAGTTTTTCATCTGGGGTTTCAAAATCCTGAAACTGTTGAAACAAATTTTCTTCTTTATCTTTTTCTTTTTGCGCCGATGCAACGACAGACAGAAAAAAAATTGCCCAAATAAAAATGGTATTTTTATAGTAAATGTTGTTCATATATCTAAATGAAACAAAATCAAAAAACATTTTGCCCTGTTCATACTAGGTTACTCTATTAGCCTATAGTATTCTTATCTTAACACTCACAAAAACAACATTTTATCAAAATAAGGTCTTATCTAAGCTAAACTATTTAATTGGTTATTTAGTCCATTTACTTATAAAGTTAGAAAAAAGGACTGTAACAAAATAATCTATTTTAAGAACCGCTTAAAATAAGTGCAGCATACTCATCTAATCTCCTTATTTTAAGCTGTTTTTACAAATGTAAAAATAACACATGCATATAAAGAACCAATCACCATTGTTGTGAAAGTACATTTAGTTGTGGTTTGAACTTTTATGTATTTACTTTTTGCAACTTCCGTTTATCTGACTTGCTCTATAGTTTTAAAATGTAGTTGTATTACCAAATTCTTTAAATTAAAAAGGAACCTAATCTTGTGAGAGTAGGCTCCTTTACGAGAACACTATATGAAAATGAAAATTCTTATTTGCTTTTGTACATATCATCTTTGTAATACATTACCAAACTATTGTTTTATGGGTAAAAAAGGAAAATAATGTTGTGAAACCCCCAAAAGTTGTGGTGAACGCTACTTTTAGAGAATAAAAAAAGGGGAACATTATAAATGTTCCCCTTTTTAATACTTTTAAATTTTATTTCCTATGAATTCATTGCCGAGATTATGAACTCTTTAAAATCTTTTGAAATAGGTATTAATGTATCTTTTATCATGATGTCTTTTGAGTTAATAGCATCAATGTGATCTACATTTACGATGTAAGACTTATGCGCTCTGTAGAACTTATTTTTAGGTAGTTTTTCTAAATAATCCTTTAACGGAGAACGAACCAAAAATTTCTTATCAACCGTATTTACTTCCAGATATACATTATCCGCTTTGATGAAGCGAATATCGCTAAACTGGATGCGATAATACAAGTGTTGCTTTTTAACAAAAATAGAATCTTTCAAAACCGTATTGGACATAGGAACATCTTATGGTTCTCTACAACTGCAGCGGCAGACTCATCTGATCTAGTGAAATTAGAAAGTGCTATTTCAATAGATGTATACAAATCTTGTTGCTCAAAAGGCTTTACTAGATACCCGTTTGGCTTAACCATTTTAGCATTTTCTACCGTAGCCCTATCTGAGTTAGAAGTCACAAAGATGAAAGGTATATCATAGTTCTCACGAATATGTCTACCCAAGTCAATTCCTGTTTTATCGGAAGCTAAAATAATGTCAATCAAAACAAGGTCAACATGTTGTGTTTTTAAAACTTCTACAGCTTGCTCATAGACAATAACATTGTCTACAATCTCATACCCTATTTCTTCGAGCATAGATTGCATATCATCGGCAATGATTACGTTATCCTCTACGATTAGAATTCTAATTGGTTGTTCCAAAATGGTTGTTATTTAGTAGGTTCATATTCTAAATTTACAAAAAATTATTACAACTGATGTACATCAGTACGGACAAAAGAAAGGTACTTAACGCTAACTTCTTCAGCTCAGGATCTATTTCATTATTTTTATTTGTTGCGTATACCCTTTTCATGTGCAAGAAAATAGGTACAAAGGAAATTAAAGGTAAAAAAATTCGCCATCCTTGTAAATTCAATACTGAAAACACCAGAATACTTAGAAACGCAATTATCAATAATGCGTAGTGATAAATTTTACCGTTTTGAAAACCTATAAAAACAATGAGCGTATTTTTATTTACTTTTTTATCTGATTCATAGTCTCTCAAATTATTGAGATTTAAAACTCCTACACTTAACAAACCAATGGCTACCGCTGGTAATATTGATATGGCATTAAGTTGCTTTGTATAAAGAACCATAGACCCCATAACGGCTAACAAACCAAAGAAAAGAAAAACAAATACATCTCCCAATCCTCTATAACCGTAGGCTGAATCTCCTATTGTATATTTTATTGCTGCCCAAATACTTGCCGCACCTAGAATTACAAATAACATAGGATACATCATGTTATCAAATCCGAATGCAAAATATACAAGAGCGATGACTAAAATAAAATCTATAATTATGGAAAAAATTATTCCTTCCTTCAATTCCCGTCTTGAAATACTTCCACTTTGGAGTGCTCTTTCGGGACCTATTCTTTCTTCGTTATCCGTACCTTTTACTCCATCGCCGTAATCATTGGCAAAATTAGAGGTCACTTGAAAACCAATTGTTGTAAACAGTGCTAAAACAAATACCACCGTATCTTCAAAGCCGTATAAATTAGCTAAAGCCGTACCTACCACAATTCCTGAAACGGATAGTGGTAGTGTTCTTAACCTAGCCGCACTTATCCAAGCTTTAATATTTGTCAAAACTACTGAGGGGATTCAATCTGAATTCTTTTTCCTTCTTTATAGGATGCAACAAAAGCATCTTGAAAACCAAGGTCTACTAATTGTTCGCGAAATTTCTGAGCTTCTTCCAAAGTTTCGAAATTGCCTAATGAATATGAATAAAATGGATTGGTTTTTACAAAAATGGTGTTGGTAAGCGCTTCAGAAGCAAGTGTCATATTGTTATCTACAAATGACTTTATCTGTACTGAATAAATTTTTTCTTTCTCTAAAAATTCTTTAGCCAAATAAAATTCTCGCACCAAACTTAACTCTTCGTTCTGTTGCTTTAAATTGTCTATTCTAGATTTAATAGCATCTAAGCTATCTATAGAAACCAATAAATTACTAGGACTTTCAAAATTGTTAGAAACACTTCTTCCCGCTGTAAAAGAAAAAACAGTTAGACCGCCAATAAGAAACAAAGCCGTTACACCAGCAAGCAAATTACGTTGAACTTTTTCTTTCTAAGTTCCTTATTCTTGAACTTTATCTGATCAAGAAGACGTTCATTTATAATTTGCGCCTTGTCTATATCTTTGTGCAACTCTAGTAAGTCGCTTTCTTCTATAAATGGCATATAATTATTTTTTCGAGGTTACACTGTTAAAGTTAACCAAAATACCGAAAGATCGATGAAATGCACTCCCGGAATGTTGCAAAATTACCATATTCTGTGGTATAGATTAATATTTACGATGTTAAAAACATTCCGTTCATCGATTAATCTACTATTGCATTTCCAAAAGAGCCTCGCTTTTAATTAGATAGCATGTAAGCCATCATCCTTAATCTCAATTTTTCTTTCTTTATACAGTGTACCCACACCTTTCTTAAAGGTTTTTTTACTCATTTGCAGCTCTTGCTTAATAAGTGCAGGATCGGATTTATCGTGAAGTGCCAAGTACCCACCATGGGCCATTAACTTTTTATATATTGCTTCTGCAGCCGGTTCAAGTAATTTCTCGCCAATGGGCTGCAATGAAACATCTAACTTATTATCTGGACGAATATTCTTAATGTACCCCTTGGTTCTATCACCAACGGCTACATGTTTGTAGATTTCATTAGAATACACCAATCCTTTGTGTTCATCATTTATTATGACTTCCCAACCTAGATCTGTTAAGCGTGTAAAAAGTAATTCTACTTCTTCACGTTCACGAACCGTAAGTTCATCATTACTTATAAACTTATCTAATTTATTTGACCCAACCAGCCTAAAAGAAACTTCGTCCATATAACAGCGTACCACGTACCACTGCCCTTCTTTCATCTTGTCTCTTTGCTCACTGAACGGAACAAGTAAATGTTTCTCAAGACCCCAGTCTAAAAAAGCCCCAATTTTGTTTACTTCTGCAACTTGTAAAAATCCGAATTTATTTCTAATAACATGAGGGGTTAACGTAGTGGCTACAGGCCTTTCCTCGTGATCTAAGTAACAGAAAACCTTTATCATATCGCCAATATCAATAACCTTTGGCACATACTTATTTGGCAATAGAATTTCTGTACCTGTATTACTCCCTAAAAAGAGCCCAACACTAGTATCTCTAAGTACTTCTAACTCGTTATAATTTCCCAGTTCAATCATACTACAAAAGTAACTTTAAAATTTGGGTATAAAAAAACCGTCTGCTATAAAGCAAACGGTCTAAATTACATTTTGAAAATCTTACTTGTTATAAACAGCAGCTTTTTTGAAGTGCTTACAAAGCATATAATAGATTACTGCTCTATGCTTGTTTCTGTTAGAAGAACCATACTTTTCTACTACAGACTTCACAGCCTCCATTAATTTTGGGTCGTCAGACATACCCAACTTTTTCATTAAATAATTTTTCTTCACGGTTTCTAGCTCTTTATCATCAGAACCTGAAACTTTAGAAGCATCGATATTGTAGATTGCTGGACCTAGGCCCACAGTTACTTTTGTCAGAAGATCCATATCTGGAGCTTCTCCAAATTTGTCCTTAATGTCTGCAGCATACTTTACAATCAAATCGTCTCTTTTACTCATAATAGTTAGTGTTGAAAATGTTAATGGTTTATGTTAATTCCCTCGAAGATATAAAATCAAAATAACCGAGCAAAATTTTGTTGTTTATAAATCTTGGTGTATGGACCTCCAAAATTTTTGGTTTGTCGGATTTTTTGTAAAAATCTTTGAGCCTGTCATTCAGACTAGTTACCCCATTTACTAACATATATTCAAAGCCAAATTGAGCACTTAAGTGTTCAACATTTTTCTCATGAGCAGTTTCAAAAAAAGTAGCGAAATTTTCAGTTTCTTCCTGACCTGGTAAGATTCTAAAAATGCCTCCGCCATCATTATTTATAATAATTATTCTAAAATCTGGACGGATATAATTGTTCCAAAGACCATTGCTATCGTAGAAAAAACTGATGTCGCCCGTAATTAATAACGTAGGAGTTTTAGCATAAAATGCAGATCCAACTGCAGTAGATGTACTCCCGTCAATACCACTAGTTCCTCTATTACAAAAAATTTCTAAACTAGGGTCTAAATTAAATAGTTGAGCATAACGCACCGTAGAACTATTAGCCAGTTGCACGTGGTGATTTTCAGGAATTGATTTCAATATATTATAAAAAGCTAACATATCCGAGAACGGAATTTGCTTCATATAATCCTCTCGTTTTATTTCATATTGTAATCGAATTTTATTCCAATAATTAAAATAATCACTGCTTTGAGGTTCTATTTGATTCATGAAATCAGCAAAAAAGCTGTTTACGCCAGTCCTAAAGTGATGTGTTAATGAAAAGAAAGTGTTGAATGCCTTAAGCTCATCAATATGCCAATGATGCTCTGGTTTGTACTCCCGTAAAAATGCCTTTATTTTTTTTGATACAATAAGGCCTCCAAAGGTCAATAACACTTGAGGTCTTAACTTTTGAAACAATATACTAGATTCCTCACTTTTCTCAATGGGCGCAATAATACTATCTATACTCGTAAAGAAATTTGGATGATGAAGGTTAGATGTAGTTTCCGTTAAAACTATCACAGATGGGTCTGTTGCCAGTTGATCTAAGAATTTTTGTTCTACTTCATTAGGCGGGTTTACCCCCACTAATACTATCTTTTTTGAGGAAGCATTCCAAATATTGACATAGTTCTGTAAATCTGAAATATCTAGTGCTTCTTTATCTCTTACAGGAACAATAAGCGCTTTTACAGAAGGTTCCGTAGTGGTGTCATAAAGGGGTTCTTCAAAAGGAACATTTATATGTACCGGTAACTTAATCTGCAATGCCACGTTAAGTGCGGTATTCAGTTCACTATCATTATAATCTTGTATTTCTTGCTGTGCAGCATCTTTATTTTCCTCGGATAACCACTCAGGCTTATATTTCTCTACTCTTTTTACAGCGTGAGAAACATCCTGTTTTAAATTAGCCGAATAACCAATATGCCTATCAAAAACATTATCCTGTCTTATAGTCTGCCCGTCGCCAACATCAATTTTATAAACTGGCCGATCTGCAGAAATTACAACTAGCGGAATACCACTGTAAAATGCTTCTGCCACCGCGGGATAATAATTCAATAAAGCACTTCCTGAAGTACATACCACGGCAACGGGCTCATGTAATTGCTGTGCTATACCCAATGCGAAAAAAGCAGCACTGCGTTCATCTACAATGCTAAAACAATTAAAATAAGGGTCTTCACTAAAATCAATCGTCAGAGGTGCATTTCGCGACCCTGTGGGAAATCACTATATTTTTTATCTTTTTCGCCTTGCAGTGTTGCACTATTAATTGGGCGGAGGGTATGCTAGAGTATCTCATGAGTTACAAAAATACAACGGTTGTATTTCTTAAACCAATCTTGTTTAAATTACTCTGTTGCCATTATCACCTTTAGCATAGTCTTACTCTTAGCGACCGTCTCGTTCCACTCTTTTTCAGGGTCTGAATCTTTAGTAATTCCCCCACCAACATAAATCTGCAGATTATCTTCCTTTAATTGCATACAGCGCAAATTCACAAAAAGCGTGGTGTTTTTAGAAATAGAACGGTACACATTATTCTCCGTATTCCTTGGGCGATTATTTCTGTTCCTTTCCGTCTTAAAATTCAATTCGCCTAAAAAACCGGTATAAAACTCACGGTCATAATTCTCTTCCTTTAGAATAAATGCCTTTGTTTTCTCTTTGGGCATACCGCAAACGGCAGGTGTTGGATGAAGTGCTTTTACAACCTCTCCAAGTTTTTCTTGTTTTGCGTTACCTGATATTTTGGTTCTAAGATGCATTAATGAGCCGGCTCTAACAGTTTCCGTTGGCATTCTTTCAATGTCCGAAACCTTACCATCCAAAGCTTTAAGAATGTAATTCGTTACCAATTGTTGTTCTTCCAGCTCTTTGTTGCCCCATGTAGGGTCTTCATCATTACCGTAATTTTGAGTGCCTGCTAAAGACATTGTCGTAAGTTTTCTATTGTGCATGGTCAATAGAATTTCGGGAGTTGCCCCAAGCCACATCCCTACCTTTGGATGATACCACAAATAACAAAATGCAGTCTTATATTCATGCAAGAGGGTCTGGAATAAAACTAAAGGAGAAGCATCTGTTTTAAGCTGTATACCTCTTGAAAGCACTACTTTATCAAAACTTCCCGCCTTGATTTCGGCAATACCTTTCTTTACCAACTCCAGATGAAAATCCTTCTGTTTTGTGTCTATTCCTATCTCAATGTCTTGTGATGGCGCATTAGCTTCTTCTGGGAAATGAGCAAGACTAACAATTTCGTCCAATTTCAAAAGTACGGCAGCTCTATCTGAATCAAACGGAGCAAAAACAAATCCTGTTTCTGAATAGTCATTAAGGTGATGCAACTCTTCATCTTCCTGAAAAATGGCAGTAACGCCTTCCTCATTAGGTTTACGATAAGCTACAAAAGGTAATTTATTCTCTAGGTGAGATTCAATTTTTTGAAAAAAATCCAAGGGCATTATTTTTTCTTTGGTAAAGCTATTGTGGTCAATTTACAGAACGAGACCAGTTTACCTTCTTCATTGGTAATTTTAATTTCCCACAGCTGGGTAGTTCTTCCTTTATGCAAAATAGTAGCTTTTGCAAACACATCGCCATCACGAACACCTTTAACATGGTTGGCTGAAATTTCAATACCACGTATGGAAAATTGCTGTGCATCAAGAAAAATATATGACGCCATACTACCTATACTTTCCGCTAAGGCAACCATTGCTCCACCGTGTAAAACTCCATCTGGTTGGTGAACTCGTGAGTTTACCGGCATCTTTCCGACCAAAAAATCTTCACCCACATCCACATATTCAATTTGTAGGGTCTCCATCAATGTGTTTTTTGAAGATTCATTGCAAACCTTCAGTATTTTTTCCTTGTAGGCGTCCATATCTACTATTTTTTTCAAAATTAAGCATTACGTCATCAATAAAAGCCATTACTTTTATAGAGATTTTTGTTCTATGAATTATTCTGAAAATACGGTGTCTTACACCACTACAAATAGCTATGCTACCTTAAACCCGCTCACAAGTCAAACTAAAAACGTTTGGATTGTACTGCATGGCATTGGCTATTTAAGTCGATATTTCTTGAGATATTTTGATGAACTGCCGCCTGAAGAAAACTATATTATTGCACCTCAAGCACCATCAAAATATTATTTAAACAATTCGTATAGGCGCGTTGGAGCCAGTTGGCTTACCAAAGAAGCTACAGAACAAGAAACACAAAATGTTTTGGCCTATCTAGATGCTGTGTATGCCGCACAAAAGTTTCCGGAAAAGTGTAATTTTATAGTTCTTGGGTACTCACAAGGAGTTTCGATTGCCACAAGATGGGTGGCTCAAAGAAAGATTAAGTGCAACCAATTAGTGCTTTATGCTGGAGGTATTCCCAATGAATTAAAAGTATCTGACTTTGATTTCTTAAAAGACAACAACACTAAAGTGACTACATTGGTTGGGGACACGGATGAGTATATAACTAAAGAGAGACGGGAAACCGAATCAAAAAAAATAGAACATCTGTTTGGAGGAAAAGCAGAACAAATTTTCTTTGAAGGCGGTCACGAAATAAAAAAAGAACTCATCCAAAACCTGGTATAATGAACACAGCGTTTATTTTAGAAAATGAATTGGTGAAGCTCGTTCCTTTAAAAAAAGAACATACCAAAGAACTCTGGCCGATTGCCCAACAAGTAGACCTCTATCAATATGGTTCTAATGATGTTTCTACAATTGATAAATTAGAGAACTATATAGAGACGGCTTTAACTGAAGCAAAGCAAGAAAAATCTATTCCTTTCACTATTTATAATAGGACGACCAATGAATGTGTAGGAAGCACTCGTTTTGGTAATATTGATCAAAAGAACATGGTATTACATATTGGCTGGACATGGATTTCTCAAGCCACCCGTGGCACGGGTTTTAACCATCAAATGAAATTTTTAATGCTAAGCTATGCATTTGAAAAGATGGGTTTTGAGAAAGTTGAATTCCGAATTGATGAGCGCAACATACGGTCTAGAAAAGCCGTAGAAAAATTAGGCGCAAGTTTAGAGGGAATCCTCAGAAAAAATGTCATCACAAAAAGTGATTTTAGAAGAAGTTCATGCTGTTACGGAATCCTAAAAGAGGAATGGGCAGATATTAAGCAAGTAAAATTTAAAGATTTTATATGAATCAAGCTATAGCACAAGTAACCCTGGTAGTTAAAGATTATGATGAAGCCATTGCTTTCTACTCTAGAAAGTTAGGCTTTAAATTGGTAGACAACATTCAATTAGATGATAATAAAAGGTGGGTTACGGTATCTCCTCCTAGTCTAAACGGATTATCGCTTTTACTAGCTGAAGCTACGAATGATGAACAGCGAAAAGCTATAGGAAACCAAACTGGTGGTCGTGTTTTTCTATTTCTACACACCGATGATTTTTGGCGAGATTATAAAAAAATGAAAGACCAAGGTGTAGAATTTAATGAAGACCCTCGCGAAGAACCATACGGAACCGTAGTAGTATTTAAAGACTTATACGGCAACCTTTGGGATCTTATAGAAAGGAAATAATCTTCTAAAACCTTCTATCGGGAGAAAAGGCATCGATATTCATGGATACTTTTCTCTCGTCTATTATTTCGGAAACCAATTTACCAGTAGCTGGTCCTAAACTCCATCCCATCATAGCATGCCCGGTTGCGAAAGTCAAATTAGACCATTTGGAAGACCGCCCAATATAAGGAAGTCCGTCTGGCGAAACTGGTCGTAAACCGGTTTTTACACTCGCAATTTCATTTGCGTTTATATCTACGGTAGGATAAAAGTTTTTTGCTCCGTTGGCAATAGCCATAACCCGTTCTTTTCTAACAAAATCATTGTTGCCGGAAAACTCCATAGTACCGGCAAACCGTGTAAAACCATCCATTGGCGTAACTGCCATTTTAGACTCCATAAGAATAGCAGGAATGGTTATTCCTGTTGGCCTTGCAACATTTATACTATAGCCTTTACCTCCTTGCAGAGGCAAATCCATCTTAATTTTTTTAGCAATTTGTCCACTCCATGAGCCGGCTGCAAGTATTACTTCATCTGCAGTATAATTAGTTTTGGAAGTTTTAATCTCCTGAATCCGATTTCCTTTTGCTTCTAAATCCAGCACTTCTTCATTCGTTCTAATCTTAACTCCTGCGCTTTTTAGATAAGCTACTATTTTAGGCATAAACTGAGTTGGCGTAGAGTGTGCATCACATTCATAGTGAATAGCTCCTTTTGCATCTATAGCGACCTCCGGTTCTAGCTTTGCCAATTGTTTCTGATCTAGTTCCTGTACTTCAAGGCCCAGAAAACTGGCTTTATTTGCCACATCTTTCTCATGAAGATAAGCTTCTTGGGTTTTATAAAGCATCAACAACCCTTTACGCTCCAATTGAAAATCACCTAAATCACCCGAAGCTTTTATATCACCAAAAAGTTCTCTACTCAGAACATTAATGTCTTTAATAACGGGAATAGCTTTAGCCACTTTTTCTTTGGTAGATGATTTATGAAAATACCATGACCATTTAAAAAACTCAGTATCCCATCTAGGTTTCATATAAAAAGGACTAGCAGAATTAAACATCATCTTAATACCCTTGGCAATCATGCCAAGGCGATGCCAGTGGAATAATGTGACTAGGCGTAATGTAACCTGCATTTACAAACGAAGCTCCAGATGTAATATCAGATTTATCTATAACGGTAACATCATGACCCTCCTTACTAAGAAAATATGCAGCACTAAGTCCCACAATTCCTCCTCCTACTATGATTATTTTTTTACTCAATTCTTGTCTCTGTATTATATAACCTGAAAGCCATGTGCATAAGGGTCGTCATCATCAATGGTAATGGTATTATGACCGTATATTCTGGCCCAACCTTGAATGCTAGGGTAAATAGCTTTCTTGCCATCTAAAAGAGTTTCTTCTTCTACCCTACCTATAAATTTTGATCCTATGAAGCTTTCGTGAATGAACTCCTCTCCTATTTTCAGTTTTCCTTTGGCATACCATTGTGCCATTCTCGCAGAAGTTCCCGTGCCGCACGGCGATCTATCTATTGCCTTATCTCCATAAAAAACAGCATTACGAGCGGTTGCTTCGGGAGAAATAGTATCTCCTGTCCACAAAATATGACTTACGCTATTAATGGTTTCATCCTCCGGGTGGACGAATGCATTGGGATATTTTAAATTTATTTTATCACGGATTTCTTGACTCAACTGAACCAACTTTCCTGCAGAAAAATCTTGAATACCTGAAAAATTTGACTGTGGGTCTATTATGGCATAAAAATTACCGCCATAAGAAACATCAAATACCAATTCACCTAAATCAGAACTTTCAATCGTTAAATCCGTAGCGGCCAAATATGATTTTACATTCGTCAACTTTACCCAATCTACCTTTTCACCTGTTTGCTGATAGCTGATTTTCACCAGACCGGCTGGCGTTTCCATTCGTATTTTACCCGCCTTTTTCGGTTTTAGCAACCCTTCTTCAATACCTATAGTTATCGCTCCAATAGTACCGTGACCACACATAGGCAGACACCCACTGGTTTCTATAAAAAGAATACCAAAATCATTTTCAGGATTTGCTGGCGGATAAAAAATGCTACCACTCATCATATCATGACCACGAGGCTCGAACATTAATCCTTTACGAATCCAATCGTATTCTTTAAGAAAATGCTGACGTTTTTCACTCATGGATGTTCCTGTAAGTTCAGGTCCTCCCTTAGCTACTACCCTTACCGGGTTTCCACAGGTGTGGGCATCAATACAGGTGAAAATACTCGTCGCCATAGTTCAAATAGTGCTACATGTTCTAATCTTACTCAATTTTTTTATTGGTATGCACACTGTCAACAATTCGCATTATCGCCAGCGGATTCCCATTTTGCAATTCTTCAGGAAGTAGTTCTTGTGGCCAATTCTGAAAAGAAACAGGTCTAACCCAACGCTTCACAGCAGATACTCCAACCGAAGTAAAACGGCTATCTGTACTGGCAGGAAAAGGTCCGCCATGTTGCATGGAAGGACAAACTTCTACTCCGGTAGGAACACCGTTAAAAATTAATCTTCCAACTCTTCCTTGTAAAGCGTCTACTGCTGAACTGTATGTTTTTAATTCGTCAGGGTTTCCAAGAACTGTACCTGTTAATTGCCCTTCCAAACGGTTCAAAACTTCTGTCATCTCTTTTGCATCGGCACATCTTACCACAATAGAAAATGGTCCGAATACTTCTTGGTGTAGTTTAGGGTTCTTTAAAAAATTAGCCCCATTAACGGTAAGCACTTTTTGTTTTGCATAATTTGGCGCTACTGCCTTTTCATATTCCGCAACAACATCAGCACCACCTTGACCTGAAAGCTCTTTTTTACCTTTTTCGTAGTTGTTATAAATGTTTGGATGCAACATACAAGAAGGTTCCAATTTATCTATTTCCTCACCTAAAGCGTTTATGAAGACATCTAGCGATGTACTTTTTATACCCAAAATTAATCCTGGGTTAGTACAGAATTGACCAGCACCCATCATAACTGAACTGGCATATTGTTTAGCCCAATCCAAACCTTTATCACGCAAAGCGGAAGGTAAAACTACCACAGGGTTTATGCTACCCATCTCGGCAAAAACCGGAATAGGTTCTTTTCGTTCGTTTGCCAATTTATAAAGAGCCGTACCACCTTTGATACTACCGGTGAACCCTACTCCTTTAACTTTAGGATGAAGCACCAATTGTTGCCCTACTTCTATACCGCTACTATTCAAATTAGAGAAAATACCGTCTGGCATACCCGTGCGTTCCGCCGCTTTAATTACTGCCGAAGAAACCAGTTCCCCAGTACCAGCATGCATAGGGTGACTTTTTACAATTACCGAACAACCGGAAGCCAAAGCACTAGCTGTATCACCACCAGCAGTAGAAAATGCAAAGGGAAAATTACTTGAACCAAAAACAGCTATAGGGCCAATAGGAAGCAACATTTTACGTAAATCTGTTTTAGCCATTGGCTGTCTATCCGGTTGGGCCGTATCTATCGTAGCCTCTACCCATGAGCCTTCTTTTAGCAATTGAGCAAAAGCCCGCAACTGCCCCATAGTACGGCCACGCTCGCCAACAGCTCTGCCTTCTGGCAATCCAGACTCTTTACAATATGCCTGAATTAATTCATCACCTAGCGCCTCAATTTCTTCGGCTATAGCTTCTAAAAATTCTGCTTTCTTAGCACCTGAAAACTTTTTATAAGTCTGAAAAGCTTCATGGGCTTTACCCACAGCCTTATCTATTTCTTCCTTTGTGGCCTCATAAAAAGTCCACTCCGTTTCCAAATTAAGTTTTGGGTCAAAGGTTTTATATGTATCACTTCCAATAGATGAAAGCTCATTTCCAATATAGTTTTTTCCTGTAATCATAGTATGGTATTTCTGCTCTTTAAAATAGGCATGAAGCTACTATATTTGGGGTTAAGCACCAAGAATTTACTAGAAAGACTTTTACTCACCAAACAACTTCAATAAGCGTTTATTATACACGTAATTGAAAATAATTCCTTCTCAATTTTAATGAGATTACGGTATTAGGCCAACTGCTTGTTTAGTACTTTCAAATTTTTATAATCGGGTAATTTAGGCCTACTTTTAAGTCCGTCCTGAATTACTTTCAAAACTCTATCTCGTTCTTCTCCTTGTAATGGAAGTCTTGGTTTTCTAACTATTTCGGTACCAATACCCGTAGCAACTTCTGCCAACTTAATATTCTGAACCAATTGCGGACTTATATCTAGCTCCAATAATGGTAAGAACCATCTGTAAATTTCAGTAGCTTCCTTTGCATAACCAGCTTTAGCCAGTTCATAAATAGCAACGGTTTCTGCTGGAAAAGCACAAACAAGACCTGCCACCCAACCATCGGCACCCATAAAGAGACTTTCTAATGCCAAAGGATCTACTCCAGTCAAAATGCTTAAATCAGAACCAAATTCATTACGTAAACGTCCAATATTAATGATATCCCTTGTTGACTCTTTTACCGCTGTGATATTTTTTAATTCAATTAGTTCTTTAAACATACTCACCGTTACTTCAATCTTATAATCTACAGGGTTGTTGTAAATCATAATAGGAAGCTCAGTACTACTAGCTAATTCTTTAAAATATTGAACAGTTTCATTATCCGTAGACTTATAACGCATAGGAGGAAGAATCATAAGTCCGTCTGCACCGCTTTCTTCGGCATCTTTAATCGCTTGAAGCGCTACTTTAGTTGCCTGCTCTGCAATGGTCATTATAACAGGAATCTTACCTTCAACTATCTGAACTGTTTCTTTTATAAGTACCTTTTTTTCATCTGCAGTTAAAGTACTTGCCTCACCAAGAGAACCCCTAAAACAATTCCGTGAACCCCAGCTTCTACTTGAGCTTCTATATTGGTACGGAACATCTTTAGATCAAGCGTATCATCTTCATTAAATTTTGTAGTCACCGCTGGCATAACGCCTTTCCATTCAAATTTCATCTGGTCAATTTTTAATTACACACACAAAATTAGTAGAAGATAGTCAGTACTAATTAGAGCATATTATCAAAATTATATACTATATTATCCATCATTAAACCAATATATCAACTACTTGACTTAAATACGCTTAATTTATAAAATGAAAGTACATCCTTTTCAAATTCCAAAACCGCTGCACCAAAATCTAATAGTTCAGGTAGACCGGGAGATGGTTTTCTATGATAAACTGCATCAGCATGCAGAAATTCAACTGACTTTAATTGTAAAGGCGAAGGGAAAATTGATTGTTGGCGATAGCATTCATCCATTTGAAGATGGCGACTTTTTTGTGATTGGTCCTCATAGCCCGCATTTATTCAAAAATGATAGTACAGATGAAATAGCCCATAGAATTTCATTATTCTTTACGGAAACTACTTTTGGCGAATCATTTTTTGAATTACCAGACTTGGAGGAGTTGCACCCCCTTTTTAATGTTTCAAAAGAAGGTTTTCAGGTTTTAGGTGATACGAAAGATATTCAAAATGCTATGAAACAGCTTCCAAATTTGCAAAAACTGGAGCGTTTCATTTGCTTTTTCAATTTACTAAAAAACCTGTGTTATGCAGATAAAAAGACCTTGACAAACTTTGTGTCTTCAAAGAAAATGGGGAGTTCCCAAGGAGAACGTATGCAAACCATTTTTGATTACGTGGTGACTCATTTTCAGAATGAAATTAATTTAGATACCGTATCAAGCAAAGTACATATGACACCCAATGCCTTTTGTAAATTTTTCAAACAGCATACCAATAAGACTTTTTTTCAATTCTTGATAGAGCTTCGTATAGAGCATGCGTGTCAATTATTAAATAGAGCAGACGACCAAAATTCTATTCTAGAAATTTCAGAACAATCCGGATTTTCATCGATTTCTAACTTCAACAGACAGTTTAAAAAATTAAAAGGTGTGATTCCGTCACGATTTGCTGCTCAACATAAAAAGTCTAATTAAAGCGGTATTTAGTTCTTAGTAACACCAAATTTATAGGTACAATATGACGTATATGTTTCTCCCGGGTTTAATTGTGTACTAGGAAATTCAGGATGATTAGGCGAATCTGGAAAATGTTGTGTCTCTAAGCAAAAGGAACCTCTACGGAGATAAGGATTACCGCTTTTACCAATATCAGAGCCATCTAAAAAATTACCTGTATAAAACTGGACTCAGGTTCAGAAGTATAAACTTCTAACGTACGACCACTAGTAGGCTCTAAAACCTTAGCTGCAAACGTTAAGCCCTCGCGGTTCTTAGGCACTTCGTTTAAAACATAATTATGATCGTAACCATTACCCAGCTTAATTTGGTCATAATTAGCCTCAATATCCTTTCCAATAAGTTTTGGTGTTCTAAAATCAAAAGGGGTCCCTGCCACATCCCTCAATTCTCCTGTTGGAATCAAACCATTGTCCACCGGTGTAAACTTATCTGCATTCAATAGTGCAATATGATCATTTACTGTTCCCTCCCCTTCTCCTTTAAGGTTAAAGAACGAATGATTGGTAAGGTTTACATACGTGGGTTTATCCGTTTTTGCTTCGTAGCTTATTTGCAATTCATTATCATTCGTAAGAACATAACTAACCCTAACATCTAAATTACCCGGGTAACCTTCCTCCATATCAGGAGATGTACGGCTAAAGCTAATTGCGTTTTTAGACTGCTCCACAACTTTCCAAACTACACTTTCAAATCCTACTTCTCCTCCGTGCAGGTGGTTTTCATTATTATTAATGGCTAAATCATATGTTTTACCATCTAAAGAGAACTTTCCTTTAGCTATACGATTTCCATATCTGCCAATTGTAGCACCATAAAAGTTTTTTTTCGACCTATAATTTTCCAAATTATTAAAACCTAGCACTACATCTTTAAAACTACCATCCTTATCAGGAGCATATAACGAAACTAAACGTTGTCCGTAGTTCGTAAAAGTAACTTCCATTCCATTTGCATTGGTCAGAACAAAGAACTTTACCGAATCTCCTTTTATATTTGTAGTAAAATCTTCAGGATTAATATTCTTCTCAAATTTTGCTTTTGGTAGCTCGGAAGCGAATTCGGTCATTTTTTCTTTTTTAATTTGATTACAGGAAAGGTTAATGGTTCCTGCTAAGCCACAGGCAATTAGTAGTTTTAAAATTCTCATATCAATAAGTACATCTGGATTTGGTAAAACCTCAGGCAAGTTAACTAAAAAAGTAATAAATCAACACACATAATTATTGCCCAGCCAGCAGACCTGTTCTATTTGTTTTCGTTAATTTTGGGAACTTTTGAAAGCATAACTCATACAACATGAAAAAACTCATTATCCTTGCCATAGGATTGGCTATGGCCTGCAACTCATCACAAACAACTGTTTCTGATGGCGATAAAAACGCAGTTGCTAAACCCACCAGTACCCCTGAACCTTTCGCAGAAACTATTACCGAAAGTGAACTTAAAGAACATCTTTACACCTACGCTTCCGATGAATACGAAGGAAGGGAAACCGGGAAACCTTATCAAAAAAAGGCTGTAGAATATTTAAAAGCCCAATACGAAAAAATGGGAATTCCTGCTGCACAAGCAGACGGAAACTATTTTCAAACAGTACCACTTCAAGTTAGCCAATTACCCGTAGGTTCTCTTTCTATTGATGGCAAAGAGTACCCGTTAGGAGAAGATTTCCTTACTTTTTCTAAAGCAGAAGGAACTTTTGATAATATCATTTACGTTGGTTATGGTATTGAAGAAGGTGATTATTCTGACTACAAAGATATTGACGTTAAGGATAAAGTAATCTTAGTTAAATCTGGTGAGCCAATTGCTGCTAACGGAAACTATCTTTGTCCGGGTCTTCCGAAAAGTCTATCTGGAGTAACATGTCAGAATCTTTAGGCAAGCGTTTAGAGCTAGCTACCTCTAAAGGAGCTAAAGGCATTCTTTATTATGACGAAACTAACTTTGCGCGCTTTAAAAGTAGGTTTGAATGGATGAAGACCAACGAAAGTGGCAGAATGGAATTAGCTAAAGACGATTCAGATGAGTTTTTTAACTTTTTAATCGATGCAAAATTGGCTAAGGCTATTTTACCAAGTATTGTATCCGATAACAAACCAAAAAATTTAGCGAAGAAACTGATTGTTAATGTCAAAAGCGAAAATGGCGATATTGAGTCCGAAAATGTAGTTGCCATACTAAAAGGTTCCGAAAAGCCTAACGAGTACTTAGTGATTTCATCTCACTTGGACCACATTGGTATTACTGCCAATGGAGAAATTAACAATGGTGCGGATGACGATGGTTCTGGTACAGTTGCTCTTTTAGAAATTGCACAAGCTTTTAAAAAGGCTGCGGATGCTGGACAGGGTCCAAAACGATCAATTGTTTTTCTACATGTTACAGGTGAGGAAAAAGGACTATTAGGCTCTCAGTACTATACAGATATAGATCCAATATATCCCCTAGAAAACACAGTTGCCAATCTTAATATTGATATGATCGGCCGTATTGACCCAGAACGTGATGGTGACCGCAACTACATCTACCTAATTGGCTCTGATAAGCTCAGTACAGACCTACACGAGCTTTCTGAAGAGGTTAACGACAAGTACACTAATATTGAGTTGGATTACACTTATAACGACGAGAACGACCCTAATCGTTTCTATTATAGAAGTGACCATTACAATTTTGCAAAGAACAACATTCCAATTATTTTCTATTTTAACGGAACTCACGCAGATTATCATAAACCAGGAGATACGCCGGACAAGATTAACTACGATCTTCTTGAAAATCGTACACGTTTAGTCTTTTACACAGCTTGGGAAGTAGCCAATAGAAACAAACGTTTAGTGGTAGATAAAGCTGCTGAATAAAAATTGTACCAGTAATTAAAAAACCTGCCCTAAACGCAGGTTTTTTTATGTCCTTTTTTGAGGTCATATATAAAACCAAAAAAGCCTTGTCAAAATTGACAAGGCTTTTTATTTCGGGGTGGAAGACCGGTTTCGAACCGGCGACCTCTTGAACCACAATCAAGCGCTCTAACCAGCTGAGCTACAACCACCATTTGTAAGCGGTGGCAAAGATACTTTTTTTCATGTAATCTTTCAAAATAAAACTTCGGTTATTTTCATACCACACCTATATTCTTTACTAGAACAGCTTGACAGTGAATGTATAAACATCAATAAAAAATTGAAAAACATCGATAAAATGCAAGTTACTCTCGCTAAAACACACAATTTTTAGCGTTTCACAACAATTTTTAGAGATATCAACAGTATGTAGATACATTAGATGAATAATTAATTTTAGAAATGCTTTTTGTCAAAATCCATTCTTTGACCTCTAACCTAATGTCCAAATTAGCTATTTTGCTTTTTGGCTTACTTGTATTGTCTACAACAAATATAAGTGCGCAACAAGATGCTAAGGATAGCTTGCAAACACTCATTAAGGAATTAAGAAGCTCCCCTAATTTTTCTATTAAAGACACCACCCATATTAATCTACTAAACAATTTGGGTGATGAGTTAAGGTTTTTCAATACAGATAGCCTTTTATTGCTCTCACAACTTGCTTTAGATTACAGTAAATCCTCCAATTACAAAAAAGGAGAAAGCTATGCTCTTTTAGGATTAGGTAATTACTATTCAGATCAGGGAAATCATACCAAAAGTATGCTTTACTTCAAAAATGCTCTTTCCATGAGTATCGTATCAAAAGATATAGCATTAAGGTTACGGGCACAAAATAAACTTGCCTCTGAATTTGCTTATACAGGAGATTACGCAAAATCATTGATTTACTATTTAGAAGGTATAGATATCGCAAATGAAAACGATGATAAATTCATGCTATCTATATTTAATGAAAATGTTGCTAACCTATATGCATCGCAAAATGATTTCGTTCAAGCCTTAGAATTCTATAAAAAAGTAAAAAAAATAAACGAAGACTTAGGGAATGAATCCATCTCTGCTGAAACTATGAGCAACATAGCCTCTATTTATGCAGACACTGGAGATTTAGAGCATGCCATGTACAATGCTAATACCAGCATAGCCATTTTTGAAAAAACCAAGAAAATGGAATGGCTTGCCTACGCTTATGCTACTAAAGCTAAAATCTATTTAAAAGACAACAAATTTGAATGGGCGCTCTACTGGTATAGACAAAGTGAAATGCTCCATGAAAAAATTCAGGATGATCGTGGTGAAATTGAATTGCTCAATGGTATGTCTCAAGCCTATTTAGGTCTAGGCAATGACGCCATGTCCGAATTATATGCATTAAACGCTTATGCTATTTCAGATAGAATAAAAGACATGGAGGGCTCTAAGCAATGCGCTAAAACATTGTATCAAATAAACAAGAACAAAGAAGATTATACAGAAGCTTTAAAGTACCATGAGATATATCAATCATTATCCGATACTTTATATAGAAATGAAAACAAAAAGAGTCTAACCATGCTAAAAACCAAAATGGAGCATGAAAAACAGAAAATAGACCTTATTAAAGAAAACACTAAACAACTAGATACACAAAGAGCTTATGTAAATGTAGCTTTGGGAATACTCATAATTTTTATTATTGTTACCCTTTTAGTATTCAGAAGTGAGAAAGTACAAAAGAAATTGAATTCCGAACTCCAGAAAAAACAAGCAGATTTAAAGATAAACGAACTTGAACTGCATGAAATAAACCGGACAAAAGACAAATTATTTTCAATTATTGGCCATGACCTTCGTGGACCAATAGCTGCTTTCCAAGGGCTTTTAAAACTATTTAAAGATGGTGAAATAGAGCAAAATGAGTTTATGGGTTTCATGCCCAAACTTTCTAATGATATAGACCATATCTCTTTTACGCTCAACAATCTTTTAACATGGGGCCAAACCCAAATGAACGGAGCGGTTACTAGAGCTGAAGTAGTTGCCCTAGAAACAGTTGTTAAAGAAAATATTGACTTGTTATCTGAAGTGGCAAAGAACAAATCTATTCGTCTTATTAATCACTTAGAAGCAAAAACATTGACGTGGTCAGATACTAACCAAATAGATATTGTAATTAGAAACCTCATCAGTAATGCCGTAAAATTTACCCCCGAAAATGGTATGGTAACCATTACCGCTATTGAGAAAAAAGACTTATGGCAGGTCTCTATTCGTGATACCGGTATAGGTATGAATCAAGATACCATCGAAAAAATATTTTCAGATAACTCTACCTTAACGACCTACGGCACAAATAATGAAAAAGGCACGGGCTTAGGACTATCTCTATGCAAGGAAATGGTAGAGAAAAATAATGGAGTTATTTGGGTAGAAAGTCTGTTGAGAAAAGGAAGTACTTTTCACTTTACCCTACCCAAGGCTAAAAATAAATATCAACGAACAGCTTAAATTAGGTCGTCTATATTGCTAACTGCAACAAAACGTTCTGTGGTAAATCCTTCAGCATACTCAACTCCTACCAATCTTCCTAAATCCTTGGCTCTGTAATTTACACTTTCAATAAAGTTTTTACTACTTATTGGCGTTTCTGGCTCCTTACTTGTTGGATCATGAAACTGTGACGAATAAGCTAAAATAGCTTCCGTTTTCTTTTCAATGAATTCTGAAACATCAACAACAAAATCCGGTTCAATATTCTTCCATTGAATATAATGGTAAACCACCTTTGGTCTCCACTGTGCTTGATTCGCCTCTTCGCCTTCTAACTGGGTTTCAATCTTAATCAATCCACTTAAAAAACAAGCATCACTAACTAGTTTACTTCCTTTACCATGATCAATATGGCGATCATCTATTGCATTACACAAAATAATTTCCGGTCTGTATTTACGAACCATCTTTATAATCTGCAATTGATGTTCTCTGTCATTTACAAAGAAACCATCTGCAAAACCTAAGTTCTCTCTTGCCGAAACTCCTAGAATTTTACCAGCTGCTGCTGCTTCTCTATCTCTAATTTCTGCGGAGCCTCGTGTACCAAGCTCGCCACGGGTTAAATCTACAATACCTACTTTTTTACCACTTGCAATGGCCTTGGCTATGGTAGCTCCGGCACCAAGTTCTACATCATCTGGGTGAGCACCAAAAGCTAATATGTCTAATTTCATTCTATTTTATTGAGTATTGTTCTTTGTTCTGATTAAATGCCTTTAACTAGTCGCTACAACATTACCAGACCTTACTTTTTTTAATGCTTGTTCTATATCTGCAATTAAATCTTCTGGTTCTTCTATGCCCACAGAAAAACGGATTAAGCCGTCTGCAATACCTTGTTTAGCTCTCTCTTCCGCACTCAAAAGGGAGTGCGATGTTTTTGGGAGAAAGAACGGTACTCTCTACCCCTGCTAAACTCATGGAAGATTTTATTAATAATAGTTCTTTTTGAAATTGATTTGCATCATAGTCTTCATGAAGCTCAAAAGATAACATTCCTCCAAAACCTTTCATTTGCGCTTTTGCCAATTCATGCTCCGGATGACTCTTTAGGCCTGGTAGTATACTTTAGTGACCGCTTCGTTCCCTTCTAGGTATTCTGCCATATGCTGGGCATTTATATTTTGAGCTTTCACCCTCAAGCCCATGGTTTTCAAGCTCCTTTCCAATAACCAAACAGTATAGTCACTAAGACTACCGCCAAAGTTCTTTGCCAACCCAAATATTCTATGAATGTTTTCTTCGGATGATGCAACTGCTCCTGCTAGAATATCTGAATGTCCACCCATATATTTAGTGGCACTATGCATAACCACATCAATACCAAAATCTATAGGGTTTTGATTAACGGGGCTCGCAAACGTATTGTCTATCATAGAAACCAAATTATGCTTCTTAGCTAGTTTACTTATAGCATCCAAGTCGGTTATTGTCAATAGTGGATTGGAAGGTGTTTCTATATAGATGACCTTTGTATTGGAACGAATTTCTTTTTCGAAATCCTCAGCTTGCCATCCTTCGGTAAATGAATATTCAATACCAAACTTCTCAAATTCCTCTACAACCAGATTGTAAGTTCCTCCATACAATACTTGCTGAAGAACAATATGATCACCAGCTCTAAGAAAAGCCATTAAGCTTGTGGTAATGGCTGCCATACCACTTCCGAAAATAAGGCCAGCTTCAGTATTTTCTAACGCAGCAATCTTTTTACACAACGCCTCTTGGTTGGGTGTATTAAAATATCTAGGATACCTTTTTACATCAACATCTTCAAAAGCATACGAACTACTCATGTAAAGTGGAGAAATTGCCCCTTTAAACTGTTCGTCTTTAACTTCCCCTACATGGGTACAAATGGTATTGAGTCCTATTTTCTTTTGCTGCATAATTTCAAAAATTTAGAAAGATCAAGTTACAAAAAGAGTATTAGACACTCACCTTTTTCCAGTTGCCTTTTTTAAACCAAATCATAGAAATTATTGCTAGCAGCACCTCAGCGGCAGTAATAGCTATAAATACACCCATAGCACCTAAATTAAGAGTTATTGCCATTAGATAGGCAAAGGGCAATTGAAACAGCCAGAAAGCAATGAGATTAATTTTTGTTGGCGTTCCTGTATCTCCCGCTCCATTAAAGGCTTGGGTTACCACCATACCATAGGCATAGAATATATACCCCACAGCAATAATCTGAAGACACAAACCTCCATTCTCCAGTACAACGGGGTTGGTACTGAACCAACCAACAATATCATAAGCAAAAAATAGATAGATTAAAGAAACAGCACCCATAAAATAGGCGTTGTATTTTCCTGTCTTCCAAACCGAAGTTTCTGCACGATCGGGCTGTTGAGCTCCAAGGTTCTGCCCCACCAATGTAGCTGCGGCATTACTCATGCCCCAAGATGGCATTAAAGTGAATAACATTACGCGGATGGCAATTGTGTAACCAGCCAGTACCTCACTACCAAACTCTGACATCATACGCATAAGAAATACCCAACTAGAAGTCCCTATTAGAAATTGAGCAATTCCCCCAAGTGAGACTTTAATAAGATTTAGCATTACGCTAAAGCGAATAACCATATCCTTAAAGCCGATTTGTATGCGGCTCCAGCCAAAGAACAATACTGCCAATTGAAACAACACAGCTGTACCTCTTCCTATATTGGTTGCTATAGCAGCTCCCATAACTCCATACTCCGGTATGGGTCCCCAGCCAAAAATAAAGATAGGATCTAGTATAATATTAAGTCCGTTGGAGAGCACTAAAGCCCACATGGCAACGGAAGCATCACCTGCTCCTCTAAATATAGCGTTGATTAAGAACAATAGCAGAATAGTAATATTACCTCCTAATAAAAGTTTGGTGTATCCAGAACCTTCGGCTATCAAATCAGGTTCTGCTCCCATTAGCGCAAGTATATCTTCGGCATATAAAAACCCAAGGACACCTACTATTATGGAAACTAGAACTCCTAGCGCAATTGCCTGTACAGCGGCTTCTTGAGCCCCCTTAACATCCTTTGCCCCTATTCGTCTGGCAACTATAGCTGTTGCTGCCATACTCAAACCTATGGCGACTGCATATACCAAAGTAACTACGGATTCGGTAAGCCCAATTGTTGCAACGGCGTTAACACTTACCTGTGATACGTAAGCTATATCTACAATGGCAAAAATGGATTCCATCATCATCTCCAAGATCATGGGAATAGAGAGCATAAAAATGGCCTTACGGATGCTTCCCGTTGTGAATTCTGTTTCTTTACCTGTTACAGCAACTATAAAATACTGAAACAGCTTTTTTAAAGTGATTCTATTTGAATGTGGCATTTGAATTGAAATTATGTTGATAAAAAGAAGAATATGCCAAAACCGAACGAAGTGGGTTCGATTAATTTCTGGGTACAAACCCAGCGACATTAGTGCGGAACATAATTTCTATAACTTCATGATGAATCAAATATCCAATTAATTTTCGATAAATAAAAGGAAAATAAAAAACCGTTCCGAGTATAATGTGCTCGTTATGAACACTTATTACACTGGGGACGGTTATAATTATAAACTAGAATGAGATATTTCTAAAGAATAAAATACCTCAACATGGTTCTATTTTAACTCCAACTCTTCAATCTCTGCATCATTCTTACCTCTTATGGCTTCAAAACCTTCTACCATTTCCTGTAACTTTTCCGGATTTTCTTTAGCAACGTTTTTAGTTTGAGAAAGGTCCTCTTTTAAGTTATATAGTTGGTACTCGCTATCGTTACCTAATTCTATATTAACTTGCTTATTAAGAGCTGCACCTTTATATGGTGGAATCATAGCCCAGTCCCCTTTTCTGAAAGCCGTTTTTCCGCCAGCTTCTAAAACCAATTCCTTTCTACCTTGATCTGTTTTACCCATAAGGGCATTTAGGAAGTTTTCACTATCCTCTCCTTTTTTATCACTGCCTACTAAAGCGGCCACTGATGTAAGTAAGTCTACCTGACAAACCAAAGCATTTGATTTACCCGGTGTAATTTTCCCTTTCCAGTATGTGATGAAAGGTACACGAGTACCTGCTTCAAACAAGCTGTATTTACCACCACGCAATACACCCGCAGGAGTGTGGTTTCCTAATTTTTCTTCAGAGTCATCATAATAGCCATCATTTACAACAGGACCATTATCGCTAGAAAATACAATCAACGTGTTTTCTAAAAGACCTTGTTGCTCTAAAGTCTTCACAAACTCACCTACAACCCAATCCGCCTCAAGAATAACATCTCCACGAGGTCCCATTCCAGATTTACCTGCAAAACGAGGGTGAGGTGTACGCGGTACATGTGGTTGCTGTAAAGCATAATATAAAAAGAAAGGCTCATCTTTATGGTCAGTTACATAAGCTTGTGCTTTGGCCAAAAAGTGATCAGCCATATCAACATCTGTCCATTTTGCAGCTTCGCCACCTTTCATATAACCAATACGTGGTATTCCGTTTACAATACTGTTGTTATGACCGTGATGCCATTTCATAGTAGTTAGCTCTGGGTTATCCAATCCTGTTGGCTCACCTTCAAAGTTCTCTTTATAATTAACTTCTATAGGGTCGTTTGGATCTAAACCATCTACATTACCATTGTCTATATACACAGTAGGTACTCTATCCTGTGTAGCGGCTAGTATATAAGAATAATCAAAACCAACCTCATTAGGACCGGGAGATACTCTCTCGTTCCAATTTACGTTTCCACTGCCTAAGCCTAAGTGCCATTTACCAACTATACCTGTAGCATAGCCCTTTTCTTTAAGCACTTTAGGAACAGTAAGCTGATCCGTACTAATAATTAAAGGCGCTGTTCCCGGAAGTATTTTAGCATCTTTATTTCTCCAAGGATATCTACCCGTAAGAATGGCATATCTACTTGGCGTACATGTTGCCGATGTAGCATAACCGTTAGTAAACTGAACTCCTCCCTCTCTTAAGGGCATCAATATTAGGGGTACTCAGTTCAGTTGCTCCATATGAACTAAGGTCTCCATAACCTAAATCATCCATGTAAATAAAAACAATGTTAGGTTGTTTTGGACTTTCGTCTTTCACTACCGCTTTTTCTTCTTTTGACTTACAGCCAGATAACATCAGTAATAAGATGGTACCAGTTAAAAAATAATTTCTAAAACTTGTCATGAACTGTTTTGTATTTATAAATTAATTTACTCTCAAATTTATTCCTTTTTGCTTAGACAGAAATAGTCTTTTTAGGATCAATGGTTATTTCTATACCACTTATGGTTTTTTCTGCAGCTGCTTCTCCTATAATTAAAGTGTACTTTCCTAATTCATAAACTGACGGGGTATACGTATTGCCTTTAATCCGCATGGCATGTACTAGCTCTTTGGTTTCTTCATTAATAATCTTCAGCAATTGATTGGCCAATTTTACTTCTAATTTTGGAAGATAACCTATTGGTCTTCTACCATCATTATCGGTTTGTTGGATTGTAAGTGGCCATCCCGGATAAGTGTTTTTATCTGACTCGATATCAAGATTAGCTAAAAACCGAATGGCTTCCATTTTTATAGTTCTTTCCATTGTATCAAAAGTAACTATACCATAACCCGAAGCCTTCTTCTGAGCTTTCTGATAACGATCAAATTCTTCTTCAAAATCATCCGTAGGATTACCTACAGCATAGATGTAATTGTCGTTCCCGAATCCGTCTCTATAACATCCTGTGTTTGGTAAACCATGTGCTGGTCTATCTGTAAAAGGTACATTAACCGAGTCTGGTTGTCCCCATCTAGGATACCCTGTAGAAATTGCAGGCGTACAGAACGTCCATCCTCCATCTCTTGGTTCGTTAATACTGTATTGTACCATAAAAGGCAAATGCTGATCTCCATTTATATGAAATGTACATGCCTTTCTTATCGTTTCAACAACCTTATCTCTTTTAGATTTTGGCCATCCCCCAGAATCAAGGTCGCCAAATAAAAATTCCTTCTCCGGACCATGGTGCGTGCCCACATTAGAAAATAGCGTTTGACTAAGCAATACTTTCATGTTAGCTCCTTTCCAATCCGCTACCCAATCATTTAAAAAATCTAGTTGGCGTTGCCCCATAAAATTAAGGTTGTCAGATTCCAACTCTCCGGATTTTGCTGGTGCTGTCAAGTGATCTATTCTCCCCTCTCCCGCTCTCACCATTTCAGGACCCGATTTAAAAAGGCGATCACTAACAATAGCAAAACTAACCTTACCATATACCAAGTGCGTATACCACGTACTAATGTTAGATTTCATAGGAGCCTGATCATAAGCCTCTGGCATATGACCGCATTGTGTTTTATTAACGACGTTTACAAAATTTGGAGTTTGTACTAGACCTCCGTGAGCATCACGTACATTCTCCCATTCTTCAAAAGTGATTCCTTCTCCACCTTCACCCCATAGATTACCTTGATACACATCATGGTCATCCGGGGTACAAATACTAGGTCTATTTCTTAATACATCACCAAAAGCCCAACCAAACATATACCACTTACCCAAATAGTTGAGAATAGCCTTGTCTTCTGGTTGTCTCTTAATAGGATAACCACCGTTACCCTCATAAAGTTGGTCACCAGAAAAATAAAGGATATCAGGATTAGACTTGTCCAAGTTTTCTACTAACGGACGATATGGGAACCCCATGGCATGCTGACACGTAAGTCCCCCAAAGATTAAAGATCTATCTAAGGGTTCTTCACGAATAACTCCCTCATAGGTATGTCTTTCTTTGTCTAAGCTGTAACGTAGACGATATTTTATATCCTCGGAAGCATTCCAATTCGCAATGGAAAAAATCGAGGTAAACGAAACTGGATCAATTTGAACCTTATCTTCTTTTATCCACTTTCCATTTCTTAAAAACTGTAATTCTACTATTTGAGCATCTTTTACTCCTACAGGCGGAAGTTGTGCGGTAAGTTTTAATTTACCTTGTGATAAGGTATACATTGCCCATAGAATAGGTCCAAAGCTATTGTCCGGTTTGTATTGGACCTTTGAGCCTGAAAATTCTATATCGCCCCACCAAAAGGTGCTTTCTCCTTTTTCACTGCCCTTGTTCTCCAGAGCAACAAGTCCGTCTAGACTCCCTTTTACAGTATTCTCTAGAGTTATGCTTTTTCCTGCGGCATCAGTCGCTTTAAGTTCAAGCTCTGTTTCACCTCCATTATTATGCCCCTTCAACTGAAGAGAAACATTTCCAAAGTCAAATCCATAAGGTAGTGCTTCCCTCTTCTTATCTATATAAATTTCTCCCTTTAGGTTTACGCCAACGGAAACACCTTTACCAAAGTAACAAGCCGCTTTTACACTATTAGGATCTGTGTTATCTTTTATCCCAACGGAAAAACCGACACCTCCTTTTTTACCTTTATCTTCCAGTAATCCCGAATTTCCAGTAAACTGAAAATCTCCTTGGTTCTCACCAAGTACATGAGTTAATATATGAAGCCTTGATTGCTTCTCTACCCCTGAAAACTCAAGTCGGTTATTTTTAATTTCCCAGTCCTCCATTGGTACCGCCCAGAAGGAACTTCCTATCCACACACGTTCATTTAACTTTTTAAAATCTGCCTTAAAAGGTGAATTGACCAAGTCTGATGAGGTAAAATCTGTAAACACCATTTCTTTTGCAAGAATAGGATTAAAAGGACTTGCCAGCATGGGCACGGCAAGTCCTAAGTTTTGAATAAATTTTCTACGTTTAATTGTCATAATTAATTGCCCAATTTAGGATTTACGTTTACCTCAGATTCTGGAATTGGCCAAATATCATCAATTCCTTTTCTAAAATTCTTTGTGGTAACGTACCATCTTGACTGTGGGTCTATTTTCTTAGAAGTCGTTGGATATAAAGTGGAATTAGGAAAAGGAGCTCCCCATAAATCCCCTACCAAAACCTCATCACCAATATCCCATCTAATAATGTCCCAAAGGCGTTGACCTTCAAATGCTAATTCAATTCTTCTTTCATTTCTAAGAATAGGGCGTAGCGTTGCTGCATCTGTTTCCGTTATTGGAGGCAATCCAACAGAAGCTCTTCCTCGTACCGCATTAATGGTCTCATCTAACAACTGCTGTGTAATAGGGTTCCCCGCTTCAAGTTCAGCTTCTAGATAACTTAGTAAAACTTCGGCATATCTAATAATTGGAACGTTTCCGCCATAATCAGATTTTAAATTTCCACTGAAAGATTCATCAAAAAACTTTCGTAATCCATACCCTGTTCTTGTTGCCTGCTTAGAATATGTTAACTGATCTAAAGATTCTGTACTATCCGGGTTGCAATCATAGATTTTATCTCCAAAAGAAGAACCATCCCAAAGTAGGTTGTATCTAAACCTTGGGTCTCTATTGGCTCCCATATCTGTATAATCAAACTTAGGGTCGTCATATGATAATGGGGTACCATCATCAAAACCATACGCATCTGCCAAACTTCCTAATGGATTTACAATATGCCACCCAGAAGCTACTGCGGGATAAGCATGTTGTGGTAAAGAATTTCCTGCTTGACCTCCAAAATATTGAGTGCTAAAGATATTTTCACTGCTAGCTTCGTTAACAGGTGTAAAAAGAGAGGCATAATCTGGGTCTATTATATTTTCCCCCATGTCAATTATTTCCTTGTACACTTTAGAAGCTTCTGCAAAATTCTGCTCACCCAAATACATTCTACCTAAGAAAGCTAGAGCAGCTTGCTTGCTAGCCCTACCTTCTTCAGAACCGGATAATTCACCAAATGAAGGTAAATCTTCTGCCGAAGCTTTGAGCTCGCTGATTATAAAAGAAACCAATTCTGCTTTTGATACCTTGTCTACATTATTAGCCTCATCAGGTGTTAAGGTCTTTGTAACCAAAGGAGCGCTTCCCCAAAATTGAGAAATATAGAAATAAGTAGAGGCGCGAAGAAAACGAACCTCGGCAGCCATTCTATCAATTTTTGACTGTTCCATTTCTACATTACCAATATTCTCTAAAAAGTCATTACAAATTGCTATTCTTTTGTAAGAACCTTTCCAATACCCATTTACAACATTATTGTTTGGTAATAGCGTTCCATCCGTTAAACGATTCTGAGTAGAGTTATCTCCTCTACGATCATAGGCGTTATCTGTAGCAAATTCCATAAAAACAATTCCGCAATAGGTCCACCAATCGGAAGGTACTACTTGCGTACCGTATTCAATTGCACCACGATAAGCACCGGTTAAAGCTATGTTTGCATTGGACTCTGACGTCCAAAAATTATCTTTCGCAAACGCGTTACTAGGAAATTGCTCCAATTCTTTATCGCAACCAATAAACAAAACCAACGTCATGCTTAAAACAACCAACCTAGAAAAGGAAGGTACGCGACTTATATATGTGTATAAAAAATTTGTCATGTTCTAAAATTTTAAGTTTAAACCAAAGGTGTACGTAGTTAAAATAGGATAATAGCTTCCCGAGGAATTAATCTCTGGGTCCCATCCATCTCTATAGGAATTAAAAGAATGTAAATTCTCTGCTCCTATATACATCCTTAGGTTATCTATGCCTATCAACTCAGTTAAAGAGTCAGGGAAATTATACCCTAATTGCACATTTTTAACTCTTAAATAACCTGCGTTTATAACCCAATAATCTGATGTAGCTGTGTTTGGCGAACCACTATTAGTTAGTACTTCTAACCTTGGATAATAAGGATTACGGACCGGGTTATTAGCATCAAAACGACCATCCATTTGCCATTTTTGAATATTTCCTAAGTTGAAAAAAGCATAACCTGCATAATTATCCAACATACCTTTCACACCGCTCACCCCTTGAAGGAATAAAGAAAAATCGAAGTTTTTATAATTTAAATTGATGTTAGCTCCGTACGTGTATTTAGGAATTCTACTTCCTAGATACGTCCTGTCATAAGTAGGGTCTACTTTTCCATCAGGCACACCATCAGGACCACTAATATCCTTATACCTAAAATCTCCTGCTTGTGAAGTAGGGTTTACAGCACTTTGATCTGGCCAGCTAGAAGTTTCTCCATCATTTAAGAATACACCATCGGTTTTGTAACCATAGTACATCTGCATTGGATAGCCTATAAAAAGGTCCGAACCGTTACCTACAAAACCATTTGGTTGTTCTACGTTACCCAAACCCATAGTTACCACTTCATTGTTTATTACTGAAAAGTTTCCATTAATAGAATAGCTAAAATCGCCTTTACTACCTCTATGTCCTAAATCGAATTCCCAACCTGTGTTCTTAACAGCTCCTGTATTGGTTTCGCTAATACCTACACCAAGTACAGAAGACACACTAGATGATGGTTTAAAAAGTACATCTGTAGTATTCCTTCTAAAATAAGTGGCGTTAAAAGTTACCTTTCCATCAAAAAGTCCGGTTTCAATACCTATATCGGTAGTTTCTGTTGACTCCCACTTAATATTCGCATCACGGTAATTAGAGTATGCAGCTCCTGTAGAAAGTCCGCCACCCAAGGCGTAATCACGCCCTGAAGCCAATACAGTTTGATATGGATAATTACCAATATTCTGGTTTCCTAAAATACCCCAAGAAGCTTTGAACTTCAAGTTTGATAACCAATTAACATCTTCCAAGAAAGTTTCTTGAGAAGCTCTCCAACCTACTGCGGCAGCAGGAAAAACAGCATACTTATTACTTTTAGGAAATCTTGACGAACCATCATAACGAAGTGTTGCTTCAAAAAGATAACGTTCATCAAAACTATATTTCAACCTAGAAAAGAAAGATTGTAAGGCCCATTCAGAATCAAAACCAGCTGATTGTTGGTTCTCTGCACTACCTAAATCTAACACCGTGTAATCGTTACTAGCAAAATCTTGACGGTATCCATTGAAAAACGAAAATTCTTCATTTTCAAAAGAGTATCCTCCTAAAAAACTGAAATCATGAACACCCACTTCCTTAGACCACTCACCAGTAAATTGCAGTGTTTTGTAAATCTCTTTATTGCTATACTGGTTTAAATAAGACTGCCCCAAATAAATATCCTCGTTAAGACGTTGCGATGCATAATAAGAACGTTCCTCGTTTAGAGTAAAGTTGTAACCACCTATCGCCGAAAAGGTCAAATCATCGGTCGGTTTATAGTCTAACTTTACATTTACGCCTGCCTTTGTTTTTGGATTTTCTAAATAAGATTCCGAAGCCAACCAAGCTACAGGTGTACCACCACTTTCAGGTCCAATACCATAATTCCCTTGAGAATCCTGACCTAAAACTACGGCTGGATATCTAACGGCATTAGACACTAAATCTCCAACAAAACTTCCTCCATTATTAGCAGCATCAGTTGCTCTATTGGTTTCACTTCTATAACCTTGCCCTTTGTTTCCCGTTACTTGAGGCTCTTCTCTCTTTTCTACAGAACCAAAAAACCGTGTATTCAAATTAAACTTGTCTCCCAGTTTATTCGTAAGGTTCATTCGAAAGTTATACCTGTTAAAACTATTTTTTGGAACAATACCATCCTGCTCCAAGATACCTACAGAAACATAATACTTGTTCTTTTCATCGCCACCACTAAGAGTTAACGTGTGCGATGTCTGTACTCCATTCTTAGAGAAAAGATCATCTAAAAATTTTGTGTTCGGGTAATTGTCCAAATCACTTTCTGACTTGTATTTTGCAATGTCTTCTGCAGAAAAACTATTGCTACCAGAAGCTATATTATACATTTCTGCATATTCCCAAGAGTTTACAAATTCAGGAAGCTCTGTTGCTGCGTTAAAACCTACGTAGCTATTATAATTGACAGAAAACTTATTATCAGCACCATTCTTGGTAGTAATTAAAATTACCCCGTTTGCAGAACGTGCACCATAAATGGCAGCTGAAGAGGCATCCTTTAACACCGAAATAGATTTAATATCATCCGGGTTAATATCGTTCATACTTCCGGCAATACCATCTATCAGAACCAATGCATCTGGTGTAGCTCCAAAAGAACCTACTCCCCTAACGCTTATACTACCACCACTCTGACCTGGGTCTACCTGAACGTTGCACCACAGTAACACCCGGCATTTGACCTGTGATTGCTTGAGAAACCTGAGTAACCGGCCTATTCTCTATGTCTTTGGAAGATACCTGAGAAACGGAACCAATTACGTTCACCTTCTTTTGAGTACCAAATCCAACTACAACTACTTCATCTAAGCCCGCGGCACTTTCAACTAGTTTAATATTTAAAGTAGTCTGTCCTGCAACCGGAATTTCTTTAGTAGCAAAACCTATATAAGAAACCACCAAAATAGCATCATCAGAGCTAGGCTCAAGACTAAAATTACCGTCAAAATCTGCGGTAACACCATTAGTTGTTCCTTTTTCTACAACATTAGCACCTGCAAGAGGCACTCCCATTTCATCAGTAATGACACCTGTTATAGACTGTTGGTCTTCCTCCAAATTATCTATTCCTGTACTTTCAATTGGCACTTTATACGAAGGGTCATTTTTAAGAACGATCTGGTTTTTTAGTAAGGTATATGTAACACTATTACCAAACACCATTTTTAAAACTTCTTTTATTGGGCGCTTTTCCACCCTAAGAGTCACCCTTTTAGCTACGTTCAACTGTCCCGATTTGTAAAAGAAGCGGAACTCGCTTTGCGTTTCTATTTTTTTCAGTACACTTTCAATAGTTTCGTTATTGGCCTCTATAGAAACCTTCTTGTTTTGCGAATAGGAATTCGCGTGAAGATTGAACAAAGCCAAAGCAAACATTAGAACGGAGATTTTCACTGTACGATTCTTGTTAAGAATGTTTTTCATAAGAATGAAAAACAATGGTTTTTTTTCCATATTTTTAAAGGATTTTGATTTGTTTTTACTTGGATTAAAATCACTCTTATTCGGGGGACGTGGCCGCGTTCCCCGATTTTTTTTTGGCTTTAAGTCACATAAGTTTATGTTGGTTTTTTAATTCGTATTTGGTTATTGGTTATCTCGTAATCAAACTCAGCACTCTCCTTAAAAGTGTCAAGTAAATCTTCTATAGATTCATTTTTAAAAGCTCCCCTAAACCGGACAGATTCTAATTCTGTATATCCGTTTTCAATTCGTACTCCGTAACGACGCTCTATCTTCCTTATAATATCTTCAAAAGGCTCATTATTAAAAGTTAAATCACCATTACGCCAGTTTAGGTAATCGCTTATATCTACCTTACTTATTACCAAAGCATCTTCCTGCATTGCCGCTTTTTGACCTATGGTTTTAGAATACTTAAACTATCACTCACTTGACCAGCACGCTTATCACTAATAGCTACACTACCTTCTGCGAGTACCGCGTAAGTTTCTTCCCGGTATAACAGCTAACATTAAAATGAGTTCCTAAAACTTGAACATCAATATCTTTAGCTACCACAGTAAATTTATGTTTAGGGTCTTTGGCTACTTCAAAATAAGCCTCGCCTTTTAAAAATACTTTTCGGTCTTGTCCTTTGACAAAACTTACTGGGTACTTTAAAGAAGTATCTGCATTTAGGTGTACAAGTGTGCCATCAGAAAGTTTTAGCTCAAAAGTTTTTCCTTTTGGAATAATAATCTCATTATAGACCAACTTGGTAGTTGCCTTACCATGATAGACCATTTGGTCATTAGATTGGGATGCCAAAATGTTTCCGTCTTCATCGGTAATAGATTCTCCCCCACCAACAATAATTTTTCTTGCTTGGTTGTCTCCTGTCTTTAAAACAATAGCATTATCTTCTATAACTAAGTTGGACTTTTCACTGCCGTTTTTTGATAGAAAATTGAAAACCATAGCAAGTCCCACTAAACCAATAAAAATGGCCGCGTACTTTAGTATAAAACCGTTGAAGTTATTTTTCTTTGCTTGTGGAACCTTAGTCTTACCTGCAATTTTCTGCCAAACCTCTTCTTTTGTTTCGCTATCAAATCTAAAATCTGACTTTAGATTACTCTCACTTTGGTATGATTCAAGAAAACGCTCCATTAAGTCTCTCTCTTCCTGAGAACACTCATTGTTCACATATTTTTTAAAGAGCTTTTTTGCTTTTTTTTCGTTCATTTATATCTCAATTAGAAAACGATATCACAACTAAGTACCCAAACTAATGCGATGGTACACGTTAGAAGTCCATTATTTTTTCAAATCGATAAAATAAAAGTGAAAAAACTAAGAAATACTTATTACAGATGCTTGTTCAAAAAGCCCTAAAAGCTTAATAAACAGTTTCTAAAACCTAATGATAGTGTCTAATGAAGAAGGATAAGAGAAATAATTACAGCTTCTTCTAATTGAAGATTGTTTCGTAGAAATGCCAATGCTTTTGAAATTTGATTTTTTACCGCCTGTACGGATATCTCAAGTTCTTCCGCTATTTCCTTATTCGATTTATGGTCATACCTGCTCAACACAAAAATATGACGACATCTTTTAGGCAATTTTGCTACTTGATCCCGAATGATTTGATTAAGCTCAGAATATTCTAGTTGATCTGAGACGTTCATTGAAACGTCTATAATATTCAATCTGGTCAAATCTTCAGTTGAAAATTTGTTATTTCTGAAATGATTGAATATTTGAAATTTTACAGCTTGAAAGAGATACGGTTTTAGAGAAGATATGTTACTCGTTTTTCTTTTTGCCCAAAGCGATATAAAAACCTCCTGAATAATATCTTCACAAATTACCTTGTCCTTTATAATGTTGTGAGCGTATATAAACAGAACTTTAGAGTATTTCTCATAAACAGCCTTGAAAGAAGAATTATCGTCTTCCTTCATGCCTTCTAAGAGCCTTATGTCTTCAGTTATCATTTTCATCTCACCTCGTAACAAGATGCTAAATCTATAAAAAATAGATTAAATATTACGACAATGGTAAAAAGAACACTTCTTTTTAATTAAATACCTTACAATTCTAAATAAAAATTAGAAATATAACCCCTATTTACTATAGTTAATCTTAAACCTCCAATAACTTATAGCACCAAGAATTGCGGCTGCCAGAACTATATACCAAATATAATCTGGCGTAATAGCGGCTGCGCCACTTTGCCCGTAACTATGTAAGCCTACCAAGTAGTAGTTTACTCCAAAATAAGTCATCATGATACTTCCAAAAGCAATAACGCTAAGAAAGTTGAATGCCCACCTACTTCGCAAAGCAGGTACCAAGCGGGTATGAATAACAAAGGCGTATATCATAATAGATATTAGTGCCCATGTTTCTTTTGGATCCCAACCCCAATATCTACCCCAACTTTCGTTGGCCCATTGGCCACCTAAAAAGTTACCAATAGTTAACATGACCAGACCTACTGTCATGGACAATTCATTGATTATTGTCAATTCTTTTATATTCAAGTCCATTACGGCCTTGTTCTTCTTATTGGTAAAAATCATAAGTAACAGAGAAACTAAACCTAGAATCATTGCAACAGATAACGGTCCGTAACTAGCCACAATTACCGCAACATGAACCATTAGCCAATAACTATCAAGTACCGGAACCAAAGTAGAAATTGCAGGATCTACCCAATTTAAATGGGCAATTGTCAATAACATACTGGTAACAAATGCAGAAGCTGCAATAGTCATATCACTTTTTCTGGCAAAGAGAAGCCCCATTCCCATAGTTGCCCAAGAAACGTATAGAATACTCTCATAAGCATTAGTCCATGGTGCGTGACCTGAAATGTACCATCGCAAAATAAGACCTGCAGTATGCCATAAGAACAAGATAAAAATAGTTCCCTTTAAGGAGTAAACTGCCATACGCCAAATAGAGCGGTCTTTAAAAATTTGGAATACTAAAACAAAAAACATGATTACGCCAACAAAAGCATATAGCTTATATAGCATATTAAAAATATTCAGCTTATTGTAAATTACTTCGGCATTGATTTTATCTTCTGAGGGGAGCACCTCTGCTCCGTGGTTTTTTTGATTTTGCTTGAATGCTTCTAATAACTTATCCGCATTGGCATAATCACCTGTTTCCTTTGCTTTACGCAAGGTCATAAGATAATAAGGCACCGAGTTTTTAATAAAATTAGCGTAAAGCGAATCTGAAACTTGGTACTGCCCTCCCCTATATTCTATGGCTGAAATCCATTTATTGTTTTCATCATTCAACAAAGGAAAAATCTTAATAATACGACCACTTAAAGCTTGGTCTAAAAGGCTTAAACGAATGTTGGCTTCTTTAATATCCTTATCAAACTGATTAGGGATATTGGTAGATGTTGCCTTTGCCAAAAATGGCTCTAATTTGTAATTCCCTTCCTTATCAAAGAAATCAGTTGCTTTTACAAATGGTTGCCCTTCCGGTATACCTATTACGTGACGTATACTATCATTCTTTCCTTTTTTATCTACAGCTAAAAACTCTGCATTATACCAAGCGGCCGGACTTAACATCATGGATAAGAATACCTGATCAGCATTCATATCTTTATAAACATCCTTTAAACTTAACTTCCGAAGCAATTCTGAAGAAAATGTATTTATTGGCTTCATCCGCCCTCCTTCATCTTGAATCACAAGTTTTCCGAACTTCTCCGCATGCTCTTCGGAAACAATCGTAGTTTGCAAAAGTGAATCTATTTGGGACTGTGTAGGTGCCATATTACTATGGTCATGACCATCGTCTGCAGAATGTTCTTGGGCATTCACATTTAACAACATACCCAAAACAAGAACCGCTGTCAGTTTTGCTTTTTTACTTTTCAATTTATCAAGAGAAACGGCTAAATCCTTAAATCTTGTTTTTCCAAAGAACATAATACCCATTAAGCCAATGTACAGTAAGAAGTATCCTAAATAGGTAATACGCGTACCCCATTGATCATGATTTACAGATAGAACAGTTCCTTTTTCATCTGGACTAAAACTAGATTGGAAAAATCGATACCCCTTATGATCAAGAATATTATTCATAAAAATACTATAGTCAAAATCCCTGTCGTCTTCAACAGTAACCTTACTCATGAAAGATTTGTACCCCTGCTCTGTACCAGGATATTTTTCTGCTATAAAATCATTCAGTTTAATACTAAAAGGAAGTTCATATACTTTGGAACCATAGCTCAGACTAAAATCCAGTCCGCCTACATTTACTTTCTCAGAGAAATTAGAAATACCTTTTCCTCCCAATAATTTTTGCTGAACGGTTTCTCCATTAACCGTAATATCTACTATCATGGCATCCAGAGTAGCATCTGTCATTTTTTCCTTTGAGACTTTTACAACACCATAAGAACCCTTTACTACAGGTTCAGGAACTACAAATTGCATTCCTGCTGTTGAGTATAATGAGCGTAATACAAATTCTTGAAGACTATCCTTTGCTACCTGACCTTTAAACTGGTCTGCCATTCGCATATAATTACCCTCAAAAGGGGTTCTTATAGTATAAGCCCCATCCTTTTCAAAAATATTAATGGCACCTTGAGTGTCATTGTTCAATGAAAAAAGCACATTGTGAATGCTAGAAACTTTGCCACTTTCTAGAAAGTGCTCATGTCTTTGCCCATCACCTGCCTCAACAATCTTTAAATACGTTTTTCCGTTTTCATCTGGAATTAATCCCTCTTCTGCCCCATCAATAAAACCTGCATAAGAAATAGTAAAGGGTTGACCGTTAAAATCTGACTTCCAAGGTAATCTCGATTTTATATCTTCTGCCGTAACTATTAAATCTTCCTGTAATGTTTTTCTTTTAGCCTCTCCGTTAATGTCACCGTCTACATAAGCGGTTAGATAAGTTTTGTCCGAATAGAATACTTTTTCCGATTTGCCCTCACGAATAGGCATCATACCCTCGTAACTGATATAGCGGGTTACAAATGCGCCAATTATGATAAAAATCCATGAAAGGTGAAGTGTTAAAACTGCCCATTTTTCCCAACGCAGTAAACGGTATCTGAACATGTTACCAATAAAATTGATAACAAAAAAGACCATAATAGCCTCAAACCATGTAGTGTTATAAATCCAAATTCTAGCTGTTTCAGTACTGTACTTACTTTCTATGAACGTTCCTAGCCCCATTGCGATAGCAAAGACTATAAAAAGAACGGACATTAAACGCGTGGAGAAAAAGAATTTTTTGAGCATGTTCATCGGCAGCAACTAAATTGGTTTTCAGCAGGCAAAAATACGCCCTTTTTCTTATTTACAGGAAGATAGAGCAATCTAAAGTCTTACGAAAACTGTTAATTATAAGTGAAAATTTTATGGGATTCATTTTAGAAAAAGTAGATTTTTTTATAGACCGAAATAAATAGTAGCCATTATTATAAATTCCATAGAATTTAGAGCATCATTTCTTCGCTTTAAAGCAAAATGTTTGAATTATTTTTCAGCAAAACAAAGTCTCTTTTACGTAATTATATGCTTATTTTCGCCTCATGATTAAGGTAAGCATTTTAGGTACCGGCAATGTTGCAACCCACCTTTTCAAGGCTTTTTCAAAGTCGGACGAAATAGAGATTGTTCAAGTTATAGGTCGAAATAAAAAAGCGCTTCTAGCTCTTGCTCCAGAGGAAAAAACAACCTCTGATTTCTCTAATTTAAAAAAATCTGATATTTATATAATCACTTTAAGTGATAATTCTATAAAAACTGTATCAGAGCAACTTACACTTAAAAATAAATTGATAGTTCACACTTCTGGAAGCACCCCAATGAACGAACTGTGCCGCCACGATAGACATGGTGTTTTTTACCCACTGCAGACCTTTAGTAAATCTAACAAACTAGATTTTAAGAAGGTTCCAATCTGTTTAGAAGCAGAAAACAAAGAAGACTTGGCGCTATTGAAAAAGCTAGCAAATCTTGTTTCAGAAAACGTGTATGAAATACACACGGAACAACGTAAAAGCCTTCACCTTGCTGCAGTGTTTGTAAATAATTTCACCAATCACCTTTATCATATGGGTTCTGAAATTTGTAAGGAAAATAATGTTCCTTTTGAAATTTTAAGCCCGCTCATACAGGAAACGGCAAGAAAAATCGAAACCCTATCACCTTACGAGGCCCAAACTGGTCCTGCTAGGCGAAACGATTCAAACACCATTACAAACCAGTTAGAACAAATAAAAAAACCAGAGCTCAAGGCAGTCTACGAACTGTTGAGCAAATCTATACAAGCAACTTATGGAAAAGAGCTATAAAGAATATTTAAAAAACATAGACACCTTTGTTTTTGACGTTGATGGTGTTTTCACCGACAGTACATTGCTTATAACCTCCGAAGGCGAAATGCTCAGAAAAATGAGCGTGAAAGATGGCTATGCCGTTAAAACCGCACTACAGAAGGGATATAAAATATGTATTATTTCTGGAGGCACAAATGAAGGAGTAAGAAGCCGCTTGCAAGCTTTAGGCGTAAAGGATATTTATTTAGGAGCACACCACAAAATGGATGCCCTAAAAGAATATATGGACAATCATAATGTTGACGTAAGCACAATGTTATACATGGGTGATGATATTCCTGATATCCCCGTAATGAAAGCAGTTGCCTTACCTAGTTGCCCACAAAACGCTGTTCAGGAAGTAAAAGCTGTATCTATGTACGTTTCTCATAAAAACGGAGGTGATGGCTGCGTAAGAGATGTTATTGAGCAGGTTTTAAAAGTAAAAGGAGACTGGATGACCAATTTTAGCGCAGCAAACGATTAAATTATGTTAGACTTAAATAATCACTCCATAATTCTAGCCAGCGGTTCACCAAGAAGACATCAGTTTTTAAAAGAAATGGGACTTCCGTTTGAAGTACGGTTAAAATCTGTGGACGAAGTTTATCCGCCTGAATTAGTAGGAAGCCAAATAAGCGATTATTTAGCAAAACTGAAAGCTGATGCATTTGAAGGGTCCTTAGCAGCGAACGAAATTCTTATTACATCAGATACTGTAGTTTGGCATAATGGCGTATCACTAGCCAAAGCAGCAGATGAAGAAGAAGCTTTTAGAATGCTGAATGCTCTTTCCGGAGATTGGCACGAAGTGATTACTTCGGTTTGTTTCACCACTTCTAGCTCACAAAAAGTTGTTCACCAAGTAACCAAAGTGAAGTTTAGAGAGTTATCTGATGAAGAAATCCACTACTACATCAACAACTTTAAGCCTTATGACAAGGCTGGTGCGTATGGTATTCAAGAATGGATAGGCCTAACAGGTATTGAAGAAATTAAAGGATCTTATCCTAATGTTGTAGGCCTACCTACACAATTGGTATACAAAACGTTAATTGAAATGGTCAAGTAGTTCTTTTTGGTTAATTTTAAATAAAATTACTACCTCATGAGAATTATTACCAAACAAGCCCTTCCTCTAACATATATAGCTTTACTAATTTCCTTTACGCAATCTTGCCAAGAGGTTAAAAAAGAGACTAGTGAAGACGTTGCTGTTAATTCCGAAAAAACGGTAGAATTACCGAAAAAAGAACTTTCGGGCGAATTTAAGAAGTATTGGTACGCCGGTGATGCCGAAATTACATCTTACAAACTTCAACTAGCACGATATGGTGAAATAAGAGACGGCAAAGCTGTTCTTGTTTTTGTTACCGAACCTTTCCTAAAGGATAAGCAAGTGAAAGCAGATGGAAACAACCCGGATAATATTCCTGTTTTAAAACTGAATGTAACCAAGAAATATCTCACCGGAATCTACCCTTATTCCATAATGACAAGTACTTTTTATCCAGTTCATGATAACGACCATGCGGTAAAAGTTTCGTTCTCTGCACAAGAGTGGTGCGGACAGGTTTATGCACAGCTAAATAACCGTGAAAAATTTGATGTAATGTCCCATTCGTATTTTGAAAGTGAAGCGGACCAAGACTTCAAATTAGAAAAAACCGTCCTTGAAAATGAGCTATGGAACAAGATTAGAATTTCACCTGAAACACTACCTGTAGGAGATTTAAAAATTATACCTTCTCTAGAGTTTATCCGACTGTCTCACAAAAAATTAAAAGAGTATAAATCAACTGCTAGTTTAAATAGTACAGATGGTATTTCAACTTACCAAATAACCTACCCTGAGTTAGAAAGAACCCTAACAATTAACTTCACAACAGCTTTTCCTTATACTATTGAAAATTGGTCTGACACCTTTAAAAGCGGCTTTGGAGAAAATGCCAAATCCATGACTTCTACAGCCACAAAAATAAAAAGTTTAAAGACTCCTTACTGGCGACAAAATGGAAATAAGGATTTACCTTTGCGCGACAGTTTAGGCCTATAAGTTTATGCAAGAATTTCTTTTAACGTACAAGCACGAAATGATAGCTACCGCCATAACATTTGGCGTGTTAATCATCCTAAAATTTATTACGGATAAAACCATTCGGAAAATTGGGAGAATCAGTGACATTGTAGAGGCACGAACATTGTTAATTACTAAGTACGCCTCAATTTTACTCATGCTTTTAGGTTTTGGGGTCATATCATTTATATGGGGGGTGAATTACAAAGATATTGGTCTTGTCTTTTCTTCTGTATTCACTGTCATAGGAGTCGCTTTATTTGCTAGCTGGTCTATTTTAAGCAATATAACTGCAGGAGTTATCCTATTTTTCTCGTTTCCATTCAAGATTGGTGATCGCATAAAAATTTTAGATAAGGATATTGAATCGGAAGAACCATTTTTAATTGAAGATATTAGGGCTTTTCACGTTAGCTTAAGAAAATCTAACGGAGAATTATTAGTTTACCCTAATAATTTGATGATGCAAAAAGCGGTTACATTAATCTACACTTACGAAGAGACAGCAGAAACACCAGACGGAACTGAAGAAGCATAATTGCGTTTCACAAGATTACTGCTAGTCCACACTGAAATTAATTTTTGTTAAAGAAGTTTTAAAAAACCAGCTAAGCCCTTTAAACTTTCTATCTTTGGTATGGTGTCGCTTCTGTAAATCATTGGCTTCTTCCAGACTAAAACCAACTTTATGCGCTATTTTTTGGCATTTCTTGCCGGAATACTCTTGTGTTCAAATATTACCAATGCACAAAAACCTGTGCAACAATCCTCTTCTGAAATATACCATTCACTTGAAAAATTGAATTTCTTAGGTACCGCACTTTACATTGCTGCGCACCCAGATGATGAGAATACAAGACTTATTTCTTACCTCTCTAATGAAACTAAAGCCAGAACAGGTTATTTATCCTTAACCAGAGGCGATGGTGGACAAAACCTTATAGGCCCTGAACTTCGTGAGCTTTTAGGTGTTTTACGTACACAGGAACTTTTAGCGGCCAGACGTATAGATGGTGGCGAGCAGTTTTTTTCGCGAGCTAATGATTTTGGTTATTCCAAACACCCAGACGAAACTCTAGAAATATGGAACAAAGAAGCAGTGCTAGGCGATGTCGTTTGGGCTATTCGTAATTTTAAGCCAGATGTAATTATCAACCGTTTTGACCATAGAAGTCCCGGTACTACTCATGGGCACCATACTTCATCAGCCATGTTAAGTTTTGAAGCTTTTGATTTGGCTAACGATAAAAATGCCTACAGTAAACAATTAGAACTTACAGAAACTTGGCAACCACAACGGTTGTTTTTCAACACTTCATGGTGGTTTTATGGCAGCCAAGAGAAATTTGACGAGGCCGATAAATCAAAAATGGTCAATTTAGACATTGGAACCTACTACCCTATTTTAGGAAGGTCTAATAACGAAATTGCCGCTTTGGCCAGTAGCCAGCATTTATGTCAAGGTTTTGGACGTTTATCTCAAAGAGGTACGGAAAACGAATACGTTGAGCTCTTAAAAGGTTCAATGCCAAAAAATTCTAATGACATTTTTGAGGGCATAGATACTTCTTGGTCTCGCGTACCTTATGGTAAAGTTGTTGGAGCGATTCTTTACGCTGTTGAAAAGAACTTTGACTTCGCAAACCCATCAAAACATTTGCCGCAACTGTTGGAAGCTTACGAACTACTTCAAAAAGTTGATGACCCCTATTGGAAAGCTTTAAAGTCACAAGAGTTAAAGAACATCATTTTAAATGTTGGAGGCCTTTATCTTGAAGCTTCCGCCGAAACTGCTTTCTCTAACCCTGGAGGAAAGGTGAAAGTAAACATTGAGGCCGTTAATAGAAGTTCTGCGGATATTGTTTTGAAAACTATTTCTATCTCTTCTACGGATAAGGAATTAAAACCTTCCATCGCCTTAAAGAATAATGAAAAGCAAACTTTTGAAATAGATTTAGATATACCTGAAGCCACAGATTATACGAGCCCTTATTGGCTTAGAGAAAAAGGTACTCTGGGTATGTACAAAGTAGATAATCAAAAACTTATTGGAAAGCCGGAAACGCCACGGGCATTTTTAGCAAAATTCCAACTTGAATTTAATGGTAAGGCCCTCACTTTTGAAAAGCCTGTTATTTATCATTATGCAAAACCTGATAAAGGTGAATTGTTTCAGCCTTTTGAAATACTACCAGAGGCTACGGCAAGCTTTAGTGATAAAGTATTAATTTTTGCCGATGGCGAGCCTAAGAAAATTTCGGTTACAGTAAAAGCTCATGCAGATAATATAAAAGGCGAACTGCAACTAAGCCATTCCAAAGGATGGGCAGTAGATGCCGAATCAAAACCTTTTGAAATTGCTAACAAAGGTGATGAACAAACACTTATTTTTACACTAACCCCACCTGCTGACGAAGACGAAAGCTTTATTTCTCCGATTATAAAACTAAACGGCAAAGAGATAACCAAAGAGTTAGTAATGATAGATTATGATCACGTTCCTACTCAGTCCGTTTTACTGCCCTCAGAAGCAAAAGTGGTACGTTTAAATATTAAAAAATCAGGAGAACACATTGGCTACATTGTCGGTGCCGGAGATGAAGTTCCTGAAAGTCTAAGTCAAATAGGTTACATCGTACACACCATAGAACCTAGCAGTATTGCAAAAGGTTCGTTAGATAAGTATGATGCCGTAGTTGTTGGTATTAGGGCGTACAACGTGGTAGATGAATTGAAGTTCAAACAACGCTATCTTTTTGATTATGTTGAAAAAGGAGGTAATCTTGTAGTGCAATACAATACAGCAAGCAGATGGGGCGATCAGTTTGAAAATCTGGCTCCCTACCCTATTACCTTATCCCGTGACCGGGTAACGGATGAAAATTCCGCTGTAGAAATAATAGATAAAAAGAATACCTTAGTAAATTATCCGAATAAAATTGATGCTGCTGATTTTAATGGATGGGTACAAGAGCGCGGACTTTATTTCCCTGACAAATGGGCTAAAGAATTTACTCCTGTTCTTTCTATGAGCGATAAGGGAGAATCAGATAAAAAAGGAAGTATCTTAATAGCTCCTTATGGAAAAGGAAATTACATCTATACCGGATTAAGTTTTTTTAGAGAACTACCTGCCGGTGTACCCGGAGCATACAAGCTGTTTGCAAATATGCTTTCTGTTGAAAAAAATGTACAACCTACGAAATTGAATTAAAGCTATGTTAGACAAGTTCGATTGGAAAAAGGAATACTCGTTAGTACTGATACTTAATATCATATACATACTTGTTTTTAGTTACTTAATGACTGCATTTACCTAATATGGGAACATTAGACTGGATTATTTTATCGAGTACACTGCTTTTCATAGTTGCCTATGGTGTTTGGAAAACCAGAGGAAGTAAAAGTGTAGATGACTACGTAGGTGGTGGGAAAGATGCCAAATGGTGGACCATAGGTCTATCGGTAATGGCTACGCAAGCCAGTGCCATTACTTTTCTATCTACCCCTGGGCAGGCATTTCACGATGGTATGGGTTTTATTCAGTTCTATTTTGGGCTTCCCATAGCCATGATTATAATTTGCTTGGTTTTCCTACCCATCTATCACAGGTTAAAGGTGTATACGGCTTATGAATTTCTAGAAAACCGTTTTGATTTAAAAACACGCTCATTAGCTGCTATCCTATTTTTAGTACAAAGAGGCCTAGCTGCAGGTATTACTATTTTTGCGCCTTCCATTATATTATCTGCTGTACTAGGTTGGGATTTAAGAACCTTAAATGTTATTATTGGAGTTCTAGTAATCATCTATACCGTGTCCGGCGGTACCAAAGCGGTAAGCGTTACCCAAAAACAACAGATGTTCATTATCATGACAGGTATGTTCATCACTTTCTTTTTTATATTAGGATATTTACCGGCCGATATCAACTTTGGAAAAGCACTTAAGATAGCTGGTGCCAGCAACAAGTTAAATATAATCGACTTTAGTTTTGACACCAAAAGCAGATATACTTTTTGGAGTGGTATTACAGGCGGATTGTTCTTAGCTTTGGCTTATTTTGGTACCGATCAAAGCCAAGTACAACGTTACCTTTCAGGGAAATCACTTCGTGAAAGTCAGTTAGGTCTAGTTTTCAATGGCCTGTTGAAAATACCAATGCAGTTCTTTATACTATTGGTAGGTGTTATGGTATTTGTTTTTTATCAATACAATCCTTCGCCTTTAAACTTTAACCCTGCAGCTACAGAGGCTGTCATGAGTTCCGAATACGCCAAAGATTATGCTATTCTTCAGGAAGGACAGGAAAAGCTAGAGGCAGAAAAGAAAATGGCACAAAATAAGTTCTCTGCCGCTTTAGAGTTAAAAGAATATAGCGCTGTAGAAGAGGCAAAACAAGAAATTATCAGCTTAAACATAAAAGACAGTACTAATCGTGCGGCTGCCAAATCATTAATAAAAGAAGCTGATAGTACCGTTGAGACCAATGACAAGGACTACGTTTTTATCCACTTTATCCTTCATAACCTCCCAAGAGGACTTATAGGACTACTTTTAGCGGTTATACTATCCGCAGCTATGTCATCCACCGCATCTGAACTTAATGCTTTGGGCACCATAACTGCTTTGGATTTATATAAGAGAAACATAAAAGGAAAATTGACTGATGAGCACTATGTTAGAGCTACAAAAGCCTTTACTCTTTTATGGGGTATAATAGCAATTTCTATAGCAAGTATTGCCAACCTATTTGACAATCTTATTCAGCTTGTTAACATAATCGGTTCCATTTTTTATGGAAATGTCTTAGGTATATTTTTACTGGCCTTTTTCTTTAAGTTTGTTAAAGGAAATGCTGTTTTCTTTGCCGCATTGCTCACTCAACTTATCATCTTTGTGCTTTTTTATAATCTTATTTTTATTCATCCTACGGGCGAAGAAAAACTGGGATATCTATGGCTCAACTTCATAGGAGCTGCTTTGGTAATTGCTATGGCTATTGCTTTTGAAGGCTTTGATAGGCTATTAAAAAAACAGCCCGTAAGTCGTTAGAATATATTTAGTTACATCTATTTACCATTTTTTTTTCGATTAAAAATTAGCAGAAAGCACTTTCAATAAGTTATATATCTATAATTTAGTGAAGATTTTTCTTTCACCCTAAGCAACAACTAAAGCCTCTTTCATCCTAAAATGACCAATAAAAAAAAGACAATTAAAGATATTGCCAAGCTTGCAGGGGTATCCAAAGGAACAGTAGATCGTGTACTACATAAAAGAGGAAAGGTATCTAAAATTGCACAGGAAAAGGTTGAAAAAATATTAAAGGAAATAGAGTATCGCCCCAATCCAATTGCAAGAAGTCTTAAAGAGAATAAAGCCTATAGAATTTCTATACTCATTCCAGATTCTGAAATAGATATTTATTGGCAACCAGCACATGAAGGAGTGAAAGTTGCGGAAAAAGAATTTGGTCCTTTTGGTATTGAAGTTAAAATATTCATTTATAATCCTTCCAAAAAAGAAGACTTTTACCGGAAATCTATTGAAGCTATCAACGTTTCTCCTGATTTACTGTTAATGACCCCATTGTTTGAAAAAGAATCCTTTCAAATAAGTCAAACCTGCAAAGAGAACAATATTAGAGTGGGTCTTTTCAATAACCACCTTAGTACAAATAAAACTCAAATTTTTATTGGGCAGGATTTAGTGCAAAGTGGAAAAATAGCAGCAGACCTTATTGATAAAACTGTGGCTCCTCAATCTGATATAGGTATTATACATATAGATAAAGAACCTCACCTACTACTAAAAGAACAAGGGTTTAAAAACTACTTTGATAATAAAAAAAGTTCACATAGGATTCTAGAAGCAAAGAACTTCAATTCGGATGTCCAATCTAAATTTAAGCAAGAAATAGAGCAATATTTTTATGATAATCCAAATATTGGTGCTCTTTTTATTACTAACTCCAAGGCATACAAGATAGCTGAAATAGTATCTAAATTAATGAAACCTTGTACCTTAGTTGGTTATGATTTAGTACCGAAGAACGTTTCTTTTTTAAAGGAAGGTAAGATTGACTTCTTAATTCATCAAAGACCAAAAGAACAGGCTTATTTAAGTATAAGCCATTTCGCAGAATTTTTCCTTTTTGGCAAAAAAGTACCCCTCCAGAATTTACTTCCCATTGACATCGTTACTTCTGAAAATGTGGATTACTATATAAATTAGGCTTGTTTTTATTGACTTAGAACTCTAATACTATCATTAATACTATTCTCATAATCAAAAGTGTGTTCGAGCACATTTAACTTAAAAAGCGTTTGGTTTCTTAAAAATTAAGTTTACATTCACAAAACATTAAGAAAACATTTAGGACTAACAGCTTTTTAAAACTAACACTATGATGAAAAACATTTTAATGTTCCTAGTACTAATAATGGGTACTCACCCCATATTAGCGCAGGACAAAACGGTTACCGGTACGGTCACCGACGCTAATGATGGAATGCCGTTGCCCGGCGTAAATGTATTAGTACAGGGAAGTACAACAGGAACACAATCCGATTTTGATGGTAATTATACCATAGAAGCTTCTACTGGCGATGTTTTGATTTTTTCCTTTATTGGAATGAAATCACAAAACGTTACCGTGGGTGCCAACAACATTATTGATTTAGCTATGCAAGAAGATGCTAGCCAATTAGATGAAGTTGTTGTTACTGCTTTAGGTATTAAAAGACAAAAGAAGTCTTTGACCTATGCCACACAAGGGGTAGATACCAAAAGTATTGATGAAGCTAGACCACAACAAGATCTTGTAAATAGTCTTCAAGGTAAAGTAGCTGGACTATCTATACAAACATCAGGAAATGGTGTTAGTGGGTCTTCCAAAGTAGTATTGAGAGGTAACCGATCTATTGCAGGTAGTAGCCAAGCACTATATGTTGTAGATGGTGTACCATTAGGTGGAGATATTTCTAACTTAAGCCCTGATGACATTGCTTCTATTAACGTATTAAAAGGAGCTAATGCTGCTGCATTATACGGTGCTAGAGCAAATAACGGTGCTATCATTGTTACAACCAAAACAGGTACAAGTGATATAACTACCATTGACTTTAGTTCTACTCTTACCGCAGATACAGGAAGAATTATGTATGATTACCAAAATGAGTATGGCCAAGGTAGTGGTGGTCTTTTTAACAACTCATCTACTGGTTCATGGGGTCCTAGAATGGATGGGTCTTCAGTTGCTAACTGGTCACCAAGTCCAGATATCAATTCTGCAACTCCATACTCTGCTCAGCCAAATAATGTTTCTGATTTTATGCAAACGGGCTTTAATATGGCCAACAACGTTTCAATACGATCCGGTAACGACAAGAACAGAACCTTTTTTGGATATACTAACGAAAATAGAAAAGGTATTGTAGCTGGTAACGAATTGAAGAGACATAACGTTACACTTAAAATAGACAACAAATTGTTCAATGACAAGATTGAACTTAGTGCTAAAGCAAACTACATTAGAACAGAAACTGATAATATATTAGAGACGGGAGAATCATTCGCCAATCCATGGAGACATGCATACAGGTTACCTAGAAATATACGTACCTCGGATGCAGAAGTTTTTGAATATTTAGCTTTGGATGGTAGCACAAAACAAAACTATTGGAAACCTAAAGATAATGGAGGAGCCAATCCTTATTGGACTACCAATCGTAATCTTAACAATTCTGTTAATAATAGAATAATAGGATATGCTTCATTAAAATACAATATTCTTGACAACCTTAGTTTAATGGTGCGTACCGCTGTAGATAACAGTACTACTTTCAGAGAAGATATTGATTATAACGACACTTACGTTCTTGCTGATAATGGTAACTATGAAACAAGAAACAATATTGACTTAGAATGGAATTCGGATTTCTTGTTGAGCTACGACAAACAGATTAATGACGATTTCAATTTTAATATTAACGTAGGTGGTAACAGCCGTATGGCAGAAGATAAGTTTGTATCTACCAATAATAAAGGATTGAATGCTCCTAATATTTTTGCTATTAGCAATGCTTTAAACCTTGCTTCAGAACAGGATTACAATAAGAAAAAGGTAAATTCCCTTTATACTTTTGGGCAAGTAGGCTACAAAGATGCTTTGTTTTTAGATCTTACCTATAGAAGTGATTGGAGTTCAACTCTACCAGTTGATAATAATAGATTTGATTATTACTCTGCAGGTCTTAGTGCTGTAATATCCGATCTTGTAAAATTACCCGAAGTTATTTCATATCTTAAGTTAAGAGGTTCTTATGCAGAGGTAGGTAACGATACCGATCCATACAAGATTTTCCGTACCGCATCCTCTGTCGCCGGTGGTTTTATTCAATTAGACCCTGCACTTCCCAATACTGATTTAAAGCCTGAACGTACGCAATCTTTAGAGTTTGGAGTTGATCTTAAGGTTCTTAGATAATCGTCTAGGTATAGATTTTACTTACTATAAAAGTAACAGTATAGATCAGCTATTCCCTGTTAGTGTTGACCCTGCTTTTGGTTTTAGTACCAGATTTGTAAATGGAGGTGATATTCAAAACAAAGGGGTCGAAGCTATTTTAACGGGAACACCTATCCAAACTAATGACTTTAGTTGGAATGTTTCAGTTAACTTTAGTAAAAATGAGAGTGAAGTATTACGCCTTTCTGGAGGATTAGAAACTCTTATACTTGATGCTGGCAATCCATTTTTCAGACAATTTGAATTGGAAATAGGTGAACCATGGGGTAATATGTATTCCAGAGGCTTTGAAAGAGACGACCAAAATAGAGTTATTGTCAATGCAGACGGTACGCCATCCGTAACTGATGGTAAAAGCGTTTTAATTGGTAATTACAATCCAGATTGGTTAGGTGGTATTAGTAACAGCTTCCGCTATAAAAACTTAAGTTTAAGCTTTTTAATAGATATTAGACAAGGTGGTGTAATCGGTTCGCTTACAAATGCTATTTTGGCCTCAGACGGTGCGCTTGATGTTACCACTATTGGTCGTGATGGTACTTTGGTATTTGGTGATAACGTTTTTGGCGACTTAGAAGTTGTTAAGGCCGATGGAACTGCAAATGATATCCAAACAGATGCTGAAACATTTTGGGCTTCTATTGGTGGAAGAAATGCCCCAGTTGGAGAAGCTTTTGTGGAAGATGCATCCAACATTAGAATGAGAGAAATAACATTAGGGTATAGCCTACCTTCTTCACTAATAGATAGAACGCCTTTTAGAAACATAAAGCTGACGTTGGTAGGGAGAAACCTTTTCTTCTTCTCAAACAGCGCAAGTGTTGATCCAGAGGTGATTGTTGACCCTACACTTACAAGTGCAGATGGTTATGAATCTTTTTCTCCACCATCAACCAGAAGCTTAGGGTTAAACCTAAAATTTGGATTTTAAAAAATTGTTTATATAAAATATGAAAATCATGAAAAATATAAGTTTCTTACTTGTTACGGTCTTGCTCCTAGCAAGCTGTACCGATGATTTTGAACAAACAAATACGGACCCGCTTTCATTTGCCATTATGGAATTTCTGAAAGCGAACTATTACAGGGGCAAGCTTTTGCACAAGCGCAATACACATCCTTAATGGGCCAAGATTGGAGGTATCAGATTTCAGAAAATCTATTTGCTGATATTTGGTGTCAATATTTCACAACCACTGCCTCGGGCTTTGACTCTGACCGTTATGTACAAGTTGGCGGTTGGTCAGATTTAGCGTGGAATTCTTTCTACCAAGAAGCAGTGCCTCAGATAATCTTAGTAGAAGACATAACCGAAGCCAATGAAAATGCTGTAGGTAATGCAATGATTAAGATATGGAAAGTAAATGCCTTTCATAGAATTACAGACTATTGGGGACCAATACCATATTTAGAAATAGGAAATACAGAGCTTGAAGCTATTCCATACGATTCTCAAGAGGCAATTTACAGAAGCTTTTTTGTGACATTGGATGAAGCTGTTGCTCAATTAGAATCAAACCTAGACAAATTATCATTTTCCGGTAGTGACCGCACCTACGGCGGAGACCCTGCAAAATGGTTAAAGTTTGCGAACAGTCTTCGTCTTCGTTTGGCAATGAGAGTAAAATATGTGGATCGTGCGTTGGCACAATCAGAAGCAGAAAAAGCAGTAGCGGCAGGAGTTTTTCTATCTAATGGAGATAATGCCTATGTTTCTGTTGATGAAATAAACAGAAACCCACTAGAAACTATTACAGATTGGGGTGAGTTTAGAATGAGTGCTACAATGGAAAGTATCTTAGAGGGCTATGAAGACCCTCGTCTGCCTCAATATTTTGCTCCAGCAGTAGATGGTGATAGCGATGGTGATGGAAGCCCTTACGAAGGGTTGTTAAATGGACAAACCAAAGTTTCTCTAGAAACAAGTAAAAATGCGAGTCATTCAGACCTTGCTACTATATATATTGATGAAGCATTAGGAGGAATCAACCCTCCAATAGAAGTGATGACCGCTGCTGAAGTTTACTTCTTACGCGCTGAAGGTGCTTTAGAAGGCTGGGCTATGGGTGGTACAGCAGAGGATTTTTACGCTCAAGGAATAACAACATCTATGGAGCAAAGAGAAGTTGGTGATGCTACTTCTATTGCTGCATATATTTCAAGTACCAATACACCAATAGCTTATGAAGTGGGTGCGGCAGCAGTTGCAGATATTCCTGTTGCATTTAGTTCTGACCCAGAAACTCAGCTTGAACAAATCATTACTCAAAAATGGCTAGCCCTATACCCTAACGGTTGGGAAGCATGGGCAGAATTAAGAAGAACGGGGTACCCTAAACAGTATGCACGCGCACAATCTGAAAATTCTGATGTAGCGGTTGACGAGATTATGAGAAGAATGGTTTATGTATCAAGTCAATTCGATACTAATGCAGAATCTGTAGAAGCAGCCATAGCTGGACCAGAACTTAACGGTGCTGATAAAAACAACACTAAACTTTGGTGGGATAAAAAATAATCACACATGAATTTATAAAAAAGCACCAACTTAAATATTGGTGCTTTTTTTTTACTATTTATTTCATACTATCTTAGAAGTCCCCTACAAACAAAGTAAAACTATGTGTTTCAGAATACTTTTCACTCTTATCTTTTTATTGATTTTTCTTTCGTGTAACGATGGTGATGATAAAAAACTTTTCACAAAAATAGAGTCTTCAAAATCTGGTGTGAAATTTAAAAATATTCTAAAAGAAACAGAACAATTTAACGTCCTGGAATATGGCTACTTATATAATGGCGGAGGTGTATCCGTGGGTGATGTCAATAATGATGGCCTTACAGATATATACTTTACCGGAAATATGGTAGGTAGCAGACTTTATATTAACCAAGGGAATTTTGAATTCAAAGAAATAGCTCAAGAAGCTGGGGTTTTTGCAGAAGGACTTTGGAATACAGGAACTACAATGGCAGATGTAAACGGAGATGGTTTTTTGGATATCTACGTTTGCCGATCTGCAGCACCAGATTCTAATAAAAGAAAAAATCAACTTTTTATAAATAACGGTGATTTGACGTTTACGGAAAGTGCATCTGAGTATGGTATAGATAACTCAGGCTACTCCACCCAAGCTTCATTTTTTGATTATGATAAAGATGGAGATTTAGACCTGTACATTATAAACCATTCTACACAAGAATATGCTGGGTTTGGTCAAATTACCGGACAGCTTAAAAAAACAAAAAATGACGCCTATTCAGATAAATTATACCGTAATGATAACGGAAAATTTAAGGATGTTAGTTCTGAAGCTGGTCTAGTATCAAATGTTCTAGGCTTTGGATTGGGTTTAGCCGTTTCCGATATTAACAATGACGGTTGGCAGGATATCTATATCTCCAACGACTACAATGAGCAGGATTACCTCTACATCAATAATAAGAACGGAACGTTTTCAGAAAGTCTAGAAAAATATATTGGACATACTTCGTTATTTTCAATGGGCTCAGATATAGCCGATATTAATAATGATGGCTTTATGGATATTATGACCTTAGATATGTTGCCAGAAGGCAACTATCGTCAGAAAATGGTTTCAGGTCCTGATAATTATGATAAGTACCAACTCTTGGTTAATTCCGGTTTTTACAACCAAACCATGCGTAATATGCTTCAGCTTAACAACCAAGGAGAATCGTTTTCTGAAATAGGACAATTTTCTGGAATATCCAATACAGATTGGAGTTGGGCTTCCCTTTTTGCCGATTTGGATAATGATGGTTTTAAAGATGTATTTATAACCAACGGATATAAGAGAGATTACACCAACATGGATTTTATAAATTATGCGGTCCAAGCAAAATTAGAGGAGAATAAAACCGGGAAGCAAACGGCCATTATGGAACTTTTGCAAAATATTCCGGCTACAGTAGAAGAAAATTACACCTATAGAAACAACGGAGATTTAACTTTTTCAAAAGTCAACTCTGAATGGGGCTTAGACACAAAATCTCTTTCAAACGGTGCTGCTTACGCCGATTTGGATAATGATGGAGATTTAGATTTAATAGTCAATAATATTGAGGAGGAAGCTTTTGTATACAGAAACAACAGTGAAAAATTCAAAAAAAATAACTATCTAAGAATAAAGTTAATCGGTAGTGGTAAAAATACCTTTGGTATTGGCTCAAAAATAACCATTGAAAGTAAAAGTCAAATTTTAGCTCAGGAAGCAATTTCCACACGAGGTTACCAATCCTCCGTTGATCAAACGCTGGTATTTGGTTTAGGGAAAAATGATACAATAGATAAGCTTACTATCGTATGGCCGGATTTTACAACACAAACTTTATCAAACCTACCAAGCAATCAAACGCTAAATCTAAAACAGTCCAACGCTATATCAACTAAGGGCGAAGTCGAAAAAGATAGTCTTAGTGTTTTAGTTGACGTTAGCAATGATAGTTTAATACGTTTTCAACATAAAGAGAACAACTATATAGATTTTAAAAGCCAACAATTATTACCTCATAAACTTTCTACTCAAGGTCCAAAAATAACAAAAGGTGATATAAACGGTGATGAGCTAGAAGATTTGTTCATTGGTGGCGCTAAAGGACAAAGTGGTCAACTATTTCTACAAAATAAAAAAGGCGAATTTAATAATGGGGAGGTTGCTTTTGAAAGCGATATGGCTTCTGAAGACACCAATGCTCTTTTCTTTGATGCTGATAATGATAATGACCTAGATTTATATGTGGTGAGCGGTGGAAACGCATTCAACCAAGACTCAAAAGAATTGCAGGATAGACTCTATCTGAATAATGGTAATAGTAAATTGAAAAAGTCAACTACCTCTTTACCTCCTATGCTTACAAGTGGTTCCTGCGTTAAAGCCAGTGATTTTGATAATGATGGAGATCAAGACCTCTTTGTAGGTGGTAGATTAGTTCCTGGTAACTATCCAACTAGCCCAAGAAGCTACTTGCTTCAAAATGATGGTAAAGGTAATTTTATAGACATTACTACAACTGTAAACTCTTCTTTAAAACATATAGGCATGGTTTCAGATGCGCTATGGAGTGATTTTTCGGGCGATGGTGTTGATGACCTAATCATAGTAGGTGAATTTATGGCCATAAAAGCTTTTGAGAACACAGGTGGAAAGCTGGTTGAAATCAATAGTTCTACTCTAAGTAATGCAAAAGGATGGTGGAACAGTATTGAACAGGGCGATTTTGATAACGACGGTGATATAGATTATGTCATTGGAAACTTTGGTCTGAACTCTCAACTAAAAGCTTCCGAAAAAGAACCCGTAAAGTTATACGTAAAGGATTTTGATAACAATGGCTCTGTAGACCCTATTCTAACATCTTATATAATGGGTGAAAGTTATCCCGTGTTTTCTAAGGATGATTTAATTGGGCAGTTAAGTTTTTTAAAAGGAAAATATTTGAACTACGCAGATTATGCCGACCAAAAAATCACTGATATTTTCTCAAAAGAAGATTTGGCAGATGTAGAAATTTTGGAGGCCACAACTTTCGCTACCAGCTATCTTGAAAATTTAGGTGGTAACAACTTTAAAATTTCTCCTCTCCCCGCCTCTACTCAATTCGCTCCAATCTATGGTATTCTTGTAGAGGACCTTAATAATGATGGGAATTTAGATATCGTATTAGCCGGTAACTTTTTTGGAACACGGGTAAAATATGGTAGATATGATGCCAACAAGGGAACTCTACTCATGGGAAAAGGAAAAGGAATTTTTCAATATTTAAATCAAAAAGAAAGCGGACTAAATCTAAATGGAGAAATCAAGGATATTAAGTCCATTCCATTAGCCAACAAAGAAACCTTATTAATTTTCTCTAGAAATAACCAAGTTCCTACAACATATAAAACTCATTTCTAATGTCAAAACACCTTCAAGTGGCCCTATTGCTTTTAGCGGTTGGCCTATCCTTTAATTCTCAAGCACAATCCATATCAATAAAAGAAGAAGTAGTTTCTATAGATACCTATGATTTTGGAGAACCTAACCCTGTTCCACTATTAGTGGACAACACTAAAATTCACCCGTATTTTAAGTTTGAGGGCTATCAACATAAACCAAAGAAAAAAGAGTGGAAAGTTGTAACCTTAGAAAACGATTATATTAAAGTGATGGTGCTACCCGAAATTGGCGGGAAGATTTGGGGAGCTATTGAAAAAAGCACAGGTGAAGAATTTCTCTATAAAAATGAAGTAATTAAATTCAGGAATATAGCTATGAGGGGTCCGTGGACCTCAGGCGGTTTAGAATTCAATTTTGGTATAATTGGTCATCACCCGTCTACATCAACACCAGTAGATTATGTAACCCGCAGTAATACAGATGGTAGTGTTAGTTGTTTTGTTAGTAATGTAGATTTACCATCAAACACAAAATGGACTGTTGAAATTCGTTTAGAAAAAGATAAGGCCTATTTTGAAACCAACGCATCTTGGTACAATGCCTCTGCCCTAACGGAATCTTATTATAATTGGATGACTGGTGCTGCTGAAGCAACAAATGACTTAGAATTTTTTATTCCGGGCAATGCGTATGTAGAGCATAATGGGAATGCACATTCTTGGCCAATTGACCAAGAAGGTCGCGACCTAAGTAGTTACAAGAATAATAATTTTGGGCCGGCAAAATCATACCATATTGTTGGTGAGTTTAACGACTTTTTTGGTGGTTATTATCATGATAAGGAGTTTGGTTTTGGCCAATGGTCTCTTTACGAAGAAATGCTTATGGGCAAAAATTATGGCTCTGGGCCTTATCCCGCTCTGGTGGTATTTGGGAAGATTTACTTACGGATACAGATGGGCAATATATTGAATTTCAAGCCGGAAGACTTTTTGACCAATATGAACCATCAGGAGCCAACAACCCAATAAGCCAAGTTGGTTTTGACCCGTATGTCATGGACAAGTGGAGCGAAATATGGTTTCCGTTTAAGAAAATTGGTGGTATGGTAGATGCTTCGCCACATGGAGTGTTAAACGTTGAAACTGTTAATGGAGAAACCATTATTAGCGTAAACGCACTGCAAGATTTAGATTCTGAAATTCATATTATTGCCGGAGGAGAAACTACAACACAGAAATTGATTTTAAAACCAATGGAAGTGTTCACGAAAACTATTTCTATTGATATTGAACAAGGAATAGAAGTTTCTATAGATGGTACTGAATTATCATACAATACCAACTCTAAACTAAATGAATTAAAAAGACCTTTTAAATCTGATGAAGATTTAAATATCTCCGAAAGTGAAAAATTCCTTTTTGCAGGAATTGAGGCTTTAGAGTTTCGAGAATTTGAGAAGGCACGAAAATATCTATCCAAATTAATTAACATTGACCCTTCTAATACAACAGCATTAGTGAGATTGGCAGAGCTGGAGTACAGAAGAAACAATTATGACCTTGCCTTAGAAAAAGCGAACACGGTTCTTAAAATGGATACTTATAACTCCAGTGCAAATTATATGGCAGGTATAGCTTATCGCGCTAAGGATGATACTGTTAATGCTTTGGAATCTTTAGGTTGGGCGGCTCGTGATATTAAATATAGATCAGTGGCATATGCTCAAATGTCCGAAATTTATCTAGCTGACAAAAACTATGCTAGAGCTAAAACCTATGCTAACAAATCACTAGACTTTAATACTTACAATCTTAACGCCAGAGAGGTGTTACTCTTATTGAGCAAAGCAAATCGTAATCAAGATGAGTTTAAAGCCGAGAAGGAACGTATTTTGGCTATGGATCCTTTAAATTATCTAATTGCTATTGAATCCCAATTGTCCAAATTTAGTAATGGTGATTCTAAATTAAACTTTACTATTGAAAATGAGTTAGTAGAAGAGACCTACTTGTCCGTAGCATTACGATTTAAGGAGCTTGGTTTTGATGCAGAAGCATTACTTGCGTTGTCCACAAATACCGAAAGCCCTAAAAATCAACTATGGATGGCCTATCTACTAAGAGACTCAAAACCCGATGAAAGTAAGAAAATCTTGAGTAACCTACTTTCGGCCAAAATTGATTTTGTTTTTCCATATCGTAGAGAAACTATTCCTGTCTTAGAGTGGGCAATAGCACAAAACACAAACTGGAAATTGAAATATTATTTAGCGCAAAACTATTTAGCAGTTGGTTTAAAAGATAAGGGGATAACAATTCTGAAAGAGTTAAAAAATGAACCAGATTCAGATATTTTTTATCGATTTAGAGCGAAATTGAATTTGGCCAATCCAAATAATTTCTCATCTAATTCTGCTGCTGAAGATTTACAAAAAGCACTAGACCTAAAACCAAATGATTGGAAAATATGGGAAGAAAACATCCTTGTAAATCAAGAGCTTGGCGATGATAAAAAGGCCTACTCCCTTTCAAAAAAAGCATTAAAAAAATATCCTGAAAATTATAATATAGGTTTAGCACATGCCAAGTCGCTCTTAAACCTTGAACGTTATGAACAGGTTTCAAATGTTCTTGAAAGCATAGAGGTTCTTCCTTTTGAACATGCCAGCGAGAGTAGAAAAATATATGAAAAAGCGTATATAAGAACAGCTATGCAAGAGATTGAGAAAAAGAATTACTCAAAAGCACTTTCTATCCTGGACAAAGCAAAACAATGGCCAGAAAATATTGGTGTCGGAAAGCCATACACTCCTGATGAAAGAATAACCGATTATCTAATCGCCATAGCCCTAGACAAAACTGGTAAGCAAAAAGAGAGTAAGGAAGCATTTGAATCCATTATAAACTATACCAAAGAGCACTCTGGTAACAATAGTACCAACCACATGCTTGGTTTATTAGCAGCTAAAAAGATTGGAGAAGATACAAAGCCGATTGAGGAACAATTAAACGCAACATCAAACCATATAAAGACTCAAATGGCATTGGCTATTTTTAATGAAGATGTAAAAGTTACTGCGGAACTCAACGAAAAAGTCAAGTTACCTGAGCAAGAATTAAAATTCTTAAAATCACTAAAAGATTTATAAATAAAAAAGCCCTGATTTAACAATCAGGGCTTTTTTTCTACTAAAAGGGATACTTATTTAGCACTCCACTCTTCTATAGACTCCGTATTCATTTTAATGTAATCATCGTTACCGGCTTCTTTAGCTTTTTCCAATGACTTTTTAGCAGATTTGATAGCCGCTTTTTTGTCTCCAGATTTTGCTTGGATAAGCGATTGCTGACGCAATTGCCAAAATGCAGGCTCTTCCGTCATAGACATTGCTTTATCCATCCACTCAGATGCTTTTTTGATATCTTTACCTTCACTTGAAAAGTATACGGCAGCAGCATAATAATCATCTGCTTTTGGAGAACCAGCTAATACTTTATCAATATCAGCCATAACCTTTGCATCTGTAGGAACTTCAAAAGGAACAGCTACATAGCTTTTCTCCCACATCATACCCAAATTAGCAGAACCACTTGTCATATCATCTATTGTAATTGTAAAAGCTTCAATATCTACAGGTAAAGTATAAACTTCTGCAGTAGCTTTAGCAACAACTTTGCTGTCATCCCATTCTTTTGGTGTACCTCCACCATCAATATCAGTATAAAAGAATACTTCCCAAGAAGTTGCTCCCGGTTTAGTAAAAACGGAATATGTACCTGCTTTTACATCTTGACCGGCAATCTTAACGTCATCACTAAAAGAAACTTTAGTATATCCGTTAGCTCCTGTTCTCCATAATTTTCCAAAGGGAACAAGCTCACCAAAAATAGCTCTACCACGCATAGATGGTCTTGAATAATCTACAGTTACTTCCGTCAAACCTACAGTCTGCTGTATCTTAGAAGCAGGACTAGGTGCTGGTGTGCTAATTTGGGCCTGCATTGTTACAGATGCAAATACCACACTAGCTAAAAGAATAATTTTTTTCATTTGAATTGATTTATTAGTTTTCACAAAACTAAATATAAAGCATTCCTTATATGTTAATGAAATCTTAAATAAGAAATCTAATTATTCAATGACTCATATTAAAATAGGAAAGTTCTTAAATTAAACCTCTGGAAAATATTCACCGTAATATCCCTATACACTTATCTCTTAAAAAGAAAAATGTCCCCTCACAATGGAATATAGCCCTAGAAAAGGATACAAATTGGATTAAAGTCATTTTGTTTATCGATAAAGTAAATAACTTCAACAAAATGTTTTTACATTTGTAATATGAAACTATATCAACTGCATTCAAAACAATCCTTTCCTATAAGTGTTGAAAAGGCGTGGAACTTTTTGTCCGACCCAAATAACCTAAAAGTAATTACTCCCCAGCACATGGGTTTTAAAATACATTCAGGTAATGAACGTGCCATGTTTGCCGGTCAAATCATTCAATATACCGTTTCGCCATTCCCATTATACTACCAAATGGGTTTCGGAAATAACGCATGTAAAGGAAGGTGAATATTTTGTTGACGAACAACGTTTTGGTCCCTACGCACTATGGCACCACAAACATTTTATAAAACCAGTTGATGGTGGAGTTGAAATGGAGGATATCATTGATTATAAAATTCCGTTTGGCATTCTTGGACAACTTGCCCATCCTATTTTGGTTAAAAAACAATTGAAACAAATTTTTTCCTTCAGGGAACAAAAGCTAATCGAACTTTTTGGCAGTTTAGAGAACAGCACAAAAGAGCTTCATTTTAATTCTTTCTAGATATTTTCAATATGAAAAAAAATATACTTTTAATTGGTGGTTCTTACGGAATTGGACTTGAATTAGTCAAACAACTTTCTGAAGATTATTCGGTTTATGTGGCCTCAAGAACGTCCAAAGGGTTGGAGGGAACCAACGCAACTCACATTACTTTCGATGCAAATACGGACCCTTTAGATACCGCAGCTCTACCCAATGAGATTCATGGTTTTGCCTATTGCCCGGGCTCTATTAATTTAAAGCCTTTCAAAATGATGTCTTTGGACACTTTTGAATCTGACATGCAACTCAATTTTTTCAACATGGTAAAGATTGTAAAAGATACTCTACCTTTAATGACTGCAGGCGGTGCTATTGTACTTTTTAGTACGGTTGCCGTTGGATCAGGTATGCCTTATCACACTAGTGTTGCTGCTGCCAAAGGAGCTGTTGAGGGCTTCGCAAAGGCATTGGCCGCAGAATATGCACCCAATATTAGAGTAAATGTAATTGCGCCTTCCCTGGAAATACGCCATTGGCCAAACGCCTGTTGAGTAATGACAAGAAAATAGAAATGATGTCACAAAGACACCCTTTAAAACGGATTGGTGAAGTGGAAGATATTGCGAATGCAGCAGCATTTCTACTCAGTGAAAAAAGTTCATGGATTACCGGTCAAGTTATTGGTGTGGATGGTGGAATGTCAACTTTAAATTTAAGCTAGTTTATGTCAGATAAAATATCGGTTTTTTGGTTCAGAAGAGATTTACGTTTAGATGATAACGTTGGCTTTCTTGCAGCTCTTAAGAGTTCTCATAAAGTCTTACCTATTTTTGTTTTTGATACTGAAATTCTTGAAAACCTCCCCAAAGATGATGCCCGTGTAACGTTCATTTTTGAAAACTTGCAGAAAATGCGAGATACGCTTCAAGAGGAAAACCAAAGTTCAATTGGTATCTATCACGGTAAAACAACAACCATATTTAAAAATCTAATAGAGGAATATAATATTGATGCCGTTTATACGAATCACGATTATGAACCTTATGCTAAAAAGCGAGACGAAGAAATTAAAAACCTTCTAGAAAAAAATAAAGTCTCTTTTCTGACATTTAAAGATCAGGTCATTTTTGAAAAAGATGACATTCTCAAGGCCGATGGTACTCCGTACATTGTTTACACCCCGTTTAAAAATAAATGGAAAGAGCATTTTAATCCAGAGGAACAATTAAACATACATTATACAAGTCAATATAGAGATAACCTAATCCAGAATTCTAGGTTACCTAACCTGTCATTGTCCGACATAGATTTTGAAACATCTTCCCTTAAAGTTCCGGACTATACCGTAACTCCCACTTTAATAGACAACTACGAGGATACAAGAAATTATCCTGCAATTAAAAATGGCACATCACAATTAGGACCACATTTACGGTTCGGTACCGTTTCTGTTCGTAAAATGATGAAAAAGGCCATTGCCGAAAAAAATGAAGTCTTTTGGAGTGAACTTATCTGGCGTGAATTTTTTATGCAGATTCTTTGGCATTTTCCAAGGACGGTAAACGAAGCGTTCAAGAAAAAATACGACCGTATTAATTGGAGAAATAACGAGGAAGAATTTGAAAAATGGAAAAATGGTGAAACTGGCTATATGTTGGTAGACGCAGGAATGCGCGAACTTAATAAAACAGGTCATATGCACAATCGCGTGCGAATGCTAGTTGCTAGTTTTCTGTGTAAGCACTTGCTTATAGACTGGCGTTGGGGCGAAGCTTATTTTGCCGAGAAGTTACTGGATTATGAAATGAGTAGTAATGTAGGTAACTGGCAATGGGCTGCCGGTAGCGGTGTTGATGCCGCTCCGTACTTTCGCATTTTTAACCCAATGACTCAAGTAGATAAGTTTGATAAAGAGAAAAAATATATTTCAAAATGGGTTCCCGAGCATGCTACTGACAAATATGTCAGTAAAATGGTAGACCATAAAGAGGCTCGAGAACGATGTTTATCTACTTACAAAGAAGCATTAAGCTAAACTTAGAATCTAGCGAGAAAGTTGTCGCTCTAATTGGCGTTGCTCAGATATACGATACTTAAGAACATTTACATAACGTAGGGCTTCATCATTATTATAATCGGTATACGATTTTGAGGCCCATTCCATTGCCTTTTCAAGATCGCCGTTAATTTCATTTATGATAGCCATGTTATAGCAGGCTCTTCCGGCTACTTTGCCGTCTGGGTTATTTACTTCTTTTTCCCATAATGCTGCAGCACCGTCCCAATCACCTGTTTGTGCACGTCTTTTTGCGACTACAAAATTATCTGAGCCTTTTACAAAGTAATCTCTAGATATTCTTTTATTTAAAGGACGCACATCATAACCGTAAGAGTTACCTACATTGCTACTACGTTGCAAAACGGCTTCTTTTCTGCCTATTACCGCCTCAACTGCTTTCATAGGGTTAATTCCCGATCCAATAGATGTAACATGATTATTATTTATATATTCATCAAGTACCAGTTTACTTTGTGGGTCATACACTCTCCACCCGTTTTTAATTGCCGTATTAAGGGTAACTTTGTGGCCTTAAATGCAGCTTTAATACCTAAATCATTTGGTATATTAACCGTTGTAAGCTCATAGTCTACTTGCGTATCTGTATCATAAAACTCTAATGAGAACAATACATCCACATTATTAGCATCGCAAATTTCTTGAACTGCCTGCCAATTCAAAGCCGCAGGAAAAATGCCCAATCCTTTTCTTTGAATATCAGTATCGTTAATTATCGTAATTGTTTCAAAGCGATTATTACGTGTAAGCTCATCAAATAGTCCGGTTACAGCAGATTCTGCTCCTTCTTTGTCCAAATTAAGTCCTTCTAACGAAAGAATCTTATCTATTTTATCTACTACCTTATTTTCTTCTGATGGAATACTTCTGTTAATTAAACCAATGCGAACAGCATTTGACGGTAGACTAATCCTAGCTGGCTCAGTCACACCCATTGTTAATTTGTTAGTTGACACACAACTGGATAAAAGAAGTAATATAGCACCTGCGGAAAGGAATCGGTTAAGATTTTTCATGGGACAAAAGTTAAATCGTTATACTTTTTAAAAATTTTTCTAAAAGCTAAGTAGGTTCGATATAAACTAAAACTGACCTTAATTATTGTCTTTAGCTCAGCTATGGTCAATAAACTCGACCAACTACATTATTTAAGCAGCCTTCCTTAAAAATTCTAACTTAGTTACACTTCTGCTCTATTGTTTTATACCTATTAAAAAATAAACAGTAAGAAGCAACCAACTCTAACTTTTAAAATGCTTTTGTATCTTACACCTTTAGAATACAGACTCAACACTGTTTTATTTCAATTCAACAATTAACTCTTTAGTCCAAACCAAATGAAAAAATTATTTCTTGCCTTACTTTTTGTAACCAGCTCTACCCTACTAGTTGAAGCTCAAACTTTCGACTTTAAAATTGACCATTTTGCTTTAGTAGTAGAAGACTCAGATGTAAGTGCAGATTTCTATGCCAATATTTTAAAATTAGAAGAAACCCCTCACCCAGATTTAAAACCTTATTTTCGTTGGTTCGTGGTGAGCGGAAATTCTCAAATACATCTTATAGAAAAGGAGTTTGCTCCTTTTGAGAAGAATAAATCAATGCATTTGTGTCTATCTACACAAGATTTAGATGGTATGATCGCCCATCTTGAAAAAAACAACATTCCTTATTGGGATTGGTAAGGTAAAGAAAATGCTGTCACCCTTCGTACTGATGGTGTACGACAAATATACCTTCAAGACCCAGATAAGTATTGGATTGAGATTAATACTGCAAAACATTAGAAAACAAAAAAGAGGCCAATTGGCCTCTTTTTATTATGATAATAATCTTTTATTCAATCAATAAAATACCCTTCTGCCAAAATAGCTTTTCCGGCTTCCGGATGACGCTTAATATACGCTGCTACGAACGGACATAAAGGTGCCATTTTCATACCACTATCTGCTATAAACTGGAACACTTTAGAAACTAAAGCACTACCAACTCCTTGTCCTTCTAAAGAAGTAGGCACTTCTGTGTGGGTTAAATAGATGATATCCTTTTTAGAAATCATATACTCCATAAAAGCAATTTGGCCGTCAATTTCTATCTCAAACCTACCTTTATCACCTTTCTTATTTACCAGCGGTATATTGGTATAATCTCTTCTAGTCACAAGAAAATTGCTAAGCGTTAAATATTTTAAACTCTAGTAATTTTTGCTCCAATAGCTTGCAAACGTGTTTCAATATCTTCATACCCACGATCTATCTGCTCAATATTATGAATAGTAGAAGTACCTTTTGCCGATAGCGCCGCTATTAATAAAGAAACTCCCGCTCTAATATCTGGCGATACCATAGTAGTAGCCTTTAAGGTTGATTTAAAATCATGACCTATTACTGTTGCACGGTGCGGATCACAAAGAATAATCTTTGCCCCCATATCTATAAGTTTATCCACAAAGAACAAACGACTTTCAAACATCTTTTGATGAATAAGTACCTCTCCTTTAGCCTGCGTAGCTACCACAAGAATAATACTTAATAAATCTGGGGTTAAACCTTACCAAGGAGCATCGGCAATGGTAAGAATAGAACCATCTATAAAGTTCTGTATCTCGTAACCGTTAATGTGCTTTGGAATAAAAACGTCATCTCCTTTTCGTTCTACAGTTATACCCAACTTTCTAAATACGGTTGGTATCTGACCTAAATCGTCCCAACTTACATTTTTGATAGTCAGTTCACTTTTAGTCATGGCAGCAAGTCCTATCCAGCTACCAATTTCAATCATATCCGGAAGCATTCTGTGGTCTGTTCCTCCCAAGGACTCAACACCTTCAATTTCCAGTAGGTTAGAACCTACACCAGAAATTTTAGCACCCATACGGTTCAACATTTTACACAACTGTTGCAAATAAGGCTCACAAGCAGCATTGTAAATAGTGGTCTTACCTTCGGCCAAAACAGCAGCCATAAGAATATTGGCAGTACCAGTTACGGAAGCTTCATCCAGTAACATATAAGTACCCTTTAGTTTCTTAGCCTCTACACCATAGAAATATTCTTCTTTGTTGTATCTGAACTTAGCTCCTAATTTTATGAATCCTTCAAAGTGTGTATCTAGACGTCTACGTCCAATTTTATCACCGCCCGGCTTAGGAATATATCCTTTGCCAAAACGTGCAAGTAATGGACCTACCAACATTATAGATCCTCTAAGACCACGACCATCTTTTTTAAATTGGTCCGATTGTAGGTAATCTAGGTTGATATCGTCTGCCTTAAAACTATACGAGCCTTTCGCTTTTTTCTGGATTTTTACACCCAAATCTTCAAGCAATGCTATTAGCTTATTGACATCTACGATGTTCGGAATATTGTTAATGGTAACCGTTTCGCTAGTAAGTAGTACGGCACAGAGAATCTGTAAGGCTTCATTTTTAGCGCCTTGTGGCGTAATTTCACCAGAGAGCTGGTGACCGCCTTCAATTATAAAGGTACCCATGTAAGATTGAGGAGTATTAATATCGCTTTTTACCGCGATTGTTATTGTTATTGCTACGTTGGTTATTTTTCTTTCCTGAATTACTGTTTCTAGGAGTTTTAGCAACTCTATTTTTCAAAAACTGACCACTATCCGTAAGCGTTTCTCCGGTCATATCTATTTGACCATCACTAAGCTCAAGAAGGTGTTTAAAAATAGCTTTATCGTCTACAGTATCTTTGTTCCAATTCAGGTAACATTTTTTCATGTGGTTGGCAATGGCATATTCTAAACCATCGCGCATATCTCCCTTTTCCCATTTTACGGCAACATCAATCATTCTTTTAATGTTGTTTCCGTAGAAACGATATTTTGGAAAATTCTGAGGATATTCTAACGAATCCGGACGTTTTCTTAAAACCTCTTTACTCGTAATAGGAAAAGGCGACTTTACATCCAATTTAAAATCGGACATAATAAACAACTGATCCCAAAGTTTATGCTGAAAATCAGGCACATCTCTTAAATGCGGCTGAATATTACCCATAACACTAATAATAGATTGGGCCACTTTATTTCTCTCTTCATCGTCCTCAATGGAAATGGCATGATCTACCATTTTCTGAAAATGACGCCCGTACTCTGGAATGATCAATTTTGACCTTTCCGTGTTATATTCTAGGTTTTCTACTAAATTCAAATTGAAAAGTTTTGCTTAAAAATAAATAAGGAAGTGTTCTTATAACGTCTGCAAATTAAGAAAATTATGGGTCAAATACTATTTATAGGGATATTACCCCTTCAACCTTGCCTACTTCTTGGTATTTCTCGATTACAGCATCGGGATTTTTCATGTTTACCGTGATGGAAACACTAGTATACTTTGCGTTTTTAGATTCCTTCAATTGTATAACGGCTCCAATATTATCAAATATTTCGTGAATGCTTTTTATTTTTTCAGGCTCGCTTTTTACTATAAACTTGTAGAGGTAATTAGAAGGCCAAGTAGATGTTTCCTCTAACTGTTTACGTAAGTGTTTGTAAAAATCTTCTGGAGATTGATTTTCCATATATCCGTTTTTTACAAAGATAACGGTAAACGTTCAATTTTAAAATCATTGCGGAATGATTACTTTTGCATGAACAACAATTATCTATTGGATCTTAGAAAAGTAGTTATTACAGGTGGCCCAAGTACAGGCAAAACATCAGTCATTGAAAACCTTGAAAAAAATGGTTTTCCGGTTGTACACGAAATTATACGAAGCATGACTTCGTTAGAAAAAAATGAGGATGACGCTAATGAATTCGCGGTTAATCCGATTCTTTCCGTAAAGGATCCCAAGAAATTTAATCAGAGTCTTTTAGACGGCAGAATAAAACAATATGTAGATGCCGAAAACACTACTGAAAATATTGTGTTTTTTGATAGAGGAATACCTGATGTACACGCATACATGAACTGTTTTGGCCAAACGTATAGCGAGGAGTTTGAGAAGCCTTGTCACACCTATCGTTACCATCAAATTCTACTGATGCCACCATGGAAAGAAATCCATGTAGTAGATAACGAAAGGTTTGAATCTTTTGAGGAAGCCCAGCGGGTTTATGAGCATCTTAAAGCTACATATGAACAAGTAGGCTACCCTATTACTATCATACCAAAAGGAAGTATTGAAGAACGTACAAGGTTTATTCTAGAACTGCTAAATTTAAAATAATGCAAGAAAACCCGATATCCATTTTACGGCAATATTGGGGCTTTGATAGTTTTAAAGGTTCCCAGAAAGAAATAATAGATGCCATTTTAGATAAGCGAGACGTGTTGGCCTTATTACCAACAGGTGGTGGAAAATCCGTCTGCTTTCAAGTTCCTGCTATGGCACAAGAGGGATTATGTATTGTAGTCTCTCCTCTAATTGCACTTATACAAGATCAGGTAGAAGGTCTCAAAAAAAGAGGTATTAAAGCTATTGCGCTTACCGGTGGAATCCCTTTTAATGAACTTTTAGACCTTTTAGACAACTGTTTATACGGCGGATATAAATTTGTATACCTATCCCCAGAACGCTTACAACAAGAATTGGTTCAAGAGAAAATACGTCAGATGAACGTAAATCTTGTGGCAATAGATGAAGCGCATTGTATTTCTCAGTGGGGGCACGACTTTAGGCCTGCTTATCTAGAATGCGCAGAACTACGCAAACTTCTACCCCAAACACCAGTAGTAGCATTGACCGCCACAGCAACGGATAGAGTTGCCCAAGATATTGTGGAGAGCCTACACCTAACTGCTCCCGTAATTGTTACGGATTCGTTTGCCCGAAAAAATATTGCTTTCAAGATTTTATGGGAAGAAGACAAGCATTACAGATTAGCACAGCTTTGTTCACAAATTAAGAAAAGCGGTATTGTATATGTAGGTACCCGGAGAGGCACCGTAGAGCTGGCTCAGTTTTTAAACTCCAAAGGATGTAGCGCTACTTTTTTTCACGGAGGAATAACCAAAAAAGAAAAAGAGAAAAAATTAGACCACTGGCTTACAAACAAAATCCAAATTATGGTGGCCACAAATGCCTTTGGTATGGGAGTGGACAAGCCAGATGTTTCTCTTGTGGTACATTATCAAATACCAGATTGTCTTGAGAATTACTATCAAGAAGCAGGAAGAGCGGGTCGTGATGGAGAGCCTGCGGAAGCTGTACTGATTACCAACCCGAATGATGAAGAGCAACTGAAGAACCAATTTCTAAGCGTTCTACCAGATACTGCTTTCCTAAAAAAAATATATAACAAACTCAACAATTACTTTAGAATAGGATATGGCGAGGGCAGTAACGAAACCTTTCAGTTTAACTTTAATGAATTCGTGAGAACCTATAGCCTAAATTCATTTTTAGCCTATAACGGCCTCAAAATCCTAGACCGCAACTCAGTGGTTTCCCTATCGGAATCATTTTCAAAAAGAACAATCGTACAATTCATTTCTGAAAAGGACGCCATTTTTGATTATCTAGATTTACATAAAGATGCCGCTAGTATTATCCAGACCATTTTAAGAACCTATGGTGGTATTTTTGATTTTGAGACAAAAATCAACCCTGGTATCATTGCCAAGAAAACCAATACTTCAGAAACACATGTTTTCAAGGTTTTGGAACAACTTAAAAAAGATGGGATCATTACCTATGAAGCACACCAAAGCGATTTAGAAATTACCTTTCTTGTTCCTCGTGAAGACGACCTTACTATAAATGTCTTCGCCAAAAAAGTACAGGAACAAAACCAAGTTAAGACGGAAAAGGTTTTTCAAATGATAGACTACATTAAGAATGACACCAAATGTAGAAGCAGACAGATTTTAGAATACTTTGGAGAAAACAATACGGAAGACTGTGGCATATGCGATGTTTGTATAAAAAAGAAAGCTCCCCAAAAACCGACTTTCATTCAGGTTTCAAAAGAAATCACCTCCATATTACAAGATTCGCCACATACATCAAGAGCATTAATAGCCGTAATGACCTATAAAGAAAAGCTTGTTTTAAGAGCTTTGCAGCTTATGTTAGAAGATGATGTTATTGAGATTAATACAAAAAATGAGTATCGAATAAAATAGACCTTATATAGTATAGGTTAAAAAATAAAGGAACACAATGAAAGATTTACGCATCGTCTTTATGGGAACGCCAGAGTTCGCAACTACCATTCTAGCGAAATTAGTGGATAATAATTATAACGTAGTTGGGGTCATCACGGCTCCGGACAGACCAGCAGGAAGAGGCAGAAGCCTGCAACAATCTCACGTAAAAAAATACGCACTAGAAAACGGATTAAAAGTACTACAGCCTACCAATCTTAAAAATGAAGATTTCTTAGCTGAACTGAAGGCCCTGAATGCAAACCTTCAAATCGTAGTTGCTTTTCGCATGTTGCCAAAGGGGGTATGGGCAATGCCCGAGTATGGAACATTCAACCTTCATGCTTCCCTTTTACCAGATTACCGAGGTGCAGCCCCAATAAACTGGGCTATCATCAACGGAGAAAAAGAAACAGGAGTAACTACTTTCTTTATAGATGATAAAATAGATACCGGAGAAATTATATTACAAGACCGTACAGATATAGAAGAAAACATGTTTGCAGGAGAACTACATGACAAATTAATGGTCATGGGTGCCGATCTTGTTCTAAAAACTGTAAAAGCTATTGCCAAAGGACCTGTTACCACAATTGCGCAGCCTATTTCAAAAGAATTAAAAGAAGCGTTTAAAATACATAAGGATACTTGTGAAATTGATTGGAACAAATCTATTGATGACGTCTTTAACCATATAAGAGGATTGAGTCCTTATCCTGGAGCATGGACTACATTAATAAACGGAGATGAGAAGGTATTTGTAAAAATATATGAAACGCAGAAAGAACTAGCGGACCACCAATTAAATGTAGGAGAAATAGAATTTACCAAAAAAGAACTCAAAGTTGCGGTAGCTGGCGGATACATAAACCTACTAGAAATACAGTTGCTTAAGAGAGAAAAATGAAGATTCAGGATGTTCTAAATGGTCTAAACTTGCAAAAAAATGCCCAAATGTTGTAAAGCCTTGGTATCATTGGGCTGCGAGAAGCGTAAAAAAACCCCTACTTTATCAACAAACACCCATAGTTATTAACAAAAACAGTGATTTCCCCCCATTTTACTTGCGTTGGAAGGAAATCCCTATAAATTTGTTTAACATTAAAATACGTTTAACAACAATTAATTAATTAAATTATGAACAAAACAGAATTGATCGATGCAATGGCAGCAGACGCCGGCATCACAAAAGCCGCAGCAAAAAAAGCATTGGAATCTTTCTTAGGAAATGTTGAAGGATCTCTTAAAGGAGGTAACAGAGTTTCTTTAGTTGGTTTTGGATCTTGGTCAGTATCTAAAAGAAATGCAAGAGAAGGAAGAAACCCTTCTACAGGTAAAACTATCCAGATTGCAGCTAAGAACGTTGTAAAGTTCAAAGCAGGATCTGAATTGGCTAATTCAGTAAACTAGTCTTACTAGCCTTAATATTAAAAAGCGTCTACATTGTAGACGCTTTTTTTTTATTCATACTTGCTTTTTATAAGAAATGTCTTATTTTAGTTATCATTAGTTCATATAATTATGGTAGACCTAAAACCAGAAAAGGGCAAGCTCCTTATTGCAGAACCAACCTTGACCGGAGACGTATCCTTTAATCGCTCCGTAGTTCTCTTAGCAGAACATAATAAAGAGGGCTCAGTTGGCTTTATTTTAAATAAACCATTAGAGTACACCATTGGCGAACTCATAAACGAGATCGAGATACCTTTTCAAGTTTACAACGGTGGCCCTGTAGAACAGGACAACCTTTACTTTATACATAAAGTTCCAGAATTGATTACCAATAGCATTGAGATTTCTGATGGTATTTTTTGGGGCGGTGATTTTGAGGACACTATAGATCTTATAAATCAGAAAGTTATCTCAGAGGAAGACATTCGTTTTTTCCTTGGTTACTCCGGTTGGTCTTCCCTTCAACTGGATAAAGAGTTATTATCCAAATCATGGGTGGTTGTAGAGAACGATTATGATAGTGCATTAATCCATAAATCTTCCGAAGCATTTTGGAAAGAAAAAATGGTAGAATTAGGAGGAGATTACCTTCTTTGGTCAAATTCTCCAGAAAATCCAAGTTTAAACTAGGTACTCCCCTATTCTTTTTGCTATGAAAGCCTTGCGGTGGCGTTTAGCTTACCCAAAAGCTCTTTTGCTACAGTACTTCCAAATTCTTTCTTTCTGTACCTTGTAATGGGTTGTATGCCCGCAATGCTATTTGTAATAAACAGCTCATCTGCCTTTTGAAGTTCAAAAGGAGATATTGAGGTCTCTTCAAACTGATACCCTTCAATTTTACCAAGAATATCTATCAACTTTTTACGGATGATTCCGTTTAGGCAGCCATCTTTTAAAGGCGGCGTTTTTATCACACCATTCTTAACTAAAAAGATATTCCCGTTTAAAGCTTCAATTACTTGTTTTGAACTATTTAAGAGAAGGCAATTTTGATAGTCATTTTCTTTGGCAAAAATACTACCTACAACATTTATGATTTTGTTGTTTGTCTTTAAGGTTGATAACATATCTGCATTAACATAGAAATCCTTAAAAAGCTCAACCTCATAAGCATCTTCACTAAGTACGTAAAAAGGATTTTTAAGCGGCAAAGCTTCTATGCAGTAGCTAATTTCATTAGTGGTAGGTAAATATAAACCTCCCTTTTCCCTAAAAACGGTAAAGCGGATGCGCGCCTGAGAATTAGACAAACTGTTTGCTTCAACCGTTTCACTAATTTTTGACTCCAAGAATTCCATGGTAAAATCCATAGGTATCTCCATTCGCAATACGCGCATAGAGGCCATTAACCTAAGATAATGGTCTTCCCAAAAAAACAGTTTTCCGTTAACCATTCTCATGGTTTCAAAAAGAGCATCGCCATAGCGTAAGCCCCTGTTTTGGTGGTCTAAAAATTGTGTATTTTCCTCTAGTAGATTTCCGTTGTAATTAACCATAAAAAAAGTCCCGATGATTATCGGGACCAAATATAAGGTGATATTAGAAGAATACGATTACTTAGAGCCTAAAACCTGTTTAAGATCCGTTACTTGATTAGTCCAAAGCATTTTTGCTTCATCTACTTCGTCTTCTTCTGCAAAGTCAGTTATAAAAAGTGAAACATCTTTGGTGATTTCATCTACGATTATTTTTAATTCAAAAAACGAATCGTCTTCATTTTCCACCCATGCGAATTTCACAAACTCGTCACTTTTACGTTTTAACAATTTGGCTTCTTCTTCAGAACCGTCCCATATAAAACTGAACACTTCACCCTTCAAATTCACGTTATCAGCAAACCACTCTGAAAGACCTGATGGGGTAGATAAGTATTGGTATAGCAATTGTGGTGAAGCTTGTATTACAAATTCTAGTTCAAATTTTATTTTATCGTCCATTCTTTAGTGTTTACGATGGGCAATATATAGATTTCCTTATGATAAAAAAATAAAAGAGATAGAATAATTTTATCAAAGTATTGCCGAGGAACAAGAAATAAACTTTACATTTGCAGCCGTTATCAAAATAATTATGCGGCGAGGTAGCTCAGTTGGTTAGAGCGTCGGATTCATAACCCGGAGGTCGGGGGATCGTGCCCCCCTCTCGCTACATCAGTAAAAACAACGGTTTAGTTCATTCTAAACCGTTTTTTTTATGTCCATATTTCTCGGGGTAAGCAGACAGGTTACCAATTTTTCCGCCTACCAATACAATCTTCTAAAACTCTCAAAAGAAAGGCTCTAGTCTGTTCGAGACCAAATCTTTTGCTGAGCAAACTAATAACAAGGCCATTGAAAATGTCTTTGTATGGCCTGCAGATGCAATCAGCACAGAACCTGAACCAGAATGCAATCAGGGCCAAAAGTGCCGGGAATGTCATTACAAGAGGCTTTTGAGTTTTTATTTAGTTATACCCATGAAGCACCCTAGGTAGTCACCTATACTAAATTAAATCTCTATCAATTAAAAAAACCTGCTAGCTAAACTGACGGTTCCGTATCCACAGTAGACTCTAAAACAGATTCTATAGTATCGGATATATTCTCCAGAAGGTCATACCCCGTTAAGCTCTCTATGTTATCTACCGTAGTTTTGAATTGTGTCCAATCCGTATTTATATCTTGGTCATTAGGTACAAGTACAGCAATCACCCTTGTGGATGTGGTCACACGTTGAATATCATTAACTCCATTAGGCAAAATTAACGCTACTTTCCAGAAAGAATCGGGGACGTTTATTTCTCCGTTGGATATGGTATTTGCAGACCCATTGCTTCCCGTTCCACCGGTGCCAACAACCCCAGAAATAATATGGACTTCATTACCCTCTAAAGTCAGTGAACGCAAATAACTTTCCAGATTGGCCCATGACCTACGGTTATTATCCGGGGCCTGCGGTGCTATATTGGTCATATAATAAGTATTCTCATTTGAGTCTTCGCTACCATTACGGTCCGCCGAAGGGCATAAATGGCCCCTATCAAACCCGGAATTAGTATAATCACTAGTCGTTGCTCTAAAGAAAATACTTGGAAGTGTCGTATCCGACTTGAAACAGTTACACCTTGAAGTTGTACCCGTCCATGCTGTGCTTAAATGCCAGCTAACCCAGTTGGCCGTTCCGTTACTATTATTATATGATAGGCTAAAATCTGGTTTAGAAAGGAAATAATTATTAGGAGAGGAAGCTGCATCAGAAGGATTTCCAAAAGTAAGGTTACTATCCATAGATGGACTATCCCCTCCTCCTGATGTATCTACATCAATTTCAATATTATCTATATTAATTCTATTAGAACCTCCAGAAATTTTATAGATACCATACCGAACACTTTGGGTATCATTCACTTCAAATGTAACCGTATTCAATGTTGTTGAATTTGTGGTAATCGTGTCTCCAACAAAGTACCAAGTTACACCATCATCATATGATGATACCAATCTCCAATTAGATGCTCCATTACTACCATATGCAGCATGGCGCACAAGAATACTGCTAGCTCCATTATCCATATTGAAACTCATGGTTAATGAGCCGCTATTTCTAATTCTTACGGATTTAGATCCAAACTTTCGGTCGTTCGTCAAGGAACCTAAAAGGGCATCATCAAGATACCAGTCTCCTGAAGGGGATAAACTTACACTACCTCCGGCATAGCTCCCTTTTGAACCGGACTCAAAAGTTTCTGTAAACCCAACATCTTTTGCTGTTAAGCTTTGAGATTTATGTTTATGTGGACCTTGATTATCATAGTAATAGGTGGGAACATCCAGTTCACCATTTATTGTAATTCCTTCTAATGGAGTTCCTTCTATTGGAATTTCCTCATAAATAGAATTATCCGGATGATATTCATCTTTAGAACAACCAATTAGAAAAAAGGATACAAGAGCAAAAAGAGAAACGTAATTCGGGGCGAAATACTTCATAGGGTTAGTTACTTTTATAGTTTACATTAGAATAAAATGTAAATATAATGTAATACTTTACCTACTTTAAATGTAGTGTGTAGAATGTTAAGATATTAACATAAATGGTATAGAAGTGAAAACTCTAAGTGAGCTTGATTTTATCAAAACTTATAATTAATACGACCTTACCTCTATCACCTCACATTAATCATATCAGCTCATGCCCTACAACCATACAACAACCCAAAAAAAAGCATCGGTGAATCTCAACATGGTCTAAATCATTAAATCAACATACGCCCTTATAATTTCAAGTTATTATAAGACAAAATTAAAGTTTAGGTAATATGTGGGTTAAGTTATCTGGGTAACATTGCAAGTGTTAGACCACACCTATGAAAATTTCAAATACCAATTTGTTTTTGCTTACCCTCAAAGACAACGAAGTTGCTTTTAAACAATTATATGATCGGCTCTGGAAAAGCCTCTACCTATTCTCCCTGAAGTTATTAAAGAACGAAACAGAAGCCAAAGATGTGGTCCAAGATGTTTTCTGTAATCTCTGGACCAAAAGAAAAGAATTGGAAATCAACAATGTACAATCCTACTTATTTTCTGCTACCAAATACAAGTGTTTAGAATATATAAGAAAAAATAAAAATTATACTGATTTACTAAATCAGATCAACCTAGCTGATGTAGAAAATAATACTGAACGAGAATTAGACTTTAGAGAAACAAAGTCCAAAATAGAAATTGGTATCAACTCTTTACCGTTAAAAACCAAACAGGTTTTTACCATGAGCAGGTATGATGATCTTTCTAATAAAGAAATTGCTCATAAATTAAATATTTCAATAAAAACTGTTGAATACCATATTACCCAATCAATCAAACGATTGACCCCTGTAATTGCTTCATAAATTATTTTTTTAAAAAAAAAGTACATTCTTCCTTAGGGTCATTGATCATTTTATACTCTTACTAATAGAGCACCATAATAATGACCGAAAAGGAACTTCAAAATTTAATCGACAAATATACTTCAGGTCACTGTACCCAGAAGGAACAAGAATTTTTGGATAAAGTTCTGGATATTTATAATGAACCGGACGCACCTCTAACTGAGATTAACGATGAGTCCATTATTCAAAATGAAATATATTCCAACATTATTAAAAAGAGAATTGACTCAACTAAGAGTCAACCTAAGAATACGTATAAATGGTTAAAACTTTCTGCAGCAATCGTTTTGTTGTTATTTAGTTTAAGTGCTGTTTTCTACAATGTCTATCCTTCTGCCAAATCCGATGTCGTCGCACAGAGATTTATAACTAAATCCACAGAGTGGGGTCAACGTTCAACCATAAAATTAAGCGATGGGACAAAAATCTCTTTAAATGCGGGCAGTAGTATTGAGTTTGCTGAAAACTTCAATGATTTATCTACAAGAGAGGTAACGTTAATTGGCGAAGCATTTTTTGAAGTAGCAAAAAATCCTAACAAACCTTTTATAATACATACTGAAAATGTTACTACTCAAGTATTGGGAACTTCATTTAACGTTAATGCTTATGACTTTGTCCAAAATATTTCAGTTACCGTCAGAACGGGAAAAGTCAGGGTTCAATCTAAAAGTAAAGAAGGCAAATTAAACACGGTTTTTTTAACTCCTAATCAAATGGCCGAGTATAGTAAAAACGGTGATAAAATAACTACTTCAACCATAGCAAACGAAAACTATTTAGATTGGAAAAACGGAATCATCAGATTTAACGATATCACCTTTCAAGATGCATCAAAAATGCTGAAAAGATGGTATGGAATAAAAATAGATTTCCAATCTCCATCACTCAAAAACTGTCATATTACGGCTCGTTATGAAAAGGCAAAGCTTCATGTAGTTCTTGAGAGTATAAAGTTTGCTACCAAAGGAATGGATTACGAGTATTTAGAAGGAAACTCAATTTTATTTAAAGGATCATGTAACCACTAAAACCAAATTACCATGTAAAATACACTTAAAACAAAAAAGCAGCCTGTGACACTTTGGCGAGGATCAACAGACTGCAAGGCATTTAACGATTAAATAGATAACCATTAAACATTCTGTGAAGTTATGAATTCACCAAGTATTAAACAATTTATTGCGCTGACAATGAAAATTACCGTTCTTCTTGTGATTGTTGCGTTAATGAACCCTCTTTTTGCGTCAACGGTTGAGGCCCAACGATTAGACCAAGTTTCTGTAGAACTATCACTAAAAGATGCCTCTATTGAAGAGGTTATTTCAACTATTGAAAAGCAAACTACTTTTAACTTTGTATACGGGAGGGGAATTACCAATTTGAAAAACCGATACAATTTTAATTACAGTGGAGTTTCTCTGAAATCCGTTTTGGAAATTTTAGCAAAAGATGCGGGTCTTGCTTTTAGACGAATAGATGAGAATATTTCTATTGATAGACGTAAACAAACCGAAAAAAAAGTTGTCGACCTGCTTTTTCAACAAATTGAAGGCAGAGTTTTAGACGATACTGGTGAACCCTTACCCGGAGCCTCTATCGTAGAAAAAGGAACCACCAACGGTACGGCTACAGATTTTGATGGAAACTTCAGTATTAACGTAGGTCCGGATGCGGTTCTGGTAGTGTCCTATATTGGATATAACACTGAATATGTGCCGGTGGGAGAACAAGTTCAAATGGATATTCAATTATCAATGGCTTCTTCCGCCCTACAAGAAGTTGTGCTTATCGGTTATGGTCAACAAGCAAGAGCAAAGGTTGTTGGATCGGTCTCTGAAATAAAAAGCAGCGAACTTGAAAATGTTACAGCTGCTAGTGTAGATCAACAATTAGCTGGTAAAGTTTCAGGTGTAATTATCAACCAATCAAACGGTCAGCCATGGTAATGATTCACAGATTATAATTAGAGGTACGGGAACACTCACCGCTGGTACAAATCCACTTATAGTAGTAGATGGGTTTCCACTTACTGAAGGAAGCTCTTTAAGCTCAGTAAACCCTAATGATATTGCTGAAATTAATATTCTAAAAGATGCAGCATCAGCGTCCATTTACGGATCACGTGCAGCAAATGGTGTTATCTTGATTACCACCAAGTCTGGTACACAAAACCAAAAGACAACGGTTACTTTAGAAACCTACGGTGGGGTACAACAACAAAGCTCCGGAGTAGAACTTATAGATGGATACGAGTTCGCACAATATTTAACTGAGGCAAGAAACTGGGGTTATGTTTCTAAAGACCCAACCAATAGAAGTGAAACGGATCCAAACTCCGTTAGAGTTACTAAGCTTATAGAAGGAAAACAAATAGATGGGCGTGAATTGTTCTTGCCAGAACTTACTCCTTATCTAAATGGTGAATCGGGACTGGTTAATACTAATTGGAAAGATCAAGGCTTTAGAAATGCCGCTGTATCTAACTATGCACTATCTGTTTCTGGTGGAAATGAAAAAACCACTTACTACACATCCTTGGGATACTATGACCAAGAAGGTGTTGTTGTCGGTACAGATTTTAAGCGCTACTCGGGTTCAGTTAACCTACAAAGCCAAATTTCAAAAAAAGTGAAGTTTGGCATCAATTTAAAGCCTACTTATTCTATTGAAAACTCAGTTGACCAAGGTAGTAGAAGTAATGGTGTTCTAGGTCTGCTCCCACTTAGCTTTCCTTTTATGAAGCATATAATGCAGATGGCAGTATTAATATTAGTGACCAATTAGTTAACGAACAACATGAAATAGAAGGTGTTCGTATTAACGGTACTCCTGTAGAAAACCTTGTTGCAACTGCCAATCTTATAACCGATGTTAAAAAACGTTTTAGAATCTTTGGTAATGCATTTATTGATGCTGAAATTTTGGATGGATTAACCTATCGTTTCTCTTTAGGTGGAGATTACGATTCTTATGTTCGCGATTACTACTACCCAATTGGCGTAGGTTCTTACAGAACCCCTGCTCCACGGGCAGATGCTAATGGTGAACAGCAAAAACAGAACAAAATTAACTATCTGTTAGAAAACACTTTGACCTATGACAAAAGCTTTGGAAAACACCATCTCAATGTATTAGGAGGGTATACTTTTCAGAAGGAAAATACCGATTACACAAGGGTCATTGCTACTGGATTTGCTGATGACAATATCCAAAATATAGCAGGAGCCAGTGCTTTTACTGCTTCTGCAGATGTTGGAATTTGGACTTTGGAATCCTACTTGGCGCGTTTACAATATGATTTTGATTCTAAATATCTATTAACGGCAGCAATTCGCCGTGACGGATCGTCAAGGTTTGGCATAAATAATAGATGGGGTAATTTCCCTTCTATAGCTGCCGGCTGGGTCTTCTCTAGAGAAAACTTTTTTCCACAAAACGATATAGTAACGTTTGGTAAAGTTTCGGCCAGCTGGGGACAAACTGGTAATAATCAGATTGGAACATATGCTTCAAAAGCACTTGTAACCGATTCCAATTACGTATTTGGTGGTGGTATTGCTCCGGGTTACATCACAACATCGGCTCCAAATCCTGATTTAGGATGGGAGGTTGCTTCTTCCCTGAATATTGGTTTAGACCTTGGGTTGTTCAACAATAAATTGAACTTCAATATGGCCTATTACAAAACGAATACGAAAGACTTACTCTTAGATGTTCCCGTTCCTCAGCAAACTGGTTATGACAACGTATTAGCCAACATTGGCGAAATGGAAAATCAAGGTTGGGAATTTCAACTATCCGGAAACGGTTTTTATTTAGGAGACCTTATGGTTGGCTTTAATGCGAACCTTACTTCTTATGAAAATAAGGTGCTGGCATTAGGACCAGGACAGGATAAAATTGCTACGGGTAGAGACCAATTGTTCACAACACAGATCGGACGGCCCATTGCGGAAATTTATGGTTACACTTTAGACGGTGTATTCAAAACCCAAGATGAAATAGATAGCACACCACACTTGGACGGAACTTTAACTGGAGATTTAAGAGTTGTGGATATTAACAATGACGGGGTAATAGACGATGAAGATAAAATTTCAAAAGGTACCTACGCTCCTGATTTTACTTACGGCTTTGGTATTAACCTAGATTATAAAGGGTTTACCATGAGTGCTAATTTTATTGGAGTGGAAGGAAGAACCCTTCTTGATGGTGATTTAAGTTCTATAACTGAATCTGGAGAAGGATTTGGAGTACCAAACACCTATTATTTTAACAACAGATATCACCCAGTAAACAATCCTGATGGATTTTTAGGACAACCAAATTTTGGTAATTACTCCAACTCAAGAAAAATTTTGAGAAGTTCTGTTACTGTAGAGGAAAATAATGGTGACTACCTAAGATTTAGAGACCTAAGATTAGGGTATAATTTCCAAAAGGATTTGTTGGACAGAATCAAGCTTTCTGGTTTACAGGTGTATTTTTCCGGTAACAATTTATTCACAGCAACAAAATGGAGAGGCTGGAATCCTGATGGAACTTCAAGCGATATTTTAACATCAGGTTATAACACTGGTGGAAACTATCCTATTTCAAAAACCTACACTATTGGTTTAAAAATCACATATTAAAAAGCTAAAAAATGAAAAAGTATATATATCTAACTATTGCAATTGCTGCTCTGGGCTTAATAAGCTGTGAAAAAGAATTAATACAAAACCCTTCTACCACCAAGGTTGCGGATAACTTTTATTCGAATGAAGCTGAAATGGAAGAAGCTGTAAATGCAGTATTCGCTACACTGCAATTTACAGGCGTTTATGACACGGCCATGCCCGCTGTGGGAGAATTGCCAGGTGAAGACGCCTACGATGAGACTCCGGCAAATGATGGTGGCGTTTACGGTATGCTAGATGATTTTATAGTAATACCTCAGAGTAGTTTAGTTGCCAATGTTTGGAAAGATAGCTACCAAGGTATTCAACGAACCAACATTGTTCTAAATCGGATTCAAGAAGTTGATTTTGAGGCTCCTGAAACAAAACAGGCTAGAATTGGCGAAATGCTTTTTATCAGATCGCTTCTTTACTTTAACCTTGTTAGAACCTTTGGTGATGTACCTCTAGTAACTGACGAAGTTGAAAATCCACAAGAGTATTTTGGACAAACAAGAGCAGCAGTATCCGAAGTTTATAAGCAGATTATCGCAGATTTAACCGAGGCTGAAAAGAATCTTCCTATCCGTAATGATAGTAATAAAGGTAGGGTTGTAAAGACTGCTGCTCAAACTCTTTTGGGAAAGGTTCACTTAACCTTGGGAGACTATGCCAACGCCAAGTCTAGCCTACTTAAAGTTGTAGCAGCTAAAGCTCATAAGTTGGTTCCCGTAAATGAAGTTTTTTCTCCTGACAATGAGCTAAACGAGGAGTTGATTTTTGTTGTTCAGTTTGCCTCTGGAACAAATTCTAATAGTGAAGGTTCTGATGCCTATAGGATGTTTAACCCTACTGGAAGGCAGGATGGTGGACTATCTGGCACAAAAGGACACGGAGTTCTTAAACCAGATTTTTTCTCTCTTTACGAGGATGTTGATACTCGTAAAAATGTCTACGTGGGGGTGTTGGAATCAGGACTGGCCTACACTAACAAAATTGCAGTACCTACAACTGTAGTTGGTGACTCTCCTAGTGACTGGACCGTACTACGCTATGCAGATGTGCTTCTAATGTTGGCTGAAATTGAAAATGAATTTGACAACTCTACCACGGCGGTTGATTACTTGAACGAAATTCGAAACAGAGCAAATCTTGGGGATTTTAGTGGTTCAACCGATAAGACTTCGGTATTTGCGGAAATAGATTTACAGAGACGTTTAGAATTGGTTTGGGAAGGTCACCGTTGGTTTGATCTCTTACGTCAAGGCCGCGCACAGTCCGTTTTGGGCATCACAGATGTCAATAAATTATTACTACCGTTGCCTGCAAGTCAAATTGCGGCAGATCCGGCATTGGTTCAAAATCCAGGATACTAAGAATAGAACATGAAGAACAAGATAATACATACAGCAAAAGTGCTTTTGTTTTTGCTTTTCGGAATGCAAATAGTTGTGGGACAAGAGTCCCACAACGCATCCCAAAGCAAGGCAGCGCAAATTTTATATCAACTTAAAAATCCGACAGCGGAATACATTGTGGCTATTTCCCATAGGGGAGATTGGCGTTATGCACCGGAAAATTCATTAATGGCCATTCAACGATGTATTGACTTAGGTATTGATGTAATTGAATTGGATTTTAGACTTACCAAAGATGGTTATCTAGTGGCTATGCATGACACCACGGTTAATAGAACAACTAACGGAAGTGGAAAAGTTAGTGAATTGACATTGGCCGAAATAAAACAATTCCGCCTAAAAAATGCTGCTGGAGTTAGACATTCCAACCAACAAGTGCCCACGCTAGAGGAGGTTATGAACTTGGTAAAAGGAAAGGTGATGGTGAATTTGGATAAAACGGAAAGTAAATGGGTTAGGGAATCCTATGAAGTTTTAAAAAATACCGGAACCGTAGACCATGCTATTTTTAAAGGTAATGATGATATTAAGGTGATGCGCCAAAAATATGGTTCTCTTATGGATAGTATTATATACATGCCCAAACTTTGGTACAAAAATCCAAAGGTAAAAGAGCTATACCAAGGGTTTGAAAAAGACATTAATCCGTTTTACTACAAAACCATCTTCGACACTGAAGAAGCTGAACCCCTTTTAATAGCCAAATCACAAATGAAAACTAATGGAGATGGCTTTTTGGCCATTGCCCTTTGGGATGAGCTGTGTGCAGGTAGAACCGATGAAATGGCATTATTGGAAGGCCCCGATAAAGCTTGGGGCTGGTTAGTGAAACAAGGAGCCAATGCCATCATGACGGATAGACCTGCAGAACTCATTCAGTATTTAGAGAGCAAAGGCCTAAGAACTATGAAAACAGTAAATTAAAATGATGAAAATAAATCTAAAAATAGGCCTTAGCACTGTTCTATTTGCTTTTGTGTGCATTACCCAATGTTACTCTCAAACAACCAAGGCAGATAGTATTTTATACGATTTTAATCATAGACCAGAAAAGATTCTAGTAGCGGCCCATAGGGCCGCTCACCAGAATTATCCAGAAAATTCAATTGCTGCTATTCGTGAGAGTATCCGCTTGGGAATAGAAATTGTTGAATTGGATATCCGGGTTACCAAGGATGATAAATTGGTAGTGATACACGACCGAACCGTAGACCGAACCACCAATGGTACCGGTAAGGTAGAACGTTTAAAGTTTGATGAAATACGGGACCTTCGTCTTAAACACAATGAGGCCTTAACCGAAGAAATAGTTCCCACTTTTGAAGAAGTATTATTAGAAGCGAAAGGAAAAATGTTAATTGATGTGGATTTTAAGGCTTCCCCAAAGCATATTGATAAAGCTCTAGCTCTTATCAAAAAGCATAAAATGGAAGACCAGATTATCTTCTTTTTATACGACCATAAACTATCGCCAAAACTTCATAAAAAAAGTCCTGCCATTCAAATCATGCCCAGAGCACATAATCTAGACGAAGTAGAGGAAATACTAAAGTGGGATTACATTAAAGTTATTCATGTAGACGAAAGTTTTTATGATGACGCACTTATGAAACGTATATTAGATGCTAACGTACGGGTATGGATGAATGCTTTGGGAAAATATGATGCTTTGGAAAAAGCAGAGAGAAATTCTGGTTTTAATGCCTTATTACAGCAAAAAAACATCAATATCATTCAAACGGACCTTCCAAAGGAATTGCATGAATTTCTTTTAATTGAAAAGTAGTGTTACCTAAACTATAATTTTGCATCAGATGAAACTAAGACCTATTACTTCCTTTTTAAGCCTTCTTTCTTTATTAATCGTAAGCAATGGTTCTGCTCAAGAAAACGAAGACCTTAAAACACATGGTCACAGCCATTATAAATCACATACCAACGTAGTAGGTCATAAACTCATCTTTCCTTCTGAAGTTCCTGATCGCATTATTATCAACCTAACTGCAGACCCCTCTCATAGTTTTGCGGTAAATTGGCGAACCGAACAATCTGTAGATTCCGCTTTTGTAGAAGTTGCCCTAGAATCCCATGGGCCAGAACTGAGGCTACCCGGTAATTCTCGAAGTATCTTGGCTACCACGCAGCTATTTGAAAACGAAAATACTAGGGATAACGAACCTAAAGTACAAGCGGCATACCATTCAGCTTTAGTAGATGGTCTTCAGCCGGGAAAAACTTATGTATATCGCGTTGGTTATGGAGCACCGAATGCTAATACTTGGAGCGAGTGGTTTCAAATAGAAATGCCAAGTAAGGATATAGATGAGCCTTTTAGCTTCGTATATTTTGGAGATGCACAGAACGATGTAAAATCTATGTGGTCCCGAGTCATTCGTAAATCTTACAAAATGGTGCCGGATGTTGATTTTATGCTCCATGCCGGAGATTTGATCAACCACAGTGAATCCAACGAAGAATGGGGCGAATGGTTCTATGCGGGAAGCTACATTCATGCTACGGTACCAAGCGTAATGACACCGGGCAATCATGAATATACAGACGGTAAGCTATCCAGCCTATGGAGCCCCCAGTTCAATTTGCCACAAAATGGACCTCAATTGGAGGAAATGGAGACCTACTATACCCTAGATTATCAAAACATGAAGCTGATTTCTTTTGATGCAGAACATTTTGACGAGCACCCTGAATCCCGTAAAGAGGTAATGAAATGGTTAAAAGAAACCCTCTCCACGAACACCCGTAAATGGGTTACACTTTTTATGCACTACCCTATCTATTCTACGGCAAAAGGACGCGATAATAAGGAACTACGGGAAGCACTAAAGCCTTTGATTGACCAGTATAAGGTAGACTTGGTATTGCAAGGACATGATCACACCTACGCTCGCGGTAATGATTTAAATAAGGACCAAGGCAAAACCATTATTTCCGATGTGGGAACTATTTATGCCGTATCGGTTAGCGGTCCAAAAATGTACGAATCGCAAGATCAGGATTGGATGGCACGTCGCGGCGAGTATACCCAACTTTTCCAGATAATTACGGTATCTAAAAACACCATAAAATACCAAGCTTTTACACCTTTAGGAGGGTTGTATGATAACTTTGAACTACAAAAAGATAATAACGGGACAAAAACTTATCAATCAAGAAGCAGAACTTCCTTTACGGTTGAAAAAGAATTTGATTGGGGAGTAGTATTTTAGTGAGGTTCCTCTAGATATTACGAACCTACCTTCAGCTAATAAAACATTATTTAGCCCCTACATATCACTTCCTGTTTCTCATTACTCCATCTTCTTTTTATACAATTCAAATTTTATAGTTACTCCACAAAAGAATCTACATTATTATTGTGCAGGGGAACATGCTTCTGAACAATATAAGGAGTTACTGCTTTCAATGTTTTTCCGCTGACGGGATGTAAACCTGGATAGGAGAAAAACTCATATACTTTGTCTTCATTTCTAAAATACCAAACCAATGGTTCGCCTTTCTCATTGAAAAAATCATAGGCCAAATAAACCTGAATCTTTTTTAAGTTTTTAAATTCACTTTCCACATACGGAATCACCTTTGTACCATATTTAGAATATGGTCCTTTATCACAGGAAACCTTAACGTAGGTTGAATCTGCCCATGTCATACAATTAGCAGATATGATAGTTTCAGAATCTTTGGTATCAGGTTTCCTTTCTGGCATTAGAAAAATTATGGCTAAACCAATACATAAGAAAATCAACAACGCTACCAACCACTTTTTGTTTGGCTTCTTTTTAATTGGAGTGGTTACAACGTCATCAACACTTTTTTCTTCCTCAGTAGATTTTAGAAATTCCGCATAATTCGCAAACCCTAAATATTGACACAAAGGCTCTATGAGTTTAGGTTTCAAATCATCTTGAGGACCAACTTCTCTTTTATGGATTTTGGTATAATAGTCTCGCAGGGTACGCTCACTAATTGTATAGTTATAATCGTCCTGTAAGACATCAGAAAGGTGTTGAGCCAAATGCGTCTTTTTATTTGATCCTATTTCCTTCTCCGCTTTTTTAAAAGCAAGGTTTAAAATTTCTAGTGACATAAAGTTGGTTGGTTTGGTGTCTAAAACTACTGATTATAGCAATTCCATGGAACTTATTTTCCGGAATTTCTTTTCCATCGTTTCTCCATAGATTAAAATCTCTTCTCATTTACTTTGTCTTCGAGATGATTGCCGCTATGCATTGCTACCATAGCGTTTCTAGAAAAATCATTTCATAAGGAAGTCCCGGAATACAGTCGGCAAAAAGACCGATTGAGAAGTAGGTTTCTAACCACTGTATTCGGATTTCCACTTCTCAAAACCGGGAGACGTCCCTTCATTTTTTACGCGATGTATTCATCGCAAAAATAACTGAGTATAAACTCGGACGGCCACCGGCATGTCCAGAAAATTCAATAAGATGAAGCGAATATTTTTAGCCATAACAGTCATAGTTTTTAATACATTTCTATTTTCCTGCGAAGACCAAACTACCTCGGAAACAGATAATTTATATCATACCCAAGCTACCGAAGGTGACGACGGAAATCCACCAACAACACCCCCACGTGGATAGATACACTTTTAAAATATTGGGGCTGTACTTTTAAAGTACAGCCCTTTTACTTCTTATTCAATTTCAAACTCCAACAGTACGGGTAAATGATCAGAAAGTTGCCGAGCACTTATTAAGTTCTCGCAAAATTTTACAAAGTCAACTACTTTGCCTTCTAATTTTGATATCTGCGGGGAATAGAAAATATTGTCAATAGCATGGTTTACATACACATTGTTTTTACATACACTTTTTAAAGTTGTTTTCCTATTTACTATACTCGCTTTAAATCCAGCTTCCTTAAGTGGAGTGAAAACCGAATCTTTCTCATTTACATTAAAATCCCCAGCTAAAACTAAAGGGCTTTTTATATCTAAACTTAGAAGGTATTGTGTAATTGCAGTAATCTCTGCTTCGGGATTTTTATCATGCGGCCTAGAGTGAAAATTTAAAACAGTCAACTTTTGTCCTTTAATAAAAAAATCAAGGAAGAATGGTTCTCGGTCTACAAGCGAATCTAATTCGGTTATAAGTTCTCCCCTATTCTTAATTTTTATGTTCTTGGTCTTCCAAATAAAGGCATAACGTTCGGTAACATATTTAGAACTGTGGGTAGGGTTGCTAATTACATAATCCCATTTAGCTCCTTTTCTATTAAGATTATCGGCAAGTTTTGCCACTGCTTGGGCACCACCATAACCGGACACCACTTCTTGTATGGCTACAATATCGGCATCACGCAGTATATCTGCCATTCTATCTAATTCTTCACTGTTTTTTGTTCTTCCAAAGTCTCTTATGTTCCAAGATATAAGGCTTATTTGTTCTTGTGCGAATCCACTAAAACAAAAAAAGATAAGTAGATAAAAAAGCGGTTTTCTAACCATAGAATAATTTATTATGGAACGAAATTAATACAAATAGATTTTGTTGGTTACGGATATCTGTAAAATAGAAATAAAGGGTTTGATCCCTTTTATATAAGACAATTTATGTACTTATTTAGATTATGAATTATACACTGAGCAGAAAAGATACTGTATTAAGAAAGAGGTAATTGACACCTAATTTGATTACCAATTCTTTAAAAATATCTTTAAGATTTTAAAGCTCAATTTATAAAACGCCAAGACAATTACTTGTGCAGGTTAATAAAAAAATCTAATTTCTCAAAACTACTTGTAAACCAATTTTGGATTTCTTTATCCGCATTTTCTTTGTTTAAAAACCTTCCTAAATCCTCCTCTAATTGAAAAACAGTACCAATATCGTATTCAATTTTTTTAAATTCTGAAGAATTTTCTAAATTAATATAAGTTGTAAAATGTTCATTTTCCTTATATATAAGAATTCGGGTAATCATTTTTAAATTTTCAAACTCAATACCATATAATATTTCAGACAACTTGTCCGTCTTTGATGGTAACTCCTTCTGCACCAAGTACACAATTCTATTGTGATTTCTAATTTGGTCCCAATTAAAGTTCTTGTTATAATCGACTTTGCCAAATCTCTCGGTAAATTCCGGTTTGCTGTTGTCTACATGAAATTCAACAATTTCAATAGTTTTTCGCATACTTTCCATAGCAATTAGATTATCGCTCCTTAAAGTGTTGTCTTGCGCCATTTTATGTTCTTTTAAAAATTCTAAGTATAAATTTACTACTGGCTTATCTTCAAATGTTTGCAAAAATTTTGCTACTTCATACCATCTAAATTGGGAAAAGTCAACATTGACTTTATGAAAATCTTCATTAATATTCTTAGGGTCAGAATATTTTGTGCAATACCGTAAATACTTGCCTTTTCCATCGTGATGTTTAATTAACGCCTTAGCATAGCGTTCCAACTGTTTATCTCCTTCTGAAGATTCAACTTTGTTTTCTACAAAGCAAACATTAGTATCGCCAATAAAAACTAAGTCTATAAAGCAATTGGGTTCGTTGGGTATATCCTGAAAATATTGTGTATCAACTGTATACTCCTCTTCTGGCAGATTCAAAAACCCTGAACAAAAAGCAGCACAAATATCAGGGTGCATTTTGAGAATGCCCGCAAAAGATTCAGTATTAAAATCCTCTAATGGATTCTTAATACTACTGTTTCTGTATAATTTGTATAAACTATTAAACATTTAATGTCTGCCGCAGTGAGGTTTAAAATGCCTAGCAACTGCTTTTTCTAAAAGCTTTAAATAATCATCTCGTAAATTACTAAACCCAAATACTTTCAAAGTTATATTGATGTCAAGGCCACTGGCATAGCTGGATAATTGCAACCCCTGTGTTGCATCCGTACCATAATAACCTAAATGTTGATTAATACGCCCAGCAATATTAGAATGTTTTTGTTTTGTTTTTTCTCCCTTACCTGTCCTAATTCCAACGTAAATTACATTGCTTTGAGAACCCTCGTACGCTTTTAAAGCTTTAGCCGGAACATTTCTATAACCTTCGTTATTTTTATTCTTTCTATAGTTATTTAATAACTCTATAAGTGTATCTCTTTTTTCTTTATCTTCAATTTCAAACCAGTAAAGACAGTGATTTTTCATTTCTTCTAGCTTTTCAAATAAATAAAAAAATACTTCTCTATCATAAGCTTCATTAATACCATTCTTATACTTTTCTAAGGTATTAGTATTAAATACAAACTTATAGCCATAAGAATGATTTATGGATTCGTCCGTAATTTCAGCTACTATATTGTTAATGAGTTGATCTATGCTATCTGTAACCTTTTCTAAATTCATAAATTTTAAATATTCATTAAGGACTTAGTCTAACAAATTACACCCACCTATGAAATTGATTAGCAAAACTCAAATAGTTGAAAATAAATACGTTTATAAAACTGGCAGCTTCTGCGTTTCCAAAAAAACCTGAAAAAAATTAATCCCTCATCTCATTAACGATGTACTCTGGCTCATACCATTCACTATCCCCTTCCCCAATCGCTTGGATTTTACAACTCAAATCTGTTGAAAACACATATCTATAGGCAGAAATTTTATTTAATTTTAACACTCCAGATTGTGTTTCCCCAATCATTTTGAAACGCCAGTTTCGTTTTAATTTTCTAGAATAAAAAAGTATATGCCTAGGATACATTCCCGTTTCTTCAAACTCAATAAAGCCACCCTGTTGGAACGTTACCTCAAAATCCATTTTATTTTTCTTTTAGAGTTTGTAATTGACTATCATATTGCCATTTAATAATATCGCCAGACAAAATCAATTGAATAACTTTTTCTATTATTGGCAATGGGGCAACAAACCATTCTCTAGGGGTAATTCTACGTCCTTTATCATCAAATACATCGATGTTTAGGCATACTTCAGCAAAGAATCTATGAAGTAAATGTTCAAATTTTTGGGTATTCATATTGTAGCACTTGTAACCATCTACTATGGTAACGTCTGCCATTAAATAAGTTGGCTCTTTAGCTGCGTTTCTAATACGTTCTTGAACTGGAACAGTTGAGAAGCCTATTTTATATAAATCTGTTATGGATGCTATTTCTGGTTTCTTAGATTTAGATTTTAATATATATATCCAACCAGTTTCTAAATCTTCTTCGTTTAAAATATTTGCGTTTTTAAAAAGTTCATCTTCATTGGAATAATCAGGGTTCGTTACCATTTGACCATTATCGTGAAGGACTTTATACAACGATTGAAACATCATTTCTGATTGTGTACCATTCTCAAAAATCGTTTTAGTTCTACCATCTGGCCTATTATGTATTCCACTTTTAAACTCTTGAATTTGTTTCTCCCAATCCACATTTTCCAAATAAAGCATAACACCATTATTGATATAGTATTCATTGGGCTTTAAGGATTCATAATTGAAATTGACAAGTTTTCTTTTTCCCTCTCTTAACTCCTTGTGTACTTCTTTAAATTTAACCTCGTAGGGGACAAAATCTTTGTTTTTCATTGCCTTTCGATGAGCTACAAAATCAGATGCAGTTCTTTCTGTTGAACTAGGTACATTTTTTAACTCAAAAATTGAAGCAGTTTCCTCGGTATCTAAAATACCCAAATCATCATCGTTTAAAATATCTGCTACTGACTTTACTTCTTCTTTTGTGTTTAAAAGATTATGTGTGTCAAAGGGTTTCAATATTTCAACTTTCTTAGCATCTTTCCTTAATGCCTTTAATCTTGACAGGAGTTTAAATTCGGTGACATTGGTTGCTTCGGGTTCACGATCATTTTTTTCAAAAAAAGCATTGATTTCCTCGAACGATTCAATTAAGCGTTCATCTTCAGATTTTACATTAGAGTTTTTGGGTTTAGAATCTAAAATTCCAAACTCATCATCGTTAAAAATATCGTCAAGGCTTAATTTCTTTTTACTCATTTGCTTTTGCTTTACGCTTTTGCTCTTTTAAAAATATAATTGCCTCTGCCAAACGTCTTTCTTGGGGGTCGAAAGATTGAATGCTTGGTTGCTCACCTGTTTTTTGTATCCAGTTTTTAATTTTAGGCCACAGTATAATTGCTTCTTCATCGGTCATTGTTATTCTTGTAGCATCAATAGTTTCTTGAATTGCTTTGAATACTGACGCAGTTACAGATTTTGATAATATTTCAAATGCTTTTTGAAATGGATTGATTGTGTCTATTAAATCGATATTAATATCATCAATATTAACAAAACTATCTGCCATACGTATAAAACGCTTGTCGCCAACTTCTTCTATGGTAGCGTTTTTTATAACGGAATCTACTACTAAGTGTTGACGAACAGACTCAACCTCCTCATCTGTTAAGTCAGGGTATGTTTCTTTAATGATTTTAGGTATCAATACTTTATTAATAACCTCAGGATCTACATTGCCAAGGCATTGCTTTTAGCATCTGCTGGTCTTGCATAACTTTTGCCTTTAAATCATTAATATCACTTTCAATAATATCTTTGGCTCTTTGAGAACTTGGCAGTTTGAAACCATTTATTTTAAGCGTGTTTTCATCGTCTTCAGAATCATCTTCTTCACCTTCTTCTGGAAACTTTGGCTTAAATTTAAAGTTAGGAGCCAACACTTGCTCCATTAATAAAGATGCTGTAATAGCTTTTAGCATATTATTGACAGATAGTTTTACTAAATCATCTTCTGCATCTGGTTGTGCTATTAAATTGGTAAACTGTGAGTGCGATTTGTTTTCACTATCTCTTGTTGCCCTACCAATAATTTGAATGATCTCTGTTAATGAACCTCTATAGCCCACGGTTAATGCATGTTCACAATAGGGCCAATCAAAACCTTCTTTTGCCATACCTAAGGCTATGATAATATCTATATCATCTACACTTTTTACATTACGTAAATACTCTTGTATCTTATCTCTGTCTTTTGGGTTGTCGTGTACTAAATCTGCAATCTTAAGAGTTTTGCCCGTAGCTTTACTAATTACATATAGAACGCCCGTGTCTGGGTCTTGATAATCTAGGTCTCCTAATCCATCTACAATTCTATTGACCTCTTCATATTTGTCCTTTTCAGACTCACCTGAATTTACACTTGGAATGTGAATTATTGTTTTTTTACTTTCATCTAATATCTCATGTATAGCAGATGTATATTTTCCTTGATAAAAGTGATATCCAATACCTAATGATTTTAAATACTCATAACCATTTAATTGTTGGTAGTAATCATACTTTACTTTTGTAAATTTTGCTTCATCTTCAGGTAATAATATTGGTACAGAATCTCCTCTAAAAAAAGAGCCTGTCATTGCTACTACATGTGCGTTGGATTTCTCCATTACACTGCTTAAGACAACACCTAATTTATTATCACCATCAACAGATACATGGTGAAATTCATCTATTGCCAATAAACAATCATTCAGTTGTTTTTCGTCTATTGCATCAAAAGCAAAACGTAAAGTAGCGTGTGTACAGATTAGAATTTTTTCATCACTTTCTAAAAAGTTTAGAAAAGCTGTTACTTTACTTTTTTCTACTCCAGGTACATAAATTATACCTAGGGTTAGGTTCCCAATCAGCGAAAAAGCCAAACTTCTTTAATTCTGTTTTTTGCAAACGAACTACCAATAGACCGCTCTGGCACCGCAACAATAACTTTCTTTATATCTTGATTTATTAACTTATCTAAACCAATAAACATTAAGGCACGAGATTTACCAGAAGCTGGAGGTGCTTTAATTAATAAATATTGAGCTGTTCTTGCCTCAAATGCTTTTTGTTGCATTTCTCGCATACCATATGCGTTGGTACTTTTACTTTTTCCTGTTTGTTGATATTTTACATGTACTATATCTGGCATATATTAGGCTTTCTTTTTACGTGTTCTTGTAGGTTTTTCTAACAAGGTATTTTTATTTATCATCTTTTCATATTCTTTAAAAAGATATTCTAAACGCTCTGTATCACTAGTAAATGGTTTCAATCGATAACAACGTTCTATTGCTAAATCTAATTGATGATGAGCTTCTTTTAAGCCTTTAGGCATTTTATTTGGGTCATAGAGTTGGGCCATAGTTTTGCCTGAATGTTTTTCTCTCTCTCTCTAATATTTCAAATACGTGTAAATTAATTTGTTCTTTTTTTTTTTGAGATATTTCAGGGAATGGAAAAGTATTATAACATACGCTAGCAGAATAACGAATCCTCGTTTCCAATTTTCCTCCAACTGCTTTTATCCAGACAGTATGAATTTTTGAACTAATTAGCCCAAGAATCCATGGTTCTGGGTTGAATATGGCTTGCGCAGAGTCTGATACAATACAATTACTGTCCAAAAAACCTATAGGAAGATATTCTCTAAGTTCTGAAGATACTCTTGGTATAATTAAAGCTTCAACATCACTTGGACTACGCTGAGCAAATTTATGAGGAATAGAAGAATACCCATTCGTTGTTTTGGCTTTAGATGAAACTCTAAAATCAAAAACTTTATTGATTCTTTCTTTAATGTTTGAAATACTTTCGGCAAATTCTCTTTGATCATCTTTAATCCAAAGACACCATCTTTCTTTACCTTGAATAAACTCAGCAGAACCGAATAAAGGACGTAACAAAATTGAAGCACTATTATCAACTTGCAACAGTTTTTCTTTTTCCTCTGTTGTTAAAATAAGATTACCACCATCTCTTGCCATACTACCCATTACCATTTGAGGCAAGAAAAAGGAAATGGGTTTAGACCTTTTATTTATGAAAACAGTTGGCCCAGCGGTTAGATATGGATTGATATTTATTACTTGACCCTTATGACTGCCTGATATTAAGTATTTAGGATTAGAAGAATTATTCCTAATACCTATAATTACAACAGTTACTCCGGCATTTCCTTTGGCATTATTGGTCCATTTGAAAGACGGATAAGCAAAGTCTATTTCAATATTTTGATTAAATATTTTAGGCCATAAATAGGCTACTTGTTCGCCTTGACAAATTGAATTGGTTGAAACATATGACAACTTACTTTTTGAATTTCGGATAAATTCTGCACCAAGTATGAACCAACAAGTTATATAATCTGAATCTTTATATTCTTTACTACCTCTAAAAGCTAATTCAACATCTCTTTTTTGGTTTACGTCCTGTAATCTTGCGCCCAAATATGGCGGATTACCCAAAATATAGATTTCATCATCATCATTTTTAGGACAGGTATCTTCCCAATCTAAGCGTGTAGCATTCCCTTGTGTTATATGACCAGCTTCTTTTAAAGGTAAAATGTCTTCTGCTTTACCATAATCGTGAAGGTCACTAATAAACTCTTTGTTCATTTGGTGTTCTGCTAACCATAAGGATAAAATTGCCATTTCGTGTGCAAAATCGTCTAATTCTATACCATAGAATTGAGAAAGTTTAATTTTAGTATACACATCTGGGAAACCCAAATTAAGTTGGTTGGTAATTTCATAGATTCTTGATAAAATGGTTATTTCTAATCGCCTCAATTGTTTATAGGCAATAATTAAAAAATTACCACTACCACAGGCAGGATCAAACACTTTAATTTTTGCAATTCTATTAATGAGTTTAGTTAGTTTCTTTTCGTCGTTAAAGTGCTTTTCAAATTCTTCGTTTAGTTCATTTAAAAACAAAGGTTCTATTACCTTCATAATATTAGGTACAGAAGTATAATGCATACCTAAACCACTACGATAAGCAGGGTTTACCACTGCCTGTATCATAGAACCAAAAATATCTGGGTTAATTTCGCTCCAATCCAAATCGCCGCACTCAATAATTATCTTGCGAGCTTCTTTTGTAAACTTCGGTGATACAATGTCGTCTCTAAATAAACCACCATTCACATAAGGGAACTCTCTAAAATGAGACGCTTCGTTACTATTATCTTCGGTATTAAGAACCTTAAAAAGTCTATCTAAAAATGTATGTGTATCGCTACCATCTTTTTGAGTATGTTGCTCTAATGTATCTGTAAACATTCCCTCAATAGGAAAAATATCTGTGTCTTCTGCAAAAAAGCAAAAGAGTAAACGAGATAGAAATATATTTAAGTTATGTCCTCCATCATCGTATATACTAGGGTTTTCTTGTACTAGTATGTCGTACATTTTAGCCATCTTTTCAGATGCCTTTCTATCTGCGAAATTCTCGTTCTTCTGTGCGTATTTTTCTTGACCCGCCCATGGTAAAAAGAAACCAAAATGTTTATCTATTTCTAGAATAGGTGTATCTAATGCTAACCCTGTTCTTATATCTTTGGCTAATAATGTTTTGTAATCTGTAACTATTACAAAGCGTGGATTGTGCTTTAAAGAATCTACATCTTTAGTTAATTCATCAATAGTATTTAGAAGTGATCCAGCTGCAACTTCTTTGAAAAGCATTTTACTTTTATAAAGTACTTCTCCTTCAACTTTAGATAAATTGAAGTCTCCTTTTTTTAAACGTGTAATAGATGTTTTAGATATACCGTAGGCTTTCAGCAAATCGAATATAAATTCTTCTTTATTGAAGTTTTTAACTAAAGCTGTTACGTTTTTTTCTATTTGAGATGCGTTCATATATAAATTAGGTAAGCCTATGTTTTTAAAAAAAGTGGGGATAATTAAAGCTAATGAAGATGTAAATTAGTATAAATACTTACTAAAATCAACCAAGTATTTATGTAAATATTCGTTATTGATTAGTGCTTCTTTGTTTCGTTTAACAAATTCATGGAGTATTTTGTTTCTATTAGGAAACTTTAGAGCTTGATTTAGATGATATTCATCTTTATAGGTATGACATAATTTACAGATTACTTGCAAATTATGATCCTTACACTCCATTTTGTTTCCGTTAATATGATCCACATCGTAAAACCACTTATTAATTTGTTGATGATCGTTGTGATTGCAAATTTTACAGGTTAAACCGTTTCTTTTTTAAAGTCAGTTGCAATTTCTCTCCAATTTTTTGGATAACCATAAATGTTTAATTCCTCTACTACTTCAATTTCTTTAGCATGTTCGTTAGACTCGTAAAACTCCTGCGTAGAATTAATTTCCCCCGTTAGCAGTCTAGCACATTTGCTGCATAGTTTAAGTTCCACATCCTCCAATAACTTCTTTGTTTGACGATTTCGAACATTAACCGTTTTGTCATTAGCCCATATGTATTTTCCACGATATAGGGCCTTATTTGCCATAACCTCACAATTAAACAAATGAAACCTAGGGTACTTATCATAACGATCAATATCATAAGTAGCCATGTAGTAAAACCCTCTAATCCAATGACCGTCTTTAAACAAATAGACACCGTCCTCCCTATACTCAATCTTTTTGTCTGCTTTTGCTTTTGCAAAATCAACACCTTTAATGGTAATATTAGATTGAAAGTCATTTAATGACTCATAACCCAGGTCGTCTAGTAAATTATGTGATGCTTCAAAAATTTCATTTTGACTTGAGTTCTTTTATCACCTTTTCAACCGCTTCTTCTGTTTTCGTTAGAATTTTAAATTCTACTCGTCTAGATAGGTCGTCATTGGGCTCAATTCCGGTATACTTTACAAGTTGTTTATCTTCTCCCAACATTCGCCCGTAGGACAATCCGTTAGCTGTCAACATGAATTTTAAATCTACTTTTACACTATCTTGCAAATTTTTATAATAATCTGAAAGTTTAAAATGCTTTAGTACTTCTGTTGCTCTAGCCTGAGATAGTTTTATATTCCCTATATAAGAATCTGCATCAAACGATGGAGCAGGAACCTTATCCGTATGACCTTCTATTCTAATTTCTAGTATTTTTCCCTTGTATTCCTTGTCCATCAGTATGTTAAAATACCGAGGTAAAAAATCATCTAAAATTCCTTTAAAATTTGACCTAATATAACGGTCTCCCCTTCCGAATAAAATATCTGGATTAGTAAATTGAATGGATAAATCTTTATTTAATACGACATTCCATTTAGTAAAGTCGTCCTTAAATTCTTCTTTAAGTTCGAGGTATAAGTTTTGCTTGTCATTTTGATACTCCTCTACTATATTTTTAATTTTTTGTTTTTCCTTATTAACCTCTGAGATATAGGAAATAGCAATGAACATAAAGATCACCATTAATGCCGTCATTAGGTCACTAAAAGAAATCCAAGAAGATTCTTTAAGTGTTTTCATTAGTTATCTTTTGCTTTAATAATCAACCTTTGTATTAATTCATCTAGACTACCTAAGATTTCTCCTAACTGATTTTGAAACTCCTGATTAATACCGTCTAAACTGCTAGATAACTTTTCTGTATTATTGGTAATTAACTGGGTACCTTCGTTCAACTGTTTTTTAGTTTCATCCCAAAATTGACCGTTGTAAGATTTAATGTTAGAGACTTCATCAAGTTTAATCAACAAAGCATTTGTTGACTCCTTTATACTATGTTCTCTTTCTATCCAATCGTTGAGTTTATGTGTGGTTTTATCAAATGCATCAATATTCTTTTCAACTTTACCAATTGCATTTAGTAAGTTTTTAGTTGAATTTTCAAATCTTTCATCTTCCACTAGAACCTTGTTTAAGGCCTCTACTAATTGCTGAAGTTTACTTTTTTCATTTACAAGTTCTTTTACATGAGAAACTATTAATTCTGAAGTAGAGGAAACATTTTGAATGGCTTTTGCCGAAATCTCAAACTGATCAACAGTTTCTTTATGTTTTTTAGTAAGCTCACTAACCATTTCTTTATTCTGAACTTGCCAATCATTTAATTTCTTGACACTAGTATTAAGTTCACTGAAATTTTCTTGAACTAGTTTGTTAATTAATGATGACATTTGTCCATTAAATTCTTCTGTTGCAGACTTCATTACTTCAACCAAAGCTTCTGTATTGTTATCGGCCAAAAGCTGTGCAAATTCTTGGAATTTTTCATGAAGGTCTTTTTTATTACCATCTAAATAATGAGTCAGTGATTCAAAGTTCATATTTGAATCTACCCGTATTTGCTTCACTTGAGATAGTAAGCTATTTTCTTCCTCGTTTACCAAAGCATTCCCAATAGTTCGAAGCTCCTTATTACTATCATCTATACTTTTCGATAACGATTTAAAGTTATCATTTGAATCAATTTGATTTTTTTTCAATTGAAATAGCAAACTATTTTCACTATCATCTCCCAGAGCTAGACCTATATTTTTCAAATCTATCCTCTGTTCCTCCGCAATCTTCTTTGAATCTAAAAAATCACTTCTCAAATTCACCAAAGAGTCATTTATAGCTTGTAAAGCCTGAAGTTCATTAGTTACATGTTTTTTTGAAGAATATGCAAATCCTAATGCAAGTTCACTAATTCTACCAAAAATCAATGACAGAACGATTCCTAATATGGAGGTTAAAAAAGCTGTCTTCAAGCCATTAAGTAATACTGGAATGCTTGAGCTTATTTCCGAAGTGTCAAAACCTTGTAAGCCAATATAAATACCAATAAATGTTCCCAGAATACCAATGGTGGTAAAAACATTGGGAATTGAAGAGTAAAAGTATTCATTAACATCAGCCCCCCTTATCGCCTTTCGTATTAGTTTAATTGAAACAAATATCCACACTAAAAATAAAAAGTATATAAAATTAGGTACGGTGGCGAATCGTAATAGTTGGCTCATTATTGGGTTGGTTGTATGAATAACTAAATCTTTGCTGGGGGAGAGAAAAAAGATTTAATTAGATTATGTCTGTACTACTTCTCAAATATCGTTAAAAGGAAAATCTAACGATTACAGAAATCTATAATGTTTAATAAAAATTATCCTTTTTCGACGAAAAACAAAATTCTTAGATGTAAGTAGTGTTTTTTTAACACTAATTAGTAATTCATACATCCTTTAACAAAATTAAAGCCCCACCATAAATGGTAAGGCCTCAATTATTACACTTAAACAAAACTACTAATTGGTAGCCGCTGTTTTATTAACTGTAGCATCAACACCGTTCATTCTTCAGTCAATTGAAGAAGTACCTTTCAAGAATATGTTTTCTTTTCAGAACTATATGAAACCATCCGCAACACAAATTTGATAGTATTCGCTTCAAAATTACCATAATCACATATTACTGGTCATTAAATTTGTAAATCATCAATATTTAATATTAAAAAATACAGTTATGACAATCAAGCAAGTCGCATTCCTAATCGCTTTAACATTCGCTTTTATAGGTCAGGCGCAATCTGAGATAGCATTTCCGATTGAGGTGGGCATGAAACCTGAGAGTATCACAAAAGGTTTTCAAGACAATTATTATGTGACCGTAATGAACGCAAAAGAACCGGGCGATGGCGAATTGGTAGAGATATCCAAAAACGGCGTAAAGGTTTTTGCCAAGGGTTTTGATGAGCCCAAAGGAATTGTTTACTTAAATGGCTATTTGTATTTCTCTGATGTTACCCGAATTTGGAAAGTTGATAAAGAAGGGAAGGCTAGCATTTTTGTAGATAAAACAAATTTTCCAGAAACGGTTCTCTATTTAAACGACGTTTCAATAGATGGTAAAGAAAACGGGATGTATGTAGCCGACATGGGAGCTACCCAATATATGCGTGATGCTAATAATGATTTATGGCCGCTAGATAGCGAAGAAGCCAAGAAAATTCCTGAGCTGGGGCGTATCTACCATGTAGATTTAGAAGGGCATATTACCATAAAACAAGATACTTCACCACTTATGTTAAACCCTAATGGCGTTGGTGTTGACAATGATGGAAACATTATGGTAGGTGCTTTTTTTAAGGGTAACTTCCTAGTTACTAAAAATGGTGAGCTTAGTCCGCTTAAAGGTGAATTTAGGGGAGCTGACGCCGTAGAACAAGATAGCAAGGGTAATTACTATGTAAGTAGTTGGGTGCATGGAAAAGTTTGGAAAATAGATCCCAAAACCGAAGGATCTACCGTACTCATTGAAGGACTAGAATCTGCTGCAGATTTTTATCTTGAGGAAGACAAAGACAGGTTATTAGTACCCGATATGATGGCAGGAAAAATATATGCGGTACCACTTAAAAACTAGTTTTAAAAAACTTAGTTCTACTAACTCATCCAAATTATGTTAAACTGTTTACAGAGAAATCTGGATGAGTTAGAACACTACTTAATAACTTACTTTAGACTTATTGTCCAACTTTTCTTCCATAAGCGGGTACAAATCATAGGTAGGATAAAATTCGGTTTCGAACGCTTTCCAAGCCGTTTTTTCTATCGCCAAATTTACGTCCCTAAGTTTAGAAGCCGGCAATTCCAATACCACCATTTGCCCTATACCCATTACTACGTACCAATTAACGACCGAAACGCCTTCTGGAGGAAAACTTTTATAAAACCCCTGTTTGGTCCTGACGTCTTCAATCTCACTTAAATTCATTGACTGATCATGTTTCAAGAAAATGGTTAACAGCATTTTCTCCGTGTTTGCTTCATTCCCGTCTTTCTTGTTAGGAGATTGGGCATAGGTAAAGTTTGTTAGGCATAACATAGCCAATGCAGCAAAAAGGATGTTTTTCATGAGTTGTTTTGTTTAAATGTTTATAATTAAAAGTCTTCTGTTTTACGATTTTTTAAATGGATTCTTTTGTGAATTTTGGCTTTTTATCTCCCCCATACAAAAGCAGATAATTTGATTCCATTATTGATAAGGCAGCTACTTATTCTCCAAAGTTAAATGTTACGCTTTCCCTATTCTATAATAAATTATGCATTGTATAGCATCAATGTGGCATTCCTTCTTGTTTACAGGTGTATACCCTGACACATTGGAGTTTAAAAATCCACATATTAATGTGCATGGGCAATCCAATTCTAATGTCTTATAAGCTAGCTTCCGTTAAACAGAATTGTCCATTTGCAACACCAGTTGCAATCATAGCTTCAAGGTTTATAGTCATAGACAAGCAACTCTTTTAAATTTACTACCATAAGATTTAAAGGATGAATTACATTTTTAATTTACATCGGTTTACCAAAAAAACCATAGTACTGCTTTTTATAATAGGAACAAATGCTGTGTTCTCACAAATGCCTATTTCAAAACAATCGGAAAGGTTGCAGCAGTATGTAGGGTTCTGGGTTAGTTCCATTGATTATAAAACGGATAGTGTGGCCAACACGCCTCTAATTAAAATGAACAACTATCCTAAAATAGATAATACCGCAATGTCCGTTGATGTATTTCAAAAGGATGGGGAAATCTACAACCATACTCTAACAGAACTTATTGGACACGACGCAAAGACCGATTCAATTTTTGCATTGGGAAAAAGTGCTGAAGGCGATATGTTCTTGGGAAAAGGTGGATTTACCAGCGAAACAGACTGGATAATGAAAGACCGGGACTTTACCGACAAAGAAACCATGACGGTTACATTTGATTTTAAGAATCAAACCGATGTTCTTTTAAAGGGCGTAAACCCACAGAACGAAATTCTTTGGCAAACCCGCTATATCAAGAAAAATCCAAAGGATAAAAATATAGGTATCCAACTGGTTTCTGTTCATGAGCAAATGCAAAAAAATCCTGAAGAGACTTTGAAGTACCTTGATAGAATGGGCTATAGTTATATTGAAACCTTTGTTTATAAAGACCGCTCTTTTTATGGATTATCCCCATTAGATTTTAAAAAATTGGTAGAAGATAACCACTTGAAATTTACGGGATCGATGACCTTTTACAACCTCCCTTCCGATGACAAACAAGCTTGGAAAAAAGCGATGCAATGGTGGCGAGAATGTATAGAAGACCACAAACAAGCAGGTGTTGAATACCTAACCATATCCAACAATCAAATTAAAGAAATTACTACCCTTGCCGAACTGAAAAGGTATGCTGAATATTATAATGCTATTGGGAAACTTTGTAAAGAAAGAGGAATTAAGTTTGCCTACCACAACCACTCCGATGAATTTAAGACCATAGAGAACCATATGGTTTATGACTACTTCTTAGAAAACACCGATCTGGAATACGTAAGTTTCCAAGCCGATTTGTATTGGATGCATTTTTCAAAAGTTGACCCAATTTACTACTTCAAAAAATACGAAAATAGGTTCATAAGCTGGCACGTAAAAGATTACGAAGAACTGGGCCAAAGCGGAAAAATGGATTTTGAGCTCTATTTTACATACGCAAAAACCGCAGGTCTTAAATATACTGTGGCAGAAGTAGAAGCCTTTAATTATCCGGTATGGTACAGCATCAATTCTGCATGGAACTACTTATACTTCAACATATTATAACAACTCACTCTCAACACTTTAACTTATGAAATCTAGAATTTTACAATTAACATGTTTTATCATTTTAACTTTTAACCATATGGCTTTTGCCCAAGACCAATTTAAGGTCTTGCTGTTCACGGTACAAGACACTTGGCATTATGAGTGCATACCGAATGCGGTGGATGGTTTTCATAAAATGGCAGCAGAACATCAGTTTAAGTTTGATTGGACGCAAAGTCCCGAAGACCTTGCGAAAAAATTACCTTCCTACGATGTGGTTGTATTTTTAAATGCGAATGCCGATAATTTAACCGGCGAACAGCTTGAAGTCCTAAAAGCACACATCAATAGCGGTAAAGGTTTTGTTGGAGTCCATTCCACTTCCGATAGTGAGGTTAGAAATCCTTGGTTTGATAATCTTATAGGCGGAGTTTTTAAAGACCACCCCCAATTTCAAGCGGCGGTACTAACCAATCATGATGCAAATTTTCCATCCAACCTACACCTACCGGAAAAATGGTTATGGAGTGAAGAATGGTACAATTTTGACCTCTTAAAATCAGAAGATATTACCGTGCTTCTTTCCGTAGACGAAAACACGTATGATTATCAGAAAGGCTATAACGAAATTCCACTTAAAGGTATGGGCGAAAATCACCCTATAGCTTGGTATCAATTATACGACGGGGGACGTTCTTTCTATACAACCCTTGGCCATAAACCAGAAGCTTTTCAAAATCAGACGTATTTAGACCATTTATTTGGTGGTATCTATTGGGCGGCTAAAGGTGAGGTAAAACAATAATAGTATTGACTAATTACAGAACGATTTTTCCCATTAGTCATAGCCTCTCATTTACTTAATTTTACTTCATACATTCAAAGGGTAGGTATATCATTTTTTTGGTATACCTACCCTATTTTATTATTGGCATTCGCTTTTAATGATTTTTTTGTAGACAAACTATCATAGATAATTATTACATTGTTAAAACGTATCTTATCTTTAACTGCAGACAACCTAAGTTGTAAATCAGTAAAGCATAAATTAGAGTTTAATTACTAAAAAATTATAGGAAATGAATATTATTTCTTGGAATGTAAATGGCATTAGAGCTATTACTAAAAAGGATTTTTTTAAAGATATTGAGACTTTAGACCCGGACATTCTTTGTCTACAAGAAACAAAAGCTCAAGATAACGAAGTTGAAAAAACCTTGGCCACTTTAACCGAGAAGTACCATATATCCTATAATTCCGCTGAGAAAAAAGGATACTCCGGTACCGCCATACTTTCTAAAACAGCACCAATTTCCATTACTAAAGATATGGGTGTTGCAGCGCATGATAATGAAGGAAGAGTGCTCTGTGCAGAATTTGAAAATTTCTATTTAGTAAATGTATACACCCCTAATTCTGGACAAGGTTTAAAGCGTTTAGATTACAGAAAAACATGGGATGCCGATTTTTTAGACTATATAAAAAACCTAGAAAAAAATAAACCGGTTATTACTTGTGGGGATTTTAATGTTGCTCACCAAGCTATAGATTTAAAAAACGATAAATCTAATTACGACAAAACTGCCGGGTATACTCAAGTTGAAATAGATGGAATGACGCATATTATTAATGCTGGTTTTGTAGACTCCTTTAGGTATCTGCATCCAGACGAAATTGCGTATAGCTTTTGGAGTTATCGTTTTAAATCTAGAGAACGAAATACGGGTTGGAGAATTGATTATTTCTTGTTGAGTACTGCTTTAAAAGACAAAATAAAGGCTGCAGCAATTCTTACCGATTATTACGGATCTGACCACTGCCCTATTCGCTTAGAAATTGAATCATGATATAAATGAATACTTACGTTTTTTCGTAACGTCCTGTTTTTTCGGTCAATTCAATTCTGTACACAACACCTTGCATTGCTTCAACAGTGCTTTTGTGTGAATCCCTTAAAGAGTGGCTAATGGTAGTTTCGCCCGTTATAAAAGGTAGCACCCTGTCCATTAATATATTCATGCCTTCTTTTCGTTGTTCCGAAGTTTTAAGCTCTTCAAATTTACCCCATGCAATAACACTGCGCCAATTGCTCATATTTTCCAAGTCATCAACCTCAAAACAAACCATAGGATTTTTTCGCATCATATCAATCTTCATCCCTTCCTTTGTGTGACCGTATATATACTTTCCATCATAAGCATAAGTTACTGGAACTATATATGTTCTATTGTCTGCATGGCAACCAATTCTGCCAACGATTAAGCTGTACAATACATTCTCAATTTGTCTACTGTTTAAGTTGCCTAACATGGTGCCTATTTTATTAGAAAATGATGATTCTACAACAAAAGAAAGCTGAAAAAATTAATTCTGAAATGACTTGGGTCAGTTTAATCTTTAAATTTCGTCCTGCTGGGTGGTAGATACGATCTTACTGATTACTTCATCTAATTCCTTAGCTGAGTCCATTATATATTTTAAAACTTGCTCCTTCTCTTCTACTGTTTGGTCATTGGAATTTAGTAAATCTACCAATCCCATTATACTTGTAAGAGGTGCTCGAACCCTATGCGATTGCGTCCAAGCAATTTTCTTTAGCTTTTTGTTCTGTTTTTCAATAGCCTGAGTATGCTTATAACGCTCGGTAATATCTGTTGCTAAGGCAATTTTTACTACTTTCCCTTTATAAGACAGAATGTTAGTTCGGATTTCAACAATAATCTCCTTTCCGTTTTTCTTTTTGTGAATATACTCACCGTGATAATACGACTCTCCCCTTTGTTGTGTATAATCGGAAGGTTCTTCTAACTTGGGTATTTCAGATTCTGGCCTAATATCTCTCAAGTTCATGTTCATAAACTCATCATAAGAATAGCCATAGTGTTTAATGGCAGCTCTATTAACATCAAGAAAATTTAAAGTTATGATGTCATAGACCCACATAGGCTGTGGGCTAAGATGAAATATATCTGAATAACGTTGCTCTGATTCTTCTAACGCTTTTTGAGATTTAACGCGGACGGTTATATCAAGGCCTATACATTGTAATTCCGTTGGAACTCCCTTCTTATCTGTAATACATACAAAATCCCAAAGCGTAGTAACAATTTTTCCTTCCTTGCTAGGTTTATCTATTTCAATTTTAAAAACCTTTACAGGCTCCGCAATACATTGGCCAACTACATCGTGCGTTTTTTGATGATGATAATCAATAATTGAAGTCAAACAATTTTTACCCAATATGTCTCCTTCTGGATGAAGCCAACCAAATTCCTCAACAAATTTTTTATTTACGTAGGTGTAGTTTCCTTCCATATTGGTCCTAACCACATAGTTCGTCTGTGAATCGTATAAAAGCCTGTAATAGTCTTCACTCTTTTTTAGCTTTTCTTCTGTAATGACCCGTTCAGTTACATCTTTTGAATTAACCACAATCCCATTTATGGCAGGGTTGTCCATTAGATTTGTAACGACAGTTTCTAGCCACCTCCATGAACCGTCTCTGTGTTTAAATCTATAAGGTCTAAGCGTAAATTGTGTCTCGGTTTCTAAACGTAAAATGCTCTCATTGATTATTTTATGATCATCTAAATGAATGTATTGTAATGCATTTTTACCTATAAATTCTTCTGGAGGAATACCCAATACTTTTAAAGAGGTAGGACTGCAGTAGTGGTAAGTGGCATCAATATCCATGATAACAATTAAATCAGACCCATTCTGTACAAGTCCCTTAAATCGTTTTTCACTTTGTTCAATTACTAATTCATTTTCTTTTTCTTTCGTAATGTCTGTATGTGTTCCTACCATAAGTAACGGTTGCCCATCCTTAGACCAACTAATGACCTGACCTCTATCATGAATCCACACGGCATGGCCTTTTTTATGTACAAAACGAAAATCGCCCACGTAGAAATCTGCTCTTTTCTCAAAACATGCAGCATTCTTTTCATTAAGAGAGGGTATATCTTCTAAAAACACCATTTTATGAATGTCTTTAGCGTTTAGTGGCTGTAATTCATCAACCGTATAGCCTAACATACTGGCCCATCGCTCATTTATAGTAACCATACCTGTAATAAGATTCCATTCCCAGGTACCCACTTGCGTTGCCTTGATAATATTTTCTAAGCGATTGGATTCAACAGCATGGTTTTGCACCATTTCTTTAATTTCAGCCCTTCTGTTATAAAGCTCAAACATATTAACTACCTGATTCGCCAAAGACAGCAGCGCATCTATTTGTTTTTTTTCCAGCTTATGGGGTTTAGTATCAGTAACGCAAAGCGTACCCAATATACTACCAGTCTTACTTATTAAAGGCATTCCCGCATAAAAAACAATATTAGGTGCATCTGTGACCAAAGTATTATTCTTAAAACGCACATCTTTTCGCGCATCTTCCACAATAAAAATTTCTTGAGGAACTTTAATCGCATGAATGCAAAATGATTGATGCAGGGGCGTTTTGGTATCCGTAACAAGAGAAACCAGAGAAATGGGAGTATTGCATATGAAAGCAGCTAAATTAGATATGTCATCAAATTCTTTTTTAATGGAGTTGTCCAAAAGATTGATGGCTTCTAGGTCTTTAAGCTCGCTACCTTCAAGATTATCTATCATAGCTTTGTTTTTGATGAGATGAGGGGATTACAGAAAGGTAGAAAAATAAAATATGGTTTACAAGTAGTAATTCATTGTAGATAGAATATCAAAATTCTTAAACAGATATCATTTTAAAAAAAGCTAGTTTTTAATACTCATCAACTTAAATACTTTTCAGATGTTGTATTGACTCTAAGATACTCAGGAATATTCCAGAACGGACATTGCGAAAATTAGGGTAAAAAGAGAAAGCGGATGTTATGCATTAGTAACCAATTGCCACTATAACACGCAAGATTAAAGGAAAAACGACACATATTGCTTCAGTTTTTATAAATACGAGCCATATTAAATTATATTTGAAAAAATATAAATTGTTCGTCTATAAAGACAAGTAGTAATTTTACTATGATTATCAAATTTATTAATTAGGAATACCATGGAAAACAATAAGATTGCCGGAAAGAATGTTCTCATCACCGCTGGCGCTCAAGGAATTGGAGAATCAATCACTAAACACTTTATTGATAGCGGAGCCAATGTTGCCATTCACTATTTTTCTAGCGCTGATACCGCAAACCAATTGGTAGAATATGCTACTAGCAAAGGACAAAAAGCGGTTGCTATTGGTGGTGACCTTACAAAAGAAGCCGATGCGAATGCAATGGTTCAAAAAACAGTAGAAGCTTTTGGTGGTCTAGATATATTGATTAACAACGCAGGTTCTCTTGTTGCACGTAGAATGTTGAATGAAATGGAGACTGAATTCTGGCACAAGGTAATGGACATTAACCTTACCTCTATGATGTTTGTGACGAAAGCCGCAGCTCCTTATTTAGCTAAAAATGATAACAGTAGCATTGTTAACTTGGCATCACTAGCCGGACGTAAAGGCGGGCACCCAGGATCATTAGCCTACTCTACCAGTAAAGGAGCTATCTTAACATTCACAAGAGCACTTTCCGCAGAATTAGGACCTCAAGGAACTAGAGTAAATGCTGTCTCTCCAGGTCTTATCCTTGGCACTTCTTTTCATAACACACATACAACAAAAGAATCTGCGGCAGAAACAACGGCCGGTATTCCAATACAACGCGCAGGTAATGCAGCAGACGTAGCCCGTGCAGTTTTGTATCTGGCATCTGAATACGACGGTTTTATTACTGGTGCAACACTAGATATTAATGGCGGTGTCTACAATATGTAGTTCCCTATTACATATAATATGATTGTTCGTTAAGAACTATAAAACACTAGGAGCCGAATAGCGCCTAGTGTTTTGTTTTAACCCTTTTTCTAAAAATAAATTTATGCTAAAGACTCCGGTAATACACCCAACAATTATGGAAGCGCTTGCGCGTTCTGGTCATTTTGCACAAGTTGTCATTGCAGACGGTAATTTACCCGTTGGCGCTATGACAGGGCCTAACTCCACCACCGTACATCTTAACTTTCGTCCAGGACTTTTAGATGCGCTTACCGTGCTTGAAGGCATACTAGAAGTTTGCCCAGTACAAGGTGCAATTGTTATGGAAAAGCCTGCAGAAGCTAATGCAGAGATACATGACGCCTATAAAAAATTATTGGGAGATGTAACCTTAGATGAGATGGAACGTTGGGCTTTCTATGACAAAATTAGAAATCCTAACACTACCTTAATTATCCAAACGGGAGAACAGCGCCGTTTCGCTAATTTAATCCTAACCGTAGGTGTAGTGAAAATGGCCGAAGAAAGTGGCTTTTAAAAGCCTGAAGTTCGTTTACAGAAAGTTGAGTTTATTATTTTGTTTTAAAATGGATTAGTGTTAAAACAAAGAATACTGAACAGGGACTTTAATTAATTCTAGGTAGGACCAGCTATATTAGAGCAAGAAAAAAAAAGACGAAAACTATTTAGTTTTCGTCTTCTGGTTTGATAAATTCTGAATGATATTTTTCCAAAAATTTCTTTTGCCTAGCAATCATCCGTTGGGTTATTTTTTCTATGTCCATATAGTCTTTACCAAACTCACTTTCAAAAAAGTCGTCATTAAAGTAGTGTTTACTAAAAAGGGAATCTTTTGAAAAAACATCGTCAAATCCTTTATTTTCAAAATCTGAAAAATCAGTAAAGAATCTAGATTTAAAAGATTGCAGTAAACTATCCTTGTTAAGATTTGACAGCTTATCTAATTGCGTATTTGCCGACCAAGAATATATACTGTCATATCCAATTAGATTTCCGTTTTCATCAAATTCTTTATTAACTTTCCATAACCTTTTGGTTGTTCCACTATACTTTTTACACTCTCTTTTGTTTCCGTGTTTTTTACATCATTTTTTTGACCGTCGCAACTGGCACTTAATAAGCCAATCATAAATAATAAAATATATTTTTTCATCGCTTTATATTTTTAAGATAAACTTAATTTATGGTTTGTTAAAAATGTCTTGAACAAACCACCAGTCTCTATCGTTCTAATCAATTTATTTTGGTGGAACACTTGGCAAATTCGTTCCCCATTTTTATACCAAACACATTCCAAATAACTGTCATAATCAACCGAACCAAGTATTAAATCTTTTTTTGAACATATTTAAGAACTTGCATTTTTGGAGCGGTAAGTTTTCCTCTGACTTTTACCCAATCTCCAGATTTAAACTTTCTTGGCATAACATTAAAATTTAAAGATTAAACGTTTTAGTAGTATAGAAGGAGACCAATTAATCGGTCTCCTTCAGTACTTCATACTTTAATCAAAAAAAGTTAAGTGAAATCTATTAAGAAATCTTAATGCTTCTGGCAGGCTTCTGTTTTGCCTCTTCTTTTTTTGGTAATAGAATATTCAAAATGCCGTCATTATAACTCGCATTAATTTTTTCATCATTTACACTTTCAGGAAGCGTAAAGGTCCTTTTGAAAGAAGAGTAACCAAACTCTCTACGAGTATAATTTTCTTCTTTGTGTTCACTTTTTTCACTTGTTTCTGTTGATATCGATAATACTTGATTATCAATCTCAATATGAAAATCTGACTTTTTTAGACCCGGAACTGCCACATCTACCATAAAAGCATCGGCAGTTTCTTTGATGTTTACTTTTGGCAAAGTAATTCCAGTATTAAAGTTTGATGTTAATACTGACGGCAGGTCCCGATTAAAAATATCATCAAACCAATTTGACAATACTGGGAAGTTTTGATTTAAATTACTGTTCACTAAATTTTCGTTTTTAGGAACACTTACTAAATTGCTCATAATTACAAAATTTTAAATTAAACATTATTTTAAATTTGAAATCCTAATTGATTTCTACTTTTGAAAATCAAAAAAAATACCAAAGCAAGAGAAATCTATTTTCTGATAAATATTTTCTTATAATTGTGTTTTCCGCTGTCAATTTTTCAGAATAATTGTCATAATTTCATTTCGAAAAAATGTCAAATTGACGTTTTTAACTCTTCAAAAAGGACAAGTGAGTGCCAAGAATTCAGGCAACGAAAATGAGGTTAAACGCTATCCGAAAAAACATATTTAAAAGCTGCTTGTGAGTGCTTAATTCATTAAACTTTTAATATACAAGACCGTTGCCCAATAATAGAAATAGAATGAAAAAAATAAGTATACAGGGAATAAAATTCGACGAAAAATCTTCTTATCAAAAAGGACCTAAACTAGCTCCGCCATTAATTAGAGAAGCTTTAAATTGTGGTTCTGCAAATATGTATGCAGAAAACCTAGTCAGCATAGAAAATTCAGCAATTGATGATAAAGGTGATTTTGACATAACTGAATACTTTGATATTGAACGAATAACGAAAAAACACCTTAATTCTGGTGCTAAAGTTTTAACCCTAGGTGGGGACCATTCCATAACCTTCCCTATAATTAAGGCTCATAACGAGAAATACCCCAAATTAGACATTCTACATATTGATGCGCACTGTGATTTGTACGATAATTTTAAAGGAGATAAGTATTCTCACGCCTGCCCTTTCGCAAGAATTATGGAGAATGGTTTTGCTGTTAAATTAGTACAAGTTGGAATTAGAACATTAAATACACATCAGACCCAACAGGCCGATAAATTTAATGTTGAAATACATCAAATGAAGGATTTGGATTTAAGCCAAATTCCAAAATTTAAAAACCCTTTATATATCTCTTTGGACATGGATGGTTTTGACCCGGCATTTGCTCCTGTGGGTTTCTCATCATGAACCCGGAGGATTAACTTCTAGAGAAGTAATAAACTTAATTCAAAACATTGATTCTGAAATCATTGGAGCTGATATTGTAGAATATAATCCAAATAGAGATTTTCAAAATATGACCGCCTTTTTAGCAGCTAAAATGATGAAAGAAATATTAAGCAAAATGCTATAAAGAATTAAGCCCTTCTATAATGCAGTAGGCGAAGTTTTAGTTTTCTAATTCTAACAAAGCCACAGACTGCAAAGCATCTTTAATGACGCTGCTCCAGATGGCATATCCTTCTTTATTTAGATGTAACCCATCTGATAGATATAATTCTGGTATGGGTCTGTTATCACTGCTGATCATATGGTTAAACACGTTTATAAATTGCGCATTTAAATCGGAAATTACATATTTAGAAAGCAACAAATTGGTTTCTATGATCAACGGAATCATCTGCTCCCGCTCAACGCTTGGTTTTAAACTTATCAAGGCCAAAGCTACGTCTGGATATTTGGCTTTAATCATGCCCACTAATTCGTGACAATCTGCCAATACTTCTTGTGGAGTCCTTCCTTGATTCAAATCATTTTCACCTGCGTAAAGAACTATTTTAGAAGGGTTGACCTCTTCAAATATTTCATCAAAATAATGAATACACCAAGCAAATGTAGAACCTCCAAAACCAAGATTTACAGTATTAAAAGGGAGCAAATCTCTTTGCATATGTACCCATAAACGCACTGAAGAACTTCCATAAATTGCAATGAGATTTTCTTGGGTCTTTAATTTTGTTACCCTTCTTTTTAATCTTTTAATTTCATTGGACCACATTGCAGGCGGCTCTTCCTTATTGACCTTCCCGCCTGGAGATGCAAATAATTCCTCTGCCCTATTTCTTGCTTTTTGAACATCAATTTTATATTGCGCTTGATACTCTAGCACAAACGCATAAATATCATCGTTCTTTTTTGATGCTACCTTTTCACTTAATAAAAAGGGCTCCCCTATTTTACAATAAAATAAAGACCGTCCTATTCTATCATCAAAATTTACCATGACTATAGGCACTATTAGCGGTTCTTTTTCCTGACCGGCAGCCAATTTAAAAGCTCCCATTCTAAAGGGTCCATGGAGATTCTTCGGTTCTATAAGAGGTTCCTTCTGGACTAATAATTAGATTATAGTTGTTGCTTAAGTGTTTAGAAGCTTCTTCATAAAATATGTTTCGTGCCTGTTCCATATGTTCAGATGACGTAAGCTCAGAATCTTTGGTAAACACATTAATGTGGCCCAAATTGTCATAATAATTTTGGTGACCATATTCTTGCCCTCTACCAATACGGACGGTTCTAATACCAGGTTTTCCGTATTTTTCATGCAGGACCTTAGCACTTATAAAATGCGAATCCAATGTAATTTGAAAGCTATTATTTAACGTATAATGTGTATCATTAACCAAGTGGTTATAGGTAAAAATATGGCCTGTAGTCTCGGGTAAATTTTCCCATCCCTCAATTACATAAGGTACATTTTCAAAAACCTCCTTGGTTAATGTAGCGCAAACTTTCCGATTATAATCAAGGTCCGTAGCATCTCTTTCCGCAACGTTTGAATAGATTTTCTCCAATCCACTTATAAAATTGCACTCTTTCTTATCTTCCGTCAACAACTCCAAACTTAAAGATGCAATATGCCTTTCTAGAGCACTACCATTATCCAACAATGAAGTTAGGGCATCATAAGCCAGTTTTTTAGTATTGTTGCTTTTTAAAAGATGTGGCACTTGGTGTAAAGGAGATGAAACAGATAAGCGCGATTTATTGTTCTTAATCAGCTGAAATACCGCCTGAAGATTATGTTTACCAAGTAAGCCCACATATCTTATGAATGCAGCGTTAAGTTGATTTCCCATAAACCATATTAAACGCTGAAAAAAATGACCTTCGAAAACATCATCTTTTTGAAACAAACCCATTAAATCATGATCATGAATGAAATAAGCAGAGGTTCTGGTACGCGTAATTGCAGAACAGCTATCCTTCTGTTTTAACAGACAAGACCAACCAAACACAAATCCCGAATTCTTGATGGAACGCTGTTTAATTTCAATTGAATTCTCAATCCGCTTAATAGTGACCTCTCCATCAATTAAAATAAATAACCCATTACTAGAACCGTCCTGAACATATAAAACTTCATCTGCTTCATATTCTCTACGCTCTGCAAATGTTGCCATGGCAGACAATTGTTTCTCCTCAAAATAATCTAAAAATGGAGAACGTCTCATAAGAGAGATAATTTCTTCCTTTTCCGTTACTGGTGAAACATGAAATTTACGATCTTCCACAAAAGGCTGAAACCGAACCGGATTTAATAATTCCGATTGCTTTAATAGTGCTGTGTGTAAAAGGTGATATAGCTTTGCCCCAATATTTTTAAGAAGTATATTTTGATGCCCTTCTTGCAAATACGTTTCAATTTGTTCAAAAGGAATTTCAAAGAATACCGCTTTTTGAGAAGCTATTAACACCTTGTAGATATAGCGTTTTGGTGTAGTGAACCCATTAAGACCTAAAGTAGAAAACGGCTCAGAGTTTTGGCAGACTAATACATCTTTATCAGGATTGTCAGTAGGGATATAGTACGCTATGCTACCTTCTAAAAGCCACCTAAACGTTCTTACTTTCTTATGAATAAAGCATATAGTATGACCCTTTTCATAATTTTTGATTTTTCCGTTAGGGAATTTTTCCTGCAGTTGTGAAATACTGATTTCTTCTTTCAAAAAACGATGGTTTTAAGTCTGTCCGACGTACTAACATATTAAAGTCTGACTAAGAAAAGAAGTATTCCTTTTATTAAAATCGATATATCATTTACCGCCGTTTATATTGTAAAAATCCATAATATATGATATCGATTTTCCCGAATCACTTAATACCTAAAAGATTAGAGGTATGACTTATGATTTAAATATTTGTTTTATAAAATTCAGATTACATAAACTATTTAGACCTTAGTTTTAGTAGCGCCTATTGCAAAATAAATAACATAATCTTAGAGTAAAAAAAATAAAGTTTCAATAATATCTGAAAGTTTAAAAACTTTTGTATATTTGAACCATGGAATTTAAAGAAGCTAAGAGAAAATATATTCAAACTTGGGGAGCACTTGGCTCGCAATGGGGAATTAATAAAACCATGGCACAGATTCATGCTTTATTGATGATTTCTACAGAAGTATTATCAATCGAAGAAATTATGGATGAGCTTCAAATTTCACGTGGAAATGCATCTATGAATATTAGAGCTTTAATTGACTGGGGAATTGTTTTTAAGGAATCAAAGACTGGTGAAAGAAAAGAATTTTTTAGTGCTGAAAAAGACTTAGATAAATTAGCTGTTACCATTGCACAAGAGCGTAGTAAAAGGGAAATAAAACCCGCTCTAAGAATTTTAAAAGAAGTTTCTTCTATTAAAAGTAATAAATCTAAAGCTGAAAATGAATTTATTCAACAAACTGAAAAGTTGTATGATTTTGTTTTAAAAGCAGATAACGTACTGGATAAAGTTACGCAATACAAGGAGAATTGGTTGAGTAAGTTACTCGTGAAATTAATAAAATAAAAAATTTGAATTAAAGTTTCATTTATTTCTGAAACTTCAAAAATATAGATAATGAATTTAAATATAATTGGATACGGAATTTATTTATTCTTTACGGTAATCATAATAGTTAGAGTAGGTAATATATGTTACCGTAATGGAAATATATTTATTAGAAGTCTAATGAAAAAAGAAATTGAACTATCTATTCAGATAAACAAAACCTTGTTAATAGGCTATTATTTATTGAATATCGGCTACTCCACTATCACCCTAATAACGTGGAACAAAATTGGGTCTGTTATTAATTTAATTGAAGTACTATCAAAAAAAACAGCAATCATTATCCTAATAATTGCCGTATTACATTATTCCAATATTTATCTAATTAAGAAATTCATTAACAAATTAATATAAACTTAAAATCAAAAATATGGAAACTTCAAAAGTTCTAATCGCCTACGCAATCTATTTACCAATAGTAATATTTTTAACTCTATACGTTTCTAAAACTTTATTTAAGAATGGAAAAATATACATGCTAGATATATTTAATGGTAGAGAAGAAATTGCTTTTGCTACAAACAAATTATTTGAAACAGGATTTTATTTATTAAATATTGGATATGCTCTTCTTATCATGCAATTACGAATTTCATCTGATACCTATCAGGTATTAATAGAAAAGTTAAGCTATAAAATTGGAGGCTTTTCTATATATCTGGGAATTATGTTATTCATAAACTTGTTTTTATTTTTTAAAGGCAAAAAAAAGTCAGCAGAGAATAAAAGACGAATTGTACCAAACAATGTATAATTTTAATACAGGCTATTCAATAAGAATTAGCTAAAGTCGCTTCAGTCTTGGTTTGAAAATTCAATAGTTTTTATACCAAGACTGAAGCTTATACAAAACAGGCGAAAACTTCTTCAAACATAGCCTAAAAATTGCAATCTTTGTAAACATGCTGACAACAATCAAAAGCATTATTTACTCTCCGCCAAAGTATTCCCTTCCATGATTTCTAAATCATTCGTAATTCTATTTAGTAGTACACCAAAATCATTTTGGTTAATAAGACTACTTTCACGATTTGGAAAAATCTCTTCAACAGGAAATCTGTGATTAAGATCAATAGTAAACTGATAAAAATTGGTAAGCAACTCACCCTTAGTATCTAAAAGAGGAACATCTAAAGTAATTGGATTGCTAATAGTATCTGTTTGATTAGGAACTATCCAGGACTACTTGAATTAAGAACATCTGGATCACGTTTTAGCGTAACACTTTTACGGGGTATTCGCTTTTTATTCGTGTACCATTTATGATTAACCGCATCATAGGCATCGTAAGTTTCTTGTGCCGTTTTAACAACAGCTAAACTATCTAATGTAGATACGATAATCTTTGTTGCCGCAGCGTTAAAAGGCAGCTTAGAATGCAAGGCTTGCATGCCTACGTGAATACCAAGTAAATTGGAATATACATCCTCTACCGAGAAACTAGAAAATTTCTCTGGCATTAAAGGAATGGTCGATGCTCCAAACCAAGTAGATATCTCATGCCACAGAGAAAAGTCATATGTTATTTTTCCCGCTAATAGAATACAGTCGCTACTAGTAAGTTCTACTGGTATATTCAAATATAAAGTCTTCCGTCCTGCTTCGTTCCGCAAAGGCAAAATTACTTCTCCTTTACCTCTACTGTTTAAGATAACGGTATACAAATAGCGCGTCCAATCAATTTGATCTCGTAAGTGTCCAATGTCTATAAAGCCTCCTTTATGAGAATAAATGGTTCCAATACCTTCACTCTTATTACCCATATAGTGATGCTCGTTTAAATCGTCTACACTAATCACCTGATCAATATTTACAAATGGCACGCCCCATAATTTTAGGTCATATCCAAAAGCACAACAAGCCCTAATAATACGTGGAGGGATTTTATCTAAATCAACATCATCAGGAATACTTTGGGCATAAGTAGTTGCTGGATTAACAACAAAAGCCAATAGCAGTAGTAGTTTTATGCTATATAATGTTGTTTTGTACATATCAAATTTCATGGTGCTGTTGCTAAATATCATAGATTATTACGCTTCAGCATATCTGGATAGAGTTCATCTTCAACCCACATAAAGTTAGGGAAAATGCGAATTATTTTCTCATAACACAGTTTGGCTAGCTGTATTTGATCGGTAGCTTCGTAGGCTTGCCCTAAAGCTGTCATGGTATTTATATACATCCAATTATTAACTACCAGTCCTTGTTTTTCAAAACTTTTAACCGCCTTTACGTAGTATTCTATTGCTTCCGTCTTATCTCCACCAAAAACCGCTGGACGATAATACATTGAGTTTCCCTTCTCTATATTACCTTGAATATTCTCTGGGTCTAGCTCTATAGATTCATTTATATACCGCATGCTTTTGGGCCCCAAGTAAACAGCCTTAAACTTTGAGATACCAATGGTAAAGGCAATGTAAGCTCCTTTGTAGGCCAGAAGGGTTGCATTTTTGGGTGATTGATCTAATAACTTATCAATAATTTGCTCGGATTTCTCAATGTAATCTTCTGCAGTATCATATTTTTCGGCACCAATTAACCAAGCCGTATACCCGTAATAATAACTGATGAGCTCTAATTGCTCATCTAAATTATTCTCATTTACATTCTTTTCGCAAGTCTGCATGAGTTCATACCACTTATGCATCTTTCCTCTAGAATATGCTTTGTAAATTGAATCGCGGTAGGTAGTATCCTGAGAAAAACCAGATTGCATTGTAAGCAACAAAGTGAAAATCACAATAACTAATCTTGTAATATATTGCGGCCTTTCCATATTAATCGCTTCTGTTGGTTGTTAATGAGTCCTTTTATTATGATTACAAGAAATACTGAGTGTTGCGGTAATGCCAATACTATGTTTTGAATAACTGATTGTTGGCTTGCCAAACTTACAAAAAACGAATTGACACTATGCCAACCATATAAGCGATAAACCACCATATACCCATATTAAAATAGAGTACGAATGGCGCAATTGTAGTTATAATTCCAAAAGAAACCGTTACCAAAATACTATTTCCAAAAAATTGAAAAATGTTTTTTGTAAATCCCTCAACAGCAGTTTCTAGCCCGTCATACATACGGCAAGAAATATCAGCATCTCCTAAGAGTGTATCACAGGCTAAACCTTTCTGTTTAAATAATTTTATAATAGCAATGTCTTCTACCCTATGGGCCTTACATTTTTCATGCGGCCATATATCTTTATAAGTAACTGCTTTAAACATCATGAATTGCCCATTGGCGGCTGAAAAGGCTTCATTCTTTGAATTCCTAATTAGAGAAAGTGGCAGTAAACTCAATAAAATCCAGTTCATTAGCGGTACCGAAACTTTTTCTCCTAAAGACTTCGCTATTTGCTTTGGGAATATAGATAGCAAGTGAAGCTCATATTTCTGAAAATGGCTAATGCTACGTTTAATCAAATCTTTTCTTACGCTAACGTCTGCATCTAAAAAAAGTAACACATCTCCGGTAGCAGCTTTTGAGAGTTGGTGACAGGCATGATTCTTTCCTAACCAACCCTGTGGAAGTTTTCCTCCGTTTATAAGTTTAATATTGAGGTTCTTTGTTTCCCACTGTTTAACGATGCTTCCCGTACTATCGGTTGAGTTATCGTTATACACAATGATTTCAAGAGCGCTGTACTCCAAAGTAGCTAATTGATCTAGTAAGGTCCCAATGTTCTCTTCCTCATCGCGAGCGGGTATTAAAACGGAAATATTAGGCTCATTGGCCAATGGAGCCACCTTTGGTAAATAAGCAAACGAAAGGTAATTAACGAGCGCCACAAGCAACCTGATAATGAGCAAGCCCATAAGAAAATAACAGAAATAAATCATTTAGGCTCCTAGTTTTGTAAAACACGCTTTGGCAAAACGATTAAATTCTCTTTCTACATCTTCGGCAGTGGTATCTGCATTTATGGTCTGTGTTTCATAATACACACATAAATCTGGTCTAAGATTGGTTCCATAATTAATCAAGTTGATATTAAAAACCAACTGAAAATCGTTTTTTACGTTTTCTAAAACATGTGAAAGTAAGCCTTTTTCAAAAGTAAACTCTCGTATGTATATGCTCTTAATCTTTCCTTGCGGGAAAAATAAAAATAGGTTTTCTTTATCCTGTAACAATTCAACAGCATACCCCAGACTCTCTAAACTAGACCGTTTCCCTTTACTAATGGAACTAGCCCCTATTTTGGTTAACAGCATGTTTTTACTCAACTCTTTTTCAAGCATCATAAAATAAAACCTCCGGTTAAAAACCTTGAAGTTTAATAAGATTTGGATAAAGCCATCGTAAAACGAAAAATGATTGCTTAACATAAGAATAGGAAGTCCTTTTTCTTCGTAATCACCAATATACTTTACATTACCGAAAAAAAAGCCTATAAATATCTTTGTATAATATTTAGATATTCTAACCCATAATTTGCTATGATTGGCTCGTATCATTACTAATTTATGTTGAATTCATTTAGAATAACTATACCAATAAAAAAGCCGAATTGAATGAAAAACAGCCAGCGAGCCGGTCTATTATGCGTGTCTATTTTAAAATACTGAATTGCCCAATTAAATAATAGAGCCAACAGGAACCAAACCACATAGTTATTTATAGGAGGATCGTTTTTTAAAAATTCCCACATGTCCATTAAAGGCGCTACTTTTTCAAGTAAAATATCGTAAAGTATCATTAGTGATGCTCCACCTATAATAATCGGGCCGCTTTTAGATGTGTATTTAGAGATAATACCATTAGAGGCATACACTAAGAAAACCCAGTTAAGACCAATAACAACGGGTACATCTATTATTTTTATACCAAGTCCTTGCCCGTAAGCATACACCCCAAATAATTTGCCGGTTGCTACACCAATAATTTCAGTTATGATACTCAATATAAAAATACTTGCTAAAACTGCAATCGTTTTTATATTCCATTCTTTATGATGCATTAAAATGGCCCCTGTTACTAAAACCAAGGTGTATGGAGTAATTAGCTTAAATAAATCGTGCGTGAGCGGCATAGCATATAAGACCAAACCAACACAGTAAAAAACTATAAAAGTTTTTGGAAGACCCTCGTTAACTAAATATTTAATTATCCGGTTCATCTATGATGCAGGTATTTCATTAGCAACAATTTTAGCACTGGCTAAACAGAGCGGTATTCCGCCACCGGGGTGGACGCTTCCACCAACAAAATACAAGTTTTTTACACTTTTAAGAAAGTTTGGATGCCTTAAAAATGCAGCAAACATAGAATTAGAAGAATTCCCATAAAGCGCTCCCCCTTTACTAAGGGTATTTTGCTCAATGGTTATAGGAGATGCAATCTTCTCATATTCTATATGGTCTTCAATATTTGTTTTAAGAGATTTATTGATTTATTAATGATGTTCTGTTTGGTAACACGTATTAGTTCATCCCAATTCTCTTTGCTGTTAGAAGGAGCGTTCACCATTACAAACCAATTTTCGCAATTTTTAGGAGCATCACTTTTTACCATTTTTGAACTCACAAAAATATAAACTGTAGGGTCATTATGAATGGTTTTCTCCTGAAATAGATTCGTAAACTCTTCTTTATAATCACCGCTAAAAAGAATATTATGCAAGTCTAACTCTGGAAATTCTTTGTTCACTCCCCAATAAAATACCAAGGCGGATGATGAAGGTTCTAAACGCTCTATTTGTTTTTTTTGTGGGTGATCCATCAGATTATTAACCACATAATTAATATCCGAATCTGATACAACGCTATCAAAAGCAAACTTCTCGTCCCCTACGCTTACTCCAACCGCTTTATTATTTTTTATATCGATGGATGTCACCAGCGAATTAAATTTAAAACAAACCCCTTTTTTTAAGGCGAGGTCATAAATGCTCTTTACAATAGAATACATGCCTTGTTCCGGAAAATAGGCTCCCAGATTGTTTTCTAGATGTGCTATTACATTTAGTGTTGCAGGTGCCTTATATGGATTAGATCCGTTATAAGTAGCATACCTATCAAACAATTGAATAAGCAATGGACTTTTAAAACTGCTCTTATTATCTTCATGCATGGTTTTATAAAAGCGTATCTTATGAACTTGAAGCAGCGATTTTAAAACCGAAAACTTCAATAAATTTTTAATTTTATGCAAGGAGTTAAAAAGGAAAATATCTGCGGTAATTTTGTAAATTAATGACGCACTTTTAAAATATCTAGTGATATTAGAAGGGTCTTCTCCTAGTTTTTCTACACATTCATCCGTGAATTTTTGCTGGTCAGACCAAGCAATAAGATTTTCACCTGATTTGAAGAAATACTTGCATAGCACATCAAGCTTTTTGTAAGCAAAAGTTGCTGGAACAGTTACACCAGCTGCACTGTAAAGCTCTTCTACTAATTCTGGCAATGTAAATAAGGATGGTCCGGTATCAAAACGATACCCTTCCATATTAATCTCACTTATTTTCCCACCAGGAGAATCGTTTTTTTCAAATACAGTTACTTCATGTCCCTTAGATGCTAATCTGCACGCAGTAGCCAAGCCACCAATTCCAGAACCAATTACAGCAATTTTCATGCGTTCTTAGTTTTTTTAGATCTCGTTTCAAAGACATGGGTTAACGCCAATGGTAATAAAAGCAACGAAAAATTATAAAACATATCTTCTATAGGAACTGAAAGAATACGAATCCCCAAAATAGCCTGAGGACTATAATCAAAAACAGGTTGTTCAATTCCTGTACCCGTTAAGATTCCGTTGATGATAAAAAATGGAATTAGTAAGATAAGATAGATAGCTAAATAATATTGTAACACTTCTCTAGCAAAATAATAGCTCAGTAAGAGTATCACCGGCAAAACAAGTAGAACAATAAAAGTATAGGTATAGTCTCTATTTAAAAATGACATGAGGACTGATGCTACCGCCAATAGAAAAGTTACAATTTTTGTCCACTGCTCATTTAACTTATATTTTGGAAAATGAAACTGAATTGCGTAAAAAGAGAACGCACAAGCATACGGAATGACAATAAAAAACAAGTACTCTTCCAAAGGAAGCTTATTTATATAGATTCCAGAATTATAAATTGGGTTGAAAAACCAATATCCGTTATGCGTGAAAATAATATCCCAAATAACAAAAACAAGCATTGTTATTAAAATTGCAGGAAGCAGATATTTCCAACGTTTATAGAGTCTAAGATTTTTCTCGAAACTCAAAGCTAGAGGTCCGGCAAGCGAAAATAGAAGTATAATTAAATAGAGCGACATAGTTAAAGTTTTTCCTGTATGCTATGCCAGTAAAATTTTATTGGTACTGTAATTATAGATTTTATGCCCAGATCTTAACCTTGCTAGGTATTGGAATTCGCTCATTAAATAATTTCTATAAAGGAGTGCAATTTATCTTAACCGTAACATTACGGTAGTTAAAGATAGGTTGCATACACTCCGTTTTTATTGAATTGTTAGGCAGTAGGTTAATCCTCTCTAAAGCAACTCTAAAATCTTAGTAAATGTCTGTTGCAAAAGTAATAATCTTTTTCAAACTCGCCTATTTTTTACATAGGCGCTTACACTATGTAAAAAACCTATTTTAGTATGACTCAGTCAACTTAAAAGCAATCGCTTTAAGTGGTAATCATGCATTATTTTAAACTGTACTTCAGATATCTAGATATTGTAAATAAAAATGCAGCGACAAATAAAATAATGAATTGAATATCGTACGCTACGGATTTATGAGAAATACAATTAAATCTATTAAAAATCTACAACCATTTCTCCTTATCATGGTCTCCACAGACTCTCTATTAGGTTTTTAATTTCTAAATGACGTTCTTAACCATTTAACCAATAAAGTTGGCAACAAGCTTAAAACATGAAAGTAAAAATTCTAAAATCAGACATTCAACTTGAAAACGATAGAGTGTTGCTTCTTCCTTTTGATAATCCAAGAAATGAAGAACTCAAAGATATCATCTTCGATAAAGAAATATGGGAGTTCATGGGCATGAGCGTAAATAATGAACAAGGGTTAAAAAACTATATCGCAAAAACGATTAAGGACAAAAATAACCGTCTTTGTTATCCATTTTTAATTATTGACAAGGAAACTGATAAAGTTGCCGGTTGTACGAGATTCGGCAATGTGAATGCCGCAAGTAAAAAGTGTGAAATTGGCTGGACATGGTATGGTACAGATTTTCAAGGTACAGGATTGAACAAAGCCTGCAAGTATGAATTATTGAAGTTTGGTTTTGAAACGATTGGATTTAAAAGAATACAATTTAGTACAGATAGAGATAACCTAAGGTCTCAAAAAGCAATAGAAAATTTAGGTGCTCAGAAAGAGGGTGTTTTTAGAAATAACTACGTGGCTGCAAATGGAGAAAGCAGAACTGATGTGTATTATAGCATCATAAAAGAAGAATGGAATGCACTTAAAGATGAAGTTTTTCCAGAATTTTTAATCTATTAGTTAAACCAATACATCACTATCTAGATAAATAATTTTTGACTTGTTTTGTGGCTTCCTGATGAACGTATCAATTATACGAGTGGTATGATAAGAGTGGGTTTTATGGACAAGGTAATTTTCAAAATCTTCTGGAGAGGCTATCTGATCGTTCATTCCTACAAAACCGAATCCGGCGTAAACGCCGTCACGGACTAGTACAAAACCCATTTCCCCTTCTTTTCTTCCTTTCAACTTAATTGCGAAATTATTAAGATTGGATTCTAGAAATTTCAATGCTGTTTTTACTCTAGCATTATAAAGTTCAGGGTCCTCCTCTCCCATGCAAGCAGACGGGCAATTTGATATCTTTTCATGGTTGCATTTACCCTGAATTCTATGGAATCCAGAAAATTTTGGGCAAAGGTTATATTCCTTGCAAACCTCCATGAGTTTTTCTGCAACAGAATTTCTATTATAATATACCTCGTTAACAGAATCCGGATAATCTTTGCGAATAATAGAAAGCTGCAGATAACCTTTTTTATTTTCCTTAGAAGCAATAATGAAAGGCGCAGTAGGTTTCTTTTGGGCAATATTATATTTAGGGTGATGTAGCTTTATCTCATCAGATTCTAGTAGTTCTGCTATTAGATTACTGCCTGTGTAAACAAAATCGATATCCGCCGTTTCTTCGCAAAGAGCATACTCCCGTTCCAATTTGCTGTTAAAATGACTTTTAACCCTATCTCTTAATCTTACCGCCTTACCCACGTAAATGATTGCGTCATTACTATCCTTAAAGTAATATACCCCTGGTTTTCGTTCTAAAGAATTAAGATCCATTTCTCGCTGTTGGTACAGCATTCTTCTATCATAATATTCTACCGCATGATTTTCATTTTGATTGCTATTTAAACCCAATTTATCTAACCATGCTGCTGTCCATGTGGCCATACCGTCACAACGGTTTAAGTCATTGACTGGAATACCAAAATGTTCGGATAGCCCCCTTAAATCCATTGATTCTTCGGGAAAGCGCTCATTTACAAGTTTAGAAATATATAAGGTGGGGTTTACAAACTTATATCCAATTTTCTTAAACTCGCTTCTTAGAACCCTATAAGCCAAATCCGAAAAAGAGACCAAAACAGCCCCTTCAAGAAGACGCAATATTTCTTCTGCTATTTCACGAAAAACAGGCTCAAACCTAACCATATCATCATCCAAACCAGTAACCTCGGTTAATTCAGCACCAATATGCATTTGTGGATTTAGTAAGCTTGTAAACCGCTCCACTTCCATTTGGTTAGTAATCCGTATAACAGAAATTTCGATAAGTCGATGAAAATGTTCTGTAACTGCTACCGTATTTACGGCAACGATGGCATAGGACTGCTGAGACATTGTTTTTTATACATTTTTGGAATATACAAAATTAGGAAATATTCCGATACATTGGATATATTCCATAATACATATATTCCCCTATCTTTCTAACGCAGACTTAAACTCGGTTTTCTACTTAATAAAATCACCAAAAAATGCAATTATCCTTGATATAATTGCAATTGATAATCGCAACCAATTAAATAGAGAAACAAGTAGGGTCTTCAATCAACCTAAATACTGCCAATTTAAGGTACGTTACCTTCCATTATTGGTGTTATCAGCTTATAAAATAACATTTATTAGGTACCGCATTCCTTAACAATTCAAGTCAAAATTTGTTGGTATATGGTTACTTTTACTAAAATGAAAAAGTTGGAGAAAAATGAAATTCAAAAAATTGGAATGATTCTACTAAGAATCAGTTCAATGTTGCAAAGTTCAGGTGCTTGTACCGCTCGTATAAGAATAATTTTGTACAGAATTGCCAACGCTTACGACATGAATGCCGATGCACTCATTACGCATAGAGCAATTATACTAACGTTACTAAATAGCCAAGAAGAACCTGTTTTCAATAATATAAAACGGACTATACCTATAGGAGTTAATTTCAAAATTGTTTCAGGAATCAGCCTAATAGGTATGAGTATTGAAAACGACAAATGGGAGTTGGACCGCATTAGTAGTGAGCTTGATAAGCTAGAAAAAACACCTCCATATAATCGGCTAGTTATTTTAAGTGCAGTTTCGTTTGCCGGTGCAGGTTTTTGTTTCCTTTCTGATGGAAACCTCTTTTCAATGGCCGTTTGTTTTGCTGCTACCTTTATTGGGCTTTTTGTTAAGCAAGAAACAACCCGTATTCATTTGAATCCAAACTTGTGTGTATTATGGCAGCATTTACAGCAACGATGATAGCAGGCACTTTCAGACATTTCTTTCCAGAAGGAGGCTTAGAACAAGGATTTGCCACTTCGGTTTTATTTCTTATTCCGGGTGTTCCTTTAATCAACTCCTTTATCGATTTTATAGATGGAAACTTGCTTAACGGAATAATACGACTTACCAATGGATTAATATTTTCTATTATGATTGCCATAGGAATGATTTGTTCAATTGTAATTTTCAACTTCTAAAACATGGACTATATTCATCTTATATTAAAAGCTTTTGCCGGAGGAGTTGCTGCCATTGGCTTTGCTGTTTTGCTTAATGCAAATCGTTCTTCACTAGCAACAATATTTTTTCTTGGTGCCACAGGTGTTTTTATAAAGACAGGGTTACTCTTTTTCAATTTTAACATTATTATTGCGTCTTTTTTTGGTGCGATAATGGTCGGTTTTTCTAGCTATTTTTTAGCCCTTTACATTAAAAAACCACCATTAACTATTGCTATTCCATCTGTAATTCCAATGATACCCGGTCTCTTTTTGTACCGCATGATGATTGGTTTTGTGGAACTTGCAGGTAGCAAAGAATTTAGTGAACATGAGTTTGTTAAATTACTTTCATATACCTATTCTAATGGGATAAAAGCCATATTCATATTATGCGTTTTGGCCATTGGAATAAGTTTTCCTTACCTCATTTTTAGAAAAAGTTCAATGCATTATTTACGAAAAAGGGAAGCAAAAAAAGGTGTTGTAAAATGAAGATTTTGCCCATATCCTAAAAGCTAGGAAATCATACTTAAGCCGTACTTAAAGAATGTAAAAATAGGCATAGCTTTGACACCGCTAAAAGACGATGTACAAGAAGTAGCCCTCCTTATTATTTTCAATTTAAAAATTTGAATTTCTGAATGCAAAATTTGAAAACCCATTACCATCCTGAAGTAAAAACGTTAGAGAATAAATCTATTTTCACGAGGTTAGCTACAAGGAGTATCGCAATTCAAGGAAATACCATTCTCCTACTCTACACTGAACGCTATGAAGATTATAGCCTTGGGCGGAGGTCTTGATTCTGGAGAAGATAAAATTGAAGGAATGATGCGAGAACTTAGTGAAGAGACTGGAGCGCAAAATATTAGAAACATTAAGCCCTTTGGCGTATATGAAGAATACAGACCTTGGCACAAGCCCGGTTTTGACGTTCAACATATGATTTCTTATTGCTACACATGCGATATTAGCAAAGAACTGGGCATTCCAAATATGGAGCTTTACGAAACAAAAAATGGGATGAAAGCCAAATGGATCAATATTCACGAAGCCATAAAACACAATACAGCAACAATGGCCACAAGTGATAAAAAAGGAATGTCTATTGAACGGGAAACTTTTCTTTTAAAGCTTATCGCTGAAAGTATCGATTAAGAGCTTATTCTATTGTTTTTTTTAATCGCTACAATGGTACATTGAGATTAAAATAACTCCACCAAAAACACCTATAATTACTCTAATGAAAAGTCCCATTAGTTCCGCAAGAAATTTAGGTTTTTGCTAAACCTCAATAATTGTATTGCTCATTTAAATCTTCAAAAAAACAATCTGAGTTTGATTGGTTTCCCCTGCTACTACCATAGCAATTGTTTTATTTAAAACCGCACTGACTTCAAATAGGCCTGTAAGGCCTGTTTACAATCACCTGAGCGTGATTACCCCCTCTTTTCAAACTATTACCCCCTCCCTAATCTTGTATTCTCATCATACTTTTACTCTAGAGTTAGAAATACCTATTTCAATATTATAAATTCATAAACAAATGATAAATAAGCTCATTTTTATTTGAATTTGAAACAGTTATTACTCTCTAAAAAATGCATCACTGAAGTTAAGAAAAAGCTATACTTTTTTTCAGAATAAAACTTAAATAAAATCAGCTTTAAATGAAAATTCAAAAAACATTATGCTCCCTAATTTGCATAGTCCTGTGGGGTTGCAATAGTAACTCTTCCGTAATTACGCCTGCCCAGATATCAAAAAATAACACAGCAATACAGGATATAAACCCTATGTCCCAAAAAGGTGTTTTAGAGTTGATGGATTTAACCTCTACTTGGCAAATCAATAACCTGCCCCATGTTATGTATATCCCTTATGGGTATTATTGAACCGCTAACCACACATAATTGGGTAAGAGCAACTTTCTTATCGGGCATGATGGCCTATTACGACCTTACCAAAGACCAAGAGATTTTTAATTATGTTGATGGGTTGTGTCAAGAGGTTGATTATAAACTAGGAGAACGCCAAAGACATGCAGATGAATTTGCTATAGGCCGTGTGTATACTGATATTTTTCTGGTAAACAGAGACCCTAAAGTATTGGAAGATATGTATGAGCGAGTAGATTACATTATCGATAATCCTAAAAGAGGACCTGTTGTTGGGTGGAATGGAGACACCAATTGGTCTTGGGCAGATGCCTTGTTTATGGCGCCTCCTGCATGGTTAAAATTATATACCTCTTCAGGAAAAAGAAAATATTTAAATGAAATGGATGTCCGGTTTTGGGATACCTATGACCATTTATACAGTAAAGAAGACCATTTATTTTATCGTGATGACCGATTTAAATGGGATAAAGAAGGTGATGTTTTAAAAACTGAAAACGGGAAAAAAATATTTTGGGGAAGAGGTAATGGCTGGGTCGTTGGAGGCTTAGTGGATATGCTTACTTACACTCCTGGAGACTTCCATAGCCGAAAAAAATACAAGGAGTTATACCTAGAAATGATGGAGGAAATTGCCTCGCTACAGGGTGAAGATGGCATGTGGCGTACTTCCCTTTTAGATGTTGAGCAATACCCCGTTAAGGAATTTAGTGCTAGCGCTTTCTTCTGCTATGCTATGGCATGGGGCGTAAACAATGGAGTATTAGATAAAGAAGTGTACTTACCTCATGTAAATAAAGCATGGAGCGGACTTGTTAAATGTATAAACGCAGACGGAAAAATCGGTTATGTTCAAAAAGTCGGGTCTAGCCCATTTGCGCTCAGTGAAAATGACACTGTAGAATATGGTTGCGGCGCCTTTCTGCTTGCGGGAAAGCAAATGCATGAATTATTGGAACAACAATAAACCATACCAAATAAACAGTTACTAGGTGCAACAATAGTTCTATATGAAAAATATCCTTTATTTACTTCTTACCCTTGTGTTGAGCCACTCCCTTTTTTCACAAAGTTCTACTCAACCTACTTTTACCTATGAAAATTTTGAAGATGGAATTCCCCAAGGACTATCTGCCACTGGTGGGAAACTGGAATTGGACTCCAAAAGAATAAAAGATGGTACAAATTCTTTAAAGTGGAATTGGGTCACCAATGACACTCTAGTTTTCAACACCCCTATAGGCTATCATCCTCAAAAACCTATCAATACTTCAGGGTATGATAAAAATCAGCTTAAGAATGTGCATTCTAATACGAATTCCACCAAAACAATCTTAGAGGCTCCAAGAGGCTTTTTTATGTGGATTTATAACGAAATCCCCCGTAATCAAAGTCTCATTTTTCAATTTGGGCGAGGTAATAAAGTTGACACTCATTTTGACTATAACTTAGACTTTAAAGGATGGAGAACAGTCTATATTCACTACGACCGCGGTGATATGAAAGGTGTCCCCAACGAGAGTATGGACAAACTAAAGATTGTTGCCCCAGCAATAGGTTCAGGTGCTTTTTATATTGATGTAATCAATACATCCATGCAAATGTTCGCTCGTACCAAAAGCCCTAATCCTCAGTTGCCACACATACAGCCCCATAACAGAAAGTCTACCAATTATGCATCGCTGATTTATGAGTTCAGCAAATTCAGAGCTAATTTTCAGTTAGAAGAGCTAAATCCAGAGCTCGTTAAAGCAATGGATGATATGGCTGATAAAGCTGATGAATTCATTCTTCCCTTCTATGAGCGAGAGCAATTACAAAAAAAGCCCATTTCTGATTTAGTGAAGGAATATGACGCGTATGGAATTATTAGGGAAGCAGATGAAATATATGGGAAGCCTTTAATAAAAGGAAACTTGATAAAGGGTGATTTTGCGGACAGCGGAATGAAAAACAAGGAAGGTGTTTTTGATTGGAGGGAGTATGGTCAGTTATTGTTGGGTATATCCAAACGATATCAATCCATTACTACTCCCCAAGATAAAGCTACACTAGAGAGAATGTTTTTGGATTTGGTAGATTATGGTATTGACCAAGGATTTGCCAACGGTGCAGGATTAGGATGGATCCACCATTATTCCTATGAAGTTCGCGAACATGCGCCAGCTTTCTTCTTAATGCGTAATGTGCTAGAGGAAAATAATCGTCTTGAAAAGATTACAGACCTAATGAAGTGGATGTATAGTTTCAACCAAGTCTACAGGGAAGATATGGCTTATATGGTCAAAGGTCGGGTTGGAAATGATGCAGATGATGCTCAAGGTTTAATTCGCCCTAGATTACTGAGCGCGTTGATTATGAAGAACTCACAAGAAAAAGTGCGTGACCTTCGTCATTATTCTTCTTATTTATCCAATGTTTCAACAGCTTATGTAGGAGCTTTAGACGAAATTTAAAAAGCAGATGGTACGGTTTGTCGCCATGCAGGGCACACTTTAGGATATGGTGGCCGTGGGGCACATGGGTTAATATCTGTGGCCTACCTTTTGGCAGATTCGCCTTTTAATATGAAAGATGAGTCAGTTGGCCGTATAAAAAAGGCTATCCAAACTTATTTTAACTGTGTGTTTACACCAGAACTTAAAAACCCAAGAGCTTTTGATAACACTCGTTTTAGCCCATATACCGTACCGGAACATTTTTACAATCTTCCTGCTTTAGCAGCACTTTCCGGCAGCACATTTGACCCAGAGTTAGCAAATTTATACGATTGGCTTATCTCGCTACGAGAAAAACTCGACCCAATGGACTCTTATTGGACCAATAAATTAGATGAGGTATCCATAGAACGAAAGAATTTTGAACATCCAAAACTACAGGTTATGTCCTATTCCAGTCTTGGGGTAAAACGCAATGAAAACAAATGGATGACTACTGTACGTGGGCATAGCAAATACGTATATCCTTTTGAAAGTTGGGGGCCTAGCTATTTTGCGTATTCCTTGTTTATGGCCAACGGTTTTTTAGATGTCACGTATTGGGATGACCTTGGAAGTACTAGTCCAAAAGAAGGTGTTTGGATAAATGGGTACGATTGGCACCGTTGGACGGGAGCAACTACTGTTAGGCTTCCGTATGATAAAATGATCACCAATCCCGGTCAAATAAAAGATGAAGGTGGAGAGTATTTGTTCTCTGACCAACCCTTTGTTGGAGGTGTTTCTTCAAAAGAAGGAAATGGTGTTTTTGTTTTCCCTTTTAAAGGACATGACGCCTTTAATATTCAGTCATTTTCTGGCAAGAAATCTTATTTCTTCTTTGATGATTATGTGGTTTGTCTAGGAACTAATATTAAAAGTGATTTAGACGAATATGATGTTGAAACCACCATTCTACAAAATGAAATCAAAGGAAGCACACCTTTAGCGTTAAGCACAGAAAATATTTCTGCATTTCCCTACGAAAAGACATTAAGTTCTACCAAACCTTTTTGGATGGTAGATAATAGAAATACGGGTTATTATATTCCGTCTGTTCCTAAAAACACTACCCTGAATTTTCAGCGTAAAGAACAGGTAAATCCAGATGCTCATGGGCTTGAAGATGTAAAAGGCAATTTCACTACAGTTTGGTTTAATCATGGTAAAGCACCCCAAGATATTAGTTATAGCTATGCCATCATGGCGGACTCCGATTCCCAGAAAATGGACGCCTTCGCTACAGCGATGAAGAGTAAGGAGAAACCATACGAAATACTTCAACAAGACGAAAAAGCACATATTGTAAAGGCACCAAAACTTAAGTCTACGGCATATGCCATTTACGATGAAAGTGTAATCCTAAAAAAGGAAAGGTTACTAAGATAAGTCGCCCTGCAACATTTCTAGTAAAAGAAGAACCTAAAGGTCTAAAACTAGCGCTCTCAGATCCCGACTTTAATATTTATGAAGGTCAAGATGATAGGTTACCGGACGGCTCACGTGTAGAATTAGCTATTTATGGGCGTGAATGGTTTTATTGGCCTACACGCCCTACTACCGTTCAGATTACATTAAAAGGACTTTGGAAAATAAAAGACCAGATAACCGAAATTGAAACGGTGGTCAACAAAAAGGCAAAGGTGGTTTCTTCAAACAAAAATGAAACGGTTATTGAGTTTGAATGCCGAGATGGATTAAGTGCCGAACTATTCTTGGTAAAATAAATAGTTCAATATCATCTGCTTACTATAAAATGGTAAAAATATAATATATAAAAAGTCTCTTACAATGAATAAAATACTGCTTTTCTTAATCGCCTTGTCATATACCATTATGACAAATGCTCAAGACGGATATCAACCAAAAAAACTGATGGAAAGCTTCGAAGAAGGTTTACCTCCAGAACTTTCGGCAAGAGGAGGCCAATTAAGTATAGACTCCTTGCGGATGAAACAAGGCAAGAAATCGTTACGATGGGACTGGATTGGAAATGATGCCCTAATTTTCAATACTGCTATTGGTTATCACAAACAACGTGATTTATCTAAACTGGAACCTATCGGAAGGGACAAATATTTGATGAACGGCCACTCCAGTTATGACAACAAGGTAGTTCTTGAGTTTCCCCGTGGATTTTTTATGTGGATTTATAATGAAGAGGCCAGCACTCGCCGTCTTACCTTTCAATTTGGACGTGGTGATGTAGTAGATTGTGAGTTTGAATATAACTTAGATTTTGTTGGTTGGCGTACGGTAAGCATAATGTATGACCGTGGAGATATGCGCGGCATTCCAAGGCCCGACATGGACAGAATGACCATTCTATCCCCTAAAACAGGTAAAGGAACTTACTACATTGATGCCGTAGGTCTTTCGTTACCCATGAACCCAAAGACCATTAGTGCCAATCCCCAATTACCCTATATCAAACCCCATACAAGATTAGTTACCCAATACGCACATCGCTTGTTCGAGTGGTCTCATAACACCCCTTCCCTTCAACTAGAAGAGGTCACTCCAGAAATGGTAACGGCTCTTAATGCTTTGGATGAAAAAGCAGAAGAGTTTATTCTTCCATCGTATCAGCGAGAAGAACTAAAAGATGTATCGATTAATAGTATAGCAAAACTCTATGAGCAATTTGAAATTAAGCGTGATGGCGATAAAATATATGGACTTCCATTAGTCAAAGGCAACATATATCCCGAGCATTTTGCAGAAATGGGATTAGGAGAAAAGTTCAATGAAGGTTGCATGACCTGGAAAGAACATTTTTCAAAAGCGCTAATGAAAATTGCTTCACTGTACCGTTCTATTGAAAATGAACAAGACAAAAATCGCTTAGAGGAAATGTTTATCAATTTATTCGACTATGGTGTAGACCAAGGTTTTGACGTTGGTGTAGGTCTAGGATGGATTCATCATTATTCATATGAAATAAGGGAAGTTGGCCCTGCGTTTTATTTGATGCGTGATGTGTTGGAAAAAAACAATAGACTGGAAAAAGCAATTGGTATCATGAAGTGGTTTCACGGTTTTGGTCAAGTGTATCGTGAGGATGTAGTATATGGAGTAAAAGGCAGAGTTGCCGCTGATGCAGATGATTCCCAAGGTTTGTTGAAACCACGGTTGTATTCGGCATTAATCATGAAAAACTCGCCCGAGAAAGTGCGTGACTTACGACATTTCTCTTCTTTCTTTTCTAACATAACGTCTAATTATGCAAATGGATTAGATGAAATATTTAAACCAGATGGGGTTACGTTTCACCATGCTGGCCACGCCCAAGGCTATGGAGGAAGAGGTGTTGACGGTGGTATTTCTATTTTATACTTGCTTAGTCATTCGCCATTTAAAGCCTCTGCAGATGCGCAGGCTAGAATGAAAAAGATAACTCAAACACTTTTTGACTGCCTTTTTACCGACGATTTTGTGGGGCCTCGCGCTTTTGCTTCTATCCGATTTTCGAGTTATCAATTACCTAGTCAATATTTCAACTTGTCTGCTCTAATTGCATTGAGTGAGGATCAATACGACGAAAAAATGGCGGGCTTTTATAAGCAACTAATAGAAGCCAAAGAGAAGCCCACTCAAACAGATACCTATTGGATGGAAAAATTGGAGCAAAAAGGGGAATTTAAAACCTATAACTATCCAAAATCTAGAATGTTATCCTATTCGTTAGTAGGTACACGAAGAGAAAACAATGATTGGATGGCAACGGTTAGAGGGCATAGCAAATATGTCTATCCATACGAAAGTTGGGGACCAAACTACTTTGCCTACCCAACCTTCATTGCCAACGGATACCTAGATGTTAGCTACCCGGAGAGTTTAGACAGTACAACACCAAAAGAAGGTAAATGGCATGATGGATACGATTGGCACCGTTGGCCAGGAGTTACCTCTGTTTATACTCCTTACGAACAAATCATTACCTCTCCCGGACAACATAGGGACGAAGGCGGGGAATATCCCTTCTCGGACCAGAGCTTTGTGGGAGGCGTAGAGACTGTTGATGGAAATAGCGTATTTGTATTTCCTTTTAAAGGTCATGACATGTTCAAACTACAATCGTTTACAGGTAAGAAATCGTACTTCTTTTTTGATGATTTTGTAGTGTGCTTGGGTTCAAATATCAAAAGTGGAATTAAAGAGTATGCGGTAGAAACAACTATCCTTCAGGACAAAATTCTTTCAGGAAACAACGGACTGGTTACAAGTAATGGTACTATTGCGGAATTCCCTTTTAAAAATTCGCTGACTAAGACAAAACCATTTTGGCTGATTGATAATAGAAATACAGGATATTATATTCCCAAGGTTCCTAAAAATAGTTCATTAACTATTCAGCGTGAAAATCAAACAAACCCTCAGTATCAGGCTAAAGGAACTACCAATGGTGATTTCACAACAGTGTTATTCAATCATGGTATTGCTCCTCAAGATGCCGAGTATGACTACGCACTTATAATAGATGCCGATGAAAAAAAAATGGAGCGTTTTAATACTGAAATGACCGGTAAAAACAAACCTTACCAAGTTATTCAGCATAATGAAAAGGCTCATATTGTAAGCTCTCCTAAAAATGGAACTACAGCTTACGCCATATACGACGCACATGCAAAACTGGAATCTGGCTTGATAAAATCCGTAAATCGTCCATCTACATTTGTTGTAAAAGAAGAGGCTAACGGAGTTAAACTAGCCGTATCCGACCCTGATTTGAATATATACGACGGTCAAGATGATTTAATGCCTGACGGAACCCGAATAGAGTCCTCTATATATGAACATGAATGGTATTACTGGCCAAGTCGTGCAAGCAAAGTACAGCTTACATTAAAAGGAGAATGGAAAATAAAAGAACAGATTAAGGAAATGGAAACCGCTTCTAACAAAAGAGCCAAAATTATTTCATCCAACAAAAAAGAAACGGTAATAGAATTTGAATGTAAAGATGGATTGAGTGCGGAAGTTTTACTAGAGCAATAAATTTCTCTAGTAAAACCTCTCACTTGCAAAAACCTAAAACTATACTTTCCTCCTATTTCTAAAATACGCCCATACCGCAATAATAACCATAAAGGCTGCTAGAAAGTAAACAAACTGAGGGATTGGCACTGGATCTCCAGCCGCATAACTATGTAATCCTGATAAGTAATAATTAACTCCAAAAGAGGTCATTATTATAGACCAGAAAGCGAACATGCTTGCCACGTTAAGCACATATGTATTTCTTAAAGCAGGAATGAACCGTAGATGTAAAACAATGGCATAAACAATAATACTAATTAGAGCCCAAGTTTCTTTTGGATCCCATGCCCAATAACGTCCCCAAGATTCATTGGCCCAAACACCTCCTAAGAATGTTCCCACTGCCAGAACAAATAAACCTATGGTCATTGAGGATTCATTAATGTAGCTAAGTTCTTTTATTTTTAAATCTATAATATCTTTAGTTTTTGGTGTTCTAATAATCATTAAAATTAGCGCCATTAATCCCAGAACAGCAGATAATGCTAAAGGTGCATAACTACTTACAATAGTTGCCACGTGTACCTTTAACCAATATGATTTTAGTACTGGCATAAGATTGGTTATTTCTGGATTTATCCAATCCAAATAACTCACAAATAATAACGCTCCAGAGAATAAGGTGGCAAGTGGTAATGCAAAATCTGACTTTCTAAAAACAAGAAAACCGCAAAGCATAAGTACCCATGCCACAAAAATCAACATTTCATAACCATTACTCCATGGGGCGTGTTGCGCCACGTACCAACGTAGAATAATATTTCCCGCAAAGACTATGAAACTAAGAAGGGCTAGAATAATTAAAATATTCCAAACGTATTCTACACTTTTCTTTTGTGTAAAAATCTTAACCATAGCCAAGACCAACAATAGCAAACCTAATATAAACAACACCTGAAATAGCCAGAAATTCAGGTTTAAATCATTATACCACAATTCGGCTGCTATTCTTTTATCACTAGGGATGATATCCTCACCCAAGACATTCTGATACATACTAATATACCCCAATTTCTCTGATGCTCCTTCCCAATTCTGAGCTGCCACATCTGAGAAATAAGTCGGAATTATAGTTTTTGCAAAACGCCCGTCTTCTTCAGGAAAATCCTTAAAATCATGAGTGTAGGTAAACCACGTATTATTTTCATCCAAACTATTAGGAAACACTTTTAGATAGTTTCCAATAAATACATTGTAAAGAATATTAAAACGCTCATCTACTTTGATGACTTCTTTATCAAATTCATTACGCTCTGCCGGTTTCTTCTGATTCGCTTTTTCAACGTCTTCTACAAAAATATATTTCCCAGTTTCCTCCAACAAATTCTGAAAAGATATTAGACCGTTTTCACCCAGCTTTAAATCTTCATATGCCGTCCCTAATTTTTTCTTATCAATTTTGATAATCGGAACTTGTTCCCAATACTTTGCAGAAACATGCATTGCCAGAAAGGTTTGGTTAGCATCTAATTTTACCGTTGCCCCATTTTGAGTAAGTTGAAAATAAGGCCTACCAGAAATTTTACGTAAAAACTCCGATGCAAGCGTATTTATAGGTTTTATTCTACCATCTAAATCCTGCACCATAACCCTACCAAATAGTGCGGCATGGTCAACATCTATAATTTGTTCCGGACCACTCTCCTGCCCTTGTATGGGGCTTGCTTGAATCATACTAACACCCAAGAACAAGACTACTAAAAATGCTGCCTTATTCTTTTTTAGTTTGTTCAATTTTTTATTTACTTCTGTAAATCTTGATCCTTTTCCAAAAAGCGTAAAGAACATACCTACACCCATTAATATATAACCCAAATAGGTAACCCAAGTACCTATGGCATCATGATTTACAGATAGCACCGTACCTTTCTCATCCGTATCATAACTGGCTTGGAAAAAACGATAACCTTTATGGTCTAGCACGTTGTTCATGAATATGCGGTAAGGCGTTTTTACACCCTCATCTATAACTGTAACTTCACTTGCATATGCAGATGGACTTGTTGATCCCGGATACCGTTCTAATTGAAAATCATTCAGCTGAATAGAAAACGGAATTTCCTGAGGTTCGGCACCATAAGAAAGTAGAATAGACAAATCATCAAATTCCGCTTTATGTTCTGTTGGTAGAAACCCTTGTCTATATAGTAAGCTCGTAGTTTTTGTTTCTCCTGCAATATTGACGTCTACCAATAATGCATCATCTTTATTAGGGTCGTTATCCTTTAATCTATCCGAAGTACTAACAATTTCTATTTTTGCTTTTGGATGATATGCCGTTGGCACAAAAGAAGCATCTCCATCTCTATATAACGTTTTAAGCGTCATATTCATTAAGGTGTCTTTCTTAATTTTTCCCGCCGTTTGAGAGGCCATAATAAAGAAGTCTAAATCTCTTGGCGTATACATTTTAAAGGCACCATCTTTTTCTATAATATTGATGACCCCTTCTCCTTCTGCCTCAAAACCAACTAAATGTTTATGTTCCCCTATTTGCTCAATTTCACCCTTTTGTAAGAATACAGTTTCCCTACCGTTTCCTGCAGTTACTACTAGCTCTAACAATGCCTTCCCGCCTTCTACATCATCTTCTATTTTTGGTAGCGCATCGGCAACAAAGTTGCTGTACTTAATTACTATGGGTTTAGAATTGAAATCGGTTTCTATAGTAAAATCATTATTTGTCAACGGAGAAAAACTCAGCTTTTTAAGTACCACTTTTGTAGTCTTTCCATCAGATATTTTTGCTTTGACATAGTTGGCGTCAGATATAATAATATTTGAAGAAGCACCCTCTCTAACACGCATTACGCCGCCATAAGAAGTGTACCTTGTAATACCGGCCCCAACAATAATAAGTACAAATGACAGGTGAAAAAGAAGAATTGGCCACTTCTCTTTTCTCAGTAATTTATATTTAAAAATATTTAGAATAAAACTAATGCATAGCCCCACCATTACGAGTTCAAACCATAGGGCATCATAAATTACTTTCCATGCCGTGGCGGTACCAAAATCATTCTCCACAAACGTAGCAACAGCCATTGACACCCCAAAGGTTAACAAAAGAAGTAGTGCCAAAATTGGTGAAGCAATTATTTTATATATTTTTCTTCTCATATCTCTCTAAAAAAAACTTATCCTCATACACTATAAGAGTGATGAGGATAAGTTATATGGTTGTTTTAATCTATCCGAATGCGCAATCTAATTCATAGAAACTGACTTCGTTTCCATTTTAGCTTCACGAGCTTTAGCAGCTTCCATCCATTTAGGTAATAAGTTCTCTTTGAATTCTTTCTTTTCAGCTTCTAATTTCTCTATATCCAAACCAATATACTTCTGCGCTTTTTCTTTTGAAGAAATATCTGGCATATCTACTGGTTTGTTATGACCTAAATCTGCTAAAAGACGGGCGAGTTTAACTCTTGCTTCCGCAGCAATATCTAAACCTCCACCAATTACTCTAGCTATTTCTACAGGAGAGTGAAAAGATGCTCCGTGAGATGCCGCTGAATAATCCCAACGCCATTGTCCGTGACGAATATCTTGTAAAATTGGTTTCATTTGTTCGTCCGTTGCTCCCAACTCCCATGCCTTACCAGCTTCTACGTGCGCTTTAACCAATAAGTCTTCTAGTTTTATACGGTTTTCCGTTGCCTTGCGCTGACGCTCGTAAACGTTTTCCATTAACTTGGCCGACTCTTCTCTGTGACATGCTTGGCAAGCATTGGCCATATTATTTAAAGGAGATTGTACATGGTGGTCTGTAAATTTCTGTCCACCTTCACTCTTATAAGGCATGTGGCAATCTGCACATGAAACTCCCCTATCTGCGTGTACTCCCGTTTTAAAAGTTTCGTATCCATGATGTTGCGCTTTTAACATTGGTGTCTTACTAATCTTATGTGTCCAATCTGCAAATGCTATATCATCATAATACTTTTCCATATCCTCAACAGCCATCCCATCTTTCCAAGGGAAAACTAAATATGGTACACCTTCTTTACCCGGTAAGTTTTTATTAAAATAGTATTCAACGTGACACTGAGCACAAACCAATGAACGCATTTCTTGGTGCGTAGCTTGGTTAATATCTTTTCCCATAGCATCAAAAGCTTCTACCAATGCAGGACGCGTAATCTTAAGTTTCATATTCCTGGATCATGACAATCTGCACAACCAATAGGGTTTACAATCTCTTCTCCTTTATCTGCCCATTTACCTTTGTAAAATTCCGTTACGCCTATTTCACTCATTAACCTTGGTACGTCCGGGCCTTTACAAGTCCAACATGTTGCTGGCATTGGTCCATCTCCCTTTCCTTTTGGCCCACCGGTTCTTAAGCTATTTCTAATATCTTCAACTGCATATGAATGCCCTCTACCTTGATTGTAATCTTTAGAAAAACCATAACCGGCAAAAAGCACCACTAACCTTGGGTCTTCTTCCAATACATCTCGCATGGCAGAACCTCCTTGAAAACTAGCAAATGTAGTATCTGCCGTTTGTAACCATGACTGATATTCTTGAGGATAGTTATCTCCCCAAACTTTACTCCTAGGTTCGTTTTCACCAATATTCACCTTTGGTACATACTCGTATTTTGCCTCACTTTTTCTGTTGATTATACTAGAAGCCAATAGCCCTAATAAAAAAACAGCTATAATAGTTACTACAAATAAGACCTTGTTTTTCATATTCCTCGTCTTTATTTATTCTTTTCTTTTTCTAACCAAGCAGGTATTACAGCTTCTTCTTGATCGGTTGGTAATGGTGCTATATTGTATCGTAATGTAGAAATACCTTGAACTTTTCCGTGTGGAATTTCCCTATGACAGCTCCAACATTGTCTATCTGTTCTATTCTCTGCATGGTTATCTATCCAACCATCATATTTAGTCTGAGTAACTTGTTGCATATGACAACGTATACAGTTTGCCTGTACCACTTTCTGAGAGGCTTCTTGCATTTTTATGACGTCTGGCTCTGCTCTTAATGTAAATATCGTTGCATGGTACAACCCATCTTTTGCTTTGAAGAAATACTTATTCACGACGTTATCATGAGGTACATGGCAATCGTTGCAATTAGCCCACTCTCTATGTGAACTATGCATCCAACCATTATATACAGGAGTCATAACATGGCAATTAACACATGCCTCTGGGTTATCTGACAAATAAGAAACAACCTCTCCTTCTTTAGCCAAGAACAAGCCTATACCAATAAATACAGCAATGAGAAATACAGCCGTAGTTCTCCATCCAGAATTTTTATTGGGTAGTATGTTAGGGGTTTCCTTCAATTTTGGCGGTTAATTTGAAACACGAAAATAGCTAAAAATTACTTCATACATGCTTGATTTTCAGTATTTGTTAACAAAAAATTAAGTTAAAAATAAATAACATATTTTATGATCAATATCATATTTTTTACCATAAAATAATCAGAAAACACCTACTGATAATAAACCTCAAATTGCATACTTTGCTCAAAAAAAGAAATATCTTGCATGGTATGGGAATATTTGACTTTAGAAATCCGAGCAAAAGAAAAAAAAAAAGAGTGATACGGTTACTATAGAATGTAATACTAAGGAGATATTTCTTAATAATACGCTCATTAGTTTCCCTACCAATTACACAGTTCTAAAAAATCTATTGGGAGAGGCATCACGTATTGAGCCTATTAAGCAAACAAAAAATAACGTGTATTTATGGGATGACCTTGGCATCTATTGTTCTACACCCGATCCTGAGAAAATGTTAATGCTGCTTTTAGTAGAAGACAACAGATACGGCCTAGGCCACCAACCCTTGAAAAATTTTACTGGAGATGTCATTATAGACGGTAAACCTATGCAAGCATCCATTCAAAATGTTGATACGGACAGACCTTATATGATACGGTCTATTATAAAGGAGAAAAAACAAGTAGCCATTGCTCTTGGATGGAATCCCGGTGTTTGACGTCTATCTTTTATAGATGATAAATGTCATGTTTATTGAGGTTTAAATAGCGAATCTTTGTTGCCAAATGTAATAAATCAACTATTATGACCATACAAAGACTTCAGATAGGTATCCTATTTTTACTTATTTTCAACTTCATACCAATAACAGCACAAACGCTGGAAGTAGATGCAGATGTAAGAGCTCGCTTTGAATATCGCCACGGATTTAATAACCTTTTTCCTAATGATGCCGATCCTGCAGCATTCGTAAACCAACGTACCCGTCTTAATATTGGGTATTCCGATGAAAAACTAAAACTATTTATTGCCGTACAAGATGTAAGTACTTGGGGAGATACCCGCCAAATATTAGCGGTAGACGGTAACGATTCTTTCTCTTTGTTTCAAGCATGGGCACAATTACAATTCAATGAAAATTGGTCTACTAAATTAGGTAGACAAGTGATTTCCTATGATGATCAACGTATTTTTGGTGGTTTAGATTGGGCAATGCAAGGGCGTTTTCATGATGCTGCCATCATAAGCTATAAGAAGGATGATTTTATGCTTGACTTAGGTGGAGCGTTTAGCCAAGAAGCACCAAGTAATGAAGGAACTGCATATAATATTCAAGGTTTTTTCACTTATAAATCCATGCAATATACCTACCTAAAGCAATCTTGGGAGAAAAGTTCTGTGAGCTTTCTTTTTCTAAACACAGGTTTTCAAGATTTTACGGGTGATGCCAATGACATTGCAGACGGTGTTTCCTATAGACAGACTACGGGTTCTTATTTTAAATTCCCTGTACAAAAAGTGAATTTTGCCGGTAGTGCCTACTATCAATTTGGGAAAGCAAATGCTACAACAGATTTAGCTGCTTATCAATTGGCTTTAGAGGCTACTTATAAATCTAATAAAATTCTTTACGGATTAGGTGTTGAACTTTTAAGCGGAACTGATCAAGACGGCGACTCTAAAAACAAATCGTTCTTTCCTCTTTACGGCACCAATCATAAGTTTAATGGATTCATGGATTATTTTTATGTAGGCAACCATGCTAACAATGTTGGACTTAATGATGTATACGGGAAAATTGTATTTACTACAGGTGAAAAATCCAACCTATTGTTAAAAGGACATTATTTTAGCGCCAATGCAGACCTTACCGGAGATGCAGATGCTTATTTAGGAACAGAATTAGATTTGGTCTATACGCAAGCTCTAATGAAGAATGTGAAACTAAATGTAGGCTATTCGCATATGTTTGCTTCGGATAGTATGACTCTTATAAAAGGTGGCAGACCAAGTGATAATACCAACAACTGGGGATGGGTTCAACTAACAATCAACCCTAATCTTTTCAAAACAAATTTGAGTAAAGCAGCAAACTAAGTATACAACTACCTCAACATAGTGAAGCTGCAATCTTTTGGATTGCAGCTTTTTTTTATCCCCCTATAGCAATCATACTCCGATTGTTATGGGAAGTGAGATCTTTAAATTTTTCTATAGTATCCATTCCGCTACGTACTTTTTGCTTTGCCTGTACCGCCTTTCCAATTACTGTAGTTATTGATTTCCCTTCACGAAGCGGCGTAAGTAAATCAGATTCTGTGGTTGAGAATAAGCAGTTCTTAAGTTGCCCGTTTGCCGTTAAGCGCACTCTATTACAACTATCACAAAACGGATTGGTTACAGAGCTTATGACAGCAAAAGTCCCCTTATAACCTTTTATTTGATAGTTTTTGGCCGTGTCATTAGGCGCGTCGTCAAGTCTTATAAAACTGCTTGCATCATACTTGGCATATACTTGTTTCAATACTTCCTCGAGCGAAACCAACTTTTCCAAATCCCATTTATTACCATCAAAAGGCATAAACTCAATAAAACGAATCTGCAACGCCTGCGTCTTGGTAAGCTCTATAAAATCGATAATCTCGTTTTCATTAAAACCTTTTATCAAAACACAGTTTATTTTTACCTCAAAACCCTCTTTTACCAGCAATTGTATGTTATCATAGACCTTTTTGAAATAGTCTCTACGGGTTATAAAAGTATTTTTATCGGTGTTCAAAGAATCTAGGCTCACATTAATTTTCTTAAGACCTATTTTCTTAAACGTATCAATGAATTTATCTACGATAACTCCATTGGTAGTTATGGCCAATTCAATAGGAAGTGAAGCCAATTTCTCCATGATCAAAGCGGCATCCTTTCGTACTAATGGCTCGCCACCTGTAAGCCTTATTTTAGTGACTCCGTGGTCCACAAATTCTTTTGCGATGGTGTAGATTTCCTCATACGTCATAATATGGGATTTTGGCGAAAGCGGAATACCGGCTGCGGGCATGCAATACGTACAGCGTAAATTACAACGCTCCGTAAGTGAGATGCGCAAGTAGGTATGTTTTCTACCAAATGTGTCCGTAAGGATATTTTTAGATTCCGTCATATTAATCGTGTCTTGCTCCTTTTAAAATTCTAAAAACATGTAAAATGGATGGAAAAATAGCATCCATAGATTCCTTTGCGCCATTTGTAGAGCTAAAGGCAAGGCCAACACCAAGGTGTTTTTTATGGTTCCCGCCATACTTCTAGAAAGCATGGCATAAGGCATGCGGTCCTGTCCGTATTTTCTAATAGCTTCTTCTATACTAGGAATAGTCCTGTCCAATAATGGTTTTAGCGCTTCTGGGGTAATATCGCGCTGAGATAGCCCTGTTCCTCCTGTATAAATTATTAAGTCCGCTCCGTTGGCTTGATAGTGTTTGGCTTTTTCTTGAATGATAGCTTCATCATCGGGAATGATAATATAATCTTGAAGCGTAACTTCGCATTCTTTTAATTTTGCCATAACGGCTTTACCAGCTCTATCTTCTTTTTTTCCTTCTGCAATGGAATCTGAACATACGATAACAACCGCATTTAAATCGCGTCTAAACTTATCCTTAAAGCTAGACTTCCCTCCTTTTTTCTCTAACAGTTTAATATGATGTAACTCTATGCCTTTATCTATAGGCTTAAGCATATCATACATATTAAGAGCTACCACACTTGCCCCGTGCATAGCTTCTACCTCAACACCTGTTTTATAAATGGTCTTTACGGTTACTAATACTTTAATTTCAAGTCCATCTATCTCATATTCAATACCTGTGAATTCTATGGGTAATGGATGGCAGTCCGGAAGTAAATCCGGTGTTTTCTTAACCCCCAAAAGTCCAGCTGCTTTACTCATGGCAAAAACATCACCCTTAGGCACGGTTCTATTCTGAATAGCATCAATGGTTTCCTGAAGGCTGACTTTTACAATTGCCTGAGCCGTTGCCGTTCTAAGGGTGTTACTTTTATGTGTAATATCTACCATTCGGCTAGCTGTTTACTTTCCATTGCGAAGATTCGTCCTCAAATATTTCCTTGCCAAAAACAGGTACATCGGCCTTAATGGCTTCTACCACATATTCCAGTGCCTTAAACACTTCCTTTCGCCTTGGCGATGATACAAAAACAAATAGACATATCTCCCCGGATTTTACCTCTCCCAAACTATGGTAGATATGCATACAGGTAAGGTTGAACTTTTCAAAAGTAGCCTCCCGTATCTCATGGAATTTCTTATTTGCCATGTCTTCGTATGCGGTATACTCAATTGCAGCAACTTTTTTATCGTCTACAACATCTGCCCGTACTTGGCCTAAAAAAATATTATGTGCGCCAATGCTGGTTTTAGATTGATGTTTGGCAATAGATTCCCCTATAAATGTCGAAGAAATTGCTCCTGGTTTAAATACGTTTTTATAAGTAGTGCTCATTTTCTAATCCTATTTTCTTTACTATAAATTGATGGTGTTACTGCTATTGACAGAATTGACATTTTGCCTTAGCGGTAAACCTTGATTCGTTTTTCTTATATTCCGTTTAGGGTTTCAAACTCTTCGTCCAGAAACTCCCAACACTTTTTATTAATTCGCTCAAAAGCTGCTATTAAATTTTTCCCATAAGGTGTAATAACCGTTCCTCCTCCTTTTTGACCGCCAACAGATGTAGTCACTACTGCTTCCTTGGCAGATTTATTAACGGCATCTATTAACGTCCATGCTTTCTTATATGACATTCCAATAGACTTTGCTGCTTTTGACAATGAGCCTTGTGCTTCAATTTCTTTTAGCAACTTCACTCTACCCTCACCTACCAGAACGTTATCCCCTACTTCTATCCAGATCCTACTTTTAATTTTATAATCGCTCATAATACATAGTCTATTTAGTGGGTAGCAATATGGTTTTTACGTTTTGGCCTTTTTTAATTTCCGCTGAGTTTCTAGGCAAACAGACCAGTGCATTGGCATCTCCAAAAGCCCGCACCATAGCAGAACTCTGTCCTCCTAAAATAGTCACTCCTGCACCTTCTATCCGTGCTTTTAGAAATTGTGCTTGAGTTCCTTTTACCGTATAATTAGATAACAAAGGCAAAGAAATAGTTAGAAGGTTCATATGCTCCGCTCCTTCATACTTCTTTAAAAGGGGATACACATAGATGTAAAAACAACTAAGCGCAGCGGCAGGGTTTCCGGGAAGTCCAAATATTGATGTTCCTTCCTTCTTTCCAAAAAACAAAGGTTTCCCTGGTTTTTGCTTCACCTTATAGAAAATCTCTTGTACGCCAATGACATTAAATGCTTTTCCAACAAAATCATAATCCCCTACAGATACTCCGCCTGTAACAATAACTACATCATGTTTCCCAAGGGTCTCTTTTAATACTTTTTTTGTTTTATCGTAGTCATCTTTAATTGTAACAACAAAAGTGTTCTTGTAACCCAGTTCTTTTAGCACAGCAGTTAGCATAGCGCCATTAGATTCGTATATCTCCCCATAAGACAATGTACCTCCTGGACTTATAAGTTCGTTACCCGTTACTACAATAGCTATTGACGGTTTTTCACAGACCGTAATTTTCGTAACCCCCAAACTGGCCAGAAATCCTATATGAACTCCTTTAATTGTTGTCCCTTTATTTATGGCAACACCGCCTACTTTTATTTGCTCCCCTTGGGGTCTGATATTTGTATTCTCTTTTAGAGATTCTTCTATAGTAATTCTACTCCCATCTACGGTTACTTTTTCTTGCATCACAACTGTGTTTGCTGTAACCGGCACCGGCGCTCCTGTAAAAATTCGTACAGCTTCGCCTTTCTGTAAAGTGGGGTTGTTATTGTCACCTGCTTTTACTTCCCCTACCATGGTATAAGTAGCATCGTCTCCTATATGTAATGCATAACCATCCATAGCGGACTGCCTAAATGGTGGCATATCTATTTCTGAAATTACATCTTTGGCCAGCACATAATCTAGTCCGTCTTTAAGGTCAACCTCAAGCACTTTTGTGCTCATAGAACCATGTAACAAAACCAATTCTAACGCTGTAGTAGTATCTATCATTATCTGCGCGTTATGTTAGTTTTTAAACTAGTGTCGGGAATTTGCAAAAAGGTGTTTTCACATACAGCATCCATCATAATCCCCTCGTATTGTTTTAATAATCATACTTATTAGCTCCTTTTCGAAGAAACATACTACTCCCTAACAGGGGATGAATATACGAAATCGTTATTTCCGTTCAAATATAACGATAGCTTTATTATTCATTCTATGACATTTATCATCTTCTCAAGAACAATACTCACCTATTTTTGCTAAATTGTTAAACAACTGTTAATGAAAACTCCTATTTTCAAATACATATAACCGACCCTGAATGCCTATTAAAAGCTACCTAGCTCACCCTATTACAGGAAGAAAAGAAGAATTAATGACCGCATTAATCAGTCTTGGTAAATGCGAAGTTATTCCTGCCGAGAACCAAAACATTTTGGCATTGGTTACCGATACCCAAACCGAAAAAGAAGACGAAATTCTAAAAGAAAAAATTGAAGCCCTGAGCAGTCTAAAATTACTGGCCTTAGTTTCTGGTTTTAACACCCCTCAATAATTTATATAGCTATGTACGATTCTGTAACAAATAGAAGGAGTTTTATAAAAAAGATGGCCATGTTGTCTGCAATTACGGCAGCTGCGTCTATGTTTCCCGGTATTGTATTTGCCAGCGAGCAAGAAAAAGGAATTCCTGAAAATGCGAACCTAGATTGGAAAAAAGGTCCGTGTAGATTCTGCGGCGTAGGTTGTGGTATACTTGTAGGTACTGAAAATGGCAAAGCTGTTGCCGTAAAAGGGGATCCAAACTCGGCGGTGAATAAAGGATTGTTATGTGTAAAAGGATACCACCAGATTATGTGTATCCAATCTAAAGACAGACTTAAAACTGCCTTAGTAAAGAAAAACGGTAAATACGTAGAAACCCCATTAAGTGAAGCTTTAGACCTTGTTGCTTCTAAAATGAAAGAAAGCATTGCCCAGAACGGTAAGGATTCTGTGGCCATGTATACCTCAGGACAGTCTACAATACCAGAAGGCTATATTGCTTCTAAATTAATGAAAGGAGCTATAGGTACCAATAACCTAGATTGTAATGCACGCCTTTGTATGGCAAGTGCCGTAACAGGATTCTTAACCTCTTTTGGTGCGGATGAGCCCATGGGTTGTTACGAGGATATTGATCACGCAGATTACTTTGTTACTTGGGGAAACAATATGGCAGAAATGCACCCGGTTCTATTCTCTAGAATGTTAGAGCAAAAAGCAAAACGTGGTGCTAAAATCATAGATTTTGCCACACGAACTACACGTTCAAGTACAGCTTCTGATAAATCAATCTTATTTGAACCTCAAACGGATTTAGCGGTAGCAAATGCTATTTGTTATGAGATCATACAGAACGGATGGGTAAATAAATCCTTTGTTGAAAAACATTGTAGCTTTAGTAAAGGCCTTACCAATATTGGCTATGGTCTAGAAGACAAGTTTAAGTTTACGGATAAGCCAGAGAAAATAGATTTTGAGGCGTATAAAGTATTCCTAGAAGATTACAGTCCAGAAAAAGTGGCTAAGTATTCTAAGGTTTCCGTTAAGGATATTAAATACCTAGCGGCAATTTACGGAGACCCTAATAAAAAAGTAGTGTCTTATTGGTGTATGGGAATGAACCAACACACTAGAGGAACATGGATAAACAATCTTGTTTACAATATTCATTTACTTACCGGTAAAATATCGCAACCGGGCAACGGTCCTTTTTCATTAACAGGGCAGCCTTCTGCTTGTGGTACCGCTCGTGAGGTAGGAACTTTTACACACAAACTACCACACGGTGTAGTAATGAAAAAGGAAGATAGAGAAATGGCCGCTAAAATATGGAAGGTTCCTGTGGACCGTATACCATCTAAGCCTACCTATCATGCCACTGAAATGTTCCGAGCTGTAGATCGCGGAGATATTAATTTTATATGGGTACAAGCTACCAATCCTTTAGTTTCATTACCTAAGACCAGTCGTTACCGTCCAGCAATGGAAAAGAAATCTTGTTTTGTTGTGGTTTCGGATGTATTACACCTACTACAGATGTAGCAGATGTTATTCTTCCTGCTGCTTGGCATATTGAGAAAGGTGGACTTTATGGTAATTCTGAGCGAAGAACACAGTATTGGCAAAAAATGGTTGATGCGCCTGGAGAGGCAACAGCAGATACTTGGATGTTTATTGAAGTAGCAAGGCGAATGGGGTTTGAAGACCTATTCCCTTACAGCAAAGAAAATCACGTAGAAGAAATATATAACGAATACAGACAATTTCACGAAGGTGCAAAACACGGTATGGCACCACTAGAAGTCTTAAAGAAAGAGTCTGGAGCTATCTGGCCTTACGTAGATGGCAAGTCTACACAATGGCGATACAATGCCAAATATGACCCTGCCTGTTCCAATGATGAGGACTTTCATTTTTACGGAAAACCAGATGGTAGAGCGGTCATATGGCAACGTCCTTTTGAAGATGCCCCAGAGAAACCAGACCAAGAATATCCATTCTGGCTAAACACAGGTCGTGTTGTAGAACATTGGCATACAGGGTCTATGACGCGTAGAATTCCAGTACTACATCAAGCTATGCCAAATGGGTATGTAGAGTTTCATCCAGATGATGCAAAGTCTTTAGGAATTAGAAACGGAGAAAATATTAAAGTAACCTCCCGCCGAGGTTCTTGTACATTACCGGCATCCATCAATGAAAGAGGTTTACCCACAAAAGGGCAAGTATTTGTTCCTTTCTTTGATGAAAGTATGCTAATCAATGATGTAACCTTAGACTCCTTCTGCCCTATTTCTAAAGAACCAGATTATAAAAAATGTGCGGTTAAAGTTGAAAGAGCATAGATTATGAAAAAGAGACTTGGAATCATATCGTTTTTTGTGGTGATCTTCATAGCGTTTATCGTTGTTTGGAACTATAGCTACGAACAGGGTTTGGAAGAAGCCTATACACCTGTTATTGAAACGCCCACCGGAAACTTTATTCCATCGGAAAGTGGTGCTTTTAGACGATTTGATGATGAAAGTGCAGGTTTGGATTATCTAAATATGCCTGTAGATGAAAACCACCAACGTACACTAGATACGTATTATGATAACCGAGCCTATCCGGGTGCTCCACCAAGTATTCCCCATCCTGTAGCAAAAGAGCGCAGCTTTGGAGGTAATACCTGTATACAATGTCACCAAAACGGTGGCTTTGTAGCAAAGTTCAATGCCTACGCCCCTGTTACGCCACATCCAGAAATGGTGAACTGCAGACAGTGCCACGTTACTAAAAACACCACTAGCGACTTTAAGGAAAACGGATTTGCAAAACCGGAACCACCAAAAGTAGGCGAAGGTGCAAATAATGCGTTGGTAGGAAGCCCACCAATGATACCACATCAATTACAAATGAGAGAAAGTTGTATTTCTTGTCACGGAGGACCAAGTGCGCCTAAAGAGATTAGAGTTTCGCATCCGGACCGTATTAATTGCAGACAATGCCATTTACCAAAACATAGTGAGCAACCAACTGTTGATACGAATACATTTCTAAGACAATTCGATAAACTAAATGAAAAATAGAACGCTAATATATTCCGTAGTATTACTTCTAGGGGTATCCTTATTCTCTTGTAAAGAGGAAGGGGAATACCATTCCATATCCGATAAGATAGAAGGGGAAAGTAAACCATATCATGGTGCGTTAACCTCCGAACAATTATTAGCGGATACGGAGCTAATTGAAATTACCGAAGGGGAACATACATTCTTGATTCCAGAACGAAAAGGACAAATAAAATCATTTGCCTGTATAGAGTGCCACAGCAAACCTGTCTCGCAGATGATGGGTAAAGATGCACCAAAAGCGCACTGGGATATTAAAGTGAATCATGCCAATAGTGATGCTATGAACTGTGCTACCTGTCACAACGGAGAGGACATGAATCAGCTGAATACATTAACGGGGAAAAATATAGATTTCAATTTAAGCTACAAACTATGTTCGCAATGCCACTCTAGTCAATTTGAAGATTGGAAAGGTGGTGCCCACGGTAAAAAAGTAGCAGGATGGGCTCCTCCACGAGCATCCAACACCTGTGTGAATTGTCATAATCCACACAGTCCCAGTTTTGAAAAAAGATGGCCCGTACAATTCAACACAAAAACGGCTATAGAACGTAACGAAGGTTTAGGTCATTAAAAATAAAGGTATGAGCGATAATAAAAAATGGTATTCTCTAGACCTAGGTCTAAACAATAAAAAAGAATCTTCGGGTTCTTGTGGTTGCGGTAAATCCGAGGGAAGCTGTAATAGCAGCCCTAAAGAAGAAGAACTTAGCGCCGATGAATTTTACGAGGCTGCCATTAATGCATCTATTGGTGAAGAACGCCACCGCGATGGTTTTGAGCAGGTTTTTGATGTAAAGATGGATAGACGAAGTGCCTTTAAAAAGCTAACGGCTAGTCTTGTAATTGGTGCTGGTGCAGTAACTACTTCATGTAGTGTAACCACCGGAAGTGATACCAAAGAAAAAGCTCAGATAGATTGGGAAGAGCAGTTTAAAGGCAACTATAAACTAATGACCGATGAGGAGAAGCAGGGCACTATAAATAGACTTATGCGTTCATATGAATTAAGAACGGATAAGAAAATAAACATGACTGCAGAAAATGCAGCAGAAGATGTGCTCTTTGGCTATGCCTTTAATATATCCAAATGTCAAGGGTATATGAATTGTGTTAGCGCTTGTGTTGAGGAAAACAATCAAGACCGTAATTCCGAAATGCAATACATCCGTATTCATGAAATGAAAGATGGCGAAGGTTTTAAATTCGATAAAGCGGATGACAATTATTACCACGAGGTACCTGCGGAAGGTCATTTCTATATGGGAACACAATGTTTTCATTGTGACAACCCTCCTTGTGTTGAGGTTTGCCCGGTTCAAGCTACCTGGAAAGAGGAAGACGGACTTGTGGTTATAGATTATGACTGGTGCGTTGGCTGCCGTTATTGTATGGCCGCTTGCCCTTACGATGGAAGACGTTTTAACTGGAGTAAACCTGAAGTTCCTGAACCAGAAGTAAACAAAAATCAACATTACTTAGGGAACAGAATGCGTAAAAAAGGCGTCATGGAAAAATGTACTTTCTGTGTGCAACGTACGCGTAAGGGAAAAAACCCGGCCTGTGTAGAAGCATGTCCTACCGGAGCTAGAATTTTCGGTAATCTATTAGATCCCAATAGCACCATACGTTGGGTATTAGAAAATAAAAAAGTATTTAGGTTAAAAGAAGATTTAGGCACAGAACCCAAGTTCTGGTACTTCATGGACTAAGAAATACATAGTAGAAAAGAAAGCACTGAATCGTAACGCTAAGAATACCAGAAATTCTTAGCCAGCAGATTTAAAACAATATACAATGGGAGCATTTAAAGTATTTAAAAGTTTGGTGGTCGATAGTTTAGATACCATAACCAAGGGGTCTAAAACGTATCATCTTTGGATGGGGTTTCTTACCCTTGTGATGCTAATTGGCATGTATTGTTATTCCATTCAATTAGAAGAAGGGCTTAGCGCTACGGGAATGTCCGATCGTGTTAGCTGGGGACTGTACATTTCTAACTTTACTTTTTTAGTCGGAGTTGCCGCTGCTGCCGTTATGCTCGTCATGCCAACCTACGTTCTAAAAGATATTGATTTTAAGCAGGCCGTATTAATTGGAGAAGGACTGGCCGTAGCGGCTTTAATAATGTGTTTGGCCTTTGTAGTTGCCGATATGGGCGGACCATCCGTGTTGTGGCATATGATTCCCGGAATAGGTGTTTTTAACTTCCCGAACTCCATGTTAACTTGGGATGTTATTGTATTAAACGGATACCTTTTTATAAATATTAGTATTCCGTTTTATATCCTTTTTAAGCACTATCAGAATAAAGAAGCTAAGAAAAGCGTCTATGTGCTTAAGGCGCTATTATATCTGTGTTTTGGGCCGTAGGTATTCACTTGGTGACTGCCTTTTTATACCAAGGTCTGCAAGCACGGCCTTTTTGGAACAATGCATTGTTAGGGCCTCGGTTCTTGGCATCGGCATTTGCTGCGGGACCTTCACTTATTATTTTGGTTTTAGCCGTCATACGTTCTTTTACAGCATTTAAGATAGAAGATAAAACAATCAAAAAAATAGCCATGATTGTAACGGTAGCTGCTCAGATAAATTTAATCATGCTGGTCTCGGAATTATTCAAGGAATTTTATGCCCCTACACACCACAGTGAAAGTGCGTATTACCTTTTCTTTGGCCTACATGGTAAAAATGCACTATTACCGTGGATCTGGACTGCTATACCTCTAAACGTTCTTGCAACAGTGATACTCACGTTCAATAAGTTTAGAAATAACCTGAAAGTATTGTACGTCTGCTGCTTTATGCTATTTATAGCTATATGGATAGAAAAGGGGTTTGGCTTAATCGTTCCGGGCTTCATTCCTGGACCTTACGGTAAAATAGTAGAATACCTCCCCACTGGCGTAGAAATAGGCGTAACCATTGGTATTTGGGCTATGGGCGCCTTTGTATTTACCATTCTTGCCAAAACAGCTATTGGTATTGAGTTGGGAGAGCTACGGTATAAACATAAAAAGGCTTAAGCCTCACAACCCTTTCTAAAATATAGGTACAGGTTCCATTACTAGTAGTATAGTAATGGAACCTGTGATGGTTTATATACTTTTTAAATAATTTAAATTGGTTTAGATTAGTGGTGAATTTAAAATAGATATGTTTACCTGTATACATTTTAATATGTTGTGCGTTGTAAACAATCTTAAAAAAGTCAGCCACACGTGCAAGTACATTTCATTGCGCTCGTGTCTAACAAACTAAAAAGAGCTATAACTTCCCTACCACCATCCAGAAAGAAGCATCGTTAAGGTTAATTTTATTTCAAATAAGTTAATATATTTGTGTTAAACACAAATAAATTGGCTAAAGTGGAAATCAACAGGATTAAAGTTGCTCTTGCCGAAACAGAGAAAGAACAAATGGTTAGCAGAACAAATAGGTAAAGATGAATCTACTGTTTCTCAATGGTGTACAAATGCACGACAACCATCTTTAGAGAACTTGCTTAGAGTTGCAAATGCTTTAGAAATAGACATCAGAGATTTACTTTATTCAACCAATAATTCTGAGAATTAATATGAGCGAAAAGAAAACATATATAGACCTATTTGCAGGTTGTGGTGGCCTTTCACTCGGACTTTATAATTCTGGCTTATGGAAAGGGCTATTCGCTATTGAAAAAAGCCCAGATGCATTTGAAACTTTCAACCATAATTTAATTGAAAATAATAACCATTTCGATTGGCCAAATTGGTTACCGAAATCCAACCACGATATTAATACAATAATCAAGGACTATCCTAATGAACTCAAATCATTAAGAGGTAAAATTGATATGGTCGCTGGTGGACCACCTTGTCAAGGTTTTTCTACTGCTGGAAAAAGAAATGAAAATGATTTACGAAATAAATTAATCAAATCTTACATAAATTTTATTCGTCAGGTACAACCAAAAGTTATCTTTTTTGAAAATGTAAAAGGTTTTACTCAAAAATTTGATAAAAATAAAATTAAAGGAAAAGTGTATTCGGAATATGTGAAAAAAGCATTAGAATATACTCCAAAGGACGAAAAATATTTAGGATATAAAGTAGAAGGTCGTCTTGTTGATTTTTCGGAATATGGTGTTCCGCAAAAAAGAACTCGTTTCATTTTAGTCGGAATTAGAAAAGATATTGCTAACAACACAAAACCGACAGACTTTTTTGATTCAATAAGAAGCGAAAGAGAAAAATTCCTAGTAAATAAAGGGATTGGCCTAACAAATAGTTTGGAAGATGCAATATCTGATTTGTTAAGAATTAACGAAACGACATCACCTGATACACCATCATTTAAAACAGGTTTTTATAATAAAACAAAATCTAAATATCAAAAGCTATTAAAAGGAAATTACTCACAAAAATTCCTGATAGTCACAGATTTGCAAAACACAGTCCCTCTACAGTAGAAAAATTCAAGTATATTCTTGAAAATGCAGATAAAAACAAAACGCTTTCAGACGAAATAAAAGAAAGGTTTAATTTAAAAAAAAGAACCATTATTCCTTTGTCTGGAACGACTCCTACTCCAACGATTACGACCTTGCCAGATGATTATGTGCATTATTGTGAGCCTAGAATTTTTACAGTACGTGAATATGCTCGAATACAGTCTTTTAATGATTGGTATGAATTTAAAGGTAAATATACTACTGGTGGAAAAAGAAGAACTCAAGAAGTTCCTAGATATTCACAAATTGGAAATGCAATACCGCCATTATTTGGTGAACAGGCTGGAATAACATTAAATAATCTTATTTAATATGCAGAAACCTCTTCAATTTAAAATTAGTTCTGCATTAAAAAACATTATTGGTAGAGACTTAATTACTGACGATTTTATTGCTGTTTTTGAATTAGTCAAAAACTCTTATGATGCGCACGCAACAAGAGTGGATGTGATTTTCGAAGACATTTATACTGAAAAAGGAAAAATCATAATTAAAGACAATGGTAAGGGAATGGGCTATCAAGACTTACTTGATAAATGGCTTTTTGTTGCTCGTTCCTCGAAAAAAGAAGGAGACGAAGAAGATAGTTACAAGAACTTTAGAGATAAAATCAAAGTCAAAAGAGCTTATGCAGGTGCAAAAGGTATTGGAAGGTTTTCTTGCGATAGACTTGGAAGTGAACTATATCTTGAAACAATTAAAGATGAAGAAAAATCTAAAGTTGAAGCACTTGTAACTGATTGGAATAAATTTGAAGAAGATAGCAACAATGAGTTTGTAAATGTTAGTGTTTTACACGAAACATTGAAAGAGAGCTCTTATGGGGTTAATCAAGGAACTGTTTTAGAAATTTCAAATCTTCATAGCGAATGGGATAGAGACAAGTTTCAAGAACTTAAAGCATCACTAGCTCGATTAATTAACCCTTCTAACATTCAAGATAAAGATTCATTTAAAATTTTTCTTTCAGTTGAGGATGAAATAAAAGGTGATAAAAAACAAAAAGAAAAAAATAAAACTCGATTTGACGATGGCAAACTTGATAAATCAGAAATAGATTATTTCAAGATTATAAATGGCGAAATCCGTAATCCTATTTTCGAAACATTACAGCTAAAAACTAGCTACATTGAATCTGATATACAAGATGATGTTATCATTACTACCTTATTTGAAGGTGGAGAATTAGTATATAAAATTGAAGAAGAAAATCCATTTTCTAATTTCAAAGACATTCATTACTCAATCTATTTTCTCAACCAATCTGCAAAATCAACTTTCACAAGAAGGATGGGTGTTCAACCTGTAGAATATGGTCATATTTTCGTTTACAAAAATGGATTAAGAATCTATCCATATGGAGAAAGAGGAGAAGACCCTTTTGGAATGGACAATAGAAAGGCTCAAGGTAGAACTAGGTATCTAGGAACAAGAGAAGTTATAGGATATATTTCAATAACTGGAACAAATGATAATTTAAGGGAGACTTCAAGTCGTGGAAATGGGCTAATAAGGACATCGACATACGCTAATCTTGAAACTCAATTCTATGAAACTTTAAAAAAATTAGAAAAATTTACTATTGAAATTACAGATTGGGGAAATTTTCTATCCAAAGAAGATTACATAAACTTTGACCAAATTTACATTAAAGAAAGTAGGAATAATCAAGGCGAATTAATAACTAAGGAATTCAATGTAAACGAAAACTTAAGTAATTTGGTTGGTTCGCTTACAAGTTCTAAATCGGTACTTAATTTCGTTCTAGCTCCTAATATCTTAAAAGTTTTAGATAAGAAAGGAGAAAATTCTGCACAAGGAGTTCTTAAAGGAGTTTCGGACAAAATTGATAAAGGGAATTATGATAAAAATGAAGTTAAAAAGTCCCTAAAAGATGCAGAAAAAAAGATTGCAGATTTAAGAAAAAGTAAAGAAGAAGCAGAAAAAGATGCAGACGAACAAAGAAATTTAAGCAAGCAATTAGAAACAGAATTACAGAAAGAAATTGCAGAAAAACTTTTCGACACAACTCAAATTGGACGTGAAAAAAAGGATTTATTGGCTCTCCAACACCAAATAATACATACAGCAGGAAATATTACTTGGAGTTTAGATTCTTTAATAGATGCTATTAATAATGAACAACCAAAAGATGAATTGATTGACGACATAAAGGATATAAGCCTAGAAGTACAGAGAATAGTTAGTGCATCGAGGTTCGTAACAAAAGCAGGGTTTAACACTCAAGCTGAAAAAATAACTAAAGATATTGTTTCGTTCATTAATGATTACGTGAACAATATTTATATCCCTGCCGATTCCTTTATTCATAAAAAACGTCCTATTAAAATATCAATAACGAAACCTAATTTCAAGAGAGAAATGAAATTTCGTCCCTTTGAAATCACAGTAATTTTAGACAATCTATTTTCTAATTCAAGGAAAGCAAAAGCAACTAAAGTTTCGTTAGACTGGAAAAAAGATAAAACACATTTATTGCTTTATTTTAAAGATAATGGTAGCGGTATTCCTGACGAAGTAAAAGAAAATATCTTCAATTTTAGATACAGCAATACAGATGGCTCTGGAATTGGGCTTTATCACGTTAGAGACATATTAGAAAAATATAAATCAAAAATTGAATTCTTACCCAATTCTAGTGGAGCTGAATTCTTAATCAAAATACCGCTATGAAACTAGACTATAAAATTATATGGGTAGAAGATAAAATTGACACAAAACCCTTTCTTTCTCTAAAAGAGAGCGTTAATAAACATTTAGAAGATGAATTTTTTAATGTGTCTATTGAAACCGCAGAAGATTTTGATGAATTCAAGAAAAAATACGAGGAAAATGAAACCTTTGATTTAATCATTACGGATTTAAACTTAAATGAAAGTCACGGTAGCGAAGTGATTGATTATGTAAGGGACGAAAAACACATTTTAACTGAGATATTTTTCTATTCTGCAAATAGTGAGCTATCAAGTACAGAGCTCATAAATAATAGTAGGATTACATTCCATCAAATGGATGAAGCCAATGCTTACAGAGAGTTAGGTAGCTCAATTATAGAATTAATTAATTTGACTATTTCTAAATTTCAGCAGATTGTAACGATGAGAGGAATGATAATGCAAGAAACAAGTTCTTTAGATTTAAAAATGGAAAACATTGTAAAATCTCAACTTAAAAATCCAGAATTATCAGAATCCATACTTCCAGTATTAGAAAGCATTTTTGACAATATACTTGCAAATGCAAGTGAAAAATTCAATAAGGCTAAAGCAAGAAAAGCTAAAGACATACTAAGAGACAATATATTATTCAATTCTTCGCAGAAAATATTTGCGTTAGGTGAAATTCTAAATATTCTTAAAGAGGAAAATTTTTCAGAAGAATATACAAATGAAATAATACTCATTAGAAATCAATTCGCTCACGCTGAATTAATAAAAGATGATAATGGTAAAGAGTATTTCAAAGTAAAAGGTGAAGAAGTTTATTTTGATAGAGACCTTTGTCGTGATATTAGGAAAAATATTAATAAACATATTCTAAATATATCCAACATCGAAAACAAAATAAAGCCCAACGCTTAAAGCCATACACATTTGCAATTCGCACCAGCCAACACTAAAGCCAAAAATTGCAAAAGAGTATGTCTTTGCCAACGCTAGCAAGTTTGCGGAAAGCACTATGCAACAAACAACCCACGAACAATAAGAGCTACGGGCTTAACAAAAACAACAAATTCCCATAAAAAACATTTTACAGGAATTTGAATAAAATAATAAAGCGGCTATCATTTAATAGCTACTTGTGCTAGCAACAGCTCTTTTAATTCCTTAGCTGCTTTAGCTGGGTCTTCTGCTCCGTAAATAGCTGCTCCTGCAACGGCTACTGTAACACCAGATTCTTTAACCGCTGTAATACTACTTAGGTTTACACCACCGGCAATAGAAACTGAAACTCCAACTCTCTTAGCTTCATCTATCAAAACCTAAATTGAGTATCCTTCTTCTGCTTGCTCATATCTTCAAAGTCTGCCATATTTATATTCCGAAGTGTTGGGGTGCTATTCAAAATCAAATAGATATAGATAGCTTTTACATAAAAAAATAACACACAAGTCAATTACAAGTACCGGTAGATTTTCAAAAAAAAGTTTTATATTGCAGTAGCACTCATGGTGCACACTCCCCCTACATTTTGGTAACAAAACAGCTATACGTAGTAGTTACGATATGCATTGCTATTACGAAATAATCGTACGAGTAGATATAGCCAATTGTTGTTTTCAATATAACCAACTAGTAACCAATGATAAAATTCTTTAGAAAATTAGACAAAACTTACTTTCAGAAGGAAAAACTGAAAAATATTTTAGATACGCTATTGGAGAAATTGTGAATCCCAGAGAACTAAGAAAATTAAAAACGATAGTTTAAGAATGACATTAGTAGCACTCGAACCTTCTATGGAATTAGTAAAGTTTCAGGAGAATACTATAAATGCATTACAAAAGGAAATATTAGGGCAAATAAGTCTAAATGAAATCATAGCCTACTATCTACAGGCTACGCTTTATATACTAAACGCTAACCACTATTAAAACTAATCCTATGAAAGCAAAATTTGCAATTAAAATTTTATCGCTTTTTGTAGCGCTTGTAAGCATAAGCTGCAAAAGTGATAGTAAAGAAGAAAAAGAGATAGTACTTACCTCTGGAGTTTTAGGGGAATATATGGATACTTCTGTGAAGCCTTATGATAATTTTACTGCTTTTGTTAATGGTACTTGGATGAAAGATACTGAAATTCCTTCAGATAAATCTTCTTATGGTATTGGATACATACTTCATGAAGAATCTGAAGATAATGTAAAGAAAATTATAGAAGGATCAGCAGACGGAGAATTGGAAAAAGGTACAGATGAACAAAAAGTACAAGATCTTTACAAGTCATATATAGATCTTGAAACAAGAAATCAACTTGGTGTTTCTCCTTTGCAACCTGAATTTGATAAAGTTGATTCCATAAAAAATTATGATGATTTGGCCTCCTATTTTGCTTATGCCAATAAATATGGCATTAGCGTACCATTGACTCTATTTGTATACCAAGATTTAAAAAACCCGACTATTTATACTGTATATACTTATCAAGGAGGTTTAGGATTACCAGATCGTGAATATTACCTTAAAGATGATGATCGTTCTAAAGAGATTAGAGCAAAATATGTTGAACATATTAAGAAAATGTTTGATTTAGCAGGTTTACAAGCTGCTGAAAAAGCTGCTGTAAAAATAATGTCGATTGAAACAGCAATTGCCGAAAAGCACTTAGAAAAGGAAAAGACTAGAGATCTAGTTAGTTTGTATAATATGTTTCCAACGGATACGCTTTCTAACATTATGCCCAATTTTAATTGGACAGGCTACCTTGAAGAAGCTGGTATAAAAGATGAAAAAAATCTTGGGGTATTAATGCTGGAATACACAAAAGCTTTAGACAAAATCATCACATCCACTAGCATTGAAGATTGGAAAATCTATTTAAAATGGAGTGCCCTTAACACCTATGCCTCGCGTTTAAGTAAACCAATTACAGATCAAAATTTTGTTTTCTATAGTAAAGAATTACGTGGTACACCAGAGCAAAGACCTTTATGGAGACGTGGCGTTTCAACTGTAAATGGCACTTTAGGAGAAGTAGTCGGTAAAATTTATGTGAAAAAACACTTTCCACCAGAGGCCAAAGAAAAAATGGAAACATTAGTGTCAAATCTTTTAAAAGCCTATGAACAAAGTATTAAGGAACTTGATTGGATGAGTGCTGATACCAAAAAAGAAGCCTTAGATAAGCTAAGCATATTTACTCCCAAAATAGGGTATCCAGATAAATGGAAATCTTATGATATAGATATTAAGAGAGAGGACCTTTTTGGTAATTTGCAAAGAGCTGCTTTGATGGAATACAATCGTGAACTAGCTAAATTAGGCCAACCGATTGATAAAACCGAATGGGGTATGACACCTCAAACAGTGAATGCTTATTACAATCCAACATTGAATGAGATTGTATTTCCGGCTGCAATTTTACAACCTCCATTTTTCGATTTAAATGCTGAGGATGCCATAAATTATGGATCAATTGGAGCGGTTATTGGCCACGAAATAGGACATGGTTTTGATGATAAAGGAAGTACTTTTGATGGAGATGGTGCAATGAGAAACTGGTGGACAGAAAATGACCGAGAAGAATTTAAAAAACGAACTTCAGCCTTAGTATCTCAATATGATTCATTTGAAGCTTTACCCGGTCTAAACGTGAATGGTGAGTTTACCCTAGGCGAGAACATAGGAGATCTTGGTGGTTTAAGCATCGCCTTAAAAGCATACAAAATTGCCTTGAATGGTAAGGAGTCGCCTGTTATGGATAATTACACAGGAGAGCAACGTGTATTTATCGGATATGCGCAATCTTGGAGAAATAAAATCAGAGATGAGGCCTTACGAATGCAAATTAACACTGATCCTCATTCTCCAGCCAATTTTAGGGTAAACGGAGTGGTCAGTAATATTCCAGAGTTTTATACAGCCTTTAATGTTCAGAAAAGTGATTCCTTGTATTTAGCACCAGAAAATCGAGTAAAAATATGGTAGTGTATTAAATAATCATCAACTTACAGCAGGTATAAAAAATAGCGAAAATATAAATTGAAGTAAATACTAATATGAGAATCTTAAAGAAGATAGGAAAATGGTTCTTGATTTTAATTGGAGTATTTATTGCTTTTATTTTAGTTGTTTTACTAGTAATCCGAATCAATAGTTCTGGAGAAGAAGAACCTTTTTTAGATGAAACGGGTAATGTGCTTCCCAATAGTATTACTACCCATGAGGATATGGTGTAATTAATGGTGCTCCCCAAAGAGTTACCATAAGAGGAAAAGACAAGAATAATCCCGTTCTACTAATAGTTCACGGAGGACCATGGGAGCACCTATTTTACCTGTAATTTATAAACTCACAGGTGTCGATTTAGAAGATTTATTTACAGTCTGTTATTGGGACCAAAGAGGCTCTGGACTTGCATACAATGACAGTATACCCGATTCGTCCATTACCTTAAACCGTATAGTAGATGATGGTTTAGAACTATCAAATCACTTAAAAAAAACTCTTAAAAAAGATAAAATTTATATCGAAGGTTTGTCGTGGGGAACAGCGGTAGCAGCTTATATGGTTCAAAAAAAACCTGAATTATATCACGCCTATATTGGTAGTGGTCTAATGGCGAATCTATCACTTTCAGAAGAGTTGTCTTATGAATTTGCGATGTCAGAAGCTCAAAAACATAATGATACCGTTTCAATCAATCAATTAAAACAAATTGGAAAACCACCATATGTCTCAAATTCAGAAAATACGGTAACTGAAGCCTTTGAAATAGAACGACAGATTGTAATGAAGTATGCACCGATAAAACTAGATACCAATTTTAATTTTATTAAAAGTATGTTTTTAGATAATGGCTTGACGTTTAGTGAGAAATTTACTGATATGATTAATAGTCCTGAAGCCTACTATCCTGCAGCAAAGATTTTAGAATCTACAGCAATTGATATGAATCTAATGCGTGATATTCCCGAATTGAAAGTGCCCGTTTACATATTACAAGGAGACAACGACCATTTTACCGAAACGTCCGTAGCAAAAGTGTATTTTGATTCGATTATTGCACCATCTAAGAAATGGTTTTTATTTGAAAATGGAACACACGGAGTACAAATTGAATATCCAGAAAAATATCGTTCCATATACATCAATGAAATACTGAAAAATTGAACGCTAATGAGAACACCTCATATCCATTCAGCAGGCGTTCGCTTGTAGATTGTAATTAATTAACACAACCGCAATTGAGAAATAAAAAACGGAAATGCCTAAAACCGATAGTATCAGGCACTAATTAACAACCAAAATCCTGACAACTGAACAAAACAACAAATTCCCGTAAAAAAATTTTACGGGAATTTGTATAATATAATAAATCGGCTATTGTATAACAGCGACTTATGCTAGCAACAACTCTTTTAATTCTTTAGCTGCTTTAGCTGGATCTTCTGCTCCGTAGATAGCTGCTCCTGCAACGGCTACTGTAACACCAGATTCTTTAACTGCTGTAATACTGTTTAGGTTTACACCACCGGCAATAGAAACTGAAACTCCAGCTCTCTTAGCTTCATCTATCAAAACCTGAATTGAGTATCCTTCTTCTGCTTGCTCATCCAAACCTGCATGCAGCTCAACAAATTCCGCTCCTAATGCAATAGCTTCTTGAGCACGTTTTACTCTGTCTTTAACACCAATGGTATCTACAACAACACCTTTACCGTGCGCTTTTGCAGACTTTACTGCACCTGCTATGGTAGAATCTCCTGTTGCTCCCAAAATGGTAATATAATCTGCTCCGGCACCAAAAGCCATATCAGCTTCTAATTCTCCGGCATCGGCAGTTTTAAAATCGGCTAAAACCAATTTATCAGGAAAAGCATCTTTCATCTTTCTAATTCCGGATAAACCTTCACTCTTAATAAGTGGTGTTCCCAATTCTATAATATCTATGTAAGGCGCTACTTTAGTTGTTAATGCAATTGCGTCTTCTATTTTTAATAAATCTATTGCTACTTGTAATTTTACCATAATCTTATATTTAAAATGTTCTCTATTATTTACCTATTATCATTTTGTAATACCTACTCCATATTGGCGTGACGCTTCCATAAATCCGAAGCCGGACTTCCGTCCAATTCCCAAAGCGCTTGAATAAGTGCATCCATAACCAATAAAAGCGACTGCTCAAAAAGACTGCCGGCGTATTGCTTGGAAACATCCTCGTCTCTTTCCTTTTTGTGCAGCAGGTATCTTAACGCTGTGGTTTGCCAATAATGCCAATGGAGAGTCCATATTGGTCGTAAAGCACACTACCCCTGCTCCTACTATTTTTGCGGTTTCCGCTGCTCCTACAATTCCGCCAGTGGTTCCAGAACCAGAGCCTGCAATTAGCACATCTCCTTTTCGTATGGCGGGTGATGTTGTTTCGCCAACTACATGAACTTTATATCCTAAATGCATGAATCGCATTGCTGCTGCCTTCATCATGAGTCCGGTACGTCCTGCTCCCATAATAAAAATATGTTCGGCTTCTGTTATTACCGGAATTAAAGCGGCTATATCCTCATATTGGATAGCTTTTACCAGTTTCAGGTGTTCTTCCATAATGGTGTTCATGGCACGCTTAACTAGTTCAGTATCCTTTTTTTTGAGTGTATTTTCCATATCTAAATCGACTTAAAATATTTGGGTCATTAAAACCTGATACAAAATTAGAGAGGCTTCTTCCGGTAGAGTTACACAATCTGATAGATGTCTGGTACAATCTGCCCATTCTGACTTTTTAGATGGTGTTATTAGCTATTTTTGTGGTATATTTTGGAAACGGGTAGTTTTCTAGTCGATTATATCGATTAAAAAATACGTTACGAATTCAATCAAAAAACAGGTATTATGCTCAGTGATAAAGTTTTATATATAAGAGATTTGGGCAACTGCCCTCCTGCCTATTTAAACGATCCGGCGCGAAGAGATTTCTTTGAAATTGTATGGCTACGAAATGAAGATGCCCTTCACGTTCCTCAGCATGATTTCCAAACCTTAAAAGGAGATTGGATTTATTTAATTCCGCCATACAGAGTTCACCAGTTAAACAAAGCCGGAAAAAACGGTGTGTTGATTTCCTTTAAACAGGAACTCTTGGAAGGAGATTTAAAAGAGTTCTTATTGGATGTTTTTAGAATGTTCAATATTCAAGGTGAATTTTCTTGTCTGCAGGTAAATGAAGAGAGCTCAAAAGGGTTGGTTTCCGTTCTTCAGCTTTTGGAGGAAGAATACAATCAAGAAACTATTAATTTAATAATGATGAAAGCCCTTTTAAAGGTGTTTTTATTAAAGCTGATACAACTAAAAGAACAGCACTTTACATTGCAGGACATTAACGAAAAGCGGGTTTACGAGTTTATGCTTTTGCTTGAAATGAATTATCAAAACGAGCGAAATGCCGATTTCTATGCCGGAAAACTGGGCATTAGCGCAAAGCGATTAAATCAAATATTAAAAGAAAAACTAGATAAAACAGGCGTGCAACTTATTCACGACCGTCTTATATTAGAAGCAAAAAGGCAAATTATACATAGCGAGAATACCATTAAAGAAATAGCCTATAATCTAGGTTTTAAGGATCACTCCTACTTTAGCAGATTCTTTAAATTGCATGCGGAACAGACTCCTCAAGAATTTCAAGCTAACGTAAAAAAGCATGTTATATCACACGACAATACTTTATATAGTTAGCGTAATTTTGAGCTGAATTTCATTCATGTAAAGAAAGGTTTCTTTTGAAGAATACGTATCAAAACCAAGCTACAATACTAGTATAGCTTAGGTTTAACAAAAATACAAAGAGCATAAATTGATTGAGGATTTTAAAAATATTGAATATCTGAAGTCTGGAAACGAGAGACAAAAACTCGCCTATGCTGAAATTAAGAAAATTCAAATTCTAGAGAAACTCAAAGAGTATAATCCTATTTTAACGGGAACCATTCCAATAGGCATTGACCTTCCTGAAAGCGATTTAGATATCATTTGTTATTGCACAGACCACTCATCTTTTAGTTCTTTCTTGCAACAAGAATTCTCGCATAAACAAGGTTTTAAAGTTTACGCAACTACGCAAAATGAAACTGTATGTACCATTGCAGAATTTAAATCAGATAGTTTTCTATTTGAGGTTTTCGGTTAGAGCATACCAACCGAAAAGCAAAATGCTTATCGTCATATGATTATTGAAAACCGAATCTTACTAGAAAGAGGGGCTGGGTTTAAAGAAGAAATTATAACGCTAAAATCCAGCGGGATAAAAACAGAACCTGCCTTTGCTAAACTACTGGGCCTAACCGGTAATCCGTATGTTGAATTATTAAAGCTGGATAACAAACATAGCTCTCAATAGAACTATTATAATCTTTGGCTTAATAGAAAACATAAGGTGAATCTAACTTACACCTCCCTATTCCATATCCGTATCCGTATCGCTCTTAGGTTGAATAACCATACTAAAAGAAGGTTCTGTTTCGGTAATACTACCCGCGCCTTTTCTGTTGACTTTAAAAAGAACATCCTTTTTTGTAGAGAATAATATAACAGAAAAGAAATGACTTTTAAGATGAGATTTCAACACTTCAAAAGCCTCATCCAAAGTAAGTTCTTCTTCCCTGTCTTCGGTATCCTTAGATCTATAACGAAATTTTAATAAGACCTTAAAACCATTTTTAGAATAGACCGGTCTTAAAAAGATATTTTTCAGATTAGGCTTCCCAATAGTCTTTGCCATAGTTAACTTGGCAAAGCTGCCTTCTTCAACACTTTCTTCTACCTGATTCCAGAATTGAACAAATACATCTTGATAAGGCATAGACTATAGATTATTAAGGTGATTTTTTGATGCTTCAAAAATAATACTAATTATTTGTTTTATCATCTTGCTATTCCTCTATAGATAAAATGACCGAAACCAAAACTGTTTAAGAAACACACAATCAAGCTATATTGATTGATTCATATAACCATATTCTAACCGTAATAAGGATTTAAAAAACTTCAGACAAAAATCTATATTCCAGTTCTTTAGAGTTCAAAAAAAGGGACGGTTTAAAACCGTCCCTTTCAAATCTATATATTACGTAATAGTTTACTGTCTTACAATTCCCATATCTCCTAAGTCTAGTGCAACCTTGCTTCCACCTTCTTTAATAGATTTATAAATAGCTTCCACAATAATCATATCTCGTTTGCCCATTTCATATAAGTGCATAGTTTGTTGTTCCTAACATAATGTGCTTTGCAAAATCATCCATCTGAAGCTTTTGCATACTCTGATGCGGAAACTTTATTTCTTTCCCGTCTGATGTGCGTCCGGCCAAAGGTCCGTAATTATGGCAAGGGTTTAGCTCTGCCCAGCCTTTTTCAAATGAAACAAATAGTCGGTTAGCATTCGCATTATGCGAGGTATATAAATTGCCTACTACCCCATTTGGAAATTCCATCTGTGCGGTAATAGTTTCATCCGTATCTTTAAAATATTCCGGTCTTGAACTAAATTCCTGTGCAGAAACAGAAATAGGATTTTGTCCCGTTCCATATATATTACTCTGTATAGAGTATACGCCCATATTCATCAAAGCACCACCACCGGAAAGCGCATGGTTTAAACGCCATTGGTCTGGGTTTCCTCCGGATATATAACCCGCATCAGAAGATACGTAACGAACACTTCCATACGGTTTCTCCTTTACCAAGCGTTTAATTTCTTTGGTATACGGATCAGATTGCATACGATAGCCAACAGACAATTTCACGCCAGCCTCGTTACAAGCGTTAATTATAGCGTCGCATTCTTCAACGCTAACTGCCATTGGTTTTTCGCAGATTACATGTTTACCGGCTTTTGCTGCGCGAATACAGAACTCCGCGTGCATGCTATTAGGAAGCACTACGTAAACAATATCAATATCTTTATTTTTAGCAATGGAATCAAAGTTCTCATAGTTGTATACATTCTTTTTAGGAATGTTGTACTTCTCCATCCACTCCTTTTCTTTTGCCGGAGTTCCCGTAACAATCCCTGCCAAATAACAATTTTCAGCATCTTGTAATCCTGGTGCCAATTGTCCGCCACTATAACTTCCCAAACCTACTAAAGCTATACCCAGTTTCTTTTTATCCTTTCCTGAAGAAAATCCATATCCCAAACCAATACTGCTCAAAAGAGCGGTCCCGGCTATGCCTTGCGATAGTTTTGTATTAAAGCTTCTTCTTGATATATTTTTCATTATTTGTTCCTTTTAAAATTTCCTCTCCTAAAATACATATAAATTAGATTCCTCTTCTACCATCCTTTAAGATCGCTACTAAAGAAGAATCAATTTGTAACATTTATGCTAAAACCTATACATATAGGTAAACTACCTCAGGGCAAGCCCACGAGGCATTAAAAGGAATACACTTTGATTTCGAGTCAAACCTCGAATCATTTAATCTCGATTATCGAGTAAAACTAAATTATGGCAGGTGAAGGATTCATGGCGCATGCCATAAGCAGTTTAAAGCAAAACAGAGCTCTTCTTAAGAAACGTAAATTCAAAGACTTACGCGAACTCTACAAAAATGGGGTAAGTAAAACAGAAGTTGAATTTAAAAAGCTAGATGCTAAAGAATGGGCCGTGCTTAAAGAGAGTATTAAAAAACAGCATCAAAATAATCTTCGTATTGAGCTAATGATTTATATCCTATCATTGGTAATAACATTTTGTATTCTCTACTATATATACTGGTTCATCGTAAATTAACGACTGCTCAATTAATTTTTATCTTTCCGGTTGAAAGGCTACCTTTATAAACAGCTAAACTTCAAAATTAATGGCGGCAAAACCTTCCGAATCTCTTAAGACTTTATCTATAATTCATCTAGCTCTAGTAGGCGGTATTCTTGCCTTTGGGATTTTTAAATTTGTTAATAACGGAACTTTCGTTGCCAATGCAGACCCCAAAGATGTCTTTATTTATGTGATACCCGTAGTGGCCGCTTTTGGTTATTTCATGAGTCAATTTATGTTCAAAAAGCAATTGCTTACCATAGATAGAACAGATACCCTTACATTGAAGTTGGCAAAGTACCAAGCTGCATCTATTGTAAAATATGCGTTTATAGAAGGTCCTGCCTTTCTTGCCATAATTGCCTATGGTTTTAACGGGAATGCACTTTTCTTGGTCATTGCAATTTTCTTGGTCGTGTATCTTTTTATGCAAAAACCCAATCAAAAAAAGTTCATAGAAGATGTGCCCTTGACCATAGAAGACAAAAAAGAATTTAAGAACACCAATAGATAATTACCTAAAGAATGAAACTCAAACCAACATTACTTGCTTTATTAATGGGACTAGGAATAATTAATGGAATAAAGGGACAGGATTGGCCAAATTTGAGTCAGTTTCAAGAAGATAACACCAAACTGTCAAAACCAACCGCTAATGAAAACCGAGTGGTTTTTATGGGCAACTCCATTACTATTGGATGGATTGATTCCAGACCTGAGTTTTTTGCAGACAAACCTTATGTGAACAGAGGAATCAGCGGACAGACTACACCGCAAATGCTCGTTCGGTTTAGACCGGACGTCATTAAACTTCAGCCTAAAGTAGTGGTCTTACTGGCAGGTACAAATGATATAGCAGGAAATACAGGGCCTTCAACATTAGAAATGATTATGGATAACATTAAATCTATGGCAGATTTAGCAACCGCAAACGACATAAAAGTAATTTTGTCCTCTAGCCTGCCCGCTTCCAAATATCCATGGAAACCAGAGATGCAGCCTGCTCAAAAAATTGTTGATCTAAACAAAATGATTAAAGCGTACGCCGAAGAAAAAGGTCATATTTATCTTGACTATTTTTCTGCTATGGCAGATGAACGTAACGGTTTGCCAAAAAAATATGCCAATGATGGCGTACATCCTACTGTTGAAGGTTATAAAGTAATGGAACCTCTGGTAGAAAAGGCTATTGCCGAAGCTTTACAAAATTAAAAAGTAGCATACCAATTTTAAAATAGGGCTTTAGCATAAAAAGTGATTTCTGTTTTTATGCATATCTTCGATAGTGATTCTATTTTTATTATCATTCTATAATCCTGCGAATGCAAGAAACAGTTCAAGATTCCGGTTCAACAGATACCAAGAACCAACCCAATACATACGATTCTATAATCATAGGTTCTGGAGCGGGTGGCTTGGCTACGGCTATTTGTTTGGCTAGAGCTGGCAAAAAAGTTTTGGTACTGGAGCAACATGATGTGCCTTATGGTTGGTGCCATAGTTTTTACTTAAACGGACACCGATTTACTCCTGGCGTTCATTATGTTGGATTAATGGCCGAAGGTGAGGCCACCAATGATTTGTATAGAGGTCTGGGCATTGCTAACGAGCTGGTGTTTTTTAGAATGAATCCTGATGCGTACGAACATGTTCGTATTGGTAAAGAACGATTCGATTTTCCGGCCAATTTTAATTTGCTTATTGAACGTCTTTCCGCTCGTTTCCCTAATGACAAAAAACAGATTCACAAATACCTTAACCTTATTAGAAAGGTAAGTGAAGAACTTTACTCCCTGCCCTATTTTAAAGGATTCTGGCAAAAACTGACCATCCCCTTTAAAACCAAACATTTTGGTAAATATGGGATGTTTAGCGTAAGGAAAGTAATAGGGTGGCATATAAAAAATCCGCTTTTAAAAAACATATTGAACATACAGTGTGGGGATCACGGTGTTCAGCCAAAAAAGGTTCCTTTTGTATTGCATAGTGCATTAATGTACCACTATTTTCAAGGTGGATATTACCCCATGGGTGGCGGCGGTGCGCTCATAAAAGCGATGACCAATACGCTTAAAAAACATGGAGGAGAACTACGCACTAGTATGGCAGTTACAAAAATAATTCTGGAAGGCGACCAAAGGAAAAAAGCTGTTGGGGTTGTTCTGGAAAATGGACAAGAACTTTATGCGGATACTATTGTTTCCAATGCAGATGTAGGTATTACGTATAATGATTTGGTAGGAAGAGAAAATCTCAGTGCTAAATTTCAGCAAAAACTTGCCAAAACAAAATATTCCAGCACCTCATTAATGTTGTTTCTGATTGTTGATATGGACTTGCGAAAAGCTGGTCTAGACTCCGGTAATATTTGGATGATGCCCAATAAGGATACAGACGAGTTTTACGATAGCATGTTAGAATCTGATATTTCAAAAGGAGATGCTTTTGAGGGAATGTTCATTAGCTGTACCACTTTAAAAGACCCTTCTAGTTTTGACGGAAAACATCATAGTATAGAAGCCATTACCCTATGGTTGACTATAAGGCTTTTGAAAAGTTTAAAGATGAAAATCAGGAGCGTTCGCAAGAGTACTTAGATTTCAAAGAATTGTTGATGCAAAAAATGATAAACGGATTAGAAAATGCTATTATGGTATCAGTAAACACATCATTCAAAAAGACTTGGGAACACCTTTGACCAACAAATATTACGTTAATACCACGGACGGTAATATCTACGGCACCGAAAAAAGCCTAAAACATATTGGTCCGTTTGCCTACAAGGCAAAAAGTGAAATTGAGAATCTCTATTTATGCGGAGCTAGCATTCTTTCCCATGGTGTGGCAGGAGTTTCACACTCAGGCGTGGATACCGCGGCTCAAATTTTAAAATGTGACCCGGATGAGCTCAAAAAACCACAAGAGGACCAACATATAAGAATCTACGAAGCTGAGGATGCTACGGATTATCCAGAATGGATGTTGAAAAAAATAGCGGTGAAAACAGCTAGGGCAAAAAACAAAAGCGAAGAGATTAATACATAAAATGTATACTAAGTCACTTTTTACAATTTATTATACTCGCCAGACCATTTGTTATACTGTATTATAGTAATACTTCTTAGATTTAAGAAGAATACTATAATACAGACAAATTATGCCAAACCAAAATCGTTTTCTTTCAGCATTACTGCTCTTTCTTTGCTTTTCTCAACTTCAGGCTCAAGTAAAAGTTTACGAAGGTCAAGAAACCATTCCAACCTATAAAATTGGTGTAGATGAATTGAGTCCCATTTTCTACAACGGCCGTGGAGTTCAAGGCGCACAGGGTAAAGTATATCCGTACGCATCACAAACCAAATTAGGCGATTCTTTGGTAGATGTCACTTATGACATGGTCTACCTAGAAAATGAATATATTCTTGTAAAGGTGTTACCTGCCTTTGGAGGCCGTCTTTTTTCGGCTATTGACAAAACCAACGGACACGAATTGTTTCATACCAACAGCGTAATAAAGCCAGATTTAATTGGTACGTTGGGTGCTTGGGTTTCTGGAGGAATAGAATGGTGTTTTCCGCATCACCACCGCACAACTACCATGCTTCCTAGTGATTATAGAATGATAACTAACGAAGACGGAAGCGCCACAGTTTGGATCGGAGAAACCGAAAAAACTAGAGATATGCGAGGCGTTATAGGCATGACCTTAAGACCATAATCGTTCCTATATAGAGGTTGATTATCGCATTAATAATACTAGTGATGTTACTACTACTTTTCTTTTTTGGGCCAATGTGGCTATAACGGCAAACGATGATTTTAGAACGTTCTGGCCTCCTAGTCAAGAGATTGGAGTGTATCACAACAACAGTAGCTTTATCAATTGGCCTTTATCCAATAAAACCGATGATTATGGGCGTACCAGTTATGAAGAAGGTGTAGACTTAACTTGGTGGAAGAATCATCCTAATCCGGTTTCATTTTTTATGTGGGACATTAAAGAAGGATTTATAGGAGGATATGATTACGGACAAAAAGCAGGAACCGTTCACGTAGGGAATCCCTTTGAGAACAACGCTTCAAAACTTTGGCAATTTGGTCCAGGATTACAAGGACAAAATGCAAGACGAAAATTAACGGATGACGGAAAGGCGTATGTAGAACTGATGACGGGTACATTTTCTAATAATCAACCGGATTATAATTGGATTCTCCCCCACTCCGCTAAAGACGCAAAAAATTACTGGTATCCTGTTCGAGATTTAGAGGTGGTTAAGAATTCAAATACCGATGCTTCCGTTACGCTTCAAATGCGAAATGTAAAAACTGTATTTTACGGATTCAACACTACCAAAGATTTTAAAGGAGCAAAAGTTATTCTAAAAAATGATGATACTGTTTTAGAGGGAAAAACGATAGATATTGATCCTGCAAACCCTTTTACATCTACTTATAAAAACAGAAAAGCTTTAGATGAGTATCAACTAACTGCCCTTATTCAAGATGCAGAAGGAAACGAACTTATTTCATATTCACCCTACAAACCAAAAACTCCACAACTTCCAGAAGTTCAAGAGAAAGTAAAGAAACCGGAAGAGCTCAAAACTGTTGAAGACCTTTACCTAGCAGGACGTTTTGTAGAACAATTTAGAAGACCGGGCATTGAACCAGACGATTATTACTTAGCCGCTTTGGAAATATCACCAAACGATTACCGTACGAATCTCGCTTTAGGTATGCGTAAATTCAATCAAACCAAATATGACGAGGCATTAAAATATCTACAAACCGCAGCAGATAAATTAAAAGTAAAATACTATCAGCCCAAAGAAGGTGAAATATTCTATTATTTGGGTTTAACACACCAAGCATTAGGTCATGAAGAGGAAGCGTATTCCAATTTGGCAAGATCAGCTTGGTACTACCAATGGTTCTCCTCTGGTAATTTTAAATTGGCACAAATTGAAAGCACAAAAGGAAACTATCAAAAAGCACTTGAATACGTCCAAGAAGCCTATACTACAAATAATCGCGATGGTAGAATTGTAGTATTGTATGCCGCTTTACTCCGTAAACTCAACCGCCAAAGCGAAGCCGTGACTCTTCTAGAGCAGCAGATTGCTTATGACCCTTTAGATTTTTCAGTCCTTTATGAAATGGAACTGGCCAAAGGTAATAGTTCAATGGAAGCCTGGAAAGACAACATGCAAAACCCAGAGAACAATTATCTGGAAATTGCTACGAATTACATGAACGCAGGTCTTACCGAGGATGGTATTACGCTGTTATCTGACGTGAAGAATGTATCTAGTCCGCTTGTGCACTATTACAAAGCTTGGTTTTATACTGAAGCAGCTGATTCTAGCAAAGCGAAAGAAGCCTTGGCTAAAGCAAAAAATGCATCCCTAGATTATGCTTTTCCGTATCGTACGGAAACCGAAACTGTTTTAAATAAAGCACTTGAGATTGATACCAATAACGCCACTACTTTTTATCTTTTTGGTAATCTACTTTATGACAAAAGACCAGATGATGCTATAAAGTATTGGGAGAAGGCCGGTGCTATAGATACTAGCATTCCTATGGTTTGGCGTAATCTAGCATTTGGAGCATTCTATCACCAAAAGAATCCTTCACAAGCTATAGATTTTATGACCAAAGCAATTTCGCTAGACAATTCAAATCCGCTTTGGTATTCAGAGCTTTCTAAATACTACGATGAATCGGATGCCGATTTTAGAAAGAATCTTGAAATCCTAGAGAGCAATCTTGATATTGTAAGACAAGACGTAGACGCACCTAAAACTTACGTAGAATTACTGAACCTAGCAGGTGATTACGATAAGGCTATTGCGTTTTTAGACAAACATCATTTTAGAACCTGGGAAGGCGGTAGAGAAACCTATTGGCATTATGTAGATGCACATACTTTAAAAGCTAAGCAATTGATCGCTGATAAAAAGCCACAAGATGCTATTACCCATTTAGAGCGTGCATTGCTTTATCCAGAAAATCTTGAAGTAGGTAAACCTACCCATGATGAAAAGAATGCCATGATTTACTATTATATGGGTGAAGCTTATGAGCAACTGGGCGATGCCAAAAAAGCAAAATCTAGTTTTCAAAAAAGTGTTGCTGCCCAAAACGGAAGAGGTATGAACGACCTTATCTTCTTTCAGGGAAAATCTCTTGAGAAATTGGGTGATTCAGAGAAAGCCAAGTCCATGTTCCAGAGCTTAATTGCAAAAGGGAACGGTATGCGTGAGAGTGGCAACGGTAATACGTTAGTTGCGGTTGAAGAAGCCTCTGCCACGAACAATAAATTCATCTCCAACTCTTACTATCTGGAAGCATTGGGGAATGCTGGACTGGGAAATACAGATGAATCAAAGAAAGAATTACAAAAGGCTCTAGACATTTACAAAAACAATCTGTGGGCCAAAGTTATGATTCAAAATTAATATGAATCACTCAAAATATATGTTTCGGAACACCAAAATTTTAATCGCTTTATGCTTTCTATCCACTTCTGTATTTGCACAGCAGGAAAAGAAACTTTCTTTAGGTGAACAGCCCGTTTTTAAGGTTTCCAAGGTGAGTGAACCCATAGTTATTGATGGCAAAATGGATGAAGCAAGTTGGTCAAAAACAGAAGCTAGAACATTGGATTATTTTTATAGGGTTGACATGCCTACGGACCAGCAAAAATCGACTTTTAGGATGCTCTGGGGTAAAGAAAAATTCTATGTATTTTTTGAAATGGAAGACCAATATATTACGGCTAGGGAAACCAAAAGAGACGGACAACCTTACTTAGATGACTGTGCCGAAATATTCTTTATTACTGCGCCAGATAGTTTAGACACTCATTTTGGATATGAACTAAACCTGAACAAGGCCGTGAACGACTTCATTTTTTTTAACGATTATGTAAAGGGAAAAGATGTGGTTTACAAAACTTTCAACCCAGACTTTGAGGTTGAAGTTACCTATGATGGAACTATAAACGATAATTCTGATATTGATAAGGGATGGACCATGGAAATGGCCATCCCCTATTCAAACTTTGGTGAGCTTGGTAAAGTTGTTGCAATTGAACCCGGAAACAAATGGGCTTTCCTTGCTATAAGACAAGACCGAAATGATGCCGAGGGCGACAGACGGTCTACTTCAACGATATTTCCTATTTATGACATTTCTAAAAATGTACACCAAGCCAACCGTTTTGGTTTAATGGAATTCGTTGAATAATATATTTGATTACCAGTTGGTAAATGAACCATCTTTACGACGTAATCTTGGTATTTCAATTGGTTTAAAAGTATGTTTTAGTGCCAATTCTTCATTAAACTCAACTCCTAGTCCCGGAGTATCCAATACAGGATAAGTAGGTCCGTCCAATATAGGTCGTACAGGATAAAACTCTGGAGCATCCGTACCCATATACTGTGCAGGCGTATTCATTTCTTCCAACCAACCAAAGTTAGGACAAGCTGCAGCCATATGAATGGTAGCTGCTGTACAAATAGGTCCTAGTGGGTTATGCGGCATCAAATCTATGTAATGAGCTTCTGCCAAACTAGCTACTTTCATAGCCTCGGTAATTCCACCAACATTACAAATGTCTATTCGTGCATATTGAGTTAAGTTTCGCTCCAAAAATGGTAAAAATTGCCATTTGCTAGAAAACTCTTCACCTATCGTAAAAGGAATATCTACCATTTTCCTAAGGTTCTCGTAGGCTTCAGGATTTTCATCACGAATAGGTTCTTCAATATAATCCAAAGTTCCATAAGTGGCATCCGGTTTATAAAAGAATACGTCTGTGCCGGCGTAAGTCTTGTATGGTAATCAATTCCTATGGTTATAGCTGAGCCTACTTCTTTACGAAGGTCGGTAAGCCATTCGGCGATTGTAGCAATGGATTGTCGCGGTTCAAAAAGTTCCTTATCTCCTTCTGCTTCAAATTCTGCAGGAGCCAAGCGCAACATCGTCCAACCTTCTTTGATACAGGTTTTGGAATACTCAAAAAGCTCTTCTCTAGTTCTAAAACGAACCGAAGCAAAACAGTCTACATAATCTCTGTGTTTGCCTCCCAGTAATTCATATACGGGAACGCCCAAAGCTTTTCCTTTTATATCATAGAGAGCTATATCTATAGCTGAAATAGCTGCCGTAAGTACACGTCCACCTTCAAAATATTGACCACGGTACATTTCTTGCCAAAGCGCCCCAATATTTCGCGCATCTTTGCCAATTAAAAAACCTTTAAAGTGTTCAATTGCACCAATAACGGCCAATTCTCTACCGGAAAGACCAGAAGCCCCCCATCCATATATTCCTGAATCTGTTTCAACCTTAATGACTAGCTGACTTCCAAAACCTACATTTATAGGGAAAGTTTTAATAGCTGATATTTTCATAAAATGCCTATTTACTATGTTTAGTGTTTATTATTTTTTTGGTACAATACGTTCAACCTTGCCTACAATAAAAGTGTAAGATATAAAGCCAAGTAGCGCTATGCCTCCTATGAAAAAGAGAGCAGGACTAAAATCCCCATCTTCCACCAAATAACCAATTACAATCGGTACAACTACACCTGCTAGACCTCCAATAAAATTAAACGCCCCACCGGTAAGTCCTATTAGTTTTTTAGGTGCCATTAGAGAAATAAATATCCAAGCAATACTTGCCAAACCATTACCAAAAAAGGCTAAAGCTAAAAACAGTATTACAAAGAAAGTACTATCTGTATAGTTCGCTCCAATAATACAAGTAGATAAAAGCATACCAATGATGATAGGTGTCTTTCTTGCGATTTCAACGGAATACCCTTTCTTAATTAAATAGTCAGATGAAAAACCGGACAGAAGCACTCCAAAGAAAGCTGCTAAAAAAGGTATTGAAGCCAAGAATCCAGATTTTAGAAAATCTAATCCCCTAAACTCCACCAAATACGTTGGAAACCAAGTGAGGAAAAATATAGTTGTAGCTCCCAAGCAGAATTGACCAATATAAAGTCCCCAAAGTTTTCTATAAATGAAAGCTTGCTTGAAATCATTCCAATCAAACTTTTTCTTCTCTTCTTTCTTAACGTCATTTTTACCAATAAGTCCACCACCTTTTTCTATATGATCAAGCTCAGCTTTATTTATAGATTTGTGATTTTGCGGATTACGATAGAAAAAATACCAAATTGCTGCCCATACAAGGCCTATAATACCTGAAATAACAAAGAGACCTCTCCATCCAAAATAGCTTTGGATCGCCACTAAAACAGGGGTTAGAAAAGCAAGGCCCAAAAATTGACCGGATGTATATATAGCAATTGCAGATGCTCGTTCATCTTCTGGAAACCACCTAGTAACTACTAAATTATTTATTGGATAAGAAGGAGCTTCAAATATTCCAATACTAGCTCTTAGGCCAATTAAAGCACCAAATGAGCTAACCATACCTTGTATAAGGGTTGCCACAGACCACAAGGCCATCATTATAGAATACAATATTCGGGTAGGAAATTTGTCCGCTATGATTCCTCCTAATTTGCAGACAAGCATACGTCCAAGCAAAGGCAGAAAACACATAACCCATTTGCACGTTACTAAGTCCCATATCTTCTTTCATTGCAAAAGCTGCAACAGAGATATTACTTCTATCTAGATAATTAATAACCACGGTAATGAAAACCATGGCCAATATATTATAACGTTTCTTCGTAGAATTTGAGGCTTGATTTAAATTGGTCATTTACTTAGTTGTATTATTTCTTAATTAAACGGTCGGTTGTTATTCTGTTATTTTTTCATGAAATAAGCAAGACGAAATATCCTACTTAAATTTAAAAAGTGTCAATATAACAATTAATAATTGTATTCTAAAGTGTAGAAACATTATTAATTTTTATTAGTTGTAAAAGTTGATACTAAAAAGAAACGGCAACAGGATCAAATACCCTGCTGCCGTTTACAAACAACTAACTCAACTAGTTTATTTTATATCCTTTTTAATAGGCTGGATCTTGTACTAATATTCCTTGCTGTAAATCAATTTGTGTTTGCGGTACAGGCCAATGATCATCTTGACCATCTGTATAGTTTGCCCCTTGCAACCAAGGAAGTTTACCATCACTTAATTCAGATTGTAAATATTTACTAATAGTTGGCTCATCAATTCCCCAACGTACCAAGTCTTGAAAACGCATTCCTTCTAAAGCAAATTCCAAACGCATTTCGTGATAAATTGCTTTTCTAGCGTAGTCCTGATTTGGAAAAGATGCGTACAGACCTAAATTATAATTAGCTGCAGGCTGATCTTCATCTATGTCTAACTCATATCCACTTTCAAAAGTGGTGTTATTTACTTTCCCCATTACCAAATCATCTTGAGCACGCTCGCGAATTTCGTTTACCAAGTCTTTAGCCAAACCAAGGTCGTTTTCTTCCATAGCCACCTCTGCTCGCCATAAGATAACATGGCTTAATCTGAATATGCGTAGATTATTACCGTTAAGACCATTTGACCAAGTAGGACTTGAAATGGAAATAACCCCTTTATTTCTCTTATAGAACATGATTTTCTTGTTCAAGAAAGGCCCCATACCAGCTTGATCTAACATCCAATCACTACCGGACATTGGTCCCCAATCCAAAAATGGAATACCTCTTCTACCAATAGTCCAATCTACTCTAGGGTCAAGTGACTCAGCAGTTGGCGTGAAAGGTTCGGTATCTAGAACACCGTAATCTTCTAAAAGTAAATCGTCCTGAAAAGTATCGAACAATGGTAAACCATCTGCATCTGTTTTAAAAGCATTGAACAGGTCAAAACTTGGTGCACTGTATGCACAACAAGACCCAATATCACTACCTCTAGGAAACAAAGTTCTATGATCGGCACCACTATTGGCATCTCCTGCTCCATCATTCACAGTGTACTGAACTTCTAAAATACTCTCTGCATTGTTCTGTTTTTCTTCATCAAAATTATCATAGTAATGATCCATTAATTGAAATGGGCCATTATCAATAATGTCATTTAAATAAGGTTTTGCTTCCGTAAATTCTTGTTGAAACATATGAACACGAGCCAAAAGTGCTTTGGCTGCCCAACGAGATGCCCGACCTATTTCAACTTCTTCGGCCATACCATTATCAATACCCCATTTAAGATCAGCTTCTATATTATCCCAAACTTCTTCACTGTTAGTTACTTCCTTAGCAACTACATCATCGGTAATATATGGTATTTTCTCAATCTTACTACGGAGTTGAAAATGGTACCAAGCTCTTAACCAACGTGCTTCAGCTTCTAGTTGAACAGCTACGGCAGGCTCCACATTATCTCCCGCTTTTTTCAAAACTCTAATTGCATCATTTGATCTAGCAATTGCATCATAGTTTGCTGCCCACAATCCATCTAACCAAGGGTTAGAAGCATCAGCTTCATATCTTTCTATAAGGTTGATAGGACTCCAGCCACCCGTTTGATCACCACGGTGCATATCATCGGAAGGAACATCTCCCCAGACCCAGTTCATAGCAGATGCCTCTCCTTGACCTCCTGCTTCTCCGGCAGCATATCCATCCAATCTAGAATACGCGCCAACAAGGAGAAGATCTACCCCATTTTCAGTTGTCAATATTTCTTCGCTTACCGCTCCTTTGGGCTTTTCCTCAAGAAACTCCTCTCCACATGACCAGGATAGGGCCATAACCGTAGCAAGCAATCCGGTTTTTATAAATATATTATTTTTCATCTTTTTCAATTTTTTATTTTATAATGAGATATTAAGACCAAATATGATCTGTCTTGGCGATGGCCAAGTACCCAAATCTAAACCTCTATCGATATCACTTGAAAAACCTGAGTCTGGATCGTCATATAAAGCAATTTCAGGATCTAAACCAGAGTAATCCGATATGGTGAACAGGTTGGTACCCATTACATAGATTCTCATAGAAGCCAGACTCATTTTATCTAAAATTTTGTTTGGTACGTTAAAGCCTATTTGCGCATTTTGCAAACGAATGTATGAGGCGTCTTCAACTAAATCTGAATGGGTGTTTTGCTCAAAACTTGTCTGAGAAGATGCTTTTGGCAATACGGCATCAGCATTGTTCTCTAAATATGGGCTTCCCCAAGACTTATACAATCTATCTGGACTCTTAGGACCTTGAAAAAGTCCGTATCTAGTAAATCTATTGTAATAGTTAATAGCATCATTACCTTGGCTAGTATAGAAGCTAGCAGAGAAATCAAAACCTTTATACTCCATACTTAAATTAAGTCCTGCTGTAAAATCCGGATTTGGATTACCAATGTAGGTTCTATCGTCTGGAGTAATATCTCCACTACCATCAACATCTTTAATTTTCAAGTTTCCATACTGGTTATACGTACCATTTTCCGGGTGCATCTGCCTCCCCTTGAGTTTGAAAAATTCCCTCTACAACATACCCGTAAAATTCAGGAAATGCAGTACCTGTCTCTACTCTAGAATACGTCTGAGCCCTTTGGTTTCTACCAACAATAAATTCACCATCTGTTTCAGACAAAGACTCAACCTCATTTTTATAAGTTGAGAAAATAACACCCACGTTATATTTGAAATCTCCTTCTTCAGTTCCACCGCCTCTATAACCTAGTTCTATATCAACACCTTTGTTTGCCATGGTTCCGATATTTACACTTGGTGCAGTTGCAAATCCTTCTACTGCTGGTATAGCAATAGGGAATAACATATCTTTTGTATCCTTGTTCCAAACATCTACCGTAAGATTAACACGATTGAACAATGTTGCATCAACAGCAAAGTTTGTAGAAGTAGTAGTCTCCCATTTAGCATCAGGATTTCCTATAGCTGAAGATTGGAACCCTTGTTTAATTATGCCATCAGCACCACCTAAACCGTAAAATGAGCTACCTAAGTCTGAACTAAAAGTACTGAAACCATTATAGTTCCCTATTTGGTCATTACCAGATTGTCCCCAACCAGCACGTAGTTTTAAGTAGTTTAACCAACTGCTATCGGCCAAGAAGTTTTCTCTAGAAACAACCCATCCACCAGAGATAGCCGGGAAATTACCCCATCTATTATTAGCACCAAACCTAGAAGAACCATCACGTCTAACCGTGGCCTCTATCATGTACTTATCGTCATATGAATAATACAAACGGCCAAAATATGAGTTTAGAGCCCATGCAGCAGCTTCGCCACTATTCGTTTGGTTTTCCGACCCTGAACTAAGAATAAAGAAATCATCATCAGTAGAAATAAAACTTTCTCTACCTGCGGCAATTTGGTCATATCTAAACCTTGTAGATTCCGTTCCTAATAAAACATCTAGTTTATGTACATCATTAAAAGTCTTAGTGTAGTTTAAAGTGTTGGTAAAGTTCCACGTTAAATTATCTCCTCTAGTCTCTGTTAATGTATGTCCTGCCGTACCATTGGTATTCTCTAAATCTGCAAACCTAGGGTCATGATTTGAATACCAATTCATGTTATACCCTAAAAGAGATTTGAACGTTAGGTTATTAGCCGGTTTAATCTCTACAAAAACATTACCTGTTACATTCAAAGTTGTTCTCTTATCCTTGCGCTCTCTAAAGTTGTTTGCCACAGGATTTGGACCATCATTTAATCCGCCACCTACAACACCACCGGCATAGTTTCCAGCAATATCTCTAACAGGAATTAAAGGGCTAGTCTCAATAATGCTATTAAAACCAACAGTGTTCCCTTTAGATTCACTTAAGGTAACCCCTAAACGTTCACCAATTTTTAACCAATCCTTTACTTGAGAATCTATATTGGCACGTATAGCATATCTATTATAAGAATTGTCTCGTAATATCCCCTCTTCTTTAAAATAATTGGCACTTAAAGCATACGTTGTTTTTTCTGAACCTCCTGATACAGACAATACAAAATCTTGTATTAATGCAGGTTGATACAACTCTTCCATCCAATCCGTTCCTTCTTGATTAGTTTTAGTAATCGGATAATTTACTTGGTCGTATAATGCCGGATTTGTTGATGCATCACCATTAGATGCTCCGTTTGGAAACAAATAATCATTTACTTGAGTTGCTTGAATATTATTAGGATCAAAGCTAAAATGCGCGTGATTTGGAGCAATACCATCATTGGTCTGTTCCAACCAAATTTGTTGTCCGATTAAATTAGGATCGGTAACTAAATCATATCTAGAGGTAGACGTACCCATACCGCTCCTTAAGTTGATGTCTATTTTGGCTGGTTGCGCTTTTCTACCCGTTGTGGTGGTTATTAAGATTACACCATTTGCACCTCTTGAACCGTAAATAGCAGTAGAAGAAGCATCTTTTAATACCTGCATAGATTCAATTTGGCTTGTTGGTGGTGGCGATGCACCAAAAACTCCATCTACAACATACAAAGGTCCGTTTCCGTTAATAGTACCTAAACCACGAATTCTTACCTGAGCATTTTGCCCTGGTCTTGCAGAAGCATTTACCGTTACACCAGCAGCACTACCTTGGAGTGCTCTAGTTGCATCAGATGATGCTTGTTGTTCTATATATGCGGTCTTTACCGTACTTACTGCACCAGTTACATCTGCCTTTTTTCTGGAGCCATAACCAATTACCACAACCTCGTCCAATAATTGGGAATCTGGTTGCAACTGTACATTAATAGTTGTGCCACTTTCTACAGTTACTTCTTTAGTAGTATATCCGGTATAAGATATAGCCAAAACATCTCCTGTTTTTGCTGCAAGGGAGAAGTTTCCATCAAAGTCTGTTACTACCCCGTTGGTTGTTCCTTTTACTAGAACATTTGCCCCGAACATGGGTTGATTAAGTTCATCGGTAATAGTTCCACTTACATTAGAGTCTTGTGCAAATCCAATAGAAGCACAAGTCAACATAAGCCCAAACAATAACCAATGTTTGTGTTTTGTGAGTTGTTTGAATAAACATTCTTTCATAATCATGCCTGTTTTTTGTTAGTTAGTATTTTGACCAAACAACAGAAATTGGATTAAAAAATTAGGATTTTCACTTTAAAAACCTTTCTCTGATGAGGAATCAATAATTATATTGTCAAAGAAAGTATATTGTGCTAGTTAGGACTCGGCAATAAATGGTCAAAATCGGGTAATTATAGGTCACTTGGTTTTTTATGACCTGTAATTACCTGAGCATGAACTTATATTACCCATTCTGTTAAGAGTCTTTCCGTATTTTGACCATTAATACACAAACCCTATTATGTTTAGTTTCTCTGTAAAAGATGTAGCGTTTATTGCTTTGGATTCCATGAAAACGAAATGGAGTTTGGGATTACTCGGTTGTTTGCTTTTGTTTTTATTTTCTTGTGATAAAACAGAACAGAAACCGATAGATGAGGCGAAGACATTATTCACCTTAGTAGACCCAAAAGATTCGGGCATACATTTTTCAAATACCTTAAAAGAAACCGCGAAGGAAAACCACCTAGTAAATGAAAATTTTGTTACTGGTGCAGGTGTAGCTATTGGTGATATAAATAATGATGGCCTACCCGATATTTATTTTTCCGGCAATCAGGTACATGACAAATTATACCTTAATAAAGGAGATATGCTATTTGAAGATGTCACTGATACGGCTGGCATTCTAAAAAGTGATAGCTGGTCTACCGGTGTCACATTTGCAGATGTAAATGGAGATGGGTTCCAAGACATCTACATATGCAAAAACGAACAAGGCAACAGAGACAAGAGTGCCAATTTACTATACATAAATTCTGGCAAAGGTACATTCCATAAATGGCTGCGCATTATGGTTTGAATGATAAGGGCTATTCAATTCAGGCGAGTTTTCTAGACTATGATAAAAATGGACTTCTTGACCTTTATGTAATAAACCAACCTCCTGGTATGGTAATAGACAAGGCGGTAAAAAGAGACGAATAGGCTCCAACCCTATGTATAGTGATAAACTCTACCGAAACTTGGGGAAGAACATTGGTTTTATTGAAGTTTCTCCCGTTACCAAAACAGAGAACATGGCCTTTGGTTTATCCGTAGCTGTGGGAGACCTTAATAATGATGGCTGGCAAGATATGTACGTTGCTAACGACTATAATGAACCGGATTTTTATTATATAAATGACCAAAAAGGAGGATTTAAAGAAGACCTGAAAAATCACTTTAAACACATTTCCAATTTTAGTATGGGTACTGATATTGCCGATTTTGATAATGACGGCAACCTAGATATTATGGTGTTGGATATGGTTGCTGAAGACCATAAACGTATCAAAACTAATATGGGCGGTATGAATCCAGAAAATTTCTGGAACATGGTTAATGAAGGTGGGCATTACCAATACATGTTTAACACGCTACAACGAAATAATGGCAATGGCTCTTTTAGCGATGTTGCACAAATGGCAGGCGTATCCAATACAGATTGGAGTTGGGGACCATTAATTGCCGATTTTGACAATGATGGCCTAAAAGACATTTTTGTTACCAATGGCATTAAGCGGAACATGCGTAATAGTGATGTAAATAAAAAGTACGAACGTATTTTAGATAGCATTGATAAGGTTGCAAAAAAGACAAATAAAAAATTTGAAGATGTAGTAGATATTTTGGCGTTGACCAAAATTGCTCCAGAAGACAAGCTTCAGAACTATGTTTACAAAAATAACGGTGACATCACTTTTACCAAACAAAATAAAGAATGGGGATTTGAACTTGAAACCTTATCCAATGGTGCGGCATACGCAGATTTAGATCAAGATGGAGATTTAGACCTTGTTATAAATAATATAGACGAAAAGGCATTCATCTATAAAAATCATACGGTAGAGAAGAATATTGGAAACTATCTTAGACTCAACCTGCACCCCACTTCACAGACTGAAGCTTTAAGCAGTAAAGTTTCTCTTTATAAGGACACCGATCTTTGGCAGACCATAGAAGTAACCAATGTACGTGGTTATATGTCCAAAAGTGAAAATACGGCGCATTTTGGAGTTAGCACCTTGAAAGAAATTGAAAAAATCAGGATTCAATGGCCTAACGGCCAAATAAGTGAGCTTAAAAATGTTCGCTCAAATCAGTCGTTAGATATTTATCAGAAAAACGAAGAATTTGTAAATACTTCAAATATTCTTATCAAGCCTATTTTCAGTGAGAAAACAATCAAAAAAAATCTAAAGTACAAGCATACAGAAAATGAATTTGACGATTACCAGAAACAAGTTCTTTTGCCACACAAGATGTCTCAATTTGGACCAACTATAGCTGTAGCAGATGTTAATTCGGACGGACTGGAGGATTTTTACGTTGGTGGGGCTTCGGGTAAAAGCGGAGTGTTATTCGTTCAAAACACTAGGGGTAATTTTGATTCAATACTACAACAAAATTTTCTAATCGATAAAATGTCCGAAGACTTAGGCAGTGTCTTTTTTGATATTGATAATGATGGTGACCAAGACCTATTTGTTGTTAGTGGTGGGTACGAATTTCAGGAAAATAGTAAAAACCTCCAAGACCGAATATACATTAACGATGGAACAGGCTATTTTAAAAAAGATAGCAGTAGACTACCAAAATATTTGGATAGTGGCTCACAAGTTATTCCTGCGGATTATGATAATGACGGAGATGTAGACTTGTTTGTAAGCGGTAGACAAATACCTTAAGGCAAATACCCCTCACCTGCCCATAGTACTTTATTACAAAATGAAAATGGATATCTAAAAAACGTAACAGCTGCTAAAGCACCTGGTTTTAAAAACCTGGTATGGTGACATCCGCTCAATGGGCACACATAAATTATGATGAAAAACTAGACCTGATTATTGTGGGTGAATGGATGCCTATTACCACATTTTTACAGACCGAAAACGGAACTTTTGAACCCGCTTTAATGGAAGGTTTAGAAAAAACCGATGGATGGTATTATAATGTTACCAAAGCAGACATGGATGATGATGGTGATGATGATTTCATAGTAGGTAATCTGGGTTTGAATTATAAATATAAAGCATCACCTGAACATCCTTTTCAAGTGCATAGTGCGGATTTTGATAAAAATGGAAAACAAGATATTGTCCTTAGTTATTTTGAAGAAGGCGAAGTTTACCCCATTAGAGGACGGTCTTGTTCCGTTGAGCAAATACCAGAGTTAGACTCTAAATTTCCCACTTTTGAATCTTTTGGAGATTCTGATTTACAGGACATTTATGGAGACCAATTAAACAATGCTCTTCACTTATCCGCATATACTTTTGCGTCCTATTATATTGAAAATATTGATGGGAAATCATTTCAACTACACGAGCTACCAAAACTGGCGCAAGTATCTAGCATAAACACCATCCTCGCAGAAGATTTTGATAAAGACGGCCATAAGGACTTACTGATTGCCGGAAATTTATTTACCTCCGAGATTGAAACTCCACGGAACGATGCCGGCGTAGGTCTATTTCTTAAGGGCAACGGAAAAGGAGATTTTACTCCAATTACAGCCACACAAAGTGGGTTTTACGCTCCTTTTGATGTCAAAAACATGAAAGTTATTAAGACGGGTAATAAATCCAATATACTGGTTGGTAACAATGATCACTACTTGCAACTTATAGAATATAACTAAAACACGTATTGAGCGGTCGAAGCAAAGAAGAACTTAACAATTAATATCTAACCAAACTCACCCAATTAAAGAATGAAGAAAACCCTATTTAGCATGGTATCATTAACATTGTTGATATCCTGTAACCAGACAAAAGAAGAAAGCCAAAATAAACCAACAACCCCAGAAATAGTTCAAGTAGATTTTCCTTATGGCAACGTACCAAGGGAAAAGCCCGACAGAAAATTAAGTGCTGCCTTTGAGCGTATATATGATGGTACGTATGGCGGACTAGAAGTAACGTCCAACGAGCTTTTTTCAAACTTTAAATATACTCCCTTAGAAGGTTTTGACTACCACGGTCACGATGGCACAGTTTCCCGTAGAGACGCTAGTAAAGTAATAAAAGTAGACGATACCTATTATTTTTGGTATACACATCGTGAGACCAGTGTTCCTCCTGATGAAAATGGTGGAAACGATACTATACCTTCCCGAGACTGGGATTTATCAGAAATATGGTATGCAACAAGTAAAGACGGTTTCACTTGGAAAGAACAAGGTGTTGCTGTTACAAGAACTGAAAAACCAAACCCGGGTTGGCGCTCCGTCTCTACACCAGACATTTTAGTTTACAAAGGAAAATACTACTTGTATTACCAAGCTTATTTAAACATGCCAAGGCACCATATAACTAAAGGAGACGATTGTCCAGTAGCAGCATCTGTTGCAGACTCTCCTAATGGCCCTTGGACACCTTCTAACAAAATTGTTCTTGATAATGGCCCCGAAGGTTCATGGGATCAATATGTAATTCATGACCCTTACCCACTTGTACGTGACGGGAAAATATATATCTACTACAAAGGAGAGATGGGCGGTAATCCTAAAGTTCGTGCTCAAGGTCTTGCAATTTCTGAGAATCCTTTTGGCCCTTTCAAAAAACACCCTTTAAATCCGGTTATAAATTCTGGTCATGAGACTGCGCTTTTCCCTTTTAAAAAAGGGCTTGCAGCATTGGTAAGTCGCCATGGTCTAGAACACAATACTATACAATACGCACCAGACGGAGTTAATTTTGAAGTGGCCGCTATTACAGGGTTAATGCCAATTGCACCTACCCATACGTTCCGGATGCATTTACAAACACCAAAGATGGCCGTGGTATTTCTTGGGGACTTTGCCATTTTAGAAATGTAGGGAAAGCAGAAGGTAAAAGCCATAGCTATTTTGCAAGGTTTGATTGTGACCTTAGTTTAGATGTGGACGACCCGCTTATGAAAGAAAGCGACATATTGAATCACCCAGATATTTATTTCCAATTTGGGCTTACCTATGAACAACGAAAGCGCATTAATCAGTCGAAATAACTTTAATTCCAAAATAAACAAAAGCCCAATTTCCTTAGAAATTGGGCTTTTGTTTTTGTAATAACCTTGTGCTATTTATCGGCCTTAATCTTCAATATTAATCCACCTGTTTTTAACCCTTCAGATTCTGCGGATATGGTTACATCTCCTGCATCAAAATTAGATTGTACTACAAGAAGACAGCGCCCTTTATCCGTTACAATTTCAGTAGATTGATAATCCTGAACATTCCTAGCCGAACCATTATCTACGCCTAATAATTTTACGTCTCCAGAAATAGAGAAAGAAATTTCTGAGTTGATATGTTTTACCGGATTACCATCTAAATCTATAATTTGAGCCACTATATGGGCCACATCATAGGCATTGGCAGACAATTCACTTTTATCCACTGAAAGTTGAACAGCATGAGGTTCTTTGGCTGTTTTCAATTGAGCAATTGCATCTACTTTTTTTCCATCAATATAACCTTCAGCCTTTAATTCTCCCTCTGCAAACGGAACGGACCATTTATAGATATGGTCGTCAAAATCCGCTAGCTTTTTTCTCCCTACCGAAGCATCGTTTAAAAAAAGTTCCACTTCATCACAATTGGAGTATACCTCTACTACCGTAGATTCATTAGCACTATAATTCCAATGTTCATTAGTCTCATGCCAAAACCACAATGCTTTTTCCCACGAGTTCTCTTTCTTTTCTACAGGTTCGCCGGCACCATTCAATTTATAGATTGATTTCTCCAAAGACTGCGTAGTTAAGTGCAAATGCGGAGCATCATTCCACAAGGTTTTCATCATATGATATGATGTCTTTTCAAAACCGGCTTGATTTAATAACCCGCTTTGCGTACCCTTTTTGGGCCAACCTCCATTAGATTCACCCATATAATCAATTCCCGTCCAAAGGAAAAGACCAGAAATAAACGAACGCTCCATAACCGCTTTCCACTCGTGCCATTGCGGAAGATTCTCGGTTCCCATGATAACTTTGTTCGGATAGTTCTTGTGGCCATAATCATAAATCACCCGTCGGTAACTGTAGCCCACCACGTCCAGCACATCGGCGTAGCCAGAGAGATGACTTGCAGAAGGCAAAATACAATTAGCCGTTATATATCGTGTAGTATCCAATTCCCTCGTCCATTTTGCCAATTTTTTCGCAGTTTCCCCTATATCATATTTCTCTTTGGGCAAGGTATTTAGCTTCTCTTTTATCTGTTCTACTGAATACGGAGGTTCTGAAAAAAAGTAATTGCCCTGCCATCCCATATTATTAAAAAAACCGGTGGCTTCGGCATTTCGTGGATATGTCCATTCTATTTCATTCCCTATACTCCATTGAATAATACTTGGGTGATTTCTATGAGCCAAAACCGTATTCTTTAAGTCCTTTTCGGCCCACTCTTGAAAATGTTCTGTGTAGCCTCTGGTAATATAATCTACACTCTGCTCGTTCATGTTTTTTCTTTTGTCCTTGGGATTGTCCCATTCATCAAAAAACTCGTCCTGAACCAGAAACCCCATTTCGTCACACAGGTCTAAAAATGCTTGTGAACCAGGATTGTGTGAAATTCTAATGGCGTTGCACCCTGCTTCTTTTAATTTCCCCAGACGTCTTCTCCATACGTCATCGGGAACGGCAGCGCCTACCAGTCCGCCATCGTGATGCAGGCAAACCCCTTTAATTTTTCTATTCTTTCCGTTTAGAAAAAACCCTTCATTAGCATCAAAACGGATGGACCGCACGCCAAAAACAGTTTCTTGCTGGTCTATGATTTCACCTTCATAAAGAATTGAAGTTACCGCTTTGTAGCGGTAAGGATTATCAACATCCCACAAAACGGGATTTTCAATAGACACGGACTGCAATGCAACCGTTTGGCTATTCCCTTGAGTTTCAATAGGGGTTGTATCGTCATTTACCTTTTGTCCTTCTTGATTGTAAATCTCCGTTCGCAGTTCTACTTTTTTATCCTCTGGAAAATCATTCTTAATTTGAACTGAAACAGATACTTCTGCCGTCTTCTCTTCTATTTTTGGGGTGGTCACGAATACACCCCAAATAGGTATGTGCAATTTATTCTTCACCAATAGTTTTACATCCCTATAAATACCCGAACCTGTATACCAGCGACTATCTGCATAACGGGTTCTATCTACTTTCACCTCGATTAAATTCGAATCCTTTTCCGTATTTAAATAAGATGAAATATCGAAGTAAAAAGGAGAATACCCATACGGATGAATACCAACTTTTTCTCCGTTTAAAACTACTTCTGAGTTATTATAAACGCCATCAAACAAAATGTATGCTTTCTCATCTGGTTGTAATTGAAGTGGGAATTTTTTCTGATATAATCCCGTACCTCCGGGAAGATACCCCGTAGCTCCTTCTCCATTAATCGAATCAAAAGAAGCTTCAACGCTCCAGTCATGTGGAAGCCTAACACTTTTCCATTCAGCTGTATTCCCTGTAGTATCCACCAACTGAAACTGCCAATTGAAATTAAAATCCGTGGATACCTGTGCTAGATGGTTTTTGGATGGATTATCATTATTGCAAGAGATTAACAAATAACCAATTAATGTAAGACATAAAAGACAATTTTTCATAAGCTTATCGTTTACTATATGAATCAAAAAAGCCCAATTGAAAAGCTAATAACAACTGGGCTAACTACTAAAAATTTACTTTTTATATTTTCAATTGAGGAGTTGTTTTACCCCAAGCCATTTGCATAAGCAACTATTACAATTCCTGCAATCATACAAGCAAGACCACCATATAACATGTTCCTTGCTTTTGGTGATGCACTTACCCATTCTTTGGTAATCAAACCACTAACTATAGCGGTCGCCACGGCAGAGGTGTTGAAAATAGCATAGCCTACGGTGTTACCGGAAGCTCCCAATTTAAAGGCAGCATATGCAAAAAGAGCGGATGCCGCATAATGAAAAACTGCCATTATTAGAATAAGGAACAAATTCTTTCCGAAGGCAGGTGTTTTGAAATCTCCCCAAGCTTTTTTGACGTTTAATTGCCAAAGAAAATAAGCTGTCATTACAATACCTCCACTAAGGAAAATAGGAAACATTACCGCCACAGCAGTAATCCAATCGGCATTACCCTGAGCAATACTCGCTTCATGTAAATAAGGCCGTCCTGCTGCATTAGCGTAACTAAAACCTGTTGCCAATAGACCGCCAACAACGGCAATCATAATACCGGTAACCATAGAACCTTTAGCCGATGTACCATCTTTAGATTCTATTTTGGCTTCATCCTTTTCACGGGTAAGACCTGCTTTCCCGTTTAAGATAACCCCTAATAAAACTACCAGAATACCGACTAAAATAAAGGTCAATACGTTTGATGGTGGTAACCCGTCCTCAATGAATGGTAAGAGTGAACCTACCAATATAATAGTACCTATAAAGATGGAGAAACCAAGCGAAAGGCCAATATGGTTAATTGCCTTACTCCACATCATAACTCCAATACCCCAAAGAAAACTGGTAAGTCCCATTTTTACCCAGATATCAGTTGGCATATTTCCAAAAATCTCTCCAAACCCTTGAATTAGGGTTACCGAAGCAATAATAGGCACAACAAACATGGTCAGGAGAAAAAAGAGACTCCATGTATTTTCATATTTAAAGTCCTTTGTAAACTTTTCAGGAAGGGCGTAAAGGCCCAACATTAATCCGGCGAAAATTGCCAATAATACTCCTTCGGTCATAATTTGAATATTTAATTAAGGTCTAGTGTACATGACCCAATTTTATTTACCAGTTGAATTTAAAAATAGTAGTACTGTCATATGATTCTTCCGCTTTTAAAATACTCTTAGGAGCGTTCTTAATATTCATTCCGTTCGGGTAGCGATGCGTTTCACAACAGAAACCACGGTATTTCCCGTATTGTAATCCTGATTCCCGCTGTAGCTCATCAGAAGTATATTTACCTGTGTACAATAACATTCCAGGTTCTGTGGTAAAAACTTCCACAGAACGCCCGCTTTTGGGCTCTGTTATCTCTGCTACTTTATCCAACTCAAACCCTTTATCCTCAAAAAGATAAAAATGTTCAAAACCATCTCCCATAGCCTCATGAACTTCTTTTATGGTCTTAGCAGATTGTAAATCATCGGCTTTGCCAACAACAGAAACATTTTCTCCCGTTGCTGCACCTGTCTCATCCCAAACTTGTTTGGTACTTGACTTTATCATTACGGAGTGACCCTCAACATTTTCTGCAAATCCTGAAAGATTAAAATACGAGTGATTCGTAATAGTGAAAGGCGTGTCTTGGTCGGTTATTGCGCCATACTGTATTTTAAGTTCGTTCTCGTTTGTTAATGAGAAAGTCACCTGAACCGTAATATTACTGCCAAAAACCCTCTTCAAGGTGTTTACTTTTTAGTTCCATTTGAACAGTAGCTAATTCATTAGAAAACGAATTCACTTTCCATATTTTCTTATCAAAACCAACTTTACCTCCATGAAGGTTATTGTCTCCTACAATTTTTGCTAATTCATATTCCTTTCCGTTCAAAGAAAATTTAGCATCTTTTATTTGTGAGCAATAACGACCTACAGTTCCTCCAAAATAAGGAGCATTAGCTTTGTAGTCATCAGAAAAATAACTTTCAAACGTGTCAAAACCACAAACAATTTCTTCTATTTTCCCATCCTTATTCGGTAGGAGAATTGAAGTTATGGTAGCACCATAAGTAGAGATTTTTACGCTTACCCCATTATCATTTTCTAAGGTATATTGGTGAATAGCTTCTCCTTCAAGTACACCGAAATCCGTTTGCGTTGTTTTCATTTTCGTAAGCGTTTTGAAATGTTTTAATTCGATGTTTTATTTGGATTGATAAGGAGCTAATTTCTCCCAATCAAACTCCACTCCCACTTTTGAATCTGGTGCCACAGCAAGGTGGTTCTCAACAACCAATGGTCTAGTAGTATACTGGTCAATAGGAAAACTATGTACCTCTAACCAACCAGAATTAGGTTGCGCAGACACTAGACTTACGTGTAGCTCCTGCATACCGTGGGAACAAGCCGGAATGTTATGTTTATCTGCTAATCGTGCAGCTGCCAACCAACCTGTAATACCGCCACAGTTAGAAGCATCAGGTTGTACGAAAGATAGTTTTGCCTGATCCATAGCATACTCAAATTCATGAATGGTATGTAGGTTTTCACCCATAGCCAACGGAAAGCCCGTTGCATCTGAAATTTGTGAAAAGCCTATATAATTATCCGGAATGATAGGTTCTTCAAACCATGTGATATCATATTCCTTAAAGCGATTAATGGCTTCAATAGCTTTTTCGACAGTCATAGAATAATTGGCATCTACCATGAACGTGATATCCGGACCAATAAATTCTCGCACTGCTTTTATGCGTTCAATATCCTCGTCTAGATTTTCACGACCGATTTTAATTTTGACCGCATTGAAACCAGCCGCCAAATACCCTTCCATATTCTTTAAAAGTTTAGGAATAGGAAACTGTAAATCTATTCCACCGCAATACGCTTTACAGGTATTACCCGCTCCACCGGCCATTTGCCAAAGTGGTTTTTCTGCTTTTTTACAACGGATGTCCCATAATGCAATATCAATCGTAGAAACGGCAAAAGATACAATGCCCCCTCTACCCACATAATGCATATGCCATTCAAGAAAATCATAGATTCCCTCTACATCTGTACCATCCTTGCCTATTAAAGCAGGTGCAATATCATAATCCACCATCGCCTTAATGGCATTTCCACCTTTTCCACCGGTATAGGTATATCCGGTTCCAGTGCTACCATCTTCTAAAGTAATAGTAGAAGTGATTAGCTCAAAATGCGTATGGTCTCCATGTTTAGCATCGTTCATGACTTCCGGTAACGGAACTCGGAACAACTTACACTCAACCGATTTTATACGTGTACTCATCTATGCCTTATGTCTAATGTAAAATGTCTTTTTCTCCATGTACTGTTCAAAACCGTACTTACCGTCTTCACCACCAGAACCACTTAATTTGTAACCGTTATGAAAACCTTGATGCTGCTCCCCATGACCTCTGTTTACATATATCTCGCCGTACTCAAGCTCATCGTTACACTTCATTATAGTGCTCATGTCGTTGGTAAATATCATAGCCGCAAGTCCGTATTCACAGTCATTGGCATACCCAACCACTTCATCAAAAGTTTTGAATTTTAAAACTGGTAGAATAGGTCCAAAAGACTCTTCGTGAACAATGGTCATATTTTGGGTTACATTGGTCAATACTGTTGGTTCAAACCAATATCCTTTTTCAAAAGCGCTTCCTTCTGGTTTTTTACCACCTGTAGCCAATGTAGCACCTTCTTCAAGACTGACAGCAACTAAATGCTCCATATGCTTCAATTCTGCTGCATTTACTTTAGGTCCCATATCAGTTTCCGCCAACATTGGGTCACCTACTTTTATAGCCTTTGTTTTGGCGATGAATTTTTCCATAAAAGCATCATAAATACCCTCATGCACATACATTCTTTCATTGCAGGTACAAACCTGTCCACAGTTATCAAAACGAGAGTGTAAAGCAGAGTCCACAGCAGCATCTATATCTGCGTCTTCAAAAACAATGAAAGGAGCTTTTCCTCCAAGTTCCAACTGAACATGCGTAAGATTTTGTGCTGCAGCTCTAGCTATGGACTGACCAACTGGCGTAGAACCTGTCATGGTCACCATTTTAGTAATAGGACTTTCAACAAGAGCATTACCCATAGCCCTACCTGGACCTGTCAAGATATTAATAACTCCATCTGGAATACCTACTTTCTTAGCCAAATTACCCAACTCAAGAGTTGCCAATGGTGTTTCAGAAGTTGGTTTTATAACGATTGTATTTCCAGCCACTAAAGCAGGTCCTAATTTACGACCGGCCAATGCCAAAGGAAAGTTCCAAGCTGTAATAGCAACAACAACTCCACGAGGTATTTTCTGAATCCAGATTTGCTCATTAGGGTTATCCGAAGGAATAATATCTCCTTCAATTCTTCTGGCGCCTTCACAAGCATACTCAATAAATGAAGCCGTAACTGCAACTTCACCTTTGGCAACTTTCAACAATTTACCTTGCTCCTTAACCAAAAGTTCGGCCAAGTAATCTGAGTTCGCTTTTATTTCATTTGCTAATTTGTATAATAAATCAGCACGGGAACGAGCAGGCAATTTCTTCCATTCCTTTTGAGCCTTATCAGCAGCTTCTAATGCTTGCTGAGCCTCTTCTACTGTTCCATTCTGTACTCTTGCAACTATCTCTTCAGTAGTTGGATTTACAATGTCAATGGTTTCTCCAGACGTAGATGTCACCCATTTTCCGTCTATAAATAGTTGGTATTCTTTAATTGCTGACATGATCTTTTATGATTTATGTTTTCTATATGTATCCATTCTTTCGGCTGCTTTGCCTTCAAATCTTCTTTCTAATTGCCAAAGTGGTCGCTCCAAAGTGAGCTCCCAATTAAAAAGCATTTTATAAAGCTCCCGCACTTTCTCTGGGTGCTCAGCGGCCAAATCGTTCACCTCTGAAATATCTTCTTTAATGTTGTAGAGTTCCGCCGGGCGATCAGGAAAACGAACCAGTTTCCAATCGTTATGCCTAACAGCTCCTCTAGCCTCTTTTTTCCAATACAAAGTTTCGTGAGGTTTTTCTGTTGTATTCTCCGTTAGGAAAGGAATAAGGTTCACACCGTCTAAACCTTTAATATTACTTACATTACCACCCGCTGCAGTAATAAAAGTTGGTAGTAAATCTAGTGTACTGATTGGGTTGCCATAAACGGTATTTGGCTTTAACTTTCCTGGCCATGACATTAAAAAAGGAACCCGAATGCCACCTTCCAAATGATTCGCTTTAGTACCACTTAATGGATTATTAGATGATTCGTTTGCATCAGACGGTCCGCCATTATCATTTGTAAAAACAATAAGCGTGTTTTTATCCAGACCCAATTCCTTAATTCGGTTTAAAACTTTGCCACAGGCTTTATCCATGGCAATGGCCATAGCAGCTAATGTTTTTCTCTTGCCCGTAAGGCCCAGCACTTTTGCCAAATCCTCTTCCTTTGCTTCCATTGGCGTGTGTACCGCATTAAAAGCTAGGTAAATAAAAAACGGGTTCTTCTGGTTTCGTTCCATAAAGGAAATAGCCTCGTCTGCCAATCCATCCGTTAGGTAACCTTCATATTCTTCATACTCCCCAAAACCTCTTTCCAACCTATCCTCATTTCTTGTAAGTTGATTTTCCGTTCCGTAAGGCATATAACTTCTTGCGCCTCCGCGGAAACCATAAAACTCATCAAAACCTCTTTTAGTAGGATGAAAACGGTCTGCATTACCTAAATGCCATTTTCCAAAAACAGCTGTTTTTTATAACCTTGCTCTTTAAGGTAATCTGCCATTATTTTCTGATCTAACGGAAGCCCCATATCGTCTCCGGTAATTCCGTTTTTACTCATCAAACCATAGGTACATTATTCTCTTCAAAACCGAATTTCTGCTGATATTTTCCAGTCAGGAGCCCAGCCCTTGACGGCCCACATACTGCCGCAGAAACATAAGCTTGGGTAAAGAGCACCGAATTTTTGGCGAATTTATCCAGTTCAGGAGTTTTAAATTCTTTGCTTCCCTGAAATCCGAAATCTGCATAACCTGCGTCATCAGATAGTATAAAAACGATGTTTGGTTTGTCTTGTGCCCAGCCATTTATAAGCGCAAAAAAGGACACTAAGAACAAGAATACCTGTCTTGGCAATTTCATTTTTCAGTATTTATTTATTGGATTTTTTTACTCAGTCTTAAGATACTTATCTACCCATCCAACCGCCGTCTACCAACATGGTAACGCCACTCATATAAGCCGCCGCATCTGAACTTAAAAAGACGATAGGTCCTGCAAAATCTTCTGGTTTACCCCATCTACCAGCTGGTATTCTAGATAAAATAGATGCAGACCTTTCTGGGTCGTTTCTCAATGCCTCCGTATTATCCGTGCTGATATAACCTGGTGCTATTGCATTTACATTAACACCTTTACCTGCCCATTCGTTTGCAAATGCCATAGTCATCTGGCCAATCGCACCTTTACTAGCCGCATAACCATAAGGTACTGTAATACCACCTTGGAAAGTTAATAATGAAGCCGTAAAAATAATTTTACCTTCACCACGCGCTACCATTTCCTTACCTATTTCACGGGTTAAAATGAATTGCGCAGTTTGGTTTATTTCAATAACCTTATCCCAGTATTCATCAGAATGCTCAACTGCTGGAGCACGAAGAATAGTTCCCGCATTGTTGACCAAAATATCAATTACGGGGAAGTCGCTTTTCACTTCCTTTATAAACTCATACAGTGAATCTCTATTACCAAAATCACAGGCGTATGCTTTAAATTTTCTTCCGGTAGCCTCAACTTCTTGCTCCACCATGCTACCATGCTTCTCTAAAGTAGCACTAACCCCAATAATATCTGCTCCGGCTTCTGCCAATGCTACGGCCATTGCCTTTCCAATACCTCTTTTACAACCTGTTACTAAAGCCGTTTTACCTTTTAGGCCAAATTGATTTAATATGCTCATTTTCTTATGCGTTGTTTCTCGTGATTATTGTTGACAATCCATTAGTACTTTCATACCATCAGGATTATTATCTATGTTCTCAAAAACTTGTTGAATATTCGTCAACGGCTGTACATCCGTGATCATATCTTCAAAAGGAAGCTTGTTCTCTGTAATTAATTGAATTGACTTCTCATAATCTTCCTTCTCATAAACACGAGCACCAATTAAGCTAAGTTCTTTCCAGAAAAATTTGAAAAGGTCTACAGGTTTTTTCTCTCCGTGAATGGCCACCATCAATATTCTACCGCGAATACCAGCAACTTCACACATGATATCTAAAGCAGGTTGTACACCGGCCACTTCAAAAACAACATCTGCACGACGGTTGTCCGTTTGTTCTTTTACATATTCTACCAAATCAACTTTCATAGGGTTTACAGCATGTAACCCCATAGATTTAGCTTTGGCAATACGTTTTTCGTTCACCTCTGAAATAATAACATTGGCCCCCACATCTTTGGCAACCATTGCTACCAGAAGACCTATTGGTCCACCACCCAAAACAACTGCAGTTTCACCAGCAACCAATCCGCTTCTACGAACATCATGCGTAGCAACAGATAATGGCTCTATTAATGCGGCCAATTTTAAATCGGTTTCCGCTTTTAATTTATGAAGTACAAATGAAGGTACGTTCCAATATTGTTGCATAGAACCCGGACTATCAATACCAATGAATTTTAATTCTTCACAAATATGATTGAATCCCTTGTCCGAAGCTTTTACCTTACGGTCATCTAACGGACGAACAACTACCTTGTCCCCTACTTTATAATCTTCTACACCCTCACCAACTGCATCAATTACACCAGACATTTCATGACCGATTGTCTGAGGCATAGCTACCCTTTTATCCATCATACCATGGTAGATGTGCACATCTGTACCACATACACCAGAGTACGCTACTTTTATTCTAACATCACCATTTGCAGGCTGCTCAATCTCCTTCTCTATTACAGAAAACGTTTTGTTTCCTTTGTAAACTGTTGCTTTCATTAAGTATATTTCTCTATTATTTTTTTACTCCTTTTGCCACGTGACGTGTCTTTCTTTCCGAAGAAAAACGCATAATACTCTGGTAATCTCCATTATTATAAATATGCGTCAAACCCCATCTTAAGATTTCCGTTGGTTCTTTCTCCACATCGGCAGTTCTGTTTAGACCTATAGCATGCGCGTTTACGCCTGGAATTACAGATTTAATTTCAAAGTTGATACCGTCTGGCGCCCACTGAATTGTATTTTTCTCAGGACCATCTGTAGTAATTAATGCTGCAATGCCCCCGTCATATGGCCAAACACAAATTTCATGGCCACTATTACTTATTGGGTTATAAGGCGATTTTATATATGGGCCTTCAGGTTTATCTGCAATAGCTACACCGTGACGAATCTGTCTTCCGCCAAAAGTAATCTGCTCACCCATTTGCTCTCCTTTGTAGTATAAATAGAACTTTCCTTTATACGGTAAAATACATGGGTCATGTACCTTGTGACTATCAAAATCCCCTTTTTTAATTACGGCAAAACGATCTTGCTCCTCACCTTTCCAAACTCCATTATCAGCAGGACTCAAAATAGGCTCCTTACTTTTAGTCCAAGGTCCGTTTGGAGAATCTGCCCATGCCAATCCAACTTGATTTTTAACACGCACATTATATGGTGACTTCACCGTTTGGTAGCTTAGATAATATTTATCTTCCCATTTCATGATTTCTACTGTAAAAACAGAACGATCATCATAAGCACCCTTTTCTCCTCTAGTTACTGCAGGCCCCTCTTCTTTCCATGTCCAACCATCTGTTGAAGTGGCATACCAGATATCACAACGGTCCCAAGGGAATACTTTTTCGGTTTCTATATCACCTCCAAAACCTTGAGTTGGGCCTGTACTTTTGGTATACCAAACATAGTACTTGCCATCCTCCATAATTATAGCACTCGGATCACGACGAACAACTCCTTCTTCATATGCCAAATCTCCTTTTAATGGCTCCAGTCCGTTAAACTGAATAAACCATTCGTTCCCCAAATCTGTTGGCCATTTCAGTGCTCTTTTTGATGCAGCACTTAAATGATTGGTATCCGTAATACCAAGGTGGTCAATTTGCTCGGCGGTAAATGTCACCTTCTCATCATTATCTGAAGTAGATTTCATTTCATTAGTAGTTTTGGGAGAATTGCATGCAGAAACCAGTACGGCAGCAAAAATTAAAAAATGTGAATATTTGTTCATAATTACGGTTACTAGATCTAAGTTTAAATATAAGGATTTCGTGTTTTAACTAGCGTTACTTAACACACTATAATCAGATGGTGATGTGCCGTAAAACCTTCTGAAACATTTACTAAAATAATTAGGATCACTAAAGCCAACTTGATAACTAACCTCTGCAATACGCAACTGTCCTTTTTCAAGTAATTCACCAGCCCTGAGCAATCTTATATTTCTCATATAATCTTTTGGTGCGTGACCCGTAAGTTTTTTTAATTTTCTAAAAAAAGTAGACCTACTAGTATTCATATCAAAAGAAAGGTCATCTACCCAATAGGTATCATCAGACATATTTTCTTCCATATAAGTAGTAATCCTATTTAAAAAATCTTTGTCTCGTGCATGTAGTGATGAAAATTCTGAAACCTTCTTTTCGAATAAAATTTTTCTCTTCGTGACGTTCTTTAATACCGTTTTATTTTCGGCCTGGTCTTTAAAAATTTTGAAACGCTTGGTCAAACTATTATCAGCCTCAGTTTCTAAAACTTTAATTTTCAGTCCTAATGAATTTAACGCCCCTAGTAGAATAGCTGGCATATTTAGTCCCTTGCTAAAGACTTCATTATAAACTGATACGTCAGTTCCGCCATTATCAATAAAATCAACTTTTATGCGTAGTTCTCCATTTTCAAACACTCCTACACCATTTTGCGTAGTACCAAGAGCATTCTCTTCTTTAAAAATAGTTGCTTCCATAAGGTGTCCTTTTTATTCAAATATGAAACTAGTTTCTTATTTGAACCAAAAATATACAAAATATTGATATATCGATATTATTTATATGTGTTTTTTTAAGATTTCTTTCACAAGTACCCTTGAAAAAATCAAAATGAAGATTTTGACTACAAACCGGTGATAGCGCTCATACCGACGTAGACCTATTAAAATAGGCTATTTCATGACCTAAATACGGCCATAATCAACTAGTTCACTTACACATTGAAGTGAGCGAACTTATTTAATGAAAAATAAAGAATTGACTATAAGGATTGGGTCAGATACCCTAATTTTGTGGAAATTTTCATGGCATACTTCTGAATAATCTTGCCTTTACTCTCAAATTGCGAAGCTGGCAATCTACCATAGGGAGCAGTAATCCACAGTGCTGCAACCGGGTAACCGTGTTCATTGAAAATTGGAGCTCCTACACAATTGATCCCTTGAATGTCTTCGCTATTATCTATAGCATAACCTTTGCTCTTAACTTCTTTTAGCATTGCCTTAAACTCCTTTTTAGAGGTGATGGTATTCTCTGTATACTTGGTTAGAGTTTTACCCCTTAAAGCTTCATCTGCTTCTTCACTAGGAATGTTTGCTAATATACATTTACCTCCTACAGAGCTGTGAAGATCAAACTGAGTACCTTACTCCACAAAAAGTTTTACCGGATATGAAGATGGCACTTGCTCCAAAATAGTTCCTGTAGAGCCTAATAACACACCTAACATAACAGATTCCTTAAGCTCGTCTCTTACAGCACGCATAACATCTATGGAATGCTCTACTAAACTTTGCTCGTTCATTGAAGAAATACCGAGCGTTAACATCTTCCTAGAAAGAGTTATTTTTTTGGTGGTCTCGTTCTTTTGAAGGTAATTTTTAAATATTAAAGTACTTACAATGCGAAAAGCACTAGACTTGGCAATTGATAGTTTTTCAATAATTTCTGCCAGAGTAAGGCCTTTTGGCTGAGTGGCCAATAGTTCTATAATAGATAGTCCTCTTTCTAAATTTGGGACATTATAAGTTGATTTTAACTCTACCTTCTCTTTCTTCATTACACAGAATATTGCCGCAATTTAACACCTTTACTAGTGTTTTTCCTAAAATTGTAAGTAGTTCTTTCAATTTGACTTACAATAATCTAATTACTAGAGCGATGAAATATATTCTTCCAAATTCACGCCTCTCTCCAATTTCATCTTTTTTCGTACTCTATACCTTGTAGTATGAACAGATTCTACAGAAATACCAAGAAGCCTAGACATCTCCTTACTGGAGAAATTTAATTTTATAAGGGCACATATTTTCTGATCAGCTTGGCTGAGTTTTGGATACATGGTGGTAATCTTATGATAAAAAGTTTCATTTACCGCCGTAAACCGCAGCCTAAACTCTTTCCAATTATCTGATCTATTATGAGAAATAGATTTGAGCACTTGCTTTATTTCTGGTTTTTCTGTGGTGCCTTCCACCTCTTTTAATCTGTCTGCAATATCCTTTAGAAATTCATCTTTTTCAACCATTTGCAAAGCAGTAACCGCTAATTCTTTGTTTTTTAATGCTAAAAGTTCTTTCCCCTTTTTAATTTCTAACTGCTTATTTTTTCTTAAAAGTTGCTTTTCAGCTAGATGTTTTGTCCGCATATATTGAAAGAAACCTATCCCTATGATTATCAAGAAAATAAGGGAGCCTAATAAAATAATACGTTGTAGAAAAGAAATTTCATCTGCTTGTTCTAATTTTTCCAAACGCTGCTGTTGTACTAACCGTTCTTGATTTTCTTTTTCAATCCTAAACTCGTCTTTAATTTCTAACAGGCTTTGGTTTATTGCTGTTCTACTATCAAAAAATTGAGCATCGATCTCTCTAGCTTTTTTTTGATTTTTAAAAGCTTTTTCAAACTCGCCATGCGCTTCAAACAGATTGGCTAATTTCTCATGAACTAAAGATGAAAAATCAACATGACTGTTATATTTCCTTGACACTTCCAAGGCTTTTTCATAATAGGTTTTACTCTGTTTATAGTTAGATAGATTTGCATATACATCACCCATATCAGAATAAACCAAAACTAAATAGGACGGTCTATTTTCAATAAACCAAGGCTCTAACTCCTCTAATAATTGCAATGCTTCTTCATTTTTGTCGTTCACCGATAATTGAAACGCTTTTTCAAAATGAAGGTAAGCCATAGGTAACTGACCATTGGTAGATGCATAATTAACAAAACAACTATCTAGATAAACTTTTGCCATTTCTGGTTGATTCAACACTCTATGTGTTGCGCTAAGTAAATAGTAGTTTCGTACTAAATCTGCTTTCTGCAACTGGCCTTTTTCAACCAGTTTACGATTAATATCAAGAGAGGTCTGCAGATATTCCAAGGCCTCATCTTTCCGCTTAAAAAAGCTATACAGTCTGCCCAGCCAATTGTACACAGAAGCTTTTAGCTCATCATTATTAGCCTTATCCGCTAAAAATAAAGCGAACCAAAGCGTATCATAAGATTTAGTATAATCTACATGTTGACCATAAATATATGGCATTTCCAGCAAGGCTTTTACGGCATTTACCGTGTCTCCTTTTTGTAAGAATTCCTCGTGTTTAGACTCTAGTAGAACTAAAGCACTATCCGGATTATCACGCCTTAACTTTTTCGTTTTATTAAAAAAAACATCGGCCAGAGAATCATGTTTCTTTTCGGAATTTTGCTGCGCACTTAACCGACTTGTTGCCGTACAAAGCAAAAAAGAAAAATCCAAAAAGTAATATATTCCTTATTGGCAATCTCATGTTTTAATTAGTAGCTGTTTTTACTTTGAATAAATCATGCTTGTCATTATTATTGACCACCAGTATAAAACTTCCTGCTTTCGTATGTAAAGTAGTCATATTGCGAACATCCTTATCAGCAAAAAAACCTGACTTTAAACTTGAAATTGCTTCAAACTCGCCTTTACCATTTCCTTTAAGAAAATTACCTATTCCTGCATCCGAACGCGTAGTTTCAACCTCAGATTGGTAATTGTTGCCCGCCAATAACAAATCTTTTAAACCATCGTTATCAAAATCTTGGAACAATATACTATTGATCGGTGCTATTTGAATTCTATTTTCAAATGGTTGAAAACTAAATTTATCTCCGTTGTTTATAAATATTCCTGACCTAAATTCTGTTGCCTTGTAATGAAGTGCTGTTTGAAGTCCCTCTCCAACAATACCTTTTAAATCCTTACTAGCAAAATCTGTATATGTTGGTATAGTTTGCGCCAGATGTGGTAATTGCTGGGTCATACAACCTTTACCCCTAACAGGAACTTGTTTGCCATGGTATTCTTTTGCCAGTATAACATCTTCCGACCCGTTCATATCAAAATCCGATGTATAGATTTCAAATGGTTTCTCATAAGAAGTATGAAACTTAGAATTTAAGCCCAAGTTCCCTGCAACAATATCTTTGTCCCCGTCGCCATCTACGTCATCTATTAAGAGTTCGTTCCACCAACCTACGGCATTTGCCAATTCAGGATATGCATCACTACGTTCTAGTTTATTGTTTTTATTAAGAAATACTTGAATTCCCATCCACTCACCAGTCACAACCAAATCAACTTTTTGGTCATTATTGATGTCTACCCATTTGGCATCAGTGACTAGACCTAAACCTTGTAATCCCGGAGCAAGGTTTTCATTTTCAATAGTAAATTTACCTGCATCATTTACCAGCAATAAACTACTTGCTGGGTGCGGATATTTACCGGTAATGAGTCTTCCGCCAATAAATAAATCTATATCTCCATCCCCATCATAATCAGAAGGAACCACTACAGAACCCGAAATACCTACTTCTGGAATAGCATTTTCAGCTTTTTCAAAATTACCTTTACCATCGTTAAGATATAACCTATCTACCAACATCCTAGGGTTCTCCTTAAACTCATAACTCCCACTAACTACGTAAAGGTCATTGTCTCCATCGCCATCCGCATCAAAAAAAGTAGCCCCAACATCTTCATAAGACTTATCCTCTACAAGAGCAGGTGAACTCGTCTTTTGAAATGAATTTGACCGGCTTACAAGAAGTTGCCCAGGTTGGTCTTTTCCTCCTCCTATAAAAACGTCCTCTTCCCCGTCTCCATTAATATCGGCCTTTGCCAAGGAAGGACCTAATTGCGACAATTTATGAGGTAGTAAAATCTGTAAATCAAAATCGTTAAAGTAAGGGTCCGAATGACGGTTATCAAAAGTGACTTTAGTAAAAAGTAAATGGGCCTTATTTTCTTCTTTTACTTTGGTTTCCGCAAAGCGATAATTTAACTGTAAAGATTGATTGGCGTCTACATCTTCCAATTCCTGAATTTTTCCGTCAGGCCAAATAACCTCCATCCGTTTTACGTTCAAATGTTTACCTAGACCAAAGTAAAGAGAGTTTGGAACCGATGATAGAAAACCTCTTGTTGGTGTAACTTGCCGCGTTTGTTTTGTACCGTCTTCAAAGTACAAATTTACTGTTGTGCCTACTCCAAAAGTATTCTTTCCGGCAGCAACCAAATCTAGCTCTAAATAGTATTTACGTTGGTTATCAATAGCCCTATTTTCTAGAAAAGTAGCCTTATCATTTATATTATTCACCACGATATCCAAATCGCCATCATTATCAAAATCTGCATACGCCGCTCCGTTTGAGAAAGAAGGTTCACTTTCTACCCATGATTCACTTGTGTCTTCAAATGTCAAATCTCCTTTATTCCGATAAAAGAAATTCTTCAATTTTTGCTGCGGAAGCATCTGAGCAAACTTTAAAAAATCTTCTGCTGTGGGCTTTCTTTTATTCGTTCTTAAAATTTCTAAAATTTCATTGTTCTTATCGCGGTCAATAACATCTCTATACACACCATTAGTAACGTAAACATCATTAAAACCGTCCAAATCAAAATCTGCCGATAATAGAGCCCAACTCCAGTCCGTATTGGCAATCCCAGCCATATTCCCGATTTCGCTAAAAGTGCCGTTTCCGTTATTGACCTGTAACATATTGTGCATGTATTGATGGTGATACCCCTTCTCTACCATACTTTCAAAATCTGCTATAGACGTCATGGCCATAGTAGTTTTAGACCGCACGTAATCTTGCGGGTTCATATCCAAAGTCATTAAATCCAAAAGGCCATCATTATCTATATCAGCCATGTCACTACCCATACTATTGAACGACATATGCTTGAAAAGCTTATCACGTGACTCGGTAAAAGTTCCATCACCATTATTTACATAAGCCAAATCGGGCACGTTGAAATCATTACTGATATAAATATCATCCCAACCGTCATTATTTAAATCACCAACTTGCGGATTAAGTCCAAAGCCAATGTCATAGAGTAAACCAGCTTTTTTGGATACATCCGTAAAATGTCCTGTACCATCATTTTCATAGAGCTTATCACTACCTTTAAGCTCTAAACTTTTAGGGTCTTTTTGAGTTTTGTTTAAATCGATTATTTCTGATCTACTCGTAATATCCGGTGTGTTTGACACATACACATCCAAATCGTTATCCTTATCATAATCAAAGAAAGTAGCCTGAATAGTTCTATTGGCATCAGCAAGACCCAATTCTTCTGCTCGTTCTGTAAATGACACTCCGGCATCGCCTGAAGGCCCATTATTTATGTAGAGGAGATTTTTAAATTTATTACCATCATCTTGCCATCCACCTCTTGAAACATAGATGTCCAAAAGGCCATCTCCATTTACATCGGCCATAGTAACCCCGGTATTAAAACCCGGGCGCTGTTCTATTCCGGCTGATTCCGTAACATCCTTAAAATTAAGATTGCCTGTGTTTAGATATAATTTATCTTCTGATGAATTGGATGTGAAATAAATATCATCAAAACCATCATCGTTCAAATCACCAACAGCAACACCACCACCAATGTAGGTGTACATGTATTGATAATAATTAGATTCTAATGACTCTTCTAAATGATTGACAAAATCAATACCTGAAAGCTCAGAAGATACTTCCCTAAATAGTTTAGGTGATTTTTTTTTAGAAGGCTGTTCAACGTCATTTTCCTTGGTTGATTGATTGCATGAAAGAAGCAAAAAGAACACTCCAAAAACAGTAAGATAACATCTCATAAATTACCCTTGATTATTTTATTATCAACTTAATAGATATTCTAAAAATACGAAGATTTTTAGCCTATTACCTGTATTAATCGGTCAATGTAAATAATGACCTAAATTAAAAAACGGCAAAGCCTCCGAAGAAACCTTGCCGTCTTGATTAAAAACTAACTCAACTTCTTAGTTTGCCAAATTTGGATTTCTTGCTACTGCATCAGCTGGAATCGGCGCCAGATAGTTACTCGTTTCAAGACTACCAATAATTGGGTTGTGCTCAGGAACTGGTCCACTTACATCATCTCTTACAGACAGTACCTCAGATACTTTTTCTCTTCTCATTAAATCAAACCACCTTTTATATTCCCCTGCAAACTCCCATTTACTTTCTGTGAATGCCAATTCTGCAATATCACCAGACGTAATATCTATGGCAGCATCCGGAATTGCATAAGGCAAGCCAGCAGCCCTACGCCGAATCATATTCATAGCTTCCCAAGCATCGGGCGTTACATTACCAGAAAGACCTGAGGCTTCTGCATAAATTAATAAAATTTCGGCATAGCGCATTAAAAAATCATTTCTAACCGTTATAAAATCACTAGGGTTTAAGTCTCCTTCGGGGCCCGTTATTTTTTTAAATACTGGACTTTTTTGAGCATTAAACGACTGCCAGTCCAACTCTGTTCTATAGGTGGCCTCTTTTCTTGGACCTTCAGGAAAATCTTCGAAAAACTTGATTTCAGCAAAAGTTTCATTCCACCCTCCTAAATCAGCTGGCAATCCCAATCTAGAAAATTTTCTGTTACCAAGGCTATTATTTGGGCATCCCTTACAATAAGCCAATGTGAATAATGATTCCTGATTAAAACGACCAGCTACTGTCCATAAAGTTTCCAAATCATCTACCAATCCAAACCCATAAGATCCAGCATTATCTATTACCTCTTTCGCGGTACTTGCCGCTAAGGCATACTTACCAGTATCGTTGTTAGGAAAACCTGCCCAATCCATATACAAGCGGGCTAAAAAAGCTTTAGCCGAACCTTTATTAGGTCTAGGGGCTCCATAGAGAACGCCTGGATAAATATCCGGCAACCTATCTGCTGCAGCTTGTAAATCTGATTCAATTTGACCGTATACTTCAGTTAATGAAGATCTTGAAATATCAGGGTCAGGAAACTTTGTCAAAGGTAAAGGAATTCTACCGTGCACACGTGCCAACTGATAAAACAGAACACCTCTTAAAAAATAAGCTTCTCCAATTTGACGTTGTAATATTTCTTGATCTATATTATCCAACCCTATTAGACCTTCTGAGCGTTCCAAAACGCCATTAATTGCATTTACCGCATCAAAAATTGCATTCCAATTCCTCAACAATCTATTATTAGAAGATAATACAGTCCGCTGATCAAATTCTCTGAAATCTGCTTTATTCAAAGCACGGTGTGTTGTCATATCATCACCTGCCAGGCCGGCGCATAAAAGGTAGTCATTCGTGCAGCCAATGTAACTTGGCTGTATACACCTCCAATTCCCTTATCCATATCATCTAAACTTGCAAAAGATTCAGGTGGTGTATCAAACTCGCTAAGGTCCGGATCTAAATTCGCGCATCCCTGAAGAACTAACCCCATCACACATAAAAAGAACACAGCATAAAGCGATGAACTTTTTAAACTTATTTTACTATTTATTGTTTTCATGTTTTTTTCTTTATATATAACAAATACTATTCTTCAATTATTAAAATGTCAGCTTCATACCTAGGGTTCCTGTTCTTGGATTTGGCATGGCACCTGCATCAATACCAGCACCGGCATCAGGATTAGCAGTCTCGCCAGTATACGTTCTAACGTTAGATGATACTTCTGGGTCGAAACCACTATAGTCTGTAATTAATAATAAGTTTGAAGCGCTAACATATAGCTGAAGACTACTTACCCCTTTTATTATATCTTCACCAAAAGTATATCCTAACTTTAGGTTACTCAATCTTACAAAATCGCCTTTTTCAACCCAACGTGAACTGTTCAAAACATTTCCTGTACCAGCTCTTGGAATATCAGTTTCATTTTCTGGTGTCCATCTATCATATACAGTTGGAGAAAGGTTACTTCTGTTACCTCCGTTTCCGCTAATGGTACCAGTAACTTGGTTGTATACATCAAAACCTAAGGAACCGTTCCAAAACATGTTTAGATTCCAATTTTTATAGTTAAAGGTATTATTGAAGCCGAATGTGATATCAGGCAGACCACTACCTATTGTTCTGAATTCCAGTTCATTGTTTTCGTCTAAAGCAAATTTAGCATCACCATAAGGTTGAAACAAAGGATTACCATCACCATCTACTGGTATATTATCATTGGTTTTCCATGTGCCTTGATATTCATATCCCCAAAAAGTTCCTAATGGTTCTCCCACCTTAATTACGTTAAGACGAATACCTCCTCCTCCAATTCCGGCGGCATTTCCTACTATAAATTCAGTATCATCATATAAGCTCGTAACCTCATTTTTAAGCTTTGAGAGGGCAAATGTGGCATCCCAACTAAAATTATCCGTCTGCACAATGGCGGCCGATAAGGAGAAATCAATACCTGTGTTATTTACTTCACCGGCATTAATAAAATTTCTAATAGACGTACCATAGACAATAGTTTGAAGTAGTAAATCTTCTGTATCCTTATTAAACCAATCAATGGATCCTGTTAATCGGTTATTAAAAAACCCAAAATCCAAACCTACATTGGTTTGCGTTGTGGTTTCCCATGTCAAATCACCATTACCCTCTTGATCTTGTACTTCACCTGTATTTGAGGTTACTCCATCAAAAGTATAAAGTCCAGTACCACTATTTGTTGAAAACCTAGCTGAAGCATTAATGTTCTGGTTTCCAACTTTGCCCCAACCCGCTCTAAGTTTTAATGCAGAAAAAACACCGCTATTTTGTATAAAATCCTTATTTCCAAAATTTAAGGCTATCGCCCCGGAAGGAAAATAACCCGTTCTATTTCCTTCGGAAAACCTAGAAGATTCATCTACCCTCATGGAGCCCGTTAAGTAAACAAAACCATCATAATTATATTGCAGACGCCCTAAGTAGGATTCAATTGCCGACTGATTACCTGAATTGAAGAAATTCTCGGCATTGCTATCATCCGCCAAATAAAGTCCGGGGACATTTAAATCAGAAACATTATATCCATTGGTAAGTCCGCGAGCTCCCTGAAATTCATAAACTCCCGTAATATCTAAACTGTTTTTACCGAATTCCTTATTCCAATTTAGAATATTACTTATTTGATGTGAGGTGTTTTTAAAGTTATTATACCCTATGTTCACGAAACCAGTTGCCTCAAAATCACCTTCTACACGATAGGATTCGGTACTAGAATGTATGGTTGAGACGGCACCTATTAGAGTATAGCTTAGGTTGTCCGTGAAATTATATTTACCATTTAAGGTCAAATTCAATCGATCTGAAGTGAACTCATGATCACTCAGTTCCAAGCGCCTAATTGGGTTGTAATTATTATTAGCTACCTCTCTTGGTGACCTTAATATATAGTTCCCATCCGTGTCACGAACGGGTGCTGTCGGATCCCATGTAATTGATCTTAAAATACCACTTCCATCACCACTACTAAAGGCATCCTGATCATTTACAGTAGTCTCCCTACTTGCTGTAACATTCGCCGCAAGGCTAAATTTATCGCTAAATTCTTTACTTAGATTAGACCGAAAGGAGTACCGATTATATTTTGATGTTATCTGGGTTCCTGTTTGATCGATATAATTTCCCGAAAGAAAATACCGTACACCATCATCACTACCTCCACTAATTGATAGTTGAGAGTTGTTGGTAATACCCGTTTTAAATATTAAATCTTGGTATCTAATTGGATTTGCCTCAAAAGCAGAGATCTGACCGGCAGAATATGGGGCATCAACAGGGTCGTTTACTGGATTAGCAATAAATTCCTCATTTTCAAGCTGTGCAAATTGTGCTGAACTTAATGTTGACAACCTCTTTTCTACCGTTGAGAAAGACACAAACTGATCAAAAGAAACTTTCGCTTTTCCAGAACCTTTCTTAGTAGTGACTAAAATTACTCCGTTGGAACCTCTTGAACCATAAATTGCAAGAGCAGAAGCATCTTTTAGCACCTCCATAGATTGGATATTATTTGGATTAATCGTACTTAAATCACCTCCAAAAACTCCATCTATTACAACCAAGGGGTCATTGCTACCTGTTATTGAATTTACCCCCCTAATTCTTACCTTTGTGGGTGCGCCATATTGTCCGGAACCAGCAACTGTTACACCAGCTGCTCTACCTTGCAATGCGTCCTGAACCCTTGTTAAGGGTTGATCCTCGAAAGATTTAGCAGTTACCTGAGCGACCGCCCCCGTTACATCACTTTTTTTTGCAGTACCATATCCTATAACAACTACTTCATCTAACAGGCTAGCATCCTCCCGAAGTGTAACCGTTATTGAAGATTGGTCACCTACTGTTATATTTTCCTCAGCATAGCCTAAATAGGATACCGACAAAACATCGTTTGGTGATGCTGTAATACTGAAATTACCATCAAAATCCGATTGGGTTCCGTTTGTAGTTCCTTTCACTACAATATTAGCTCCATAAGATAGGTGAATTATTTTCATCAATTATGGTACCTGTAATAGTTTGTTGAGCATACGAGTATTGTATTCCCATAAACATAAGGAAAAGTCCCAAAACGAAACACCTCCTTAATAGTTCATTAAATTCTTTTTTCATAATTGTTCATTTTAGTTTAAAATTGGTCGTTGAGATTAGTTGGTTATACTCGATTATTAAATTTTTATTAAACTCATCATAAACTTATCTTAAATGTTAAGTTAGCACTTTTTTATCATTTTGTTTTGGCTGTTTAATGTAGCAAACAAAAAAAATTGAAAATAATGTCCGGAACAAACTTGATCAAATTAAATAAAATTGAGGTTTTATGAATGTACTATTACACAAAACGTACTCAAAAACTATCTCTTAAATATAAAAACCGTTTTTATGATTTTTATTATAACAAAATGATAATCAATTATTTAATATAAATTTATTCTAATAAAAGAAAAACTATCAAGGTAACATCATTATAAGAAATGGACATTAGGACGCCTTATAACAAACTTAAATAAGGACTGTTCTATACTATAGTACACTATTAACCTTTACTAGTACTATTTTATCCTTTAACCATATGTTGCCAATATAAACCCATTTATTACATCTAAATATTATGTTAAAAGATGAAATGCGCGACTATGGAACAAAAAAAAGAGGTGAAAATCACCTCTTTTTTCTAATATGCTCTTTTTTAAGCAATTATATCATACAACCAATTACCTTAGTCATTGGTTACTTTACTTCCCCACCAATCATTTTTAGGGTCAAAATCAGAAGACAAAAAGTGGAGTCTTTGTTTTTCTAAGGATGGTAGTTTCTTCTCTACTATTTCCTTAAGATATGCTTCTTCTTTTTGCAAACTATACTCGGGGTCTTTTGATGGGTATCTTGCCCCAACTTCATCTAAATAGGCGAATAATTGTTCACTTAATTGCTTTTGTAAATCTGTATGCTCAGAAGCGACATTCGTCAGCTCTTCTAAATCATCTTTAAGGTTGTAAAGCTCTTCTCTATCGTCCTCATAATAATGAATCAATTTCCAATCCCCTTTTCTAATAACCGAAGACGGTTCACCTCCTTGGTTGCCATAGTGTGGGTAGTGCCAGAACAAAGGACGCTCCTCTAAAGCACCTCCTTTAAGAATTGGCAATAAACTTTTCCCATCTAAGTGCTGTTCCGGTTTTAAATCAACTCCTGCTACATCAAGTATTGTTGGATAAAAATCGGCTCCGGTTACGGGTTCTAAAGTAGATGCTCCTCCTTTGACCAACCAGAGCTTTAATAAAATATGGCTCACGGATACCTCCTTCAAATTGATATCCCTTCCCTCCTCTTAACGGAAGGTTTGAGGTTGAGAAAGAATCACCCGCAGAAACACCACCATTATCCGATGTGAAGACTACTAATGTATTTTTATCCAAACCTAAAGAATCTAAGGTTTGCAATACTCTACCCACGGCATCATCCATAGTTTCAACCAAACCTGCATAAACGGGATTATCCTGCACTTGGCGTATTGGAAGGAATTTAGCCATTTTATATCCTGTATCGGCAATACCATTTTTCTTAGCTTTTTTCTGATACTTTGCCCATTTCTCCTCGGTAGTCTGAATTGGTCCGTGAACAGCATAAAAAGAGAGATAGGCAAAAACAGGCTGACCTGTTTCCGTTGGGTTGTTCTCTTTAAAAAAGTTTACAGTTTCCTCTGCTAAGCGCATGGTTAGATTCTCTCCGTCTTTATGATGCTTCAAATTTGGGTTGATAAAAGGAGCAAAGTACCCACCGTTTGGACTACCTACATCCCATCCTCCTTTATTTATATCAAAACCATGATCTTCTGGCCACGAACCTTTTTCTCCTAAGTGCCATTTTCCTGCAAAGAAGGTCTTGTAACCTGCTGCTTTCATAGCTTCGGGTAAAGTAGTGGCTTCAGATGGAAGATTGTGTTCGTACTCTGGTGGCAATAACTTATTAAAACGACCAGCTTTTCTCCAGTCCGTACCTACTTTTGCCCCAATCCAATCCGTAATTCCGTGTCTTGCCGTGAAAGTCCCTAACATAATACTGGCTCTAGATGGGCTACAAACCCTACTGGCCGCATAGCCATTGGTAAAATTCATACCCTCATTGGCAATCCTATCAATATTGGGCGTTTCATAAAATTTACTACCCGTAACACTTAGGTCATGATACCCATAATCATCTGCTAAAATGAATAACACATTTGGCCTAACGGCCTTTTCTTGAACTTTCTTTTCGTTATTCTTACAACTCGTCAGAACCATACCGGTTACTGCCAAAATCGAACAGAGAAAATGCTTCATACGTTTCTTAAATTTTAACGGTGGATAATTTTTTTCGATAGGAAAGATACTAAATAATAGTATTGACGGAATCTCACTTCTTAATAAAAGGTTACAAAACGACACTGCCTCTTTAAAAGAGGCAGTGTAATACTTCGTAAATTTTATTTCTGATCAAAAAGGAGAGGAAAAAACTTGCCTTCCATTTTTTCTCCTTTTGGCACCCTAATTGGTGTGCCTCTTAACATTTCCCCATCCGTATCACTCATAGTTCCATCGGAAAAAGCATTTAGAACAAAAGCTCTTCGGCTAAAATTAGACTTATTCTCATAAGACCCATGAATCATTAAAGGATGGTGAAAAGAACCATAGCCCTTTTTAAGCTCTATTGGAACAGGATTAAAATTCGCCTTTTGTTCATCGGTCATAAACTCCATAAGCCCTTCCATTTTTCCTGCTAGTTCCGGCTTTTGTAGAAGTCCCCATTTGTGACTTCCTTAAGACATAATAAAGACAACCGTTTTCGGTGGTTGCATCGTCAAGACCCGTCCAACAGGTTAAATGCTGCATAGGGACCGTTCTAATCCAAAATGAATAATCTTGATGCCAAGCCACTACACCTCCGTGGTTGGAAGGTTTGCAAAACATTTGATCATGCCAAAACCTAACATTATTGTTGCCCAACAATTGACTTGCTGCCATTGTAAAAGCGGGATTCCATAACAAATCATGAAACCCTTCTGTAATTCGCCAGTGTCCTAAAGAATGAAAAAGTACCGTATTTGGGTCTGTAGATTGGTTCCCATGAAATTCATAAAAAAGCTCATGAGCCGGGTGCTTAGGGTCACGAATTTCTTCCAACTCCTTTCTCAATACTTCAATCTGAGTTTCGTCTAATAATTTTATTCCCGAGACATAGCCATACTCATGAAAATGGGCCACCTGCTCATCACTCAGTTTATACTGCTCCCATTCTTCCGGTGTACTTGGTTGTTTGAAAAGGTCTGAAACCAATTCGTGACGGTCCGCCAAATCTTTTACTAATTGCATCGCTTTTAATTATTTAAATTTTGGTTGATTATTTATGTAATTCCCAAGCGTTCTTCACGAAATAGTTTTCTGACTATGAATAGCAAAAAACCGCAAAGTATCTTTTACGTGCTCGCTCCAATAAGACCATTCATGAGCTCCTTTGAACTCTTCGTATATATGCTGGATATTATTATCATCTAATTGTTTATGAAGCTTCCTGTTATACTCAATAAGCTGATCTTCACTACCACAATCAAAACGCAGTTTTGGCAGTTGGTTTTTATTTTTTTCTATCAGACTCCAAACGGAATTTTCAGAAGCAACTTCCTGCTTATAATTATCCAAGGATTCTTCTACAAAAAGATTCATCTGTTCTATATCGGTAATGGACGAATGTCCGGAAATGGCCTTAAATCTATCACCATATTTCACCCCCAAACGCAAAGCTCCGAAGCCTCCCATAGAAAGTCCAGATATAAACAATTCTGATTTTTTACTGACGGATGGAATATTCTCGATAACAGCATTGGGCACATCATCTACAATCCAACTTTCAAAATCTTTTTGATTATGCGGAAGATAACCAGAACCATCTCCCCAAAGTCCGTCTGAAGGCATAGCTATAATCATAGGCGGAATCTCTCCTTTCTCCATCATCTCTAGAGCAAAAATATGCACTCCTGCCTTCTGAGACCACACCCAAGCACTACCATAAACCCCATGCAACAAAATAACAAGCGGCAAGTCTTCTAGATTTGCCATTGGTGGAACAAATACACAAATATCTCCTCTTCCCTTTAGCTTGTCTGTTTTAACCGTTATGAACCTAAGGTTTGCACTCTCGTAGGCCGCATCTGAAATTTCTGTGGTTCTGAACATGTTTATTTAATCGAAAACTATTACACCTTTTGCATTTTTACCGGCCAACATATCATCCAACGCCAGTTGCAAATCGTCTAGTTTATATTCTTTGGTTATCATTTCATCCAATTTCAAATCCCCTTTTTTATAAAGTCGAACCAGTTTTGGAAAGTCTATTTGAGGTCTACATTTTCCATAAAGCGGATTGATGTAAATTTTATCCCATTCAAAAAGACGCATATCTATTGTAATTTCCTCTTCAATACCACTTACCTGAACGGCCGTACCCGCATTTCGAATCATTGCTAACGGAGCAGCACCTAAAGCAGGAATAGCTGTACATTCAAAAGCATAATCCGCACCTCTATCGCCAAGCATTGTTTTAACCTGTTCAGCAACATTGGCCAAACCTACATCTGCCTTATCGGCCAAAATAACATCCGTAGCTCCAAATTGTTTGGCAAGCTCAAGTTTGTTAGGGTTGATATCTACTGCTATTATTTTACCAGCTCCCGAGATTTCGCAGGCATTGATTACATTAAGCCCAACTCCACCGCAACCCAATATTACAGCAGAACTACCGGCAGCTAATTTTGCTGAATTAACCACGGAACCATAACCTGTCATCACGCCACAACTAATGATACTCGCTGCAGAGAAATTCAAATTTTCCTCTTCTATTTTTACCACTGCAGATTCTTTAACCAAAGCATATTCGCTTAAAGTACCTAAGTTAAAAGAGCGTTCAATAGGTTTTCCTTCCCACTGGCTACCTTCTAAATGCGCATGACCTGGAGTATGACCGTTTCCTCCGGCAACTACAGGAGAATTGTTTTCGCATATATGTTGATTACCTTCTTGACATTGAAAACAGCTTAAACATGGTGTTGCCCAGTTCAAAAGAACTTGGTCCCCTACTTTCAATCCTTTTATTTCCGGGCCTACCTTTTCAATAATTCCCGCACCTTCGTGCCCCATTACAATAGGCTTGCCCCAAGTAAGAGAATCATAATCTGTATGACAAAGACCGGCTGCTTTTATTTTTACAAGTAGCTCGTCCGCCTTTGGTTCTGCAACGGTTACGTTAGTAATGATAAAAGTACCATCACCTTTTGCTACTGCACTTTTTGATTGAATAGACATGTGTTAAGCTTTTACGTAGTTCTAGACTACTTTTATATTTTGTTATTGAGCAATAAGATTCGCTGGTTTAAACTCCGCCGTTGGGTCACTCAATTTTTTCTTATCAATTTTCTCACCGCCTTTGATGAATTTTGTACCATACACATAAGCTTTTGCATTATTTACCGCATCTACTGATAAAAGTGTATCACCTTTAAAATACCATACGGAAAAACAGTTTGGCTTATCTGCTTCCTCACGTACAACTACTTCATCGTAACCTTCTGAAAGACCTACCATCTGTAATTTTACATCATATTGATCGGACCAAAACCAAGGTATGGCGTTATAACAACATTCTTTACCCGCAATAGCGGCAGCTGCAATTTTAGCCTGGTCCACAGCATTTTGAACGGATTCTAGTCGGATATGTCGATTGTAATGAATGTTATGATGAAACGTACAATCACCAATTGCATAAATAGATGGGTCACTAGTCTGTGCCATTTCATTTACTTGAATGCCGTTCTCAATCGTCAAACCAGCCTTTTCAGCCAATTCCTTATTTACGTGAATACCTACACCAACAACAATCATATCAGCCTCATAACGGGTTCCGTCTGAGCACACCACCGTGTTTTTATTCTGATTGTTTTCTATGGAAATTACATTCTTTTCTGTCAGCACCGCAACATCATTATCCGCGTGAAGTTTCTGGAAAAAAGCGGACATTTCCGGGGCCGTAACTCTGGCAAGTATACGCGATTCACGTTCTAAAACAGTAACCGATGCACCCATTTTTTTGAGTGATGCGGCAGTCTCAAGTCCAATATAGCCACCACCAATCACAACTACTTTCAGAGCTTCGTTCTCTACAACCGTCTTTCTAATATTGGCCACATCAGCTGCGGACCTGAGCGGAAAAAGATTTTTTGCCGTATCCAAACCATAAGGTATGGGTGGCATAATGGGGCGTGCCCCTGTAGCTATCACAAGTTTATCATAGTCCAGTGTCGTGCCATCAGCTAAGACTACCTTTTTGTTTTCTCTATCTATAGCATCAACCCAAACCCCTAACTTAAGCTCAATATTCTCCTTTTTATAGCTTTCCTCGGACTTAAGCAAGTTTTTCTCAATACCATCCTCACTGGTCAAATAGGCTTTTGACAATGGTGGTCTGTGGTATGGTAAGATTGGGTCTATATCAATTAAGGTGATAGAACCCTGCCAGCCTTCGCGCCTTAGAACGAAAGCAAAGTTCACTCCAGCATGACTAGCACCTATAACCACACAATTTTGATCGCTATTTTTACTTTCTGACATTTCTTTTATTTGGCTACTTTCAACACTACACCATCAATAGCATCAGTGATATCTATTTGACAACAAAGTCTACTGTATTCATCTGCATTATCATCAAGCTCAAGCATATCGGTCTCAATTTCGCTAGCACTTCCCGTTTTCTCCATATCCTCTGGAGCTACATGTACATGACAGGTAGCACAAGAACAAACTCCTCCACAATCGCCATCTATTCCGGGTACTCCATTATCAACGGCAAGGGCCATTACAGAACCGGATGTTCCTTCTAAGGTTATTGTTTCTTCGTCACTGGTTATAAATGTGATTTTTGCCATGGGTTTTATTTTGTTAAAGGGTTGAATTTTATATTGATACTGTGAAAGCCCACTTTACGTTTAAAATGATGCAGGTCTTCTATATTCTCCTTGCAATCAAATATTTCAAACGAACCTACTTTCTCTGCCAATGTCTGAAGTAATATTTTCATTATTTGGCGCGCATGAGTGGCTCCTAAACAATTATGGTGACTAAAACCAAAACCTACATGCGGATTAATTTTACGGTCCATAACTATTTCATTAGGGTTCTCAAAAACCTTGGCGTCTCTATTGGCAGACGCCCAACATAAGGAAACTCTAGTATCTGCTTTTGCTGCATGTTCGCACACAAAAGTATCTTCGGTAACCACACGCCCCATTTGAGTTAGTGGTGAAAAATAACGAATCATTTCCTCTACGGTCTTACCTGTAATTTCAGGTTCTTTACGCAAACGTTCCAATGATTCCGGATGTTCCGCCAAATACGCAATGGCATTGGTAACGGCATTTATGACCGTGTCCCTGCCTCCTGCAAAAGTTAATACCATTACCCCCTTAACTTCTTCTTTGGTCAATTTTCGACCTTCAAATTCAGAATCAAGAAGTATAGAATACATATCACCCGTAGGGTTCTCACTGGCGCGTTCTATTTCTGCGTCTATATAATTGTAAAGGATATTCGCCTTATCTCCATCTAAAGCTTCGCCTTCACTTCTAAAAACATGGGTTCCCCAAGAAATCCAAGTTTCCGACTCCGAAAAAGGTGTATTTAAAAGTAAAGTCAATGCCCTTGATTGCAATTTCAATGCAAAATCGGTTACCACTTCAACAGAATCTTCTTGCAGTACTTCCTCTACAATATTTGCTATTTGCTTCGCTAATTTCTCTTGGTACTCAGGTTGCAAAGGTCTTTTGAACCAAGGTTCTACCAATGCTCTATAAATGCCATGAACCGGTGGATCTACCTCAAAAGGTATTTGACGAGTTTCACGAATGTTTACCTCCGAAGGAATTACAATCCGCCCTGGCGTAGCACCAGACTGAAATGTTTTGTAATTATGAGCGCTTTTGCGAACGTCCTTATGGCGTAAAAGCATAGTTACAGGATCGTCCTGATCGTCCATTTCACCATAACCTTTTGATTCTCTTGCATTTTCAAACGGATCTGGAAACTCACTTTTTTTCATATTGTCGGTATTAACTTTTATAGTTCACTTTCTGTGGAAACACAAAAATGATTATTCTGCGGGCGCTTTCAGTTGCCTTTTTTAGCAAATAAGTACCCTATTCTGTACTCAACTATTAATTTTTACGTATTTTCAAACAAAATAAACAATAGTCAAAGTATCTTACTCCTCAATTTTCATATAGAATGGAACCTGTATTAGAGCCCATACATTTAGATGAAAAGCGCACGATTACAAGTTTTTTTCATTCTAAAAAAGACTTTGAAACTCCGTGGCATTTTCATCCGCAACATGAACTTACCTATATAGAAGAAAGTGTAGGCACTAAATTTGTTGGTGACTATGTTGGTCCCTACCAACCGGGAGAATTGGTTTTATTACGTTCTAACCTTCCCCATTGTTGGAAAAACAATACACAGCAAAAAGGTCTATCCAAATCCATTGTCATTCAATGGAATTTAGGTGTATTTCCAAAAGTTCCGGAATTAGCCTCTTTATTTCAAATGCTAAGAACTTCTTCTAAAGGATTATTGTTTAATAAAAAGGAAACGGCTTCTCTTATACCCCGTTTAAAGAAATGCCCAGAATTAGAAGCACATGACCTATATATAGAACTGCTTACCATTTTAGTAAAGTTGTCTAGTTGTAGTTACAAAACATTATCTAGCGCCAGCTTTGTAGAAGATTTACCTTCTGAATATGGCAGTCGCATGGCGCAGATTCATGATTTTGTAGGCCTAAACTATAACCGTAAAATTTATTTAAAAGAACTAGCAGATCTCGTGAACATGTCCGAGCAGTCTTTTTCTAGGTTTTTTACTAAAATGATGGGCCGTCCTTTCTTTACATTTTTAAACGAGTACCGTATTAATATTTCCGCCAGAATGCTTCTGGACACTCATGATTCTGTCTCCCATATTGCTTTTGCTTGTGGTTACGAAACACTCCCTTTCTTCCATAGACAATTTAAAAAATTTATGGGCTCCTCTCCCCTTGCTTACCAAAGAAAATATGCAAAGGCCTAAAAAACTGCATGTTACCAACCCCTCAAAAACACTACAAATCAAATAAATAACCATTTGTGGTACTTATTTGAACAATACGCTCTATCGTTTGCTCTATTAAATTGCAATTTAGCAGCTCATTAACAATGCTATTTTCGGGCATCACTAACCAACCCTTTTAAATACTTTCAATGAATAAAATATTCACACTTTTATTGACCGGTGTAGTTCTTACTTCATGTGGGTCAAAGACGGATAAAAAGAAAGAAGAGCCAGCTGCACAAGAAACTGCGGCTACATACGAAGCTAATTGGGAATCTATAAAAGAACATTATAAAGACCCTGAATGGTTTAATGATAGCAAATTTGGTATTTTCATTCACTGGGGCGCCTATGCAGTACCAGCATATGGTTCTGAATGGTATCCACGCCAGATGTACATGGATACAGCTACTTTTAGTGCTCAGTTAAAACTGGGTCAAAAAGGACCTAACGCTACATATCTTCATCATAAGGAAACATACGGAGACCAAAAGACTTTTGGGTATAAAGACTTTATACCGATGTTCAAAGCTGAAAAATTCGATGCTAAAGAATGGATTGATATTTTTAAGAAATCAGGAGCCAAATATGTAATTCCCGTAGCGGACCACCATGATGGTTTTGCTATGTATAAATCCAACACAACCCGATGGAATTCAGTAGACATGGGTCCTAAGCGTGATGTTTTGGGTGAGCTTTTCAAAGAAGGTCGTGAGCAAGGCATGATAATGGGAGCTTCTTCCCACTACGCCTTTAACTGGTCTTTCTATAATAAAAAGGATAAGTTTGACACTACAGATCCTGAGTTTGCCGATTTGTATTCCGCTAAAGGAAAAGACCTTACGGAACCTGTATCCGAAGAGTTTAAAAAATTATGGTGGGACAGAACAACTGATCTTATAGATAACTATCAGCCAGATATTCTTTGGTTTGATTTCTATCTTGATATTCCAGACTATAAAGAATACCGACCTAAAATTGCGGCATACTACTATAATAAGGGCATTGAATGGGGCAAAGAAGTTGTAATTAACGATAAGAATTTTGACCATGAGGCTTTTCCTGAAGGCACTGTAATTTACGATTTAGAAAGAGGTAAGCTACCAGGTATTAGAAAACTACCATGGCAAACGGACACCTCTATTGGAAAGAACTCTTGGTGTTACGTAACCAACTGGGAATCGCGCACAGCAAATAGCCTTGTAGACGATTTGGTTGATATTGTTTCTAAAAATGGAAACCTATTACTTAATGTAGGTCCAAAGCAGATGGTACCATCCCAGAAGATCAAAAAGAAATATTATTCCAAATTGGAGACTGGTTAAATGTAAATGGTGAAGCTATTTATGATACGGAATACTGGAGCACTTTTGGCGAAGGTCCTACCGAAGTTAAAAAAGGGCACCATAGTGAGGGACAGAATAAAGGTTTCACCGGTCAAGATATTCGTTTCACTAAAAAAGGAGATAAGCTTTACGCTATTATGATGGAATGGCCAGAAGGTAACAAAGTAGATATCAAATCATTGGGTAAAGCCAACGAATATGGTAAAGAACTGAACATCAAAAATGTAAGATTACTAGGAAGTGATGCTAAAATCTCCTTTGATGTGAAAGACGATGCGCTTTCAATTTCTAATCTAGGAAGCAAAACTGGAAATTTTGCACACGTGCTTGAAATATCGTTATAGCACCTTAATAAAGAAGTTAGTTGAGTTAGTTTTTTTAATTTAGGAGCGCACCTTAAAAGTGCGCTCTTTTTCAGTACTACACTAGAATTAATAGGTGTACAACCTATATTCTGGCAGAATAAAGAGAAGTAACTCGTTTTAATATAAATGTGATCAAAAACAAATTATCCAGATGAAATATATTGTATGCGAGAAGCCGGGAGAGTTTATTCTTAAAGAGAAAGAAGAACCTACTAGAAAATCCGGAGAAGCTATATTAAAAGTGAAAAAAGTAGGTATTTGTGGAACAGATTTACACGCTTACGCGGGTAACCAAGCATTTTTTACCTACCCAAGAATTCTTGGTCATGAACTAGCTACCCAAGTAGTTGAAATAGACGAAAACCCTCAAGGTATTAAAGCAGGAGACAATGTTGTTGTTATGCCCTATGTAAGCTGCGGAACTTGTATTGCTTGTAGAAACGGGAAAACCAACTGTTGTACGAACATTAAAGTTTTAGGTGTTCATACAGATGGTGGAATGCAGGAGAAAATAACTGTTCCTACCAATTTACTAATCCCAGCACAACAGTTAACAGATGATCAAATGGCCGTTGTTGAGCCTTTGGCTATTGGTGCGCACGCTATTCGTCGTGCCAATGTTCAACCTGGCGAAACCATTGTTGTAGTTGGTTGTGGCCCCATAGGTATTGGCATCATGAAATTGGCACAAATTGCGGGAGCAAAAGTAATTGCAATCGATATGAACCAGCAGCGTCTAGATTACGCCAAAAATGACATAGGTGTTGACTATGTTGTTCTAGGAGGAAAAGATGCTGTAGACCAAGTGTCTGAAATTACTAATGGTGATTTAGCTACTGCGGTTTTTGATGCAACAGGTCATAAAGGAGCTCTTGAAGCAGGTCCTGATTATATGTCACATGGCGGAAGATACGTTTTGGTTGGCCTTTCTAAAGGCGAATTGGTATTTACCCATCCAAAAATTCACGCTAAGGAGACAACTATCATGTGCAGTAGAAATGCGACCTTAGAAGATTTTGAACATGTAATTTCTGTTTTAGAAAAAGGAGAGTTCCCTATTGATTCTTTTATTACCCACAATGTTCCTTATACTGAAATGATAGCCAATTTTGATGGTTGGTTAGACCCGGCAAACGGAGTTATTAAGGCTACTGTTGATTTTGAGTAAACCAACGTTTATCAACCAAACAATTAAGCACAGACAAAAGTAAAGAACACTATGTCAAAGCAATTTTTGCAAATACATCCAGAAGATAATGTTCTGGCAGCCCTTACAGATATTTCTAAAGGTTCTGAAATCATACATAACAATGACCGTTTTCAGTTAACGGTTAACGTTAAGGCCAAACATAAGTTTACAACTGCTAACCTAAATGTTGGTGATAGTATTATTATGTACGGGTCATTGGTTGGTAAGGCTACAAAAACTATTGCCAAGGGAGAAACCATTACTACTGAAAACGTTGTGCACGCTTCTTCCGAATATGCAGTAGGTCAAGAAAAACTGAGCTGGACGGCACCGGATGTCAGCAAATGGAAAGATATTACTTTCAACGGGTACCATAGAGCAGACGGGAGTGTGGGGACCGCCAATCATTGGTTGGTGATTCCCTTGGTTTTCTGCGAGAATAGAAATGTAGATGTAATGAAATCTGCATTATTAAAATCTCTGGGTTACCACACCACCACCGACTTTGTAGTTGATACTGAAGTTCTTGTAAACCAATATAAAAACGGAGCTTCCGATGATGAACTTTTATCTTCGGATATAATTAAAACTCCGGAAGACATAAAGCAAAACCGGACCTTTCCGAATGTTGATGGCATCAAATTTTTGAACCATGACGGAGGTTGTGGCGGTATTCGCCAAGACTCGGAAACGCTTTGCAATCTTTTAGCCGGGTATATTACACATCCCAATACTGCAGGTGCAACAATTTTGAGTTTAGGTTGCCAAAATGCGCAATATAAATTATTAGAAGCTGCAATAGCCAAGCTCGACCCTAATTTCAACAAACCGCTTCATATTCTAGAGCAACAAAAAAGTTCTAGTGAACGCCAGTTTATAGAAGAAGCAGTTAAGAAGACATTTGTTGGGCTCATAGAAGCCAATAAAACGGAAAGAAAACCAGCTCCACTTACCAAACTTGTTTTAGGTCTGGAATGTGGTGGATCTGATGGTTTTTCAGGAATATCTGCGAATCCATCTTTGGGTTATGCTTCGGATTTGTTAGTGGCTCTGGGTGCCACTACGGTACTTTCGGAATTTCCTGAACTGAACGGTGTTGAGCAAGAACTCATCAATCGTTGTGAAACGGAAGAAAATGCAACCAAGTTTGCTAAACTAATGCGTGCTTATTCAGACAAGGCAGTTTCTGTTGGGTCTGGATTTGAAAATAATCCTTCACCTGTAAATATAAAAGACGGACTTATTACCGATGCCATGAAATCTGCCGGTGCAGCCAAAAAAGGCGGCACTAGTCCCGTTACGGATGTACTGGATTATACGGAGCCAGTTAGAAAGAAAGGCCTAAACCTTTTGTGTACACCTATGGTAATGATGTGGAAAGTACTACAGGTCTTGCCGGATCAGGTTGTAACGTAATCTGTTTTACAACAGGATTAGGTACACCAACCGGGAACCCTATTGCTCCGGTCATTAAACTATCCAGCAACAACACGCTTAGTAGTCGCATGAAAGACATCATCGACTTTAATACGGGAACGGTAATTACGGGCGAGGATACTATTGAGACTAAAGGCGAGGAACTACTGGAATATATTATTAAAGTAGCCAGCGGAGAGGTTATTCCTGCTGCGGTGCGCTTAGGCCAAGAAGACTTTATTCCTTGGAAACGAGGCATATCGCTTTAAGTATCTCAACTAAATTTTAACTTGACAAACAGCTATTTAATGCAAATTTTAAATCATACTACCGTACCAAACAGAGTGCAACGCCCATTGAAGGTTATGCAGTTTGGCGGAGGAAACTTTTTACGTGCCTTTGTAGATTGGATGGTACACGTACTCAACCAAGAAACTAATTTTAACGGCGACATTGCCATTATAAAACCAACCGCAGGAGGTGATTATGCTGAACTGAAAGAACAAGACGGGCTTTTCACCGTAGTTCTTGACGGAATTAAAAACGGAAAACTCGTTGCAGAAAAAACATTGGTTACCGAAGTACAGCAAGTAATCCACTCCTATAACGAATGGGCCGCTTATCTAAAATTGGCCGAAAACGAAGATTTACGTTTTATCGTTTCCAACACTACCGAAGCAGGAATTAAATTCAATGCCGAAGATAAGTTTGATGTAAACCCGCCAAAAGAATTTCCAGCGAAATTAACGGTTTGGCTTTACCACCGTTTCAAACATTTTAAAGCAGACCCTTCAAAAGGATGCATATTACTTCCTTGTGAATTGATTGAAGATAACGGAGCTGCTTTAAAAAAGGCCGTTTTACAATATGCTGATCATTGGAAATTAGAGGATGGTTTTAAGAATTGGGTCAATACATCTAATCATTTTTGCAGCACATTGGTAGACCGTATTGTTTCTGGTTACCCTTCTGATCGTGCAAAAGAAATTGAGCAAGAGCTAGGTTATAAAGATGACCTTTTAGTTGCTGGTGAATACTATCACAGCTGGGTAATCCAAGCTAATGAAACCGTCCAAAAAGAACTTCCGTTTGCTCAAACAGACCTTAACGTAGAATTCGTAGATGACCTTGCCCCGTACCGTGAGATGAAAGTTCGTATTTTAAACGGTGCTCATACTTCTATGGTTCCTGTTGGATATTTGGCAGGCATTCGTTTTGTAAAAGAGGCCATGGAAAATGAAGAAGTAAGTAGTTTTGTGGAAAGTCTTCTCTTAGAAGAAGCTGCAAAAACACTGGACTTTCCGGATGATGTAAAAAACAAATTTGTTGGAGATGTTCTTGACCGTTTTCGCAATCCACTTTTGAAACATCAGCTTATAAGCATTTCTTTAAATAGTACTTCTAAATTTGTTGCTCGTTTATTACCTACCCTAAAGGATTACTACAACGCACAAGGTAAGCTCCCAAAACGTATTGTTTTTGGACTTTCAGCTATGCTCCGTTTTTATAAGGGCGAGTTTAACGGTGAAAACATTGCTCTTAATGATGACAAGTCCGTACTGGATTTCTTCGCATCAGAATGGCATAAAGTAGACGATGGCACTTCTAGTTTAGCTGCATTTGTAAATGATGTCCTTAAAAACACCACTATTTGGGGTGAAGATTTAACCCAAATTGACGGCTTAACAAATAGTGTAGCCAAGAACATTGAAAATATTGAAGCAGATGGAGTTGCTGTCTGCTTAAAGAACTTATAATCAAATTCGGTTTTAAAAATTAAAACATGACAATAGATAGTCACCAGCATTTTTGGCGCTACGAACCGGTTAAACATTCTTGGATCGATGATAGCATGTCTGTCATTCGGAAAGACTTTCTTCCGGAAGATTTACAAAAAGTGTATCAAGAAAATGAAATTGATGGTTGTGTTGCCGTGCAAGCAGACCAACTCTTGAGGAAACCGACTTTTTATTAGACATGGCCAAACAAAACGATTTCATAAAAGGAGTTGTAGGTTGGGTTGATCTCAGATCTGAAAATATTGATGCTGTATTGGAAAAATATAGCTCTGACAAAAATTTAAAAGGTTGGCGGCATGTCGTACAAGGTGAGCCTGATCCTAATTTCTTGCTGCGTCCAGATTTTTTAAGAGGAATTTCAAAGCTGGAAAAATATGATCATACCTATGACATTTTGGTTTTTCCTCATCAATTAGGGGCTGTTTTGGAGTTTGTGAAAAAGTTTCCAAACCAGAAATTCATTATAGACCATATAGCCAAACCTTACATTAAAGATAATTTTTATGACGGTTGGGCCACTTTAATGAAAGAGATAGGTAAACATGAAAATGTGTCTTGTAAACTTTCAGGTATGATTACCGAGGCTGATTACAATTTATGGACGTCAGAACAACTCCAGCCCTACATGCATTTAACCTTAGAGGCCTTTGGAAGTGAACGTTTAATGTTCGGTTCTGATTGGCCAGTATGTCTGGCTGCCGGGAATTACGGACAAGTAAAAAGTATTGTAACACATTTTATTTCAACGCTTAGTAGCCAAGATCAGGAAATGATTATGGGTAAGAATGCACAAGAATTCTATAATTTATAAACCAAAATTGTATGGACATACTAAGCACATTTAATGCTGGTACACATCCGTAACAATGCTTAAAATAAGAGAACCAAATGGATTTAAATTTAAAAGGAAAAGTAGTCGTAATTAGCGGTGCTGCTGGTAAAGAAGGAAGCATAGGAGAAACAATTTTACAACGCCTTATGGCAGAAGAAGGAGCTATCCCAGCCGTAATTGATCGTAATGCCCGTGGTTTTGGTTATGTTGAAGCTATTCAGAAGAAGGGTATTGATGCTATTTTTTGCCAGACCGATGTGACAAATCCTGATCAGATTGAAAACGCCGTAAAAACAATTGCAGAAAAATATGGCCGTATAGATGTGGTTATAAACAATGTTGGCGTAAACGACGGTGTTGGTCTAGATGCTAGCTACGAAGAGTTTATGGATTCTCTTAAACTGAATATGGTAAGCTATTTTCTTATTGTAAAGCATGCACTACCCTTCCTTATAAAATCAAAAGGTAATATTTTGAACATTGGTTCTAAAGTGGCCTTAACGGGACAAGGTAGGACTTCTGGTTACGCTGCTTCTAAAGGTGGTGTTTTAGGTCTTACCCGTGAGTGGGCAGTAGACTTGATCAAACATGACATACGTTCTAACGCAATTATAATTGCCGAAAGCTGGACGCCATCTTACGACACATGGATCAGAACTTTACCAGACGGTGAGGCAAAATTACAATCTATTGTAAAAAAATTCCTTTGGAAAATAGAATGACCAGCACTAATGAAATAGCGGATACTTGTTTGTTCACTATTTCTAACAGGTCATCGCACACTACAGGTCAGTTTATTTTTGTAGACGGTGGATATGTACATCTAGACCGTTCATTATTGACTGAAGATTAAACCAACCCACTCTAAAATACACCAATGACAAAAAACACCAAAACACCTGTAGTACCAACAAATTTGCTGGTACCCTTCATAGCTGCAACTTCTATTTTCGCACTTTGGGGATTTGCCAATGATTTGACAAACCCAATGGTTTCTGCTTTTAAAAAGGTAATGATTCTTTCTAACGAAGAAGCCTACAACGTGCAGTTCGCTTTTTATTTCGGGTATGGTGTTATGGCGATTCCAGCCGCATTGTTCATTCGTAAATTCAGTTACAAATCAGGATTATTACTTGGTTTGGCCCTCTATGCTTTAGGTGCTATTCTGTTTTATCCTGCAGCTGAAAATGGTTCATACACCTATTTCCTGATTTCTCTTTTTGTTATCACTTGTGGACTGGGCTTTCTAGAAACTACTTCCAACCCCTTGATTCTTTCCATGGGTGACAAGGAAACAGCTACACAGAGACTAAATTTGGCCCAATCCTTCAACCCTATTGGTTCATTAACAGGTATGCTTATTGCCAAATTTGTAGTTCTTGATAGAATTCTATCCGCAGATTACACAGACAGTTCTGAAATTGTAGCCCTAGGCGCCGAAAAAGCTGCAGAAATAAAGGCTTTTGATTTGAATATCATAAGTGGTCCGTATATAGCCGTAGGCCTCTTTGTAGCCTTGGTATTCTTTGTTATTTGGAAAACTAAAATTCCTGCAATGACAATGGGAGACCATTTATCCATTAAAGAATCTTTAGACCGTATTTTTAAGAGCAAGACTTTTGTTTTGGGGGTAATAGCCCAAATGTTCTATGTTGGTGCCCAGATTATGTGCTGGACAGCCATTTTTCAATTGGTTGAATATTTGAACGAATCACAGAACTTAGGTGTTGATGCTACCTTTATGGAATATTACCGCCATGGTGTCTTTTGTTGTTACTCGTTTTATAGGTACGGCATTGATGAAAAAAATAAACCCCGCTAAAAATGTTAGCTTATTTTGGTATTGCTGCTGCTATTATGTGTGGTGGTATTATAATGACCTCGGGTATCCTAAGCTTGGTGTTTTTGGTGTTTGTTTCTGTATTCATGTCCATCATGTTCCCTACCATCTACGGTCTTGCGCTAAAAGATATGGGCGAAGAAGCTAAACTGGCTTCATCCGGACTTATTATGGCCATTGTAGGAGGTGCCTTTTTACCGAAGCTACAAGCTAGTATAATGGATTTTGGCGATACCGTAAACGGACAAGAGGTTTTTGGCGACAAAATAGCTGGAAACATTACAGAAATTCATTTTTCATTCTTGTTGCCTATGATATGTCTTCTTTTTGTTGCATTTTACGGTATGTACGCTTATAAAGTAACCAAAACTAAAATTGCTTAATACCATGCAAACAAAAAGATACTGTTACTCTTGTGATCTTAAAGATGATCCAAAACTTATTGCCGAATATAAGGAATACCATGCTGCGGGTAACGCCAGACCAGCTATAACCAAAAGCATTAAAGATGCTGGTATTGTAGATATGCAGATTTTCTTGACCGGAAACCGTATGTTTATGATTATGGAAGTTGATGAGACCTTTGATGCAAAAAGAAAAGCTGAAATGGATGCCAGCAACCCTGCTGTACAAGAATGGGAACAACTAATGTGGAAATACCAACAAGGTCTCCCTTGGGCCAAAAATGGAGAGAAATGGATTGAACTAGAGCGTATTTTTAAGCTCTAAACATACCTCATAAAAAAAACTGAGCGCAGTCGAAAACCTAAATATTTTGGTTTTCTTCTGCGCTCAGCTATTTGTTCTAAACTGTACTTTATCTAATCGTTCCAGTGGGCATCAATAACCTTTTGAATGTGTGGATATTTTTTATCCGTCTCATTCAAATTTTCACGAAGCCTCAACAATTCTTTCTTTAAATCTGCTATGGTTTCAGCATAAGCAGGGTCTGCATAAGCATTGTTCATTTCCTTTGGATCTTTCTTTAAATCATAGAATTCCCAAGCTGCAGGTGTGTCCTGATCAAAGTCATTACCCCAGTTTTCCTTATCCCATTCAGCATTTGGGTCGCTGGTGTCTACATAATACTTTCCATAGAAAAAGATAAGCTTGTGGTCCTTGGTACGAACTCCAAAGTGAGCTGGATTTTGGTGACGGTGTGCCATATGCATCCAGTACCTGTAATAAGTGGACTTCTGCCAATCTGCTGGCTCCTCACCTGTTTCCAAAATTGTTTTAAAGCTTTTTCCCTGCATATAATCAGGTGTGCTTCCGCCAGCCAATTCAATAAGCGTAGGTGCAAAATCTGTATTATTGATCATAGCATCGGTGCGGGTTCCTGCTTTTATTTTTTCTGGGTAACGTACAAAAAACGGCATCCGCATAGATTCCTCGTACATCCATCTTTTATCAATAAAATCATGCTCACCTAACATAAACCCTTGGTCTCCAGTGTAAACAATTATAGTATTATCCAGAAGACCTTCCTTCTCCAAGTAGTCCATTAAACGTTTTACGTTATCATCAACACCTTTTACACAACGTAAATATTTTTTTACGTAATCTTGGTAAACTTTACTGGCATGCTTCTTTTCTGCATCATCCATCTCCCATTTTACAAATTCCTCAGGGCGAATATCATCTGCATTTCGGTAAACACGGTGAACAGAACTATCTACATAGATATTCATAGCTTGGTTCCGAATCATATTTCTATGAGAAACAGATGAACCTATTATTCTAGTTAAAGAATCATTCTTACCACGTGTGGCAATAGAACCGTTGTTTCCCCTTTCGTAAAGACTTTCTGGTTCAGGAATAAATGTATCTGCTAAATACTCTTCATAACGAGGAGCATTTTCAAAATCATCGTGTGGCGCTTTAAACTGATGCACTAAAAAGAAAGGCTTATTAGGGTCTCTTTCGTTCTTTAACCAATCCAAAGAAATATCGGTAACCATGTCAGAAGAATGCCCTTTAGTCTGAACCGTATTTTTAGGCCATGGCTTATCTCCACGAACCCTAAACTCGGGATCAAAATATTTTCCTTGCCCTGGTAGAACCTTATAATAGTCAAAAGCTGCAGGCTCTTCTTTTAAGTGCCATTTACCAACAACAGCAGTTTGGTAACCCAACTTTTTCATTTCAATTGGAAGAAACTGGCGCGCCGGTTCAATACGGCCATCTAAATCCAAAACTCCATTTAATTGGGAGTTCTGACCCGTAATAATCGCAGCACGACTAGGCGTACAGATAGAATTACTAACAAAGCAATTGTCAAAGATAATACCTTCCTTGGCAATCTTATCTAATGTTGGAGTGGGGTTTAATTTTGCCAACCGGCTACCATAGATTCCAAAACCTTGGGTAGTATGGTCATCAGCCATAATGTAAATGATGTTTGGTTTTTTTTCGGTGATTACCGCCTTCTCTTCTTTACAAGAAGAAAACACAATAAGCAACAAAAGAGCATACAGTACATTGTTCTTTTTGTAGCGCATTTAACTTTTGAATTATGTTAATAAGAGTTTGATCAAAGTCGAAGACTTTAATCTGAAAATTACGATTATTTGAAAGAGAGGAATAAAAGAAATGATCAATTATTGACAACAAATGTCTTTAATTAAACTTCCAAAATCTGATTATTTATAAGATAACAGTAGTTACACCCTTTCCAATTTAATAGGTGCCGTTCTGTTAGCGTTCCATTGGCACACGTAAAGGTTCTTATCCTCATCTACAAAAACATCGTGGCCATGATTAAAAACAGCTTTTTCGGACTGATACATTTGCTGAAGTTTACCATTTTTATATTCTGGGGCATCTCCTCCAGGGTTAGAAACTACTTTGTTTTCGCCATCCATAATGGTTACAAAACCAGAATCGTTAAAACGATTACCCTGTTTGTTCTCTGACCAGCAAACACCTGCATAGACATTATCATCATCAAGAACCGGTCTACAAACATAAGCTCCTGGTAATTCTACGGTCTTAATGAACTTACCATCTAGAGTGAAAAATTTAAAGCTTTTATCTGAACGTGAAGTAACTATTAAGACTGGATTTTGTTTATCTCTGTAATCTACAGCTACACCATGCGCGTTGTGTAGATTATAGTTCTTATCACTATTATCGTGACCACCCCATTTACGAATAAACTCTCCTTTATGATTAAATTGAAGAATAAAGTCAGAACCATAACCATCTGCAACATAGACATCCCCATTAGGACCTATTGCGGTTTCTGTTGGCAAATATTCTTGCTCTTTGGTATAAATACCAATGGTATGAGGGTCAGGTAAATTGAATAAAAGTCGCCCGTCTATTGTTGTCTTACTAACGGTTCCGGCTTGTTTGCTCCATTTACCGGTGCGGTCTACAAACCATCCGCAGTCCACAATGTATAGCATATCCTCGCCACCTTCATCATGAAGTGTAAGTCCGTGCCCTCCAGGATAACGCGTACCCCAATAATCAAGTAATTTTCCAGATTTATCAAAAACCAAAATATTATTATCCGTATGGTCTCCCAACATAATAAGCCTCCCCTTTCTGTCCATCTGCATTTCGTGACAGTTTAATATAGGGTTATGAGCTACAGACATTTTCGCCCAGTCTTTAACCACCTTATATTTAAAATCACCGTGACCTATAATTTGTTCTTCCATTACATTTTTCTTTAAAATACTAAAACCGAAAGATGATGCAGTAGACAAAGCAGCGGCGCCTAAGACAGATTTTTTAAGAAAACTTCTTCTTTTGGTCATATGATACTGATTATTTTAATTGGTAAATTACAATGAAAGTTAATAAACAGTGGGTAAATTTAGGTCAATAAATCTTTGACCACATGCCCGTGAACATCAGTAAGACGGTAGCGCCTACCTTGATGTTTGAAAGTCAACCTCTCATGATCTACTCCAAATAAATGCATAAGGGTAGCATGAAAATCATGAACATGAACAGGGTCTTGGGTTACATTGTAACTAAAATCGTCTGTCGCTCCATAGGTAAAACCATAAGGCTTCACTCCTGCTCCTGCCATCCACATTGTAAATGCTTTTGGGTGATGATCACGTCCGTAATTCTCACTGGTCAACTGACCTTGAGAGTAAACGGTACGGCCAAATTCTCCACCCCAAACTACAAGAGTATCTTCAAACATGCCTCTTTGCTTTAAATCCTTAATTAAAGCTGCAGTTGCTTGATCTGTTTTTTTAGATTGACTTTTTACACCTCCTGGCAATAGTTGTGCTGATCCCACCCTTGGTGATAGAGTTGTACAAATTTTACTCCTTTTTCAAGTAGTTTTCTTGCCATTAAACAGTTGGCAGCATATGTACCCGGGTCTCTACTATCTTCTCCGTACATATCAAAAATATATTCCGGTTCGTTGGTCAAATCAGTTACTTCAGGAATAGAAGTTTGCATTTTAAATGCCATTTCATACTGAGACATTCTAGATTGAATTTCAGGATCGCCATAGGCATCAGTTTGTAATTCATTTAAATGTTTTAAGTAATCTAGCATATCCCTTCTATCATTACCATCGTAATTTTCAGGATCACTCAAATACAGCACAGGATCTTTACCGGATCTAAATTGCACACCTTGGTGCTCCGTTGGCAAGAAACCATTCCCCCACAAACTAGCTTTTAACGGCTGTCCTTTACCATTTTTAGAAACGAGCGCAATAAAGGTTGGTAAGTTTTCATTATCTGAACCTAGCCCATAACTTAACCATGAACCTATTGCAGGTCTACCGGGTAATTGATTTCCTGTCTGCATAAAAGTAATTGCAGGCGTGTGGTTAATCTGATCCGTTTGCATACTTTTTATGAAACATAAATCATCTACAACCTCTGATAAATAAGGCATGGCATCACTTACCCAAGCACGTGATTCTCCATATTGATTGAATTTAAAAGTAGATGGTGCTATAGGCAAAGTACTTTGGCTACCACTCATTCCCGTAAGTCTTTGACCACTTATAACGGAAGGAGGTAATTCTTGACCGAACATATCACTAAGCTTCGGCTTGTAATCGAACAAATCCATTTGGGAAGGCCCTCCACTTTGAAAAAGGTAAATTATTCTTTTTGCCTTTGGTGCATGGTGAGGTAATCCTAATCGGTTTTTATTATAAACCTTTAAAATTTCTTCTTCCGTACTCTCTTTACCAATACCGGCAAATGCTTTCTCGGCTCCTAGTAAACTGCCCAAAGCTATGGCACCAATACCAAGTGACGTTTGTTTTAAGAAATGTCTTCTATCTAACTGCTTCTCGATTTGTTGCAAATCTTTATTTGTAGAAGTCAGTTTGCTATGGTGATGATTATTACACATACGTTCTTTTCTTAGCTGTTAACAATTTATCTTTTGGTGATACTGGCATCTGCATTCATAATAGTACTTGCCACTACTGCGTTGGCAGCTATTGATGCTTTATCATCTGTCTCGGAAATTTTAAAGGCTCCCGTTTGTAACCAACCTTTGGTTTTCTCTAAGTTCTTATTAAACTTTTGATACTCCTCATTTTGCAACTTAGCCAGTACATCTAGCTCTTTGTCAGTGATATTTCTGCCCGCCAGTTTTTTAAAGGTCATTGCAATACCTGTTCTTATATCCTTAGCTTCCGTCATTTGCTTACCTAAAACCCTTAAGCTTCTATATAAGTAGGGTCGTTTAAAATCACCAGTGCTTGTAACGGTGTATTTGTTTTTTGTCTTCTACTGGAACACAAATCTCTGGTAGGGGCATCAAATGTTGAAATTGTAGGATTAGGTACGGTACGTTTCCATATGGTGTACATACTTCTTCTGTAGAGACCTTCCTCGCCATCTTGCACGTAAGTACCTCCATTTACTTTCCATAACCCCTCTGGTTGGTAAGGCCTAACACTTTCTCCTCCTATAGTTTCATTTAATAACCCTGAAGCATAGAGCGCATTATCTCTTAGCATTTCTCCTGACAAACGTGTTGAAGGTCCTCTTGCCAACCATTTATTCTCTTTGTCTATTTTAAGAAGTTCATCGCTAATAACAGAACTCTGTTGATAGGTACTGGACATCATTATAGTCTTGTGCAACGTCTTCACATCCCATCCTGATTCTACAAATTGAATGGCCAACCAGTCTAATAATTTGGGATGACTAGGCAACTCCCCTTGGTTACCAAAATCCTCCGAGGTCACGACCAAGCCTCTTCCAAATAGGTTCTGCCAATATCTATTAACAGCTACTCTGGCAGTTAACGGATTATCTTTATCAGTTATCCATTTAGCCAATCCCAATCTATTTTTAGGAAGGCTGCCGTCTATTGGAAATATTTCTGTTGGCACGTTTGGAAACACCGAGTCTGTAGGAGAATCATAATTACCCCTATCCAAAATATAGCTTTGTCTGGGCGTTTCTCGCTCCTTCATTACCATAATCTGTTTTATTGGCTCAATACTATCTACCAAAACCTTACGGTCATTCTTTAAAGCTACAACTGCCTCATTGTAGGTTTTAGAGTAGTTAAATAAATAATACTTCTCAAGTTGCTCTTTGTCTTCATCAGTAAGTGTAGCATATGATTTTTCGACCAAGTTTTTTAGCTTATCAGTAGTACTGATCTGCATTACCTCAATGTCACTTATCTCTTTATCAAAGACCAATAAGTCATCAACAATGGCATTACCAATTCCCTTTCCTCTCCATATGGCACCTATTCTAAGACCTTACTTCTACGGTTCCTTTATAGATAGGATCTCTCATTTTATTAAAAACAATATCCTTGTATAGATTATCAAAAGAAGTTTTTGTTTCTAACTTATCGCCATCCATATAGATACTAATTCCATTAGCCTTGGAAGAGCCATCATACGTAAGTGTAACCTGTACCCATTTTTCTTTTGGAATTTCCTTGACCGACTCCACAACCATTGAATTATCTGGCCAAACATGAGCAAACAATGCCTCTAATTTATTCTCTTTTATTTTTAAATGATACCCTCTAAAGCTATGTAATTCAGGACCTTGCATTTTATGAAAGATAACTCCCTCTTCCATAATCATTTGGAATAAACACCTTTATAGAAATGCTAAAAGGTTCGTTACGTTTATAGACACCAATTTTGTCTAAGTCCAACCAAGTGTCCCCATCCATAAAGAGCCCTTTACCCGAGGCTCCTTCTTTGTAAATAGCTTTCTCATTATCCACAAATTGCTGACGCATGCGAATATCATTTTTACCATTTCCATTTGCGGAATTCACTAGATTTTGATTGTCAAAATCCAAAGAAGCAACCAAACCTCTTGGCCTATTTTTTACAGGAATCTTTTGAAACATATTACTGGACAACCACTGTTCAAAATTTTCGTTTTCAGCTTTTACAGTATGCGCTAATCTCTCTTCTGATTCTTCTACAATCTTTTCAAGATAAGCTAGCACTCCTTCCTGTTCTTTAGTTGGCAATAACATGGCTGGAACAGGTGTTGCCAAACCCAAGGAATTAATCCAGTCTCATCTACATTGTTAAAAAAACCGTACATCTCAAAATAGTTCTTTTGAGAAATAGGGTCATATTTATGATCATGACATTTAGCACAGGCATAAGATAATCCAAGCATACCTTGACTTACCGTAGCAGTTCTGTCCGCAACATATTCTGACCTGAACTCTTCATCTATAATTCCGCCTTCTAAATTTTGAGGGTGTAATCTATTAAAGGTGGTTGCTAACTTTTGTTCCGTTGTTGCATTTTCAAATAAATCACCCGCCAATTGCCATGTAATAAATTCATCATAGGGCATATTTTTATTGAAGGCTTCAATTACCCAATCTCTCCACGGCGAAGTATCTCTATACCTATCATTACTATAACCGTGGGTATCTGCATAACGGGAGACATCCATCCAATCTAAAGTCATTTGTTCTCCATAATGAGATGAAGCTAGCAAACGGTCAATTTGCTTCTCAAAAGCATTTTCAGAGGTGTCGTTTACAAAGTATTTCATCTCATCCAAAGTAGGTGGCAAACCTGTTAAGTCTATAGAGGCGCGTCTTAATAACAATTCCTTATCCGCTCTTTTAGATGGAGAAATTCCTTTCTCTTCCAAGTTGGCCAAAACAAAATTATCTATAGTATTATTTACTAAATCCGTTTGTTTCACTTTTGGAATATCATGCTTCTCCGGTTTTAGAAATGCCCAATGATCTTTGTATTCCGCCCCTTGTTCTATCCATTTTACCAACATGGCCTTTTCATTGGGGGACAAATTTAAATGCGATGCAGGTGCCGGCATTATAATTTCCGGGTCGTCCGTCAGTATACGTCTTACAACCTCACTATTTGGATTACCTGGATCTATGGAATACAATCCTGGCGTATTGGTAGACTCCGCATAAGCTAAATCAGGATCATGTAACTGCAGCCCACTTTTAATTTTAGCCTTATCCGGTCCATGACAGATAAAACATTTATCTGATAAGATGGGTTTAACGTGCTGATTAAAATCTACTTTTTTCGGCAGCTTTGTATAGGCTAGTTCTACATCTTCAGGAAGGTCTGGACCTCCGCATGAAAACAGAACTAATGCTAAAGAAAAGACCATGTAGTTTGTTAATTTGAACATTATTTATGACAAAGTTTATGTTTTCCACAAACTTAAATCATTTGTATTGCCAATTTCTTGTATAAATCAGGCTATGAGTTGTACATATCCGACATTTTATAAAATACAAAGTGTAAGATGTTAAAATAAAAATCATAGCAAAAACACCTGAAAACCAATTATTATAAGCTTTATCCTTATCTTTAATTCTTGAAGAATAGTATTTAAAATCCGATAAAATACATTTTCCTTATGAACAAGATATTACAATCATTGAAACTTACTTTTCTTCATGGAGGTTATTCTAAGCTAAATTCTGAGTGGGATTATGACAATGTTATCAGTCCTTTTTCCCGATTATATTTAGTGACCAAGGGCACTGCCAAAATGTACCATAGTTATGAAGAATTTGACCTTGAGTCGGACCACATTTATCTTGTTCCCAGTTTTACCTATAGCCGTTTTAAATGTGATGATCATTTAGAGCTTTATTATATTCACTTTATAGAAGAACTAGGCGATAGACTTTCTATTTACGACGTAAAAGATTTTAGATATGATATTGAGGCCACAGATGATCATTTCAGCTATTTCAAGAACATTATTCAACTTCATCCAAAGCGCTACTTAGTAGATGATGACCCTAAAATTTATGATAATCAAAAGTTTTTGGTTGAAACAGAAAGGAAAAACGATTTGCTATCTGCTAAATCATTTATAGAAACCCAAGGGCTTCTCCAACTCTTATTTGCATCTTTTGTGCAAAATAGCAAAAGTTCCAAATTGAATATCAGAAGTGATTTTCACGAAGTCCTTAACTACATAAAAGGACATTTACACGAACAACTTACCGTTGCTGATCTTGCGAAGTATTTTAACCTAAGTGCCGACCATTTCTCTCGGGTTTTTCAACAAAAATTTGGAATTAGGCCCAGTAAATATATTCAGACCATACGTATTGAGCGTTCAGAAACGCTTTTACTTACCACCAATAATACTTTGGCAGAGATAGCAGAAAAGACAGGGCTTGGCACCGTATCCTATCTTTCTAGAATGTTTAAATTGAAAAATGGAATAACCCCGGAACTTTTCGGAAAAAAAGACCCGGAGGTTAATTTTTAGTGTTTTCTGTTTTTTCTACTTTTCATTTTATTGGCCTCACTGTCACCCACAAATTTTTCTTTTTCTGGATTCCATTCTAAAGTGCGCCCTAATTGATAGGCTATGTTACAAATATTACCAACGCTTGCTGAACGATGACCTATTTCAACATCAGCTATTAGTGATGTATCCTTCTTAATAGCATCTATCCAGTTTTGGTAATGGTTACCTCTAGATTTTAAATCATCTTCTGGTGTTACCTGAGATTCTAAAATACTAGGCGGGTCTGTTTCAAGATAACTTCTACTAATATCTAGATTGCCTTTACTACCCATAAAACGAACTCCCCATCCTCTTCCAAAGTCTTCATGAACCATTTCAACTCCGTTTTCATAAAACATCTGCATACCCCTCACTGCTTTTTTGTCTGTAGGAGGTATAAATTTTACCGGGCCGGTTCTGTCCATGCCCAATCCCCATTGCGCAATATCAAACATATGCGCGCCCCAATCCGTTAATATACCACCACCGGTTTCACTAAAAAGTCTCCAATCCGGAAAAAATGCAGCACTTGTTGATGGAGATAATCTTTCGTTATAAGGTAATAATGGTGCTGGACCGCACCATTGGTTCCAGTTGACTTCTGAGGGTACCGGTTCAGATACCATATTAAAAGGAATAGCTGGATCACCAACATTTACCAATACTTTTTTGATATCTCCCAAATGACCGTTTCTTACCATTTCAGTAGCCTTTTGAAAGCTGGTCCAGGAACGTTGCATACTTTTCCCGTCTGAAAAACTTTACCTGTTTTTTTTACAGTTTTGACTACATCTATACCTTCTTGTACCATTAGGGTCATGGGCTTTTCACAATAAACATGTTTCCCAGATTCCATAGCGCCAATAGCTTGGATAGCGTGCCAGTGATCAGGTGTAGCTATAACAACTGCATCTATATCATCCCGTTCAAAAAGTTCTAGATAATTACCTGTAGTTGTTAGGCCTTTATAATTCTGTTGCTTTCTTTTATCCGCATATAATTTACTTACATGCGCTTTAAACCATTCGTTTTTGGTTGTCCACACGTCAGAACCGGCAACAATTTGTGCTTCATCCGTATTTGCTATAAAAGCGTTAGAAAGAGTTATACTTTGCTTCCCTAAACCTATGTAACCTAAATTAACTCTATCACTTGGTGCTGTAAACCCTCTTCCTAATACATGGCGAGGTACAATGCTTATTGCCCCGGCAACTAAAGCAGTCTTAGATATAAACAATCGACGTGATAATTGACCACTTAAACTTTGCTTTGTTTCAACGTCTTTTTTGGTCTTTTTCATAGATTCACTTTTTTACCAATTACTATATAATATGCAGGAACTCTACTGCCTTCTACTGTGAAAAAATCACTGTGGAGTTCATAGCTTCCTTTTTTTAAATTTCCTTCCAGTTGAACATAAGGCCTATTTTCATCTGCCTTTTCTTTAAGTGTAACATCTCCCAATTGCACTTCTGCTCTTTCCAAAACAATACTTCTCCCTACGGGCAACTCATCAACTGTAGAAGAAGCCATAATCTCATCTGAGGCAGCATTTAGTGATAAGCCAGATTCAGGCGGATACCTGTATAATTTGAATTCATAATCACCATCTTCCAAAATATTTATACTATAGTATCCATTTGGCGCATATTCTCCTTGCCGTATTTGAACTTGGTTCCAAGGAATATTATCTGTGGTGTGCATGTCATGAACCGTAATTGTAACAGGGTTTGCCTCTTTATGACCGATAGGGATTTCTGCATACCTCATTTCTGGCTCTATGCTTGTCCACCATGAATCGTAAAAAGTCTGCATCTTTTGAACAATATCCGGATGTTCAGAAGCCACATCATTTTTTTGCCCTGAATCTGTTACTGTATTATATAATTCAGCTCCATCTATTAATCGCCATTCTGTGCTCATTACACAGCTGTTCTTTCCTTTTTCCGGCCATTGACCTCGTTGGGTGTCAATTACTAACATACGTTCAGAATCTTTAGCCTGCGCTGTTAAAACCGATGTCATATCAGTCCCGTCCAATGGTTTTTTGGATTCGAAAGGTACTCCTGCCATTCTTGTAAGTGTAGGTAATAAATCTACATTTGCTACCAACTCATTGCTCACAGCTCCTTTTTCTATATCCCCATCTGGCCAACTAATGTAAAACGGAACCTTATGACCACCATCATAATGACTTCCTTTAGTACCTCTTAAACCAGCGTTGTAGCCTGAAACACTACCATCCTTATTCTTTGCGATTCCTGCTGCAGTACCATTATCCGTTGTAAAAATGATTATCGTATTATCGAATAATTTCTCATCTTTTAGAAAAGAAACCAGCTTTCCAAAATTCTCATCAATATTGGTGATCATACCATAAAAACGTTTCTGTACATCAGTCAAAGGAGCATCTTCGTACATTTTGGCATACTCTTCCGGTACATTAAATGGTGAATGTGCTGCATTAAGCGGTAAGTACAAGAAAAAAGGTTCCTCTTTAGTACGTTGTACATATTTAATAGCCTCGTTAAACCATACGTCAGTTGCGTAACCCTTTACTTTTTCTGGTTCTCCATTTCTAAAATAGGTATCATCAAAATACGTATTGTTCCAATAATCCGGCGTTTGCTGCACTCCGCCTCCGCCATTATAAAGTGTTTCTTGAAAACCTCGATCAAAAGGTCTAAACGGATAATTATCACCCATAAGTGCCACTTTCCGAACATTGCTGTTTTATAGCCGCCTTCTTCAAAAAATTGCGCTATAGTTTTTTCATCTTCCAATAAAATTGAACAACCAGCAATAGTATGCCATGCATTATTCCTATTGCCATTACGCCCGGTCATAAGGCCAGCTCGACTAGGTGCACAGGTTGTACCAACGTGAAAGTTGGTAAGTTCCATAGCCTCTTTTCCAAAAGCAGAAAGGTTAGGGGTTTTTATATATGGATTACCATGTGCCGCTAAATCTCCATATCCTTGATCATCCGTAAAAACTATAATGACATTTGGTTTTTTGTCTACAGTTATCAAGGTAGGAACCGTACCTTTTTCTACTTTCTTTTCCTCTCCGCAAGACATACATGCACATATACAAACTAATAAGCTGAATTTGATAAGTATATTTTTTTTCATAATAGCTATCTAAGAGATTGTCTTCTTTTCTTTTTGTTTGGCAACATATTCACTAGGTATTACCCCAAACTGCTTTTTAAAACATTTTGAGAAATAAGACGCAGTATTAAAACCGGTCTTGTACATTATTTCTTTTACGGATAGGTCACTCTGTTCAAAAAGCTGAACTGCTCTTTTAAGACGAATGTTTCTAATAAACTCACTTGAAGAAAGTCCTGTAATCTCCTTGAATTTCATATAAAGGTTACTACGACTGTACCCCATTTCCTTAACCAACATTTCTACATTAAAATCTGTATTCATCATGTGCTTCTCTACAATTTCAATAGCGGTTTGCAGAAAAGATTCATCTACCGACGTTACAGTAATCTCCGTTGGCTGTAAAGTTATATTCCGCGTAAACTGTCTACGAAGTTGATCTCTTTGTTTTAAGATATTAGACAGTGTTAATTGAAGGAGTTCCATATCAAAAGGTTTTCTAATATACCCTTCTACCCCCATTTTTAAGTTTTCTATTTCACTTTCTTCGGAAGCCTTAGCTGTGAGCATTACTATAGGAATATGGCTTGTTTCCTTTTCTGTCTTCAATTTTTCTGCAAACTCAGTCCCATTCATTACGGGCATCAAAATATCTGTTAAAATGATATTTGGCATAAGGCTCTTTGCCATTTTTAATGCCTGTTTACCATTTTCAGCTTCGTAAATGACGTACTCACTATCTAGCGCTTGTTTTACCAACGTGCGGATATCTGCATTATCATCTACAATAAGTAATATAGGCTGTTTAGGACGTGATTTTGAAACATCTTCATCAAGAATTTCATCATTGATACCAATAGCAAAAGACTCCGTTTCGGAAGAACGTACTAAGAAATCACTTTCCGAAACTTCTTTAATACTTACCTCGGGAATGTTCATGAATGTTTCCTTATCCATTGGAAGCCTCACCACAAAATCGGTTCCCTTATTCGGCTTACTTTTAACTACTATGGATCCTGGTGCAGTTCTATTAGGTTTTTGGTAAACGACAAGCCAATACCCGCTCCCTGAAGATTTCTTCGGTCTTTTTTATCTTGAGTGTTGAACCTTTCAAAAATAGTGTTCACTCTATTTTTTGCTATTCCAAAACCAGAATCCCTAACTTTTATAACTACGTTTTTGGTCTGCCCTGTAATGTTAGTGGCCTCTTCTGTTGATATTTCTATATTTATATGACCACCGTCTGGTGTATACTTAAAAGCATTGGACAAAAGGTTGTTCATTATTTTCTCTAGGGCATCATGATCAAACCAGGACATAAGTGGGTCCTCTGTAGAAGAAATACTAAAATCTACATTCTGTTTGTGTGCCAAAAACTGAAATGGCTGTCCCACTTCTTGTATAAATTCAACAACATTACTATTACGCACTACCAAGTGCATTTTTCCTTGATCAATCTTTCTAAAATCCAATAACTGATTTACAAGTTTGAGCAAATAATTAGTGTTTTTGTACATAATGTTGTACTGCTCCTGAACCTTGGTCTGACTAACTTTTGAACCATCTTTACGCAAATACTCTAGAGGTCCTTTTATTAAGGTTAATGGTGTTCTAAACTCATGAGAAATGTTAGTAAAAAACTCCAGTTTCACCTGTTGCATTTCTTCGGATTTAGCTTTCTCCAGATGATTTAATTCCAGCTGATGCTTCTTACTCGTCCTAATAAAAGTATATCTCCAAAATAACCAAAGAACTCCTAAAACCAGAAGTCCATAAAATAAATACGCTCCAGAGCTTTGCCAGATCGGAGGGGTAATCTTAATTTTTATTTCGGAAGGAGACTTGTCCCATAGGCCATCATTATTAGAGGCTTTTACCTTAAAAGTATATTCTCCTGGCTCTAAGTTCGTATAAGTCGCAAATCGTTTGCCAGAAGTTGTTTGAACCCAATCATTATCAAAACCTTCAAGCATATAAGCAAACTTATTTTTTAAAGGAGCTGCATAATGTAGAGCTGCAAATTCAAAAGAAAAGTTGTTCTGTTCGTAGCTTAATTGAATATTATCAATCTGATTAATACTTTTTTTCAAAAGAATATTATCGTTTACTTTTTCTCCGACCCTTACCGATTTATTGGAAATAAGTAAATCTGTAATTACGGTTTCGGCCGGCTGGTCATTATCACTTATCTCTTCTGGGTAGAAAGCATTAAAACCGTTTATACCCCCAAAAAGCATCTCACCATCGCTCCTTTTTACACAGGCCAATTCTTGAAATTCATTATCCTGCAGACCATCACTTTCATTATAATTCTTAAAGGTTTCATTTTTAGGATTGAATTTGGAGAGCCCCATATTGGTAGAAAGCCATAAATTTCCTTCCCTATCTTCCAGAATACCTTTAATAACATTATTTGGCAGCCCATCTCTAATGGAATAAGAAACAAAAGTATCTTCCCCTCCTTCTTTACCGGGTACAAATTTATTAAGCCCCCCACCAAAAGTACCTACCCATAAAACTCCTGCTGTACTTTGATATAATGAGAGTATGTAGTTATGACTTATGGATTTAGCATCTTTCTTGTCGTTTTTGTAGGTAACAAATTTTGGCTGTTTTTTATAGCGTTCAACAGCATTCAACATGCTTAGACCATCACCCGATGCAAACCAAATATTGCCTTTATCATCCTCAAAAATATCTCGTATAATATTACTAGGTAACGCATTGGGCTGTTTAGGGTAACTTTTAAAAACTGATTTATTATAACCCTTACCATCTTCACTTTTAATCCACCTGTGAATACCCGAAGTATACGTACCAATCCACAGGTTTTCTTTGGAATCATTTAATAGGCTGAACACCCCATTCATCAAATTTTGAGGAACCATATCCGACTCTTTTACTTTACCTGGGTTACTAATATCCAAAAGGTATAGACCAGGAGTACTTTCCGCTCCAATAAGTAAAGTCTTCTTATTATCTATCTTGGTTTCAGTTATGGCAAATGTTCTTGAAATTGAGCTAAAGTGCTTAAACTTATTATAATTTCCGTCGTCGTCCGTTTTAAGTAACATGTTGAGACCTCCACCTTCGGTACCTACCCACACCGTTCCATTACTATCCTCATACATTGCTCTAATCTTGTCATAGCTTAAACTTTGTGGGTCAGGTGTGTTTCTGACATTCAAGAACAACTTTTTACCAGGATCAAAAGTATTAACGCCACCTCCATTGGTACCTACCCAAATGATTCCGGTATTATCTAGGTACAATGATTTTATTATGTTCTTACTAATACTTCCAATATCTCTAGAATCGTAAGTAAAGCGTTTGACAAACTGAGGGATTTTATCCGGTGAACTATTTTCAAAATAAAACAAGCCTTCATTAGATCCTGCCCATAAACGGTTGTTATTATCTACCAGAACATTGTTGAAATTGGTGTCATCAACTTTCGCAAGTGTTCTTCCTCTACCTTTAATTTGGCAAAAAAGTCCTGCGTTTGTTGCTATAATTAGTCGTCCTAAATTATCTTCGGTAATACCTTTAACAACGCAGTCTGGCAGCCCTACCGATTTGCTGACATTGCCAAAATAATCTCTACCGTTCGGGTCCTTTTTCAACTTAAAAAGACCAGCAGCGCCGCCAACTAAAATTTGTCCGTTCTTATCTTCATAAATGGAATAAATAGAGCTACCATCCCAACCTATAATAAACGGATCTTGCTCTGAATTAAAATGTTGGAATTTGACCTTGTCCGGAGAAAGATTGAGGTCTATCATATCCAAACCATCACGAACACCAATCCATAACCGATTTTTGCTGTCCTTAAATAAAGCTGTAACATGATTACCTATTAAACTAGACGCATCATCCTCATCATTGAGGTAAGAAGTAAAATTACCAGTAGCTGCATTATAAAAATTAAGTCCACTTCCTGTTGTGCCCACCCAAAGGTTACCTGTTTCATCTCCAGTAATAGCAGAAACTAAATTACTACTAATACGATTTGGCTTATTTGCACTTGGGTTGTATCCCGTGAATTTATAACCATCATATTTGTTAAGACCATCATGCGTACCGAACCACATAAAGCCTTGCTTATCTTGATAAATGGTATTGATATCACTCTGTGAAAGGCCATCACTGGTTGTAATATGCTTGAAACTGATGTGGTTTTGGGCACTACCCAGAATGGTATATAAAGTACCAATAATTACAAGTGTATAATTAATAAGTTTTCCTTTCATATTAGTATTTCTGCGCTTTCGTCTTCCTAGTTCATACTATCTACCACAACTTCCCTACTAATGCCATCCCTATTATAAATAATTACCTTATCCATAGATTCATGAACCTGAATTATGTTTGATGGTTGAGATAAATAACCAGCTCCAAAATAATATTCCTGTTTTTCTACATTTCCATTTTTAAAATAGATTTTGGCATTAACTTCTCCCGGCGCCAATTCTATAATCGGAAATTTTATTTTTTGCTTAAAACGTTTTACTTTATTGGAGTTTACAGACGCAACCCACAACATAGTAGAATCATTTAAGGGCACACTTACCAAAGCCCGAGCATCTTTCTCTACTTTAAAACCAGTTTCTGTATGTGGCATTGAATTAAAGTTACCATGATTATCTCCTTTTAAAATTACACCTTTTCCAGCGTCGTACCAACCAGAAATTACCTCTGTTGGATAATAGTTACCCACTCCTATGATGTCATCAAATCCATCATAATCAAAATCTCCAGACCCCAGTCCAAACAGAGGTGAAAACTGAGATTTTTGAGGTAAGGCAGTAACAGTAAAAGAACCATCACCTAAATTTTCAATATAACTGGAACTAAGGTAGTTTACTTCTAGAATTCGCATGTTAGTGGTGTCCAATGATTTAAGTAAATCACCCATTTCAGCTTCGGCATACTGATCATAACTTGGGAAAATCCTGTTGATCGCCACCAACTGTTTTGCTAATTCTCCTCTAGGAGCCCAAGGCACCTCTTTACCTTTTAAATATCTAGTTATAATTGGATCTATACTAGAATTCAAGTCAAAGTCCTTTGCATAAACCCGCATAGGCTCTTCTTCACTTACCTTAAAGGCTGTATTCTCACCATGATTACCAGCAATATAATCTATATCCCCATCGTGATCAAAATCCTTACCGATTAAACTATTCCAAAACCCGCTGAAGTTTTCAAGTCCGCTATTAACCACCTTGGTTAAAATGCCTTTGTTGTTTTGAAATATGGTTATAGGCATCCACTCTCCTGCAACAATTAAATCCAAATCGTCATCATTGTCATAATCTGTCCATAGCGCAGAGCTCACCAAACCTATATTTTGTAAGGTTTCTGCCTTACGATTGGTAACGTCAATAAATTTTCCATTTTCGTTTTCTAAAAGATAGCTATTAGGAATATTGGGAAAATTACCCGGAACAATCATACCTCCTATAAACAAATCTAAATCTCCATCTGAGTCATAATCTGCAGCAACCACACACGAACCACTAGCTTTTATTTCCGGAAGCGCTTCTGGATTATGTTTAAAAGTACCGTTGCCATCATTAAAATAAAGTCGATCTTGATAATTACCTTTTTCAAAATATTTAACAGAGCTACCTCCACTAACAACATAAAGATCTAAATCATTATCTCCATCAGCATCAAAAAATAGCGAACCCAAGTCTTCATACTTTTCAGAGTCCTGTAGATTAATAGAATCGAAAGTTCCATTTTTATTTTGAAGGAAAATTTTACCTGGATAATTTCTAGCCCCTCCTATATAGACATCCTTTTTACTATCGCCATTTACATCTCCTGTGGCGATTCCATATCCATTAAAATCATTTAAATGCAGTAATAAGGGTTCTCCTCTAAAGTCACTATTATCATTTTCCCGATGAGAATATGCTAAAATTTTATCATCATGTATTTCTGTAAATGGATAGTTATTTGAGGCTAAACCGATACTATTTTTTTGTTTTCTTATTTTTCCAGAATCATATTGAACAGTATACGAAGTATCTACCTTAAGATTAGTTAAAACCTCTTGTGTTCCATCTAGCCAATCAACTTTAAGAGAATCTATTATGTTTAGTTTACCTAAACCAAGATGAATGTCCGAATTAGATGAAGACATATAACCCTTAACTGGATTATATTCGTAATACTGTTTATCGCCTGTAGATAAATATGCCGTAAGTTTAGTTCCTATACCATTTAAATTACCTTGAGCTCCCTTTAATTTAATATCTACAAAGTGGTTCTCCTTATTTTTATCAGAGTTGTTTTTATAAAGAAAAGCAGGAGCATTTATATTATTAACAACTAAGTCTAAATCGCCATCATTATCAAAATCTGCATAAACTGCTCCGTTAGACAAAGAGGGTTGATCCATACCCCAAGATTTAGTTGCGTCCTCAAATTTTAAATTTCCGTCGTTGGAAAAAATATAGTTAGGTAGAAAAATACTGTCTAAGACTTTTAATCGCTCTACAATTTTATTTTCTGACAGCTTACCTGTTCCTTTCTTAAAAATGTCTGCTTGATTTGAATACTCTGTAAAATCATGGTTGGTAATATCTCTTCTAAATCCATTGCTAATAAATACGTCTTTTTGACCATCATTATCGAAATCCGCAATTAACGGAGACCAGCTCCAATCTGTTTGATACAAACCCGCATATCTACCAATCTCACTAAAGACCGGTTTCCCATTTTCATCTTTACCCCGATTTAGTTGCAACGTATTACGTATAAACTGCGGAGAGAACCCCTCTCGTAAGGTTTGTTTAAAATGCTCATGGTTCATATTAGCGGTCATGGTTTTTTGCCTCTTATTAATTTCAGGAAGCATATCCATTACCAAAATATCTGGTAAAGCATCATTATTAATATCTGATACATCTACCCCCATTCCATTTCTTGACGTATGCTGAACATATTCCGACAACCTATTCGTAAACGTTCCGTCTTGGTTATTTATATAGAGTAAATCATTGGTCACAAAATCATTGGCCACGTAAATATCTGGCCAGCCATCTTGATTGATATCCGTTATAGCAAGACCTAGACCATACCCTTCAATTAAAACACCCGCTTTTTTTGAGACATTTTCAAAAACAGGGTGGCCGTTTTTACCATTACCTGTATTCTCATATAATCTATCCGTACTAGGACCTGAGCCATCCTTTTTAGTGTAAAGCTTCTCAATTTCTTTTGGCCCTTCATTAGCATGTGTCATCACATACAAATCCAAATCTCCATCACGGTCAAAATCAAAAAAAGCCGCTTGTGTAGAATGACCTGAATCAGCAACACCATAACTTTCTGCGCTCTCCGTAAACTTGAAGTCGCCATTATTAATGAAAAGTTTATTCTTTCTATCCTTCTTATTAGCAAATCCACCAACAGAAACATAAATATCCATTAAACCGTCTTGGTTAATATCAACAACAGAAACCCCGTTTGCCCAATACTCACCTTCTATACCTGATTCATTAGTTCTATCTTCAAAAGCAAAATCGCCATTATTCCCATATAATTTTGAGGAAACCTTATTTCCTGCAAAAAAAACATCGTTTAACCCATCATTATCAAAATCACCAACTCCTACCCCTCCTCCAATATAGATATATGGAAAACTGAAGTAGTGTAATTCATTTGTTTCATCTATAGTATTGGCAAAATCTATACCTGAATTACTAGCGGAAATCAGTTCCATTTTTTTTTCCTGTTTACTACAAGAACTAAGAAAAATAAGGGCTGAGATAAAAATTAATTTTTTCAATCTATTGAGGTTCTAGAATTCAATTTAAACAAAAAGGAACCATCTTACAATGGTTCCTTTGAAAAAATAAAGTAAGTTACTTTAGTACCCTGGATTTTGTTTGAAAACCGGGTTAGCATCAATTTCGTTTTGAGGAATTGCAATATACTCCCTACTATGGTCTGTATGAGCTTGTACCCGCACTCTCCGATTTTAATTCAGGCTTATTTACAATGTATTCTTCAACTTTACCCCATCTAAGAATATCAAAATATCTTGTACGTTCCAAAGAAAGTTCTTTAACCCTTTCATCTTCGATATCTTGCATAGTTAAACTAGTTAAAGGAGGCATATCTACTCTTGCTCTAACTTCATTTATTGCATCTAACGCCGTTGCAGTAGAACCATTGAGCATAAACTCCGCTTCTGCGAACATCAATAAAACGTCTGCATAACGTAGCAATCTTAGGTTATTACCAGACTGGTGCCATCCGTTGTCTTGAGATCCGGTTTTGTCGTCAAAAGCAATATCTAACCATTTGTTTCCCCATACCAAATCTGTATCTGGAAATACTTCTTTATAACTCTTATCTCCATAAGTTTGAGATACTAATGTATCACCTTGGTAAATAGTAAACTCATCAGTATTAAAAAACAAGGTTGTAAAAGCTCTTGGATCTATTTGATCGCTTACAGTTCTCTCATCTAAAAATAAATCTAAAACCCAGTCATTAATACGCATCCCGTCTTGGCCTGTAAAACCTCTAGGCGCTATGTCTGGATGAAAAGCGGCACCTTTTCCTTTTCCTGGATCATCTCCACCCCAACCGGTATTTCCGTCATTAACCAATTGAACCTCAAATAAAGATTCCTTGTTGTTTTCCGAAGCCTCTGTAAAATTATCCGCATAATTCTCCATAAGCTCATAGCTACCATCCATTATCTTGGCAAATTCAGCTTTGGCTTCTGCATATTTCTTTTGATACAAATAAACTTTCCCCAAAACCCCAGTAGCTGCTCCAGAAGTAACTCTTCCTTCCATTGCGGCAGGCCATGATTCAGGTGCTAATTTCTGTGCTTCAATTAGATCTTTTTCTATTTGAGCCCATACATCAGCAGGATCCGCTTGTGGAACCGCCTTTGGGTTTTCTAAGTTTCCTATTGGCTCTGTTATAAGTGGCACATTCAACCATCCATTTACAAGATTGAAGTAGTTATAGGCTCGTATAAAATGAGCTTCTCCTAAGATATTCTTCTTAGTAGTTTCATCCATTTCTATTTCTGGAACATTTGCTAATACTTCATTTGCTCTGGTAACGCCTTGATACATGGCACTCCATACCCAAAAAGCACCATTACTTTGCGGAATTCCATTAAATGAACCAGCTGCTGTACGTTCTGATGTCGCAAAAGCATTTACTACGTCATCTCTATAATCCGAAAGGAAAATTTCAAAACGTGTATAGTACCAAATGTGAGTAAACGGACTATATGCTCCTATGATTCCCTTGTTTGCATCTTCCTCTGATTTCCAAAAAGATTGAGGGGTTACTGCGTTAGGGTTTTCTTGTTCTAGTATGTCTTTTCGACAGCTATATGACGTCACTAGTAACACTACGAGTGCTGCTAATAGACTTTTTGATATAATATTATTTTTCATGTCTTTTTTGTTAGAGTTAGAAAGAGATTTGTACACCCAATTGAATAGTTCTAGCTGTTGGGTAAGCACTTTCATCTACACCTGAGCTAAATATTCTTCTGGAAGACCTTGTATTTCTACCCACTTCAGGATAATAACCTGTGTAATCTGTAAGCGTGAACAAATTGGTTGCCGAACCATATATTCTAAGCTTGGTCATCATCATTTTCTCAGATATATCAGATGGGATAGTGTATCCTAATTGCATGTTCTTCAACCTGAAATAAGCTCCATTTTCTAAATAAAAATCTGATGGCCTTCTATTAAAACCAGGTCTGACTGTGTACTTCTTGGAATATTTGTATTTGTATTTGTTGGCGTCCAAGCTCTTAAAGCATCAGTAAGATAAGGTCCTTCCGTATCAAAATAACCTCTGTATTTATTTCCGTTCAGTATTTTATTACCGGAAACACCGTTAAAGAAAAGGCTCATATCAAAATTTTTGTACGATGCAGAAATATTTAAACCATACTCAAAATTAGGTGCTGGATTACCTAAAAATGCTTGGTCATTCTCATCTACAATGCCATCAGGGCCCGAACCATCAGGACCACCTATATCTCTAAACTTTAAATCTCCCGCTTGTGGGTTATTATTGTCATTTGCGGCTAAAGCCTCAGCATCTGTTTGATAAATTCCATCAACTATATATCCAAAAAATGAAGAAACGGGCTGACCAACATCTGTTTTAGTTCCTCTTAATCCATTTGAAGTAAACTGTCCTTCTATAATAGGTGTTGCATCTCCCAAAGCAGTAACTTCATTGTTCAGCGTTGTAAAGTTTCCACTAATGCTAAAGGAAAAGTCTTCACTTAAACTATCAGAATAATTAGCTAAAAATTCAAAACCTTCATTTTCTATACTTGCCGTATTAAAAGGCACTCTGTTTCCAAAACCAGTATATAATGGTAATCCTAATTCAACAAGAACATCTTCTGATTTCTTTTGAAAATAGTCCATTGTTATACTTAACTTTTGGTTTAACATTCTAAAGTCCAAACCTATATCAGTTGTTTTACTGGTTTCCCATGTAATCTGATCATTAATACCTTTTGTAATTGAATACCCAGTAGCTCTTTCTTGGCTTTCTCCTATTGGATACTCACTATTAAGATTTAATTCTGGACTTAATGAGTAGATAGGTACATTGTCAGAACCTACTTCTCCATAACTGGCTCTAATCTTTATATCTGTTACAGCAGTTACCTTCTCCATGAAACTCTCATTTCCTAAATTCCAACCTATTGCAAATGATGGAAAAGTACCCCATCTTAAATCTTCTTTAAATAATGACGATCCATCTCTACGAATTGTAGCTGTAAATAGGTATCTACTATCATAAGCATAGCTCAACCTTCCAAAATAACTTTGAATAGTTTTGGTCAAATCTAGAGAAGGAAAATTAACCTTATCCTCTGCAGCAGAAGCTACTCGAACGTCATTAGAAGGAAATTTTCTAGCCAAAGCTCCAAGAGATCTTGTGTTTGACACTTGATCAGTATAACCAGCAACAAAATTTACATTATGCTTGTTGAATTCCTTACTATATGTTAAAGTATGTTCAATCAATGTTGAAAGAAAGTTGGTATTGGTTTCCGCCAATTCTGCAAATTGATTGTTACCAAATGTTGCTGTATTAAAAACATAGGTTGGAGTAAATCTATAATTATTGGTCGCAGAGTAATCCAATCCTAAATTTAATTTGTAAGTAAGGCCATCAATAATTTCAAAAGACCCAGCTATATTACCAAGTATACTATTTTTTGTAACCGTTCTATCTTCAACAGTAGCCAAACCTAGAGAATTCCCTACGTTTCCAACACCGTAAAAAGCACCTACTGCAACATCTGCAGGCTGATCGGTAGCACTGAAGTTACCTTCGTCATCATAAATTCTAATGGTAGGAACTAAATCTCTCTCTTTATTAAAATACGGATTAGGATTATCAATAGAACGTGTTAAACCAACAGTATTTTCTAATTTAAATCTTCCCTTTGTAAGAGTGGCATTAATTCTAGCAGTGGTTCTCTTATAATCTGATTGTTTAACTATACCTTCTTGATCATAATGATTCAAAGACAAGCTGTATGTACTGTTTTCTGTACCTCCGTAAATTCTTGCGTTTGCATTCATAACCCCAGCAGTACGAAGTGATTCTTTTTGAATATCACTATCAATATTAGGGTTAAACTGATCGTCATTAGCAGGAAACCTTGCATTTCCGTCATTGTCTCTAGCTGCATTTACAATAGTAGCATAATCTCTTGCATTTGCCCAGTCAATGTTTTTAACTGAAGACTGAAGACCGTAACTATAATCTAAATCTACCTTTATACCTCCACGAGTACCTTTTTTGGTCGTTACAATGATAACACCATTTGCTGCTCTTGAACCGTAAATTGCACTAGCCGAAGCATCCTTTAAAACAGAGATAGTTTCTATATCTCCTGGTTCAAAGAAGTCATATCTCCTGTAAGCATTCCATCAATTACATATAAAGGACCTGCATCAGATAATGTGCTTGAACCACGTATGGTCACAAGCGCGTTAGCTCCAGAGAACCACCATTAGATTCAACTCTAACACCAGCCGTACGACCTTGTATAGCCTGAGCAGCGTCATTATAAGTAAACTTATTTATTTCTTCACTATCAACAGTACTTACAGCTCCAGTCAAATCCGACTTTTTCTGAGAACCGTACCCTATAACTACAACTTCCTCTAGTTGACTTGCATCTTCTGCCAAAGTAGCATTAACAACAGATTGTCCATTAACAGCTACTTCTTGTTTAGTAAATCCTATATAACTGAATACCAAAATGGCACCACCATCAGCCGAAATAGAATAATTACCGTCAAAATCTGTTTGAGTACCACTAGTGGTACCTTTTACAAGTACATTGGCACCTGCCAAAGGTATACCTGAATCATCTGAAACCGTACCACTTACGGTTACTTCCTGGCGTGACCAAAAGCTATTGCTAAAAGCCACAACAATCCCGACAGATATCTGTAGGGTTGCCATTTCTTAATTTTAAAGTTAGTTCCTTTCATAAGATCTCTAGTTTAATTGAGTAGTTAACATTTGTTTAAGTTTTTCAAAAGTGATGTTTATTTAACCATTCTTTAACAACATATGATCAGATGAGTGCAACAAATGGTTCTGTCCCAATAAACAAGTGTATTTACTACACAAAAAGTAGTTTAAAACCAACTATAGCCGCAAAAATGTAAATAACCACAATATTTAAAAATGTTAATTATAAACGTACTAATTACCCAAAAAAGATAGAATCACTGTAATTGCCCTTATAAAAGTTGTATTTATATTAACTAAAGCTACTGAAGGATTAATTCGTATTTCCTACGATTCTTATCTCTCTTTTAGAGTAGATTGTTTTATCTTGGGCTTTCTTAAAAAAGAAAAAAATGTTTGATATAGATAATAAGATTGCTGTTATAACGGGAGCTAGTGGCGCTTTGGCAAGTAGTGTTGCTAAAAGTTTAGCAAAATCAGGGACTAAATTGGCTCTGTTAACACGAAAAAAGACATCGGTTCAGTCGCTTTTAGATGAAATTAAAACCGTGGGCGGGCACGCTAATGCTTATGAGGCGGATATACTAAGCGAGGAGTCTCTAGAAAAAGCTAAAAACCAAATTTTATCCGATTTTGGTAGAATAGATATTCTTTTAAATATTGCTGGCGGGAACCTTCCAGGAGCAACGGTAGCGCCTTACCAGACCATTTTTGATATTAAGATTGCGGACTTTAACAAGGTAACGGAGCTTAATCTTAACGGGACGCTTATCCCCTCTTTGGTTTTCGGTAAAGTAATGTCTGAACAAAAAGAAGGTGTAATTATTAACTATTCTTCTATGGCGGCAGATAGGGTAATTACAAGAGTAGCTGGCTATTCTGCTTCCAAGGCGGCAATGGAGAACTTCACTAAGTGGATGGCAGTAGAAATGGCTACCAAATTTGGAAGTGGTATTCGTGTAAATGCTATTGCCCCCGGTTTCTTTATCGGAAAACAGAACAAAGCATTACTTACAAATGAGGATGGCTCGTTTACACAGCGTGGAGAAACTATTATAAAAAGTACACCAATGGGTCGTTTTGGCGAAGTTGGAGAACTAAACGGTGCAATTCAATTTTTATGTAGTGATGCGTCTAAGTTTATAACGGGTATCGTTTTACCTGTAGATGGTGGGTTTAGTGCTTTTAGCGGAGTGTAATTCATCAAACTAACTTTATAAAACATATATCAACTAATTAAGAAGTACCGAATATGGAACAAACATGGAGATGGTATGGGCCCAACGACCCTGTTAGCCTACAAGATATTAAACAGGCGGGTGCCACAGGTATTGTAACCGCATTGCATCACATACCCAATGGAGAAGTTTGGTCGGTTTCAGAAATAGAGGAACGCAAAAATCTTTTAGAACAAAATGGTTTAGTATGGTCCGTAGTAGAATCGTTACCTATTCATGAAAGTATTAAGACACAGCAAGATGGTTTTGAAGAACTTATAGAAAACTACAAACAGAGCTTAAAAAACCTAGCTCAATGTAATATTAATGTAGTCTGCTATAATTTTATGCCGGTACTTGATTGGACACGTACAAGCTTAGATTACGAAGTAGAAGATGGTTCAAAAGCACTTTTATTCAACGCAACAGCTCTAGCTGCTTTTGATTTGTTTATCCTTAAAAGACCCGATGCTGAAAAAAGCTTTACAGAAGCTCAAATAGTAGCCGCCAAAACATATTACAACAAAATGTCTGAAGATGACATTTATAAACTGGTAAAAACCATTATAGCTGGTTTACCATAGGCTCTTCAGAGAATTACCAAATACCTAAGACCGGTTTTGACCTTAGTCCGTTTCAAGCCACCTTAGACACCTACAAAGGCATGGATGAGGATGACATGCGCAACAACCTCGTTTATTTTCTAAATTCAATAATGTCTACTGCTGAAGAAAATGGCATGTTAATGTGTATTCACCCTGATGACCCACCTTTTTCTATTTTAGGATTACCACGTATCATGCGAAATGAAGCTGATTATGCATATATTTTTGATAAAGTAAAGTCCATTAACAATGGCATTACTTTCTGTACGGGATCTTTGGGCGCTAGAGCAGATAATGATTTACCCAAAATGTTCAAACGATTTGCTGACCGTGTTCACTTTTTACATTTACGAAGTACTAAACGGGATGAAAATGGAAACTTCTATGAAGCAAATCATCTAGAGGGAGATGTTCCTATGTACGAACTTGTAAAATTGATTCTCGCCGAAGAACAAAGAAGAAAAACGGAAGGTAGAAGAGATGCATTGATTCCGATGAGACCTGACCACGGCCACCAGATGTTAGATGATCTTCATAAAAAAACCAATCCTGGTTACTCAGGTATAGGTCGCTTACGCGGATTGGCCGAATTACGTGGATTAGAATTAGGAATTCGAAAAGCTTTTTTTGAATAACACGAAGCTCTTAGTTTTTTAATTAAAACTAAAGTTTCCTTCACATAATATTCTGGTCAACAAATTCTTGTTGGCCAGAATATCTTTATTGACCAGTTGAGAAACCGACATTAACGAACTACTATTTTTTTTAATGACTAATAGATTATTTGGTTCTTAAGTTGGCAGGATCTATTGCTTATAAAATTAAACCAAGTATATCAATAGCTCTAATTTCCTATACCTTAGACATAAAACGAATAAAAATGTAGTTCATCAAGAAATTAGCCTCACTTGAAACATAATTGTTTTACTTGTGTTATCTGCTAAAATCCTTGACATGAAAATTCCCAGGTTCCAAATACTCAAATGGTAAATCTTCTTACCAAAACTGAGCGAGCTGTTTTTTATAGAAAAACGTATGCTCATTTAGCTGGAGCGGTCTTACTTTTTATTCTTGTCGAAACCTTATTTTTTCAAATTCCGCCAATATTAAATTTTGCCTTATCGCTAACCGAGGGGTATAGTTGGTTAATTATGTTGGGCGGTTTTTTGTTTATTACAAATTATGCCGAACGTATTGCCCTAAAGAGTAAAAGCAATAACAAGCATTATTTAGCTCTTTTAATTTACGTAATTGCAGAAGCATTCATTTTTATTCCGTTAATATTCATAGCCCTTAAATATACAGAAAATGGTTCCCTAGATATTCTTAATCAAGCAGCTATAATGACTCTATCTTTATTCACAGGACTTTCTGCCATTGTTTTGATAACTAGAAAAGACTTTTCGTTTTTAAAGTCAATATTGGCCGTGGGTTTTGCAATTGCGCTTGGACTTATTGTAGCCGGGGTATTATTCGGGTTTAACTTGGGTCTTTTATTTAGTGCTGCCATGGTTATTTTGGCTTCTGGATCAATTCTATACCAAACTTCTAATTTGGTTCACAGATACAAATCACACCAATATGTAGCAGCTTCTTTAGGGCTTTTTGCCAGCCTTATGCTGTTATTCTGGTACATTCTTAATCTTCATACAACAGATTAATTTTTAGTGTTTACATTTTTAATGTGAAAAGCCCTGATATAATTATCAGGGCTTTTTTTATCTTACCACCTCATCAACTTACAAAATGAATTATGAAAATTAAAACGGTATTGCTCCTCGTGTTTTTATTAGGATTTAGTTCTTTATCTGCTCAAAATAATGATATCGAAACTATAGAAAATATACTTCACACCCAAGAAACGGCATGGTCCAATCACGATATAGATGGTTTTATGCAGGGCTACTGGGAATCTGATGAGCTAACTTATTATAGTGGTGGAAAGGTTACCAAAGGTTGGCAAACGACTCTGGACAATTACAAAAAAGGATATCCTACTAAAGCGGACACTGGAAAGTTGCGCTTTAAAATAGACCAGATTACTAAAATTAATGAAGCGTCCTATTATGTTATGGGACAGTACTTTTTGACGCGAGAGGTGGGTGATGCCAATGGTACTTTCATGATTATATTTAAGAAGATAAATGGCGAATGGAAAATTGTAGCAGATTCTTCTTGCTAATTGTTATTCGTCTAAACGAATTTAAAAATCTAATTCTTGTTCTCTTCTACTTCAGTTTCAATTACTTCTATTGTTTCAACTTTGGCAGTAGGGTAATACTTGATGCGCCTTGTGGTGTATGAGTTATTTGGAGTTATAATTTCTTTTACCCAGTTATTGGCCGGCGTACCATCAAACTGATAAATATATTCCTGAGTTAAATCTCCAAAACGTTTTTTAGTCTTAGTAGTTGCTAAAACTCCAGTCTCATCATATAGATAGCGCTCTTCTTTTTGTGGTATCCACTTTTTTGTAGAGCTATCATACATTAACTCTTTATGTAAAGTTAGCTTGTTATTGATATCAAATACCTCAACAGTTTTTGCAGTAAGGTTTCCTTCGATATAATTTTCAGAAATTACTTTTTTAAACTTTTGTCTATTTTCTATTACCTGAGATGTTGTAGTCAATTTAGACAATAGCGTATTTAGAGTTTTGCGAACTATAGTAACACTGTCGTTATTGATATACTCAAAATCACTCTCATCTATGCCACTGGTATTAGTACGGACAAGCTTAATTAATTTTTCGTCCTCTCCATAAGTGTAAATGTTCTTCTCTAAAAGTTCTTTTTCGTAAGAAACTATATTTTCAGTTATAATTTTAGCTGCCGTTGTATCTATTTCATAAAAATTAGCAATAGATGTGGCACGGTCAAAACTACCGTCCATATAATTTTCTATTCTACGCTCTTTTAAGAATCCATTTAGGTATTTATAGTTTGTAGTCTCGTAATCGGTATCATTATAACGAGTAACGGATTTCGTTAAAAACCCTTCTGGGTTAAAGTAATATTCTTCCTTACCGTAGTCGGTAATTACAAAACACGACTCCACTTTTCCCTTCAAGTTAAAATCGGATACTTTAAAAATCTCGATGTCTTGAGAAAACACCATTGAAGACATTCCCCATACTAAACATACAAACAAGAATTTTTTTATCATACTGCAAAACTACTTGATATTCTGTGAACTGGAAACAAAAGGCGTACCAAATCTATAAAACGAAAAGACCCGCTCAGTTAAATAACTGAGCGGGCCCTATATTCGTTGCGTTAAACGCTTATACTTACTTTACCTCTTCGAAGTCTACATCTTCTACGTTATCGCCTTCTTTTGGCTCTTCAGCAGAAGCAGCATCTCCTTCCGGAGCTGCACCGTTTTGTTGTCCTTCGGCTTGTGCCTTATACATTTCCTCAGAAGCAACTTTCCAAGCTTCATTGATTTTATCCAAAGCTGGTGTAATAACCGCTAAGTCTTTAGACTCATATGCTGCTTTTAATTCGCCTAGAGCATCTTCGATTGGTTTTTTCTTATCATCAGATAATTTTTCACCAAATTCTTTCAGTTGCTTTTCTGTTTGGAAAATCATTCCATCAGCTTCGTTCAACTTATCAGCAGTTTCCTTCGCTTTTTTATCAGATTCAGCATTAGCTTCAGCTTCAGCTTTCATTTTCTTGATATCCTCTTCTGTCAATCCTGAAGAAGCTTCAATTCTAATATCTTGCGTTTTGTTCGTTGCTTTATCCGTTGCAGAAACTTTGATAATTCCGTTCGCATCAATATCAAAAGTAACTTCAATTTGAGGTGTACCTCTCTGTGCTGGTGGAATACCATCTAAATGGAAACGACCTATAGTCTTGTTGTCTGATGCCATTGGGCGCTCACCTTGCAATACATGAATCTCAACCGATGGCTGATTATCTGCTGCTGTAGAGAACACTTGAGATTTCTTAGTAGGAATCGTAGTGTTGGCTTCAATCAACTTAGTCATTACACTACCCATAGTCTCAATACCTAGAGATAAAGGAGTAACGTCTAATAACAATACATCTTTAACATCTCCTGTAAGAACACCACCTTGAATTGCCGCACCAATTGCAACAACCTCATCTGGGTTAACACCTTTTGAAGGTTTCTTACCAAAGAATTTCTCAACAGCATCAACAACCGCAGGTATTCTTGTTGAACCACCTACTAGGATAATTTCATCAATATCACTTTTAGAAAGACCTGCTGCTTTAAGTGCAGTCTCACATGGAGCGATAGTTCTTTTTACCAAGTCACCGATTAATTGCTCAAATTTAGCTCTTGTAAGTGTACGTACTAAATGCTTAGGTCCTGAAGCGGTAGCAGTAACGTAAGGCAAGTTGATTTCCGTTTGTGCAGAAGAAGACAATTCAATTTTTGCTTTCTCAGCAGCTTCACGCAAACGCTGTAATGCCATGGCATCCTTACGTAAGTCAATGCTTTCGTCTTTATTAAACTCCTCAGCTAACCAATCAATAATCTCTTGATCAACATCATCACCACCTAAGTGTGTATCACCATCAGTAGACAATACTTCAAAAACACCGTCACCCAATTCTAGTATAGATACATCATGTGTACCACCACCAAAATCAAAAACAACTATTTTCTGATCAGTATCTTTCTTATCCATACCGTAAGCCAAAGAAGCTGCGGTAGGCTCATTTATAATTCTCTCTACAGTAAGACCAGCTATCTCACCTGCTTCTTTAGTTGCTTGACGCTGAGCATCATTAAAATAAGCAGGAACAGTAATTACCGCACGGGTAACATCTTGTCCTAAGTAGTCTTCTGCAGTTTTCTTCATTTTCTGAAGAATCATTGCAGAAAGTTCTTGTGGTGTATATAAACGACCATCAATATCAACACGTGGTGTGTCGTTATCTCCTTTTACAACTTTATAAGGAACTCTCTCGGCTTCTTTACTAGACTCCGAAAATTTGTTACCCATAAAACGTTTTATAGAATATATGGTGTTGTGAGGGTTAGTTACCGCCTGTCTTTTTGCAGGATCTCCAACTTTTATCTCTCCACCTTCTACAAATGCAATTACAGATGGTGTAGTTCTCTTACCTTCTGCATTAGGAATCACTACCGGTTCGTTACCTTCCATAACGGAAACACAGGAGTTGGTAGTACCTAAGTCAATACCTATAATTTTACTCATGTTATATGTTTTAAATATTAGTGTTCATTTTTAGAATCGATTACTAATTGTCAAACAATATGCCAACTGATAACAACCTGACATGATGTCATTTCTATATTTGCGGACAGCTAAGAACACGCCATAAATAGGCTTTTCTTGAACAAAAAGCGACAGTATGATACCTATTATCCTAAAACTGAAGTCATCTTACTTCTCTTCTTTCTGTAAATATCTGTTCATAAGGCTCTAATTTATTAGTTTCTATATACCCTAATTTTTGGCTTTGCCTAATGCGGGCTTTATCTATCTTTATACCGTAAACGAGTTTATAATTTATGGAGTCTATTAGTATTTTTGACATGCTTAAGATTGGCGTTGGCCCTTCTAGTTCTCATACCTTAGGCCCTTGGCGGGCAGCAGAACGATGGATTTCTGAACTGAAATCTGCACAAATGTTTGATGAAGTCGTTAATATACGAGTGCATGTATATGGTTCTTTGGCCTTAACAGGTAAAGGCCATGCCACAGATTACGCCATTATGTTGGGCCTCTCTGGAACTGATCCCGTAGAAATACCTATTAAAGACATACATGCTATTGTTGCGGATATTCAAGAAACCCAGATCCTTAATTTTGGTAATTCAAAATCTATTTCCTTTGACCCAAAGACAGATATCTTATTCCACAGGAAGTTTTTAGAATTTCATGCCAACGGACTTCAGTTTGAAGCTACTTTAAAATCCGGCAAGACCAAAAAGAACACCTACTACTCTATTGGTGGCGGATTCGTCGTAGTCAAGGAAAGAAAAAATGCTAAGCGCAACATAGCTACATTTAATAGTTTTCCTTTCCCCATTCAAAAAGGTACGGAGCTACTCGCCTACTGCCAGAGTGAAAACAAAAGTATATCAGAGATTGTTCTTGAAAATGAACGCTCATTACGGAGTGATGCCGAAATAAACGAAAAACTAGACCACGTATGGAAGACCATGCTAGAATGCATGTATATTGGTTGTCATACAGAGGGTAAACTTCCCGGAGGCTTAAATGTTACCCGTAGAGCTTATGATATCAACAAAAACCTTTTGTACGGCTCACATGTTTATGATTCACCAGAGGCTTGGCTATCTACAATACGAAACACGGAGGTTAAATTCCGCCAGATTTTAAAATGGGTGAGCTGTTTTGCCTTAGCCGTTAATGAGGTGAACGCTTCTTTAGGCCGTGTGGTAACCGCTCCTACTAACGGAAGTGCTGGGGTCATACCAGCCGTACTCATGTATTATATGGTGATAGAAAACCATGAAGCCGATTTTGAACACATTAAAAATTTTCTTTTCGTTGCCGGAGAAATAGGAAGCATCTTTAAAAAAGGAGCTACCATCTCTGCAGCCATGGGTGGTTGCCAAGCGGAAATTGGAGTCTCTAGCGCCATGGCAGCAGGTGCACTTACCGAGTTGTTGGGCGGCACACCAGAACAAGTACTTATGGCTGCTGAAATTGCAATGGAACATCATCTAGGACTTACCTGTGATCCTATAGGAGGACTTGTACAAATACCTTGTATAGAACGTAACAGTATGGGAGCCATTAAAGCTATTAATGCTGCAGAGCTGGCATTAGGCTCCGACCCTAAAGATGCCAAGGTTCCTTTAGATAAAGTAGTTGAAACCATGTGGGCCACGGCAAAAGATATGAGCTCTAAATATAAAGAAACTTCAGAAGGAGGCCTCGCCATTGGAATTAATATGAGTGATTGTTAAGATTATCCACTTCAATTTAAAGGCAGGTTTAACTTTGACTCTTTGCACAATTCTTATTGTATTTTGATTTTTAAAGACCCAGCCAATTTCTGGCGTATTTTCTTTATTGCCACGTTAAATAACTAAATGATTAATTTAAATTTTATAGTCCAATACAACAATGTTTGTAGTCTATAAATTCGAATGTTTATATTGCACTTCACAAGAAACCTTGTTTTCACCAAAAACTAAAAACGAGCCATGACTAAGATTGAACACATTGAAAATGAAATCCGAGATTTAAGAACTCAACTTCAAAATCACCCCCTTTATCAAAACTTAAATAGTATAGATGATATTAGAACTTTTACAGAGAACCATATCTATGCTGTTTGGGACTTTATGTCTCTCCTAAAATCTCTTCAACTTTCGTTAACCAACATTAGTATCCCCTGGACTCCCTGTAAAAATCCTATTCTTGCAAGATTCATTAATGAAATTGTACATGGCGAGGAAAGTGATATAAATGAACTAGGGGAACCTAAAAGTCATTTTGAGATATATCTGCAAGCAATGGTACAATTAGGCGCTGATACCTCAAAAATAAATAAGTTCATACTTCTTTTAAAAGAAGGCAAAACAGTTGAATCTGCCTTAGCCGCCATTGATCTTCCAAAGAAAGTGGCCGATTTTGTTCTATTTTCTTTCGATATTATAGCTACTGGAAAGCCTCATCTAGTGGCCTCTGCATTCACCTTTGGCCGTGAAGATGTTATTCCCGATATGTTTATGGAAGTTCTAAAAAGTGCTGATGCAGATAACAAGCAGTACAACAAACTCGTTTACTATCTAGAAAGACATATTGAGCTGGATGGTGATGAACATGGACCATTATCTCTTGAAATGGTAGCTGAACTTTGCGGAAATGATGAACAAAAATGGCAAGAAACTTTAAATGTTGCTCGGCAGGCATTAAGTAAAAGAATTCAGCTCTGGGATGCTATTAACGAAGCTATTACCACTCCAATAATGGCAGAATAACCTGTCTAATTAGAAATAGCCATTATTACCCAACAAAAGAAATAATCTTAATTTAAAATTACTAATGCCCATTGTATTGGAAATGTTTTGCATTTTTGATTCATAATCTTCGTAAAACAATAAACCTTCTTATGGCATTTGACGCAAATTTTTTGAGTACCGCTATACAACCTCCTAAATTGAAACAAGCAGACGACGCTTTTCAATTGGACGGTTCTGAAATAATAGATTACACCCATTTTTCGTTGGCGCTCAGCAGTCAGACTAAATTCGCTATTTGGGTAGCGTGGAATATAGATGGTATGAATCTAAAACGAATACCTAGAAAAGGTTCTAGTTTTTTTGAAGATTCTAGAATACCATCGGAAAGCCAAGCCGGAAACAGATTATACAAGAGTAACCCTTTAGACCGTGGGCATCTTGCGCGAAGAGTAGATTTAAATTGGGGCGATTATGCCGAAGCAAAAAAAGCAAATTCAGATTCGTTTGTTTTCACCAACATTGCTCCGCAAATGGATAGCTTTAACCAAAGTGGAAAAGGCGGTGTTTGGGGCGAACTAGAAAACTCTCTTTACGACCAAACGGAAATGGATAGATCTCGTGTAAGTATTATAGGTGGTTGCATTTTTCATGAAGATGACCGCGAATACAGAGGCTATAAAATCCCAACGGAGTTTTACAAAACTGTTCTCTATGAAGAAAGCGGTGTACTAAAGACAAAATCGTTTATACTTTCCCAAGATTTAAGCCGATTATCTTTTCTAGATTTAGAAGCTTTTAAAACATACGAAGTAGCTCCTTCTGAAATAGAAGCCAAATGCAACTTCACTTTTGATGACGCTATTCATAAAGCCAATGAATTTGACTTGAATTCCTTTATCCAAACAGAACGGAAGCCTTTGCTAAAACCTTCTGAACTTAATTGGTAATAAACATAAAACGCCCGCTGTTTAAGACAGCGGGCGTTTTTTTAAATACTCTTGTCAGGCAACTACTCTACTCTTGGAGTAACCTCAAATTTTCTAAACATAATAGGACCGTGATCACCTTGAATCAAAAATGGACCCGCTTCTCCTTCATTGCTATCTAATGCACCTCCAGTTATACTCATAATATTTTGATTGTTAATGATAGTTTTACCATTTGCAACAATTGTCACACGACGGCCAATTAATGTAATGTCATACGTCTGCCACTCACTTGCATCATTAGCAGCCATTTCGTTTGGCGTTAAAAAACCATAGATTCCGCCAAACAATACACTAGATGGGTCAGAACCTTTATCATCTGTAATCTGAACTTCATAACGGCCTCTTAAGTATACGCCACTATTACTTATGGTGGTACTTTAAATTCTACATGCAATTTAAAATCTTTAAATTTTTCATTAGAAACCAAATTGGCCCCAGACTTTGGACTTGTTAATACTCCATCTTCAATTATCCATTGATTTTCACCCATGGCTTCCCATCCAACTAAATCCTTACCATTAAAAAGCTCTTTGGATTTTCCCCATTTTACTTTTTCCACATACTCCAATTTCGGAGCTCTTACGGCTGTCCAACTATAGGGCTGCCCATCTGTATAAATCATGGTTCCTTTAAGCTCTTCACCATCTAATAAACCTGTAAAGGTCATATCACTACCTTCTGGCTCCCATTGTCTTGGGATAACAAAGCTAAAAACATCATTTTTCAATTTAACTTCGGCAACAGGTCTAGCGCTACCAAATGCATATACAAAACGTCCTACCAAAGTGTTCGTACCAGAGTGCGAAATCTCCAACCAAGATGGCAATTGTTTGCCATCTTTTTCAATTGTTAAATCCCATCTGCCTTCTAACGGATTTGCTTCTTGAGCGTTTACAACCGCTACGGCCGACAGCAACATACCTGCCATAGCCGAAAATAATTTTAATCTCATTTTCATATTCTTAAGTTTTTCGAAGTCATAAATATAGGGAATACCAAACATTTACTTTGGTATTTATTTATCCAATCATGATACTATGAACCTAGTCTGGTTTTTATTTTCTGTCCTTGTTTGTTAAGCATTTAATGATACCTCTATTATCCAAAACATTTTCTTCATAGATTAAGAACCTTGTGGACAAAAGCTGCAAAAAAAATGTACTTACATTCTTTGGAACGGCCCTTTCTTAGACTTTTTGTGCCAAAAGAATCAGGCTAATAAGAAAAAAGGCCATTAGAATAGAATTTTCTTCCGTTTCAATTATATCAAACCTCTTTAATATAACGTTTAGAACGAGCGTGTTAAAAAGGTCTGAGGGGTTACAATCTATAAGAAGCCAACGTGTCACCTTTAAACCCAACATTTTCCTTACATTTATCACATCAAAATAAAACCACTATGTCAACGGCAAAGAAAGAATATAAAAGAGTAACAGTTAAGTCTCTAGTAGACATGAAAAAACACGGCGAAAAAATATCTATGCTTACCGCATATGATTATTCTATGGCCAAGATTGTAGATTCTGCAAATGTTGATGTTATTCTTGTGGGTGATTCTGCCAGTAATGTTATGGCAGGTCATGAGACCACTTTACCTATTACGCTAGATCAGATGATTTACCACGCTGCCTCAGTTATTCGTGCTGTAGAAAGAGCATTGGTAGTTGTTGATTTGCCTTTTGGTAGTTACCAGAGTGATTCTAAGGAAGCGCTTCGTTCTGCAATTCGTATTATGAAAGAAAGTGGTGGCCATGCTGTAAAACTTGAAGGAGGAGAAGAAATAAAAGAGTCGGTTAAAAAGATTCTAAAAGCAGGTATTCCTGTAATGGGTCATTTGGGACTTACCCCGCAATCCATATATAAATTTGGGACCTATACTGTTCGGGCCAAAGAGGAAGAAGAAGCTGAAAAACTAATTGAAGATGCCAAACTTCTTGAAAGATTAGGTTGTTTTGCTATTGTATTGGAGAAAATACCAGCTGCTTTGACCAAAAAAGTTTCTGAAAGTATTTCTATACCTACCATTGGTATTGGGGGAGGTAAGCATGCGGACGGGCAAGTACTTGTTATTCACGATTTATTGGGAATGACACATGAGTTCAATCCAAGGTTTTTACGCCGTTACATGAACCTATACGAAGAAATGGGCAATGCTATTTCTCAATATGTTACCGATGTAAAAAGCAAGGATTTCCCGAACGACGAGGAGCAGTATTAATTGTATTTTTCTAAACTCTAATCCTTTGTTCTAGTGGCCGATAAAGTTATTTCCGACCCAAAAAATCTATTGGTATTGTTTGAAGACAATCACCTAATCGCTATAAATAAGCGACCCGGTGATATTGTTCAAGGCGATAAGACTGGTGATATGCCCTTAAGCGAGGTCGTTAAACTTTACATTAAAGAGAAATTCAATAAGCCGGGCAATGTCTACTTAGGTGTTGCCCATAGGCTAGACCGCCCTACTTCTGGTATTGTTGTTTTTGCTAAAACCTCTAAAGCCTTGCCGCGTCTGAATAAACTTTTCGCAGAAAAAGAAGCGAAAAAGACCTATTGGGCCATTGTCAAGAACCTACCGAAAAAGAACGAGGATACACTTACACACTGGCTGAAACGAAACAACAAACAGAATAAATCGTACGCTCATATTAAAGAAGTCCCGGAAAGTAAGAAAGCCATTTTGGATTATAAGGTGATTAAAAAATTGGACCGGTACTACCTTCTTGAAATTAACTTGCACACGGGACGCCATCATCAAATTAGAGCGCAATTAGCAGCTATTGGCTGCCCCATTAAAGGAGATCTTAAATATGGTTTTGACCGTAGTAATCCTAATGCCAGTATACACTTGCATGCGCGCAGACTCTCCTTTATTCACCCTGTCCGCAAAGAACCTATAGAAATCGTGGCCAAACCACCAGAAGACCCAGTTTGGAACGCTTGTTGTTAAAAACAGTATATTTAACTGTATAAACACTAGACCATGATTAAGAGAACACTATTCATTTGCAGTCTTGTACTGCTAGCATCTTGTAGTACCTATAATTCAATTGACACCTTTTACAACGCCCACAAAGAAGACAATCATGTAACAGCGGTACGTGTACCCCGTTTTATGCTTTCCCTCATTGGCAATGTTTCTCCGGAGATGAAATCGTTAGTAGGCAATACTAAAGATTTACGCTATATGTCCTTCCCTAGCACCACCGCAGAAAAATCTGAATTTTTAAACAAGCAGATGAACGGTATCACTGGTAACTCTTTTATTGAAGTATACCGAAAGAACGACGAGCTAAAAAGGAATATAGTGAGTATCCGAGAAAAACGTGATGCCGTAAAGGAAATATTGATTTACAACAATAATAACCAAAACGGTTCTTTCCTATATTTTAATGGTGATTTTGACCCTGTAAAAGTGCGTCAGATGGCGCAAAATGAAGAATTTCAGAAATTAGGTGATGGTCTTATTAACCAATATCAAGGAGGAAGTTTTACTTCTGGGATTAATCAGGGAGATGAGGAGGAAGAAAAATAATTAGCCTTTATTTTCTTCCAATAGCTAATTCAAGTATGTCAACATTCAATAATCCAGACAGCTGTAATATATCTAAAGTGTATTAGTCTTACTTTTGAAATTCGCAACTAAAACTATTAATGACGAATCTTGATATAGTATATGAGAACAACGATTATATAGTCGTTAATAAAAAGTCCGGACTTATAAGTGAAAAAAGTCCTTACGAAGATTGTACTGTAGAAAGTCAGGTTCTCAATCACCTCTTAAAAAGTAAAAAGAAGCCTTATTTAGGTGTGATACACAGATTAGATCGTGTAACAAGTGGCGTATTGGTCTTTGCAAAGAAGAAAGCATTCTTGTAGAATTCAATGACCTATTTGCCAAACGTAAGGTTCAAAAAACGTATTTGGCAATTGTCAAAAATAAACCCAAAAAGAGCAAAGGGAATTTGGTGAATTTTCTTGTCAAAAACAATCAAGAAAAAAGAGCGGACATAGTCCAGACTAAATCAAAAGAATCGCTACAATGTATTCTTTCCTATAAACTTATAGACCAAAACGATTTTGGTTATTTATTAGAATTAAAGCCGAAAACCGGTAGATTCCATCAAATAAGAGCACAATTAGCCCATTTAGGCCTTCCTATTATTGGGGATGAAAAATATGGTTCCAATCAGTCTTACCTTCCCCTTTCTGTTTGCCTTCACGCTTGGAAACTCACCTACCAATTACCAGGTTCAGAAGAATTAAAAACCTTTGAGGCGTCTATGCCAAAGAATAAATTTTGGAAATTCAAATCAATTTAATTTACCATGGCACATTAAAATAACTTGTGCTTGCTATCTTATCCATAAGGTTTGTTTAAATTTATATGGTACAAAATTTTTGCTTTGAGGTTGCTCAATCCCTAAATACATATCTCTACTTCATCACTAATTGTAACACCAGAGTTGTTTTAATTCATACAAAAAATGAATAAATATTTCTTTTCTTTTTTAATCGCCATAATCTTTATCTCTTGTAAAACGGATAACATAGATGCAGATTTACTGGTTACCAATGCTACTATATGGACAGGGAATCCAGAATCACCAAAGGCGGAAGCTATGGCCATTAAAGGAGATTCTGTTCTTGCTGTTGGCTCATTTAAAGATTTGGAGAAGTTCAAAGGAGATTCTACTGAAATATTAGATGTTCACGGAAAATTTATTACACCTTATTTTTATAGATGCTCATGTTCATTTATTAATGGGCGGCAATAGTCTTTTAAATGTGCAGCTTAGAGATACAAAAACCAAACAAGAATTTATTGATAGGATAGCTTCATTTGCTAAAAAAATTAAACCCGACCAATGGGTAGTGGAAGGAAATTGGGACCACACACTTTGGGGCGGAGAACTACCAGAAAAAGAATGGATTGACGAATATACCAAAGACAACCCTGTAGCCATTTACAGAATGGACGGCCATATGATTTTAGCCAATTCAGCAGCTTTAAAAATCGCTGGAATTGATAAAAACACGCCTGATGTAGAAAACGGAGAAATTGTAAAGGATTCAGAAGGAAACCCAACAGGCATTCTAAAAAGCAAAGCCATGTATTTGGTGTTGAATAAAATTCCCGTTCTTTCCAATTCCGAAAAAGAGGATGCAATTAATGCTGCACAAGATTATTTGCTGTCTCAAGGGGTTACTACTATTCATGATGTGGATAGTTTAGGAGGGTTTGAAGTAGCCCAGGAAATGTACACCAATAAGAAGCTGAAAGTAAGGATGTATACCGCAGACCCACTCTATAAATGGGCATCGGTATCCAAAACGGATAGAAGCGAAAAATGGCTAAAAAACGGTTTACTCAAAGGTTTTGTTGATGGTTCTTTAGGTTCCCATACCGCTGCGTTTAACGACCCCTATTCCGATAAATTAGATGATAGAGGCTTATTCATTGTAAATGAGGATAGTTTATTTAGTCAAATTTTAAATGCAGATAATGAAGATTTACAAGTTACCGTCCACGCTATTGGCGATAGAGCAAATAATGGATTGCTAAATATCTATGAGCGTGTTATTGAAAAAAACGGCACTAAGGATAGAAGATTAAGAATTGAGCACGCCCAGCATTTAACAACAGAAGACATAAAGCGCTTTTCCAAACTCAATATTATTGCAAGTGTACAGCCGTATCATGCTATAGATGATGGTAGATGGGCGGAAGAACTTATTGGCCCAGAACGTATAAAAACCACCTATGCTTTTAAGTCATTACTAGATGCAAATACAACTCTGGTTTTTGGTAGTGATTGGCCTGTTGCCCCTGCCTCACCCCTTTATGGCATGTATGCCGCAGTTACCCGTCAAACCCTAGATAACAAAAACCCTGAAGGCTGGGTTCCGGAACAAAAAATTAATATAGAGCAAGCTTTAACCGCGTATACTAAAAATGGTGCTTACAGCTCATTTGATGAAAATATAAAAGGGACTTTGGAACCATAAAATTAGCGGATTTTGTGATTTTAAATGAGAATTTGACCACTATAAAACCTGAAAAGCTTAAGGATGTAAAAGTTTTGCAAACCTATGTTGAAGGAAAACAAGTTTTTAAAAGTAAAATATATTAAATAGAGGAATTGCACATTAGTTTACCATTTGAAACATTACTCCTTTTAAGATTATTGTCCAAAACCGATACTTCCATATTTTACAGTATCCTTAACGATACGAACGAACACTCTCTACTATAACCGAAATCAATATTAAACATCCGCCCACTATTGTAGACCATGCGGGAATCTCAGAAAGTAACAAAGCACCAATCAGAATACCATAAACAGGCTGAATGCTACTTAAAATACTAATGGTTGTAATGGAGAAATACTTAAAACAATTTACAAACATGGTATGTCCAAAAACGGTGGTAACAACTGCTAAACCTAATATTCCTTGCCATTGGCTTGGCACTGCTTCTAAATCATAATAAAAGAAAGCAGGGATAAGCATACAAAATATCACGGCCATTTGATATGCCATTAAAACAGACCCTTCATACCTTGTTACCTGCTTTTTTAACATAAGATTCCGCACAGCATAACAGAGCGCTGAGAATACTCCAAAACCAATGGCAACGGTAGAGCTGTTTTCAAAACTGAAATCTGGGACCAAAAAATATATTCCACAAAGAACTAAAAAACCCAGAAGCAAGTGCATTTTCTGAAATCTAGTTTTTAAAAATAATGGTTCTAGAAAAGCCGTAATCACAGGGTAAGTAAACAATGAAAGCATACCTATAGCAACATTAGATTTTTGCAACGCTACAAAATAGGTCAACCAATGCAGCCCCATAAGAACACCACTTATGAGTATTGGCCCCCTATCTTTACTACTCAATCCAAAAGAAATTCCTTTAAAACGACAATAGATAAGTAGTAAAACGAGCGCAATAATAGAACGGATACCTATGGTAACGGCCACTGGTAATTCTATGAATCTACCCAAAGGGCCAGAGGTACTTAATAGTACCATTGCCAAATTGATTTCTAGAAAATTTTTAAGACTGAAAGACGTACCTGAATCCAAATGCTATCTCTTTACGGCCATAGCCTTTTCACGAATAATATCTGCAACAGGCCTATTTTCTAGGTGACTTTCCAACCATGAAATAATATCCAAGTATAAGAACGCTCTTTTTTCATACGGATGATTTTCGTATTTTTTTAGTTCTGTATGTAGTTTTTGAAATTCGTTTTTTAACTCGTTTGGAAAAATGTTGCCCAAGTTTCTAAGGAACTTAATCATCTCCTTTTGAACGGCATGAAGATCGTTCATTTTCAAAAGGAACTTATAAGTACTTTTAAGCTGAATTTCCAAATGATAATCCATTCCCGCCTCATAATGTGCAACCAAGCTTAAAACTCTGGCAAAACACATCAAATCCTCGCGCATTTTAAGGTTCTTGTTGTTTATAATTTTTTTAAGGTACTGAATGCAGGTTTTATTATCACCTATACCAAAATACAAACAGGCAATTTTATAGTACAGCACCATAATATGGTGAGCATCTATTCTATCCTTATGCTTATTGATTCCGTACTCTATAATTTTTACAAGATATAATCCTTTATTAAACGTGCCCTCCAAAAAATGAAGATTCAATTTATTGGCGTTTATATATAAAAAAGCCAGAGAAGAAATGTTATCGTTTTTAGGAAAATCATTACTGCTCACTACCGTTTCAAGCCTATCTAGCACTTCTCTAAAATGAGAACTGTATTTTACATAGAATATAGATTCTAGCAAGTAGTGGTTCCCTTTTAAGAAGAAAACCGGATTTAAATTTATCTGCTCTTCATGCTCATAAAAAAGGTCTACCCACTTACTGGCATATTTATATGAAGAAAGAAAATCTTGGGTCAAAAAACTATACCAAAGGTGCGCCTTGTACAACCATAATTTTTCTCTAAAGCCTAAATCCTTTAATTGGTATTTTGGTAAATGCTTCTCAAAATAATTTTTAACACGCGTATAATCCTCATCACTTCTAACATAACCAACTTTAAGCATAATGCCATATAGTTGTAACGATAGGTTAGACAATTTACTAGTCATAACATTCTGAGCAGAAAGTTCTTTAGCCTGAATAGCTAGTTCATCTGCCCTATCCGGAATACTCCTTGTAATGTATTGAGTTTCAATGATTTTCTCTAGCTCAACTATTTCATAGGCAATATTCTTCTCCTCATTCTCTATGGCGGTAGATTTTGCCTTATCAAGAATTTTTAAGCTTTGTTTGTAAAGTCCCTTTTGATAAAGAATTGTCGCAAAATCTAGCTGCTCACGAATCTGAACCCGAAAATTCTGATTCACGGGGTTTAGTCTTAAACTGACTAAAATTTGCTTATAAAGATGTGCTTTAAGATTAGATAATTGCGCTTTTTTGACAATACCGGTCTCTAAAATTACCTTCTCATCATATTTTCTAATTTTATCCATTAGGTTGAATAATGCTAGAAATTTAGCATCAGTATTCACCCCTAAACGCCCTACATATAATTTGAATTGGCGCTTTTCCGATTTTGAAAGGGATTTTACCAGCACGAACAAAGCATCTCTATGCGCATTTGTCATCGTAAAAAATATTATTTAATTTACTTAATATCAGTGTTTTATATACCCTAAAAACCAGCTTAACATTGTACTATTTTATTCATGTACTAGGTGGTTCGCTCTATTGGTTATATATTCGTATTGAACTTTATTGCTATTTTTTGTTTAAAACATAACATATAGGCCATTGTACGATAATCAAATCCCTTTTTTAGTAAAAGACAGGGCTAAGGTTATTAAAAATGTTGATATAACCGTACAAAATATGATATTTGTAGACAAGATAAAAGTTGCAAGCAGTTCCTAAGTTAGCTAAACTACAAGATATAATGAGTAAAGATAAGGTACAAATTTTTGATACAACGCTTCGTGATGGTGAACAAGTACCCGGTTGTAAATTAGATGCAGAACAAAAATTGGTCATTGCCGAAAGGTTAGACTATTTAGGTGTAGATATTATTGAGGCTGGTTTTCCCGTATCAAGTCCTGGTGATTTTAAATCTGTTACCGAAATCTCTAAACTCGTTAAGAATGCAACAGTATGTGGACTTACACGTGCAGTAAGAAAAGATATTGAAGTAGCTGCCGAAGCTCTTAAATATGCTAAGAGAGCACGTATTCACACCGGAATAGGCACCTCGGATTCACATATAAAATATAAATTTAACTCCAACAAAGATGCCATTATAGAACGTGCTATTGATGCCGTAAGTTATGCTAAAACCTTTGTTGAAGATGTAGAATTTTATGCCGAAGATGCTGGTCGTACGGATAACGAATTCTTGGCACGAGTCTGCGAAGCTGTCGTTAAAGCAGGAGCCACTGTATTGAACATTCCTGATACAACAGGATATTGTTTGCCAGATGAGTATGGCGCTAAAATGAAATACCTTAGAGAAAACGTAACCGGAATTCATAAAGCCGTACTTTCTTGCCACTGCCATAATGATTTAGGTTTGGCAACAGCAAACTCAATTGCTGGTGTAATTAACGGTGCCCGCCAAATAGAATGTACCATTAACGGTATTGGTGAGCGAGCAGGAAATACTTCTTTAGAAGAAGTCGTTATGATCTTAAGGCAACACCCTAGCTTAAACTTGGACACGAATATCAACAGCAAATTGCTTTTTGATACAAGTCAGATGGTTTCTCAAAAAATGGGAATGATGGTACAGCCTAACAAAGCTATCGTTGGTGCTAACGCCTTTGCCCATAGTTCTGGAATTCACCAAGACGGTGTTATTAAAAACAGGGAGACCTATGAAATTATTGATCCTGCAGATGTTGGCGTAAACGAATCTTCTATTGTACTTACCGCCAGAAGCGGTAGAGCTGCTTTGGCTTATAGAGCTAAATTGGTAGGATTTGAATTGACAAAACTTCAGCTTGATGAAGTGTATCAGGAATTCTTGAAGTTTGCAGATGAACACAAGGAAATTTCGGATCAAGACATTCCAAAAATCATAGAAGCTAGCAACATTACCATCGAAAGTATTTAATAGCGAAGACTCTAGAGAATTTATCATTTATATTTTATATGTTTTTTTGACGATTATGTCATTAAAATTTTTAATCTTAGCCCCCTGTGATTTAAACTCCTTTTTTGGTAGTTTTTTAAATCTGGCACACTAAAAATTCTCTAGATGCAACTAAAAATTGCCCTCCTTGGCGGTGACGGTATTGGTCCCGAAGTATTGGCCCAATCCGTAAAATGCCTAAAAGCGATTGAAGAAACGTTCAACCATAGGTTTGAACTTGTTGAAGCTCCCTTTGGGGCTATTGCTATATCCGGTTCCGGCAGACCCTTACCTGACGAAACCTTGGAATTGTGCAGAAAATCCGATGCTATTCTTTTTGGTTCTATCGGTTCTCTAGAATACGATAATAATCCTGAAGCTAAAGTTAGACCAGAACAAGGTTTATTGCGGTTACGTAAAGAGCTTGAGCTTTTTGCCAGCATACGTCCTATAAAAATGTTTCCTGCCTTTTTAGGAAATTCGCCTTTAAAGAGAAACATTGTAGAAAATACCGATCTTGTTATTTTTAGAGAACTAACCGGTGGAATATACTTTGGAGAAAAAACTTTGAGTGAAGATGGCACCACTGCCTCTGACCTTTGTAGTTATTCCGAAGGTGAAATTAGTCGCATTACACACCTTGCTTTTAAGTCTGCAAAAAAAAGAAGAAAAAAAAACTAACCTTAGTAGATAAAGCCAATGTTCTGGAAACTTCTAGACTTTGGCGTAAGATGGTAACAGAAATTTCTAAAAGTTACCCAGATGTAGAATTTGAATGTCTTTTTATAGATAATGCAGCCGTACAAATGATGTTGAACCCGCGCCAGTTTGATGTGGTTTTAACAGACAATATGTTTGGCGATATTCTATCTGACCAAGGTAGTGTTATTCTTGGCTCTGTTGGCTTGCTACCTTCTGCTTCGGTAGGAATTGATAATGCCATGTTCGAACCTTTTCACGGTTCATACCCACAAGCAAAAGGAAAAAATATAGCTAACCCTGTAGCTTCTATTTTAAGTACAGCTATGTTACTACAACACTTTAATCTAAATGAAGAAGCGAACGCTATTGTGGCTGCTGTTCACAAGTCTTTTATGAAAAAAGTAGTTACCACAGACGTTCTAGGCAGCAGTAAGTATGGAACCGATTATGTAGGCGATTTCATCTCTGAAAACATTGTTGAATCTGACGAAAACCAGAGCATAAACGATGAGAATATTGGTCTAGGAAAATCTACTATTATATAACGATTATTCGTTCAACAGCATTTTTACATAGGTATCAAATTCCTTCGTAAAGTGTGTATACTTTTCACCAGTAGCAGGTCCGTTAAAACCGGTATGAATCTTTCGTACATTCCCTTTTTTATCAATAAACAAGGTTGTTGGGTATGAAAGAACGTGATTTAACATTGGAAGTTTCTGTTGAGCTTTTTCCTTATCTGATGCTCCATATTGCGCTAATAATATAGGATAGTTTACACCTATTTGTTCTCTAAGACGTTCAATACTTTTATATGCCAGCTCTTCTGTTTTGGCATACTCAAAAGCTAAGCCCACCATCTCCATATCCTCGTGGCCATTCTCTTTTAAATAATTAACGTAGAACTTGGTCTCATCCAAGCAATTAGGACACCATGAACCCATAATTTGAACAAGCACAACTTTATTCTGAAATTTTTTGTCCGTTAATGATATGATATTTCCTTTTGAATCGGGAAATGAGAAAGCTAGTTTTCATAGCCTTCTTTTAAAAAAGTGAGCGAGTCTGCCTCTGGCAGTTCAAAACTGTCATTTCGCTTAGCCACAAATGGTTCTTGAAAATGCTTGTCAGAATAAAAAATACCATTAAGGGTGCTATCGGTAACTTTAGCTAAGAACAAAAATGCATGAGCTCCATCAAAAGTGGACAATTTTAATGAATCTCCGTTAACCACACCTTCCAAATATCTATAATCTCCGGTAGTGGTCCTAAACGTTCCCGTTACCTTATCTCCATTCTTAGCAAAAATTCCTTTTGCCGTATAACTATCGGGAGTGCCTTGGCTAAATTCAGTTTCCCAAATACCGGATACATTTATGAGAGGTGGTTGATCAACAGTAAAACGCTCTTTATCTCCGTAAAAAGCTTCAAAAGGAACTACCCTATCCAAGCTCTCTTTAATAAAATTACCTTTTATATTCTTCTGACTAAACTTCCCAACAATATATCCTTCAAAAACAGGTGTTTGAATGCGTATGGAATCCCCGTTAATCGTAATCTCGTCTACCTTTATCACTTCGCTAGCATTGTAAATTTCCATTACATATGAACCGCTTGCATCTTTTAAAAGATTAAAATTAAAAGGAAGTTTTTCACCATCCATCACTTCTAATTGCCCCAGCCAATCACCTTGGGCAAGCTCACTGGTATTTTCTTCATTACAGGAAACCAATACTACTCCAATTACCAATAAAAAAATCAATTTCTTCATTATCACCTCTTTTCTTTAACAATCGTAATAAAACCCGAAAACTTACAACAAAAAAATGAGTAATTCAGTAGCGCTGTATATTGAATGTCTTAATGCATTGTTTTATCTTTACCGCCACTAAAACTTACCGATGCAGATTTCATACAACTGGTTAAAAGATTATCTTAAACTTGATTGGGATTCCCAAAAAACAGGAGAACTTTTAACCGATTTAGGTCTTGAAGTAGAGGGAATCATCCCTTTTGAGTCTATAAAAGGCGGATTAAAGGGTATTGTAGTAGGACATGTTCTTACTTGCGAAAAGCACCCTAATGCCGATAAACTAAAAATTACTACCGTAGATGTAGGAACTGGTACACCCGTAAAAATAGTTTGTGGAGCCCCTAATGTGGCCAAGGACCAAAAAGTTCCTGTGGCTACCGTTGGCACCGTGCTATATACTCCAGAAGGAAAAGCCAAAATAGGAAAAGGAAAAATTAGAGGAGAAGAAAGCCACGGTATGATATGTGCCGAAGATGAACTAGGGCTAGGCTCTAGCCATGATGGTATACTTGTTCTAGATTCCAAATTGAAACCAGGTACACCTTGTTCCGAGGTTTTTGACGTAGAAATAGATGAGGTCTTTGAAATTGGCCTTACCCCTAACCGCGCAGATGCTATGAGCCATTTTGGTGTAGCAAGAGATTTAAAGGCCGGTTTAAAGCAAAAAGAAATTACTAAAGAACTGATTACACCTTCTATCAGTCATTTTAATATAGATAACCGTTCGCTTAAACTACAGGTTCAAGTAGATGACAGTAAGCTTGTGCCACGTTATGCAGGTATTACGCTAAGTAATTTAGTGGTTAAACCTTCACCTGATTGGTTACAGAACAGATTGCGCGCAATAGGCATTAATCCTATGAATAACCTTGTAGACGCAACTAACTACGTTCTACATGATTTAGGACAACCTTTGCACGCTTTTGACGCCGATCGCATTCACGGTAAAAAGATAGTTGTAAAAACACTGCCTGCCGGAACTAAGTTCATGACATTAGATGGTGAAGAACGAGAACTACATGAAGATGATTTAATGATTTGTGATTCTGAAAAACCAATGTGTATTGCCGGAGTTTTTGGTGGTATAAATACTGGTGTTACAGAAAAAACGACTTCTATCTTTCTTGAAAGTGCTTATTTTAATCCTGTAGCGATTAGAAAAACTGCCAAAAGACACGGATTGAATACTGATGCTTCTTTTAGGTTTGAAAGAGGTATTGATATTGAAAATGTAGAATACGCACTTAAACGTGCCGCTTTATTGATAAAAGAAATTGCCGGAGGTGATATTACTTCTGACATTGTTGATTTTTATCCTAAAAGGTTTGACGAGCACCAAGTTTTCCTGACCTTCAAGAAAACGCATTCCCTTGTTGGTGAAGAAATTCCGCAAGACACTATTAAATCAATTTTGGCATCGCTAGACATTAAAGTGAAAAGCGTTACCGAAGCTGGTCTTGGCCTATCAATACCTAGTTACAGGGTTGATGTACAGCGTGAAGTAGATGTTATTGAAGAGATTTTACGTGTTTATGGGTATAACAATATCAATTTTGGGACAAAATTAAACGCTTCTACTGCGCCTGTTTCTAAGTTTGACGATTATAAGCTTCAAAGCATAATTGGAGACTTTTTGGCTTCCCAAGGTTTTTACGAAATCATGACCAATAGTTTAACGGCTCATGGTAATGCGGAATTATTGGACGATAATTCAACTGAGGAGAGCGTAAAAATGTTGAATCCGTTGAGTAACGACCTTTCTGTTTTACGACGTTCTATGTTGTTCACAGGCCTTGAAACTATCTTATACAATAATAACCGAAAGAAACTTAATCTGAAGTTATTTGAATTTGGTAAAACATACGAGAAGAAAAAATCAAAATATATTGAAGACAAACACCTTTGCCTCTATTTGACAGGAAACCGTCATGAAGGTGGTTGGGCCGATACCGAGAAGACAAATGACTTCTTTTACTCAAAATCCATAGTGACCAATATTTTAAATCGCTTGGGTATATCTGATGTTACTCCCGCGCCAACTTCTAACAATTTATTCTCAGAAGGCTTGAGCTTAAATGTAGGTTCTAAAGAATTGGTCTCTTTTGGAATAGTTAAAAAGTCCATCCTTAAACATATGAGCATAAAACAAGAGGTTCTTTATGCTGATTTTAACTGGAGTAACGTGATTGCTCTTGCTGAGAAAAATAGTATTACTTATCGCGAGATACCTAAATATCCTGAGGTAAAAAGAGATTTCGCTCTTTTACTAGATGAATCCGTTAGTTTCCAAAAGGTTTATGAACTAGGAAGAAAGACAGAAAAGAAACTATTAAAGAACATCAACCTATTTGATGTTTATACAGGAGATAAACTTCCTAAAGGAAAAAAATCTTACGCCGTTAGTTTTACTTTACAGGATAGCCAACGCACATTAACGGACAAACAGATAGACCGTATAATGGGTAAACTAGAGAAAACCTACCAAAACGAGTTAGGAGCGGAATTAAGATAATTAAGAAAAAAGATGCGAATTAAGAAAGCTCTTAAATTTTCCTGGAAGAATAACACTATCAATTTCGTGAATAACGCCATTACGCTGCTTGGAATCTGCAACTACAATAGTTGCGGTATTCCCAAAGGCGTCGTTTAGAATTATATCTATTCCTTCCATAGTGGCCGTAATAATACCACCTTGAATTGTAGTAAAGGTTGCCTTACCTTCTCCTCTACACATGGCCTTTAATATTTTTGAAGCAGTAATTTGTCCCGCAACAATGTGATAAGTCAACAAATCCCTTAATTCTTTTCTGTTTTTTGGGTCTAATAACTCCTCTACTGATCTACCGGCTAAATTAGCAAATGCAAGATCGGATGGAGCAAAAACAGTAAATGGGCCAGCATGATCCAATAAATCTTCTAAATCAGCAGCCTTCATAACCGCCAAAAGAGTTTGATGATTTTTAGAAGTTGCAGTAGAATTAACTATTGATTTATTACTAACGGCCTTATTGTGAGTTGTAGTTAATTTGCTTACAGTTTCTTGAGCTTTAGTTGATAAAAAAACAAAGAACAGAGCACAAGAGAAGACTTTAGTAAGATTTTTCATATAAATTCGGCAGGGAATTGTTAAAACGGTCGATTAACGGTTCAAATACCCCGACAAGTTACGATATATCCCATGTATACTGACATATAGTCGCATTCAAATGTTAATTTTTAACAAATTATTAACAAATGCTTATGAATTTCATTCTCTCTTAAGTTATAAAATTCTTTAAATTTGAGATATACCTCAAATTATATGCTCCTAAACAAGGTCAATTTAGAAAAGAAACTTAGCGGAACGGTACGTGAAAAAGACCAAATACGGTTCTTAAATGATTTATACCAAATACTGGAACAAGACTCTAAAAGTCGAGAAGAAATTGGTAATAACCTTAAAAAGAAAGACACTTCTCTCACTAATTCTTTTAACCTTGACCTCTTACAAACAAACCGGATTTATCACGTTGACCAAATAAAGAAAATTTGCGTTGACTATAGACTCCGTTTTCTTCCTTCAAATTATTTCAAAGGAGAAATACCTGCTGAAGCTATTTCAGAAATAAAAAAAATTGAAGTATCACATGATATAAAGCTACAAGGCTTTAGAATCCTTGCTCCTTCCAAACTTTTTAAATTAGAAGATAAGGACGACCCTATTCTATTTGCTCCTATTGGAAACGACTATTTTTATCTTATTCACAAATGGGGAAACGACCTTCATCCATTAAGAAAATGGCTAATGTGGCCATTTAAAAATATTGTAAACTTAACTTGCCTTGTAGTTGCACTAAGCTATTTAATAGCTTTATCTATTCCGGATGGTCTATTCTCAAAGAACAGTTCCAACGCTCAGTTTTTTATAATTTTCTTCTTTATGTTCAAATGTTCGGCTGCGGTTGTTATTTTTTACGGCTTTGCCTTAGGCAAGAATTTTAGTAATGCCATTTGGAACAGTAAATATTTTAATTCCTGATTGGAGACTATATTATAAGCAAAAAAGGCATTCTACCGAACGATAGAATGCCTTTTTTTATTTTAAGTATGAACTGAATTAATTTTTAAAGATAGCTGTTGGTATACCTGTTACATCCATACTATTCAATAGTTCTGGTTCAGGAGCCGGCTTAATTAGTAGTATACCACCTTTGTTAGCTCCACTTGTCTTTTTATATCCAATCAATAATAAGTTGTTTTCTTCATCATAACTCACCATTGTTGTTTTTTCAACATTAAATTCAAAGTTAAGCTGAGTTTCCGTCATAAAATTTTCGTAAGCATATAGAACGGTTAAATTCTTACTGAAATCGTAAATGGCAGGTATTACAGGAAAAGTACTATATGCTGTAGGTGTCATTTGATAGTACATTTTACCTTCACTATCAAAATGTAATGAAGATGACTTTGTAAAATTAGGCTCCTTGCCTTCTCCATAACTAGTATAAGAAATAGCCATAGTTACACTGTTCAACATGCTATGCAAATCATCATAACTAATAATGATATTATCTTCTGGGTTTGTAAAAATTCGTCTTACATCAAAACCGACTAATTGGCTATGTACAATGTTATTTACATTAGCGTCAATTACCGTAATGGAATTTTCTCCTGTAACCTCTTCATCAACCCCTAACACAAACAATCTATTATTTGCATAAGCCAATTCAATAGGTCTTTGATCTAGTTCTATATCAACAAAAGCGGATTCAGAAGATGATACATCAAGAACGCGAACATAAAACCCATCTACAGTAGAACTTATTTGAAGCTCATATGCAATGTAGAGTTTATCTCCTTTACGGGCTATAGATTTTGCCGTAAGGTTACAGGCTCCTAAATCCGAAAAGACATCATAGCTCTTGTTACTATCATCATTAAAATCATGAATAGTTAGCTTACCACTACAATTGGTCTTTTTACTATAGGTAGTTAACACACTGTTCTCTTCAAAAGACAGATCAGGAAGTGCCATTGCGGCAAATTTGCTTTCTTCTGGTTTAATAGTGAATGCTTCGTCCTCTACGTTAAACAACGTGCCACTAAGACTGCCCTGATTATTGACGATTAAGGTGTAGTTGGCGTGAAGATTATTTTTTTCTTCGCTCTCGCCAAGAGCGTCACTATCATTTTTACTGCAGCCCATAAGGACTAATAATGCCATACAGGCATAGAATAGATTGTAGGTTTTCATCTGTTACAATTTAATGTTCCTTAAATGGATCAAGTTGGCAAGATGCCAATTGAACAGAATGGGCCTTTTTTAAATTAAGGTTTGGGTCCTTGAATTTAAAAAACGCCCACTACATCATTTAAGAATACAGGTTTAACAAAAGTTATACCGTTGCAACGTACATTTTATTACGTTGCTCCCGTAATGTCTTGTCAGACATATATTCATCAAACGCCAGATATCTATCTATGTTGCCTTTAGGGGTCAACTCGATGATTCTATCGGCAACCGTCTGTGCAAAGTGGTGGTCATGAGTAGTAAACATAACCGTTCCCTTAAAATTATTAAGGCTATTATTAAATGCGGTAATACTCTCTAAATCTAAGTGATTCGTTGGTTCATCCAACATTACAACGTTAGCTCTGAGCATCATCATTCTACTCAACATACAACGTACTTTTTCACCTCCGGAAAGAACAGTACAGGTTTTTAGGGCTTCTTCACCACTAAAAAGCATTTTACCTAGAAAACCACGGATATAAACTTCTTCTCTTTCTTCTTCTGTCTTGGCCCATTGTCTAAGCCAGTCTACCAAACTTATGTCTTCCTTAAAGAAGTCTGAGTTATCTGCAGGTAAATAGGATTGGGTAGTAGTAATACCCCACTGGAACTCACCCTTCTCAGCTTTCTTATGACCATTAATTATTTCGTAGAAAGCAGTTGTTGCTCTTGAATCACGAGAAATAATAGCAACTTTATCTCCTTTTGCCAAGTTTAGGTTTACATTTTCAAAAAGTAAATCGCCATCTTCTGATCTAGCAGAAAGCCCCTCTACATTCAATATTTGATCTCCTGCTTCGCGTTCTCTTTCAAAAATAATAGCAGGGTATCTTCTACTAGAAGGTTTAATATCTTCTATCTTAAGCTTGGATAACATTTTCTTTCTTGATGTAGCTTGTTTACTTTTTGCTACGTTGGCACTGAAACGAGCAATAAATTCTTGTAATTCTTTTGCTTTTTCCTCTGCCTTTTTATTTTGTTGTGCTCTCTGACGTGAGGCCAACTGGCTACTTTCGTACCAGAATGTATAGTTACCTGAATACACATTCATCTTACCATAATCAATATCTGCAATGCTGGTACAGATGGAATCTAAAAAGTGTCTATCGTGAGAAACAACAATTACTGTATTTTCATAATCGGCAAGGAAATTCTCTAACCAAGTAATAGTTTCATAATCCAAGTCGTTGGTAGGTTCATCCATGATCAACACATCTGGATTACCAAAAAGAGCTTGTGCCAATAACACACGAACTTTAAGTTTTGAATCTATATCTGCCATTAAGGTATAATGAAACTCCTCGGTTATACCCAAATTTGATAATAAGGCCGCGGCATTACTATCTGCGTTCCAACCATTCATTTCTTCAAACTGAACTTGAAGCTCACCAATCTTATCTGCGTTTTCATCCGTATAATCCGCATAAAGAGCATCAATTTCCTGCTTTATTGAAAAAAGCGGCTTGTTACCCATTACAACGGTCTCAAGCACTGTAGACTCGTCATATGCGTTGTGGTTCTGTTCCAAGATAGACATACGCTTACCCGGTTCAAGATGTACATGACCTGAAGTAGGATCTATCTGTCCAGATAGGATTTTTAAAAATGTAGATTTTCCGGCTCCATTTGCTCCAATTACCCCATAACAGTTACCCTGAGTAAAGGTTACGTTCACTTCATCGAAAAGGACCCTTTTTCCGAATTGTACGGATAGATTTGATACCGACAGCATAGATTTCTTTTTAAAATTCGTGCAAAAATACTGAATTTTAATGGCCTAAACCAATAAACTTAAAAAGCATTCACTTCATCTTAAACCTTAACGCAACCCTCTTATTTTTAACTCGCTATTAACAGCAAACCGCCAAAGCGTTGTTTAATTTTGAGCAATACATAGTAAGCTATTACTTATATGAATAGAAAACTACTCTATCTATTTTTTGCTTTCTTGGAAGTTGTGCTGCAGAAAAAAGTTCACCCAGTGTGTTTTTTTCGGGGGAAATTGTTAACCCTACCAGTGACTACATCGTACTACTTAAAGGAGATGTGGTTATAGATTCTGCAGAATTAGATGATGACAACCGTTTTTCCTTCTCCCTTGATTCTATTACGGAAGGCCTATATCATTTTAACCACGATCCGGAATTACAGTATGTTTATTTAGAAAAAGGAGATAGTCTTGTTGTACGTTTAAATACTTCAGATTTTGATGAATCCCTAGTTTTTTCTGGAGATGGAGAAGAACTCAATAATTTTCTTTTAGAAGTTTTCTTGGCTCATGAAGAAGAAGCTAGTTCTGTACGGTCTATGTATAGGTTGAAACCTGTTGATTTTGAAAGAAATATAGATTCTTTAAAACAACTAAAATTAGAGATATTAAACGATATAGTGACCGAAGGAAAACTCTCCAAAAAAGAGTTGAAGATTGCTAGCGCCAGTGTTGACTATAATTACAACACCTATAAAGAGGAATATCCTTTTAAGCACAAAAGACTTACCGGAGAAAAAATATTAGATGATTTACCCGCTAATTTTTACGATTACAGAAAAGATCTCATTTTTAATGACAAGGACTTAACGTATTTAAGACCTTATTACAATTTCATGATCAATCACATTGGTAACATGTCTTATATGACCTGCTCTCATGCCTGTGCCATTAAAAATAACGTAGTTCGCAATCAGCTTCATTTTAATAAGCACAAACTACATATTATAGATAGCCTTGTACAAGAGAAAGAGCTAAAAGACAACCTTTTTAGATATGTAGCTTTTGATTACCTATTAAAGGTTCATGATTCCGAGAAAAACAACGAAGAATTTATTGCCGGTTTTAGAGAACTTAGCAATAATAACAAGCACATGGGTGAGATTGATGCTTTATACGAAGGCATTAAAAACATTCAGCCTAAGAAAGAAATACCCAATGTTGCTGTAACCAGTATAACTGGCGACACTATGACATTAAAGCAAATAGCAGCTAAAAATAATAAAACAGTATTCTATTTTTGGTCTGCCACAGACAGAATGCATTTTGAAAATATTAAAAGAAGGATTGAACAGCTTTCCTCAAAGAAGCCGGAGTATTCTTATGTAGGTATCAATATAAAAACTTCGGAAACCAACTGGAAAGCTATGTTGGAGATTTCAGGTTTAGATCAAACAAATCAATACCGTTCTTCTGACTTTGAGGAACTTACAAAGTCACTTGTTATCTACCCTCTTAACAAATGTATTATTACAGATGATAAAGTAATTGTAGATGCTTTTGCGAATGTCTACACCTCCTTCTAAAAAGATTAAATAAATAGAATAAAAAAAGGGATACCATATGGCATCCCTTTTTTTTATATCCCTATTGCAATTGAATTTACAATAGGTAAGTACAATGTACTAGTTTCCTTTATTGTAATCTGCTAAGAACTTTGCTAAACCACTATCAGTTAATGGGTGATTAAGAAGACCTGTAATAGAAGATAATCCACTAGTCATAACATCCGCACCAAGTTTCGCACAATCAATAACGTGCATAGTGTGACGGATAGAGGCAGCCAAAATCTGAGTTTCGAATGCGTAGTTGTCATAAATATGTCTGATCTCAGCAATTAAGTTAAGACCATCTGTAGAGATATCATCCAGCCTTCCAATAAACGGAGAAACATAAGTAGCTCCAGCTTTAGCAGCCAATAATGCTTGTCCTGCAGAAAAAACTAAAGTACAGTTTGTTTTGATTCCTTTGTCAGAAAAATATTTTAATGCTTTAACACCATCTTTAATCATTGGTATTTTCACAACGATTTGGTCATGTAGCTCAGCCAATTCATCACCTTCCTTAATCATCTCCTTGTAAGTAGTGGAAATAACTTCAGCAGATACATCTCCATCTACAATGTTGCAAATGTCTACATAGTGCTTTAATATATTGTTTCTTCCTGTAATACCTTCTTTAGCCATTAAAGACGGGTTGGTAGTTACGCCATCAAGAACACCTAGTTCTTGTGCTTCCCGTATCTGATCTAAATTAGCTGTGTCTATAAAAAATTTCATTTTTTTAGAGTTTATTAGGTTTAAAATTAGATAATTGCTACGCTTTCGAAATCATTTATTCCAAAAAACGAAATTACAACTTATAATGGTTTAGTAATAGTTTCTCGTATACTTTATCTGGTAAAATACTCTTAAGGACTACAGAAAATTTCTGTAAGGGCGAACCTACGTTATAATGCACCTTTGGGTTGGAACTTTCAATAATACCAAGAACTTGCTTTGCTACTGAAATTGGATCATCGCCATTGGACACATCTTCGTTCATCATTTTTAATGTATTGCCATAGGGATCTTTATATGGTGAGCTCTCCAAAACAGGTGAATGATAACGTCCCGCAGCTATATTTGTTGCAAAATCTCCTGGAGCCAAAGTGGCAATTTTAATCCCAAAATTTTTGGTTTCCATTCGTAGCGCCTCCGTAAGAATTGATAAAGCGCTTTTTGTTGCTGAATATATTCCCCGGTAGGGTAAACCCATATAGCCTGCTATTGAAGTAATATTGATTATCACTCCCCTATTTTGTTTACGCATTTGGGGCAATACAGCCTGCGCTACTCTAAGTGGTCCATACACATTAGTATCAAAAGCTTTATGAACTTCCTCGGGAGGTGTTTCTTCTATAGGACCGGTAATACCAACTCCTGCATTATTTACTAATACATCTAGTCTTCCTTCCTTTGCTATAATTTGATTTACCGCAGAAACGATACTCTCCTTATCAGAAACATTTAACTGAAGTAAATCAAAAACTTCAAAATGTTCGTGTTTTGCTAAATTTCTAGTGGTTCCATATACCTTAAACCCTTTAGATTTCAGGTACAAACCTATAGACTTACCTATGCCAGAAGAACCTCCGGTAATCAATACTACTTTTTGCTCCATAAGATTGCAAAATAACGATAATATAGTGTAGTAGAAAAGAAATTAAACGCTGAAGAACTGTAGAAATAGAATAGTTAGAGAGATGCCTATTTTTTTGTAGAATTTAAGGCTAAAAAAAATCGGCAAGCTACCTACATCGCACCGCTACGACCGTATACCCTTGCTGCGTTCCCACCCTGGGGGATTCTACAGGAGCTGGTCGTGTAGGACTTGCCGACTGCAAATATACAATCTTTTGTTTCTTTCGCAATCGTTTTACATTCTATTTTTTATATCAACAATTTGTTTTGAGTTCGTTATTTTTGTGCAACTAAAAACACCTGTAAATCAGGCATAACCAAATTTAATTCTGTGATGACAACTCTAAAGTTTTTTCCGCTCTGTCTTTTTTTAATGCTATTTATGGCCTGTGGAGGCGATAATTCCCCCTCAGCGCTATTCGAAATTCAATTAGAAGGAAACAGCAAAAGCTTTCAGCAAAACCAAAACGTAGCAGTATCCATTAAAAATAAGAAAGACAAAACTATAGAAAGTGTAACCTATACTGTAGACGGAAAAGAATTACCGGTCAGTGAGGGTAAAATTTCACTGAACATGCCTCACTTGGGGGACAAAACCCTTAAGGCCAACGTTTCCTATGATGATACGTCTGTAGAGGTTACCAAGCACCTTAAGTTATTGGCGCCAAACGCTCCTGAAATATATACTTACGAGATAATAGCAGAATATCCTCATGATAACAGGGCGTACACTCAAGGACTTGAATTTCATAACGACACTCTCTATGAAAGTACTGGTAAGAAGGGAAGGTCTTCACTACGGAAAGTAGATTTTAAATCAGGTGAGGTTTTACAACAAGTAGATTTGGACCAAACCTATTTTGGAGAAGGTATTACCATTCTGAACAACAAGATATATATGCTTACTTGGCGCAGTGGTGTTGGTTTTATTTACGATTTAAAGACATTGGATAAAATTGATAATTTTCAATTCGGGGAAAGCAAAGAAGGTTGGGGATTAACGAACGACGGAAAAAAATTATATAAAAGTGATGGAACTGAAAAAATATGGTTTTTAAACCCAGAAACCTTAGTTGAAGAAGGTCATATAGAAACCGTCACCAACAAATCTATTAATGATAGTGCAAACGAATTGGAATATGTAGACGGAAAAATCTATGCCAATGTATACCAAAAACCTAGCGTAATGATTATTGATGCGAATAGCGGTGCTATTGAAGGTGTTATTAATTTTGGGGGCCTAAGCAGTAAAGTCACCCATCATACCACTTGGAGCGATACGGATAATGTTCTCAACGGAATAGCCTACCACCCTAAAAGACAAACGTTTTTTGTTACCGGAAAGGAATGGGACAAAATGTTTGAGGTGAAAATCCAAAAGAAATAAATGCAGAGTTACAAAAAAACGATTACCGTAAAACAGGATGATTTAGATGAGCTTGATCATGTAAACAACGTGCGGTATGTGCAGTGGATGCAAGACATTTCTAAAGAACACTGGATGAACGCCGCTTCCGAAGAAATGCGTAGTGGAATTATTTGGGTGGTCATGACCCATCATATTACATATAAAAACGCTGCCGTACTGAACGATGTTATTGAAATGCGTACCTATATAAAAGAAAGCCGAGGTGCTGTTTGCGTTCGTATTGTAGAAATGCACAATAAGAAGACCAACGAGCTGTTATTAAAGTCAAGTACGGAATGGTGTCTTTTGAATGCTGAGACTTATAGACCCACTCGCATATCAGATGAAATTAAAGAATTTTTTACCACTGCATAACAGTTAAGACTATACTTTTAGACATCAACACTAAATTTAAATGGTTTTTACACCAATAACAGCTAGATATTTAGAGCATATAAATGAGGTATTTCTTAAAAGTCATAACACTTCTTGCCCTAATCATCTCTTTGGGTTCATGCCGCAAGGATTTTGAATACACCCCTAGCACCGGAAATCTTGAATTTTCAAGGGATACCGTTTACCTAGACACCGTATTTGCAAACATTGGTAGCAGTACTTATAGTTTAAAAGTATACAACCGCAGCAAAGAAGATATTTCAATTCCTTTTATAGGACTGGAACAAGGTGAAACAAGTTCTTACAGGCTTAACGTAGATGGCGTTGCGGGCAAGACATTTGCAGATATCCCACTAATGGCCAAAGACAGTCTTTACATCTTTATAGAGACCACTGTAGATATCCAAGATAAAACTGTAAATCAGCTTTTATACACAGACGTATTGCAATTTGGTCAAGGCAATAATAGTCAACAAATACCATTGGTAACGCTTGTCCAAGATGCTGTTTTTCTTTTCCCTGAAAACAACTCGGATGGACAAAAGCAATCTGTCGTGATTGGTTTTGACAACAATGGTAATGAGATTCTATCTCCAGGTTTTGAACTTAAAACAGACCAATTACAGTTTACCAATGAGAAGCCATATGTAATTTACGGGTTTGCCTTAGTTCCCAAAGAACAAAAGCTAATTATAGATGCTGGGGCAAGAGTATATTTTCATGAAAATTCTGGTATTGCCGTACAATCTGAAGGTTCTATAGCTATTAACGGAACATTAAGTACAGACGAACAACTTCTTGAAAATGAAGTGATTTTTGAAGGGGATCGCTTAGAACCAGAATACGGAGACTTATCTGGCCAATGGGAAGGCATTCGCATAGCTACCGGTAGTATTGATAACACCATTAACCATCTTACTTTAAAAAATGCGACCATAGGTATTTTTGCCCAAGGAGAATCTTCCTTCTCCTCTCCTACTTTGAACATTAAAAACTCCCAAATCTACAATAGCTCTAAAATTAATTTATGGGCCAAAACTGCTGTCTTAACTGCCGAGAATTTAGTTTTAGGTAGTGCAGGAAATAGCTCTTTCTACTGTAATTTAGGAGGAAGTTATTCTTTTACGCATACTACAATTGCCAATTATTGGACAGAAAGTTACCGACCAAGCGCAGCTCTTACCATTAATAATTTTGAACCAAACGGACAAAACGGTTCTACAGGAATCGATTTAGTTAAAGCCGACTTCAAAAATTGTATTATAGATGGAAATGGCAATTTTGAGTTATCTCACAGTTCTAATGGTACCAATGCCTATAATTATCTTTTTAGCTCTTGTTTAATCACAGCCAATACATCTAATATTCCTTCTGGTTTTGAAGACTTATACAATTTTGAAAACGATGAATATTATGTAAATAGCTTTCTAAACAAACCTTTAGAGTTTGAAAACGCCACTCAGAATAATTTTAGATTAATGTCTACCTCTCCGGCACTAGATAAAGGAAATAAATCATTTGCTGTAAATACGCCATTAGACATTTTAGGCACAAATCGTGAAGAATTGCCAGATCTTGGCGCATATGAGTTTACTCCCTTGGAATAGCAAGTATTCAAAACCTTCTTTAGCCCTGCGGTTATCATGTAGATTGTTATGGTTACTTAACTCAGTTTTATCTTACAGAAAAAGCCTAAATATTTGGGTTTCAGCTTTCGAAAACGATATTTTTAGCTCAAAATGTTAATTAAATCATAAAAATGTAATCTTTTTCTTTCTAAATTGCTAAAAACCCATGTTTAGCGGATAAAAACCCCAGTTATTGTGGGGAATATCTTTATACCTATGTAACTTACTGTCACTAATTTGCATCAAAACAATGTCTCGTGGAATATACTTACACCATAATAGATTCAGATGCGACTTCAAATTTGCAATTACAGCACTATTTGGAGGAATATGGTGATTTTACTTGCGCTGGCCTAGCACAAAATAGCGAGGAAGGAACTAACATTATTTTAAAATATTTTCCAGACGTAGTTTTTGTTAACCTTAATGAGAATGCATATGAATATTTTCATATGGTTATGGAACTTCATCAATATATAAACGAGCTTCCTATTATCATTGGCATATCTAAAAATAAAAAATATGCATACGATGCAATTAAAAACGGATTTTTTGATTACTGTTAAAGCCTTATAATGAATTCGAGATAAGGAAATCTATACTACGGCTTAAAAAAGAAATACCTGCCAAAACAGAGCCGCAAACCATTTGTTTAAAGTCGTATCGCGATTTTCAATATATCAATACAGACGATATTCTTTACCTACAAGCAGACAACAATTCTACTGAATTCGTCATGAAAGACGGAACAATAAATAATGCTTATAAAACGTTAAAGACTTTCGAAAATCAATTACCTAAAAACTTCGTTAGAATTCACCAAAGCTATATTGTCAATACAAATTTTATTTCTCGCATAAGCTATGGAAAATCGCATTGCACTTTAAAGCAGAATAAAATGCAATTACCTTTCTCTAAATCCTACAGAGAAAACATTGATGGTTTGAAAAATTTATTATCAAAAAATACTATTTCCGCACTTAATTAGACGAATACTCTTAAAACTCATTCAAATACTCACAAATAACGTACGTTTACTACTACAAATTTGTAATTAGCCAATCTACTTTTCGTTGGTCCTAGTTTAGCAGTGTAATAAATAACCCCTAAACTAAACTTAGCATGAAAAAAGTAGCAAGCATTTTCGCAGTAATGGCAATGAGCCTTGGATTAATGACTTCTTGTGAGTCGGAAAATAAGGAAGATGCATTATATGAATTAAACAGTGATGCCTCAACAGACGGCGATGATGTTCAAATTGACAGACGTGGTTCTTCTACGGATGGTGACGATGTTCAAATCGACAGACGTGGGTCTTCTACGGATGGTGACGATGTTCAAATAGACAGACGTGGTTCTTCTACGGATGGTGACGATGTTCAAATAGATAGACGTGGTTCTTCTACGGACGGTGACGATGTTCAAATAGACAGACGTGGGTCTTCTACGGATGGTGACGACGTTCAAATTGACAGACGTGGGTCTTCTACGGATGGTGACGATGTTCAAATAGACAGACGTGGTTCTTCTACGGACGGTGATGACGTTCAAATTGACAGACGCGGTTCTTCTACGGATGGTGACGATGTTCAAATTGACAGACGTGACTCTTAGTATAAAATCAGAATAGATTATATTAGCCTTAAATTAAGTTTTAAGGCTTTTTTTTTAACCTGAATTTTCATCTCATGCTTCCTGTCACCTGCAGACCTTTACGAAGTATTAAATATCTGGGCTTTTCCTTAATTGCCCTTTTACTGGCTTTTTCATGTTCCAAAAAAAATGACCAGTTAAATAATGCTCAAGTTTCTGTCCAAGCAGACTCTGCATTCTCTTTAATTGATAGTGCCTCCAATACCGAGCTTTCCGTTCCGGACCGTTTAGCCTTTCTAAACACAGCTCAAAAAAGAGCATCCGTAATAGAAAATGACTCCCTTAAAATTAAACTATTTTCAAAAATATCCTTCAAATATCTAATACTTAAGGATTCCAGTAACTTTAGAGAGACAAACCAACAAACGCTGGAACTTGCAAAAATTTTAAATGATAGCATAACGTTGGCTGAAGCTAACTGGGATTTAGCTGATTTTTATAGATCAAAATCAAATTCAGATAATGCTTACTTTCATTTTTCGGAAGCTCAAAAAGTATATGAGAAATTAAACAAAGATTATGAATCTGCCAGAATGCTCTATAACATGGCAGTTACACAAGCAGATATTAAAGACTACACAGGTAGCGAAATCAATACTATTAGGGCAATTGAAATTCTGAAACCTTTAGAAGAGTATAAAAGACTTTATAATTGTTATAACAACCTTGGTTCTATAACCAAAGAATTAAAAGACTTTGATCGCGCTCTAGATTATTATAAGACCGCTAGGGAATATCAAGAAAAAATAAGTGAGGAAAATACGTTAGACTTAAGCATAGTAAACAATATTGGTGTGGTCTATCTAGAGCAAGGCAATTATAAAAAGGCAATTCCATACTTTCAAGAGGTATTAGATAATAAATCTATCATCACGAAACGTCCACAGCTTTACGCAATGGCTTTAAACAATTTAGCTTATGGTAAATCTAAAATTGACCAAAAATCAGATTTATCGGCTTATTTTGAAAAGGTTATAAAAATGCAGGATAGCCTTGGAGAAATCCAAGATATTTCTAGAAGCCATTATTGTTTTGCTGATTATTATTTAAGTAGAAAAGATACTACGCAGGCTATATCACAGGCAAAAAAAGCCCTTGGCTATTCTAAAATAGCAAGTAATAATGACCGGATTCTAAAAAGCCTACAGCTATTGGTAAAAATAGAACCATCAAAATCAAGCTACTATAATCAAAAGTACATTGCTTTAAATGATAGTTTACAACAGGTAGAGCGTCAAGCGAGAAATAAATTTGCCCGTATACGTTTTGAGACCAATGAATTTATAGCCGAAAATCAATTATTAGAGCGCGAGAAACAACTATGGACAGGTGTTGCCATATCCATCTTACTACTAGGCTTAATGTCCTATATAATTTTAGACCAAAGATCTAAAAACCAAAAACTCCGATTTCAACAGCAACAACAGGCAGCAAACCAAGAAATCTTCAATTTAATGCTTGCTCAAAAAGAAAAACTAGAAGAAGGTAAAAAAATAGAACAAAAAAGAATATCTGAAGAACTTCATGATGGGGTATTAGGCAAAATGTTAGGCGCTCGCATGGTCCTTACAGGTCTTAACAAGAGAACTGGCGAGGAAGTTGTGACAGAAAGAAAAAAAGCGATAGATGTCTTGCAAGATGTTGAAAAAGAGGTACGCTCTATTTCTCACGAACTTAGTCATGCTGCCTACCAAAATATTCCTAATTTTATTCACTCTATTAGAGACCTGTTAGACACCGTCAAGGCTACCGGTAATTTTGAATATAAGTTTGTTTACAACAAAACCTTTGATTGGGATTCACTTGATGCAAATGTAAAAATTAACGTTTACCGAATGATTCAAGAAAGTTTACAAAATTGTGTTAAACATGCTGCATGTAAAAACGTAATTGTAGAACTTAGTAAAACCAACATTGGTTTTATGGCCAAAATAACGGATGACGGAAAAGGTTTTAAAACAAGTTCTAGAAAAAAAGGCATTGGGTTGCGTAACATTTCATCTAGAATTAAAAAAATAAAAGGAACATATACAATTAACAGTGCTCCTGGTAAAGGAACGACCGTTGAACTAGAAGTTCCGTTAGAAACTGAAACGGAACACTCAACCAGTTAGATAATACTACTGCTGAAACGAAACTCAGAACTGACCAAAAAACTATGGACAACCTAATTAGAATATTAGCTGTTGATGATCATGAAATGATTGTTCTAGGCTATAAATATACCATTGAAGGCTGCGATTTTGATAAGTATAACGTAACCGTTAATATTGCACCCAGTTATCATGAAGGCAAGGCAGAAATAGAGAGCTCAGCAACTCGTATGCCCTATGATATTATATTATTGGACATTCAGATGTTTCCAGATAATTCTAAAGAAGAAAGAGGTGGTGTTGACTTGGGTGTTTTGGTAAAAAAAATATCTCCATCCTCTAAAGTAGTTTTTCTTTCCTCCTTTAGTGATAGTTACCATATTAACAATGTTTTAAAAACCGTTAACCCAGATGGGTATATGGTAAAGTCGGAAGTTGATGAAAAAACACTTCAGGATATGGTAAAAACGGTAATAGAAAATCCTCCGTATTATACCGCAGCTGCTTTACAAGCTATACGTAGAAAAATGGCAAATGAAGATCAAATAGACGAGCGCGATAAAAAAATACTATATCAATTATCCATCGGAACTAAGACTAAAGATATCTCCTCTTTAGTTGCCGCATCTAGCACAACCGTTGAAAACCGAAAAAGACAGTTGAAAGTAATTTTCAATGTTGAAAGCGGTAACGATTTTGCACTCATAGATGAGGCTAGAAAACGTGGATTTATTTGATTTATACTAGATAACAAACTGACAGTCAATAATTTAATTTTAAACTCTTTTTATACCCCAGAAAACCCCCAGTTTTTATGGGGTTTTTCTTTGTAGCCCTGACAAAACTGAAAACTATCTTTGGAATTAAGTGTATAACCACGGACACATGCCTCTATATTCAGATAGTTTTAGTAACAACGAGTCAAATGGCTATACTCCCAATTCACAAATTGAGGGAATGGATTCTTTTACCAATAGTTTAGAAAAGCTATTCTTTGCAGAAGCCACCATTCTAGACTGTACAAACAAAGAAGCAAATACAAGTTTAGCAATTGAGTTAAATTGTAATATTACACTTGTGGAAATGTTGTTTCACTTTAACAAAGGTACCTTGGAAACTTTAAACCATAAGAGGACTTCATTTATAAGACTTCTTAACGAACTTGTACAAAGAAGTGGTTGTAGCGTTGATATTGAAGAATTCACATTTTTCCTAAAGGATACAGCTATAATTATAAATAAAATTTACGATAACAGTATAGTAGATCAGCTAGACAATATTATAGCTGAAATTTGCAAGCATTATGTTCACTTCAGCAAAGGCTTAACAGAAACTCCTTACGAGATTTATGTTCCTGTTTTTGAAGAAAAAGGTAATGATGAAAACGAAATTCTTATAAGAAATATTGAAGCTGACAACAATACAAAGAAAGATTACTTTAAGTATTGGGGTCTTTATTTTGAATCTGAAGATGACGCTGTTATCTATGATTTAAAAAGCTCTACCATAGAACACGGTGACCTATTTATGCTTAACCATTAATCAAAGCAACTTTTTAAGGTTTTAGACAGTATTTTAACTGCCCATTACTAAAAACAATCAATCCCCCATATTCTCAATAGTTGAGTATATGGGGGATTGGATTATGTGAACTATTTACTAGTCTGAACTATGCGTTAAAAAGTTCTCTACCGCTCATTAAAGCATTTACCTTTTTCTTTACCTCGGCTATTTTAGCTTCGTCTTCAGCATTTGTCAACACTTCATCTACCAAGTCAACAATAACACTCATATCAGCTTCTTTCAAACCTCTAGTTGTAATAGCGGCTGTACCAAATCTAATACCAGAGGTAACGAATGGTGATTTATCATCAAACGGAACCATGTTTTTGTTTGCAGTAATATCTGCATCCACTAACACTTTTTCAGCATCTTTACCAGTAATATCTTTATTTCTAAGATCAATAAGCATCATATGGTTATCCGTACCTCCTGAAATAATATTGTATCCTTTGGCAACAAAAGCAGCAGCCATTGCAGCAGCATTTTTCTTTACCTGAATCATATAATTCAAAAATTCATCTGTAAGTGCCTCACCAAAAGCAATAGCTTTACCAGCAATAATGTGCTCTAAAGGTCCACCTTGGTTTTATGGAAATACAGCTAAATCTAATAAGGCAGACATCTTACGAAGCTTACCGTTCTTTAATTTAATTCCGAACGGATTGTCAAAATCTTCACCCATTAATATAAGTCCACCACGTGGGCCTCTTAATGTTTTATGTGTTGTAGTAGTTACAATATGACAATGAGGAATTGGATCATTTAAAATGCCTTTTGCAATTAGACCAGCAGGATGAGAAATATCCGCTAACAATAGCGCACCAACACTATCGGCAATTGCTCTAAATCTCTTGAAATCTATGTCGCGAGAATAAGCAGACGCACCGGCAATAATCATCTTTGGTTTTTCCTTTGTTGCTATTTCCTGAATAACATCATAGTCAAGTACACCAGTCTCTTTATTAACACCGTAGAAAACCGGGTTATATAATCTACCAGAAAAATTTACGGGAGAACCATGAGTTAAATGCCCACCATGAGAAAGATCAAATCCTAAAATAGTATCTCCAGGTTTTAAACATGCATGATAAACCGAAGCATTTGCTTGAGAACCTGAGTGAGGTTGTACGTTTGCATATGCAGCACCAAACAATTCTTTAGCTCTATCTATAGCAAGTTGCTCTATTTTATCAACTACCTCGCAGCCACCATAATAACGTTTCCCAGGATATCCCTCGGCATATTTATTGGTTAGTACTGATCCTGAAGCCTCCATAACCTGTGGGGCTTGTAAAATTCTCAGAGGCTATAAGCTCTATTCCGCTTAACTGGCGTTCTCTTTCCTCTGCTATTAGTTCAAAAATCCGATTGTCTCGTTGCATAAGCAAATATTCTGTTAAATTGAGCTGCAAAAATACGAATTGCTCATTGTTAAAACTCATAAAACGATATATTTGATCAAGAATTTATCAAATACAAATTAACAATCTTACTATGCCTATATACGCTAATGACCCTTCAAGAAGAACATGGCTATCAGTTTCCAAAGAATCTGATTTCCCTATTCAAAATATTCCTTTTGGTGTTTTTCTTACTCGCGATGATATTATAACCATAGGAACACGTATAGGAGACTATGCTATTGACCTTGGTGCTTTACACCAACTTGGTTATTTTAAAGATATTCCTTTAACAGATGATATTTTTCTTCAGGATACTTTAAACGATTTTATTTCTGACGGCCAAAAAACATGGCGATTAGTCCGTAATCGTATCAGTGAAATTTTTGAAGAATCTAACGAAACCTTAAAAAATAACGAAGACCATAAAAATGTTGTCTTATTTTCTATGGATGAAATAGAAATGCAGTTGCCTGTTTTAATAGGTGATTACACAGATTTCTATTCTAGCAAGGAACACGCTACAAACGTAGGGACCATGTTCCGTGACCCGGACAATGCGCTATTACCAAACTGGCTTCACATTCCTGTTGGATATCACGGTAGAAGTTCTACAATTATCCCAAGCGGCACTCCTATTCACAGACCTATGGGGCAAACATTGCCAAAAGGAGCAGAAACTCCTGTATTTGGACCATCACGTCTTGTAGATTTTGAACTTGAGATGGCTTTTATTACAACAGACACCAATGTTTTGGGCGAGCCTATTTCTGTAGACGAGGCCGAAGAATATATTTTTGGAATGGTGCTTTTCAATGACTGGAGCGCACGCGATATTCAAAAATGGGAATATGTACCCCTTGGACCATTTTTAGCCAAGAATTTTGCTTCATCTATCTCTCCATGGATAGTAACGTTAGATGCCCTTCAGCCTTTTCAAGTAAAAAGTACTGAACAAGAACCTGAGCCGTTACCTTACTTACAGCAAAAAGAAAGACATAGCTATGATATTAACTTACAAGTGGCTATTGGAACTGAAAATGGTGATGAAACTACTATTTCCAAATCTAACTTTAAGTATATGTACTGGACAATGGCTCAGCAATTAGCTCACCATACAGTAAATGGCTGTAAAGTAAACAGCGGTGATATGATGGGCAGCGGAACCATATCAGGACCTACACCAGATTCTTATGGCTCTATGTTAGAACTATCTTGGCAAGGTACCAAGCCCGTAAAACTGAACGACGGAACAGAGCGTAAATTTATTCAAGATAACGACACCGTTATTATGAAAGGTTATTGCGCAAACAACGATGTACGTATTGGTTTTGGTGAAGTTAGAACCCTTTTACCTCCTTTTGAAGCAAAGAAAAAAGGTTAAGAACCTAATAAGTTGAATTCTAAAATACCTTTAAACTATTTCATTGTTCGAAATAGTTTAAAGGTATTTTTCTAGGTTAACATCTGTAATAGCTCCATGCGAATCATGGGCTACCACTCCCCCATTTTTTATCACCAATAACTGTGGTGATTGGTGCATTACTTGAAATTTGTAGCCTGTTTCGTCAGAAACCTGACGAAAGCTGTGTAAATCTAAAAAGTAGAAATCCATCTGACCATCTTCAAAAGCATAGTTCTTAGTAAACATATTTAAGACCATCCGGCTAATGCCGCAAGTAGTAGAATGCTTAAATATTACCTGTGGTTTTGTCAAAGATTTTTTTTCAATTTCACTCAATTGTTCCACAGAGGTGAGTGCTATCCAAGGAATTTTAACTTCCTTCTCGTTTTCACCTTCATTTTTACTTCCAAATATATTATTAAAGAGACCCATTTCGTATTTTTATAGTATCAGTCTGATGTTCTTAAAAAACTTACACCTGACTTAATGTCTTGCTATTTGCGATGTTAAGCGCCATTTTGTCTTGCAATGTATCTTGGTAAGATTATTGACTTATTTAAATCAAAAATAAACAATAACACTAGAAAACTATATACATATGAACTTTAATAATTACACCACAAAATCTCAGGAGGCTATTCAACAAGCCCAGCAGGTTGCACAAGGTTTGGGCCACCAGCAGATAGAGAACGAACATTTGTTCAAAGCAATTTGGGAAGTAGATGAAAACGTTCTTCCATTCATTCTCAAGAAATTGAATATCAATGTTCCGTTAATACAGCAAATTTTAGACAAAGAGTTAGAAAGCTTTCCAAAAGTTTCTGGAGGCGACATTATTTTATCTAGAGAAGCTGGGAAGACTTTAAATGAAGCCAGCATCATTGCCAAAAAGATGGATGACGAATTTGTTTCCATAGAACATCTTTTATTAGCTATTTTAAAAAATCTAAAAGTAAAATTGCCCAAATACTAAAAGATCAAGGCGCTACTGAAAAAGATTTAAAAGCAGCTATTGATGAGTTACGTAAAGGAGGAAAAGTTACTTCACAAAGTGCCGAGGATACTTACAACTCACTTGAAAAATATGCCAGAAACCTTAATCAGTTAGCTGATAGCGGAAAGTTAGACCCTGTTATTGGTCGTGATGAGGAAATACGCCGTATTCTTCAAATTTTATCGCGTAGAACCAAGAACAACCCCATATTGGTAGGTGAACCAGGTACAGGTAAAACTGCAATAGCCGAAGGACTTGCGCATAGAATTGTACAAGGTGATGTTCCCGAAAATTTAAAAGATAAAATTATATATTCTTTAGATATGGGTGCTCTTATTGCAGGAGCCAAATATAAAGGTGAGTTTGAGGAGCGATTAAAATCAGTCATCAAAGAGGTTACATCTTCAGATGGCGATATTGTGTTGTTCATTGATGAGATACACACCCTTGTTGGTGCAGGTGGAGGCCAAGGTGCCATGGATGCCGCAAACATCTTAAAACCAGCATTAGCACGTGGAGAGCTTAGAGCAATAGGCGCCACAACTTTAGATGAATACCAAAAGTATTTTGAAAAAGACAAAGCCTTAGAAAGACGTTTTCAAAAAGTAATTGTAAACGAACCTGACACGGAAAGCGCAATTTCAATTTTACGTGGTATTAAAGAAAAATATGAAGCTCACCATAAAGTCCGTATTAAAGATGAGGCAGTAATTGCAGCGGTAGAGTTATCTCAACGTTACATTACCAATCGTTTTTTACCGGATAAGGCTATTGATTTAATGGATGAGGCCGCAGCGAAATTACGAATGGAAATCAATTCTAAACCTGAAGAATTAGATGTTCTTGACCGTAAGATTATGCAACTGGAGATTGAAATAGAAGCGATTAAGCGTGAGGACGACAAGGCTAAACTAAAAGTATTGAATGTTGATTTAGCGAACTTCAAAGAAGACCGTAATGAACTCTTTGCCAAATGGGAAAGTGAAAAATCGGTTGTAGATGAGATTCAAAAAACTAAACAGGATATAGAAGGATATAAAGTTGAAGCAGAACGTGCTGAGCGTAATGGTGATTACGGTAAAGTAGCTGAGCTAAGATACGGTAAGATAAAAGAATCTCAAGAAAAATTGGCAGACCTCCAAGTAGTATTAGATGAACAGCAATTGGGAGATACGCTAATTAAAGAGGAAGTTACCAATGAAGACATTGCCGAAGTTGTAGCAAAATGGACTGGAATACCAGTAAAAAAAATGTTGCAAAGCGAGCGTGAAAAACTTTTACAACTAGAGAAAGTATTACACAAAAGAGTAGTTGGTCAAAATGAAGCTATTGAGGCGGTATCGGATGCTATCAGAAGAAGTCGCGCCGGATTACAAGATTCCAACAGGCCTATTGGTTCATTTCTATTCCTAGGTACAACTGGGGTTGGTAAGACTGAGTTAGCAAAAACTTTGGCATCCTATCTTTTTGATGATGAAAGTGCAATGACCCGTATTGACATGAGCGAATATCAAGAGCGCCACTCAGTAAGTAGATTGGTAGGAGCGCCTCCAGGATACGTAGGTTATGATGAAGGTGGTCAATTAACAGAAGCTGTGCGCAGAAGACCATACTCCGTAATACTGCTTGATGAAATTGAAAAAGCACACCCTGATACTTTCAATATTTTATTGCAAGTATTAGATGAAGGAAGGTTGACGGATAATAAAGGACGTGTTGCAGACTTCAAGAATAGTATTATAATTATGACCAGTAATATGGGTAGTAATATTATTCAAGAAAAATTCGAAAACAGCAAAGACCCTTACAGTGCAACTGAAGCTGCACGAGTAGAAGTTCTTGGATTATTGCGAAAAACAATACGACCTGAATTCCTTAACAGGATTGACGATATTATTATGTTTACGCCACTAAGTCGTGAGGATATTACCAAAATTGTTAGACTACAGTTAGATGGCTTAAAGAAAAACATTGCTAAGCAACATATTACTATTGATGCTACAGAAGAAGCAATTAGTTACTTGGCCAATAAGGGTTATGACCCACAATACGGAGCTCGTCCCATAAAAAGGGTAATACAGAAAGATGTTTTAAACAGTCTTTCCAAAGAACTCTTAAGCGGTAACATAAAAGCTGAAAGTATTGTTCTCATTGATTCCTTTAATAATGAACTGGTATTTAGAAATCAAGATGAATTGGTAGAATAAATGCTTTAACTTTAAATAACAGTAGAATTTTAAAAGCACTCTTAAAAAAGGGTGCTTTTTTTCGCTTACTATATACCATACAGTATATAAATTATTTATCTTCGTATAAAACTGCACCCTATGTCTACAAAAGCCGAAAGAACTACAGCCTTTATTATTGAAACTGTTGCCTCCGTTTTTAACAAACACGGCTATATAGGTACCAGTATGAGCGACCTTACTGAAGCCACTGGGCTTACAAAAGGAGCTATTTACGGTAATTTTGAAAATAAAGAAGCCTTAGCACTATCTGCTTACCAATACAACAGCAACTTACTTCTATCTAAAATAGATGAAGTACTCGCAGAAAAGAACAATGCCCTTGACAAACTTGGCAACCTAACTGATTTCTACAGAAATTACGATACATTCACGCTAAGCATGGGTGGCTGCCCTATTTTAAACACTGGTGTAGATGCGCAACACAACAACAGATTGCTAGTTGCGGCAAATAAGGAAGTAATAAAAGAAATGGAAGGAAAGATTGCCTTAGTTCTGGAAGACGGAGTTAAGAAAAAGGAATTACATCTCCCGGTTACTCCTACGCAATTTGCAAAACAACTTTTTACAATGATTCAAGGTGCTATTGCCATGGCTACAATGACAAGTGACAAAAAATATCTTACCAACACCATCGCTTATCTCGAAGTTCTAATCAAAAAAGAGCTTAAGAAGTAGTTCAATTGTATTTACAACTCAGGGATAACCAATAAATTTTGTGATTTTTGGATTTGCGACAACTGTTTTAATGACTATAGTATCTCCTATTCCTGCCAAAAGATACCATTCATTAATTCTAAAATCAGAACTATATTTTTTACCATCTACCACATAATCACAGACTCCAACCTGATAATAGTATCCTCTTCCCTAGTGAATCATTTTTTCGTCGGTAACAGCAGCATTTACATAAATAACTGTTTTACCTACAAACTTAAACTCATCAGTCCAAAATAGGTAAGCACAATAGAAGGTTATTATTACACAAGTCACAGAGAAGGAAAGTAATAATATATTTTTTCTCCTTTCTACTTTTTTTGAATGTAAATAGCGAATTCTCCATTTTGAATAACCCCTGTCTTCATCAATCATATAAGAGAATTTGAAAGTGAAAATTTTACTTCCCTACGACTCTAAAAATCCAAGTTTTTCCGCTGAACTTACCGTCAAAATTACTGTCTCTAGCCTTTCTAGCTTGCCCCATGGTATCAAAACGGTTTAAGTACACGTAATGGAATTTGTTCTTGCTCCGTATAAATGAATCTGGCTGAAGTCCTTTTCTCTCTAAATCCGCCACAAAGGCCTCAAAGTACTTTTTGGTACCAAACACATTTGCTATTAAGTAATAGCCCGGCTCAAGTCCGGCCTCTGCTTTTACTTCTTCATACTTCTCGCCTTTACGAGGTGTAACCACTTCTTGTTGTACTAGTTTAGTTTCATGAGTTACTCTCTCTTGGGCAGAGATTACTGCAGCCGCAGCGGCCGCTTCAGCTTTCTCTTTTGCTTCTTTAATTTTTCGTGCCTCAGCCAACGCTTCTTCTTGTTTGGCTTTATTGATTGCCTCTAATTTTCTTGCCTTCTCTGCTTCTTTAATTTTCGCAAGTTCAGCCGCTTTAGATTTTTGGGCAATGTCTTCCTTCTCTTGTAAAGCCTCTTTTTCAGTCGCTTCTGCTAGCGCCTGTTCTACTTTCATTTGCTCTTCACCTTCATTCTGAAGACGTTTCTCTTCTTTCTTTAAAGCTAAGGCAGTTTCTTTTTCTGCTTTTGCTATAGAATCTTGAGCGGTTTTTTCCGCTTACGGCGTTCCTTTTCTTGTTTTTTGGCTAGTTTCTCTTCTGATTTAGACTCTTCTGCCAGTTCCTCTGTTTTTTCAAGTTCTTCGGTAAGCGCTTCTTTTTTCTTTTCCTCTTCTGCTTCCGCTTTAGCTATTGCCGCAGATTCTATTTGCTCTAACTCATTTTCTTCTGACACTACAGAGCCAATCATTTTATGGCGCTCTTCGGGCTTACCGAAGTAATAGGCGGCCATCAACTCAAAAGAAGATTCTGTACTTACTGATGAATCTGCTCCAAACTCTACAAGCGCACCTAGAGACACATGATTAAAAAAGGTACCACCAACACCTACACCATATCCGTAGAAGTTATTGAATCCTAACTGCCCCCAATATTTATTGGTATTCAAAAGAGCATTAAAACCAATTTGATTGGCCTGTCCCGGAATAGTTCGCAAGTACATAGACGGACGCACAAAGGCATTCATTGCAGCCCCCAGTGTTACCGGAAAATCATAGGAAACAAGACCCATGTACACTTTATCTTCCTTTTCCGTGTTAACTTCTTTTTCGGTAAAATTATAATCGAATAAATTTTCAGAAGCAAAGCCCAACGTAAGTCTCTCTACACTAAGGCTAACACCTTATACGCCATTTGCAAAATAAAATCATCAACAGATGACGATTGCGGCAACGGAAAATCTGGGTCAACAATAAAACGGTCATCCGCCAAAGATTGCTTAAACCCAAAAACATTAGCTCCTACCGATAGTTTTACAGTTTCATTAAGATCAAAGCTATATGCGTAATTGATAACACCGCCTGTATCAAAATAGATACCTGTATTTTGCTGAAAAAATGCAGCGCCAACAGTAGACTTATTATTTAATTTTCTTGTGTAATTTAAAAATTGGGTAGTAGGGTTACCATCAATAGTTTGCCATTGCCAACGCACCCAATACGCCAAAGAATTGGCATTATTCCTATCTACCGAAAATGCCGGGTTAAATAGACTTGCATTATAAGTCGTTAAATTATGCTGTCTTAAATCTGCAGGCAAACGAGATTCTTGACTCCGCAGAACCAAAACAGACAATAAAAAAAGAAATGTATATATAGTTCTGAGCATCATTACAAAAAAACAAAAACCAGTATTCTTACATACTTTTTTTGTATAAATTTAGTTAACATTTATGCAAGAGTTTTCAACCAAAAACTATTACTTATTATGCAACGGATCAAATCCCTTTATATTATCCTTTTTGTCACGTTAATTTTAGCAAGTTGCAAAGACGGTCAAAAAGCAGACCAAGATACAAACGCCAAAGGTATTGTTTCTACCTTCTATTTTATTCGCCATGCGGAAAAAGACCGATCAGATCCAGATAACACAGATCCAGAATTAAATCAACGTGGTTTGGGAAGAGCCATGCATTGGGCCGAAATTCTAAAGGACGTTGAACTAGACGTTATTTATACCACAGACTACGAAAGAACTTCTATGACCGCAGCACCAACTGCTGTAAAAAAAGAGCTTGATGTAAAATACTACGAGCCGCAGAACGTAAATATAGAACAGTTTAAGACCGATAATTTAGGTAAAAAAGTCCTTGTTGTTGGTCATAGCAATACAACGCCTGAATTTGTAAATAAAATGATTAGCGAAGATTTGTATTATGAAATGGACGATAACGACAATGGTAGTCTTTTCATTGTTCAACTCGCTAACGGTCAAGCTACTTCACAAAGAATTCACATTAATTGCAACTGTCCAAAAGAGCGGTAACCTCATTCCTGAACGAATAAAGTAAAGCGGTATCAATTTATAATATACCCCTATCAGTTTTCTATACCTATAAATTAGCCTAAAATTTAGGGAACTTCACTATTTTTGTGTTATGGTTCAAAAGAACGTTAACATAAAGAATAAAAAAGCCAAGTTTGAATACGAGTTCATAGACACCTATGTAGCGGGTATTGTTTTGGCTGGAACTGAAATAAAATCTATCCGAGAAGGTAAAGCGTCAATAACTCAGAGTTTTTGCGAGTTTAACGACCGTGGAGAGCTTTTTGTCATTAACATGCAAATTGATGAGTACTCTCACGCTTCCCACTATAATCACAAGCCAAAGGCTGAACGTAAGTTACTCATGAATAAGCGAGAGCTTACTAAATTGCGCAAAGAAGTCACCACCTCTGGTTTTACAATTGTGCCTTTAAACCTATTCACAAACGATAGAGGTCTAGCCAAGTTAAAAATTGCGCTAGGTAAGGGTAAAAAACTATATGACAAGCGTGAAACCCTAAAAGACCGCGATAACCAACGTGACCTTTCAAGAATAAAGAAAAGTTTCAATAATTAAATTGATTGCTTAATTCTTATTTTCAAGAAGCGGTACAAAACGGAAAGAACCGAATTCCTTCTTTTCAATTCTTTTTCAGATTTTCGAATAAACAATGTCATGATTTGGTCATCTGTTCCCACGGGTATCACCAATCTTCCGCCAATTTTTAATTGACTCATAAGTGCCTTTGGCACTTCCGGTGCTCCTGCAGTAACAATAATTCCGTCATAAGGAGCTTCCCCTGGTAAGCCTTTATAACCATCTCCAAAAATGAGTTTCTTTGGACGATATCCCATTTTTCTAAAGAAAATTTTAGTTTTCTTAAAAAGTTCGGATTGGCGTTCTATCGTATAAACCTTTGATCTTAAAAGTAATAATACTGCAGTTTGGTATCCGCTACCCGTTCCTATTTCTAGAATTTTATGGTCAGGTTTCACCTCTAACAATTCTGATTGGAAAGCAACGGTGTATGGTTGTGAGATAGTCTGGTCTGCCCCTATCGGAAAAGCTTTGTCTTGATAGGCATGGCCTTCAAAACTGCTATCCATAAATAAATGCCTCGGTATGGTACGTATGGCTTCCAGTACATTTTTATCGGTTATGCCTTTAGCTACCAATATTTCGGCCAGCTTATTACGCATTCCCCTATGTTTTAAAGTATCTCTCAACGGTTTGGTTTTGGAACGTAAAGTTAACTTGTAAATCTTCAATTCACAAGTATACCGCCTAAATGTCAGCCTTCATTTTTTAAAAGATTTTCAAAACTGAATCTTATCCAATCAAACCCGAAAACTCCTAAAGTATCCTTATTTTTGATATAAATTGAAATTATGCTTAGAGTTGGCGTATTAGGCGCAGGTCATTTAGGAAAAATACATCTACGTTTGCTTAACGAATCGGACAAATATGAATTGGTTGGTTTCTATGATGCAGATGCTATAAACGGAAAAAAAGTAGCGGACGAATTTGGATACCACTACTATGACAACATTAATAAACTTATAGATACGGTAGATGTGGTTGATATTGTAACCCCTACCCTTTCTCATTTTGATTGTGCCAAAAAGGCCATAGAAAAGGGAAAAACATATCTTCATAGAAAAGCCCATAACCAATACTTACGAAGAAGCCACAGCGCTTCTAGAACTAGAAAAAAAGTATAACGTAAAAGGGCAAGTAGGACATGTAGAGCGTTTTAATCCTGCGTTTTCTGCAGTAAAACATCAGATTAACACTCCTATGTTTATTGAGAGTCATCGTTTGGCGGAATTTAATCCTCGCGGAACGGATGTTCCAGTGGTTCTTGATTTAATGATTCATGATATAGATGCCATTCTTAGCGTAGTAAACTCTGAGGTGAAACAAATTAATGCCAGTGGCGTGTCGGTCATTAGTAAATCTCCGGATATTGCCAATGCGCGTATAGAGTTTGAAAATGGCTGTGTGGCTAATTTAACGGCCAGTAGAATTTCCTTGAAGAATATGCGTAAATCACGCTTCTTTCAAAAGGATGCCTACATATCCGTAGACTTCTTAGAGAAGAAAGTTGAAGTAGTAAAAATGAAAGACGCTCCGGAGAAAGTGGGCGATTTTGATATGGTGCTTCAAAACGCAGAAGGCGAAAAAAAACAAATCTATTTTGAAAACCCAGAGGTGGGAACAAACAATGCAATTCTAGATGAGCTAGAAAGTTTTGCCGACGCCATTGTCAACGACACTACACCAATCGTAAGCCTAAAGCAGGGTACACAAGCACTAAAAGTAGCCTTGCAGATTATTGCTTCATTTTAGAATTATAAAACACCACACATGCAACATATAGCGGTTATAGGCGCGGGTACCATGGGAAATGGAATAGCCCATGTTTTTGCTCAAAATGGTCATAAAGTAAACTTGATCGATATTTCTGAAGATTCGCTAGCAAAAGGGTTGACGACCATTACGAAAAATCTTGACAGAATGTTGGCCAAAGAAAAGATTACGAAAAGTGATAAAACCACTACTTTAAACAACATTTCAACTTTTACTATTTTAAGAGAAGGTGTTGCAAACGTAGACTTGGTAGTTGAAGCGGCTTCTGAAAACCTGATCGTAAAACTGAGTATTTTTAAAGAATTAGATGCTATTTGTAATGAGAATACAATTCTTGCAACCAATACATCCTCTATATCCATCACCCAGATTGCGGCGGCTACAAACCGACCACAAAAAATTATTGGAATGCATTTTATGAATCCTGTGCCTATTATGCAATTGGTAGAGATTATACGAGGGTATAGTACTTCTGACGAAACTACACAGCAAATAATGAAGCTATCTACAGAACTGGGAAAAACACCTACTGAGGTGAATGATTACCCTGGTTTTGTTGCCAACAGAATTTTAATGCCTATGATTAACGAGGCTATTGAAACTCTGTATAATGGCGTTGCTGGTGTGTCAGAAATAGACACCGTAATGAAATTAGGTATGGCGCACCCAATGGGTCCTCTGCAATTAGCAGATTTTATTGGTCTTGATGTATGCCTATCAATTCTGAATGTCATGCACGATGGCTTCAAAAACCCTAAATATGCACCTTGTCCGTTATTAGTAAATATGGTAATGGCTAAAAAATTAGGTGTAAAATCAGGTGAAGGTTTCTATGATTATAGTGAGTCTAGAAAAGCCGAAAAGGTTTCTGCTCAATTTTAATAAAAATTAGAAATAGGACCTTTTAAAATTAGCTCTTAAAAATTTTCAAATCACAAATTTACCGATGATAAAAGACCACCTTTTAGAAATCAAAAATACACTTCCTGACCATGTAACTTTGGTTGCTGTTTCTAAAACGAAACCAGACGAAGATTTAATGGAAGCCTATGCCGCCGGCCAACGCATCTTTGGTGAAAACAAAGTACAAGAAATGGTGGGAAAATGGGAACGACTTCCTAAGGATATTAAATGGCACATGATTGGGCATTTACAGCGCAACAAGGTCAAATATATGGCTGAGTTTGTTGATTTGATTCACGGCGTGGACAGTTTTAGGTTGCTAGCGGAAATCAATAAAAAAGCAGCACAAAACAAGCGTACTATTGATTGTCTCCTTCAAATTCATATTGCAGAAGAAGACACTAAATTTGGACTTGACAAAGAAGAGCTTAATGCCATTCTGATGTCAGAAGAGTACCATCAGCTCAAAAATATAAATGTTGTGGGGTTAATGGGCATGGCTACTTTCACGGATGACGAAACACAAGTTAGAAGAGAGTTCAAGCAATTAAAATCAATATTTGACACTATTAAAACCAAAAACCCACAGATAACAATCTTATCCATGGGGATGAGTGGTGACTACCAAATGGCTATTGAGGAAGGAAGTACCATGGTACGCATTGGAAGTAGTATCTTTGGAAAACGAAACCTATAACATCTCCCTTTCATCCACAAAAGACCTTCACCACAGAACAAAAACGCATACATGTATTCCATTTTAGATATAGAAACCACAGGAGGGAAATTTAATGAGGAGGGCATTACTGAAATTGCCATTCATAAATTTGATGGACATAAAGTGGTAGACCAGTTTATTAGCTTGGTAAATCCTGAAAAGGATATTCAACCTTTTGTTGTGAAACTCACGGGTATCAATAACAAAATGCTACAGACCGCTCCCAAGTTCCATGAGATTGCCAAACGGATTGTTGAAATTACCGAAGACACCGTTCTAATTGCCCATAATGCTCAGTTCGATTACAGGATCTTACGTACCGAGTTTAGAAGACTAGGGTACAATTTTGAACGAAAGACTTTATGTACAGTAGAGCTTTCTAAAAAGTTGATTCCCGAAGCAGAATCGCACAGTCTTGGTAAATTGGTTAGATCTTTAGGTATTGCGGTAAGTGACCGCCACAGAGCAAATGGTGATGCTCTTGCCACCTTGCAACTCTTTAAGATTTTGCTTTCCAAAGACCTTGATAAAACTATTATAAAAAGTGTCATTCGTAAAGAAACCGAAGGCGAACTTTCTGATCGTCAATTAGACATTGTAGATTCTTTACCGTCTGAAACCGGTGTTTATTACATGCACGATAAGGATGGTGAAATATTATATTTAGGAAAAAGTACTAACATTAAGAAAAGGGTGAATCAACACTTCACTAAAGGCGGCGGGCGAGCTAGACAATTACAAAAAGCTACTAAAAAAGTTACTTTTGAAAGAACTGGAAACGAATTAGTAGCCCTCTTAAAAGAGAACGAAGAAATTAAAAGAATCCGTACAAAATACAATCATAGACCTAAAGCCGTGAGCTTTAGCCATGGCGTATATATTGAAAAAAACAAAAACGGGTACGATACTTTAACGGTTAAAAAGATTACTGGAAGAAATGGTGCGTTCGCGACATTCAATAGCGAAGCAGGTGCTGCTAATTTCATTTTTAAAGTAACCAGAGAATTTAATCTCTGCGATAAGCTAAACGGAATATCAGAAGCAAAAAAGAATTGTTCTAATTACGATGAAGGCGAATGTCTTGGTGCATGTATTACCAAAGAGCCTACCGAAGATTACAACCAAAGAGTTACTGAAGCCGTTCAGAAATACTCCTTGAACAATAAAAACGTTGTAATTGTAGATAAGGGACGAGAAATTGGCGAATACAGCGCTATATTGATTAAAAATGGTGATTTTAAAGGTATTGGCTATTACAACCTTAATCATCAAATCAATAATATTCATATCTTAGAATCTATAATTGCACCTATGCATGGTAATGATAATACAACCCATATTATTGAAACTTACATGCGTAAGAAACATGGTCTAAAAATTTTTGAAATAAGTAATCAGTAAAAATTGAGACAAAACAAACCCGATAAAGGCTGGAAATACAAGGTTCATGAAATAATTTATGAAGCAGACACACCCTTGGGCAAATGGTTTGACATTCTATTATTTATTCTGATTATTATTAGCGTGCTCTTAGTAATGTTAGAAAGCGTAAAATGGATAGATGCCGAGTATCATGAAATCCTTTTTATTCTAGAATGGATAGTTACTATCCTATTTACTATAGAATATATTGCACGAGTCATTAGTATAAAGCAACCCAAAAAGTATATTTTTAGTTTTTATGGTGTAATTGATTTACTATCAACCATTCCATTATATTTATCTTATATTTTTGCTGGCTCCCAAGTACTTTTAGCTATCCGTTCTTTACGTCTTTTAAGAGTTTTTAGAATATTAAAGTTGGTACGCTTTCTAGGTGAAGCCTCACAACTAAGAAAGGCTTTAGAGGCAAGCAGAGCTAAAATAACTGTTTTCCTTTTTGCCGTACTTATACTCTCGGTCATCTTAGGTACACTTATGTATTTAATAGAAGGAGATGAAGCTGGTTTCACCAGTATCCCTACAAGTATCTATTGGACAATTGTAACCCTTACTACGGTAGGTTATGGAGATATTGCGCCTATTACTCCGCAAGGACAGTTTATAGCTACCCTTATTATGCTTGTTGGTTATGGCGTAATTGCTGTTCCGACAGGAATTGTTACTGTAGAATTTGGAAAAAAGAGCCAAGAAGAGAAAAAGATAGGCGACAAGCATTTTGTACATGTCAACACACAAGCGTGTAGAACTTGTTCAAAAGAAGGTCATAGAGATGATGCCACTCATTGCTATAATTGTGGAAGCGAGCTATAATGGAGAAAATACTTTTATCTGTTGTAGGACCTACCGCTATTGGCAAAACCAAACTTGCCATTGCTCTTGCGAAACATTTTAAGACCGAGATTATCTCGGCAGATTCTAGGCAGTTTTTTAAAGAAATGAGAATTGGCACGGCTGTACCCACACCAGAAGAATTAGAGCAAGCCAAACATCATTTTATACAACACATCAGTATTTTTGATTCCTATTCCGTGGGCGATTTTGAACGCGATGCACTTCATTTACTTGATGAACTTTTTAAAAATCATAATATCGTAGTAATGGTAGGTGGTAGTGGGCTCTACACCAAAGCCGTTGCCGAAGGTTTAGATGACTTTCCAAAGGTGGACCCAAAAATACGGAAGCAATTGAATGAGAAATTTGCTGAAAACGGAATTGAAAGTCTACAAAACGACCTTAAAAATAGAGACCCTGACTATTATGCAACGGTAGATCTAAATAATCCACATAGGCTCATAAGAGCTTTAGAAATCTGTATTGGAACAAATTCACCCTACTCCTCTTTTCTTTCCCAAAATAAAAAGAATCGCCCGTTCAAAACAGTTACTGTGGGTATTGAAGCTGATCGTGCACTCATTTACGAACGCATTAACCAACGCGTGGACATTATGGTCCAAGAAGGACTTATTGACGAAGTGAGGCAATTGGAGAAGTACAAAGAGCTAAATGCTTTACAAACCGTTGGCTACCGAGAGCTATTTACCTATTTTGAAAAAAAGAAAAGTCAGGAGATAGTACCGCAGAAAGCGACCTTACTTTCGCTTTAGAAGAAATAAAGAAAAATACCCGCAGATTTGCCAAAAGACAATTAACCTATATTTAAAAAAAATGAAGAAACGATATGGGTTTCTTATGACGCAAATCCTCAGGAATTGATAGCGACTTTAAATAACATTATACCAAATGAAAAGTAAAAACCCCATAATATTCGTCATGGGCGTATCTGGCTCTGGTAAAAGCACTATTGGCAAACTTTTAGCCGAAGAGCTGAATTTAAGTTTCTATGATGGTGATGATTACCACCCAGAAGCAAACGTAAAAAAAATGGCCGATGGTCATCCTTTAGATGACGATGATCGCCAAGGCTGGTTAGAAAGACTAAATCTCTTAGCTATTGAAAAAAGTGAAAATGGAGCCATTATAGCCTGTTCCGCACTTAAAAATAAATATCGTACCATTTTACAAAACGGAATTGAGGAAAAGCTAAATTTCGTTTATCTACAAGGCACTTTTGAAGAAATTATGGGCCGTCTTGAGCTACGCAAGAATCATTTTATGCCGCCAGAATTGCTTCATTCACAATTTAACACCCTAGAAGTACCGGAAGATGCCATTACCGTTTCCATAATGCACACGCCTGAAGAAATCGTTTCAAAAATAATAAAGGCTTTATAAGAAAATAAAAAGCCCTGCTATAAAATTATAACAGGGCTTTTTTTCATTTGAAATATTGTAGTCTTATACGTCTTCTTTAACAACTAAACGAAAACCTTCTCCGTGAATGTTTAAGATTTCTACGGCATCATCTACCTTAAGATACTTTCTTAGTTTAGCAATGTAAACATCCATACTACGAGATGTAAAATAGTTATCATCTCTCCATATTTTTGTCAAAGCTAATTCTCTAGGCATCAAATCATTTTCATGAAGTGCCAAAAGACGTAAAAGCTCATTCTCTTTTGGAGAAAGTTTTATAGCCTCTTCCTCTTTGTATTTTAAAAATCTAAGCTTAGAGTTCAGTTGGAAATTACCGATTTTAAATTCGAATTTCTTACTGTCCGCCAATGTGTTAGATGCTTTTCTCTGAAGAATAGCTCTTAGTTTCATTAAAAGAACTTCGGAGTCAAATGGTTTGTTGAGGTAATCATCAGCTCCAGCTTTATATCCTTTTAAAACATCTTCTTTCATAGTTTTAGCGGTAAGAAAAACGATAGGAACATGCTCGTTCTTCTCACGAATTTCCTTTGCCAAGGTAAAACCATCCTTATAAGGCATCATCACATCTAAAATACAGATGTCATAATTATCCTTTTTGAACTTTTCAAATCCCTCCATACCATTCTTGGCTAAAGTGACATCAAAATCGTTCATCGATAAATAATCTTTCAGCACAATTCCAAAATTGGGATCATCCTCTACTAAGAGTATTTTTTTATTTACTGTTTCCATAACTTGTTGAGTTAGATTAAAGGCAATTTTATATAGAAAGTACTTCCCTTTCCTTTTTCACTTTCTGCGTAGACCTCACCTTGGTGGTCATCGACTATTTTTTTAACATATGCCAATCCGAGACCATGCCCCTTAACATTATGTAAATCTCCCGTATGTTCACGGTAGAATTTTTCAAATACTTTTTTGACCACCGCCTTACTCATTCCAGCGCCTTGATCTTTTATTTCTATTACAATATAATTTTTAGCAACCTCTGTATAAATATCTATCCTAGGTGCGTCTGTTGAATACTTAATGGCGTTGTCAAGAATATTTACGATTACATTCGTAAAATGCATTTCACTCGCTAAAACTTCCGTTCTCGCAGCATTTAAATGCGTTTCTATATATCCACCTCTATCAGCAACAATAAGTTCCACATGCGCTATTGCATCCTCTATTATGTCGTGAACATCTACCCTATCCTTACTAATATCTAACTGATTCTTTTCTAGCTTAGATATGCGCAATACATTTTCTACCTGAGCATGCATTCGTTTGTTCTCCTCACGAATCATTGTTAAATACCGATCTACCTTTTCTGGGTCCCCAATTATTTTGGGATTCCTAATAGCTTCCACCGCTAGGTTTATAGTAGCAATTGGCGTTTTAAACTCGTGCGTCATATTATTAATAAAGTCAGACTTTATCTCGGCAATCTGCTTTTGACGTATCAATTGATAAATTGCCCCAGAATATGCTATTACAATAACCAATGTAAAAAGCAAAGACAAAAGCGCCATTTTTATTATAGACTGAATCAAAAACTTCTTTTTCTTTGGAAAAGCGATTAACAAAGAGAAATTACTTGCTCCTTCGCTATCCTTAAAAATAGGCGTTTCATAAAGCATATCTTTAGCAAACTTGAACTTTCTGGACTTTACCTTAGTTGGCAACCCCCTGCTGTACACCCCATATTCATATTCAATATTGAGGTTTCTATTCTTTAATTCGCGATTAAGAAGTAACTTTATTTCTTGATTAGAAACTCTTTTGTGAATAGGCACTTTTTTGGCATACTCACTAAAAACATCTTCAAACTGGGCTTTTTCGATAGCCGATAGTCCTCCAATTTTTTCAAGCTTCTGTACTGCATTCAGCTTATACTCTTTACCGTCCAAACCGTAATCTTCTTTAAAGATTGTTTTGGTACGTTTGCTAGTATAATTTTTAATTGTAGTAATCGTATCACTACCATTACCGTTATCAAAGAACGTAGATGCTATATTATAATCTTCTTCTAAAATACCATGGGAATAAAACCGAATCTCATTGGAGTTTATATCACGGTCTATAAAAAAGATATTTCTTAAATGAGAGCTTTTAGGCTCACCTACACTATCTTTTATGTTGATGTAACGTTCAAAATAATCCTTTGTCTCCCTCTCCTCTATTTTATCCGAGACTTCGTTTAAAACCTCAGACACCGTATTAGAAAACTGTTCTTCCTTGTCCTCCACAGATTGCTTTATCCACAAGAACTGAACAGATATTATTCCTATCAGGGAGAGACTCATCAACGCCACCAAAAGGATAAATAACCTCTTATTCATTAGAAAACAAAATTAAAGATTTAACATATAGTAGATCATACGTTTAACCAAACCTTAACAAAAATGTTAAAACTGCGTGAGGCCTATATTTTATTAAGTAAATCGCGATGAACATCTAAGACTTGAACCTTTGTTTGTTCTATATTCTCATTTTGGATGATATAGTGCGAAGATTCTATTTTTTTATTATCACTTAACTGGTTTTTCATTCGGGCTTCTATACCTTCAACCGTATTAGATGCATCGCGTTGCATAATACGGTCAATTTTAGTCTCCTTGGGAGCCGTTACCAAAATGATAAAATCGTAAAAATCCTGCGAGCCAATTTCAAATATGATGGCCGCTTCCTGAATAACATAATCTGAACTTTGACTTTCTGCCCAGCTTATAAAATCTTTTCGAACTGCAGGATGTACTATTGCGTTTAAAGCGTTCAACAATTCTTTATTATTGAATACTTGTTTTGACACATAGCCCCTATCTAGCTTTCCTTCCTTGTAGGCTGCATCCCCAAGAAGTTCTTTTATAGCAGCAATTAGCTCTGGTGATTTTTGCATTAAACCTTTTGCCCGTTCATCAGAATTATAAACGGGTACACCCAATTCCTCTCAAACATTTTAGCAACCGTGGTTTTACCACTACCTATACCACCTGTTAAGCCTACAGTTATCATTTTTTGTTCAATATGTATTCTACACTGTTCTGTTCTAGTTTTACACTGTGCAGACCACTTGGCTTTTTCCTTAATTCTAATTGCAATTCATCTGTATTGCCGTCTTTCAACTGACCGTAGTCTGCAATGACTTCAAAATCTGATGCCTCTAACTTTTTAAGCCGTTTTAATTTAGCCTTACATAATACATTAACCTTATCGGGAAATGTTTTTACATCAATGTTACTAGGAAAATGTACGGTCTTAATAGTCACTTCAAATACCTTTTCAGAAAAGCGAGCGATGTTAGCAGTAAGCTCTACTTTATTATCTGAGTACTTAGTATTCTTAAGGTCTTTAGATTTATAGATATCCACGGTTTCCGAAAAGTCGGCATCTAAATCAGGGAGGGTTAATTTATTGGTACGTACAACCTTGATAGTATCAATTTCCTTTGAAGGCCCCGTAATAGTTATGGAATCTGGCTGAATTTCCATCTTACCATCTAATAGATAATTGGTTGCCATATTTACTTCTACATTCGGTTTTACTGGCACTTTTTTAGAAATCACGGCCAACATACCCACAAAAAGGGTATCCGTTTCTATATCTATTAAAGACATTGATGTGCTTAACTGCCTTTCTACTTGTTTCCGATATACTTTTTGAGGTATATAAAATATAGAGTCTTTTTGTAAAGCATCGGCTAGGTCTATAGACACCTTGGCATGTTTAAAATTGAAACCTAGAAGTTGAAAACCACCGGCCTTAAGTTTCACCTTTAATTCATTATCTGTGGCGCCTTTAAACAAATAACCTTCCGGAACGTTCACATATTCCAAGTCAAAACTAGTTGTACTCACATAACTCTCAGAGAGGTTATTAATGAGCCATATTAAGGTTGAAAAAAATAAAAACACCAAAAATATTTTTACTTTTCTCTTCTTAAGAGCCTTCTTGACTTTATCTATTATCTTGTTTACCAATTATTTGAAAAATAAATAAGGAAACAATGTTTCCGGTTCCTTTTTGCTAAAGTTAAGAAAGATGGTCGATTTTAAAAAACCATATCCATATCCCATAAATTGAATGCTTACAGCCACTAGAGAAAGTAAAGCCACGGCTAAATTTCTATTTTTTAAAAGCGAATCTATAAATATGAGTGAAAAATAGATAATATATAAATATATAGGCAAACTAATCCCTACTGCTAGAAATAAAAGTGACGCTAAAAACCCCAAAGAAAACAGTGTTGGGAACCAATAGGTCATTTTTGATGTCTTCGGGTGCCATTTATTTAAAATTGGACGAACACTACCAAATTTCTTTACTTGAATAAAAAACTTATTCCAGTCTATGCGTCGCTTATGATATACAAAGGCTTCTGGTATAAGCTTCGTATCAAAACCATTTTTCCAAATACGAAACGTAAAGTCCGGGTCTTCACCTATGGATGAATTTTTCCAAATCCACCAACGGTTTCAAATGCTGTTTTGGAAATACCCATATTAAAACTACGCGGTTGAAACTTATCTAGCGCCTTTTTATTCCCACGAATCCCCCCTGTGGTTAACACAGACGTCATAGCATAGTTAATAGCTTTTTGCAAAAGCCCAAAAGACTCATGAGCAGCATCTGGTCCACCAAAGCAGTGAACAAAGTTATTTCTTAAAGCACTATCTACCGCATCTAAATACTGCGGTGGAATCATACAATCTGAATCTACAATTAAAAAATAATTGCCCTTGGCACGGGCCATTCCGTAGTTTCTAGAATCTCCAGGTCCTGAATTAGATTTTTTGTAATATGAAATGGTGAGTTTATCCTTATACCTTTCAACCACTTCTTCGGAAGATAGTGTTGAGCCGTCCTCTACAATCAAGACTTCAAAATCCTTTGAATAGGATTGGTGCGCTAGACTTTCTAGAAGCTCCGCTATTTCATCGGGTCTATTGTAAACAGGAACTATAAACGAAAAAGATAAATCCATGAGCTTTTATACGGAAATTCTAAGGGCATTTTTCATTACTTAAATCGGTAATGTAAAATGCCCATAATATATGCCGAAAACAAATATTCTTCGCCAGAATTTAATCTATTGAAAGACTTTTTATTTCTACTCGGTAAAACGTTCTATAATCTCTTGGCTAACACCAGTATTAGAGAAACCACCATCATGAAACAAGTTTTGCATTGTAACTTTTCTGGTAAGGTCTGAGAAAAGAGTTACCGTATAATCTGCACACTCCAATGCCGTTGCATTCCCTAAAGGCGACATTTTTTCTGCATAGCTAATAAAACCACCAAAACCTTTCACACCTTGACCAGCAGTAGTTGGTGTAGGTGATTGTGATATTGTATTTACACGAACGTTTTTCTCTTTTCCGAAGAAATAACCAAAACTACGTGCTACAGATTCTAAGTAGGCCTTATTATCTGCCATATCATTATAATCAGGAAAAACACGCTGTGCTGCCATATAGGTCAAAGCAACTATGCTTCCCCACTCTTCCATAGCATCAGCTTTATATAAGCTTTGCATTACTTTATGGAAAGATAAAGCAGAAACATCCCATCCTTTAGAAGTAAAGTCATATTTCTCATCAGTATAAGAACGCCCTTTTCTAACGTTTACAGACATACCGATTGCATGTAATACAAAATCAATTTTTCCACCAAGAATCTCTACAGACTGGGCTACCAAGTTTGCTAAATCTTCTTCGCTAGTTGCATCGGCAGGAATAACCTGAGAACCAGTTTTTTCGGCCAAATCTTTAATTTGCCCTAAACGCATGGCTACGGGTGCATTGGTCAAAACAAAAGTACCGCCTTCTTCATGAATACGCTCTGCTGTTTTCCACGCTATTGAATTTTCATCCAAAGCTCCAAAAATAATTCCTCTCTTACCTTTTAATAAATTATACGACATTGTGTTAGATTCTGTTGGTTGTTCTTAAAGCTTCAAAGATATTTAAAAAGTTGGCAACTAATAGTTGCCACATGAAGAAAAACGTGTTTATAAGTCTAAAATCTACCTTAAAAACCAAATACGGCCGCTAGCACCCTGTACAAAGCCTAGTATTCTAGTTCAAAAGTTGCCTTGCGTGAGCCATAGCTGAATCAGATAGCTCTTTACCGCCCAACATTTCAGCTAACTCCACTACCCTTTCCTCATTGCTCAGTTGCTTCATGTTCGTTTTGGTAACCGCTCCTTCCTCCAACTTATATACTTTAAAATGATGGTCACCCTTTGAAGCTACCTGAGGTAAGTGTGTAATAGAGAACACTTGCATACTTTTACTCATTGCCTGCATGATATCACCCATTTTTCCTGAGATTTCACCAGAAACCCCAGTATCAATCTCATCGAACATGATGGTAGGTAGGTTTTCATATTTCGCTAATATCGATTTTATAGTGAGCATAATCCTAGAAAGTTCACCTCCTGAGGCTACTTTCTTCAGCTCACCATAATCGCCTCCTTTATTAGCGGAGAACAAAAAGGTAAGTCCGTCTGCTCCGTTAGCCTTAAAGTCGTTCGCCTTAAAAAGCTCTATCTTAAAAGTAGCACTAGGCATACCCAACGCTTTTAGAGAATCCTCCAATTGTTTTTTAAGTTGTGGGACAACCTTTTTTCGTTTGGACGTTAGGGCATCAGCTGCTTTTTGCAATGCGATTTTTTGACCTGCAAGCTCTTTTTCTTTCTTTTCTATATCAGCTTCAAGATTTTCCGTTACACTAACTTTTTCAGCTAGGTCTTCTCTAATTTGTAGTAATTCAGAAACATCTTGAACCCCGTGCTTTTTCTGTAAATCATAAAGTTGTTGCAACTTGGTATTGATTTCTTCCAGCACTTGTGGATTGGCTTCTGTTCCTTCCTGAAAATTCTGAAGTTCCGAAGCTATGTCATCTATTTCAATAAAAACCGATTGCACACGCTGGTTCAAGTCCGCATACTGAGTCCCATAACCAGATAATCTATTAGCAATTTGTTTAAGCTCAGCAAGTAAACTTACAATACCCACCTGCTCATCATTAAGCAGTTGATGACCTGAAGAAATCAGTTCTAGAATATTCTCTACGTTGTTCAGTTGCTCATACTGCTCTTCCAAATCTTCTTGCACACCCAATTTTAAAGGTGCTGCCTGAAGCTCTTCTAACAGAAAGCTATTGTAATCGTGTTCTTTATTTGCTTCTTTTTGAAAATCAACAAGTTCAGACAACTCTTTTGAAGTTGTTTTATACAAGCGAAGTTTTCCCGCATAGTCCGCTAGCAGACTTTTATTATCCGCAAGGGCATCTATTACCTTTAACTGAAAATCGTTATCCGTTAACTGTAGTGTTTGGTGTTGAGAATGCACATCTATTAAACTGCTTCCTAGTCTGGTAAGAATATCTAATGTAACAGGGGAATCATTAATAAAGGCTCTCGATTTCCCGCTAGGCTGAATCTCTCTTCTTATTATAGTTCTCTCCTCGTAATCTAAATCATTATCCTTAAAAAAGGGTTTCAAATTATACTTGTCAATTTGAAATTCCGCCTCTATAACACATTTTTTATCCTTGTCTCTTAAAGATGATAAATCGGCACGTTTACCCAAAATAAGGGACAAACCGCCCAATAAAATAGACTTTCCTGCACCAGTTTCACCTGTAATACAGGTAAACCCATTAGTGAAGTCTACATTGAGATTATCTATTAATGCGTAATTTTTTATGGAAAGGTGTACTAGCACAGTTTTCTATTCAATTTGTGCTGTAAAGATAATTGATAATTTCGTACCGAAAGAACTAGTACTTAATATCGTTCCAAGTACTGGAATATAAGGGAGCAATATTGTTTAAAGTCTCTTTTAATTGAACAATATCTACTTTTGGACCGTCTGAAAAGATGTTTTGAATCTCATCTGACTTCGCATCAAAGAAAGTCTGAATCAAAAATGCGTTAGGCCTACGTTTTGATCATCGTCTCAAAAAGCTTCATTGTACCTGCTATAACTTGTTTGCCCGTGCTATTATTATCTCCAAGAATATCAAGACCCTTACGATGATAATTATACATAGCTATACGATACTCACGATAGGTATTGGATAAAAGATTATCTACCAACTCAAACCTACTACGATCACTATTCTGATCCCAGCCCGTATAATTGCTACCTTGAGCTTGCGTGGTAATTTGCTGCGCTTTTCTAAAATACTCAGTACCGCCTTCTAAAGAGAAAGTGTCTGCATCAAGCCCGAGCATGGTGTAAACATAGAAAGAAACAACACTTACAAGATTGGATTCAAAAACATTTTCATTGAATACCAAAGGTTGAAATTCTATATATTCAAAATTGAGCTGATTGTCTTTATAATTGAAAATAGGCGTTTCGTACGATGTATTAAAAACAGGACGCGAAGACTGAATCTGAATATTACCCTCAAAACGATTAGACTCGTAATTGGTAATCGTATAAACATCTGACTGCTTATACGTTCATTTTCCTTGTAGGTGCGGTTGGTCCACTTGTTCTTATTGATAAAATCATTTAAAGAACGTTCTAAAGTTTTAAAAATCTGTTGATTAGTTTGTGAGACCTGATCCGCATTTATAGTAACAACACAATTCATTTCCTGTGCCGAAACGGACACCACAAAAAATGAACAAATAAATATAAGTATGAAGTTACGCATGGTATCTTTTCAAGATTTCATCAAAAATGTCTTTGGCCACCTCTGCCTTTGTCTTTAGTTCAAACGGCTTAATTCCAGAATTCTTATCTATGAAAGTGATTTTGTTCGTAGGTTTTCCAAAACCAGCTCCTTTATCGTTCAGAGAGTTGAGAACAATGGCATCTAAATTTTTCTTTTTAAGCTTGCCTATAGCATTTTCAAGCTCATTTTCTGTCTCCAGAGCAAAACCAACTAAAAACTGCTTTTCCTTCCGATTACCCAGTGATAGCAAGATATCTTTGGTCTTCACCAAATCAATCGAAAATTCGGTTTCTTTTTTCTTTATTTTTTGATTAGCTACCGTTTTAGGTCTGTAGTCAGCAACTGCTGCTGCACAGATAGCTACATCTATATTTTTATAGTGCAGATGTACCTCATTGTACATTTCTTCCGCAGAAGTTACTTTTTTTAAATCGATAAGATCATGAGAAACAGAAAAACGGGATGGCCCAGAAACCAAAATAACATGAGCTCCTAAATTTGCTGCCACATTAGCCAATTCATACCCCATTTGACCAGAAGCATGATTTCCAATAAACCGCACAGGGTCTATGGCTTCATAGGTAGGGCCGGCGGTAATCAGAACTTTTTTTCCACTAAGCGGAAGTCCTTTTTGTAAATACGCTTTAATGAAATCAACCATATCCTCTGGTTCTGCCATACGCCCTTCTCCATGAAGGCCACTTGCCAATTCACCAGAAGTAGCAGGAATCATAACATTTCCAAAAGACTGTAATTTTTCAAAGGAATTTTTAGAACTCGGATGCTTATACATATCCAAATCCATTGCAGGAGCAAAGAAAACAGGACATTTTGCCGAAAGGTAGGTAGCAAGCAATAAATTATCGCATGTACCCGTAGCCATTTTAGCCAAGGTATTAGCTGTAGCTGGCGCAACTACCATTAAGTCTGCCCATAGCCCTAATTCTACATGATTATTCCATTCCGTTGCCCCATCATCCTCATTAACCAAGGAAGTTAGCACCGGGTTTTTGGAAAGCGTAGCTAGCGTAAGTGGGGAAACAAAAGAGCTGGCGCTATCTGTCAAAATTATTTTGACATTAGCGCCAGCTTTAATCAGTAAACGTACAAGAAAGGTAGTTTTGTAAGCGGCAATTCCTCCGGTAATGCCTAAAAGAATGTTCTTTCCGCCTAACATATACTACTGGTCTTTCTCCGTATTTCTGTGATATATTTTGTCATTCAACCACTCTTCAACTGCTAAAGCATGTGGCTTAGGTAATTTTTCGTAAAATTTAGATACTTCTATCTGTTCTTTGTTTTCAAAAACTTCTTCAAGGCTGTCGCTATAAGTAGCAAACTCCTCTAACTTTTCTAGAAGTTCTTTCTTAATTTCAGAATTGATCTGTACAGCTCTTTTAGCAGCAATTGAAATTGCTTCATAAATGTTATCCGTAGGACGGTCAAACTCATTTTTGTTGATCGTTACTGTGGAAACTGGAGCACTTGAATTCTTAAGATCGTTCATGTTCATAGTCAAACTATTTTATTTTGCTTCTTTCGCTTGGGTAAAACCCTGTAATTCTAATTTTACTTTTTCAAGTATCTTCTCTGCCTCACCGGCATGTTCTGATTCTGGAAACTGCTTTTTGAATGCGTTATAATCGGCAATGGCCTCTTTTAAACGCTCTTCTTGTAACCTTTCAAAACTATTTAATGCAAATCGGGAAGCCGATTCGAATCTATAAAACATTGCATCTTCACGGTAAACAGACCCAAAAATCTGATATAAAGTTATCAAACGCTGCTACTGCAGGCGTTAGAAACGTAAAATCAAACTGACCTAATTTATTGAACTGCTTAGCTATTTCGTATGCTTTATGCTCTTTTTTAGTCGTTAGCTCTTTTGCCATGGCATTGGCTTCAGAAAAATATTCCGAATCAGGATATGAGTTGATAAACAACTGCAATTTTCCCAATGCCTTATCCGTATCCGTTTGGTCCAAAGAGTACACTGGTGAAAGCTTAAAATAACTCTTTGCTCCTAAAAAGGAAGCTTCTGCCACTTTATCACTCTTAGAATAAGATTTAACAAAACGCTCGAACTGATAGCCCGCCATATTGTAATCTTTTCTTTGAAAATACGTATCTGCCAAGAAGAACATTACACGTTCGCCCTGAGGTTTACCCACATACTTAGGTGCAATTTGTTCAAAAAGACGATTAGCCCTTTTCATATCACCTTCCTCATAAAATTTCTGAGCTAGGTATTTTAGGCTTAACATCTTCATTTTTAAGCACCTTTTGATATTCGCTACATGATTGTGAAATCATAGCGAGTAGTAAGACAGGGACAATTAACCTCATTTTAAAAAGCATTTTGCAAAATTACGGATTCCGAATGGATATAAAAAACAAAAAATAAAGTAGCTAAAATAGCATTCTAGAACCCTTATACCAATGCTTTTGGGGAAGATTTAACACCGCTAAGCAAAAACCTTAAAAGGTTTTACAAAGTCGGCGATGTTCTTTTTAAGACTATCGGAAGCTTCTATGAGCGGAAGTCTAACAGTAGCACATGACAAACCTAAGATTTCAAAAATAGATTTTATCCCTGCAGGATTACCTTCCCAAAATTAACCCCATGCCTTCTTGAAGTTCGTAATGTTGCCTATAAGCTTCATCCACATTTCGGTCTAATCCAGAACGAATCATTCTAGAAAATTCTGAAGGAAGTCCTTGACCTAAAACAGAAATAACACCAGAGCCTCCAGCTAAAACAGTAGCTAAAGCCGTAAAATCATCACCAGAAATCACGTGAAAGTCTTTTGGACAATCTTTAATTAATTCCTGCAACTGAATCATATCACCAGATGCATCTTTTATTCCAACAATATTTTCAACCTCTGTAGCCAAACGCACAACAGTTTCCGGAAGCATATTACTACCTGTTCTTATGGTACGTTATAAAGGATTATAGGTTTCGCAGACACTTGGGCAATAGCCTTAAAATGTTGAAAAATCCCTTCTTGAGTAGGTCTATTATAATAAGGAGACACCGATAAAACGGCATCAAAATTAGTAAGGTCTAATTTTTGTAATTCTTCAATTACAGCAACTGTATTATTACCGCCCACACCTACCACCAAAGGTAATCTACCTGCATTGGCAATGGTTACGGTATCTATAACCAATTGTTTTTCTTCTTTGGTAAGTGTTACGGATTCACCAGTAGTACCCAATACTACTAAATAGTCTACACCACCGTCCACAATAGTTCACAATACGATGTAACGCATCTATGTCTACCGAAAAATCTGTTTTGAACGGAGTGATTAAAGCCACACCTGTACCAATTAACTGCTTCATTATTCAATTTCGTTTAAAACGCCAAGATATTTTTTAAGCTCTGCTTTAAAGGTCTTAAATTCTTTCAATGGCGAATCCATTATCAAATCATTATATATGAGATCCACCTCTTTGAAACCTACACGAAATCGGGCTTTTGTTTTAACGCTCATCAACTGCAATAATAAATTATCGCTGGTATAATAGTTTACGAGTAAATCATACTCCCTACTTAAGAATTCTAATGCATAACTATTTTCTATAGCTCCATTCCACCCAAGATCCTTATCGGAAAATACAGGGGTAGAATATGGCGAATTCTTGTCGTAATAACTTTTATAACCAATAATTTTTACAGCATTCGGTCGTAAATTATAATCCTCTACAAACCCATAAAATTGGTTTGCATCATCAAAGTCGTCTAGATCTACAATGCAACCTATGGAAGTAATACCTTTACTTCTTTCAATTACCGGCGGATCTTTGGCCAACTCTTGTTTCAGAAATTTAACGCCCGATTTGTGCTTGAACTTATCTTTTATTCCCTTAAACATGTACTTTTACATTTTGAACCATTCTGGTATGTAAAATTTGGAATGGGTTCTACAAATGTAAAGAATCTCCACGCATAATATGCTGCTAAGATAAAACGAAATATGGTTTTAAAAATAAAACACTTTGTTATATTTATAACAATTACTTTTTTGTATTCCTGTGGTGAGCAACAGCCCAGCCTTCAAAAGATAGATGCAAAACAGATTGTTATAGACAGTTCATTAAAAACTACGGGGTCTATTGAAACCTTGGTGAAGCCCTATCGTGAAAGGATTAACCACGTTCTTGACAGCACATTGGCCTACGCTCCCTACCCTATTTCAAAAACAGACGGAGAGCTAAACACCACAGCAGGAAACCTAATGGCCGATATTGTCTTATCTGAAGCCAACCCTATATTTAAATCAAGAACAGGACACACCATTGACCTTGTCTTATTGAATCATGGAGGTATTCGGTCCTTAATTTCCAAAGGAAATGTTTCTTCACGTACTGCTTTTGAAGTCATGCCTTTTGAAAATTCTATAGTAGTAGCTGAGCTTAAAGGCAGTTCTATATTGAAAATGGCGTCCTATTTGAGAGATTCCGGTCGTGCTCATCCAATAGCTGGATTACAACTAACATTAGACTCAGAAAATGAAATTCAGTCTATCTCCATCCAGGCATGCCTCTGGAAGAAGATAAAACCTATTATGTAGCAACATCAAACTATTTGGTAAACGGAGGAGATAGTATGGTCTTTTTTGAAGACGCTGTAAACATTACGAACACCGATTATTTGATTAGAAATGCGATGATTGACTATTTTAAGAAAACAGACACGCTCAAACCTGTTATTGACAATAGATTTATTAAACTGGATTAGCACCGAAAAACAAAACGTCACGGATGCGACAATTTACCGTCACATTCAACAAAATATATAGTTTTATGAACAGAAGAAAATTCATTAAAAACACGACGGCATCAACTGCGCTTGTTGGCTTGGGCGGACTTTCTTTAAGCTCTTGCCTTGGCGATGTAAAAAAACACATCACCATTTTACACACAAACGATGTGCACAGCCACATAGACCCTTTTCCTACAGATCATTCCGAGTTTCCTAATCTTGGTGGACTAGCAAGGCGCGCCACTTTGGTAGAGAGCATTAGAAAAGAAAACCCGAATACATTACTTTTTGATGCAGGTGATATTTTTCAGGGAACACCATATTTTAATTTTTATGGCGGTGAGTTGGAGTTTAAACTCATGAGCCTACTAAAATATGATGCGGCCACTATAGGGAACCATGATTTTGACAATGGTATTGATGGTTTATTGGCTCAGATGCCCAATGCCGATTTTGAGATGATCAACGCCAATTACGATTTTAAAAATACGGTCATGGACGGTAAGGTCAAACCATACAAAACTTATACTCTTGACGGAATTAAAATAGGAGTTTACGGTCTAGGCATTGAATTAAATGGCCTAGTTACCAAAAAACTGTACAAAGAAACGGAATACAACAATCCTATAGAAATTGCACAAGACACGGAACGCACATTAAAAAACGAAGAAAATTGTGACCTTATCGTCTGCCTATCTCATTTAGGCTACGAATACAAAGATTCACAAAAACCACATGATCTTGCAATGGCTACCGCACTTGAATACACTGATTTAATTATTGGCGGCCATACCCATACTTTTCTTGACAAACCAACCATTGTAGAAAACAAATTAGGAAGAAATGTTTTAGTTAACCAAGTAGGTTGTTTTGGTATTAATTTAGGCCGAATTGATTTTTACTTTGACGGTTCAAAAAACAGCAATGCTTCTGGTGTAACTATACATGTTTAATTATGGTTAGAATTGAACGAACCACATATAAAAACGACCATTTTTCTGGTTTGGTTGCCAAACTAGATGCTTATTTAAGCCATACCGATGGTGATGAGCACGACTTCTATCATCAATACAACGGAATAGAAAGCCTAAATCACGTGGTTATTGCTTATTTAAACGATGTAGCTGTAGGCTGTGGAGCCATAAAAAGAGTAGATTCTGATTCTGTGGAGGTAAAACGAATGTACGTTTCTCCCGAAACCCGAGGCCAAGGAATTGCCTCTTTACTTTTAAAAGAACTGGAAGAATGGGCAACTGAACTAAAATACAAGAATTGCATTCTAGAAACAGGCAAACGCCAACCAGAAGCCATAGCCCTTTATACCAAAAATAAATATGAGGAAATACCTAATTATGGTCAATATGAAGGTATGGAAAATAGTGTCTGCTTTAAGAAAACCCTTACCTAGTTAGTTTTTTAACAAATACTCTGTAATTTCTTTTTGTTCTTGCTTTAGTGAAATTTTCGGAAACGACCTTCCTGCCTTTCTATACCAATAGCCAGCATTAAATACATCTCCTTCTACACGATGTAAATATGCATGGATCCAACTACCTATTTCGTTAAACATTTCTTGAGCAATATCATGTGAAGCTTCCCAATTGTTATTTGTTGCAAACCACATGGCTTTCAGTGCTTCAGACCAATCCATTGGAGGTGTTGAGGCAGTTAATGTTTGTTCAAAATCTTCGTAAGTCTTAGGTGTAGCCATCAATTTATAGTATCATTTGTTCTTTCCTATGCAAAAATACCTAATTTCGATTGAAATTAACCGTATGCTTTAATGGTTCAACTATCACGAAGCTTACTCCTTTGGAGACCTTTTCCCTATGTGCTGGCACTAATTTGCACATTATTCATATTGGGCATTCATATGCTACCGAATATGGACAGCATGCTCAACGAAAATAATACTCGAATTTCACATGTTTTTTTACAATCGCAGATTGATTATCATAAAGAGATAGCACCTTTTGCCAGAAGGCCTCTAACCACCTTGTTAATTGAAACCACTCAAAGTATCCTTAAAGTAAAAGCAGGTTATGCATTTATTTTTGTAAACTTCTTGCTATTTGGTCTTAGCGGTGTTTTAATCTATAGATTATCTCTTATTCTTAAGGCTACCAAAAAAAAGGGATTGATTAATATGATGGTGTTTTTTACATCATTTTCAATCTTGTTTGCTTTTTTCCACCCGTATTCACCTATGACGAACCTTTGCAGTACTGCTTCTTGCTAACCGCCTTTATGGCTTTTATTAGGCGCAAATGGTTTTGGTATGTAATCGTATTCTCTTTATCCCTTGTAGCTCGTGAGACCAGCATTTTACTACTTCCTGCATTTATTTTACTATTACCGGGAACCCAAAATCATCCAAGGAAAAAACTGTGGCCTAACCTCAAAAAAAATAGCCTAATCATTCTATCTCCTATTTTTTTCTACGGATGTTATATTGTCTTTTTCATTTATCACCAACGACTATTGCACGCTACCCACACTGAAATAGCTAGCAGATACTCGTGTTTTCTGGAAAATATTGAAAGTTTAAAAAATATAGCCGAGTCCGTGGTATCAATTTTCATTACTGTAGGGCCGTTTCTATATTTTACTTATTTCTATTTGAAACGAAAAAATAATAATGCTTGGCAAAACAGCTTTGTTTACGCCTTTCTATTGACTTTAATAATAAATACACCTCTGGTTTTCATGACTGCCTTTGCTCGGGAATCACGTTTATTTGCTTTACCCTTACTATTTATTTGGCCTATGTTCATGCAACTTTTTGACAGTGACATGAAACCTCTATTTATCAAAAAGACATACCAAGAGCTTGTAAGTAACTGGCGCATGCTATTATTACTTACAACCCTTACTTTGATTAGTTTTCTCTTTTGTTTTGTGTACTACCCTAGTCTTGGCTTAGGAGCCAACACGTATTTTTCGGAATATTTATTTGTGGTCATTTTTGTACTGTCGTTTCACTATTGCATGTACAAATTTTTAAACCATAGAAAGTAGTTCTATGCCCTTTATAATAAATCCGATTAAGATTTGAACTAGATTATTCTACCATTTCCAGAAATTCACCTTCTGTAACGATAGGTACATTAAGTGATTCCGCTTTGGTCCGTTTGCTCGGCCCCATTTTGTCACCAGCTACCAGATATGCAGTTTTTGAAGATATGCTTGAACCCACCTTACCTCCATTACTTTCAATGATTTTCTTAAGTTCATTACGGCTTACGGTCTCGAACACCCCAGAAACAACAATAGTGAGCCCCTTTAGCTTATCCGTTTGATTTTCCAATTGCTCTTCGGAAAGTGAAAATTGCAATCCATAAGACTTTAAACGGGCTATTATTGAACGGTTAGTTTCGTTATTAAAAAACTCCACCACAGAACTTGCAATGCGTTCTCCAATTTCATCAACAGCTACCAGACTTTCTTCGGATGCATTCATTAAAGCATCAATATTTTTATAGGCCCTAGCTAGTTTCTTTGCTACAGTCTCACCAACAAACCGAATACCCAAACCAAAAAGAACGCGCTCAAAAGGAATCTTTACAGACTCAGCAACACCCTTTACCAAGTTTTCAGCAGACTTCTCCGCCATTCTTTCCAAAGGCAGTACTTGTTCTTTGGTCAGCGTGTATAAATCTGCATAATTATCTATGAGTCCCTCTTTATAAAGAAGTTCTACAGTTTCACTTCCTAGACCCTCTATATCCATTGCTTTACGAGATATAAAATGTTGGATTCGCCCAGTAATCTGGGGAGGACAACCATAATAGTTGACGCAATAATGTTTTGCATCACCTTCTGTCCGGACCAAGGGCTCATGACATTCGGGACAATTTGTAATATATTCAGTTGGTTTTGAATCCTGAGGACGTTTTTCAAAATCTACACCAACTATTTTTGGTATGATTTCTCCACCTTTTTCAACAAAAACAGTATCACCTTCACGAATATCAAATTTCGCAATCTGATCGGCATTGTGTAACGACGCCCTTTTTACGGTAGTTCCCGCCAAAAGTACTGGCTCTAGATTAGCCACCGGGGTTATTGAACCTGTACGGCCCACTTGATAGGTAATTTCATTTAATAGGGTTGAAACCTGCTCCGCTTTAAATTTATAAGCCATGGCCCAACGAGGTGATTTTGAGGTAAAGCCCAATTCATCTTGATGCTGTATACTATTCACTTTAACTACTACTCCATCCGTTTCATAAGGTAAGCTATGGCGTCCTGAATCCCATTTGTTTACAAAGGCCATTACTTCATCTGTTGAGCGGCTCAATTTTGCAACTTCGGGAACTTTAAAACCCCATTCTCTTGCTTTTTCAAGCATCTGCCATTGTGAAGTTATTCCCGTATTCTGACCTACAATACTATATAACAAGCAGTCTAATGGTCTTTGAGCGACCGCTGCACTATCCTGTAATTTTAAACTACCTGAAGCCGTATTTCTAGGGTTCATGTAAGGGTCCTCTCCATTTTCAATACGCTCGGCATTCATTTGTGCAAAACCTTCAAAAGGCAATACAATTTCTCCTCTAATATCAAATTTTGGAGGATAATCACCTTTTAACTGTAATGGTACTGACTTAATAGTTTTCACGTTCGTGGTTACATCATCACCTTGAAAACCATCACCACGAGTAACGGCACGTACCAATTTACCATCCTCATAGGTAATACTAATAGACGCACCATCATACTTCAATTCACAAACAAACTCAACTTCCGCATCGCCCAAAATGCGTTGCATACGTTTCTCCCAATCCTCAAGATCTTCTTTTGAGTAAGAATTATCCAGCGAATACATTCTTTCATTGTGCACTACGGTGTCAAAATTTTTGGTTACCGTACCACCTACACGTAAAGTAGGTGAACTTTCATCATAAAATTCAGGATGCTTTGCCTCAAGTGCCTGTAATTCTTTTAGCTTGGTGTCAAACTCAAAATCGGATACAGTGGCGTTGTCAAGCACGTAGTAATTATGGTTATGCTCACGTAATTCTTGACGAAGGGACTCTATTTGTTCTTTTATCTGCATTTTCTAACTCAGTGTTTCTGTAATCTTACTATATGTTTTTAGGATATTTTGATTTTAAATCACCCTAAGATGCTCTTTGTCATTCGGTCGTTGCCAAATATATCTTTTCGGACTTCAATTTCTATAAAATTATGTTGATGTAAAAGTGCTTCCGTTTCTTTTGCTAAATATTGATTGATTTCAAAAAAGAGCATTCCTTTCCCAGAAAGATTTTGTTTAGCCAATTGCGTTATCGCTTTATAAAATACTAATGGATTTTCATCAGAAACAAAAAGTGCTAAATCTGGCTCGTGCTCCAAAACGTTTTTGTGCATTTCTTTCTTTTCCAGCTCTCTAACATAAGGAGGATTAGAGACTATGACATCAAAATTAGAAGCAAATCCATCAAAATTTAAAATATCAGCATGAATAAACTCGACTTTTACTGCGTTTCGTTCTGCATTCCTTTTAGCTGTTTCCAGTGCTTTTTCAGAAACATCTAGAGCAAATACCTTGGCATCGGGTAAAAGTTTAGCCAATGAGATAGCAATACATCCGCTCCCCGTTCCAATATCCAAAATTCGTAATCCTGATTTTTTATCAGGACCACTAGTTTTAACTTCGTCTACTATCCAACGAATAAGGTCTTCCGTTTCCGGCCTAGGAATAAGCACGTTCTCGTTTACTTGAAAATCAAGGTCCATAAAACTTGTACTTCCTATTATATATTGAACAGGCCGTTGCAACTTTAGTCCTGACAAGGCCTCAAACAGTGGCTGTTCTTCCTCTTTTGTTAAAGTTAAATTAGGCTGCAAGGCCAACACAAACCGCTGCAAATTAAGGTAGTGCTCTATTAATATGTAAAAGAAGCTATCTACCTCTTCCTTTACATATAGCCCATCTAACTCCTTGTGAAAAATATTCTTTATTTCTTTTAAGACCATTACGTATTGGGACTATTCATTATAATTTAGCGAGCATATACACAGGACATGAATAGTGACCCGTATCTCCCAAAGGCTTATCTATATACTCAAATCCCATTTTTACATAAAGCTTTTGAGCAGCTTTCATATAAGGCATGGTTTCCAAATAGATTTCCTTAAAATTGAATTCTTTTGCGTTTTCCAAACATTTCTGCAACATTTCAGAACCAATTCCGCGTCCTCTTGCTTCCTCCAAAAAATACATTTTCTGCAACTCGCAAATATTATCCTCGCTGTTATCTAATTGAGCAATTCCGGCGCAGCCCAAAATAGTTTCATTTTCTTCAACAACAAAATATGCCGCACGCGGTTTATCATAATTTTCGAACATATGATCAAGCGTTACATCTGCATAAGCCGTGCCCACTTTGGGCGCACCTAAATCTAATAATACCTTGCGAATCAACGCCGCTACTTGCTCGTTATCCTCTTTTCTTATGTTACGAATTTTTACTGCACCCATTTCCAATAAATAAAATTCTATTTTTACAGCGTGAAGATACGTAGAAATGTGCGTATGTTACCTTTATAAAATACTACGAACCAAGCCTATGTTGCGCAACGAATCCCTAACAAAAAACAACTTTTCCAGAGATGAAAGCTATATGCTACGTTGTTTGGAAATTGCCAAAAACGGTTTGGGAACCACGGCACCCAACCCAATGGTAGGTGCGGTAATTGTTCATGAAGATAAGATTATAGGGGAAGGGTTCACGAGCCCCTACGGTGGGCCACATGCAGAAGTAAATGCTATAAATTCAGTAGTAGACAAAACACTTCTTAAACATGCCACTATATATGTTACCCTAGAACCCTGTTCTCATCATGGAAAAACACCACCCTGTGCAGATTTGATTGCCAAACATGGCATTCCTAGAGTTGTTATAGGCCTTATAGATCCACATACAAAAGTAGCTGGCAAAGGAATAGAAAAACTTAAAAATGCAGGAAGTGAAGTAACTACCGGTTGCCTTGAACTAAAGTGCAGAGAACATCACCGTCGTTTTCTAATGTTTCAAGAAAAAAAACGTCCTTATATCATTCTAAAATGGGCCCAAACCGCCGATGGTTTTATAGCACCAAAAAAAGAAGAACGGGCTACCAACCCAGAACCCTATTGGATTACCAATCCTTATTCACGACAGCTCGTACATAAATGGCGTAGCGAGGAACAAAGCATTTTAGTTGGCACCAATACCGTGCTAGAGGATAATCCTAAATTAAATGTGCGCTTATACACTGGTAAAAATCCAACACGAATTGTACTGGACAGAAAACTTAAAATAAGTGCTGACCATCATATAATGGACGGAAGCATACCTACTTTGGTTTTAACCGACACAGTAGATACTCCTCTTCAAATTGAAAATGTATCCTATCATCAAATTGATTTTAAAGGGGATATAGCGCGGCAAATTTGCGAGATACTTTTTAAGGAAAATATTACTAGCATTCTAATAGAAGGCGGAAGCCAGACTTTGCAAACTTTCATTGATTCCGGTTTGTGGGATGAAGCTAGAGTTTTTATAGGTGATAGTCAATTTAAGACAGGAATACCAGCACCAGAACTCAAAGGAAAAATTATTAGCACGAAATCTATTGACAAGGACACCTTAAAAATTTATAGTAATGATTAAGAATATTATTTTCGATTTTGGCGATGTATTCATCAATTTAGATAAAGGCATCATATTTCGTGAAATGGAGAAATTTGGTGGTTCTATAGACCTAACCCCTGAAATGATAGAGCTGAATGGTATCTATGAAGTGGGAGGAATTTCTTCTGAAGAATTCATAACACAACTTCAATCTCAGTATCCCAAAGCTAGCGCTGTAGAAATTGAAAATATATGGAACTCTATGTTACTAGATTTTCCCGAAGAACGACTAGAATTCATTGAAAATCTTGCCAAAGAAGACGAGTATAGACTCTTTCTCCTAAGCAATACAAACGACTTGCATATTACGCATGTTGAACAAAAAATGGGTTCTGATAGATACGAACGATTCCAAAAACCTTTTGAAAAATTTTATCTCTCTCACGAAATCAACCTTAGAAAACCTAATGCAGAAATTTATCAATTTGTTCTGGATGAAAATGGACTAAAGGCCGAAGAAACTTTTTTCATAGACGATACTAAAGAAAATACAGATGCTGCCGAAAAGCTAGGTATTACCTGTTGGAACATTCAGGTAGGTCAAGAAGATATCGTTCAATTAAAATCAAAACTATAAGATGGCGTCACTTGCCTTGAGCATATTGGCTTCTAGCCTCATCTTTATTATTTTTAAACTATACACCCGATTTAAGGTCAATACGCTTTTTGCCATTGTCACCAACTATTTTGTGGCATCTAGTGTAGGCCTTATGCGTTATAAAGGAGAAACCAGTTTTTTTGATGTACCAGAAAAACCTTGGTTCTTTGGTACATTTATTCTAGGCATACTTTTTATAGTTGTTTTTAATCTCATGGCCATGGCCTCCCAAAAAGTAGGCGTTGCAGTAACTTCAGTAGCTACAAAGATGTCTTTTGTGATTCCCGTCGTTTTTGGCATACTACTTTATAATGAAGAACTAGGCACTATAAAAGTAATTGGCATTTTACTGGCCCTAGCGGCGGTCTACTTTGCAGCCTTAAAAGAATCTGCGATAAAATTTAAAAAGTCTGCGCTTATTTTACCCGCATTGGTATTCTTAGGCTCTGGCGTTATTGACGCCAGTTTAAAGTACATACAAGAAATACATATTAAAGAAGAAGATTACCCAATATTTTCTGCCACAGTATTTGCCTCGGCCGCATTTATAGGACTTTTAATAACGATTTTTAAAGCGGCTGAATTTAGAGCCAAGTACAATATAAATACCCTAATTGGCGGTATTGCACTGGGCGTGGTAAATTATTTTTCTATTTACTTTCTTCTTAAAGCCTTACAAAATGAAACATTGAACAGTTCTTCTGTTTTTACAATAAATAATGTGGCAATAGTAATGTTCACTACACTTTTAGGCATCATTTTGTTTGAAGAAAAAATAAGTCCCAAAAATTGGGGCGGCATTGCATTAGCCGTAACCAGTATAATTTTAGTTGCTTTTGGCTAATGGACAATATGACCGATACATACAAAACGGTTGCCAAACCTTCTGAAGAAATACTTTTTAAAGAAAAGAAAAGTAAATTCTACGGATACGCATTCCCTGTTGAAAATGAAGATGAGGTAAAAATTATCATTGAAGACCTTAAAAAGAAACATTCTAGCGCCAACCACGTATGTTATGCATGGCAAATGGGTATTGAACAGCTCAGTTATCGCGCAAACGATGACGGAGAACCCAATAATTCTGCCGGAATGCCCATTTATGGGCAAATACAATCTTTTGAAGTTACCAATACCCTTGTTGCTGTAGCCCGTATTTTTGGAGGAACAAAATTGGGAGTAGGCGGGCTTATTAGCGCCTATAAAATGGCCGCAAAACTTGCTCTAGAGAACTCAAATATCGTAGAAAAAATAGTCCAAAATCAGTATAAAATACGTTTTGAATACGCTCAGATGGACGTGGTAATGCGCGTCATAAAACAGAAAAATCTAGAGATTATTTCGCAAAAAATGGAGATGAATTGTGAGCTAATCATTGCCGTTAGAAAGAGGGATTCAGAGCAAATAAAGGACATTTTTGTAGGAATTTACGGATTAGATATCACATAAGACCTTTTGCCTGTTGTTTTACAGGCATACCAAGAATAAACTTCTTTCAAACTCATCATTTTTTTCTCTCAAGCACCAAAATTAAACTTACTTTTTAGCCCTTTTTTCAATTAAATCCAACAGATATTTCGGACATCTAATTGGTCTATTATTTTCCATTTTGATAAAAGCTAAAACCGTATTTGCTTCAGCAAGAATTTCTTGTTTTTCATTGTAGATAACAAAGTCAAATTCGATCTTAACAGAAGGCGTTTTTTTAAGCGTTGTTTTAACGGTAATTAGGTCATCATAAAAGGCAGATTTCTTGTAGTTTACCGATAAAGAAATAACTGGTAGCATAATTCCGTTTTCTTCCAACTCTTTGTAAGAAATACCTGTATCTCGTAACCACTCTACCCTTCCCATCTCCAAGTATTGCGCATAGTTACCGTGATACACAACTCCCATCTGATCTGTTTCCGAATATCGTACTCTAAAAGAAATTTTGTTAAAACTCATAAATTATCATGTAAAAATTATATCTTTAATAGATTTTGTTTATAGCTGGTCGAACATGCAAAAAAAAAAGGGTAAATTCAATAGAGTTTGATTTTTTTTTTAGTTTTTTTGTTCACATATTTGCCTTCCGAGAAAGTAACGATTATTCCGTTTACTTTCGACCGATTTACGAAATCACTAACCAACAAAAATAAGATCAACTTTCGCATGGGTGTTACTGCTATTTCCGTATGGAACAATTGTTTGACATTTATCAAAGATAACATTCAACCGCAGGCATTCAAAACTTGGTTCGAACCGATCAAGCCGGTAAAGTTATCTGACAATGCACTGAGTATTCAGGTGCCTAGTAAATTCTTTTACGAGTGGCTTGAAGAGCACTATGTGAAATTGTTGAAAGTTGCGCTTACCAAAGAATTGGGTGAGACTGCAAAATTGGTGTACATCATTAGAATGGAAAACACCTACGGCAACAAAGAACCATTTACAGAAAAGATTCCTAGTTCCAACAGAGCAACTATGAGTCCACAAGAAATGGATGTACCGATCAAGTCAAAAAATCCTGAACTTAAAAACCCTTTTGTAATACCTGGTATTCGAAATATTAAAATTGAATCTCAACTTAACCCCAATTATAATTTCGATAATTTTTTAGAAGGAGACGCAAACCGTTTGGCTAGATCTGCCGGTATGGCCGTTGCTAACAAACCTATATGGCACTTCTTTTAATCCGTTATTAATTTTTGGTGGTGTTGGTTTAGGAAAAACTCACTTGGCCCATGCCATAGGAGTTGAAATAAAAGATAAGTACCCAGAGCGTACTGTATTATATATTTCTGCAGAAAAATTTACACAACAATATATAGAGTCTGTTAAGAAAAACACCAGAAACGATTTTATCCATTTCTACCAATTGATAGATGTGCTTATAATTGATGATGTTCAGTTCTTAAGCGGAAAGTCAGGAACACAAGATGTTTTCTTCCATATTTTCAACCATTTGCACCAAAACGGAAAGCAGGTTATTTTAACCTCAGACAAAGCTCCGGTAGATATGCAAGATATTGAGCAACGATTGTTGTCTCGTTTCAAATGGGGATTATCTGCTGAACTTCAGACACCTGACTACGAAACACGAATTTCTATCCTTAAGAACAAATTGTATAGAGATGGTGTTGAAATGCCAGATGATATTATAGATTATGTTGCTAAGCATATTAAAAGCAATATACGTGAACTAGAAGGCGCAATTATCTCTTTAATAGCCCAATCTTCCTTCAATAAAAAGGAAGTTACTTTAGAACTGGCTCAGCAAGTAGTAGAGAAGTTCGTAAAGAACACCAAACGAGAAGTTTCTATAGACTACATTCAAAAAGTAGTTTCAGATTATTTCGAAATGGATGTTGCTACGCTTCAGTCTAAAACCAGAAAGCGTCATATTGTACAAGCAAGGCAGTTAGCTATGTTCTTTGCGAAGAAATTCACCAAAGCATCGTTAGCCAGTATTGGGTCTCAAATAGGAAAAAGAGATCACGCAACTGTTTTACACGCATGTAAGACTGTTGACAACTTAGCCGAAACTGACAAGCAGTTCAGAAAATACATAGAAGACCTTACTAAGAAATTCTCTTAACCCCTTATGAAAACCAGAGTCTTAATGGTCTGCCTAGGCAATATTTGCAGGTCTCCATTAGCGGAGGGTATTCTCCAAGACAAGGTTGACTCAGAAAAGGTTTTTGTAGATTCTGCAGGAACCGGAGGCTACCATATTGGCAAAGCACCAGATCCGCGTTCTATTGCCGTTGCACATAATCACGGTCTAAATATTCAAAATCAACGCTGTCGTCAATTTCAAAAATCAGATTTTGAAAAATTTGATGTAATTTATGCTATGGACCGTAGCAACCTTAATAACATTCTAAGTCTAGCTAATACACCAGAAGATACTAAGAAGGTTAAGCTATTGCTTACGGAAGTAGAATTACCTGTTATTGAAGTGCCTGACCCGTATTGGGACGACAATGGTTTTGAAAAGGTATTTCAACTTATAGACACCGCTTGTACGTCTATCGCCAAAAAACTCTAATAGAATCAAACGTTATGGCCAACAGAATTGAAGACCAGGAAAATTATATTTAATACCTACCACACTTGGCGAAAATGAGCCATTAGAAGTGTTACCTATTTCAATTAAACAGGCCATTGAACAAATTGACCACTATATTGTTGAAAACGAGAAAACAGCAAGACGGTTCATAAAAAAAATAAGTCCAAGAAAATCACAACCAAGCCTACATTTATCTGTTCTAAACAAGTATACAGAGGCAGCAGAAATACCTACATTTCTACAATCATGTCTTGATGGTTTCAATACAGGTATACTATCTGAAGCTGGTTGCCCTGGTATTGCCGATCCTGGTGCAGATGTCGTTAAAATTGCCCACGAAAAAAACATTCAGGTTGTACCTTTAGTAGGGCCATCCTCTATTGTTCTAGCGCTTATGGCTAGCGGTATGAACGGTCAGAGCTTTGCTTTTAACGGATACTTACCCATAGATGGTACTGAGCGTAAAGGCGCTATTAAGAGATTGGAAAAACTTTCCAAGGATTATGGACAATCGCAACTGTTCATTGAAACTCCGTATAGAAATGACAAGCTTTTTGCCGAGCTACTTAAAACACTTAATCCTAGCACAAGAGTATGTGTAGCCTGTGATGTAACTCTTTCAACAGAATACATACTTACCAAAACTATTGCCGACTGGAAGCGCACCAAAGCAGAATCTCTTCATAAAAGACCTGCCATCTTTATTATTCAGGGGTAATTCTTGTTTTTTTTGTCTTTTTCTTTGCCAAGTAGTATTGCTTAATGAACTTCTCTTTGTTTTTCCCCTTTACTTCCTTATTTTCAATAAAGGTTTAAGAAATCATATATATAATTAAAATTCAATTTTATAAATGCATACTTTTTCATTCGACCATATTGCACTTTCTGTAAAGGATGTTAACGAATCTCTTGAATTCTATCAAAAAGTACTTCAACTTAAAGAAATCCAGAATACAGCTTCTAATTCCAAAACAAGATGGCTGTCTATTGCCGAAGAGAAACAACTGCATCTTATTCCTAGTCCAGATTTTCAAATAAAAATTAATAAAGCTGTTCATTTTGCTTTATCAACATCTGACTTACCCTCATTTGTAGCCTATCTAAAGAAATTTAATATTGCATACTCTGATTGGCTCGATAGTCCGAATAAAGATTACATTCGGCAAGACGGAATTAAACAGGTTTATTTTCAGGATCCAAATGGGTATTGGATTGAAATAAATGATGATTGCCGATAAGGCTTACAGATTATAGAAAAGTAAATATGAACAATGGTAACCATTGTGTAATGCATTAATTCCAGACTATATATGCTTATATAAGTCGAAGGAAAGAGTTTTTAAATCCATAATTCAATCCAACCTTGCAAAAATAATATACCAACATAGTGATTTTTACTAACGATAGAAACCCTTTTAAAAATCGCTAAGACCTATAAAAAACAAACCCCAATATTTCTATTAGGGCTTGTCCACTTTCATATGTAAATTAAATCTTAAACAGGAGATAGTCAAACTTTCGGGTTTCGTTTTGGCGAAACATAAGAAATATCATATCCTGAAAACTTCTTCATGTATTTTGCAATTGTTGTTCCGTAGCTGTCCGATACATCGAACGCACCCCATGAACGTAAATACTTCTTAACATTTCCGGCACCAGCCAAGTGGGCTGCCGCCATCATTCCAGATTCTGTTATTTCGACACCACCTATTCGTTTTCCAACGAAACGGGCAATATCTCTTCTTAGAATCCACTTGTTACGAGCTATGTTAGTATTAAAAGCTCTTTCCTGTAACACAGGGTCATTTAAGAAACGTGTTGCGTTATAAACACCCATTAGCTGTAAGGTACCGATACCAAATTGGTATTTTCCCAAATACCCAAGAGTATTTGTCGTAAAATAGTTACCCTGCGATTCTTTAAACGCTAGAGCTTCTTTAAAACCGATATACGAACTCCCTATAAAAGGAGGAGTCAATAACATCGTAGCATGTACAGTTTTGTTTTTGGGAAACAAAACTTCAGTAGGTTGTTTTACTTTAAGAGTTTCCGGTACTTTCACCTCTTTGGATTCAAAACCAAAACTCAATAAAATAAAGGTAATGATCAGGGGCTTGATAAACTTAGCCACTTTCTCATATGTTATATTTACCTAAGACTTACGAAAATTTAGCCTGCTTAGATTACGAGGGGCAAAGATAAGCTCGTTTTCGTGTTGCAATTTACAAGGCTTTGTTAAAAATGCCCCATTTTAGTTAACAGGTAATAAACAGTGGACAAAATGCCTATCTGTTGATTTTTTGGGCATTTATCCACCGGACATACTGTGCCTTATTACGGTTATGCTGGGCCAAAGTCTTAGCAAACTTATGGTAACCGAAATTTTCTACGTTAGCAACAAAATAGATGTATTCATGTTTCTCAGGATTAAGAACTGCATCAATAGCAGTTATATCCGGCATGGCTATAGGACCATGGGAGGAAGACCTGCATACTTATAGGTATTATAAGGAGAGTCTAACTCTAAATCTTTATAAAGAACTCTCTTGATTATGATATTAAAATCACCCTTGTGCTTTTTTAAGGCATAGATAACCGTTGGATCTGCCTGCAGCAAGATTCCTTTTCTTAAGCGATTTAAATATACTCCCGCAACCCTTGGTCTTTCATCAACTTTTGCTGTTTCTTTATGTACAACGGATGCCAAAGTGATTACTTCTGCAGGGGTTAGATTCAATGCTTTTGCTTTAGCCAAACGTGCATCGGTCCAGAACCGTTTATATTCCTTTAACATACGCTCCCTAAACTCCTTTCCTGAAGTATTCCAGAAAAACTCATAGCTATTAGGTATATACATAGCTAATTCCGTATTCTTATTAAAACCGTTCGCTTTCAAGAAATCGTCATCAGTAAAAGCTTGTAGTAATGTTAAACTATCCGGTTCTATTTGCATAGCTATCCTTCCTGCAAGGTCCGCAATGGTCTCTTGATTATTAAAAGCAACCTTAACTGGTATGTTTTGACTACGTAGCGAATTTATAATGTCATTATTATTCGCACCTTTTTTAATAACATACTTACCTCCTCTAACATTTGATGCATATCCTTTACGTTGTGCAACTTTCTCAAAAGAAGACATATTTTTTACAAGAGGAGTTACCAATTCGCGTACTTCATTAAAATCGGCATCAGAGGGTACATATATATAAGCTTCTTTATTTTCGAAACTAGTGTTAGGTGAAAAAATGGCATTATACACCGTGTAGGCAAAAATTCCACCACCAATAAGACCAGCAATTACTATAATTAGTAGAATACGTTTAATATACATTAGGCATTTATTTTTTGAAACAAAATCTCATTCTTATATTTTCCATCGGAAAAAATCCAATCCTTTTTTAAACCCACTTCCTCAAAACCCATCTTTTTGAACAAATGTAAACTTGGGTTATTGTTCTCCATGACATTGGCATAGAGCTGATGAAGATTTAAAACCTTAAAAGCATAATCAGACACTAATTGTATAGCCTCCGCTCCTACTCCTTGGTTTCTATTCTCTTTATTAGATATAACTATCCCTATTCCTGCCCTAAAGTTTTTAGGGTCAAAATCAAACAAATCTATAAGTCCAACTGGTGAATTTTCCTTATTACAAATGCAAAGGCGCAATTGCTTAACATCATAAATATCACGATGGGCATTATCTAGATATAATGCTAACACATGTTTAGAATACGGAGCAGTAGTTCCGCTAATTTCCCAAATCTCAGTATTATTTTCTAGCTCATAGAGAAAATCCAAATCACTTGGTTCCAATCCTCTTAGAGATATGTGCTCACCTTTTAAACTTAGCATACTATTTCACCTTTGAACACTTGTTTGGCTGGACCTATCAAATGAATTTGACTATAAACTCCGTCTTTTTCACTCAACTCAACCTGTAACTCTCCTCCTTGCGTATGTACTTTAATTCTATTTGCTAAAGTTTCCCCAGCATTATGCATAGCAATTGCCACAGCGGTTACACCGGTACCACAGGATAAAGTTTCGTCCTCTACTCCACGTTCGTATGTTCGCACAGCAAAAGTGTCATCTTCTAAGGTTTCTACAAAGTTGATGTTACTTCCTGTTTGACCATAAAGCCCATAGCGTAACTTTTTACCTTCTTTATACACCTCAAAGTTCTCAACAGTTTTCACCATTTGTACATGGTGAGGAGAACCCGTATCCAAAAATACATATTCAGGTTTTTCTTTAATTTCAGAAACGTCTTGCATTTGCAGACTAACAATTCCATTTTCAATAGTAGCAGCATGTTTACCATCTGCCGCATTAAAAACAGTGTCCTTATTTATAACTCCCAAAAAGTTGGCAAATGCCACGGTACAACGGCCACCATTACCACACATACTTCCTTCATTCCCGTCTGCATTGTAATAGACCATTCTAAAATCTGACAATTCGTCATTTTCTAATAGAATCAAGCCATCACCGCCTATGCCAAACTGTCTGTCACATAGAAATGCAACTAGTTTGGTATCATTTTTGGGAAATTCTAATTGTCGGTTATCGATAAGAACAAAATCGTTTCCAGTGCCTTGATATTTGTAAAAACTGAGTGTCATAAGAATATTTAAAGACACAAATATAGGCTTTTATACTATCAGAAATAACCTCTTTGGTCTGCTACTTAGCGACCTGAAATAGTAGGGATTAAGATATATTTGGCAGTTAAAGAGTAGTTAAAGCAAATATAAACCACACAAAAAACGACTAATTTTAACATATCACAGAAATTTAAACAAAACAATAGCATGAAAAAAATTGCCAGTACCTTTTTTATCGCCCTCTTTGCTGGAGCAATCACATTGGGCAGCTACAAATTATTTTTTGAAAATAACAACTATGCGGTTATCACTCAAGATGAGGGACATTCCGTTTTTAATACTAGCCTCACCCCTACTTCCGCAAAGGGAGCAGGAATTAACGAAGTTGATTTTACTGTTGCAGCAGAGAACACAGTTAATGCAGTTGTACACGTTAAAAATGTAACCGTTGGCAGAACACCACATAATCTTATGGACTTCTTTTACGGAAGTGGTGGAAATGAAAGACCTCAAGTAGGAACAGGATCAGGTGTTATCATATCGCAAGATGGATACATCGTAACCAATAATCACGTAATTAGTAAGGCTAATCAGCTACAGGTAACCTTAAACAATAATAAAACCTATGACGCCGAACTTATAGGTACCGACCCTAACTCTGATATTGCACTTATTAAAATAGATGCAGAAGGTAATCTTCCGTATTTGGCTTTTGGTGATTCCGATGACATGAAAATAGGAGAATGGGTATTAGCAGTGGGCAACCCTTTTAACCTAACATCTACAGTAACAGCAGGAATTGTTAGTGCTAAAGCACGTGATTTAGGAAAGAATCAATCATTTATACAGACTGATGCCGCAGTAAACCCCGGTAACAGTGGTGGAGCGTTAGTAAATACTAATGGAGATCTTATTGGTATCAATACGGCGATTACTTCACAAACTGGTAGCTACGTAGGGTACTCATTTGCCGTACCTAGCAATATTGCAAAAAAGGTTGTTGATGATATTCTTGAATATGGAAATGTTCAAAAAGGGATTTTAGGAATAAAAACCTTGAATATAAATACACCGTACGCCATAGAAAAAGGACTAAATGAAATAGAGGGTGTTTATATTTCTGGTGTTGAAGAAGGAACAGGCGCAGAAGACGCAGAACTGCAAGAAGGAGACGTTATCAAAAAAGTAGATAATATTAAGGTTCGCAAATTTGCTGATCTTACCGGATACCTTTCTGCAAAAAGACCTGATGATTCCGTAGAGGTTACTATTGATAGAGATGGCGAAGAATTTACCGTGCCTGTTATGCTTAAGAAAAGGCAAACTGTAATTGTACCGGTAATGGGCCTTGAAGTAAAGAACTTAAGTAAAGATGATAACAAAAAATTTAAGACCAGAAATGGTGTAAAAATAGTTGGCGTACCAGAAACTTACCGCGGGTACGGTCTTGAAGGAAAAGTTTTACTATCTGTAGATGACAAAGAAATAAATGATATAGAGGAAGCAAGAAATCTATTTGGAAGCATTTCTAGATACGGAAAAACAAGTATCACTATGATTAATGAAAAAGGCGAGAGAGAACGTCTTATTTTTCAATAAAAAGATGAAGCTTTAATATTACAAACACCCCAATAGGGGTGTTTTTTCGTTTTAATTAGTTGCAAATAACACTAAATAGCTACTTTTATATCAAAATATAACTCAACTTAATAAATGACACCCAACGCTTCTTACGAAAAAGAGTTGGCCTTCCAAGCCGACAGAAGAAAAGCTACCACCGAATTCATTAAGCTGGTAAGCGACCTTTGGTACGACAAGACTATTGAAATCGTACTTTTCAAAAACCATAAGGTTATAGACAAAAATGTAAGTGACATTATAAATCTGCACGAATATGCAGGTGAATTTGTTCAGAAACCAATTTCCATTTTTGACTCAACCGAAATTTTACGGGCTATAAACGACATTCAACTTCCCCCTGCAAAATTGGATATTGGTAAAATCACCTATGAATACCACTCCGAAGACAATCATAACACGGATATAAAAGCCTTTGTTTTTGATAAGTTAAAGGATGCCGATGATTCTACCCCTTTAAAACCAAAAGATATTGTTCTTTACGGGTTTGGAAGAATAGGTAGGCTTTTAGCAAGAGAGCTCATGGCCAAGACCGGTAAAGGCAACCAATTACGTCTAAGAGCTATTGTAACTAGAGATGCTCATGACATTGAAATTCTTGAGAAAAGAGCCAACTTGTTACGAATAGATTCGGTTCATGGAAAATTTTCCGGTACAGTAGAAACTGATTTTGAAAACAAAGCCTTAATTATTAACGGTACTACGGTACATATGATTAGCGCTGATCGCCCTGAAAAAATAGATTACACTCAATATGGTATAAGTAACGCTCTAATTATTGATAACACGGGTGCTTTCAGAACCAAGACGGAATTAGAAAGACATCTAGAGGCTGAAGGCGCTTCTCATGTACTTCTAACCGCTCCCGGTAAAGAGATTCCTAATATAGTTCATGGAGTGAACCACAAGATGTATGACCCGGATGCTATTAAAATATTCTCGGCCGCCTCTTGTACCACCAATGCCATAACACCAATCTTAAGTGTTGTTGAAGATTCATTGGGAATTGTAAAAGGGCACCTAGAAACCATTCATGCCTATACGAACGACCAAAATTTGGTAGACAACATGCATAGCAAACATAGGCGCGGTAGGGCCGCTGCCCTAAATATGGTCATAACTGAAACCGGTGCAGGCGCTGCCGTTGCAAAAGCTTTACCTCAATTAAAGGACAAACTTACTTCTAATGCAATTAGAGTGCCCGTACCAAATGGATCTCTTGCAATTTTAAATCTTGAGATAAAAAACAAAACCTCTATTGACGGCATTAATACAATCATCAAAAAGTATGCGTTGGAAGGAGATTTGGTTGAACAAATCAAGTACTCTTTAAGCAAGGAAATGGTGTCTTCGGATATTGTTGGAACAAATGCGCCATCTATATATGATAGCAACGCAACCATTGTTAGCAATAAAGGTAAAAACATTATACTCTATATATGGTATGACAATGAGTATGGCTATTCTCATCAAGTAATTCGTTTGTCCAAATACATTGCAAAAGTTAGACGCTACACGTATTATTAATTTTTAAAGGGAAACAAGGGTAAGGTTAACGTCTTTTTGAAGGTATTTTCCATCTAATCGCAACCTTATCCTTGATTTTTTTTATTAATTGATATTATTGAATTACTTTAGTCGGCTGATATACATTAATTCAAAGAATCACTCCAACATGAAAGGCTTAAGAATCCTGTTACTTATAACGGCTTTACTAGCATATAACCTACAATTCGCCCAAGAGGAAGAAGAAACTCAAGACGCATTGTCTTTAGACAGAGGGCCAATAGATAAACAATTTGAATTTGTTTTCGTTAAATCCGGTAACTACCGTGCAGATGGAAAGAAATATGAAGTTGTTCGTACAATCTCTTTAGAAAAACTTCGCCAGAACGTTCTTGACACCCTTAAAGGGTATAACAAAAGAGCTGGTGAATTAAAAGCTACTATAGGAGGTCACGAATCTACAATTGGTTCGCTAAACGAAAAATTAGAAGAGACCACCAATAACCTTGCTGCCGTAACCGAAGAAAAAGACAGTATGTCTTTCTTAGGTATTATGGTTTCAAAAAGCACATATAATGCTATCCTTTGGACGGTTATCGCTTCACTTTTGGCGTTATTGCTTTTCTTTATCTACAGATTTAGAAACAGTAATATCTTAACACAAGAAGCCAAGACCAATTTGTCTGAACTTGAAACCGAATATGAAGACCACAGAAGACGGGCTTTAGAAAGGGAACAAAAAATTAGCAGACAACTGCAAGACGAGATTAACAAGTACAAGAAACAGAAATAATTTAAAAAGCTCCTCTCGGAGCTTTTTTTAGTTTAGAGCACTATGAGAATTTTACAAGCAAACCAATCTCACGTTCAATTGTTGGCGCCCCTGTTTGATAAGTATAGAGTATTCTACAAACAAATTTCTGACCTAAGTGCTGCCACTTCATTTCTAGAGGAACGCTTGTCCAAATCAGAATCTATCGTATTTATAGCGTTTATTGATGAAGAGCCTGCGGGTTTTGTTCAATTGTACCCAACTTTCTCTTCAGTTTCCATGAAAGCTAGTTATATATTGAATGACCTTTATGTAGATGGGCAACACAGAAAAAAAGGAATTGGAGCTACCTTATTAACTACCGCACAAGAATTCTGTACGAAAAAAGGATACAAAGGTCTTGCTCTGGAAACCGCAATTGATAATCCCGCACAAAAGCTTTACGAAAAACTAGGTTGGGAAAAAGATTCTCACGCTTTTCACTACTTTTGGCCCACTAATTCTTAGCCCAAATTAAAATGCGCATAGACATTATTACCGTATTACCCGAACTGCTGGAAAGTCCGTTTGCTGCATCTATTTTAAAAAGAGCCATAGAAAAAGGCCTCGTTGAAGTGCACATGCATAACATAAGAGACTATACGGACATGAGTTATAATCGTGTAGACGACTACCAGTTTGGTGGTGGAGCCGGTATGGTACTTATGATAGAACCTATAGATAAATGTATTACGGCATTAAAAGCCGAAAGAACGTACGATGAAATTATCTATATGACCCCAGATGGCGAGACTTTGAACCAAAGAATGGCCAACGGTATTTCATTACTTAACAACGTTATTATTTTATGTGGTCATTACAAGGGCGTTGACCAAAGGATTAGGGATGCTTTTATTACCCGTGAAATTTCTGTAGGCGATTATGTGCTTTCTGGCGGAGAACTTGGTGCAGCTATCCTTTGCGATGCTGTTATTAGATTAATTATGGAGTTCTTAACAATGAAACTTCTGCATTAACAGATACTTTCCAAGATGACCTCCTTGCCCCTCCTGTCTACACAAGACCTTCTGAATATAAAGGAATGAAGGTTCCGGAGGTACTTTTGAGTGGTAACTTCCCTAAAATAGAAGAATGGCGGGAAGATCAAGCCCTTAAAAGAACCCAAGAACGGAGGCCTGATTTACTGGAATAAGCAGGCTAAGGCTCTATACTTCAAAAAATCAACAAAATTTATTGTCTATTCTAATTTATAGAGTATTTTTGCACCCTGTTAAATTAACCTCTGACGATAATCGTGAATGTTGACCATAACATAATCAATAAAAAAATATCATGGAAGAATTATTAAAATTCGTACAAGACGAGTTTGTTCCAAAAAAAGAATTTCCAAAATTTTCAGCTGGTGACACTATTACTGTGTACTATGAAATTAAGGAAGGTGAAAAAACACGTACTCAGTTCTTTAGAGGTGTTGTTATTCAAAGAAGAGGTTCTGGTTCTACTGAGACTTTTACAATTCGTAAAATGTCAGGTACAGTAGGTGTAGAGCGTATTTTCCCAATTAACATGCCAGCCCTACAAAAGGTTGAAGTTAACAAAAGAGGTAAAGTACGTAGAGCTCGTATCTTCTACTTTAGAGGTCTTACTGGTAAGAAAGCACGTATCAAAGAGGTTCGTTCTTAAACCAATAACATATAGTAGTAAAAAATCCCGCAATAGCGGGATTTTTGCGTTATGAACAATTGTTAATATCCATGGTTTATAACATGTTGATTATTAATATGTTAAAAATCTTGGTAGCTCTAACTATTTTTCCTACTTTTATTAAACAGAAAAAGAAAATCTCTGCCTAAAGAGAAATTCCAAAACTGTTATAGAGTTTGCGTTCTTTATATTATTGTTTAGGTTTTATAAATGTTTAAAGATGTATTTCAGAGTACGCCATTTATTAAAACGAACGTATCAACAAAGGGCTGTCGCTTTTTGAGAAATGATTACGTGAACATATTTGTAAATATTCAACAGACGAAAGTCTTGGAAATATGCACAAAGATTGTGTAAACAATGAGAAGAGATATAAGTTGTAGCTTGGTCCGATGATGAAGTACAGTAAATCTCAAACGTTGAAATTGTGATGCAAATGCAATCAAGGGTTGCCGATCTGTCAGAAGAACAGGGAAGAAAGTTTGCTATATCAGTTTCTAAAAAGCCATATCAATGTACACGTACAATGATATGGCTTTTGTTTTGCCTTTTTTTTTCCTAATTCGCAAGGTTTTTGTTAAAATAGCATCTAAAGCGAATCTGCTCGCAACTAGGGCTTATCTTTTGACTCGCAAGAATACTTAATGTCGTATATTTACTTCGCTTTAAATTAAACCTTTCTTTACATGTCTAAAATTTTTTACACAAAAACAGACGAAGCTCCGGCTTTAGCTACACAGTCCTTTTTACCAATTGTAAAAGCGTTTACTAAAACTGCCAATATCGTAATTGAGACCAAAGACATTTCTTTGGCCGGAAGAATTATAGCGGTATTTCCTGATTTTCTTAAAGACGACCAAAAAATAGCGAACGACTTGGAAGAGTTGGGAGCTTTGGCCAAAAAGCCTGAAGCTAACATTATCAAGCTTCCAAACATTAGCGCTTCTGTTCCTCAATTAAAAGAAGCTATTAAAGAACTTCAAGACAACGGGTACGCTTTACCTAGTTATCCAGATGAGCCTTCTAACGAAGCCGAAAAGGATATCAAGTCTAGATACGACAAAATTAAAGGTAGTGCAGTAAACCCAGTTCTTCGTGAAGGGAATTCTGACCGTAGAGCTCCAAGAGCCGTTAAAAATTACGCTAAACAGAACCCACATAGCATGGGAGCGTGGAGCCCGGATTCAAAAACACAGGTGGCCACCATGGCTCATGGCGATTTTAAAGCCAATGAGAAATCATTGACATTACCCTCTGCTACAGCTATAAAAATAGAATTAGTTCAGAACGATGGAAAAACTCTTGTTCTTAAAGATAAATTAAACCTTTTAGAAGGTGAGATTATTGATGCCACTGTAATGAGCAAAAAAGCTCTTGTAGCATTTTTGCAAGAGCAGATCAAAGAAGCCAAAAAACAAGGAGTCTTATTCTCACTTCATATGAAGGCTACTATGATGAAAGTATCCGATCCGGTTATTTTTGGTTATGCTGTAGAGGTTTTCTTTGCTGATGTTTTTACAAAATACAAAGACACTTTTAAGGATTTAGGCATTAGCGCTAATGACGGATTAGAGAACTTGTTCGCTAAACTTCAAGAGCTACCTGCCGATAAAAGAGAGGCTATTGAAAATGATATTCAAAAAGCCGTTAATGAAGGTCCTGCTTTGGCCATGGTAAATTCTGAAAAAGGTATTACCAATCTTCATGTTCCCAGTGATATCATTATTGATGCATCTATGCCAGCAATGATACGTAGTTCAGGAAAAATGTGGAATGCCAAAGGAGAACAACAAGATACTTTAGCAGTTATCCCTGATAGCAGCTATGCCGATATATACTCTGCTACCATTGATTTCTGTAAAGAACATGGGGCTTTTGACCCTACTACAATGGGTACCGTACCTAATGTTGGCCTAATGGCTCAAAAAGCTGAAGAGTATGGTTCGCATGACAAAACTTTTGAAATTAAAAATCCATAAGGTACCGTAAAGGTTATTGATGTTAATTCTGGGAAAGTTCTTGACGAACATACGGTTGAAGAAGGTGATATCTGGCGTATGTGCCAAGTAAAAGACGCTCCTATTCAAGATTGGATAAAATTAGCTGTCTCTAGAGCTAGAGCTACCAATGATCCTGCTGTTTTCTGGTTAGATGAAAATCGCGCACATGATGTTGAGCTTATTAAAAAAGTAAATCAATATTTACCAAATTACGATACCTCAGGATTAGACATCCGTATTCTTTCTCCAAAGAAAGCTACTGAGTATACGCTTGCTAGATTAAAAGATGGTAAAGACACTATTTCCGTATCAGGAAACGTACTTAGAGATTACCTTACTGATCTTTTCCCTATTCTTGAAGTAGGTACTAGTGCAAAAATGCTATCTATTGTGCCGTTAATGAACGGTGGTGGCCTTTTTGAAACGGGTGCAGGTGGTTCAGCACCAAAGCACATGCAGCAATTTTTAGAGGAAGGTCACTTGCGATGGGATTCTTTAGGTGAATTTCTTGCATTGGGTGTCTCTCTAGACTTTTATGGAGAAAAGAACACTAATGAAAAAGCGAGGATTTTAGGTGATGCTTTAGATAGCGCTACCGAAAAATTCTTGATCAATGATAAGTCGCCTTCAAGAAAGGTAAATGAAATAGATACAAGAGGAAGCCACTTTTACTTGGCTATGTACTGGGCAGAAGCCTTAGCAAACCAAACAAAAGATGCGGAGCTACAGGCTACTTTCAAAAAAGTTTTTGAAGTAATTTCAGCACAAGAATCTAAAATTGTTGATGAACTAATGAATGCTCAAGGCAAACCTCAAGATATTGGTGGGTATTACAAAGTAAACCAAGAGCTTGTTTCAAAGGCAATGAGACCTAGCCAAACTTTTAATTCTATTTTAGATACTATCTAATTTTTAGATTTTTAGAATAGTAAAGAGGCCTCTACCAACGTAGAGGCCTCTTTCTTTTTAAAATACTGTTAACGTTTTCCCAGTAGGTGTTTTTCTGGTTACTTTTATGAAAAATTGCTCCTTAAGATGAATCAACCCACCAAGATCGCTCTTGCGGTCTTTCTGCTCTTCTTCATTGATAGCTTCTCTCAAGAACGATACACCTTAAGCGGTACTATCTCAGAGGCCTCCAGTAATGAAACCCTTATTGGTGTAACCATTGCATTTCCCGCAATACAAACTGGGGTTACAACCAATGAATATGGTTTTTACTCAATTACACTGCCTGAAGGTGAATACCAACTGCAAGTAAGTTATTTAGGCTTTCAAGATATTATTGAAACCATAACACTTAATGCAGACCAAAAGATGAATTTTTCTTTGGAAGAATCAGCTGAACAATTACAAGAAGTAGTCGTTACGGAAGATGTAGAAAAAATGAATGTTCGTGAGCCCCAGATGAGCGTAAACTCCTTATCCGTAGGTACCATTAAAAAAATACCTGTGATTTTAGGCGAAGCCGATGTAATAAAATCGATCTTACTGCTCCTGGTGTAACCAATGCAGGGGAAGGGTCTTCTGGTTTTAATGTACGGGGTGGTTCTGTTGATCAAAATTTAATACTACTAGATGAAGCCACTATTTTTAATTCCTCACACCTCTTTGGGTTCTTCTCCGTCTTTAATCCTGATGCCATAAAAGATATCAAACTTTACAAAGGGGGAATTCCTGCTCGTTATGGCGGAAGAGTATCTTCTGTTCTAGATATTTTTCAAAAGGAAGGTAATAGTAAAAAAATTAAAGTCAACGGTGGTATTGGTGCTGTAGCCAGCCGTTTACTGGTTGAAGGTCCTATTAAAAAAGATAAAGCCGCTTTTCTTATTGGAGGCCGTGCTTCATATGCTCATCTTTTCTTACCGCTTTTTGATGTAGACAACACCGCATATTTCTATGATTTGAACACCAAACTTAATTACAACATAAACGACAATAACAGTATTTTTCTATCGGGTTACTTTGGTCGTGATGTATTTAGTGTTAGTGACAGCTTTGTAAACACCTACGGGAATGCCGTTGGAAATTTTAGGTGGAACCACTTATTTTCGGACAAATTGTTTTCTAACCTATCATTAATTTATTCTAACTACTACTATGGTTTAAAATTAGATTTTGTTGGTTTTGATTGGAATTCGGGTATAGAAAACTTCAACATCAAATATGACCTGAAGCATTACGTAAATGACAAGTTTCAAATCAACTACGGCATTAATAATATCTATTATCGTTTTAATCCTGGTAAAATAGAGCCTAGCAATGCAGACTCAGGTATCATTGAAGAACAACTTACTCAAAAATATGCAAACGAATTTGCCGCTTATATTGATGTTGAGCATGATATTACAAAGAATTTAAGTCTTAACTACGGACTGCGTTTTAGCAACTTTATTCGTCTGGGGCAAGATGAAATCAATGTGTATTTTAATGACAGTCCCGTTATTTTTGACCCCGTACTAAATGTATATCAAGAAGGTATCGCTATTGATACCTACAGTGTAGAAAAAAGCGGCAGTTTAGCTACATTCAACAATTTTGAACCCCGTATTTCATTAGCATACACTTTAAATGATAATAGTTCTATAAAAGCTAGTTACACACGTCTTGCTCAATACCTACACCTCATTTCAAACACCAGCTCCCCTACTCCTTTGGATGTATGGACGCCAAGCGGACCTTTCGTGAAACCCCAACTTTTAGATCAGTACGCTGTTGGTTATTTTAAAAGTATCAGTGATGGTGAATATTCCGTGGAAACCGAAGTCTTTTATAAGGATATTCAAAACCGGATAGATTATATAGACGGTGCCAACTTAATAGCCAATGATGCTATTGAACAGGTTATTTTAAATGGAGAGGCAAGAGCCTATGGACTGGAGTTTTTACTACGTAAAAATGAAGGTAGATTTCAAGGTTGGCTAGCATATACCCTATCAAAATCCGAACAGAGAACCCCCGGACGAACAGTAGATTTGTCTGATGGTACTTCCTTTACAGAAACGGGTATAAATTCTGGAGCTTGGTACAACACGCCATACGACAAAACCCATGATGTATCTGTTTATGCAAGTTACGACCTAAACGAGAAGTGGAATTTCAATACCAATTTTGTTTTTCAAACAGGGCAACCTACGAACTACCCTATTGGGCAATTCAGTTTTCAAGGACTTACTATCCCTTACTACGGCCCAAGGAATGAAGAACGCCTACCCTCTTATAACCGTATGGATGTTTCAGCCACACTTACTCCTAAAAAGAATAAGAACAGAAAATGGCAAACGGAATGGGTTTTCAGTATTTATAATGTTTACAACCGCAGAAATGCTGCATCTATAAGTTTTAGCCGTAATGAAGATACTGGTGCCAATGAAGCGGTTCGTACCTCTATTTTTGGTATTGTTCCCGCAGTAACTTATAACTTCAAATTCTAAGTCTATGAAAAAGTTGATATATATACTTTGTATGCTTCCAATTTTTACGGCTTGTGAAGATGTTATTGAAGTTGAAGTTCCAACGGACAAAGCTAGACTGACCGTTGATGCTCTAATGCGCATAGACACCACACAGCCTTCCACAAATTATTATGCCGAAGTAAAAGTGAGTGTTTCAAGTAATTTTTTCGAAACTATAGAACCTGCGATACTGGAACAAATAAGTATCACCAATCTGGCAAGCCAAGAAAACATACCACTTTTCGAAACCTTTATTGGCAGCGGAGTATACCAAAGTGAAACCACAGTAGACTTTATGACCTCTGGCGAGCTGATTCTTTTCATACAACACGAAGGCTCTAGATATGCTGCAAGAACAACTTATGTGCCTGCAGTTCCTATTAAGAAATTAGAACAAGGAGATGCCACTCTTTTCTCTGGAGAAGAAACTGAAATTATTGTAGCATTTGATGACCAGCCCAATCAAACCGATTTTTATTTATTCGATTTTGATTTTAATGAATATTTGGTGACAGAAGACACTTTTTATCCATAAGCACCTTTGAATTTTCCTATTTCTATGATGATGACGTAAAAGAAGACATGACCATAGATATAAGTATTCTAGGTGTTGACAGGGCCTTCTACAATTATATGAACCAAATTATTGTTCAATCTGGCGGTGATCAAGGACCTTTTCAGACTCCTTCCGCAACGGTTAGAGGAAATATTCTAAACGTAACTAATATTGAAGATCTTTCAGATTTAGATAACTTAGCTTCTTCAATAGATCAAGAGAATTTTGCATTAGGTTATTTTGCGGTATGCCAAACCTTTACCAAATCTATTACCATAGAATAATCTAGTTAACTCATCTTTTAAAAGTATACTATAATTATGTCTCAAAAGAGAACGGATAAAAATATGCTCGTAAAAGGCATTAAGCATATTGGCTATACTATTGCCCTTATGTTCTTAGCACCTTGGCGTTATATATCAGGCATTTAAAAATCAAGAACACCCTTTATATTGGCCAGTTCTTATATTGGGCTTTATCATTGCTATTGGCGCAATTGCCATGGCTTTCTACAGCTTAAAAATTATAATGGATTCTTTATTTGGAAAGAAAAATGAAAAATGAATATTTACTGCTTCTTACCTACATCTCCCCATTTGTTACTTAACTGGGCATAATCATAATCTAAAACCGATTCTTGACGTTCCAGCCTAAAATCTGTAAAAGCACGTTGTAGAATATCTTCTATAAGATAATCCTCATGTACTGTCTCAGGCTGAAAAAGCTCTTTTAAGCTAATATTAAACATACTGGCGGTAGTATTATACCAAAAAGCACGCCAGCCACTACGGAGCTCCTTTACTAGCTCAAATGCAGTTTCACCGGTCTGTCTATATATTAGTTTTACCAAAATTTGACCTTCGGTACGGGTAAGTTTCTTGAGTTCCGCAGAAAATTCTTCTTCTATAAATTGCTGAATTTCTTTTGTATATCTTTTTTGATGCCTCTTTTTCTTGATTTTCGTAATACTGTCATTCAATTCTTCTAGACGTTCAGCTGCTAATTTGGCATACGGATAGACCTTTAACGTCTTTCTTCTAAGAATATAATACCGTAATTTATCCTTATAGGAACTGAATTTTAATTTCCCGAACAGATATACTTCATCCAAGTCAATAGAATTCCTGAAAATAGAGTCACCCTCTATTATAATCATCTTCTCCTTAATGGAATCCAATGGCTGTTCCTCTATTTGGGCATACCCTATAAACACGAGGTTTACTAAAAATAAAAACAAAATTGTTTTTTTCATAACCAACATTATACAAAAGCCTTGCCAAAATAACGATAAATAGGTCTGCTTATTATTAAATAAAAGTGAATATTAGTAAATTCGTATCTAAATATATACTTAATGGCTACAAAGAAAATTCTTACTAAAAAATCACTCGATTTTTTTGAAAAATATTTGAACAATGCGGCGCCAACAGGCTACGAGTGGGAAGGTCAAAAAATATGGATGGAATACCTTAAACCATATGTGGATACTTTCATAACGGACACTTATGGTACGGCCGTTGGGGTGATTAATCCTGATGCTAAATTTAAAGTGGTTATTGAAGGGCATTCTGATGAAATTTCTTGGTACGTGAACTATGTTAGCGATAACGGATTGCTTTACGTAATTAGAAACGGCGGTAGCGATCACCAAATAGCTCCTTCTAAATGGGTAAACATTCATACCAAGAACGGAATCGTTAAAGGTGTGTTTGGCTGGCCAGCTATTCACACACGCGATAAAGGAAAAGAAACACCTCCTAAATTAGATAATATTTTTATTGATATAGGTGCTAAGGACAAAGAGGAAGTAGAAAAAATGGGCGTTCATGTTGGATGTGTCATTACGTATCCAGACGAGTTCCAAGTACTTAATGGCGATAAATTTGTTTGCCGTGCAATAGATAACCGAGCCGGTGGCTTTATGATTGCCGAAGTAGCTCGTTTGCTTCATGAGAACAAGGTTAAATTGCCTTTTGGACTATATATCACCAATTCTGTTCAAGAAGAAATAGGTTTGCGTGGAGCAGAAATGATCACACAGACCATTAAGCCAAACGTTGCTATCATTACAGATGTGTGTCACGATACCACAACACCAATGATTGAACAGAAAACTCAAGGCCATACTGAAATAGGTGCCGGTCCTGTAATTTCATATGCACCAGCTGTTCAGAACAAGTTACGCGAACGCATTCTTGAAACTGCCGAAGCTAATAAGATTCCATTTCAGCGTATGGCTGCCTCTAGAGCTACCGGAACGGATACCGATGCTTTTGCATACAGCAATGGTGGCGTTGCGTCTGCACTTATTTCTTTACCGTTGCGCTACATGCACACCACGGTAGAAACTGTTCATAGAGATGATGTTGAAAACGTAATCAGGTTGATTTACGAAACTCTCCTGAATATAAAAGACGGAGAAACTTTTAGTTATTTCGATTAAAACAAATCACAACCCTCCCCAAAAAGGAGGGTTCTTTTTTTTAGATATGGATGAATTAATTGATATTCTTGATTCCGAGGGAAATGCCACTGGCAAAACGGCAATGAAATCAGAAGCACACCTTGAAGGATGGTTTCATCCTACCGTGCATATATGGTTTTACACTGGCACTGGACAAGTTCTGATTCAAAAACGGTCTAAAAACAAAGCTATCTTTCCCCTACTTTGGGATGTTTCTGTAGCAGGACATATTGGTGCTGGCGAAAACATTGAAATTTCTGCAGTACGCGAAATTGATGAAGAAATTGGTCTAACTATTCAAATAGAAGAACTAGAGAAAATAGGAATTTTCAAATCCGTTCACAGACATTCGGAGAAATTAATAGACTGCGAGTTTCACCATACTTTCCTTTGTGAACTTAGAGTACCATTGCACGAACTTAAAAAGCAAGAAAGCGAGGTTGATGACCTTGCCTTGATTTCATTAATCCAATTTTCACAAGAAACTTGGGGTCTAGCTAATCTACACAAGTATGTTCCCCATAGTACGGAATACTATAAAACTATTATAAAAAAGATTAAAAAGCGATTATAGTTTTGCTACAAAATCAAGTACAGCATCTAGAGCATACGTTTGTTGTTCACCACTTTCCATATGTTTGACGACAAAAGCATTTTCTGCCAATTCATTTTCACCGATTGAAATTACATAAGGAACATTCCGGTTATTGGCGTATTTAAACTGTTTATTAATTTTTGCATTAGACGGGTACACATCTGACTTTACACCATTTTTTCGCAAAGCGGATACTAACTTCAAAGAAGCCAAAGCTTCTTTGTCTCCAAAGTTTAAACAAAGCACTTGTAATGATTGCTCTATACTTTCAGGGAAAATACCCAACTCTTCCAATACTAAATAGATACGATCTAAACCAAAAGAGATTCCAACACCGCTAACATCTTTTAAACCAAAAATACCGGTAAGGTCATCATAACGGCCACCACCACCAATAGATCCCATTTTAACTCCCTCTGGTGCGCCTACTTCAAAAATAGCTCCCGTGTAATAATTAAGGCCGCGGGCCAAAGTAACATCAATAGAAAGTTTAGCGGACTGTAAGCCCAGCTCTTCTACAGTACTTACTATATAAGTCAACTCCTCTACTCCTTTGCTTCCTGTTTCCGAATCTTTTAAAAGATCTCTTAAGGCTTGAAGTTGTTCTAGGTTACTTCCTGAAAGAGAAAAAAGTGGTTCTACTTTGGCTATAGCCTCAGGCGTTAGTCCTCTTTCTGCCATTTCTTTCTTTACACCTTCTTCACCAATTTTATCCAACTTGTCTAAAGCCACTGTAAAATCTATCAAAAGATCTTGTGCACCAATAACTTCAGCAATACCTGAAAGAATTTTTCTATTGTTCAATTTAATATTGACGCCAGTTAACTTTAAATCAGTAAAAACGGCATCATATAACTGCACAAATTCTATCTCCTGCAATAAAGAATCAGAACCAACCACATCAGCATCACACTGAAAAAACTCCCGGAAACGTCCCTTTTGAGGTCTATCCGCACGCCAAACTGGTTGAATTTGATACCGCTTAAAAGGGAAATCAATCTCATTCTGGTGCATAACCACGTAACGCGCAAAGGGTACTGTTAAATCATAACGGAGTGCCTTTTCCGAAATCTTAGAAGTCAACACGTTTGAATTTTTTGAACTATACGTAGCATCATCAACCTTGTTAAGATAATCCCCTGAATTCAAAATCTTAAATATCAAGCGATCACCTTCATCCCCATATTTACCCATTAAAGTATCAGAATTCTCAAAAGATGGGGTTTCAATAGGCTGAAAACCAAATGTCTGAAAGTGCTTCTTTACAATATCAAAAATGTAATTTCTTTTAAAGACTTCGGAAGGAGAAAAATCTCTGGTTCCTTTTGGTATGCTTGGTTTTTGTGCCATTGGATATAATTGTGATGCAAATATAAAATTTTAGGAAGAGGGGGACCGTTTTACATGGATAATCCTCTTTCTACTCCGAAAACGAAGTTTTCTTAAAAAATAACAAGTTAAGCAGCTTAGGCGTCTATAACCTTTTCAAACCATTGGTAAAGGTCGCCTTTGGTTATAACAGCACCTTGCTCAATAAGTTGAAATTTATCCAAATTCTTATCTTCGGTATATGCTTTAGAAGCCGTTAGATATTCAACAAAATCTGATTGCCAATTCTTTTTGAACCAAGAAAACCCAATAGTAGTATTCAAATCTATATCCGGATTCATCACCTTAACAGAAATTAGTTTCATTTCCTTTTCGGCTAAATAAAAAAGATGCATCTGCTTTTCAGAAATATTCTCTAGATACTGAACTTTTGCAAGTACGCCTTCCCATACCAAATCGCTAAAAACGTCAATTTCGTCTTCAGCTACTTGTGGCTTATTCGCTTTTATTTCCTTCCACTCATCTCCAGTTATGGATTGAGTAGCCAAAAAGTTAATAAACTCTTGTTCTAGCTCTTCTAATTGCTGTTTGGTAAGCCTCGTGTATTTCATTCTGCAAAAATAAAAAGGCCGTACGAAACGTACGGCCTAATTCTTAAAAATCTTAAGTTTATTTAGAAAATATAACGTAAACCGAATTGCATTTGCCATCTAGAGAACAAACTTGAGTCATAACCAAAAGTCTCAGTAATCTGTTCATTGAAAGTATAGGTAGGCACATTGTTTGCATCAACCGATACAGATAACGGATTTAAGCTATTTGGCTGTTGGATTACACCCCAGTCACTATTCAATAAATTACCGAAATTTAAAATGTCTATGCTAAACTGAATAGTGTGTTGTTTATTTTCTGATACATTGAAGCGGTAGTCTTGCAAGAACTTCACATCCCACTTTCCTCTCCATGGCGCAAGAGCTCCGTAGCGATCAAAATACTGCCCTCTATTATCACTCATGTATTCATCTTGCTGAATGAAACGCTCAAAAGCATCTGCTTGACCAGCACCGGAAAATTGCATTTGTTGCACTTGAGCCGCTGTTGGAATATAAAGTAAATCATTATTCTGAAATGAACTATCATTATTGATGTTACCAGCATAGGTATAATTAAACCTTCCGCCTTTAGCATATTCAAAGAAGGTAGAAATAGTAGTTGACCATTTCTTGTTATTACCATAGTTGAACTGTTTTGCTCCAGCTCCAATGAATCTATGCGTATCTCCGTACTTTGAAAACGAAAGTACATCTTGGTTGGCATCTCCTAAATTCGGATTAAAATCAAAAGCATCACCTGTAATTTCCGCCTCAATAGAATTTACATCTTTGGCATTCAAATAATTATAAGCGATACTTGCAAAAAGTCCGTTATCCCAACTTTTTTGAGCTTTTAAAGATGCATTGAATATTCTGCCTTTATCAGAGTTTGTAAACACATATCCATTATTTCCTTTATCTGCATCAGTATAAACAGGTCTATTATCTCCAGGAGCATTTAAAGTCCCAGAAGGATTTCTCAATCCCCAGTTTTGAACATGTGCTCCATTAAGGTCTTTGGTATACGAAATATCAGCAGTTAAAATAACACCACTATCAAATCTATGATCCGCACCAATGTTGGTACGCCATACTTGTGGCCATTTGAAATCCGGATCAACAATTTGATAAAAGAAAAAATCTAGACCCTGTACCTGGTTTCCTAACCATACAAAAGGGAAACGACCTGTAAAAACACCACTACCACCACGTATTTGAGTAGTCTGATTTCCTTTAACATCCCAATTGAATCCTACCCTTGGCGAAATCAGAAATTTATTACTAGGTAATGTTTTTGAATCTAATGTAGTTTCTTGATTGGTCTGCGGATTAAAATAAGGAATTGTTGGATCGAAAGTAAATGGCTTCCTATCTATGTTCTCCTGAATTTTATCATCAGTATCAAAATATAAAGGCTTATCAAAACGAACACCATAAGTCAATTTGAAATCTGGAGTTACAGCCCAGTCATCTTGAACGTAAATAGAAAACTGACCCACGTTGGTTTCCGCTAATGCCCAACCACCATCATTACCTACACCGGCAGCATTACTGTTAGTAAAAATATTTTGAGCATTGGCCAATGCCGCCGCTAAAGTACCATCGGCAACATCAGTTTGAAAATCCGCTAAAGAAGGATACGATGCGAAAGCACCCACCTCTTGATTAAAATCCCCATCCTCATCATAACCATAAGCCCCTAAGTTAAAGGAGTTGTCAAATTGAAATTTCTCAAAAGAAGCACCAACCGTAAGAGTATGGTTACCCATAAAATAATTGAAATTGTTCGTAATCTGAAATACTTTCTGATCTAATGTATTATTAATAGAAAAAGGCTCATGCCCAGCAATGATATAATTACTATTAGCTCCATCTTGAATGGTAATAGCAGGCATAGGGGAAGAGAGTGCATTTCTAAAATCATCAAAATGAGAATACCCAACTTGTAATTTATTTGTTGCATTATCACCAAAAGTAGAGTTCAGCTCCACCTGAAATGATTGAATATTGTTATTGATTTCGTAACCGGAATTCTCAAATTGCAAAACTTGAAAACTAGGCCCTCTCACACCCAGTGCTGTAGGGTGAGCTGGCTGCTCTCTTGATGACTTCAAGAAGTTATATATTACTGCTAAACGATGATTATCATTAACGTTCCAGTCTAATTTAAAAATACCTTTCGTTGATTCAGCTCCATAAGTAAACCCATCATATCTTCCCGTATCATAACCCAAACCTGATAGTGCAGACTGGACAGACATTAAATCACTTTCTAAAACCCTAGATTCGTTAATAGCACCAGAACCCGTATTAGGAACCCAACCGCTAGTACCTAAATCATCTCTTTGATCGCGTTCAAAATTGGCAAAGAAAAAGAGTTTGTTTTTTATTATTGGACCACCAATACTAACACCATATTGATTTTGCTTCAAGTCTGGCTTTACTACATCTTCTCCTTTTATCTTACCACCGGTAAGGCTTTCATTTCTAAAAAAACCGTAAACACTGCCATGAAACTCATTTGTACCACTCTTGGTTACCGCATTAACAGTAGCTCCGGTAAAACCCGATTGCGTAACATCATAAGGAGCCAAAGACACCTGAATCTGATCTATAGCATCTAAAGATATTGGCTGTGATCCCGTTTGACCACCAGGACTAGGTGCATCCAAACCAAAAGGGTTACCAAAGAAAGAACCATCTAAAGAAAAGTTATTGTATTGATCATTACGACCACCAAATGAAAGACCTCCTGTACTCAGGAGTTCCTGAAGCACTAGGCTCTAATCGTGTGAAATCTTCCGCAGATCTAGAAATAGTTGGTAGTTTGGTAAGTTCTCTTCTTCCAACACTGGTTTCAGAACCGGTACGATCACTTCCAAATGTTCCTCCGCGATCTGAGATTACCACTACTTCATCCAAAGCTTGGCTCTCAGTTGCTAGAACAGCATCTAAAGTAAAAGTCTTTCCTAAAGACAAGTAGATGTCGTTTAAGGTCTGTTCCTTAAAACCTACATAAGAAATTGTTACAATGTATGGCCCACCAACCCTAAGGTTTAGGATTTTAAAAAGACCATCTTCATTTGTAATGGCACCTGATTTTGTGCCTGTTGGAGTATGCACAACTACTACGTTGGCACCTAATAAAGGTAAATTTTGATCATCGACCACCGTTCCGCTCATATTAGAGGTGGTGACCTGCGCAATTGCACTAAAAAAAGTGAAGAATAGAACAACACTTAAAGGGACTTTGTAAGACATAATCATTTGTTTGAGTTAGTCCTACAAAAAAGAACAAAAAAAAGAGCTATGCAAGCACAGCTCTTTTAAGTTATAAGTTGTTATTAACCATTATTTCTTGGCAGCAACAACTTCAAAAGGGAATTCTACTACAACTTCCCTATGTAATCTAATCTGTGCATTGTAAGGACCGGTACGCTTAACGGCACCACCTTGAATACTGATAAACTTTTTATCGATACTGTGACCTTCTTTTTCAAGAGCTGCAGCAAGATCAATTGTAGTAACCGATCCAAACAACTTGTCAGCTGTACCTGTTTTAGCAGAAATTTTCATTTCCAAAGCTTTAAGAGCTTCAGCAGTTTTGCTAGCAGCATCAACAACTTTTTTCTCTTTGTGAGCTCTTTGTTTTAAGTTCTCAGCTAATACCTTTTTAGCAGAAACAGTAGCCATTTCGGCTAAACTTCTTGGAATAAGGTAATTTCTACCGTAACCGTTTTTTACGTTTACAATATCGTCTTTAAAGCCTAAATGCTCTACGTCTTGTTTTAGTATAAGTTCCATTTTGCCTTAAAATTTATTTTAATAAATCGCCTACGTATGGCATGAAAGCCAAATGACGTGCTCTTTTGACCGCTTGAGCCACTTTGCGTTGGTATTTTAAAGAAGTTCCAGTAAGTCTTCTAGGTAACAATTTACCTTGTTCGTTTACCAACTTCATTAAAAAGTCCGCGTCTTTGTAATCGATATATTTAATACCTGATTTCTTGAAACGACAATACTTCTTCTTAGTATTAGTTTCAATGTTCAATGGAGTTAAATAACGGATTTCACCGTCTTTTTTCCTTTTGCTTGTTGTTGTAATGTTGCCATAATTCCTTATGCTTTAGCTTTTAACCTTGTTCTTCTTTTCTCAGCCCACTCAATAGCGTGCTTGTCTAGTTTTACTGTCAAGAAACGCATGATACGCTCATCCCTTTTGAACTCTTGCTCATAAGGAGTAATAACTTCACCTGTGCTGGTGAATTCGAACAAGTGGTAAAAACCACTTTTTTTGTGCTGGATAGCATAGGCCAATTTCTTAAGCCCCCAATTTTCTTTGGAGACCATTTTGGCGCCATTTTTAATTAAGAAATCTTCAAATTTCTTAACTGTTTCCGCTACCTGATCATCAGAAAGCACGGGATTCAAAATGAAAACAGTTTCGTAATGGTTCATAAATGTATATTTTTTAGGAGTGCAAAAGTAACAATTTTTATTAGACTTTACAAGAAAAGCGGAATTTCTTCGTTATACTTTGACAATCCTAAAATCTTACATAACCAAATCTTAACCTATGTCATTACAAATTACAACAAAAAGAAGCCCAAGTTTACAATATTATTGTATTTAGACAGGTTTTTTTAGTATTTTGTCGATGACTTAACCCCACAAATCGACCTATTTATGAAATTAAGAAGTATTATCGTAGACGATTCGTCCATGCAACGAATGGCAGTCGCGAAGCTTGTAAACAGTCATCCCAACCTTGCTATGGTGGCCGAGTACAGCAATGCGATCGAAGCCAAAAACGGCATCAAGAACAACGAGATCGATCTTATTTTTCTTGATGTTGAAATGCCTATTATTAGTGGATTTGACCTACTCGAATCCCTAGAAAATAGCCCTCAAGTAATTTTGATTACAGGTAAGCCAGATTATGCTCTAAAAGCATTTGATTACGATGTAACAGATTATTTGCACAAACCCATTACCCTAGCTAGATTTGATGCTTCGGTAAAAAGAGCGGTAGCTAAATATGAGCAGATAAATAAAGTTCAAGAAGACGAAGAACACATCTTCGTAAAGAGCAATCTTAAGAAACGTAAAGTAATCTTAAACGATATTAAATGGATTGAGGCTCTTGGTGATTATATTAAATTGGTAACGGACGAAGCTAACATTGTTATCTTGTCTACCATGAAATCATTTGAGCAGCAATTACCAGAAGATAAATTCTTGCGAATTCACAAATCCTACATTGTGAATTTAGAGAAGATAGAAAAATTCAACAGTAAAAATGTTGAAGTTAGTGGCAGGTCCATTCCTCTTAGTAGGAATAAAAAGACCGAGTTGGCAGAAGCATTAGCCAATGTCTAGCACTTCTACTTTAAATATAAATCCCGAACATTAAATAATGTTCGGGATTTTTTTTTTGCCTTCAATTTAAATATGGTCAACATTATATATAACCCGTACGCTTCTATATTGAGAAACAGAATTAAATGATTTTTCAATTTTCTTGATTGCGGCCTTAGTCTTTACCACAGATTGAGCATGCGGTATCTTAATCAATACATTTTTTAAAAACTGATTTCGTACCCTAGCCACCGGCGGGTATTCTGGCCCAAGGACGTTTCCTCCTAAAGTAGTCCGCAATGCTTTTGCAAACCATTCCGTTGCTTCGTTCAGCTTATTATACTCTTTATGCTTAAAAGTAATTTTAATAATTCTATTGCTAGGCGGATACTTATACTGCTCTCGCTCGTATAATTGCTCTTTAAACATGGTATCATAATCATGTGTAGAAACCTGTTGTAATATCTGATGATATGGGTTGTAACTCTGTATTAAAACCTTTCCCCTCTTTTTAGTACGACCTGCACGGCCTGCTACTTGTGTTAGTAACTGAAAACAACGTTCATGTGCACGATAATCCGGAAAATTCAAAAGAGAATCGGCATTCATAATACCCACCAAACTTACGTTTCGGAAATCCAGTCCTTTTGTTAACATTTGAGTACCCACAAGAATATCCATCTCCTGTTGCTCAAACGCTGTAATTATCTTTTCGTAGCCATGCTTGCCTCTAGTAGTATCCAAATCCATGCGCCAAGTCTTAGCGTCCGGAAACAAGGTCTCTAACTCCTTCTCCACCTGTTCTGTTCCAAAACCTTTAGTATCTAGGGTATGATTGCCACAGGCCTGACAACTTTCTTGCAATGCCATGTGGTAACCACAATAATGACATCGCAATTGTTTTTTATACTGATGATATGTTAAACTCACGTCACAATTGGGACATTGAGGCGAATGTCCACAAGTACTACACTCTACTATTGGAGCATACCCTCTTCTATTCTGAAATAAAATTACCTGCTCCCCTGCATCTAAAGCTTCTTGAATAGCCAAAAACAAACGTTCGGAAAAATGCCCTTTCATCCGTCGTTTTCGGCTTTGCTCTTTAATATCTACCAATTCAATATCCGGCATAAGCACATTCCCAAAACGTCTTGTTATTGAGGCATACCCGTATTTTCCAGTTTTGGCATTATAAAAGGTCTCTACGCTCGGGGTAGCAGATCCCAATAAGATATTGCTATTGTGAAGTTTAGCTAGAACAATGGCTGCATCTCTTGCATGGTATCTTGGTGCCGGATCAAACTGCTTAAAAGAACTCTCATGCTCTTCGTCAACCACAATAAGACCTAAATCCGAATACGGTAAAAACAAAGCTGAACGAGCTCCTATAACAATTTGAGCTTTGTCTTTTTTAGCCAAAACATTATTCCATACCTCTACTCTTTCCTGTACACTATATTTTGAATGATATACAGATACTTTTTCTCCAAAATACTCTTGCAAGCGAGAAATAAGTTGAGTGGTCAGTGCTATTTCAGGAAGTAGATATAAAGCCTGCTTTCCTTTCTGAATACACTCTTCAATCAACTTTACATAAACTTCAGTTTTACCAGAAGAAGTTACTCCGTGCAACAAGGTTACTTTATCCTCAGCAAAGCTTTTAGATACATCTTCAAAAGCTTTTTTCTGATACTCGTTTAAATCTTTTAAATCATAATTCTCCTCTTCACCATCATAGCTTACCCGATCGGTTCTGACAAAGTACTCCTCTAAAATCTCTTTTTTTACAAGTGATTTTATAACCGCCTTTGAACCACCACTGGCTTGTTCCAGTTCTGTTACTTTAATCGGTTTTTTGTTTGTAGCTTGTATTTGAAAAAGAGAAAGCACAACCTGACTCTGTTTTGGAGCTCTTGATAAATCATTCAAAAGGGCTTCCAATTTTTCCTCCTCAAGATAATCCTTTCCCAATTTTACATAGCGCACTAATTTAGGCTTGTACTGTTCGTACATCTCTTCTTTAAGAAGAATAACATTCTTTTCTATAAGGCGATTTAAAACCGGTAGAATATTCTTTCGGTCTATAATAGCACTCACCTCTTGCACCTTTAACAATGCTTGATGCTGCAGTGCCTCATACACCAAAAACTCGTCATCCTCCAACTTAGACTCATCAACATCTCCTTCATCATTTCTTAGAATAAGAGTTTCGCTTTCTAACAAGAATGCTCCATAACCGCACTTCTAAAAACCTCGCCAATGGTGCACATGTAGTAATCTGCAATCCACTGCCAGTGCTTTAACTGAATAGTATTTATAATAGGATGTTCATCAAGTATGCGGTCTATTTCCTTGGCTTCATAAATCTCAGGTTTGTTGTTATGCACATTATGCACCAAGCCCGTATAAATTTTAGATTTACCAAAAGGAACACCCACACGCATACCCGGACGCAAAAACTCAGCTTCCGTCCCGGAAATAGAATAGGTAAAAAGTTTCTCTAAGGGAATCGGTAAAATTACATCGATAAAATACTGCATACTTCCGTTCGAATTCTATCCTTCTACACGCACCCAAGTCTGGGTACGATAAATAAAAGCTAAATACCCCCTTACCTTAAGTTCATTAGGGTTTTCTGGGTTAAGCCAAATTTTACATCTAAAAGTCATAGCCTGTTGAGGGTCAAAAAGAGTCTCGCCTTTATAAACACCATTCCCATGATGTTCTGCATCTTCAATTATGGTCATACCTAGTACAGGCTTGTCTTTCCTATCTCCTTCGCACTTGCCACAAATAAAATTTTCCTTCCCCTCCTCTACTATTTCAATAATTTTACCATGCATCATTCCATCCTCTTCATATATTTCAATGATAGCTTTTGGCTTACCTGTACGGTCGTCTATGGTTTTCCATTTTCCAAAAACTCCTTGAGAGTGACTTACTGGAGATAACATGAAGATAAAAACAAAAAAACTTAAAATTGCGCTTGTATTCATTTCTTAGTGTATGTTTTTCTTAAAGAGTTCAACGATGCATTAAGCTCGAACCCGAGCAACAATATATTAGAATTTAACCAGATATAGACCATAAGTATCAATAAACCTCCTAAAGCACCATACAATTCATTGTATCTAGCAAACTTTTCTACATAAACACCAAAGAGGTATGAGGTTAACATGAACAGTAGAGTAGTCATAAATGCTCCTGCTGAAAAAAACCGAGCATGTTTGCCTTCTGTAGTTCCAAAATAATACAATATAGCGGTAGTGAAATAAGATAAAATAATGAAAAACAACACCTTACCTATCTTAGCACCCACAATATCATTCTCAGTAAGGTCATACCCCTTATTTAGCGGCCCAAACACTTAGGTAGTCTATTATATACAACTCAAAATAACCATAAGCTACAGCGCCTACAATTAACAAAATTGACAGAATTAAGCCCACCATAAGTGCATATAAATACTGACGGAAGAAATGCCGAGTCAATTCTACATGATACGAATTTTCAAACCCTCCAAAAATAGCATTAACTCCATTCGCCATCAAAAAAATAGAAAACAAAAAAGCGGAAGACAATAGCCCTCCTTGTTTCTGATCTTTTATTTGTTGGTAAATTTCTCCAAAATAATCACTAGTTGCCGAAGGCAAGAAGGATTCTAAAAACACTAGGAATTGAGAATCAAAATTATCATTACCTACACTTACATACGGCAGTATAAAGGGAATTAACGTAATCAAAAATATAAGCAATGGAAATAACGCCAAAAACAAGCTAAAAGCAATGGCACTGGCACGCGTAGAAATGGCTCCTCGGAAAACACCAAGAATATACATTTCAATTAAGTCATAAAGAGATAGTCCTTCAAAAGCCGGTAGTTTTACTTGTTTCAGCAAACGAGCGACCCAGTTGACAATAGGAATTTTTTCAATTCTCTTCTCTATATCTTGCGACATTTATACCGCTTTTAAGCTTAAATCCATATTATACACCGAATGGGTAAGCGCACCAGAAGAAATATAATCCACACCACACTCCGCGTACTTGCGCAAAGTATCCTCATTAATTCCGCCCGAAGATTCTGTTAAACAGGTATCACCAATTAATTTGACCGCTTTACGGGTATCTTCATAATTGAAATTATCTATAAGAATACGGTATACACCACCTGCCTCAAGAATTTGCTTTATCTCATCTAAATCTCTTGCTTCCACAATGATTTTTAGATCACGATTAGTTTCCTTTAAATAATCTTTAGTTTTCTGAATGGCTTTATCTATGCCTCCCACAAAATCTATGTGATTATCTTTTAGCATAATCATATCGTATAAAGCGAATCTGTGATTTTCACCTCCACCTATCTTAACGGCCCACTTTTCCAAAGCACGAATACCTGGGAGTAGTTTTTCTAGTATCAAGAATTTTAGTTCCTGTACCTTCCAATAGCTTTACAAACGAATTTGTTTTTGTAGCAATAGCACTCATACGTTGCATAGCATTCAAAACCAAACGTTCTGCTTTTAAAATACTCTGTGAACTTCCTGAAACGTAAAAAACGATATCACCATGTTACCGGAGAGCCATCGTTAATTAGAGTTTCTATCTCCATGTTAGAATCCACATATTTGAAGACCTCTTTAGCAAATTCTACTCCAGCAATAATGCCTTCGTCCTTCACTAACAGCTTTGCTTTTCCTTTCGCAGTATCAGGAATACAGGCCAACGAACTGTGGTCCCCATCGCCAACATCTTCACGAATGGCATTTTTTATGATATAATCTATTTCTTCTTGGAATTGTTCTTTGGAAATCATGTACGGGATTTTACTTATAGCTAAATTAGTAAATAGTTGGGGGTTTATAGACCTTAGCCCAAGGCTTATTTATTAGAATAGGTGCATACCTCAATACATAAAACTTATTATTTCAAATTATATTTGCTGTATGACCGTAAAACTCATTGCAATAGGAAAAACAGATAGCAAGGCTTTATTGCAGCTAATTTCTGAATATGAGAACCGATTGAAACACTATGTTAAGTTTGAATTGGAAATCATACCCGATATTAAAAACACCAAAAACCTTTCCGAAGCGCAACAAAAAGAAAAAGAGGGTGAGCTCATTTTAAAAAACCTCAGCAATACTGATGTTCTAGTGCTCTTAGACGAAAACGGAAAACAATTTTCCTCAGTAGATTTCTCTGGTTATTTGCAGAAAAAGATGAATGCAGGCCTTAAGCAGCTTGTTTTTGTAATTGGTGGCCCATATGGTTTTAGTACGGATGTTTACAATAAAGCGCAAGGGAAAATCAGTTTATCAAAAATGACCTTTTCTCACCAGATGGTCCGCCTTTTTGTTGTTGAGCAAGTCTACAGAGCTTTTACCATACTTCGTAACGAACCTTATCATCATCAATAAAAATTAAGCAAAAAAAAAAAAAGCCTTCTTTATAAAGAAGGCTTTTTTATCGCGAAGATTATTCAAGACCTAATACAACACTCTAAATTTAATAGTGTTCTCTACCTTTCTAAGGGCTTTTATAACATCTTTATTGTATTCTTGTCCAAATCTGTAATTACATACCCTACCTCGCTATCGGTAGACAAGAATTGTCCAGAGATATTTAAGCCATATTTAGCGCATACCTCATTAATCTTAGCCATAATTGAGGCACATTTTTATGTATATGCAAGAAACGGTGTGCATTCTGCTGTTTTGGCAAACGAATATTCGGGAAATTTACAGCATCTACAGTGTTACCTGAGTTGATGTAATCCATTATTTTGTTTGGAACAAAATCTGCTATATCACGTTGTGCTTCTTCTGTACTACCACCAACATGCGGTGTAAGAATAACATTATTCAAACCTTGAAGTGGCGTATAAAATTCACCGTTACTACGTGGCTCCTCTGGATATACATCAATAGCTGCACCACCAATTTTACCAGATTTTAAACCTTTTGCCAAAGCTTCAATATCCACTACAAAACCTCTTGACAAGTTAATAAGCATGGCCCCGTTTCTCATTTGGCTAATTTCTCGCTCGCCTATGAAATCCTTGTTTGCTTTATTATCATCTATATGTAGAGTAACAACATCTGAAACATTTAATAAATCTTCTAACGTGTTACATTTTTTAGCATTACCCATTGACAGTTTATCATCAACATCGTAATAATACACACGCATACCCAAGGCTTCTGCCAAGATAGAAAGTTGCTTCCCAATATTACCGTAACCAACAATACCAAGATTCTTACCACGAACCTCTCTTGAACCTTCAGCTGTCTTTTGCCATTGTCCGCTATGAATTTCACTACTTCTAGAGAATACACTTCTCATTAACATAATAATCTGTCCAATAGCCAATTCAACCACTGAACGTGTATTACTATAAGGTGCGTTAAAAACTACAACTCCTTTTCTTTTTGCATGAAGCAAATCTATTTGTGTAGTACCAATACAGAAAGCACCAACTACCAAAAGCTTATCAGCAGCGTCCAATACTTTTTGAGTCACTTGGGTTTTAGAACGAATACCCAATACGTGAACTCCTTTTATTTTTTCAATTAATTCATCTTCATCAATACTATGCTTTACCAGTTCAACAGAAAAACCGTCATCCGATAAATTCTTGAAAGCATCCGGGTGAACATTTTCTAGTAGCAATATTTTAATTCTATTCTTTGGATATGAAATATTACGAGGTAAATCGTTCACAAAAAGAAATTCATCCATATTTGGAGTTATATAATCTGCATTTTTAGCTGCTTTTTCACGGTGTACATTTTCAGTGTAGGCAAAGAACTTATCTGCAATACCGGCTTCGCGCATAACATAATCGCTATACCCATCACCAATAACCTGAACTTCACCGTCAAGATTCATGTCCTTAAGACATTGTATTTTGCCATTATGTTGAGAAAGTACATTTTCAGAATCAAAACCTACAATGTTTCCCTCTTTATCAAATTCAAAAGTATTGGCATATACCCTATCCGATGGAATGTTATACTCCTTTACAATAGGATCAATAAATTCTTTAAATCCACAAGAAATTACATAAATATCATCTGAGAATTTTTCAAAGAATTCTTTATTGGAAGCAATAGACTTAGAAATCTTATGACGCAGCTCTTCTACCAACGGTCCTAAATCATCTCTATGAGCATGCAATAATTTTATACGTCTTTCAAGAGACTCTGTAAAGGATATATCACCATCAATACCCAAATTGGTGATTTCCTGAATTTTCTTAATGATTTCGTCTTTATTAGAATTGCCTTGGGGTCCTTTCGGCTAGTACATCTAAGGCTTCAACTCTTGTTAAAGTACTATCAAAATCGAATACGTATTTCCTACCTGCTTCTACCATGTCCTTGCTAAAAAAATTAAGGGACAAAAATAAAGATTATTTCTGTCCAAATTAGACTAATGTTGCTAAAAGTTATCCTTATAACTAATCTACTTCTTTTTGATATGATTTGAATTTTTAAGAGACGTAAAAACCATGAATATTTTAGTCTAAAAAGGAAACTATCGCTTCTGAAAATGCTTTAGTCTTATAAGTTCCGTTGTGGTCTCCCTCAACAATTACAAATTCACTCTTAGGAATAGCTTTATGCAATTTTTCTGGACTACCATTGTCTAAATCTTCATTGCCCGCTATGACCAAAACTTTAGCTTGCACATAAGCTAAGTGGCTTTTTCTTGTATTGGGCTGAAAACGCTGCTGCAGATACAAACTTCTAAAATCTGCATGAACAGATTTGGCATAATCTACCGCTTCTTTGGTATCTTCAGTTACTTTTCCATTAAAAGCATTCATGAATTTAATTTTTCGCGGCCACCGGTAATCCGTGAAATCGATTCCCATACCACCCAATACCGCCTTTTTAACACGCTTATCTTTGAGTAATAATTTAGCAAGAACAATACTACCTCTAGAGTAACCTACGGCCATGTATTTTTTTAACCGTAAATGCTGCATAAGAAACATAATATCCATGACCTCTGCATCAAAGCTATACGCTTCTTCCGTTTGTGGCTTGTCAGATTCGCCATTACCCCTTAAATCAAGAGCAATTACTCTAAAGCCTTCTGCCAATAAATCTTCTTTTAGGCTTGTGCTTTCCCATGATTCCTTAGTGTTTATAAAACCATGAATCAATAAAACAGCATCTCCTTTGCCCTCATCAGTGTAGGCTATTTTAGTATCATCAAAAGAATTGAAAAATTCTGTTTGCCCCCATGCAGTAGTAATGGACATAAATGACACCACTACAAAAAAGATGTGCATTGTGTTTCTATATATTAACATAGATAATTCCTGTAATTACTGCAAGCCCAAAACTTAGCAGCGTTCCTATTAAGATATATTCGGTAAGTTTCCTGTTATTGCTTTCCTTTAAATCATTAAATCGAAAAACAGATTTTGCTCCGATTAATAAACCGATGGCTTCCCACCTACCCATAATTATGAACATAAGAACAAACAACCGTTCTATGATTCCTATATATTTTCCGGCATTGGGCAGCGATTTATGATCTAATTCTATTTTGTCCGACATGGCTTCTAACAACTTACCCATGACAATTGCGGCAGGAGAGCTCACAAATACAATTGCTGTTACCAACGGCCAATCTAGGTTTTCAAATAGAGCTACAGTATGCTCCATTAGGTTGCCATAATACACACAACAATATAATACAAGAACATGAAGCACTTGATCAATAAAAAAGGGAATACTCTTTAACTTAAATAGAGGTGTAACATATAACTTGGCTAAATCAATAAAATAGTGCGAAACCATAATAATCAATGCTATTTTCCAAAACTTCAAATCCCATACAAGTAGCATCGTCAGTGCAAAATGAAGCAAAACATGTGCGTAGAGGTATTTTGATTTTTCTTTATTAGCCTCCTTATGAATGACCCAGCGGTTGGGCTGCAATAAAAAGTCACCTATTAAATGTGCCAGTAAAAGTTTTGTGAACAGAATCATCTAACTTAATTCTTTTAAAGTTTTTGAATAATACTCTAATAATTCTAGAACCAAATCTAGACGAGCCCTTTTTTGACGTTGACTTACCGCAGACTGTTGAATATTTAGTCTTTCGGCTATTTCACGTTGCGAAGCATCAGGATTATCTAAAGCCAATACGATTATCTCTGCCGATACCGTGCTCCAATCATCCATAAAATGAAGCGCCAACTTAAGCATAAGATTTAAAGTATCATCAAAAAAGCCATTGCCCGTAGCAATAGTTAAATTGAGTTTATCTTCCTTAAGGGATTCAAAAGTTCTTCCTGACCTATGATACGCAGGACCGTTGGACTCACTAACACCAACCCCCTTAAATGTTTCGCCGCCCAAGCCAATGCCCATACGGACATCTAAGCCCTTTACCGTTTTTATTAACGCCTTAATATGTATTGCTGCCTGTAAAGCATCTTCCTTTGCTATTTTTAATTGAAACTCGTCTCCCCTATAAACCTCCCAATCTATGGGTGATTTACCCAGTTTGGATAAGTAATCCTTAAGAATACCTAGCCACTCTGATGAGTTGTGGTTCTCGGAATTAATAATATCTCCAGTAATTATTGCTATCATAATTATATAAGCTAAAACGCTAATATACAAAAATATAAGCTAAAACGCTAATATTTTATATTATAAGCTATATTGCTTATAATTCAGAACCACCTTCGGACATTTACACAATACTGCTTGTATCCTTTACCAAAAAGTTTCAAAAGTGCCATCTCTTCAGGAATGATTTGAAATCGATTCATATACCCGACAAAACCAGCTGCCAACAAAGTATTGAATGCATTACCAAGCCATACGCCTAAAGCCAACAAAAGCAAAAGCAAAGCCAAATACATAGGGTTTCTAGAATAGGCAAAAATTCCATTTTCTACCAACTTACTCGCCTTAGAAGGATTAGTTGGGTCAATAGTAGTTCGCAAACGAAAAAATTGAAAAAGAGCAATTGTAAACACAATACTAGCAAAAGCCAATAAAAAAATGATTAAATAATACCTACCAAAAAAATCGAAATAACCAAAAGGCAAAAACGTAGCAAGCAGATACATCAAACCTGCAAAAATCAGAAAAACAACTGCGGGAGGTATCTTTAACTCCATATTAAAATATTTATAGCTTTTCAAAATTACTATTTTTGAGACCGCTAAAGGCATTCGTTTAAAAACAATCTTAAATCAATTTACATGAAACTTGTTTTCGCAACACACAACAAAAACAAATTAGACGAAGTTAAAAAACTTGTTCCCCCACATATAGAATTGGTCTCTTTAACTGATATTGGCTGTTTTGATGAAATACCTGAAACCGGGGCAACCTTAGAAGAGAATGCTCAAATAAAAGCTGATTATGTTACCAAAACCTATGACCTAGCATGCTTTGCAGATGATACAGGTCTTATAGTAGACATCTTAAATGGTGAACCTGGAGTGTATTCCGCTAGATATGCAGGCGAAACAAAAGATGCTGACGACAACATGAACAAACTTTTAAAAAATCTAGAAGACAAAGAAAATCGTGAAGCCCACTTTAAAACAGTAATTGCCTTAAACTTAAATAAAGAGAAGCACATCTTTAACGGTATTGTAGAAGGCGTAATAATAAAAGAAAAGAAAGGTTCCAAAGGTTTTGGATACGACCCTATATTCCAACCTAACGGCTATAAACAAACTTTTGCCGAGCTTCCTCTAAAAACTAAAAACAGTATAAGCCACAGGGGGTTAGCTATCAAAAAACTATTAGATTTTCTACAATAATAGATATTTAAATAATAAAACGTACCTTTGCGCCTTAATTTTAACGCCGCCGGTATGGCAGGTGTTGTTCTGAGTACTAAGGTTATATACGATAATCGCTCTATGCAACACACCTATTAGCGATTTAAGTATACCTTTTTTATGACAAAATTTGAAGAATTAGGGCTAAGTCAGCCCCTATTAGATGCTGTAAAAGATATGGGTTTTGAAACCCCATCTGAAGTACAGGAAAAAGCAATCCCACTTTTATTGGAAAGCGAAATGGATCTTGTTGCGCTTGCGCAAACAGGAACTGGTAAAACGGCCGCCTTTGGTTTTCCCTTAATCCAGAAACTTGATAGCGCCAGTAGAACTACCCAAGGTTTAATACTCTCCCCTACTCGTGAACTATGTTTGCAGATTACAAATGAGATACAAGCTTACTCTAAATATGTAAAAGGTTTAAACACCGTTGCTATTTATGGTGGAGCTAGCATAACAGACCAAGCAAGACAGATCAAACGTGGCGCACAGATAGTTGTTGCAACTCCTACCGAATGAAAGATATGATCAGCCGTGGTCTTGTTGATATTACCAAAATTGATTACTGTATTCTTGATGAAGCTGATGAAATGCTCAACATGGGCTTTTTTGAAGATATAAAGGATATTCTTTCGAATACTCCTAAAGACAAGTCTACTTGGTTGTTTTCTGCAACTATGCCAAGAGAAGTAGCAACCATTGCCAAAAAATTCATGAACAGCCCTACTGAAATTACAGTAGGCGCTAAAAATGCAGGAACTTCAACTGTACAACACGAATATTACGTAGTTGGAGGAAGAGATAGATACCCTGCTCTTAAGAGACTTGCAGACGCTAACCCAGATATTTTCTCGGTTGTTTTCTGTAGAACTAAAAGAGATACGCAACGTGTAGCCGAAAAGCTTATCGAAGATGGGTACAGTGCAGGAGCATTACATGGCGATTTAAGTCAAAACCAACGAGATTTAGTGATGAACTCGTTTCGTAAGAAACAAATACAAATGTTGGTTGCAACAGATGTAGCTGCTCGTGGTATTGATGTTGATGATATTACACACGTAATCAACTACCAACTTCCTGATGAAATAGAAACTTATACGCACCGTAGTGGTCGTACAGGTAGAGCGGGAAAATCTGGTATTTCTATGGTAATCATTACCAGAAGTGAAATGCGCAAGATTAACGCCATGGAGAAAAAGATTCAACAATCTTTTCTTTCCAAAAAGATTCCTACAGGAATTGAAATATGCGAAATACAACTGTATCACTTGGCCAATAAAATCAAGGATACTAAAATAAACAAAGACGTTGAAAATTACCTACCGGCAATTAATGACGTTCTTGAAGGCATTGATCGCGATGAACTTATCAAGAAAATAGTATCTGTTGAGTTTACGCGTTTTTCAAACTACTACAACAAAACTAAAGATATAAGCAGCTCTGATGACCGAGGTCGTGATAGAGAAAGAGGAGATAGAGATAGAGATAGAGATAGAGGCGCAAGTGCACCTTCTAACGGATCTGTTCGCTATTTCATAAATGTTGGAGAAAAAGATGGTTACGATTGGATGTCTTTAAAAGACTTCTTACGTGATACTTTAAGCCTAGGAAAAGAGGATGTTTACAAGGTTGATACTAAGGATTCATTTTCTTTCTTTAATACGGAAGCTGAACATACCGAAAAAATTCTTTCATTTTTTACCGACTTTAAACTAGAAGGTAGATTCATTAACGTTGAAGTTTCTAAAAACCCTGCGGAAGCGGCGGTGGTAATAGAGGAAGAAGCGGCGGTGGCAGAGGAAGAAGTGACCGTGACAGCAGTGATCGTGGTGGTAGATCTAGAGGTAGAGACAATAATAGAAGCTCTTCTAGAGGTAAATCTAGCCATTCAGGAAAGAGAAGAAGTGGTAGCAGCAGCAAAAGCAGAAGCGACTTCTTTTAGGACTACAAAACAACTTACATTTTAAGTTAATTCTATATTAAAAAATACGCTTCGGCGTATTTTTTTGTTTTGTTTAGTATTTTTAACCCCGTATGCTAAAAGCAATGAAACCAATCTCAATTATAATTCTGCTCTTTATATCAAGCTTCTCGTTCGCTCAAGAAGAAGAAATACTAGAGGAAAAAGAAATAAAGGCCATAGTTGTAAACGCCCAAACAGATGCCCCTATGGGCAGTGTTCATATTATAAACTTGAACAAGGTTAAAGGAACCATTACAAAAGATGATGGAGAGTTTACAATTATCGCGTCTGTAGATGACATCCTGTACTTTTCCTATTTAGGTTTCAAGTCTCAAAAAATTAGGGTTACGAATGACATGTTCAAATTTGAGAACACTAAAATTGCCTTAACAGAACTTGCCTATGCTTTAGAAGAGGTAATTGTTAGACCTTATCAGCTTACAGGCTATCTTGAAATAGATGTTAAGAATGCTCCAATAAACAATGCATACCAGTATAGTATATCTGGTCTTTCCGTAGGCTACGAAGGAGGTAATAAGAACCCTAGTGCCGTCACCAAGGTTTTAGGTGCTATCTTAAACCCTGCAGATTTGTTACGTAATCTTTTTGGCAAGCAGCCAAACCAGATGAAAAAACTACGAAAAATAAAAGAAGACGACCAAATACGTGATCTTTTGGCTTCTAAGTTTGATCGTGAAGTCTTAATGGAACTGCTTCAGATAGAGAAGTTAGACATTCAAGATATTCTTAATAATTGCAATTACTCAAAATCGTTCATAAAAACTGCCAACGATTTGCAAATTTTAGATGCGATAAGTAGTTGCTACGAAGATTTCAAAGTATTGAATCGTAAAAAATAAATTTTCTATTTCCCATTGCATTTTATAGCTTTAGAGAAAATAGAACTCTTATGAAAAGACTGCTCTCTGCGGTTATTATACTTCTAATCCTTGCTTCCTGCAAAGAACAACGCAAGGATATTGTAGAAGAGGTAGCGGTAAAAACCGATACCATTTCCAAATCTATTGAACCCCAAAAGAATATTCCTTTTGCCTTAGAAGGAGCCAACATCTACTTTTTATTGACCGATAGGTTCAATAATGGCAATACCAAAAACGACGTAAATTTTGACCGAACCGAACCAACTGGGCCTTTAAGAGGTTTTATGGGCGGGGATATTCAAGGAATTACAAAAAAAATAGAAGAAGGTTATTTTTCAGACTTAGGTATTAACGCCATATGGTTCACCCCTGTTATAGAACAAATTCACGGCAGTACGGATGAAGGTACGGGAAATACCTACGGTTATCACGGATATTGGGCCAAAGACTGGACAAATCTTGATCCAAATTTTGGAACTAGAAAAGATTTAGAAACAATGGTTAAGACCGCGCACAAATATGGTATTCGCGTCTTGCTAGATGTTGTCCTCAACCACACAGGGCCAGTTACAGAAATTGATGGAGCTTGGCCAGATGAATGGGTCAGAAAAGAACCTACATGTGATTTTACTACCTATGAAACTACGGTTGAATGTACTTTGGTAGAAAACCTACCGGACATCCGAACTGAATCTAACGAACCTGTTGAACTTCCTGATGCACTTTTGGCCAAATGGAAAGAAGAAGGCCGCTTAAGCCAAGAACTAGACGAATTACAACTGTTCTTTGAACGAACCGGTTACCCAAGAGCTCCAAGATACTATATTATAAAATGGCTTACTGATTATGTCAATAACCTGGGTGTAGATGGTTTTAGAGTAGATACTGTAAAACATGTAAACGAAGAGGCATGGTCAGAACTTTACAAGGAAGCGTCGTTTGCCTTTGAAAACTGGAAAAAAATGCATCCTGACAAAGTACTTGATGACAAGCCTTTCTATATGGTTGGCGAAGTCTATAACTATGGCATCTCCAAAGGAAGAGAGTACGACTTTAATGACAAGAAAGTAGATTACTTTGCCCATGGATTTAAAAGTCTTATCAATTTTGAGCTTAAGGAAGACGCCAAAAAAGATTATGAATCTATCTTTCGTAAGTATAACAAAATGTTGAATACCGACCTTATCGGTAAAAGTGTAGTAAACTACCTCACTTCTCATGATGACGGAAGTCCTTTTGATCCTGAAAGAAAAGACCCTTTCAGAGCTGCAAATGTTCTTCTTCTCACGCCAGGGCTTCACAGATTTATTACGGAGATGAAACCGCTCGCGATTTAACCATAGAAGGCTCTACAGATAACCCTGTTGAAGGTGATGCTACTTTACGCTCGTTTATGAATTGGGATGAGCTAGATAGTCTTCCTAGAACCAAAGAGGTACTGCAACATTGGAAAAAACTAGGGACTTTTAGAAGAAATCATTTGGCAGTGGGAGCTGGAAAACATAAAAGACTTGGCAAAAAACCTTATGTTTTTAGCAGAACTTATGTTGAAGGAAACTTTAAAGACAAGGTTGTTATAGGACTAGATTTACCTAAGGGTAAAAAATCTATCTGGGTAAAAGGTTTCTTTGGTGATGGAACAAAACTATATGACACCTATTCAGAAACCGAAGTTGTTGTGGCGAACGGCAAAGTGCTTCTAGAGAATGATTTTAATATAGCACTGTTAGAGCTAAAAGAGTAGAATACAAAAAGCTATAATTTTTGAAAACCAAGCATTCAAAAATCATAGCTTTTATTACACGGGTCTTCATCTATTCTTAAAAATTCAACTTGGTTCTAGTCTTGAAAAGATTCGTTCATTTTATGCATCCCCATTTTTGATTTCTGTTTCATATCTTTTCAAAATATCGTCAATACTCCTTACAGATTTTTTAGTCCAATCCAATCGTTTCTCCAGCTTTTCTTCTTTGGTCAATCCCCATTCCAAATCCGTAGCTCGCAATTTTACGGTCAAGTGCTGCAAAATTATCGCTGCCGAAACGGATATGTTTAAACTTTCTGTAAATCCCAACATGGGTATTTTCAGAAATCCGTCACTCATATCAATCGCTTCTTGGCTAAGCCCATTTCGTTCAGTACCAAACAATAGAGCTGTTTTTCCTTCAACCCTAAAATCCTCAAGAAAATTTGAATCATTATGCGGTGTAGTTGCTATAATTTTATAACCGTCCAGCTTTAGCGCTTCTATACAGTTCTGGGTATTTTTATAACGATGCACATCTACCCACTTCTGCGCGCCCATAGCTATTTCGCTATCTAGCTTCTTACCAAACCGCGATTCTATAATATGCGCTTCCTGAATTCCAAAAACTTCACAACTACGAATTACGGCACTCGTATTATGCATTTGGTAAATATCTTCAATTGCAACCGTTAATAATTTTGTTCGGTCTTCAAGTACTTCTAAAAACCGTTGTTTCCTTTCTTCGCTTATAAAATTCTCTAAATATTCAAGAAGTTGTTCATCTGCCATGTACCGAATATAATAAAAACTCTATTTTTATAACGATGAAGAAAAGAATTACTGTTTTGACTGGTGCTGGTATTAGTGCCGAAAGTGGAATAAACACCTTTAGAGATGCGGGTGGCCTATGGGAAGGGCATGATGTAATGGATGTTGCCTCGCCCGAAGGTTTTGCCCGGAACCCAAAACTAGTTCTTGATTTTTATAATCAAAGACGAAGGCAGTTACCCGAAGTTTTCCCAAACAAAGCCCATAAGGCACTTTTTAAGCTTGAAGAATTTTATGATGTTACCATTGTAACACAAAATGTAGATGACCTTCACGAAAGAGCAGGAAGCACCAACCTTATCCATATTCATGGTGAACTCCTTAAAGCTAGAAGCACCAAAAATGAAAATGTGATTATTCCCTGGTCAAAAGATTTGAACTTAGGAGACTATTGTGAAAAAGGCCACCAATTACGCCCTCATATTGTTTGGTTTGGCGAGGCAGTACCTCTTTTACAACAAGCAGCAATTGCCACTCAAAATGCTGATATAGTTATAATCATTGGCACATCTATGCAAGTATACCCAGCAGCAAGTCTTATTGATTATGCCCAAAGTGGTGTTCCCATTTATTTTATAGACCCACAACCAAATGTTTCAGAAAACAATTATGATAACCTTTCTATTATTGCAAAAACAGCCGTAGAAGGTTTACCCAATCTTGTGACAGAACTTACAGAAACAGCCAAAAGAAAATCATAAAAGAGTACAATTTCCTGCTTTAATGACCAAAGAAGAACTTTACAAAGCTCTAGATTACGTAAATCATTCTCGTGAAAAACGAGCAGAAATGGCCGATTTGATTACACGAAACCCGCAACTGGCAAAACCATTAATGCAAATTGCCTTTGATGTTGACGATCCTATATCTAATAGAGCCTGCTGGGTATTGGAATTTACGGCAAAAGAAAACCTACCTTTTATCTACCCACATTTAGATTATTTTACCGCTAATCTCGGCAGAGTTCATTTTGATTCCGCCGTACGACCCATGGCTAAAATTTGTGAATATTTGACAAAAACATATTTCTCTAAACAGAAAAATGAATTACAACTAATAATGACCGAGAGTCAGTTGGAGCAGATTACTTCGGCCTGTTTTGATTGGTTGATAGCCGAACACAAAGTAGCTACAAAGGCTTACTCTATTACTTCATTATGGCTATTAGGTCATAAATATAAATGGATTCACCCCGAATTGAAAATTATACTTGAACAAAGCTATGCAGAGGGCAGCGCTGCTTATAAAGCAAGAGCCAGGATATTTTGGCCAAACTAAAGAAGTATTCGGCATAAAAACCAAGTTATTAACTTTTTTTTAGAACATCTTTTTAGAACAAGAAACTCTAAAACCTTTTAATACTAACCATCTTAGGGTATCTTTGCTTTTTTCAAAATCAACCTTAAACAACGTTATGTCGCTAAACGCTTTGAACGCTATTTCGCCCATAGATGGGCGCTACAGAAGTAAAACTGAACCATTGGCACCGTTTTTCTCGGAAGAAGCCCTAATCAAATACAGGGTACGAGTAGAAATTGAATATTTTATTGCCCTTTGTGAGATTCCATTACCTCAACTTTCAGATTTTGACAATTCCAAATTTGGAGCGCTTCGGGAAATCTATATTAATTTTGATACGGTTGATGCCCATAAATAAAAGAAATAGAGAAAACCACAAATCACGATGTAAAAGCAGTAGAGTATTTTATAAAAGCTGCTTTTGATAAATTGGGGCTTTCCGCTCATAAAGAGTTTATTCACTTTGGTCTTACTTCTCAGGACATCAATAACACCGCTATTCCTCTTTCTATTAAAGAAGCGACTAACGAAGTTTATGTTCCTGAATACACTACACTGTTGAACAAAATTAAGGAGTTGGCAAAAGAATGGGCAGAAATACCAATGTTAGCCAGAACACACGGACAACCTGCATCACCTACACGTCTTGGTAAAGAAATAGAGGTTTTTGCAGTTCGATTAAAAGAACAATTTAACCTATTGAACGATATACCTAGTGCCGCTAAATTTGGTGGTGCTACCGGAAATTATAATGCACACAAAGTTGCCTACCCATCAATTGATTGGAAAGCTTTTGGAACTAAATTTGTACAAGAAAAATTAGGACTCCATCACTCCTTCCCTACTACGCAAATTGAACATTATGACCATATGGCCGCCTTGTTCGATAACCTTAAGCGTATAAACACTATTATCCTTGATTTAGACCGTGATTTCTGGACCTATGTTTCCATGGATTATTTTAAACAAAGAATTAAAGAAGGTGAAGTTGGGTCTTCGGCTATGCCACATAAAGTAAATCCAATAGATTTTGAAAATTCTGAAGGTAACTTAGGTATAGCAAACGCCTTATTTGAGCACTTATCCGCTAAATTACCGGTATCTAGACTACAGAGAGACCTTACGGATAGTACAGTTCTTAGAAATGCCGGTATGCCTTTTGCCCATACAATTATTGCCTTTCAGTCTACTTTAAAAGGATTGAACAAACTCTTATTGAACAAAGAAAAGTTTGAACAAGACCTTGAGAATAATTGGGCCGTAGTTGCAGAAGCTATTCAGACTATCTTACGAAGAGAAGGCTACCCTAATCCTTATGAAGCATTAAAAGGTCTTACTAGAACCAATGCTAAAATAAATAAGAACTCTATTGCTGAGTTTATTGATACGCTTGAAGTTTCTAATGAAATTAAACAAGAATTAAAGGTAATTACACCAAGTAACTATACTGGAATTTAATAATTACTCACATATCCTAAACGAAAAAAAGGCCGCAAATGCGGCCTTCTTCGGGGGATAATGGTTAGTGTTTACGTAATAATCATCCTTTCTTTTGTATCTCAACTTGATGTGGGTAAGGAATTTCAATTCCAGCTTTATCAAGTGCCAACTTACAGTTTTCTAAAGTTCCAAAATATACATCCCAGTAATCTTCTGGCTTACAGAACGGGCGTACCGCAAAGTTTACGGAACTATCTGCCAATTCCGAAACATTTACAGATGGAGCAGGGTCTTTCAATACTTTTGGATCTGCTAAAAGAACATTAAGTAAAACTTCTTTGGCTGTTTTTATATCTTCACCATAACCAACTCCTATAGTGGTGTCGACTCTCATTTTACCTTCGGCCGTATAGTTAATGATATTTCCGTTAGCCATTGCTCCGTTGGGTATAATAGCCAATTTATTATCAGGTGTAATAAGCTTAGTTGTGAAAATTTCTATCTCCTTAACAGAACCAAGTGCACCTTGTGCTTCTATCAAATCTCCAATCTTATAAGGCTTGAAGATGATAATCAAAACTCCACCTGCAAAATTAGATAAGGAACCTTGTAGTGCAAGACCAATAGCCAAACCAGCTGCTGCAATTATAGCTGCAAAACTTGTGGTCTCTACTCCTAAAGTAGAAATTACCGTAATTATCAAGAAAATAGTCAAGGCCCATTTTACTAGGCTCAATAAAAATTTCTGTAGAGACTTATCGTACTCTTGGCTTGTCATTCCCTTTTGAACAACCTTAACTATCTTTTTTATAACCCATGAACCAATAATATAAATTAAGATTGCGCCTATTACTTTAGGTCCGTAATTGACGGCAAACTCAATACCTTTATCTATCCATACTTCTGCTTGTTCCATAATCGTTTCTCGTGTTAAGGGTTAGTGCTTTAATACTTAAGACACCCGATTTATCGAAAGGTCACTAAAAACTTTAAATTTTATTCAAAAAAAAACAAACCAGTCAATTTGGTTTGTTTTTTAATGCGAAATACGGTGCTAGTTCTACTTCATAAAGTCCATGACCTTAGATAGTTCGTCTCCTTTAAACTCTGATTTTTCTAAAGCTTGAACAAACTGAATCATTTTTGCCGGATTCATGTTTTTTCCTAAAACCCGAACAACTAAAAAGCCTTTATCTTCATTATCTCCGTAAATCACCACCTCATCAATGGCATCTTCGTCCCCAAGATACTTGATTGTGGCCCTACCAAAATCCGTATTCATTTTCATGAGTTCCGTGAAGTCTTCACTCTTTAAAATAGATTTTATAATAGTTTGCTCTTTCAGAAAGTCGGCTTGGTTTGCTTCAGTCTTCTTAAAAGCCAGAACATTTAGCTTTTTTAATGAGCCAAGACTCTCTTTTTGTTCTGGAGACAATTGCGCCTCCCTTATATTTAAAAGGCCTACCGGTAAATCTAGAGTCAAAAAATTAGGGTTCTCAGAATTTGTTACATAATACTGTTGCAAGCTAGGTGTAGAATTACAAGCACTTACAATACATAATAGCAGGGTAGCTATAACCATTGTTATTCTTTTCATATAAATGTCTTTAAGGTATTGAATTAGACTTAGAGGATATTCTTTTACCTTCCTCCTACTTCGTTTAACTCCTCAGGAAGATTCATCTTTCTGGTAAGTGCTCCAATTTTGTTCAAATCTATATCTCCGGTCATAGATACCAATACACTTTCAAATTTTCTATTACCCATATCTAGCTCATCGCTATTAATATCGGACACGAACAACAAAAGCTCACTAACATGATCTTCATCTCTTCCTTCTTTAATATAGAACTTTACGGTAGCATCTTTGTCCTTCACCCTCATCAGCTCTTCTAGGTTAGAAGATTTTAGATACTTTTTAACCGTTTTACCCATGTCTTCGGATATTCCTGCATCTTCAGTAATAAACACCTTAATTCCATCCAAGCCTTGGGCTATAGAAGCAAAATCTTGAGAATCTTGGTCACTCTCGTCAAAAGCAGCTATGTTACCCGCAAGTCTAATCATACTTTTGTTTACGGTAACAGAACCTACATTCTTCATATTATCATATTTGTCAAACATAGATTGAGAAATTCCAAAAAATGGTAATACTACTAGTACTAAAAATACACTTAGCTTTTTCATGATTGTTCGTTTTAAGATTAATGCTTGTTTTTGATTATTGATTGATGATGATTAATTTACTATCTATTCTTACCTGCCTCGTTCAACTCTTCTGGCAAGTTCATTTTTTTTGTTAAAGAACCTATCTTGTTCAAGTCTATATCTCCTGTTAACGATAACAGTACAGTTTCAAACTTTCTACCGTTTACATCTACATTTACGTTGTTTATACCTGTCACGAACATTAGAAGCTCGCTAACGTGGTCATCGTCTTTACCAGCGCGGATATAAAACTTAACATTAGCATCTTTATCTTTTACACGCATAAGCTCTTCTAATTTGGCAGATTTAAGATATTTCTCTACGGACAATTTCATGTCTGTAGAAATAGACTTGTCCTCAGTAATGAAAACCTTTAAGTTATTTAAACTCTTAGCTATATCCATAAAATCCTTTGCTTCTGGATCATCTACCTCAACGTCTATTTTACTCAGTAAATTAAACATGCTACGATTTACAACTACCGCACTTACCTCATCTAGGTCTTCATATTTATCAAATAGGGACTGTGAAAAGCCCTTTACCGGCAACACCGCTACTATTAGTACAATTAATATCTGTTTCATTTTTCGGGTTTTAATTTTAATTCTTATTATAAATTTTTTGTTTTGCTACAACAAACTCATTGAGGTATCCTATTTTCTCAGTACCTCTTTCCATATTATGACTAAGCATGTCCAATGCTTTTTTTGTTTCGTTGTAGGCATAAAGAGCCTGTTGCTGCTCTAGTTCCTTTTCGTCATAATAATTTTTTCCTAAATACACTCCGAACATTAGCATAACTGCTGCTGCAATAGACATCCATTTATAGAAGTTTTTACTAGTACCTTTTGTTTCAGGCTCCAATACAACTTCCTTGGAAAACTCCTCTTTTTTAGCTCCGTCCATAAAACTGAACAAAGGAATATATTGTTGCAGGTTCTCAGGTACATCCTTTTTAGAAAAATACGCTTGGAGCAGCTTTTCTTCTGCAACTGTTGTATCTGCTTCAAAGTACTTTTCAAGCAATTTTTCTATTTTATCCAATTCCATAACTGTGTTTTTGTATTAATTTTTCCCTCACGGTCTTCCTTGCCCTAGACAAAGCTACTCTTACCGCTGTTGGCTGCATTTCTAACATTTTAGCAATCTCATCATAATCATATTCTTCTACATCTCTTAACTGCAATACCATTTTTTGCTGTTCAGGTAAATCGGCCATTATCTTTTCTACCCATGAAACACTATCGTTTGCTTCTATTTTTTTTTGTAACGAGCTCCCCTTTTCTTCATAATTGGTATGAACTAGTTTTAAATTCCCAGCCTGCTTAGATTTTAATCTGTCCAAGCAAAAGTTTTTGGTCATCGTCATTGCAAAAGCTTCAACGCTTTTATATTGCTCTATACTGTTGTTTTTAGCCCATAGCTTCAATAGAATCTCTTGGGTGGCATCTTCCGCTTCTTCCCTAGACACCAACAACCGTTTTGCCAAACGATATAACTTGTCTTGAAAAGGGCCAATAATTTTTATAAAATCTGCCTGTTGCATTCTAATGGTCTGGTTATTATAAACACTTTTTACAGGTGCTACATAAGGAAGACGAGCTACTCTTAATTATGTTACAAATATTTTTTATATTTTAGTTATGTAAGTAATTACTACAACCTTTTACTAACTATCTACGTATACTAACTTAGTACCTTTAATTTAGACTCCCCCGTTATATTATCATCATTCTTTTGGAACGGTAATTGATTTGGTAGTTTTATCGCATAATAAAAAACTATGAAAAAGTACCTCTTATTGTTCCTTGCAACAGGATTATTATTTGTTGGCTGTAAAAACGATGATAATATTTTTCCTGATGAAAAAGTAGAAACTAAAACAGCTGCTGACTATCCTGCACAACATTTTATGTATCAGGTAATGAATGAATGGTATTTTTGGCAAGCCGATGTCCCCAACCTAGCCGATGATAAATTTGAAGATTCTAATGATCCTGATTATATTGCTTTCTTAGCTTCAGAATCCAACCCAAGTGATTTTTTCTACAATGACCTTGCCTATAACCATAAAGAAGCTGTAGGAGATGCAGCCGCTTCTGATAGGTTTAGTGTTGCCGTTGAAAACTACAAAGACCTTGTAAATTCTTTACAGGGAATTTCAAGTAGTAATGGTGTAGAATTCCAATTATACGTTACTGAAAATGACATTGATATATATGGCGTCGTAACTTATATATTACCCAACTCAGATGCCTCCAGTAAAGAAATAATAAGAGGAGACATCTTTAATGGGGTAGATGGACAAACATTGACCCGCAGCAATTATATAGATTTACTTTTTAGCGATAATGCTAACTACACTCTTAATATGGCTGATTTTTCGGGAGATTCCGTGGTAGGCAATGGTAAAGAAGTAGCTCTGAGCAAGATTGAGAATTTTTCAGAAAACCCGATACATATTAATAAAATCATTGAGCAGAACGGAAAGAAAATAGGCTATTTAATGTATAATAGTTTTCTAGCCGCCTATGACGATCAATTAAATACTGTTTTTGGCGAGTTTAAGACAGAAAACATTGACGAGTTAATTTTAGATTTCAGATATAACGGAGGTGGTAGAGTTACCTCTGCAATTCAAATGGCAAGCGCTGTTTATGGAACGGAAACGGACCAGCTCCTTTTGAGGGCCCGTTATAATGATAAGATAATGTCATCTGCTGATGCAGCTAGTATAGAAGATAATTTTACGGATAAAACCTTTGATAGTAAAACAGATCTTAATACACTTAATTTAAAGAAAGTATATATCATTGCTACGGGCCGAACAGCATCTTCCAGTGAATTGGTAATGAACGGCCTTGCACCATACGTTGATGTGGTACACATAGGGGAGCTGACAGTAGGGAAAAGTGAGTTTTCTAATACTTTCGTTGATGACCCTTCAACCGGTTACTTTTATACAGGAAATAACGATAGTGATATTAACCCAGATAATCAATGGGGAATACAGCCTTTATTGGGGAAAAATGAAAATGCAGATGGTTTTAGCGATTATGAAAATGGGTTAGTACCTGATTACCTACTACCAGAAGATATTGAAAATCTAGGTATGCTAGGAGATGTAGACGAGCCCCTTTTGGCGTTAACATTATCTGTAATTTCTGGCAATACTGCTAAAAGAAGTTTTAACCATGGTTCTTTCTCTAATTCATTTGCACACTCAAGAATATTTTCTTTAACAAACAATTCTATGGTTATGGATGGATTACTAAAACCGTTAAAATCAGAGAACTGAAAATAAGATGGATTTTTTTACGTTGTGATATTCTATTACGGTGTTCCTTAAAACTCCCCTTTAAACTATATCAGCAATCATGAAAAAAAGCGTAACGACAGGATTATTTCTTTCACTTTTTCTAATATTTTCTTGTTCAGAAAACGACGATTTTAGTATTCCTGATACAGTAGACCCTGACCCAGATGCGGGGGTTGAAGTACAAGATTTTATGTGGAAAGCCATGAACTTTTGGTATTTCTGGCAATCTGATGTGGAAAACTTATCTGACGCAAAATTCCCTAACACCCCTGAAGGCTCAGCTCTCTATACGGAATTTCTTTCTTCGGAATCAGATCCATAAAATTCTTTGATGATAAATTACTTTTCTCTGAGGATAGGTTTAGCTTTTTTTCAGATGATTATGTAGAGCTTACACAGTCTTTAGCTGGTATTTCTAAAAGCAACGGACTTATGTTTGGCTTGGTAAGACAGAAAGCAAATAACAGTGAACTTTATGGCTACGTGCAATACATTGTGCCTAATTCAAATGCATCAACTAAAAATATAAAACGTGGAGACCTTTTTACCGGTGAACGGAACTACCCTTACCGATCAAAATTACATATCTCTCCTTTTTGGAGATAGTGATTCTTACACACTAAATATGGCAAGCATAGTTGGAGAAAATGCCGAGCCTGACGGAAATGACATTCAATTAACTAAAGAAGTAGATCTTAGAGAAAACCCTATTTTTTTGGATGAAATCATAGAAATACAAGATAGTAAAATTGGTTATCTAGCATACACTGGTTTTACAAACGAATACGATGAACAGCTCAATACCGTTTTTGGAAGATTTAAGTCTAGTGGTGTAAATGAATTGGTATTAGACCTTCGTTACAACCCTGGAGGCTCTGTTAATACGGCAGCTCTTTTATCTAGTATGATATACGGCACTAATTCAAAAGATGTCTTCCTTAAAGCCCTTTATAATGAAAAATATCAAAAAGTATTAGATGACAGCGATACTGAACTAAGACGCTTTTTTGCTGAAAAAACAGGGAAAGGAACGGCTATAAATACTTTAAATTTAAAAAAAGTATACATCTTAACCACATCAGGAACTGCCTCTGCAAGTGAGTTAATTATAAACGGACTAAGACCCTATATGGATATTGTTCAAATAGGTGAAACCACACGTGGAAAAAATGAATTTTCTGTCACTATGGTAGATGATAGAGGTAATAACTACATCTACAGCGCAGAAAGAGCCAGTAAAATTAACTCAAAGAACAAATGGGCTATTCAACCTTTATTGGGAAGAAATGAAAATGCAGAAGGATTTTCTGAATTTACTAGTGGGCTTTTACCGGATGAACCATTACAAGAAGACATTACAAACATGGGCGTGTTAGGTGATTTAAAAGAACCATATCTGGCAAAAGCTATAGAGTTGATAACTGGTTCTTCCGCCAAAGGTTCCCAAAAAGTAAATTTACCCATTGAAACCATGACAAACTCAAAAATGTTTACCCCTCTAAAAGATAATATGTATGTTACCGACCCACCTATAATTTGGTAATTTGATATAACTAAAAACAAAAAAGCGGCCTGTATATAACAGGCCGCTTTTTTTTATTAATTTATTGCTACTTAATAATCATAAAACTTTTGGTACTTGCGTTTTAAACGCGTTGGTACGGAGATAACCTCTGGGTGAAACAATCCCGCCAACAATTCTATGCCATCTACCAACGTTCCTGCAGATGATTGGGTGAACAAATCAAAATCAGTTATAAAAACCTGTTGATTCTGTACTGCTTCCAATGAATTCCACCCATCTTTTAAAAGTAATAAGTGCATTTCTGTCATTGTTCTTTTCATACTAAATCCGCATGGGGCTATGACAATCACTTCTGGATTGTACGCTAAAATATCTTCCCAAGAAATAACCCCGCTATTCCCAGATGGATTAGATAACATATCTACACCACCGGCAAAATCTATCTGATGAGGAATCCAATGTCCACAATTATAAATAGGTTCCAACCATTCTAACAACAACACCTTCTTTTTAGGAGCCTTGGATGCTATTATAGTATCCATAACATGATTAACACGATCATTTAACTTTATTAAATATGCGTAAGCAACCTCTTCTTTATCCAATGCTTTTGCAATAGTAACGGCATTTTGAAAAACATCATCAAAACCCATAGGACTAATAGAAATGAGCTCTGGCTGTTTATCAAGATTTGCAACGGCTGCTGCCGTACATTCCGTATCAATCTGGCAAACATCACACATATCTTGCGTGAAGATGATATCAGGGGCTATTTCGGCAAGCGCTTGTTCGTCTACATAATAAAGTTTCTTCCCTTCTTTTTTACTTTCAGAAAAAAAGACATCTATCTGTTTACTTGTATAGTTCTTACCTTCTAAGATACACCGCACTACTGGCTTTTTCTCTTTCAGCGCTTGTGGCGGACATTCAAACGTAATACCATACAAATGTTCTTGCAAACCCATATCATAGAGCATTTGCGTAACAGCAGGCATAAAAGAACAGACTTTAAGCATTGTATTTAATTAAAATATATACCTCACTGGAATAATGCCTACAGAAATAGTGTTGGTTAATTCCTTGGTATTTAAATCATATATAAACAAATCTCCTTTACTAGCATAATCTTTTGCATCTGTACCGTAAAGTTTACCGTCATTAACAGTCATACTGTAAAACGAGACATCATTTATAAAAGCTTCAGTTGGCAAAGCATCCAATCCAGATTCAAATGTATAAACAGCATTAGACATCCCAAAATAAAATGTATCATCTTCCACACTTAAATCGCCCGGATGTTCTGTAGTTTCAAAATTAAAAGTCTGTACTATACTATTATCTGACGTATTAATTTCCGTAAGTGTTCCATTAGTTTCTTCTCCTGTATATTCTGGCGCACCGCTACTTAATACCCATAAGTTTCCAGCAGTATCCCATTGCATAGAGTTAGGAAAATCTCCAACAGTAAGTGTGGATGATACAACATCCGTAGAAGCATCAATAATAGAGACCTTATTATTTTGACCAAATGCTCCTTGATGTGCTACATAAACAAAATCTTCGTTAGAAGTAATTGCTTCTGGTCCCAACTCCGTAGGAATAGATTTTGAAACGGTATTGGTCTCTAAATCTATAATGGCAACGTAATCATCAGTTTCATCGGCAGAATCTCCCCAATTGGTAACATACCCCTTTCCATTGGCAACAGTAAGATATCTAGGATTTAAAAGTCCTTCCTCGATTACACCCTCGCTTTTAAAAGTATATCGGTTGACCACATGAATTTTATGTGAGTTATTGACCACAATATAAGCCCTATCTTCATCAAAAGCAATTGACTGTAGAATGTTACCAAGGTCTTCATTATTTTCTAATTTAAAAATAGCATCTTTTACTAGTAACGAATCGTTGGATATATAAGTGACCGTTCCGCTACCATTGTTAAACGGACCTTCATTTGTTATTAATATACCATTTTGGTAATCTCCCTTCACTTCTTCAATTACAACTCCATCGTCATCATTTGAACAGCTAACTGTAAATAAAGCCGCCATGGCTACAAAAATTGATACTTGTTTCATTTTCATTTTGTTCTACTTTTAGATTTTAATTTTTAATTTTAATTGAACATTTCTGTTTGGCATTGGTCGATAAGCTACATTTTGATAATTTTTATTATATAGATTATTAACCTGTATTAATGCTTCTATATTTAATTTCCCCTTGGTTTTGAAATTTCTCCCAAACCCTAAGTTCGAAACGGAATAGCCTGACAATGACTCAGAGTTATCTGAAGTGATAAAGACGCTGCTATTGACGTATAGTTGATAAAACAATCGCCAGTCTGAATATGCATATGTTAGAATAGATGTTACCTTATGTTCTGGCACATACATTAACGATTTATTAGTCTCAGAATCTACCGCCTTAGTCAGTGCATAGCTATTTTTCCAAGTAAGATGACGGTTTCCCCATTTTTCCGCTAACTCTAAAGAAACTTCAAGACCATAATTTGATGCGTCTTTAATATTGATGGGAGTCCAAATTCCCATATCATTAGGCCTCCACTGAATAAGATCCTCAGAATCAATATAAAAAGCAGCCCATTGAAAAGTATACTTCTTTTTTTAAAGGTCTGCCCTATTTCTGCCTGTAAAGAAGATTCAGGTCTTATATCAGGATTACCACCTGATCCTCCACCTAAAATCCAATAGACTTCATTGAATGTAGGAACCCTGTAGTTTTTTGAAACATTAAAATAAACATCATGGTGAGAGTTAAAAGAATATTTGGCGTTTAAAGAGTATACAAACGGACTCTTGTAATCATTCATAAATTCTTTCCTAACGTTAGCTCCGTAGGTAATCTTTTCTCCTAAATTATGTTTAAATAAAAGGGTTGTGGCCAGTGTTTTTCTGGTACCATTTTCAAGAGAAGTTCCTTTAGCTTCAATATAACTGTAATCGGCAATGCCATTGAGAACAATATCCTTAAAATTAATTTTGTAATCATAATTGATCAAAAATGTATTTGTATTTCCAAAGGAAAAATCTGCACGCTCTTTATTATCATAGTATTTGTACTTTTCGTACAAGTAACCCAATTTAACCCGATGAATTCGTTTTTCATTAAAATGACTCCATTCCAAAAGGTTACGGGAATTATAATCACGATAATTAGAATTGGAAGGTGCAGTAATAGTTCCTGAAAAATCACGGTCACCAATAAAAGTATTATGATAGAATTTCAGTAATTGTCCTTCCGCTATTTCATGTCCTACGTTAGCATTGACATTAATATTATTAAAGGCTCCGTTTTGATTCCTTTGGTCTGTGCCCAAATATTTATAGTCATTTTCCGATTCAAGATAGTTTATTCCAAAACCTACTGTGGTTTTCTTTGACCCTATAGAAGTGCGGTAATTAAAATTCCTGGTATCAAAGCTTCCGTAACTAAACAGTAACTCATGTTCTGAATGTTTATCGAATCGGAACAGGTCATTTAAATGCACACTACCACCAATTGCTCCACTACCAAATTGCACACTTCCTCCCCCACTTCTAACACTTATAGAACCATAATTTCTTGGCACAATGGTATTAAAATCAACCTGACCAGTAAGTTGTGAATTAATATTGATGCCATTCCAAATAACGGCTGTTTGTGAAGCATTAGTTCCTCGGAAAGATGGAGAAGAAATCATTCCTAATCCATTTTCCTTCAAATAAATACTAGAGTTAAATTGCAGAAGGTCAGTCAAAGAGCTACCATTACGGTCAATCAAAGAATCTTTTAGAACGTCTACCTTTCCATTCGAAAAATGTAAAAGTCGAACATCAGTAAGAATCACTTCGTCCAAAACTGTTATGCTATCTTGTTGGGCATTGCCAAACAAAGTGCATAGGAAAACAAGAATAATCAAAAATGGTTTATACTCTCTCATACCGCTAAAGACCTTTTACCCGAAAGTCTTGTTTAAGGTTATGAAAATGGCAGGTCTCCTGACTTGTTCAATGTTATATTACCTTCCCATCTATTTATAGACAGTGGTGTTGAAGAAAATAACACCCTCTTAAGAGGCACCTAGCATAGCTTGGCATAAACTTACAGTTGCGGGAACAGTTCCGGATTTTGACCGGATTCCCTTTTAATCGACAAAGTATTTGCTACTGTATCGAACCAAAATTCGCGGCGAAGGTAATGAATTCGTTGAAAAATACAACCTTAAAAACGATACCCTTCAAAAGTGGTATCCAGAAAGATATCGTCTTTTAGAAAAGTAGTTTATTTTACAGCTATAAGATTAACTTCAAAAACAAGTACAGAGCCACCGGGAATACCACTCCTATCCGAATTCCCATAACCTAAGGCCGCTGGCACTAAAAGTATTCCATTTCCACCTTCTTTAAAATAGGTAATACCTTCTGTCCAGCCTGCAATTACTCCCGACAGAGGAAAAGTAGCACCATTTGAGCCACTTTGATCAAAAACCTCTTTATCTAAAAAATAGCCTTTATAAGCCACAGTTACATCGGAACTAGCCGTAGGTCTTTCACCTGTACCTTCTTCTTCTATAACATAATAAAGTCCTGACTCACTTCTTGTGGCAGTCAAATCGTTTGCTTCAATATATTCTTTAATATCCTGCTCATTCTTAACAGTATAATCAATAACCTCTTTTGGTTCATTTTTCTCATCATCTCCACAAGAAGCAAATACAACCAAGGCTAAAACAAATAAAACTTTCTTCATCATAATTATTTTTAAGCGTCAAATATAATGAACTAATAACAGGGCTTAAACTATTTTAGCATATCTAAATTTGAACTTAATAGAACAATGGTAATTAGCCGGTTATAAACTCTCTGCCTTAAAATTAATTAGCAAGTGCCTTTCTTCTTAGTAGATAAACACATTACCTTTAGCACCGTAACAAAGCATACTCCAAGTAACAACTACAAACCGAATACATTGAAAAACAGCATTTTATTCCTAGTATTTTGCCTTTTTATCGCTTGTAAGACCGATAAAAAAACTGATTTTTCTTTACCGCATTCACCTGCAGCTGAAATTGAAATAAGCCATGCAAAGGGTTTTACAATTGAAAAATCAAACAACGGACTTACCATAATTGAAGTTTCATCTGCTTGGCCAGGAGCCAATACTTCTTTTAAATACGCACTGATTCCAAAAGATAAAATGGCCTCAATGACTCTCAACAAAGATGATTATGATGCCATTGTTGCCACCCCTGTAGAACGTTTAATTGTAACCTCTACTACCCACATCCCTTCTCTTGAAGCTCTAGGCGTTATTGATAAGTTAGTAGGCTTTCCTAAAACTGAACTAATCTCTTCAGAAAACACCCGTAAACTAATTGATAATGGAGAGATTAAAGAATTAGGTAATAATGAAACTTTAAATACGGAGATTACTATTAGCCTAAGACCAGATGTTGTAGTTGGATTTGGAATGAACAACCAAAACAAGGCATACGAAACCCTAATTCGCTCTAATATTCCCCTTGTTTATAATGGTGATTGGACAGAAGAATCTCCTTTAGGAAAGGCGGAGTGGATTAAATTTTTCGCCCCTTTTTTCGGTCTTGAAACTAAAGCTGATAGTGTTTTTAAGTCGATAGAAAAATCATATTTGCAAACAAAGGCAATTGTAAAAAATGTCACTAAAAAACCAACGGTACTTACTGGTGGACTTTATAAAGATGTTTGGCATGTTGCTGGAGGAAAAAGCTGGATGGCGCAATTTCTTAAGGATGCCAAAACCGATTATCTATGGAAAGACACACCGGAAACCGGAGGTATTGGTCAAAGTCTTGAGACTGTTCTTGCTACAGCGCAACATGCAGATTATTGGCTCAACCCTTCTATGCTTACATCATATGAAGACATGGAAGAATCCAATAAGCATTATACACAATTTGATGCCTACAAAAACAAAATGGTTTTCTCCAACACGCTAGCAAAAGGCGCTACAGGTGGTTTACTCTATTACGAATTAGCACCAATGAGACCGGATATTGTTTTAAAAGATCTCATTCATATTTTTCATCCTGAATTGTTACCTGATCACGAACTTTACTTTTTTAAGCCTTTAGAATAGTTGCAAACCCCTAAGACATATCGCTCTTCTTTTGTTCTTCTGCATACTGTTCTAGTAATTGCTATGGGCATTAATATTTCTTTGGGTTCAGTTTCTATTCCATTTTCAGAAACCCTGCATTCCGTTTTTGGAGGAACTTTGGATAATACAGCTTGGGATTACATTATATGGAACTATAGAATTCCTAAGGCCTTCACTGCCATACTAGTGGGTGCCGGTCTATCCTTAAGCGGACTTTTAATGCAAACCTTATTCAGAAACCCACTTGCGGGACCTTTTGTTTTGGGTATAAGTTCCGGGGCAAGTTTGGGAGCTGCTTTTTTAATTATGGGTTCAGTAACCCTTTCTTCCTTATTCGGGTTCAGTCTCGTAACAGATGTATCGCTAGCTATTGTCTCCAGTATCGTAGCTTTCTAGTCCTATTAGCTGTTATAACCGTAGCATCAAAAGTAAAAGACACTATGGCGCTTTTAATTATTGGCCTTATGTTCGGAAGCATTAGCGCAGCAATTGTTAGTGTCCTCTCTTATTTTACCGATGCACAAAAACTGCAGCAGTTCGTTTACTGGTCCTTTGGTAGTGTTGGGAATTTATCTTGGCATCAACTAGGGTTATTGTTCGTTATTTTGATTATTGGAATAGTTCTAGGAATATTATCAATAAAACCTTTAAATGCTTTGCTCCTTGGTGAAAACTACGCCAAAAGTCTAGGTGTAAATTTAGTCCGCTCACGTTATCTGATCATAATAGCTACCGGTCTTCTGGCTGGTGGTGTCACCGCTTTTGCCGGTCCTATCGCTTTCATTGGCTTGGCTGTACCACATTTAACCCGTCAAATATTCAACACTACAGAACACCGCGTTTTAGTACCCGCAGTTTTGGTGTATGGTGCTATTCTCATGCTTATATGCGATACCATTGCACAATTGCCTAGTAGCGCAGAGGTACTTCCTATAAATGCTATTACAAGTATTTTAGGAGCTCCTGTAGTTATATGGCTATTGGTAAGAAAAAGAAAGATGGTATTTTGATAAAACCTTCGTTTCAAAACACTTTAATTTATACACAATAGACCATATGTTATACTTGTAGCAATTGTAATTCAATAGTTTTACATGTACATAAGATTAAAGTCTTTTATCATTTTTCCATTCACAAATCAGATTCAATATGAGAACCAAATTAACTTACCATTTCCTTTTTCTAATAAGTGTAGCTAACAGTTTAAATGCTCAGAATAATGATAAAGATTGGGTAAATCTTCTAGATAAAGACTTAACCAACTGGGATGTTTTCATAGGCGTTCCTCACACCTCGCTAGAATTAGAAGGTTATGAAAAAGGAGATGGAATGCATGGAACTCCAATCGGCCTGAATAACGACCCGTTAAATGTTTTCTCTACTACTCAAGAAAATGGTGAAACAATTTTGAACGTTAGTGGAGAAATTTATGGTGGATTAAGCACTAAAAAAGAATACGATAACTATCATTTGGTTTTTGATATTAAATGGGGTACTAAAAAATTTGAACCACGCCTAAAGGACAAAAGAGATAGTGGCGTACTTTATCATGCTCAAGAACCGCACGGCCAATTTTGGAATGTATGGATGCGTGCCCCAGAAATGCAAATACAAGAAACAGATTGTGGCGACTTCTTTCCTTTAGCAGGCGTTAGTATGGACATTAAGGCAACTAAACGTAGTGAAGACGGTAAAGAATTTTGGTTCTACGATCCAAAAGGAGAAATGCACACTTTTAAAACTGGTGGTGATGGTCGTTGCAGAAGAATGGCTAATTTTGAAAATCCGCATGGCGAATGGACTCGCGTTGAGCTTATCTGCATTAAAGATAAGGCCTACCATATTGTAAACGGTAAAGTGGTAATGGTTCTGGAAAATGCTAAAGAGTATAATGAGGATGTTGCAACGTCTCTAACAAAGGGTAAAATCCAGTTTCAATCTGAAGCTTGTGAAGTATATTACAAGAATATTAAAATAAAGAATATCAGTAAATTGCCTAAAAACATTAAAAAACAACTTTAAATAGAAATCGCCGTCGCCCTTCACACAAAACATAATACACTTACCGCTGCCAACCTCTCTATTGGGTATGGCAAAAAAGCTATTGCAGAAAATATAAATTTTGCTTTGGCTCCTGGTGAACTTACCGCTATAGTAGGTATTAATGGTATTGGAAAATCTACCTTGTTACGGACTTTAGGCAATGCGCAACCAGATTTAGGGGGCTGTCTTGCCGTTAAGGGCAAACCTATTGTTTCTTATGCCCCATTAGAATTATCGGCAGAAATAAGTATGGTATTGACAGAGCCTATTGCTTCTAAAAACTTATCTGTCTTGGAATTGGTAGCATTGGGCAGGCAGCCCTACACCAACTGGTTAGGTACGCTCACAGATACGGACAAGCAAAAAATCAAAAATGCAATCAGTTCATTAGAACTAGATGAGTTGCAGCATAAGAAATGCTACGAGTTAAGTGATGGTCAATTACAGCGTGTGATGGTTGCTCGTGCTTTTGCACAAGACACCTCCATTATACTTCTAGATGAGCCTACCACTCACTTAGACCTTTATCATAAAATTCAGATTTTAAAACTTCTGCGCTCTATTGCCCATACCACACAAAAAACGGTAGTCTTTACTACTCACGAGATTGAAATGGCTATTCAATTATGTGATAAAATGGTTTTACTAGATGGTAAAAACAATTATTTTGGGCAACCTTGTGAGTTAATTGAACAAAAAGCCTTTGAGTCGTTATTTCCTTCGGATACCGTCTCGTTCGACCCTAAAACAGGTTCTTTTCGGATTAAAAAGTAACATAAGAGTAGTGTTTGGATTTAAAGCCAATCTTGTATCTTTACCCCAAACACTTTACCTTATAAATGAATATTTACCTCGTATATTTATTAATTGGAGTTGTATGCCTTGCCTTGGGGTACTTCTTAGGAAACTATATTCAGAACTTAAAAACAAAGTCTACACATAGTGCCCTTGAAGAACGTGAACAGCAATTAAATGCCAACCTTGGTGTATTAGAGCAGCGATTACGAGATAGCGATATCCTTAAAATAAATCTACAGGCAGAAAAAGAACAAATGGGAAACCAGATTGTTCGGTATCAAGCAGATTTAGAGAATCTTCAACTTAAAAATACAGAACAAAAGGAAGAAGTAGAAAAGCTGCAAGAAAAATTTACTAAAGAATTTGAGAACCTTGCCAATAAAATTTTAGAGGAGAAAAGCTTAAAATTCACAGAACGTAACGAGAAGAATATTAAAGATATTTTATCTCCTTTGAATGATAAAATACAGCTTTTTGAAAAGAAGGTCGAAGAAAGCCAGAAAGAAAATATTAGCATTCATTCCGCTTTAAAAGAGCAACTTTTAAACCTTCAGAGCCAAAACCTAAAGATTACCCAAGAGGCCGAAAATCTTACCAAAGCTTTAAAAGGCGATAGCAAAATGCAAGGAAACTGGGGAGAACTGGTATTGGAACGGGTACTTGAAAAATCGGGATTAGAAAAAGACCGCGAATATACGGTACAACAAAGTTTTACTAGAGAAGATGGTTCTAGAGTACTTCCTGATGTGGTCATACACCTTCCTGACGGCAAAAAGATGGTTGTGGATTCAAAAGTATCCCTTACCGATTATGAACGTTTCGTAAACGCAGAGGATGATAATCTTCGCGATAAATTCCTGAAAGACCACATCAATTCACTCAAAAGGCACGTAGACCAACTTTCAGCAAAAAAGTACGAAGACCTTTATGCTATGGAAAGTCCGGATTTTGTCCTGATGTTCGTTCCTATAGAACCTGCTTTTGCCATTGCCATAAACAACGATAACAACCTGTATAACAAAGCGTTTGAACAAAATATAATAATCGTTACCCCATCTACCCTATTAGCTACATTACGTACGATAGATAGTATGTGGAATAACGAAAAACAACAACGTAATGCTTTGGAAATTGCTAGACAGGCGGGTGCCCTTTATGACAAATTTGAAGGTTTTGTAAACGACCTTACCAAGGTTGGCAAGAAAATGGACGAGGCCAAATCCGAATACAAAGGAGCTATGAACAAGCTTGTTGAAGGCCGCGGAAACATTGTAGTAAGTATAGAGAAATTAAAAATAATGGGAGCAAAAGCTAAAAAATCAATCCCAGAACCAATATTAAAACGCGCTCAAGATGATCATTTTGAAAGCGAACTAAAATTAAAATCATGAAAAAGTCGCTTTTTGTAACCTTGGGGATTATTGTAGCCCTCTTTGGAATTGTTTATGCATTTATTTATTTTGTAACCTATAGTGATGGCATACGGACTGGCGAGCTCATTAAAATAAGCCATAAAGGAGTAATTATAAAAACTTGGGAAGGCGAAATAAGTAGGGGATTTCTGGAGCTCAAATCTTCTCTTTTTCCGTTTTAGATAAGGATAAAGAAGTAATTGAACAGTTACAGGAACACCAAGGTCAGTATGTGAAATTACATTACGTAGAGCGCTTTGCCACTTTTCTTTGGTTAGGCGACAGTAAATATTTTGTAACCAAAGTAGAGCAAGAAAATTCACCTCATTTTAAGAACTAATGGAAAAATTTAAAACCGCTAACGAATCTAGGGTATCAATTACAGAACTTATGCTACCCTCCCACTCTAATTTTGGCGGAAAGGTTCATGGAGGACATATTCTTAGCCTTATGGACCAGATTGCTTTTGCATGTGCCTCAAAACATTCACAAATGTATTGCGTAACTGCTTCTGTAAACCGGGTAGATTTTTTACATCCCGTAGAAGTTGGTGAGCTATTAACGCTTCGCGCTTCTATAAACTACACAGGAAGAACATCTATGGTAGTTGGGGTTCGTGTTGAATCTCAAGACATTAAGTCTGGCACAAAGCGCCACTGCAACTCGTCATATTTTACCATGGTGGCAAAAGATGAAGACGGCAGAGGCGTACCAATACCTGGTCTACTTTTAGACAACGAACAAGGTGTTAGGCGTTTTGCCAGAAGTAAGAAACGAAAAGAAGAAGCTTTCTCCAGAGACACCGAGTTCGACTCTACTCAATTTAAATCAGAGTTGCATTTAGAAAGTCTAAACGGTGAAAACGTTAAACTTGACCTTCCCTGATTTTAGCAGCTGCGGCCTTATCTAAAAACCAAACTAAATCACCCAATGTTGGGGCTACTAAATTAGCGGGGTAAGTATCACACGCACCATCACAATTTAGAATTTCCCCAACCTTTTCTTCCTTGCTAGCTCCTGTAACAAGAAAAGCAACGGTTTTAGAATGATTGATAAGGTTACCCGTTATTGTAATTCTTTTTTGACCTGAGTCTGGATGAGCGGCTACCTCACAAAGGTTTACAGACTTCCATAATTCTATTTCATATGGAAAAATAGATGCGGTATGACCATCGTCTCCCATACCTAAAATCACCAAATCAAACTGTGGAAAACCATTTTTTCCATAAGCTCATCTTTTAGTACCTGGGCATAACGAACAGCTTCTTCCTCTGGATCGTTCTCTCCCTTAATTCTATGGATGTTCTCTTCCGGGATATCAATTTTTGACAATAGGTGTTCTACTGTCATTTTATAATTGCTTTCATCATCAGTAGGAAGCACACAACGTTCATCTCCCCAATAGAAATGAACTAGCTTCCAGTCTATACTTGCGCCAAATTCCTTTGCAAGAACATCAAAAACTATTTTTGGTGTACTCCCTCCAGAAAGTGCCACATGAAAGGGCTCGCCTCCTTTTGCCTTCTCAGCAAAATACTTTGAAAATTCTTGAGCAACTCCGTTCTTATCTTGATATATCTTTAATTCCATAGTCTATTTTAAAATGTATAAAAGGCTGCTCTAGGAACATCACCCAAAGCAATAATTAACAAATGACACAAAAATAGGTCGTCCGTTAAGTTTGGTCCAGGATTTCTCCACTCACCAATACCTTCTATTAATTCATGAGAATTTTCAGGCCCCCATACACCTGCGGCGTACCCGTACATTCTAACATCCTTACCACTAGACCAATACTTTAATATAGGATCTACAAATTCCCATGCAGCTTCAACTTCATCTGCTCTAGCATATAACGTAGCATCTCCTTGCATAGCATCTAACAATAAACGTTCGTATGCATCCATAACATGAGTCTCTGCTAAACTGGAATAGTAAAAATCTAAATTTGCTCGCTCCACTTTAAATCCTTGACCATAAGGTACTTTTACTCCAAATTTCAATAATATACCTTCATCTGGCTGAATACGGATAACCAACTTGTTATCCTTACTATCCAATCCTGATTCCTGAAAAATCTGGTGATGTGGTGTTTTAAAGTGTATAACTACTTCTGTGGCCTTTGTTGGCATTCTCTTGGCAGTACGCACATAGAACGGTGTATCTTTCCACCTCCAGTTATCAACAAAAAACTTAATGGCAGCAAACGTTTCAGTAGTAGAATCTTTATTTACTCCCTCTTCCTCGCGATATCCTTTTACTTCTTGACCATCAATTACAGATTTTGTGTACTGAGCCCTAATGGTATTATCGAAAAGCTCTTTATCCGTTTTCATCACTCTAAGAGACTTAAGGGCCTTTACCTTTTCATTTCGAATATCTTCTGGGGCATCGCTAATAGGCGGTTCCATAACAATTAATGAAACTATCTGTAGCAAATGGTTCTGGAACATGTCTCTTAACGCTCCGGATGTATCATAATAACCACCTCTTTTTTCAACACCAACACTTTCTGCATTGGTAATTTCTACATGGTGAATATAATTACGGTTCCAAAGGGGCTCAAAAATACTATTGGCAAAACGTGTAATCAGTAGATTTTGCACCGTTTCTTTACCCAAATAGTGATCTATTCTATAGATTTGATCTTCTTTAAAAAACTTCTGAAGACCAGTATTCAGTTGTTTGGCCGTATCTAAACTATAACCAAAAGGTTTTTCAACAATTAACCTTTTCCACCCGTTGTTTTGAGTACTCATACCGGCTTCCGCCAAGTTATGAGCTATTGTCTCGTACAATGTAGGGGGCGTAGAAAGGTAATATATAATGTTACCAGAAGTCTGGTACTTATTCTTTAAATCCTCTACCCTCTTACGCAAACGGCTATAATCCGTATCGTAGCTTCCACCTAAATCTTCATAAAAGAATTTATCTGCAAAGTTTTTTACATATTCATCAGATAAGCCTTCTAACTTACCTTTTAAATATGTACTCTCTGATACCACTTTTTTTCTAAAAGCACTATCTGTCATATCACTTCTACTTGTTCCAAGAACTATAAAATTATCGGGAAGTTGATCTGCCTGATGAAGATTAAAAAGTGCGGGTACAAGTTTTCTTGCTGTTAGGTCGCCAGATGCGCCAAATATCACAAGAATCTGATTTTCTGTTTTATTCATAATGAGATGGTATCCATATACTATTTGAAAGGTTAAAAGTATCGAAAAGATGCAGTAATACCAACGAGTTTACCCTAAGATAATCTTACATTTCAATAATTTCGTTTAATTTTGATTGTATCGACCAATTATATCACTTTTATGGTCGCCCATGTAATTTTAAAATTAGAAAATGGAAGAAAAATATGATTTTGGATTAGTTGGCCTTGGAGTTATGGGGCGTAACTTTATATTAAACGTAGCCGATAATGGTTTTTCTGCCTACGGATATGATTTAGACCCTGAAAAAGTAGCCGCTTTAAAAGAAGAAGGTGGTCACGAAGCCAAGGTAAATGCCGCTACAAATATTAAAACATTTGTTCAGGCGCTAAAACAACCTAGGAAAATTATGCTTTTGGTTCCCGCGGGCAAGATTGTAGATGCCGTAATTGAAAGCCTTTTACCGCATATTGATCGAGGAGACATTATTATAGATGGTGGAAATTCGTTCTTTACGGATACTGACCGTCGTGAAGCTTATCTACATGACAAGGCTATCAACTTCTTTGGAGCAGGTGTTTCCGGTGGCGCCAAAGGTGCTCGCTTAGGACCAAGTATCATGCCTGGAGGTTCAAAATCTGCTTACCAACACATAAAACCTATTTTTGAAGCGGTTTCCGCAAAGTATAAAGGGGAACCCTGCGTAGCCTATTTAGGGCCAAAATCATCTGGTAACTATGTAAAGATGGTTCACAATGGTATTGAGTACGGATTAATGCAACTTACTTCTGAAGTTTATGATTTGCTTAAAAAAGCAGGTGATTTTTCTAATGAAGAAATGCACGATACCTTTTCTAAATGGAACGCAGGTCGTTTACAGTCTTTTCTAGTTGAAATTACTTCTAAAATTCTTGAGCAAAAAGATGAACTTGGTTTAGACAAAGGTCATTTAGTAGATCAGATTTTAGACAAAGCGAAGCAAAAAGGTACTGGAAAATGGACTAGCCAAAACGCAATGGATTTGGGTATTCCTGTTCCTTCAATTGATATTGCCGTTAGCATGCGTGAGATATCAGGTCTTAAAGACGAAAGAATAGAAGCCGATAAGCTATACGACCGTCCAGAAATTGAGAAATTAGATAAAAAAGAATTGGAAAAAATGGCCGAAGAAGCACTTTACTTCTCTTTCATTATCACCTATGCTCAAGGACTTCATCAATTGGCGGACGCATCCAAAGAATACAACTACAACCTAGATATTACAACAATTGCAAAAATCTGGCGTGCAGGCTGTATTATTAGAGCTGGCTTATTAGCTGATATTTCTGAGGCTTTTGAAGCTGATAAAGATTTACCTAACCTTTTACTTTCTAGTCATTTTATTGATAAAGTGAAGAGTACGGTAGGTTCTACTAGAAAGCTAGTGGCACATGCAGCTGCAAATGGTATTCCATTACCTGGAATTTCAAACTCACTTACTTATTTTGATGCATATACCTCTAGTAGGTTGCCATTGAACTTAATCCAAGCACAAAGAGATTTCTTTGGTTCTCACACTTACGAGAGATTGGATAAAGAAGGTATTTTTCATACAGAATGGGAATAGAGAAATAGTTTGGAGGTATCTGAATATAATGAGGTTAGAGCGTTAAAAGCAATGAACAAATACAGAAATAGAAGTTTTTGTATTGAAAAACCTATTTGGGCAATAGCCAACGCGCTTTTACTTGTTATTCTAGTTACTTCATGCAAGCGACCAACCGACGAAAAGCCGGTAAAGGTTCTTGACGAACATACTTTAAATAGAAGGGTTGACCGTTCTACGGTTGACCCTCTTACCAAACAAGTTTACGTTCCCATATATTCCGACATCTATAACCAAACCAGGATTCTAGAACATTATTGACTGCAACCTTAAGCATAAGAAATACGAGCTTAAAAGACAGTCTCTTTATTACGACCATAGATTATTATAATACGGGTGGTGATTTGGTGAGAAATTACTTAGACCAAGCAATCTACCTTCGGCCTATGGAATCTATAGATTACGTTATTGAGCAGCAAGATACGTCTGGTGGTAGTGGTGCTAACTTTATAATAGACTGGTATTCCAAACGCCCTATTAACCCTTTATTCCAAGCCGTAATGGTTGGCGGGCTAGGTGCTCAAGCCTTTTCTTTTACTACTGAAGGAATTGATGTAGAAGCCCCTTAACCGTATAAAACGTATCTAGAACGTAGTTATAGAGGTGCCATTTATCAATGAATTGCCTACTTCGCAGTCTATTGCGAAGTAAATTCCTATATTAGCTAGCCAAAAAGGTCATTCCCTCAATTTTATACTGGCCCAAATATTCTTATGAGTATATTAAGAGCACTTGTATTCGTATTTTTTCTTTCCCATTTAACCAATGTACAGGCTCAGAATACTACAGAATGGCAAAGAGACACCTTGGAGTCGTATGTCAACAAATCCAATGAAGCTTACGAACAATACAACTACAAAGACGCTATAAAATATGCCTCTACACTTATAGAAAAAGGGCACGAATACAACTATGACTACTACGAGTTTTTAGGATATGATATTTTAGGTGGAATTTATTCTGAAACCGAGGATACTATAAAAGGAAGGATTTATTCTGAAAAAGCTTTGGAACTAGCAAGAACTACTCAAGCAGATAGCCTAGTGGCATGGGGTGCGCTTAATTTGGGAATTCTTTACTCCGATAATGAGCAGACATATCCAAAAGCAATTGAGTTCTTTAAAGAAAGTATAAGTCTAAACGAAAAGAACAAAGACTATGACGAGGTATATTTAACCTACGTTAATCTTATCTGGACATACTTAGATAACAACCAAATAGATAAGGCATATACCTTTCTTCAAAAAGCAGAAGCTCTTTCTACTAAAAATGTAGATTCTCTTGACAAATTATATATAGACCTTTTATATGGCAAGTATTACTTAGCAAAGAAAAAATATGATTCCGCTGCGCAAAAGCTTGAAAACATTGCACTTACTGCCGATAAAAATGAAAATACAGATTTAGCTATTGAAGCCTATGAAGATTTATCTAAGCTATACAGTGAAACTGATGATTATAGAAAAGCATTTGCCAATTTAGATAAGTACAATCAATTTAAGCAAAAGGCCTATACCTTAAAGAAGTTAGAGGAAACGGAAAAAGCGAGGGCCAAATTCGATTTAGAGCAGACACAAAAGGACTTACAATCCGCTTTAAAAGAACACGCCTATTCCGAAGAACTTATTTCTAAGTCAAAGTCGCTTACCACACTTCTTGTTGTTGCTATTGTTATTCTTGTTTTAGCCCTGTTTGGCATCATTGTTTTTTATAAGACAAGAAAGATTTACATTAACAATCTTAAAGCAAAAAATAAGCAACTTAGTATAGCCAACGAAAAGGCAGAGAAGCTTTCTAAGGTGAAAACTAAGTTTCTTTCTACCGTAAGTCACGAACTACGAACACCCTTGTACGGGGTTATTGGTATCTCTACGTTACTAAAAGAAGATGAGAATCTAAAAGCCTATGCAGATGACCTTAGTTCTTTAAAATTTTCGGCAGATTATTTACTTGCCCTCATTAATGATGTGTTGCTACTAAGCAAGATGGATGCAGAGGCCATTACCTTATCCAAAATTCCTTATGAACTAGATGTACTCATCCAAAACATTGTTCGTTCTTTTGAATTTTCGCTACATGAAAACAGTAATAAGCTGCACTTACATATAGATAAAAACATACCTAATAATCTTGTTGGTGACCCTATACGGTTTTCTCAAATACTTATAAATCTAATGGGTAATGCCATTAAATTTACCGAGAACGGAAACATTTGGCTAAAGCTTATTTTAGTAGAACCCGCAGATAGCACCACCTGCAAAATAAAATTTATCGTAAAGGATGATGGCGTTGGTATTCCTCTGCATATGCAAAAGGAAATTTTTAACGAGTTCACCCAAATTGAAAACAAAAACCACAATTATACAGGTACAGGACTAGGACTCACTATTGTAAAAAAGATTTTGGCACTTTATGGAAGTGAAATCAAACTAACCAGCGAACCCAATAAAGGAGCTAAATTCTGCTTTCAACTAACGCTTAAAAAACAAACCGAACAAAATACAGAAATACCTGTTTTAAATGGTATTCATAATACCTCTGATGAGCCTAAAAACGGGAATTTAGCTCATGTCCTTATAGTAGATGATAATAGAATAAACCAAAAAGTAACTCAAAAGACTTTAGAAAGACGAAACATTAAATCTAGTTTGGCAGATGATGGAGCTCAAGCCGTAGCTATGAGTAAAGCCAATAATTATGATTTAATATTGATGGATATTAACATGCCGAATATAAACGGAATGGAGGCCTCAATAATGATTCGTAAGTTTGATAAAAATATTCCTATAATAGCTTTGACCGCCGTTGAATTAGATGAAGGAAGAGAAGAAATACTCAATTCGGGCATCAACGATATCATACATAAGCCTTACAATATTCCTGAGTTCTTGAATACCATTTTTAAATACCTTCCCAAAGAAGAAATGGATTTATCACACTAAAAAATCTATTTTAAAATGGCCAAAACTGAATACCATATTTACGTCATAGAGCTTTCCAAAAAAGTATTTACTGAAAACAGGCGTTTTCGCGAAGCAAACCCTCAATTTAATGGTGTTTTAGAATGTGTGTATGTTGGCATGACCAGCAAAACCCCAAAAGAACGTTTTGAACAGCATAAAAAGGGGTACAGAAACAAAAAGGGACACAACCTATCTTCTAACATTGTAAAAAAATACGGGTCTTATTTGCGCCCCAGTCTTTACAATCATATTAAACCATTGACCACTAGAGCTGCAGCTTTAAAAATGGAAGAAATCTTAGCTCTGGAACTTCGCCGAAAACGGTATGCGGTCTGGTTTAATTAAGTACCTCCTTACCTCTTCCATTACATTTCAAAAATTAGTAACTTTAGAGAAGTATGTCTCAACGATTAAATACTTCAACTACAGCTTATGGAAGGATTGATAATGGATTACCCTCTCACCACAACTACAATTCTTGAATACGGAAATAGTGCATTCAAGCATAAAAAAATAATTAGTCACCTACCCAACGGTTCCAGGCATGAATATACTTTTGGCGACCTTCACAAAAGGTGTAAGCAGTTAGCAAATGTACTTACCCATAAACTAGGGGTCACTAAAGGCGATATGATTGGTACTTTTGCTTGGAATCATTATCAACATGTAGAACTATATTACGGAATACCTAGTGTTGGCGCAATTTGTCATACCATAAATATTAGGCTCTCATCTCATCAAACTGAATTCATCATAAATCATTCTGAGGACAAAATAATCTTTGTGGATGCCTCACTTGTACCTTTATTGGAAAAAATTGCGGGTCAGCTAGAAACTGTAGAGCACTACGTTATTATGAATGCTCCGGAAAAATTCAGTACTACGCTTTTGAACGTGCTTCATTATGAAGACTTGTTTGAAGATGAATCAGATGAGTTTGAATGGCCAACCTTAAATGAGAATGATGCTTGCGGTATGTGTTATACTAGTGGTACAACTGGCTTACCAAAGGGTGTACTTTACACGCACAGATCCACATACTTACATGCACTGACTATTTCTACCCCAAATGCAGCCAATTATGATAGTTCGGACATCGTGTTGCTCATAGTTCCACAGTTTCATGTTATGGCTTGGGGATATCCTTATTTATGTCTTATAACCGGTTCCGATATGGTATTACCATCTTCTAATCTACAGCCAGAAGCTATTATCTCCATTTTGCAGGAAGAAAAAATCACAAAAGCCAATGGTGTGCCCACTATTTGGATGGGTGTTTACGAAGCAATGAAAAAGAATCCGCCAAGACCAAAATTAGCATTACAAGAGTATCTAGTTGGAGGCTCTGCACTCACAGCGAGTCTCATTAAAGGCATGGATGACGATTTCGGCATTAAAGGCGTCCAAGCATGGGGAATGACAGAGACCTCACCTTTGGGTACCGTAAGCCGTTTGCAGCCCCATCATGAAAAACTAAGTACAGAAGAAAAAATTAAAATACGAGCCAAACAAGGTATTGAGTTCCCAGGTATTGAAATGCGCGTTGTAGACAATAACGGCAAGGTAGCGGAGCGTGACGGAAAAACCATGGGTGAACTACAGGTTAAAGGAGCGTGGGTTATTAAGTCCTATTTTAAAACAAATAATAGAGATAATTTTACGGATGACGGGTGGTTTAGAACAGGGGATGTAAGCACGGTTGATAGTGACGGCTATATGCATATTACAGACCGAACAAAAGATTTAATCAAAAGTGGAGGCGAATGGATATCTAGCGTTGCCTTAGAATCTGCATTGATGTCTCACCCAAAGGTTAAAGAAGCTGCCGTAATTGCCATACCAGACGAAAAATGGGCAGAAAGACCCTTAGCGGTAATTGTTCTGACAGATGAAGACGAAGTGGTCTTAGATGCCGATTTTAAAGAATTTTTGTCTCGTGATTTTGCAAATTACCAAATACCTGATAACTATGTTTTTGTTAGTCAGGTACCCCGTACCAGTGTAGGCAAATTTGATAAAAAAGAAATTAGAAGACTTTATGCACAAGGTGAGCTATAAAGAAAATTATGACTAGTTGAACTAAGCACATCTATTATTTACCCCTAATACAGCTGAATATCTATTCTAGATTTTCAGCTTTTTTTTAGTGTAAAAATCTTCATTTTATATAACCATCCTCCAATGTGCGGTATGAATATGGTAAGTCTTATTTATTCCCGTTTAAATAAAAATTGAGAATATAAAATATCTACTCTTCTATAAACCAGTTTTTTACCACAACATAGCCTTAATAGGCAACAAAAATTTATATCATACGATAATCATGCATAAATTGTAAGAGTTAACCTACTTAACTAAGTCTATACAGTCATTATGATTTTACCCAAGCAATCGGCTACACTAGTGTTATGGTCATCTTTACTACTGCTATGTTGTAAGCTTGCATTTGCGCAGAAAAATCAAACCCCTATATCTTTTCAACACTTACCGGGAGGTCTATCTCAAAGCTCCGCCAACGTAATATATGAAGATAGTTATGGTTACTTATGGATTGGCACCAGAAATGGACTTAATAAATACGATGGTAAAAACTTTCAAATATATGAACAGGCTCAAGATAGTAAAACAGGGCTAACCAATGGCTACATAGAGGATATTTACGAAGATGGCAATAGACAACTATATATAGGTACCGTTCAAGGTTTAAATGTCTACAACCGAGAAATGGATATTCTAAAGTCCTATCCATTCATTGGTGAGGGCGAAAAACTAGCCTTAGAACATTTCTATTCCGTAGTTAAATCTACAGACTTCCTTTGGCTAGGAACTACTACAAGTCTCTTCAGATATCATATAACAACAGGTGAAACCAAAGAATTTAAATATCACGGAACACCTACACAAGACAACTTTTTTGTAAAAATTACTAAACTAGATAATGAAAGAACTTTAGTCATAATTGATAACGACATATGGGTATTAAATAGTGAATTACAAGTCTTATCAAAACTTCATGAAAGTCATAGAATACGAAGTGTAATACAACAAAACTCATCTCAGTTTTTAATTGGCTTACACAATGGTGAACTAATTGAATTAAAAATCAAAAATGATAATTCTATAAACATAGAAAGAACAAGCATAAGTAATGGCTATCCCATACTATCAATATCAATTGCCGCAAATGGTGATTACTGGATAGGTAGTGAAAATGATGGGCTTTACATCTACTCAAAAAGCACCAACCAATTATCAAATTTAAAGTATGACAGTAAAAATATAGAATCGATTTCTAGCAACTCTATATGGTCTATATATAACAATAAAGGAATTATGTGGCTAGGTCCTTATAAAAAAGGGCTAAGCTTCTACGATCCCATATATCATAAATTTAAGCATGTAAAAAATGAACCTTTTAACCCTCAGTCTTTAAATAATAACAACGTAAACTCCTTTATCCAAGATAGAAATGATACTAAAGACCACCTTTGGATAGGAACGGATGGCGGTGGATTGAATTATTGGGATAGAACGGCCAATTCTTTCGTAAAATACAGTTTAGAAAATAAAAATCTTAACACCAACGTCGTCCTCAGCATGCTACAAGATAAAAACGACCAACTATGGTTGGGGTCTTGGGGCAAAGGAATTACCATATTTAATATCAAGGATAAAAGCTATGAAGTACTAACTAAAGAAAATTCCTTTTTGCTGTCAAATAATGTCTTTAATCTAATGATGGACAGTAAAGGGCGCATATGGATTGCAACTTTTCATGGTGGATTGCAATTCTATAATCCTGAAACCGAAACTCATAAAAACATAGAACTTAAAAACAATATCAATAACACTAAGGTCTCTACAATCACCACCTTAACCGAAGATAAAAATGGAAATATTTGGGTTGGAACTCAAATTTCGGGACTATTTAAACTTGTTGAAAAAAACGAGGAGTGGCAATACACAAGTTATAACAGCCTTGAGAAGAAACAAGTCTTAAGTAACGACTTCATTAATGCAATTGTAGAAGATACGGAGGGTAACTTATGGGTGGGTACACAAGCCGGTTTAAATAAATATAATTCCACAACAGATTCCTTTCAATCGATCCCACACAATGAAGAATTAAAAAATGACGCTGTTAAAGGAATTATAGAAGACACTAACCATTTGCTATGGCTTAGCACCGGTTCCGGAATTACGCAATACAACCCTAAAAATAAAGTATCTATACATTATTACATTAATGATGGTTTACAAGGCAGCGAATTCAATACAAATTCTTTCTATAAGACCAAAAACAACGAATTAATTTTTGGTGGCAGCAATGGCTTCAATTTATTTCAAGCAAAGGATATTAAAAAAAGGGAGGATAAACCTATTGTAAGTATTACCAGTCTAAAAATATTCAACAAACCTATTTATGCAGACGATGAATCTAAAATATTAAAAAAGCACATCGCGCAAGTAGATTCCATTACCCTATCGTATGATAATACTGTGGTTGATTTTGAGTTCAATGCTTTAACTTTTCGTCATCCAGATAAAGTAAACTACGCTTATTTCTTGGATGGTTTTGAAACGAATTGGAATTATGTTGGTCACAAAAACAACGCTACTTATACCAGTTTAGAACCATAAGGTAAGTATACACTTCGAATAAAATCTAGTAATTCTGATGGTATATGGAATAGTAATGAAACCGACTTACACATTACAATTACTCCTCCTTTTTGGAAAACCTATGGTGGTTTCGCGTACTCATGATAGCTTTGTTAATTTGTGCCATTTATTTAGTCCTATTTCTTCGGGTTAGAAACATAAAAAAGTATCAACTAACATTAGAAAAAGAGATAGGTGAACGTACTCAAGAATTGCAATTACAAAAGAAAGAACTAGAAAAAGTAGCAGATGAGCTAACCACTAAAAATCAAGAAATTCAGCGTTTTACTTTTGCAGTTTCTCATGACCTTAAAAGCCCGTTAAGCGGTATAAAAGGTATTGCTAGCCTAATTCCTATGGAGTTTGTGATGAAAGATTTTCCTGAACTAGAACAGTACCTAGAAATGATTAATATATCATGTGACACTATGAATAACCTTATTGCCGATATTACCAAAATTGCGAAAATCGGCAAAATTGAGAACAAAAATGAAGTGCTCGATACCAATGAAATTGTATCACTATCAACCACTTTGGTTAAAGGAAAATTAAAAGTATCTAAAGTAAAACTCATTGTTGAAGAAAATCTACCGAACATTTATGGTGATAGAAATAGAATTATACAAGTCTTTGGTAATCTCTTAGATAACGCCATAAAGTATATGGGCGACCAAAAACAACCAGTAGTGTATATAAAAGCAGAAGAAACCGGAGAAAAAATACAGTTCTCCGTTTCAGATAACGGCTCTGGAATTGATGAAAAATCTTTAAAAAAGCTCTTCTCCCCTTTTGAGCGATTTCATGCTGATGTAAATGGTACTGGACTAGGACTTTATATGATTAAGCAAATTGTTGAATCGCACGATGGTACCATCTCTGCAAAATCTGAGGGAAAAGGAAAAGGAACTACTTTTAGTGTAATCCTACCAAACGTTGTAGGCCAGCAGATAAAGAATATGATCGACAATGATATAGTCCCTGAAAAAACCGATGACAATTAGTCTACAAAGAAAAACTATTGATATAAAAAAAGCTTGAGCAACGTGCTCAAGCTTTTTTTTATATTTAAGAATAGTATTTACTACTTACTTAAGTACATTTTTCTGCGGCCGTATAGCTCATAGAACTGATCGTCTTTTAAACTATCGATAAAGAGAATACTCTCTCCAGTACTTTTCATTTCAGGACCTAAATTCTTATTTACATTAGGGAATTTATTAAAAGAGAAAACCGGTTGCTTAATCGCAAAACCTTCCAATTGCGGATTGAAATTAAAGTCTTTCACTTTCTTTTCACCTAACATTACCTTTGTAGCGTAATTCACGTAAGGCTCTTTGTAAGCCTTAGCAATAAATGGTACCGTTCTAGAGGCTCTTGGGTTAGCTTCAATGATATACACCATATCGTCTTTTATAGCAAACTGAATATTAATCAAACCAACTGTATTCAATGCTAAAGCAATTTTCTTGGTATGATCCTTTATCTGCTGCATTACAAACTCACCAAGATTAAACGGTGGCAAGGTTGCATTAGAATCTCCTGAGTGTATCCCACAAGGCTCAATATGCTCCATTATACCAATAATGTACACATCTTCGCCATCACAAATTGCATCGGCTTCTGCCTCAATAGCTCCATCTAAATAATGGTCTAAAAGTAATTTGTTGTTCGGGATTTTTCTAAGAAGGTCTACTACATGAGATTCTAGTTCTTCTTTATTGATTACAATCTTCATTCCCTGCCCTCCTAGTACATAGGATGGTCTTACTAGTAATGGAAAATCCAATTCATCTGCAAGTGCTAAAGCCTCATCTGCTGTTTCCGCAATACCATACTGAGGAAAAGGAATATTATTTTCTTTCAGCATTTCAGAGAAACTACCTCTATCTTCAGCTAAATCTAATGCTTCAAAACTAGTTCCTATAATTTTGATTCCGTATTTAGATAGTTTTTCAGCTAATTTTAAAGCTGTCTGCCCACCTAACTGTACAATAACCCCTTCTGGCTTCTCATGACGGATAATGTCGTAGATATGCTCCCAAAAAACGGGCTCAAAATAAAGTTTGTCCGCTGTATCAAAATCGGTTGAAACCGTTTCAGGGTTACAATTGATCATGATAGTTTCATAACCACATTCCGCTGCAGCCAATACGCCATGTACACAACAGTAATCAAATTCAATTCCCTGCCCAATCCTGTTTGGACCAGAACCAAGAACTACAATTTTCTTACGGTCGGTAACAATACTATCATTCTCTACATAACGCGTTCCGTCTGGCTTTTCTATTTCTGCTTCAAAAGTAGAATAGTAGTATGGAGTCATCGCCTTAAACTCGGCTGCACAGGTATCTACTAATTTGTAGACCCTATTAATGTTCATTTCTTCCGTACGCTTCTTGTGTACTTCGCTCTCGTAGCAATCTAGCATGTGAGCAATCTGTCTATCCGCAAAACCTTTTTGCTTAGCTTCCAACATCAAGTCTTTGGTAAGCGTTGCAATAGTATAAGTAGAAATCTCTTTTTCTAATAAATGAAGTTCTTCATATTGTTTTAAGAACCACATATCAATTTTTGTAATCTCATGGATTCGTGACAACGGGATACCCAATTGGATTGCATCATAGATTACAAAAACCCTATCCCAACTTGGGACGGTCAATTTCTGAATGATTTGGTCGTAATTGGTATACCCTTTACCATCCGCACCTAATCCGTTTCTTTTTATTTCCAGAGACTGGGTTGCTTTGTGCAATGCCTCTTGAAACGAACGTCCAATACCCATTACTTCTCCAACAGATTTCATCTGAAGTCCTAAAGTACGGTCAGAACCTTCAAATTTATCAAAGTTCCAACGTGGTATTTTTACAATTACATAATCTAAAGTCGGTTCAAATAAAGCAGAAGTAGATTTTGTAATTTGATTGTCTAATTCATTTAAATGATACCCGATAGCTAATTTAGTTGCAATCTTGGCAATAGGATACCCGGTTGCTTTTGAAGCTAAAGCAGAAGAACGAGAAACCCTTGGGTTAATCTCAATTGCAATAATATCTTCATCATCATCAGGACTAACTGCAAACTGCACGTTACATCCTCCGGCAAAATCACCAATACTACGCATCATATGAATTGCCATATCACGCATTTTTTGGTACGTTCTATCAGACAAGGTCATTGCCGGCGCAACCGTTATAGAATCTCCGGTATGAATACCCATCGGATCCATATTTTCTATTGCACAAATAATAACTACGTTATCATTATCATCACGCAATAACTCTAACTCATATTCTTTCCAGCCCAATAAGGCTTTATCGATCATTACTTCATGAATAGGAGAAATTTCTAATCCACGACTTAGTAACTCATCAAAATCTTCTGGTTTGTATACTATAGCAGCTCCTGCACCACCTAAAGTGTACGATGCCCTAATTACTAATGGAAAGCCAAATTCCTGAGCTATTTCTTTTCCTTTCAGAAATGATGTAGCCGTTGCCTGCGGTGCCATGCCTACACCAATTTTAAGCATTAACTCACGGAATTGCTCACGATCTTCAGTAATGTTTATCGCATCAATATCAACACCAATAAGATCTACTCCAAAATCTTTCCAAATTCCCTTTTCATCTGCCTCTATACACAAATTAAGAGCGGTCTGGCCACCCATAGTTGGTAGCACTGCATCAATTTGCGGGTGTTCTTTTAGTATTTCAATTATTGACTTGGTAGTCAACGGTTTCAAATACACATGATCAGCCATTGATGGATCCGTCATAATTGTTGCCGGATTACTATTTATCAATATAGTCTCAATACCGTCTTCACGTAATGAACGTAAAGACTGTGAACCTGCATAATCAAATTCACAAGCTTGACCTATAACAATGGGACCGGAACCGATCAGTAGTATGGATTTTAAATCTTTTCTTTTTGGCATTAGTTGTATTCTTTAAAACTTTGGCTATAATTTGTTACAAATATCAATACAAATCTGACATAAAAAAAGGTGTTACTTATAAAAAGTAACACCTATATATTTCTTAAAAAATAAAATCATTATTTCTTATGTCTCGGTTCAGAGGATACAGAAAGTTTTTTTCTTCCTTTAGCTCTTCTACGAGCTAAAACTTTTCTTCCGTTTACGGATGCCATACGCTCCCTAAATCCATGTTTATTTCTTCTTTTTCTCTTTGAAGGCTGATATGTTCTTTTCTGTCCGGGCATTGTATTATCCTTTTCTTTGTGTGATAAGAAATAGCGAAACCGCTCGCTAAAACTGGGCGCAAATATACGAAGACTTTTGGCTTTGCCAAATACATTTGTAAAAATATTTTTATTGAATGCCTGCCGCCTAGCGATAGGTTTTTATTACTTTTGCCAAAATCGGATTATAGCAACAGATTCAATATATGAGAAACTTTTTGGGCATTATTTTTATTGTTCTTTCAAGTACCGTTTCTTTAGCTCAGACACAACTTGAATACAAATTAGAGAAAAACGCCGTCTTCACCGTAAAACAAAACGCCGAGCAAACCATTACACAAGAACTGGATGGAGCCTCTCACATCCTGACCAATAAAATTAACGGTATTCTAGAGTTTAAGGTACTAGAAGTAAGAGATACCACATATAAGATAGCTTTAGAATTTAAGGATCTTAATCTAAATATGTCTTCTAGCATACAAGGAGAGCTAATGGATGTACATGCCCATAAGTAGACGAAAGCAATATGCAATCGCAAATTTTCCATAGCCTTCTAAACCACCCTGTAAACATTATCCTATCTAAAACAGGTGATATTATTGAAGTAAAAGGTGGTGACAATCTTGTAACTAAAATGGCCGAAGCATCTGGTCTTGAAGACCAATTTTCTTTGAATATGATGAAAAAATCTTTGGAAAAAGAATTTGGGTCAGAGGCACTTTCTAACAGCTATAAACAAATGACCTTTATTTATCCTTCTAAAAAAGTGAAATTAGAGGATACCTGGAAAAACCAATATTCGGGCAAATTGCAAGCCAACAACACTTGGACCCTAAAAGCAGTTTCTGCCGACACTATAAACCTAACAGGAACAGCAGATGTTATAATGGATGTTACCGAAGCTGCAACAGCAATGCATCTTAAAGGTACTCAGAAAACAAATATTACTACTAATGCCATTACAGGATTTATTAAGAAAATGACTGTAGAAGGTACTTCTACAGGATCATCTAGCATGACTCAAATGCAAGACCAAGAAATACCCACAACTATAGCGTCTTTTACATCATACGAACTCATTCCTAATTTAAACGAACCGATCAATAATTAATACACATGTTCAACAAAAATCTTAAACTAGTCATAGCAGGACTTATCATAGCATATGCCATATATCAATTTATAGAAGGAAATATTGGCAACGGAATTGCTTTAATTCTTTTATCGTCAATCTTTATTTTTCTTTATTTCAGAAACGAAATTATTCTATTGGCTTTTCTTCGCATGAGAAAGCAAGATTTAGAAGGAACTCAAAAATGGCTTGATAAAATTAAAAACCCAGAAGCTGCATTGGTTACAAAGCAACAAGGGTACTTTAACTACCTACACGGTATTATACTTTCTCAAAAGAACTTAACACAGGCTGAAAAATATTTCAAAAAAGCATTGAAGTTAGGCCTTACCATGGATTATGATATAGCTATGGCTAAATTAAGTCTTGCAGGTATTGCTATGCAAAAAAGAAGAAAAAGAGAAGCTACAACTCTTTTAAGAGAAGCTAAAAAGCTAGATAAGAGCAATATGCTTACTGACCAGATAAAAATGATGCAACAGCAGATGAAGAAAATCTAACTGCCTGTAGGTATTTAGAATCTGTATCTAATAAATTGTTTAGCACTATAGAAGCGGTGCCCATAGCCTGCTAAAAGACTCCTTTAGTTTACGTGTTAGACCACGGTTTTGCCATCTTTCTAATTCAACTTCTTCGCATTCCTTTAGGTCATCTAAGAAAGTGGCTGCGAGCTTAAGGTTTATTTCCTTGTTGTAAAGCATAGCATTGATTTCAAAGTTGATGGAAAAACTTCTGTAATCTAAATTGGCGGTTCCTACGGTTGAAAACAAATCATCTATAACCATAGTCTTGGCATGGATAAATCCTTTTGTATACCTATAGATTTTTATGCCTGATTCCAAACAGTACTCAATATAAGAGTCGCCGGCATACTGCGCTGCCCAAGAATCAGACTCATAAGGAACGATCACCCGAACATCAATACCACTTCTTGCAGCGGTAGCTAAGGCTGTTAGAATAGCATCATTAGGCATGAAATAAGGCGAAGTAATATAAATGCGTTCCTTTGCCGAACTAATGGCGCAAAAGATAGCTTCCATAATATTAGCCCAATCCGTGTCTGGCCCGCTAGCTGCAATCTGTACAGCTACGGGTTGATTCATCTCCGGTTTACTTTTTGGAAAAAATGATTTTTCTATTTCTACTTCATTATGCGAAGCAAAGTTCCAATTCAATAAAAAAGACGATTGCAACGAACCCACTGCCGCACCCCGAAGCCTTAAATGTGTATCTCTCCAATACCGTGGATTATCATATGAGTTATCATAACGTTTGGCCATGTTTATACCTCCTACGTAGCCAACCTTCCCGTCTATGACCACAATCTTCCTATGGTCTCTATAATTTAGCTTACCCGTAGAATTGGAAAAAATAACAGGCATAAATGCGTAATGCTCAATTCCAGATTTGGTCATTTTATGTTTTACACTCCTCGCTATCTTGCTACCTACATCATCATAAACCAACCTGACTTTAACACCTGCCTTTGCTTTTTCTATAAGGATATCTATAATCTTATTCCCAAGTTCATCACTAAAAAGAACAAAATATTCTATATGAATATGACTCTCGGCATTTCTTAAATCCTCAAACAAACGCCTGAATTTCTCTTCGCCATTAATTAATATCTCTACAGTATTATCAAAAGTAAGAACAGCTTTCTCGTTGTTTTTCAATAATTTATACACTTTAAAAATACCCTCGCCATAAGTTTCTTCAAAGTCTTCTCTTTCCTCACAATCCAATTTAAAATTGGCCCGCCATTCCATTATTTTCTTATTATCAAGAAAATATTTCTTTTCAAAAATTTTAGATTTTCTATAGTCTTGCCCAAATAGATAGTAAACGATTAATCCTAAAAAAGGCAATACAGCAAGAGCAAAAAGAAACGAAAGCGTCTTTACCGGGTTCTTATTCTTTAAAAGGATAAAAAAGGAAAGCACAATAACAAGCCCATAATTAATCGTTAAAAGAATTAACCAGAGATTATCATTAAAAAGTTGTAGTGCGGTCTCCATCTTTGTGGTTGCTGAATAAACTCTTAGAACATTCTAAGCGAACTAGCATTTAAAGATGGGAAATAAAGTGGAGTAAAATGACCTCAATGCGAAATTAATATAACGCATTGAGGCTTTAAAATTAACTATTTGCCAATTTTATAATATCCCTTATTAGGGATTTCAACAATATATTTTTTACGCGAACTGTTGTTCAAGTGCGCCTCTCTAAGCCAAGGGTTATGTCTTTTTAATATTTTATAATTGATTTCATACTGTTGCGCGTAATCTGCAAAGCTTAATACAGGCTCATCTAATTCTACTTTAAAAGTAGGAACTGCCTTATGTACATATCTTCTTTATCAATATCAAAACCATACTTCTCTGGGTGGCTTAATATTTCTTTTATGGCCATAATACGAAATACATATCTACCTGTCTCCTGCCCTAAAAGAAGATCATAGTAATTACTTACTTGCTGGATACCCAAATACTTATTAATAGCACCTGCACCTGCATTATATGAAGCAGCAGTCAACGTCCAACTGCCATACCTTTTGTAGTTTCTGTTTAAATATTCACAAGCTACCTCAGTAGCCTTTTCCAAATTATAACGCTCGTCTACGTTTCCGTTTACCTCCAAGCCATGCTCCTTACCAGTAGCTTTCATAATTTGCCAGAAACCAGCAGCACCCGCATGTGACTTTACATTCTGAAGTCCGCTTTCTGCAACGGCCAAATATTTAAAATCATCAGGAATACCATTCTTAGCTAAAATAGGCTCTATAATAGGAAAATACATATTAGCCCTTTTTATTAATAACACAGCATTTGACTGCCAATACGTATTAACCAAGAACTCACGATCTATTCGCTCCATAACCTCTGGGTCATCCTGAGGGACTACCTCACCTGCAAAATTTAAGTCTTCAGGTATTTCTATGGCTGAAATACGGTACCCTTCGGCAACGCTTTTATCTACTTCTTTTGCTTCATTTTCAGCATAATCTGCATCACCTTCAGCAGGCTCCGCATTGTTCTGAACGGCAAATATCAAAGTACTCACGACAAAAAAGACGCCCAAGAGCATCAATACATTCTTTAAAATCTTCATTTTTTGGTATTGTACGGTTTATTCAAAGTTAATAAACTCTTTTCTATTTTTTCTACATGAAACGCACTCATATTCAGCATTGACTTTAATTATCTCAAAAGCCAGATCTAATTGTCTTTATTCAAAATCAGACCTTATGAATGTGATTAGTGCAAAGGGGGAAACGAGTCTATTAATACAACTCATTTATTGCAAAATAATTGTGGGCAAATGCTCGTTAAACCATCTAGCTCTATGAATAATCATGGTGTGTGTACCGTTTTTTACAGTAATACAGTCTTTAATATTTTCTATAGGAAAAACAACATCTTTGTCTCCATGAATATGAACTAGCCCCAATTGGCTCAACTTGTTTCCAATTGACAATCTGATCAATAGACCAATCTATGTAATATTTATCTCTGATAGAGAGGTATTTTTCATAAAGCGCCAAACGCTTATTTACATTTTCCCCAAAAGCATATTTGGTCAAAAGTTCCATATTGTTAACTATACCAGTTGGTAAGAGCTTGTGAACATTCGTGTATTTGGCAAAAATCATGCGCTTTGGCAGCTCCGATGCATCTTTAATACTTGAAACAACTATAATTTTCCGAAATGATTTAAACCTAGCCATCTCTTGCACCAACATACCACCAAATGACACCCCTATTAAAACGGCATTTTCATGGTGAATGTTTTCGTTCATTTTTTTGGCATATGCTTCCAAAGACATATTTTTCTCAGGTACGAACCATTCCAAGAGATGTTGTTCAAATTTATGCTCTGGTAGTGCAATATTTTTAAATATTGATGGGTTGGCTGCCATTATGGCATAAAATATATATGAATCTTAGAATCGCTCATTATTACAACGCATAGGAATTGTTAGGAAATTAACATTATTTTCACTACTTTTGCTATCGACTTTGGGGGATTTCCATAGTTTATACAAATATGAGCAAAAGTATACAAAATTGCGATTTGAGAACACCGTGATTTTCTTACCTCTTGCCGTCATCTAAAATCAAACTATATGAATGAAGTAGAAATTATTGACAACACTTTCTTGCGTCAATTCGAAACTACGGTTGAAGGCATCTTAGCCAAAATCGAGTATTCTTCGCAAGAACGTAAAGTATTTCTAACAAAATTAGTAGTGCCTGAGGAAATCACAAAAGAGGGTTTCAAAGAAGATTTTATCAAGTCGGTTCTTCACCGTATTCAGGAGCAGAATCTTAGAGTAGTCCCTACGAGTCCACAAATTGCTGGTTTTTTACGCAAAAACAGACAGTACAAAGAAATGTTGCCCGTAGGCATAAGAATCTAACGTATTTCAAAGTTTTTTTTGAAGATGAATCCCGCAACTAGCGGGATTTTTTTTGTCCTAAACCTTAGTGGCAATCTTTTCAAAATCAAAACGAACAAGGCCGTCCTCATCTATCTCCGTAAGAGATACATTATGTAAAGTATTAACTAATTCTGGATTCCATGGAGATTTAACCTTAACATAATTACTGGTAAACCCGTGAATGTACCCTTCTTTATTCTCGCCTTCAAAAAGCACTTGGTACGTTTTACCTAATTGACTTTCATAAAAAGCCCTTCTTTTTTTAACGGAAAGCCCACGAAGCATCTTACTACGCTTACTTCTCACCTGCTTAGACACCACACCATCCATTTCTACAGCAGCCGTATTATCTCGTTCCGAATACGTAAAAACATGCAAATAGGATATGTCTAGTTCATTAAGAAAATGGTAGGTTTCTAAAAAGTGCTCATCTGTTTCTCCCGGAAAACCAACAATAACATCAACACCTATACATGCATGAGGCATGGTTTCTTTAATCTTATTGACCCTATCTATATATAACCCGCTCATATACCTGCGCCGCATTAATTTTAAAATATCATCACTACCACTCTGTAATGGAATATGAAAATGTGGTACAAATGAATTGCTCTGAGAAACGAAATCTATGGTTTCATTCTTCAATAAATTAGGTTCTATAGATGATATACGTAAACGATGAATACCCTCTACCCCATCTAATGCCTTTACCAAGTCTAGAAATGTATGTTCATGTGTCTTATTTCCAAATTCACCCTTTCCATAGTCTCCTATATTCACTCCGGTCAATACAATCTCCTTAATACCCTTCGCAGATATCTCAGCAGCATTATTTAATACATTCTGCAATGTATCACTCCGCGAAATACCTCTGGCCAAAGGAATGGTGCAATAGGTACATTTATAATCACATCCGTCTTGAACCTTAAGAAAAGCGCGCGTTCGGTCTCCAATAGCATAGCTGCCCACATAAAAATCTGCATCTTCTATCTCACAGGAATGAACTTCGCCAAAATCATTTTTGGTCAGGTCGTTTATATAATCTCCTATCTTAAATTTCTCTGTCGCACCCAAAACCAAATCTACCCCATCTACCGCAGCCAGTTCTTCTGGTTTTAATTGTGCATAGCAACCAATTGCCGCCACAAAAGCTTCAGGATTAATTTTTTGCGCTTGTTTTACTATCGTTTTGAATCTTTTATCTGCATTTTCCGTTACCGAACACGTATTAATTACATACATATCTGCGTATTCCGAGAAATCTACACGGTCAAAACCGTCTTCCTGAAAACCTCTTGCTATAGTAGAAGTTTCAGAAAAATTGAGTTTACAGCCCAATGTATAGAAGGCAACTTTCTTTTTCATATCCTGATCTCTTTCCGCTTTCGTATTCAATTGAAACTATATTTTTTTTTAGAGAATGCAAATATACAAACTTGTACCTAGCCCATAGCAAACATGAACGGTATCAATTTATTAACCCATTAAAAACACGTCTTTACCTGCCGCTCTTAATCTAATATTCTATATTTGACCGAAAACAAAACACTTGTTTGTAAGCAGTTTATACGCTAATCAACCATTAACTCTTGAAACCAACTACTGTGATTTTTACTTCTAAAAACATTCCTTCATACCTAGCTCCTATCCTATTAATTTTTATACTATTCACTTCTAGTATTACACTTGCTCAAGAAGCAATTTTACAAGAGAAAATAGCCAAAATTCAAGAATTACTGAGCTCGGTAGAAGCAAATAAATTAACTTTTAACCAAGAGCTTACTACCAGTTCCCCTATTATTATGATTATACGGTTCGCGAAGTAAATAGTAAAGGGAACGAAGTTGCAACCACATACTCGTTTGCACTTTCGGACATTAATACAAATGCAGTTAGGTCTTTTACAAAACGAGATGTTTTTCTTATAGAATTAACGGTTAAAGGAAAACAAAAGCTAATTAAAAGAATAACGGATGAAGGTGACAAAATAGCTTACATACCAAGTTTTACCTTATATGGCCTAAATGCAGATAACGGCCGTGATTTAGAAAATGCTATTGAAGATGCCATTCCTGAAGCAATTGAAGTTGATAAAAAGACACTTGTTTTAAATTCTTATGACGAGCACTTGCAATGGCTAAAAAATAATATTAGTAATATTAATCTACCAAAACACGAAATAGTACAACAGCTTAACCCAGATGCCAAAAGACCTTATGGTCTCGTTATTTTGGAACGAACATTGGGGTCAAAAAAGGAACGTTTTGAATTTAACTTATCCCTACTAAATCCTAACTCGGTAAATTATAAGATTTCCGGCGATGAGTTTCTTATTGAAATGGGTACGAAAAAAGATATTGCAGGCATTAAGTTCCATAGCGATGACGTTCTTAAAGGTTATACTGATAAAGTGCTATTTTATGCTAATTCATTAGCCAATGGAAAAAACATACATAAGGTCCTTAAAGGTGTTGCTCCACTAGCAAAAACAGAATTTGACTCCTCCAAACCGGATGTCACGACCATAGAGAATGCATTAAAGTATATAAACGACAATATTGATGGTATAGAATCTGACGGCAGAACAACAGTTCAAAACCTTACTTTAGATGATTACATGTCCACTTTTTCTCAAAAAGAAACGATATCCGACAAAAATGAGGAGCATCTATATTTCTTTAACCTTACGGATATAAATGAAAATAGCATAAGTTTTAAAGATAAGAAAACAAGACTTTACCTTGTTTTAAACACCAATAAAGGTGACTACTATATTGGTCACACCCTCAATGGTGAAACAGAGGATTACGAAAAACAGCTTTTCGTATACTTCAATTCTTATGACGAGGCTCTTATTGGTAAAGAAGCCTTACAATCCTTAATAAAGCACTTTGAGAACCAGACAATAAAAAGTACCGAAGAATATGAAACCAGCTTAGAAGAAGCATTATCACTACTTAGCAACGAAATAAAACCTGTACAAAGCACCAACCTCCAATACGAACAACAAATAGAACTTTTAGAAACAGAAACTAGCACATTTAGATTTACCAAAATAGAATCTAGCTCCAAAAAGACTATTGAAAATGTTTTTGAATTCAGCGCTCAAGACTTAAACAAACAAAACAGTAAAGTTAAGGTGTCCGGAAAAAGGGTTTGGGCAGAAATTGGTATCAAGTCTTCTGAAAAACTAGTAAAGGTTTACGAAGATGGTGAGGTTCAAAACTACGAAAACAGCATTGAGATTGAAGCTCCTAGTATTGAAAATGCCAAAAGCATAGTGACCATTTTAAAACAATTGGCAGCTTCTCAAAATAAATAGTAAACAGAAAAAAATTAGTAGTTACGCCACTTTTTAGTTAACTCAAAGACGTGTTCTAAAATACGGGCTTCCTTATCATCAAACTCTACATTTCTTCTGGCCATCATAACTTTGGCCGTCTCAAAAGCTTTTGATGTACCATAAGTAGAGAAACCTGAAGCCCCACCCCAACTAAAACTAGGGACAAAATTACGTGGAAAACCATAACATAAATATTACAGTTTACTCCTATTACCGTACCTGTATTGAACATTGTATTTATAGCCGTTTTGCTATGATCACCCATCATTAGGCCGCAAAACTGCAAGCCGGTTTGCTCAAAACTTTCGCTGGCATAATTCCATATACGGACATTAGCATAGTTGTTTTTAAGGTTGGAGTTATTAGAATCTGCACCAATATTACACCACTCACCTAAAACAGCATTACCCAGATATCCCTCGTGACCCTTACTAGAGTATCCAAAAATTACAGAGTTGCTAATTTCACCACAAACCTTTCCGTAAGGTCCTATAGTAGTAGCTCCATAAATTTTGGCTCCCATTTTTACAACCGCATTATCACAAAGTGCAAAAGCGCCGCGAATAAGATTACCTTCCCACACCTCTGAGTTTTTACCTAAATAAATTGGACCATCCGTAGCGTTCAAAATACTATGTTCTACCGTGGCACCTTCTTCCATGAAAATTCGCTCAGGGTGTATTAAAGTATTGCTTTTAGGAATAGGCTGACTTTTTCTTCCAGCGGTTATAAAATCAAAATCCGCCTGTAAGGCTGCTCCATTTTTAGAGAAAATATCCCAAGTATTCACTATTTGGATTAATTCGTCTTCAAATTCAATTTGCATATAAGTATCAAAATCTACTTCTTCTTGACTTTCATTGGTAAAAAAAGCGATGACTTCATCACCTTGAAAAATAGCCTCGTTTTCTTTTAAGTCCTGAACTAGGTCTATCAATTTTTGATTCGGTAAAAAAGAAGCGTTAATCAGTACATTTTCCTCCATCTCAACCATTGGGAACTTCTCAGATAGATACTCTTCGGTTATGGTAGTTGTGGTATTCCCCAAATACTTTTCCCACTTTTCCCTTATGGTCAATATACCTACGCGTATATCGGCTACAGGCCTTGTAAAAGTAAAGGGTAATAAGTTCTCTCTTACCGTACCGTCAAAAAGAATGTAGTTCATGGCTGGTTATTTTTTTGCTAAAATAAGTATTCTGCTTTTCTAATCCGTCTGGTCAATCGTACAAATATTGGCCATGTTATAAACTAAAAAAGCCTCCGACAATTGTGGAGGCTTTGTAAATATATTATAAAAGAAATTATTTTTCTTCTGTATCAGCTTTCTCTTCAGTAGCTGCCGGTGCTGGAGCTGCTGGTTTTTTCTTAAACTTGTCGTATTTGTTCTTGAACTTATCAATACGTCCTGCAGTATCCAGAAGTTTAGCTTTACCAGTATAAAAAGGATGAGATGTTCTTGAAATTTCCAATTTTACAACTGGGTATTCAACACCGTCAACTTCTAAAGTTTCTTTGGTAACCGCTGTAGATTTAGTTAAAAAAACCTCGTCGTTAGACATGTCTTTAAAAGCTACTAATCTATAATTTTCTGGGTGTATATCTTTCTTCATTATAAATAAAATTTTACGCACCCATTCCAACAGGCACTCATTTTAAGGCTGCAAATTTAATTAATTTTATTTAACCCACAATCTAAATCCTAAAAAAAGAAACAAAAAAAGATATTTTCTTCTGTAACAAAGAAACAAAAACAACCACTAACTTTGAAAACAACCAAAAAAGATAACAAAATGGAAGAAAGTAAAGCTGAAACAGGAAAGTTTGCTTTTAATTACGGCCTGCTTGTAGGCGGTATTGGCATTGCATTTGGTATAATGCTCTATACTATGGACATGCATTATGAACGTGGTCTTGCAGTTCAAGGTACGCAAACTTTAATTTTAATTGTTGGTATAGTATTAGGTATCTATCAATTTAAAAAAAGTAATCTAAATTATCTTACAATTTCCGAGGCCTTAAAAGTTGGTGCGGGCGTTGCTCTCATAGCGGGTATCTTAGGTATACTTTATTTTTATGTTTTCTCTAGTTATGTAGAACCAGAATACATGGATAAGATGTATGAGATTGCAAAACAGGAAGCCTTAATAGATAACCCTAAACTAACCGAGGAAGAGATTGATAAAGGTATTGAAATGCAGAAGTCATTCTCTTGGATGTCTTATCCAATAATTTTAATCATGAACATTCTTATAGGTCTTGTTGTAGGTGTTATTACCGGTCTAATTCTTAAAAAAGAGAAGCCGGCCTATTAAATATCTTTTTTAATATTTACTAATTTATATTCGGTTAAGCTTCTTAATTTCATAATTATCAATATCTTAACTTATTCGTATATTATAAATTGTAAAACTAAAAATTAAGTCCCCATTAAGAAAGAAGCGTTATAGCCTAAAAGTTTAAATGACTTCAGTATCAAAATTGTATTTTTGGTCAGACTTATAGAAACTGTGAATGGATCTGTCCATAATTATACCCTTACTTAACGAAGAAGAATCTTTAAAAGAACTTCATGATTGGATTGTAACCGTATTACGCTCCAATGACTTTAGCTACGAGATTCTTTTTATTGATGATGGTAGTACTGATGATTCTTGGAAGATTATTACAGGACTCTCTGAATCTAACCCAAATGTAAAAGGATTACGATTCAGAACTAATTTTGGTAAATCTCAAGCACTACACGCTGGCTTTAAAGCAGCAGAAGGCAATGTAGTTATTACTATGGATGCCGACCTGCAGGATGATCCAGAAGAAATTCCTGAACTGTACCGATTAATAAAGGAAGACAAGTTTGATTTAGTTTCTGGTTGGAAGAAAAAACGTTTTGATTCTGTTCTCTTCAAGAACATGCCTTCTAAGCTATTCAACTGGGCTGCTAGACGAACTTCGGGCGTAAAGCTCCACGACTTTAATTGCGGATTAAAAGCTTTTGATAAAAAGGTAATTAAAACCATTGAAGTTTCAGGCGAAATGCATCGTTACATTCCCGTTTTAGCAAAAAATGCCGGTTACGGTAACATAGGAGAAAAAGTTGTTAAGCATCAAGCCCGCAAGTATGGTAAAACCAAATTTGGAATGGAACGTTTTATAAACGGTTTTTTAGATTTGCTCACCATTTGGTTTGTATCTAAATTTGGTCGTCAACCCATGCATTTATTTGGGGCTTTAGGAGTCCTAATGTTCATCATAGGCTTCGGTTTCGCCATTTATTTAGGTGTCGATAAGCTTTTTATCAACCCTTATGGACGATTAATAACTGATCGACCACAATTTTTCATTGCGCTTACTGCAATGATTATTGGTACTCAATTATTTTTAGCCGGATTTTTAGGCGAAATTTTAATAAGATCACGAAAAAACGAAACACGTTATACCATTTCCGAAGAAATAGGCTCAGACGCAAAAGCAAAGCAATATTCTTCGTAATTTTAAACGCTAATAAACACACATAATATAGACACGACTATGGATGCCATTTTAAATACCGCCAAATCTTGGTTAACCGATTTTTTTGACCCAGAAGTAAGAAAAGAAGTCCAAAACTTAATCGATAACGATACCGATGAGCTAAAAGACCGTTTTTACAAACAAATGGAATTTGGTACGGGTGGTATGCGCGGTGTTATGGGCGTAGGTACAAATAGAATAAACAAATATACTTTAGGCAAAAGCACACAAGGCCTTAGTAACTATATTATAAAAACATACGGTAAAAAAGATTTAAAAGTGGTTATCGCTTTTGATTGCCGTCATAATAGTGATACCCTAGCAAGAACTGTGGCGGAAGTCCTTTCTGCAAACGGTATCAAGGTTTACTTGTTTTCAGAATTGCGTACTACTCCAGAGCTTTCATTTGCCGTAAGACATTTAGAGTGTCATGCAGGTATTGTCTTGACTGCCTCTCACAACCCACCAGAATACAACGGTTATAAAGTATACTGGACAGATGGCGGACAAATTGTACCACCACAAGATGGCGAAATCATTTCTAAAATCAACTCGCTTTCTTTTGAAGATATAAATTTTGAGGCAAACGATAGTCTTATTGAGATTATAGATAAAGATGTGGATGAAGCTTTTATTGAAGCTTCTGTAGCTAAAGGGAATTTTAATGCTGCCGGTAAAGACGATTTTAAACTCGTTTTCACTTCGCTTCACGGAACATCAATAACTGCTATTCCAGAGGTATTGAAAAGAGCAGGTTATAAGAATGTAACCATAATTGAAGAGCAAGCTAAACCAAATGGAGATTTCCCAACTGTAAAATCACCAAACCCTGAGGAGCCAGAAGCTCTTTCTATGGCGGTTACTAAGGCCAAAGAAATAGGTGCTGATATGGTTATTGGTACAGACCCTGATAGTGACCGTTTAGGTATTGCAGTTCGTAACCTTGACGGAGAAATGGAAATCGTTAATGGCAACCAAGCCATGATTTTGATGACCAAATTTCTTTTGGACCAACAAAAACAAAAAGGATTTAAAGGCAATGAATTCATTGCAACTACAATCGTTTCTACTCCAATGATGGAAGCCATGGCAAAAGCCTACGGCGTAGAATTTAAGACCGCTCTTACTGGTTTTAAATGGATTGGAAAGATGATAAAAGACTTCCCAGAATCTAATTTTATTGGTGGTGGAGAAGAAAGCTTTGGTTATATGGTAGGCGATTTTGTTCGTGACAAAGATGCCGTTACCTCTACCCTACTGGCTTGTGAAATAGCAGCTCAGGCAAAAGCCAATGGTAGCTCATTTTACAAACAATTAATTGACTGTTATGTTGATTATGGTTTCTATAAAGAAAAACTTATTTCTATTACTAAAAAGGGAATGAGCGGTGCTGAAGAAATCAAACAAATGTTGAAAGACTTTAAAGAGAATCCTGTTTCTTCCGTAGCTGGTTCAAAAGTAAAATGGATTGAAGACTACAATACTTCTATCGCCAAAAATGTACTTACTGGTGAAGAAAAAGCAATAGATATTCCAAAATCTAACGTATTGATATACGAAACTGAAGACGGTACCAGAATAGCTGCAAGGCCAAGTGGAACTGAACCTAAGGTTAAGTTTTATATCAGTACAAACACGAAATTGGACAAAGCGGAAGATTTCAAAAAGGTCTCTAAAGAACTTGATATTAAAATTCAAAACATTCTTAGGGAACTTAATCTCGGTTAATGGAGTATTTTAAAAGATTCTTCGGTTTGCTAAACCGTACAAAATTTACGCTTTTTTAAATATTGTATCTAACATACTCTATGCCTTGTTTTCAACAATGGCAATGATTTCTTTGTTCCCTATGCTAACGGTTCTGTTTAACCAAACAGAACCTGTTTATGAAAAGCCGGCTTGGACCGGAATTTCAAAAGCCAAGGATTACATCATGGAGTACCTGAATTTTTTCGTTACCGAAAGAAGTCAGGATGGCAACCAGGGAGACGTCTTGATGCTTATGGTAGCATTAGTTATCGGTATGTTTTTCATGAAGAATGTATTTGGCTACTTGGCCATGTATTTTATTACTTTTTTACGTAATGGCGTACTTAAAGATTTACGTAATGAGCTATATGATAAGACTATAGAATTACCTATATCCTATTATTCCGAGAAAAGGAAAGGTGATACGATTGCCCGTATTACCTCAGATGTTTTAGAAATTCAACATTCTTTTCTATCAATATTGGAACTGATAGTAAGAGAACCGTTGACTATAATTTTCACGATTATAGCTATGTTATCTATAAGTCCAAAACTTACTCTATTTGTATTTTTATTTCTTCCACTTTCGGGATTTTTAATTTCGTTGATAGGAAAATCTTTAAAACGAAAATCCGAGAAGGTTCAAAAGGAACAAGGACTATTCTTATCCATTTTAGAAGAAACTTTAGGGGGTCTTCGCGTGATAAAAGCGTTCAATGCGGAATCTCGGTTTTCAAGAACATTTCAAGCTTCCACTAAGAGATTTTTCAATTTTTCCAACAGTCTACTTAATAGACAAAACCTTGCTTCACCTACCAGTGAATTCTTTGGAATTGCGGCTATTGGTGTTATTTTATGGTACGGTGGCCAAATGGTTCTTGTAGAAAAATCATTGGCACTAAGGTCTATTCATCACCTACATGACACTTTCTTATCAGATTTTAACACCTGCAAAAGCTATTAGTAAAGCTTCGTACAGCGTTAAAAAAGGAAATGCCGCTGCTGAACGAGTTATGGAGATTCTTGAAACAGAAAATCCTATTGTTGAAAAGCCTAATGCCTTTATCAAAGAAACTTTTGACACCGGAATAGAACTTATTAACATATCCTTTAAATATGAAGATGAATATGTGCTCAAGAACTTCAATCTAAAAGTTCCCAAAGGAGAAACTGTAGCTCTTGTAGGTCAATCAGGTAGTGGTAAGAGTACCATTGCCAACCTAGTTACTCGTTTTTATGATGTAAATGAAGGTGAGATATCCATAGATGGGCAAAATATTAAAGACCTCTCTAAAAAATCATTACGTGGTCTTATGGGACTTGTTACTCAAGACTCCATCTTATTTAATGATACCGTGGCCAGCAACATTTCCTTAGGAAAGGAAAATGCTTCCAAAGAAGAAATTATCGAGGCTGCTAAAATTGCCAATGCCCATGATTTCATAGCTGATCTACCAAATGGTTACGATACCAATATTGGTGATAGCGGAAATAAACTCAGTGGTGGTCAAAAGCAACGTTTATCTATTGCTAGAGCAGTACTAAAGAACCCTCCTATCATGATTTTGGATGAGGCTACTTCTGCCCTAGATACTGAAAGTGAACGCTTAGTACAAGATGCACTAGAAAAAATGATGCGCAACAGAACTTCTATTGTAATAGCACACAGACTTTCTACCATACAAAATGCCAATACCATAGTAGTACTTCAGAAAGGCGAAATAGTAGAACAAGGCTCTCACGATGAACTTATCGCGAAGAACGGTTCCTATAAAAAATTAGTGCAAATGCAATCTTTGAGCTAGGTCATTAAACCTTTTTCTAAATTTATAGTCTTAACTATAGAATTTAAGCACAATTCATTTGATTGCAGAGGAAACCTTAGTAAATCAGTTACAGCAAACAGAAACGCAGGTCAGCGCTTTTGGTGTGCTAGTAGAGACCTATAAAGAACGTCTCTATTGGCATATTCGTAGAATCGTATTGAATCACGATGATGCGGATGATGTGCTGCAGAATACATTCATTAAGGTTTACAAAAACATTTCAAATTTTAAAGGAGATAGTAAACTGTATTCTTGGATGTATAGGATAGCAACTAACGAAGCGCTCTCTTTTCTTAAAGTCAAATCAAGAATGATGGGGGTTAGTGACAGTGAGTTGCAAGATCGTTTAGTTGAAAACCTAGAAGCAGATGTATATTTTGAAGGAGAAGAAATTCAGTTGAAGCTACAAAAAGCGATAGCTACTCTGCCTGAAAAGCAAAAGTTGGTATTCAACATGAAATATTTTCAAGAGCTTAAATACGAAGAAATATCAGAGATTCTTGAAACATCGGTCGGAGGACTAAAAGCCTCTTACCACTTGGCAACCAAGAAGATAGAATCCTATTTAAAAGAACAAAAAGAATATCTTTAGCAGCATAGCATATGAAGCCATTCGATAAAAAAATCCGTTTAAAGCCCCAGAAGGCTATTTTGAAGAGTTTGATAAAAATCTTTTTGAAAAGCTATCTAGAGAAGATTCGGCTATACCTAAGAAGGAAGGCTTTAAGCTTCCTGATGGTTACTTTGATTCGTTGAGTGATAAGCTCCAGCAGAAATTAAAAGAAGACCAACAAAATAAGGTCATTCCATTAAAATCTTATAAAAAATACTATTACGCTGTAGCGGCGATGGCTGCAATATTGGTTGTAGCCTTAACGTTGAACCTTAATAAAACAAACGAAATTAGTTTTGATGATTTAGCACAGTCGGATATTGAAAACTATTTTAACCAAAATGAATTAGACCTTACCAGCTATGAACTAGCAGAGGTAATGCCCATAAGTGAACTTGAAATGACAGACATGTTCGATAGTAGTTTTAGCGAAGAAAACGTGCTAGATTACATTAATGAGAACACAGATTATTTTGACGAATTAAATCTTGAAGACAATGAATAGATTAAAAAAAATACTAGTAACCATGGTGCTTTTACTAGCATCTGCACAGTTTTACGCGCAGAGACCGCATGATTACGCTAAAATAAAGTCCCTTAAAATTGCTTTTTTAACAGAGCGATTAAATTTGAATAGTAAAGAGGCACAAGCCTTTTGGCCTATCTATAATGAATACGAAAATAGCCGTAGTGTACTTAGAGAAAAAGAGCACAACCAAATTCGTAATAAAGTAGAAGAGTCCGAAAAACTTTCAGAAAAAGAGGCGAATGAAATTGTTGAACTATTTCTTGAATTTGAACAAGAAGAGGAAGACATAAGAAAGGACTTTATAAAAAAAGCGGCTGGAGTCATTACAGCTAAGAAAACACTTTTATTATTACGTTCTGAAAATGATTTTAAGAGACAACTCATTAAAAAATATCACCAAAAACATGGTGAAAGTAACAGAAATGAACCTTAAACTAGTTAAAAATAAGTTTAGCCATTCTGTTTTTTCCTGCGGCGTAAGCAACGGAATTATTTAAAAAGCGTAGTGTGTAAAATGATTCATCTGATAATTGTTTCCAGGTTACTCCCCTATCACTTGAGTATGAAATACCTGTAAACCCGATGGCTACAAGACCATTCCCGCCAGAACCATAAGGTACGAATTGAATACAGCTTTTGTATTGTGGATTTTGACCATTTGCCATAAGTTGCCAAGTTTTACCACCATCTGTAGTTATAGCCTTATTTCCTGTATTAGTATCTGGGTCCTGAAAATCCCCTCCAATAACAACTCCCAGATTTTCATTATAAAAATCAATTGAGAAAATACCTTGGGTTTCAACAACACTCTTTACGGGCGTTGTATAAATTTGCCATAAGGTTTTCCCTTTATCACCTGAAAAATAAATTCGGCTCTTGTTAGTGGCTATCCATGTCTTATCTCCCAAAACCTTAATATTAGTATTGCTAGCGGCAAAAGCGCCTTCGCCTTCCAAACCTTCTGGTAATTGCGAACACGGCATCTTTTTCCATGTATTACCACCATCTCTTGTAATTAGAATACTCAAACATCCGTTCATGCTATCTCCAACAGCAATACCTTCTGCATCGTTCCAGAAAGTCATAGCGTCATAGAAAACACTTTCGTCTTCTTCCTTATAGACCAATTGCATACGTCCGTTTTCACCCGTTTTGTATAACAAGGCCGGGTTTGCTACGGATAGCATAAAAAAATCTGTTGATGTATGGGATATGGAACGGAATTCAGGAATAGTCGTATGGTACTTTTCTATACTCTCCCTTACTTTTCCCGTAGCAATATCTACACTTCCAAATACGCCATTACTACCTGCGTAACCCAAGCTATTTCCCATAAATTCAATAGCTCTAATGCTAACTGAATCTTCGTAAACAATCTCTACTTCAACAGATGTAAAGGGTTCATTCTTCGGTTTTTCGGAGCAGGAAATGAAGAGAATAACAAGTAAAAAGGGAAGTAGACTACGCATACGTACAAAGTTTCTCAAAAATACAGGTAATCCAATGGCAAAACAATACCTTTGCAGCCTTAATTTTTTGTAATGAAGCTACATAGAAACCTTATTTTCGCAGTAATCGATGCCTTGAATTTGATTTTTAACGAAGGAGAATATGCCGATAAGGTAGTACAGAAAGTACTAAAATTTGATAAACGCTGGGGTGCTCGTGACCGTGGCTTTATTGCTGAAACCACCTATGAAATTGTTCGATACAAGCGATTGTATACCGAAATTGCTGAAGTAAAAGCACCTTTTAGTAGACCTGACCTTTTTAGAATTTGGGCTGTATGGGCCGTTTTAAAAGGAATTAGCTTACCTGATTGGAAACAATTAGAACCTACTCCAGAACGCCGTATTAAAGGTAAGTTTGATGAACTTTCAAAAATTAGAAAGTTCCGCGAATCTATGCCAGATTGGATAGATGAAATCTGCGAAAAAGCTTTGGGTGAAAAGTTATGGACAGCAGAAAGTGCAGCACTTAACGTACAAGCCGAAGTTATTCTAAGAACCAATACTTTAAAAACAACTAAGGAAAAGCTTCGTAAAGCTTTACTTGATGAAGGTATTGTTGTAGAACCGGTAAAAGGATATGCAAGTGCGCTTAGATTACCAGAACGTGCCAATGTTTTTGTTACAGAATCGTTCAAAAAAGGATATTTTGAAGTTCAAGATGCATCCTCACAATTAGTTGCTGAATATTTAGATGTTAAACCAGGACAACGTGTAGTTGATACTTGCGCTGGCGCAGGTGGAAAATCGCTTCACTTGGCTGCACTTATGGAAAATAAAGGTCAGCTTATCTCCATGGATATCTATGGCAGCAAATTAAAAGAGCTGAAAAGACGTGCTAGAAGAAACGATGCCCATAATATTGAAACTCGCGAAATTGATTCTACCAAAGTTTTCAAAAAACTATATGGTAGTGCAGACCGTGTACTTATAGATGCCCCGTGTACCGGTATTGGTGTATTACGTAGAAACCCGGATAGCAAATGGAAAATGCAGCCTGCGTTTCTTGAAAAAATCATGAAAACGCAACATGAAATTATCCGTAGCTACAGTAAAATTGTAAAACCGGGTGGTAAAATGGTGTATGCAACCTGTTCTATTCTTCCTCAAGAAAACAATGACCAAGTCAAATCTTTCTTATCATCAGAAGAAGGAAAAGACTTTAGTTTAGTTAAGGAGAAAAAGATTTATGCATCCAAAAGCGGGTTTGACGGATTCTATATGGCGTTGTTGGAAAAGAAAAGCTAGTTTTTTAATTTCTTACTGTAATGGTGTAGAAGTTTGTTCAAATGATACAAAGCAATTTTCGCTTCAAGTAGAGGAGAAACTAGGCATACAAAGTAATCAACAACCTGTTAACTTTTAGTTAGAAAATTTTACAATACTACTTTAAAAAGCGCCTTTTAAAGGCTAAATTTGCGTTTTCTCAAACCTATCAATTTACAAGCTAAATGATTCACTTCTTCGGGGATGTAGCCACTAAAGTCTTTGCCGTTCAAACGGTTGAAGAACTTTCACAGGAAAACAATAATAAACTTACATGGTTGTTCGGCAACCTACCAAAAATAAATACGGCGTCTATAGACGCCTTTTTTGTTGGCCCAAGGGCAGCAATGATAACGCCTTGGAGCACGAATGCTACCGAAATTACCCAGAACATGGGTATAGAAGGCATTATTAGAATTGAAGAGTTTACAGCGTCAAGCGAAAACTTCACCGATTTTGATCCAATGCTTTCTGAAAAATTCAACGGACTATCACAGTCTATTTTTCAGATTGATGTTGCTCCTGAAGCGGTTCTAGAAATAGAGAATATAGGCGATTACAATAAACAAGAAGGTTTAGCCTTAAATGATGAAGAGGTTACCTATTTGGAAAACCTGGCCAAGAAATTAGACAGAAAATTAACCGATTCTGAAGTTTTTGGTTTTAGCCAAGTAAACTCGGAACATTGTCGTCATAAAATATTCAACGGTACTTTTGTAATTGATGGCATAGAAAAACCATCTTCACTTTTTAAGCTTATCAAGAAAACATCGCAAGAGTTTCCTAATGATATTGTTTCGGCATATAAAGATAACGTAGCTTTCGTAAAAGGTCCAAAAGTGACCCAATTCGCACCAAAAAGCGCCGATAAACCCGATTTTTACCAAGAAACGGAGTATAATTCGGTTATTTCCATAAAAGCAGAAACACACAACTTCCCTACTACCGTAGAGCCTTTTAACGGTGCTGCTACAGGTTCTGGTGGAGAAATTCGTGACCGTTTGGCAGGTGGAAAAGGTTCATTACCATTGGCAGGAACTGCTGTTTATATGACAGCCTATTCTCGTTTGGAAGAAGACAGAGAATGGGAAAAAGCATTCCCTGCGAGAGAATGGTTGTACCAAACACCAATGGACATTCTTATAAAAGCGTCTAACGGTGCTTCAGATTTTGGAAATAAATTTGGGCAACCCTTAATTACTGGTTCTGTATTGACTTTTGAACATGACGAATCTAAAGACAGCAACGCAAAAAATACAAGAAAACTAGGTTTCGATAAAGTGATTATGCAAGCCGGTGGTATTGGTTACGGGAAAGCAGAACAAGCTTTAAAAGATACGCCTAGAAATGGTGATAAAATTGTCATCTTAGGTGGCGATAACTACCGTATTGGTATGGGCGGTGCAGCCGTTTCCAGTGCTGATACTGGTGCTTTTAGTTCCGCAATAGAATTGAACGCTATACAACGTTCCAACCCAGAAATGCAAAAAAGAGCATCAAACGCTATCAGAGGTATGGTAGAAAATGATGTGAATCCAATTGTTTCAATTCACGATCATGGTGCTGGTGGACACTTAAACTGTCTTTCTGAATTGGTTGAAGATACTGGGGGAAAAATAGATTTAGACAAACTTCCGGTGGGTGACCCTACGCTATCAGCTAAAGAAATAATCGGTAACGAATCCCAAGAACGTATGGGCCTAGTTATTGGTAAAGAAGATATAGATTTATTGCATCGTATTGCTGATCGTGAACGGTCACCAATGTATGAAGTAGGAGATGTAACCGGTGACCATAAATTTACTTTTGAATCAGCTACCACAGGTGAGAAACCTATGGATTTGAATTTAGAAGACATGTTCGGAAGTTCTCCTAAAACTATAATGACCGATAGTACGGTTCAAAGAACGTATACCAATCCTGAGTATTCATTAGAATTTTTCCATGATTATCTAGAACAACTACTACAACTTGAAGCTGTTGCCTGTAAAGACTGGCTAACGAACAAAGTGGACCGTTGCGTTGGTGGACGTGTTGCCAAACAACAATGTGCCGGACCATTACAACTTCCGTTGAACAATTGCGGTGTTATGGCCTTAGATTTTAAAGGAAAAGAAGGTATTGCCACCAGTATTGGCCACTCCCCTATTTCCGGATTAATTGACCCAGCGGCAGGAAGTTTAAATAGTATTGCCGAGTCTTTGACCAATATTATTTGGGCTCCATTAAAAGAGAATTTAAAATCCATTTCGCTTTCTGCCAACTGGATGTGGCCTTGTAAAAACGAAGGTGAAGATGCCCGTTTATACGAAGCTGTTGAAGCGGTATCTGACTTTTCCATTGCTTTAGGTATTAATGTACCTACGGGAAAGGATTCGCTTTCAATGAAACAAAAATATAAAGATGGTGACGTTATCGCACTATAGGTACAGTGGTTATATCAGCTGCTGGAAATTGCGATGATATTACTAAGGTAGTAGAGCCTGTTTTAAAGAAAAATAGTGGTTCTATCTACTACATCAACCTATCTAAAGACTCTTATAAATTAGGAGGTTCTTCTTTTGCTCAAGTTCGTAATGCCATAGGTACTGAGACGCCAACCATTAAGGATGCAGCCTACTTTAAAACGGTTTTCAACGCTATTCAAAACTTGATTAAAGAAGATGAAGTCGTTGCTGGCCATGATGTTGCTTCTGGCGGATTGATTACTACATTATTAGAATTATGTTTTGCAGATACCAACTTATCCGCAGAATTAGACTTATCTAGTTTAGGTGAAGAAGACACCATAAAATTACTTTTCTCAGAAAATTCGGGAATTGTTTTTCAAGCGAAAAATGATTCTATAGAGGAAAAATTAGCTGACCTCAACATAGATGTCAAGAAAATAGGAAACGTAGTTTCTGGTACCGTTCTGAAAATCAAAAATGAAGGAATGGAAATGGGCTTGAACATTGACTCTTTAAGAGACACATGGTTCAAAACTTCCTATTTACTAGACAACAAGCAAACAGCTAAAAACTTAGCTAAAGATCGCTTTGATAATTATAAAAATCAGCCACTTCAGTACAAATTTCCTGAAAATGTTGATTTAGCTACTGTTCCATCAAACTCTGGAAAACGACCAAAAGCAGCTATCCTTCGTGAAAAAGGAAGCAATTCTGAACGAGAAATGGCAAATGCCATGTACTTAGCTGGTTTTGATGTAAAAGACGTTCACATGACCGATTTAATTTCTGGTCGTGAAACCCTTGAAGACATTCAGTTTATTGGTGCCGTAGGTGGATTTTCTAACTCAGATGTTTTAGGAAGTGCCAAAGGTTGGGCAGGAGCTTTTAAATACAATGAAAAGGCGAATACCGCTCTTAAAAACTTCTTTGCAAGACCAGATACTTTATCCATTGGTATTTGTAACGGTTGCCAGTTGTTTATGGAGTTAGACCTCATCAACCCTGAGCACGAAACCCATGGTAGATTAACGTACAACGATTCACATAAACACGAGAGTAACTTTACATCGGTTAAAATTCAAGAAAACAACTCGGTTATGCTTTCAAATTTAGCAGGAACCACTTTAGGTGTTTGGATTTCTCATGGCGAAGGCAAGTTTAGTCTTCCACATAACGAAGACCAATACGGTGTTGTTGCCAAATACGGTTATGAAGGCTACCCAGCCAACCCAAATGGTAGTGACTTTAACACAGCTATGCTTTGTGATACCACAGGTCGCCACTTGGTAACCATGCCACATATTGAACGTTCTATTTTTCCTTGGAACTGGGCATATTACCCAGAAGGAGCTAATGACGTTGTATCTCCTTACTAGAGGCTTTTGTAAATGCTAAAAAATGGATTTTGGAGACTAAATAATCTAAAGAAACATACATATTCAAATTTTAAAACAGCGTGTACTTAAATGTGCACGCTGTTTTTTTTATAATTTAGTTAGATATGAAAATCCGAAAAGCAAAGGAAAGTGATGTTTCCGCAATTGTAGCGTTACTGGCTAATGATAAACTAGGCAAGCTACGAGAGAACTATAAAGAACCGCTACCCCAAAAATATTACGATGCTTTTGAAGCTATAAACGGAGATCAAAACCAAGAGTTGGTAGTTTTAGAAAACGAAACTGAACGGATTATTGGATCTATGCAGTTATCTTTCATTCCTTACTTAACTTACCAAGGCGGTGTTCGTGCTCAAATAGAAGCCGTACGGGTACACGAGGACTATCGCAGTAAGGGAATAGGACAACAATTATTTGAATGGGCCATACAACGTGCGAAACAAAAAGGCGCACACGTTGTACAACTCACCACGGACAAAAAGCGACCCGATGCGCTAAAGTTTTATGAAAAGTTAGGTTTTACAGCTAGTCATGAGGGAATGAAATTGCATCTTTAACTCCACTTCTAAGTTTAAAAACAGTTATTTCACCATTAACTTACTACTCCATACTTTATCATTACTACTTGTGATTTTATAGAAATAAAGCCCAGAATTTAGATTTTTTCGTTGTACTAAAATCATATTTTGACCTTCTTTTGTATCGCCACTCATATCATGAGATGAGATTTTTTTACCAGCCACATATTAAACAATTCAAAAGTATAAGTACCTATGCTTTCTTCGTAAAAATAGAGACTAGATTCAGATTGCATAGGATTGGGGTATACCACTGATTCTGAAGTATCTTCAGAAATAAAAATCTTGTTTTCTTTATTATTATTGAAAGAAACATTGGATAGGCTCATTTGCTTATTTTCAACACTACCATCTTCTGATAATAAATTAAAATTGATGACTTTTAAGCTGGCGAAATCAGTTGTTGCATTCATTAAACTTTTAAAATCTGCGTCTAATAAATTAAAGGTATTAGTCTCGGAAGTTAAATTGACTTTTGCTGTGTATGATTCACCATCGCCCTTTAACAATTTTACTTCTAATACTCCTGTTCCACTAGCTTCAAAAGTCAGTTTTCCGTAATCCGATAAATTTACTGGTGTAAATCGTGGACTCAGTGCGCGATACACTCCAATATAGCTTGATGTTTTTCCGCTCAACTCCACATTTCGTTCAACAGGGTAGCCATCTTCCATATAGGGCATTTGAACGGGCATCACTTCATAATTATCTACCGTGGTACCATCTGATGAGCCATCTAATCCCCAAGGGGCATCAGCTACAAAAAGGTCATCCGGAGTACCAGTGGCAATACTTACTCTAAAACCAAAATCGAAAATATTCCCCGTGCTTAAAGCAACGGAATCTAAATAACCATCAATAGGCGCTGCTAAGGTCATGCTTTCCGTCTCGCTGGTTTCTGTCTTTTTAAGACCACCTTCTAGCTGTATTTTTTCTGTTTTATTATTATTTACCAAATTGAGGATGACTTCTCCTTTGGCATACTTAGCCGATTTTACAAAAACTGGAGGTGGTGTAGAACCTTTAAATTCAGAAATTGGACTATTCACTTCTAAAAGGTTCAGAATCTCATCTGCCAGCAAAAGCAAATCATCTACAGTATTAGACCATATCTGAAAATTATAATAGGCCGCATTATCTTCGTAAGCATCAATATTCCAATGCGATTCTACAACAAACTCATCGTTAGCATCTAAGCGTGCAGAAAAGGTTAATGCAAATTCTGTATTTCCGTCTGGTTGTTTAATAATAGATTTAATAAAATCCTTCTCTCGCAGCTGTATATTAGATACAGATAATAATTGAGCACCAAGAAATCTATCGCATATAAACTTACTATGCTCGTAGACCTTGTTATCTGTCTTAATGACCATTAACGCGCCTATGTTATCATCCTTCCTTAAGTAATCTACCGAGTATATGTCCGAAGCATTGGTAAGATCTAAAAGATCGGCCGGAGAAGATTCTATAGTACTGCTTTCACCAACCACATCTAAAGGAACTAATTGCTTTAAAGGAATAGCATCTGGTGAATATTTTCCCGTCTTGGCATAAGTAGCGCCTTTCATCACCTTTTTGGCTGTTAGTTTATCAAACTTATAATTGGTCTTAGCCCGGTTGTAATTCCGCTCTCCTATCAACGAAGATAACCTGTCATTACTTTCTAGACCACCATCATTAGCTCCTGATGTAAGGTTAATTGTTGGACAAGAAGCCACTCCAGAACATGAAGGGTCATCACAATCTACAAGCCCATCTCCATCATCATCTACTCCATTAATACAATCTTCTTGAGGCACAGGTGCAGTAGGACATCTTGCTCCATCATTACTGGATGCAGCAGGACCAAAAGCAAAAATATTGGATTTCATTACGCCAAGACTTATATCCTGTACGCTATCTATTTTATAGACCGCACCGGTTTGATTGGCCGAAATATAAAAATTACCATCTACATCAAAATAAACAGCACCAAATGTGTAGTTCAACCCTTCTAAAATAGGTACTTCACCCAACGATTCCACTACTCCTGTTTCAGCAGAAATTCTATAAAGAACGTTGGTTCCTCGTTCTACGGTATACAGCTTATTATCCTTCGCATTAAAAGCCCAGTCAGCTATTGACAGGCTTTGGCTCAAGGAGAACTGTCCTAAATATTCAAGGTATGTTTCAGATTCGGGATTTAAATCAATTTTATAATAAGAAGCACCACCGGCTTTAAAGTAATAGATACCATCTGTTGAAATATCGCCAACATATTTATTACCGGTAGGTAGTTCCGGAATAGTATGCTGCTCTACTGTAAAATCCTTTCCTATACGAACAATAGATTGAGACGGAGTTGATAAATAACCCCAAATATAACCGTCTGTTGTATTATAAGCTACGGCATTTACATTCCCAGGAGTAATATTTTCCGATACTAAATATGAACTGCCCGAAGCTAGGTCTAGTGCATAAATATCATTATATTGAAATAAATACGCATTAAAATCACAAGCAAACGGAGTTGATTGAGATTGACCCATTATACCCGATAATAATATCAGATAGGTCATTTTTTGTAAAAAGAATTTCATGATAAGTAGTTTTAGGGCATACTTTATGGGTAAAATTTAGGATATGTAAGAATTATTTTTAGTGTATAAGTTTTTTCTTACCTTAATGCTATGTAAAAATATATAACTATTTCATTTTCTTTTTATTGCTGTCTTACAAAATTATCAGTCAAGATGTGCGTTACTAGTAGGTGAAATAGTGATTTCTCATAAAATTGATGCTAATTTTGTGAAACTCATTTTAAACTTCCGTGTTCTTTCGTAATTTGCAAGGACCATTTAGATACAAAATATGCAAGATATTACCCGACTTTTTGACTTCCCCTACTATCAGTTGGAGAAATATAATTTAGAAAAATCACTTATCTCAAAAAAGGGCGGTAAGTGGGTTTCTTTATCCACTCAAGAATACATAGACCAAGCAAATACAATTAGTCGTGCGTTACTCCGAATGGGGGTAAAACCTAACGACAAAATTGCGGTGATTTCTTTAACAAACCGTACGGAATGGAATATCATGGATGTTGGTATTCTACAACTAGGTGCTCAAAACGTTCCTGTTTACCCTACCGTTTCAGAAGAGGATTATGCATATGTGCTGAACCATTCAGAAGCCAAATACTGTTTTGTTTCTTGCGGAGAAGTATACAAAAAGGTAAAAGCTGTTAGAGATCAAATCCCGAGCCTGGAACATGTCTATTCTTTTGATGAGATTAGCGATTGCGATAGCTGGAACAAAGTTCTTGAGCTTGGTGCTGATACTTCAAACCAAGAAGAAGTAGAGAAATTAAAAGATTCAGTTAAAGCGGGTGACCTCGCTACCTTAATTTATACTTCCGGAACAACAGGAAGACCCAAAGGTGTTATGTTATCTCATGATAACTTAGTAAGTAATGCCATTGAAAGTTCTGGTCGTTTCCCCATAGAAGATGGCAAGGCCAAAGCATTAAGTTTTTTACCGCTATGTCATGTATACGAGCGTATGTTAATTTATCTCTACCAGTACAGAGGTGTTTCTATCTACTATGCTGAATCCCTTGATGTAATTTCTGAAAATCTAAAAGAAATACAACCACATGTAATGACTGCCGTACCAAGGCTTTTAGAAAAAAGTATATGACAAGATATATGCTAAGGGAACTGAACTAACGGGTATTAAAAAGAAGTTGTTTTTCTGGGCGGTAGACTTAGGTCTTAGATATGAGCCTTATGGTAAAAATGGTTGGTGGTATGAACAACAACTAGCTATAGCCAGAAAACTTATTTTTAGTAAATGGAAAGAAGGTCTTGGTGGAAACCTAGGTATCATTGCTTCGGGAAGTGCAGCACTGCAACACCGTCTAGCACGTATTTTTAACGCTGCCGAATTTGGACTGATGGAAGGTTATGGCCTTTCGGAAACATCGCCTGTTATTTCTGTAAATGATATGCGTAATGGAGGTTTCCGTATAGGAACCGTTGGTAAGCCAATAAACAGAACCGAAGTAAAGATTGCTGCCGATGGAGAGATTTGCATAAAAGGTCCTCAAGTAATGCTAGGCTATTATAAAGATCCACAGAAAACCGCAGAGGTTATCATAGATGGTTATTTCCATACAGGAGATATTGGTGAGTTAGATAGTGACGGCTTTTTGAAGATTACAGACCGTAAGAAAGAAATGTTCAAAACCTCTGGAGGTAAGTATGTTGCTCCTCAATTATTGGAAAATCGTTTTAAGCAATCTCGTTTTATAGAACAAATTATGGTTGTAGGTGAAGGTGAAAAAATGCCAGCAGCCCTTATTCAACCAGACTTTGACTTTTTACACGAATGGGCTAAATTGCATAATATTACTATACCTGAAAATTCAGACATCATTAAAAACGAACAAGTTTTGGCTCGTTACCAACAAGAAGTTGATGAGGCAAATGAAAAATTCGCCAAATGGGAGAAAGTAAAACAATTTCGTTTAACACCAGATGTATGGAATATAAACGAAGGTCACCTTACTCCTACCTTAAAACTTCGCCGTAAGATTATCAAAGCTAAATATATGGATCTCTATGAAGACATTTATGGGCGTTCTTAATACCAAAAATTCAACATCTAGATTTTAACAAAAATTTGTTCCTTTCCTAAAGAAAGCCCTCACCCCTTACGAATAAAGTAATATTTGCATATTAGCGTTGCTCTTCTGGTTTAAAAATTCAAAAATATATTATGCATGCATAATATATTTTTTGTATATTTGGTAACCGTCAACCCACCTTATGTATGAAAGATATTACAATAGACTACGCATTGCGGGCCACATGGCAAGCAGTAGCGCGGATGTACAACGAAGAGGCTAAAAAGTTTGATTCAACCATGGCCATAGGTTTTACACTGTTGAGTGTTGACCCTAAAACCGGCACACCTTCTACCGCTTTAGGGCCTAAGATGGGTATGGAAGCAACAAGCTTATCGCGTATTCTTAAGAGGATGGAAGAGCAAGGACTTATTGAGCGTAAACCAAACCCCAAAGATGGGCGCGGCGTACTAATCTACCTGACGGAATTTGGATTAGAGAAAAGAAACGATTCAAAAAATGTGGTCTTACGGTTTGACGAATCGGTTAAAAGTAATATCTCCGAGGATAAAATCAATAGCTTTTTTGAGGTTATGGAAACCATAAATGAGCTTATTACAGAAAAGAATATTTACAATAATGACAATCTGATGAACGATTAAGATAGTCTTAATTCTAAAACAGATTAATTAATAACCCAATAACTACATCGTGAACAAGCATATTAAAAAAGTAGCAGTCATTGGATCCGGAATTATGGGTAGCGGCATTGCTTGCCATTTCGCAAATATCGGAGTAGAAGTATTGTTGCTCGATATCGTTCCAAGAGAATTGAGCGATAAAGAAAAAGCAAAAGGATTAACATTAGAAGACAAGGTGGTACGTAATAGGTTGGTAAACGACTCATTAACGGCAGCTTTAAAATCTAAACCTTCACCTATCTACCATCAAAAATTTGCATCGCGTATCTCTACGGGTAACCTAGAGGACGATATTGCAAAAATTAGTAAGGTAGATTGGATTATTGAGGTTGTGGTAGAACGTCTTGATATCAAGAAAATGGTTTTCGAAACTATCGAAAAACACAGAAAACCATAAGACACTTTGATTACTTCTAATACCTCTGGTATTCCTATTAAGTTTATGTCAGAAGGCCGAAGTGATGATTTTCAAAAGCATTTCTGCGGAACGCATTTCTTTAATCCGGCACGCTACTTAAAATTGTTCGAGATAATTCCTGGTCCTGAAACTTCACAAGAAGTTCTTGATTTCCTTAACGGATACGGAGAGCAGTTTTTAGGAAAGACTTCAGTAGTTGCTAAAGACACCCCTGCATTTATTGGAAACCGTATTGGTATTTTCAGTATTCAGAGTCTATTTCATACGGTGAAGGACATGGGTATGACCATTGAAGAGGTAGATAAACTTACCGGTCCTGTTATTGGTAGACCTAAGTCGGCCACCTTTAGAACTGTTGATGTAGTTGGTCTAGATACTTTGGTACACGTTGCCAACGGTATTTATGAAAACTGTAAAGATGATGAACGATTAGAGCTTTTTAAATTACCTAGTTTCATCAATACCATGATGGAGAATAAATGGTTGGGAAGTAAAACTGGTCAAGGGTTTTATAAAAAATCGAAAGATAAAGACGGAAAGACAGAAATCTTAACTTTGGATTTGGACACTATGGACTATCGTTCCAAGAAAAGTGCCAAGTTTTCCACATTAGAGCTTACCAAAACCATTGATAAAGTGGTAGACCGTTTTGCTGTGTTAGTTGGTGGAAAAGATAAAGCGGGAGAGTTTTATAGAAAGAGTTTCGGTCAGTTATTCGCCTATGTATCACATAGAATTCCTGAAATAACAGATGAACTTTACAAAATTGACGATGCCATGAAAGCCGGTTTTGGCTGGGAACATGGACCTTTCCAAATTTGGGATGCCGTTGGTTTAGAAAAAGGACTTGAATTTATTAAAGCTGAAGGCTTAGAAGCCGCTGCTTGGGTACAAGAAATGAAAGCTTCTGGAAACGAAACGTTTTATTCCGTTAAAGACGGGTCTACGTATTTCTATGACATTCCTAAAAAGTCGGTAGAAAAAATACCTTATCAAGACGCTTTTATCATTTTAGATAATATTAGAAAGACCAAAGAGGTTTATAAGAATAGTGGTGTAGTAGTTGAGGATTTGGGTGATGGCATTTTAAATGTTGAATTCCAATCAAAAATGAACACCATTGGTGGTGATGTACTTGCCGGTTTAAATAAAGCCATTGACCTTGCCGAGAAAGATTTTCAAGGTTTGGTTGTTGGTAACCAAGCGGCAAATTTCTCCGTAGGTGCCAATATTGGTATGATTTTTATGATGGCGGTTGAGCAAGAATATGACGAGCTTAACATGGCTATTAAAATGTTCCAAGATACGATGATGCGTATGCGTTATTCGGCTATTCCAACAATTTCTGCCCCGCACGGGATGGCTCTTGGTGGCGGTTGTGAACTCTCACTTCATGCGGATAAGGTCGTAGCTGCAGCTGAAACCTATATCGGTCTTGTAGAATTTGGTGTTGGTGTTATTCCCATGGTGGTGGCTCAAAAGAGTTTGCCGTTAGAGCACAGGATACTTTCAAGAAGAACGATGTTGAATTAAACGTCTTACAAGAGTATTTCTTGACCATAGGTATGGCTAAAGTTTCAACTTCAGCGTACGAAGCTTATGATTTAGGTATTCTTCAGCATGGTAAAGACATCGTAGTAGTAAACAAAGACCGTCAGATTGCCACTGCAAAAGCACACGCAAAACTAATGGCTGAATCTGGGTATACGCAACCGGTTAAACGAACAGATATTAAAGTACTTGGTAAACAAGCTTTAGGTATGTTCTTAGTGGGTACGGATTCTATGGAAGCTAGCCACTACATAAGTGAGCACGATAAGAAAATTGCAAACAAATTGGCCTATGTAATGGCTGGTGGCGATTTATCGGAGCCTACTTTGGTAAACGAACAATACCTATTGGATTTGGAGCGTGAGGCTTTCTTATCGCTTTGTACAGAACGTAAAACGCTCGAGCGTATCCAACACATGTTAAAGACAGGTAAACCTTTAAGAAATTAAACACATGAAAACTGCATATATAGTTAAAGCATACAGAACGGCTGTCGGAAAAGCTCCGAAAGGTGTTTTCAGGTTTAAGCGGACAGATGAGCTCGCCGCGGAGACCATTGAATACATGATGAAAGAATTGCCGGATTTTGATAAAAAACGGATTGATGATGTCATCGTTGGTAATGCAATGCCAGAAGGATCGCAGGGTCTGAACATGGCTAGGCTAATTTCTTTAATGGGATTAGACATTGTTGACGTTCCCGGTGTTACGGTAAACCGTTTTTGTTCTTCAGGTATAGAAACTATTGGTATTGCTACGGCAAAAATTCAGTCGGGAATGGCCGATTGTATTATAGCTGGTGGTGCTGAAAGTATGAGCTCTGTTCCTATGACGGGATATAAAACTGAATTGAATTACGATTTAGTAAGTGAAGGTCATGAAGATTACTACTGGGGTATGGGAAACACCGCCGAAGCAGTAGCAAACGAGTACAAAGTATCTCGTGAAGATCAAGATGAGTTTGCTTACAATTCTCACATGAAAGCTCTAAAGGCTCAGGCAGAAGACCGTTTTCAAGATCAGATTGTTCCTATTGAAGTAGAGCAAACTTACATTGATGAAAATGGAAAGAAAGCCACTAGAAAGTACACAGTAAATAAAGATGAAGGACCAAGAAAGGGAACTTCAATAGAGGTTTTAAACAAATTGCGTCCAGTTTTTGCTGCTGGCGGAAGTGTTACTGCGGGTAACTCATCACAAATGAGTGATGGTGCAGCGTTCGTTATGGTTATGAGCGAAGACATGGTAAAAGAATTAAATCTTGAACCTATTGCTCGAATGGTGAACTATGCTGCTGCCGGTGTGCCTCCTAGAATTATGGGTATCGGTCCAATTGCAGCCATTCCAAAGGCTTTGAAGCAAGCAGGTTTAAAACAAAATGATATTGAATTAATTGAGTTGAACGAGGCATTTGCTTCGCAATCACTTGCCGTAATACGTGAACTTGGTCTTAACAAGGATATCGTAAACGTAAACGGAGGTGCTATTGCACTAGGTCACCCATTGGGCTGTACCGGTGGTAAATTATCCGTGCAACTTTTTGATGAAATGAGAAAACGAAATATGCAAGGCAAGTACGGTATGGTAACCATGTGTGTGGGTACAGGACAGGGTGCTGCCGGTATATATGAATTTTTGAACTAATACAAGACAACTAACATTAAGTATAAAACTATGAGCAAAGAAATTCTACGTGGCGGTCAGTTTTTGGTTAAAGAGACCAGCTGCGAAGACATCTTCACTTTAGAAGATTTAAGTGAAGAGCAAAAAATGATGCGTGACAGTACCAAAGAATTCGTGGATCGCGAACTTTGGGCACATTGGGAACGCTTTGAGAAGAAAGATTACGCTTATACAGAAGAATGTATGCGTAAAGCAGGGGAGCTTGGACTTTTAAGTGTTGCTGTTCCTGAATCTTATGGCGGAATGGGCATGGGCTTCGTGTCTACCATGTTAGTTTGTGATTATATTTCAGGTGCTACAGGTTCATTTAGTACCGCTTTTGGTGCACATACAGGTATTGGTACTATGCCAATTACTTTGTACGGAACCGAAGAACAAAAACAAAAATATGTTCCAAAATTAGCTTCTGGCGAGTGGTTTGGTGCCTATTGTTTAACGGAGCCTTATGCAGGTTCTGATGCCAATTCTGGTAAAACAAAAGCGGTACTTTCCGAAGACGGAAAACATTATAGCATCTCTGGACAAAAAATGTGGATTTCAAATGCTGGATTTTGCAGTATGTTCATTGTTTTTGCAAGAATTGGGGATGATAAGAATATCACAGGGTTTATTGTTGAAAACGAACCTGATAACGGTATTACATTAGGAGACGAAGAGAAGAAATTAGGTATTCACTCCTCCTCTACTCGTCAAGTATTTTTTAGCGACACGAAAGTACCAGTTGAAAACATGCTTTCTGAACGTGGCAATGGATTTAAAATAGCCATGAATGCTTTAAATATTGGCCGTATTAAATTGGCTGCAGCTTGTTTAGATGCTCAAAGAAGAGTTATTAAAGAAGCGGTTGTATATGCAAATGAGCGTATTCAGTTTAAGACACCAATTATGAATTTTGGTGCTATTAAAGCGAAAATTGCAAATATGGCTACCAACGCATATGCTGGTGAATCTGCTAGTTATCGTGCTGCTAAAAATATTGAAGACCGTATTGCTATCCGTGAAGCGGAAGGTAATACTCATCAAGAAGCTGAATTAAAAGGTGTTGAAGAATACGCTATAGAGTGTTCTATCTTAAAAGTTGCTGTTTCTGAGGATGTTCAAAACACAACAGATGAAGGTGTTCAGATATTTGGTGGAATGGGCTTTAGTGCCGATGCTCCCATGGAGAAAGCATGGAGAGATGCGCGTATTGCTCGTATTTATGAAGGTACTAACGAAATTAACAGAATGCTCGCAGTGGGTATGCTTGTTAAGAAAGCAATGAAAGGCCATGTTGATTTATTAGGTCCTGCATCTGCTGTTGGTGAAGAATTAATGGGAATTCCTTCTTTTGACACTCCTGACTTCTCTGAGCTTTTTGCTGAAGAGAAAGATTTAATCAAGAGATTGAAAAAAGTTTTCTTAATGGTTGCCGGTAGTGCCGTACAAAAATATGGTCCAGATTTAGAAAATCATCAGCAATTGATGCTTTCTGCAGCAGATATCCTTATTGAAGTATATATGGCGGAAAGTACCATATTGAGAACTGAGAAAAACGCCAAACGTTCTGGTGAGGATTCTCAAAAAACTCAAATAGCAATGTCTAGATTATATCTATACAGTGCTACTGAGACTATTATACAAAAAGGTAAGGAAGCTATTATCTCTTTTGCTGAAGGCGATGAACAACGCATGATGCTAATGGGCTTAAAACGTTTCACTAAATACACAAATAATCCTAACGTAGTTGCACTACGTACGGAAATCGCGGACAGAGTTGCCGCCGATAACGCATATACTTTTGATTAGTATATAACCCAAGTGTTTGTTGTTATAACTAAAAAGCACCCCATTGGGGTGCTTTTTTTATGTTCCATAGTAAGCTAGATTTTAGCTTCGCATAGATTCTTTAATATCTTCTGTACTTTCTTTTTTAGCGAAGTTTACAGCACATTCAATTAGAGCCAAATGTGAGTATGCCTGCGGGAAATTCCCCAATAACCTTTTTGTTTTAAAATCCAGATCTTCACTAAAAAGACCTAAATGGTTACTATAGCTTAATAATTTCTCAAATTGCTCCAGCGCTTTATCGTGCTCTCCAATTTTAAACAAACTATTTACATACCAAAAAGTACAGACTGTAAAAGACGATGAAGGCAGTCCAAAATCATCTTCATTCTTATAACGATATAGAAGACCGTCATTACTTAAATCTTTACCAATTGCTCTTACCGTCTTTTTATAGCGCTCATCGGAAGCATTTACACAACCATAAGATTCCATAAGTAAAACAGAAGCATCTAAGTCTTTAGACCCATAAGATTGCGTATAAGCCCCTACTTCTTCGTTCCATAAGATTTTCGTAAATATCGTTCCAGATTTCTTCACGAAGTGGCTTCCACTTTTCTATTTTATGCTTTTTACCCAGCATTTCGGCTACTTTTATCGCTCTATCTATAGCGGTCCAACATAGCACCTTAGAAAAGGTAAAGTGTCTGTCTTCGGTACGGAATTCCCAGATTCCCTTATCGGCTTCATGCCAATGGTTTCCAACAATCCATACAATACCTTTGGTAATAGACCATAAATCCTCTCCGTTTTCAATGTCCACACTAAATTTTACCATCTGTTCGTAAATGACATCCATTAAAATACCATAGATATCGTTTTGTTTTTGATGATAAGCGGCATTACCAACACGTACAGGTTTTGAACCTTTGTAGCCACTTAAGTGCTCTAGCGTTTCTTCGGTTAATTTTTTCTCTTTGTTAATCCCATACATGATTTGCAGTTTCTCTGCCTTGTCAGGAATCAAATCAATAATGAATTTCAAGTAACGTCTGGCAACATTCTTATGACCAAGTTCTGAAACTACTTTTATAACCATAGAAGCATCGCGAATCCAGCAAAAGCGATAATCCCAGTTTCTTACCTCACCAATAGTTTCTGGCAAAGAAGTAGTAGCTGCAGCCAACACAGCTCCGGTTTTATCGTAACTCAAAAGTTTCAAGGTCAATGCGCTTCTTGAAATCTCTTCATTGAACTTCTTGTACGTTGGTGTTTTTGTAGACCAGTTTAACCAATACACCTTGGTGCTTTGTAATTCTAGATAGGCCTTAGCTGTAGTAGTGGGAAAAATTTTTTCATTATAACCCATCAAGAAAAAGCCGTCTTCGGTAAGGGTCAGTTCTTTCCCTTCTAGAACAGCTTCTTTATCAAAAGAGGTATAGAGAAAAACAGTATCAAATTTAACGTCATGGGTTAGACTGGCTATAAAATCACTTTTAATATAGCTTTTTGTTTCACCGGCCGCATATTCCAACTTAGGGTCATACACGACTTTAAATTTAGGAGTACCTGCAACTAGCTTAATATATCTCACAAATTCCGGAGGAGCTACATACGTTCCATCCTCTTTATGGTACCGTGGCATAAAATCATGAATTTCAAAACAATCATCACCATCAGTGAATTTCGTTATTAAAATACATGTACGTGGCTCGTATTTCTGGTCAATAGTATATGAATCGTCTACCAACACTTCAAAACTACCTCCTATTTCCTCATCTAAGAGCTTTGCAAATACCGATGGCGAATCAAATTCTGGTAAACAGCACCAATCTACGCTCCCAGTTTTCGATATTAACGCTGCACTTCGGCAATTCCCTATTATTCCGTAGTCTAAATTATCCATTCAATAAAATTGTTGATTCAATAGAGTAACGTATTGTAATTACCCTTCTTTTTCACGAAATTTAGAGAAATTAAATATAAAACACCGCAAAATATCCAATTTATGGGCAAAACTATCATAATCTCAAATAGACTACCCGTTCAATTACAAATTAGCAACGGAGACATTACTGCAATACCAAGTGTTGGTGGTCTGGCAACGGGAATGAAGTCCGTCCATTCAGGTGGCGATAGCCTTTGGATTGGCTGGAGTGGACTTACCGAAGAGGAAATTCCAAAAGAACTTGAATCCAAAATAGACGCTGCACTTGCTGAACACAATTCTTCTAAAGTAAAGCTTACCGAAGAAGAAGTAGATGGATTTTACTACGGATTTAGCAATAGAACCATTTGGCCTTTATTTCACTACTTTTTAGAATATTCAGAGTTTCAGCTAGATTATTGGAACACCTATAAAGAGGTTAATCAAAAATTTGCCGATGCTATTTTGGCAAATACAGAGGATGATGATACTATTTGGGTACATGATTATCAACTTATGTTAGTACCACAGATGGTGCGGAAAGAAAGACCGGATGTATCCATAGGTTTCTTTTTACACATTCCGTTTCCTTCATTTGAAATTTTTAGAACACTACCTTGGCGTGAAGAACTATTGGAAGGTGTATTAGGTTCTGACCTTATAGGTTTCCATACTTATGATTATGAAAGACACTTTCTTAGTTCCGTAAGACGCTTGTTAGGCCTTGAAGTCAGTTTTAACGATATTACCATGGGCGACCATGTGATCAAAGTGGATTCTTTCCCCATGGGTATCGATTACAAGAAATTCAGCGATGCGGCTAAAATTCATTACAATAAATCAAAAGACGAACAATCGGAGTTGCAACAGCGACTTAATACGCATCAAGAAACCGATCCAGATGCTAAATTCATTTTGTCCATAGACCGTTTGGATTATAGTAAAGGTATTGCGAAACGACTAAATGCTTTTGAGTATTTCTTAAATAAGTATCCACAGTACAAAGAAAAGGTAAGGCTTATTATTTTGGCTGTTCCTTCGCGTTCTAACGTACCGCAATACCAATTACTAAAAAGAGAGATAGACGAATTGGTTGGCCGGATTAATGGCGAATTTTCAACCGTAAGTTGGACACCTATTTGGTATTTCTACCGCTCTATGCCGTTTGAAAACCTCATAGATCTATATACTTCTAGTGATATTGCTTGGCTTACACCGTTACGGGATGGTATGAATCTTGTGGCCAAGGAATATATTGCAACACGTACCGATCAGACCGGTGTTTTAATTTTAAGTGAAATGGCGGGTTCTGCGAACGAAATGAATGAATCATTACTCGTTAACCCTAATAATTTTGAACAGACCGCAGATGCATTGAACGAGGCTATAAATATGCCAGTTGAAGAGCAAAAAGCACGAAATTCAATACTACAGAAAAGATTAGCTCGCTATAATGTTGAGAAATGGGCCAACGATTTCATGACCTCCTTAAAATCTCAGAAAGAACGTGAAGCAGCGAATGTTTCTCATAAGCTTACCGATAAAATCTTTGAATCACTATCTGAAAAATATACAAAAGCTAAAAAGAGATTACTTTTCTTAGACTATGACGGCACCTTAGCTGGTTTTCACAATGACCCTCAAAAAGCTAGTCCGGATGAACAACTATATAAACTACTGGACAAGTTAAACAGCCAGCCCGGTACTGTACTTTACTTGATAAGCGGAAGGGATAAAGACACCTTTACCAAGTGGTTCTTACCTAAAAAATACAACATGATTGTTGAACATGGTGTATGGATTTCGCAAGAAGGAGAACCGTTTAGAATGTTAGAAAACGTAAAGAACGATTGGATGGAGCATGTACGCCCAGTATTGGAATCTTTTGTTGACCGTACACCATAAGGAAGTTTTATTGAAGAGAAAAACTACAGCTTGGCTTGGCACTATAGAAATACCGACCCAGATTTTGGTGAAAAAAGAGCCATGGAACTTTCTGAAACGTTAACCAGTCTTATAGGCACAGATGACTTAAGCTTACTTAATGGAAATAAAGTTGTTGAAGTTAAGAGCAGTAATGTAAATAAAGGGCGTGCTTCTACACGTATACTTGGCGAAGATGAATATGATTTTGTTTTTGCTATTGGTGATGATTGGACAGATGAGTTCATGTTTCAAGAACTACCCGAAAGCACCGTTACCGTAAAAGTGGGGCGCCAGCAGACCTCTGCTAGATTTTACGTAGAGAATACACTAAAAGTTAGAGATCTTTTACAGAAATTTGCTAAACTGTAAAAGCCAACCCAACCAGATGAGAATAAAATACGTTCTAATAATAGCTTTGCTATTTTCTTTACCAAACCTTCAGGCCCAACAGAATACGGAAGTATATCTTTTGGACATAAAGACGGTAAACGGTAAGACCGAAATGGTCAATCCAAGAAACATAAGCAATAATGAAGGATATGATAATCAACCATCATTCTATAACGAGAACACCATTTTATTCTCATCTACTAGGAGGGGTCAAACAGACATTGCCAAGTACGATGTAAAAACTGGTGCGCTAACCTATATTTCAGACACACCACAGGGTAGTGAATATTCACCTTTAAAAATTCCTGGTAAGAATTCTACTTCTGCAATTCGTTTGGATACTACGGGTTTACAACGCCTTTACGAGTACAGTATTTGGGATGGTACATATACCGAAATTCTTAAGGACCTTAGTATAGGCTATCACGTTTGGTTTGATGAAGAAACAATTGTATCCGCAGCGCTGGGAAATGAAGGTCTTGATTTAGTAGTTTCTAATATTAAAAACGGAAGCCATGATACTATTTACAGCAATGTAGGTCGTTCGCTTCATAAAATTCCAAAAGAACCTCATTAGTTTTATTAGTAAGAAAAATGACCCTTGGGAGGTGAAATCTTTAGACCCAAAAACGGGCAAGATTAAAACCATCACCACAATGTTCAAGAATATTGACGACATCTGTTGGCTTGACAATGGCATATTATTGCTGCCGATAATAAAACATTAATGGAGATTGCCCCTGAAGAAAGTAAAGAATGGAAACGGTTTTTACGATTGGATAAAAAAGGACTGAACAACATTAGCCGTATTGCAGTGAGCCCAAACGGAAGCCACCTATCCCTTGTGGTAGAACAAACTCCAGAGGCTATTGTACAGAATCAATTAGATGCCTACAATGCTAGAAACCTTAAAGCTTTTCTAAACACCTATTCAGAGGACATACAAGTATTTAATTTTCCAAATGAATTAAGTCTTGAGGGCAAAGAAGCTTTAAAGGAAAGGTATGGCGCTTTTTTTGAATCGACTCCAGACCTACACTGCAAGATTAAAAACCGCATTATTATTGGTAATAAAATTATAGATAAAGAAAAGGTTACCATAAATGGATTAACCCATTGGGTGGTTGCCATCTATGAAGTGGAAAACGGTAAAATTGCCAAAGTTACTTTTGTTCGGTAAGTTCTATTGAAGCCGCGCGCCCATATACTCCCCATAATTATTCTCTCGCAATTCGCTTGTACCTCCTTATGGTTTGCCGGCAATGCCATTGTGGACGAGCTTACTCTTAAAACAGGATTAGGTCCTGAAATTATTGGCTATGTGCTGTCTTCCGTGCAATTTGGTTTTATTATAGGTACGTTGGTTTTTGGCCTTTTTATGATTGCAGACCGGTTTTCACCTTCCCGAGTATTTATGATTTGCTCAATTTTGGCAGCAGCTTGTAACTTTCTTTTGCTTTCCGAAGTTCTATCTAAGTGGACACTCCTATTTGCACGTTTTGGTACGGGTTTTTTTCTTGCTGGTATTTATCCGGTAGGAATGAAAATAGCAGCAGATTATTACCAAAAAGGTTTAGGAAAGGCTTTGGGTTATTTAGTAGGCGCACTCGTTTTAGGAACTGCATTTCCTTATTTTGTGAGCGGTACTAGTTTAGGTAGTGATTTTACTTTAGTCATAAAAATTACCTCCGCACTCGCTATTACAGGTGGGTTAATATTATGGGTATTTGTTCCCAATGGGCCATTCCGTAAACCAAGCGCCAAGCTTTCATTAGGTGCTGGACCCTTACTTTTTAAACTCCACACTTTTAGACAAGCAGCATTTGGTTATTTTGGTCATATGTGGGAACTCTATGCCTTTTGGGCATTTACGCCACTAGCCATCCAAACTTATAATATTATAAGTGGTGCGAAGCTTTCCATTCCCCTATATACAGGGGTTGTTATAGCCTTAGGCGGACTTTCTTGTGTTCTAGGCGGATTAATCTCATTGCGAACTGGCAGTCGTAAAGTGGCGGTAATTTCATTGCTTCTATCCGGTCTTTTCTGCTTGCTTTCTCCCCTACTCTTTGTGCTACCAACAGAATTATTTTTAATAGGGTGGTGTTTTTGGGGTATGGCGGTAACGGCAGATTCTCCTCAGTTCTCAAACTTAGTAGCCGGCTCAGTACCACCAGAATTAAAAGGTACGGCATTAACCCTCGTAAACTGCATTGGTTTTGCCGTTAGTATTTTTAGCATACAATTGCTTTCTGCCTTAGCGGAGACAATTAATGTCACTTACCTTTTTACTGTTTTGGCTTTAGGCCCGGCTATTGGACTCTTAGGCCTACTGGGGAAGAAGAAGGATAAAGCCTAGATTAAACACTTCAAACTCTGTTTATAAGAACCTAGCATGTCAAAAAGTACACTAAATTGGAGTAAAGTTTTGGTTTAAACCCATCAATTATAGAAAAAATAAAGGCTGTTGGTCATTTGTCGATTAGCATGTGAAACTAACAGAGATCAGCACGTAAAAACATTATACTAAACCAACAGAAACAAGGCCTAAAACACTGGTTTTAACAATAATAGACTTTACTAAACGTTAAATTTATGTAAGAATAAACCTATAGAATTATATGGTAATAAATTACACACCCCCGATTTCTCGTAAAAACATAGTAATCTTTCTTCTATTGATATGCACAGTATGGTGCCATTCCCAAAATCTTGTGGTAAACCCAAGCTTTGAGGAATTTATTGCTTGCCCTGATAATTTGGGTATTGCAAAGGATAACATAGTAGGATGGTCCGTACCCACAGACGGAACTACTGACTACTTTAATACCTGTAGCGTTGCAATGGGCGTGCCTTATAATTTTAATGGTAATCAACAACCAAAAAACGGGTTGGGATATTTGGGCTTTTATTTATTTGCTGCCAATGATTATCGTGAATTTGCGCAGGGGCAACTAATGGAACCTCTTATAAAGGATACTGAATATGTAGTCAGTTTTTATATTAGTCTGGCAGAAAAATCTCAGTATGGTATAAAATATATAGGAGTTCTATTCTCTGAGAACGAACTAAATACGGCAAATTCCAAATCTCTATTAAAATATAAAAAGACAGAATCACGAGTGATCAATTTCACAGAGATTGGCAATCCCAAGTACTTTGCAGACAAAGAGGAATGGATGTTTATATCCTTCAGAACAAAAGCAAGGGGAGGTGAACGTTTTTTAACGATCGGTAACTTTAGAAACAACCAATCTACTGTAAAGAACACTACTAATGGAATTAAAAGTGCTGGCTATTATTATTTGGACATGGTATCGATTAAACCGGTTATGAATGATCCTTTTGATAGGGATTTTCTGCTGGACACTAACTATGTACTAAATGATGTTCTTTTTAAGACCGACGAATATTCCTTGGATGGGAAGGCCAAGAAAAGTCTTCAAATTTTGGCAGATAGATTGAAAAAAAATCCTTCATTACATTTAACCGTTCATACACATACTGATACTGACGGATCGGACCAGTACAATAAATCACTTTCTACAAAACGGGCATTGGCCATAACTGAATACCTAGTTCTATTAGGTGCTGCCAAAGAACGTTTAAAATTTATTGGTCATGGCGGGGAAAAGCCCATTGCCGACAACTCCCAACCTGAAGGCAAGGAAAAAAACCGCAGAGCGGAATTTGAACTTTCTAAAGGCAAATTCAAGGAGTTAAATAACAACACCGGTTTTGCCGAGACCATTTTTGAAGATGAACAGTAAAGTTTACTCGGAACTATTATCTTAAACTACCCTTGTAAGAAATTAGCACTTTCATAAGTAAACTAAATTTGTATTTTAGTCGAGAATTTAATTTAATAATCTTCTATCTCTTCATACAGCTAGGTTATTAAATAATACGTAGGTGATACATGGCAAACTGTAAAAATTGTAATTCTACAATTAGTGAAGAAGATAATTATTGTAATGAATGTGGCGCAAAAATAATTAAAGAGCGGATAACTTTAAAAAGTTTATTCTCACACTTACTGGTTGCTTTAGGTTGGGACAGCAACTTTGTTGTCACCTTGAGGTATTTAATTTACAAACCTCAAGTAGTTATTCAAGAATACATAAACGGAACAAGAAAGAAGTTTGCAAACCCTTTTTCTCTTCTTGCAATTATTACCGCTATTTCAGTATTTACTTTTTAGCCAGTATTCTGAACAATACAAGCTAATGTCAAAGAACCTTGGCATAGAACAAATCGAAAAGTCAGAAACTCTAGCACCTACTATAGATAAAGGTAATATCAAAGAAGCACCTATATTTGGGTATAAAAATCAAGATGAATTTAGTGATTCTATTAATGTCTTTTCATTGAAGTACTATAACCTTATGGCTTTTTTCTTTTTACCATTTTACACACTTATTGCACGCATTGTTTTTGGCAATCCCTATAACTTTGGCGAGCATCTAGTAACTAATATATACCTACAAAGCATACTGTCTTTCTTAGGTCTTTTGTCATTTATTTTAAGCCTCACAATAGGTGTCAATTTATTTTTTAGCTTCATTATGCTACTTCCAATTTTGTATTATAGCTATACCTACAAAAAGCTGTTTCAGCTCACATTTGGTCAACTGTTATTAAGAATTTTGAAATTTGTTGGAGTACTTCTTTTATTATTCTTGATACCTGTGCTTATTGGTTTTTTCTGGGGCTATATAACCAAATAATAACAACTAATTTCCTTTGTATGAGGTATGAAGTAGATTTCGTTTTTATTCATACTATCTAATTGTAACAATTTAAAATACATCTCTAATATGAAAAAAAACATCAAGGCATTTATCAAAGAAATTGTTCCAATAATAGCCGGTATTTTGATAGCTATGTATATTAATAATTGGAATGAAGACAGAAAAGACAAGAAATACATCAATCAAATATTTTCATCTATCAATAAAGAGTTAGCCGAAACCAATATAGATATCACCGAAAAACTAGGCATACATGAATCCCTTATTGATACTGTAGACTTTTACTTAAAAAACGATTCAACATCTATTTTAGAGATAATACGAAAAGCTGAAGGCATTAAGATTCCTTCAATAAGAATTAACTCCTGGAAAGCTATCTCCAATTCAAAAATTGAATTAATGGATTATGAAAAAATATCTGCTTTGGCGAATATTGAAGAACAAAAAGGGGTTTTACAGATGAAAAGAGAATATCTAATGAATTTTATTTATCCAAATACAAAAGAAACAGGAATAGATAAAAAAGAACTCCTAACAATCTTGATTCGAGATATAACGGTTACAGAAAAAATGATACAAAATGAGATTGATAGAATTACAAATGATTAATGCTTGTCACCCATTATGACCATAATAAATATGGCTATTATTACTAATTTAAAACTCTTAGGTATTTACGAATGCTAAAAGCACTAAATCCAAAATTAATTCTTGTAGTTTCAGTCTTTATAAGTCTTTTATCATGCGTGGATACGAAACCAGAATTGATTCAATTATACTTTCAAAAGGACTTGTTACCAGAAGGCATTGCCATAGACAGCCGTACTGAAAAAGTATATCTGAACAGTCTTAAACACAACAAAATAGTAAGTAGCTCTATTAATGGGAATAATCCTAAGATATTTTTAGAAACTAACGAATATAACTATCTGTCTGGTTTTGGAATGACAATCAAAGGAGATACCTTATACGCCCTAGGCAATAGTTTACCAGAAGGAAAGAGTAAATCTATCCTTTTACTCCTGCAACTTTCCACTGGAGCTTTAATTGACTCTTACTCTATTAAGGATTCCGTTTCTCACTATTGGAATGATTTGGCTATAAGCACTACTAATCAAGTTTTTATCACAGACTCCGAAAGCAATAAAATCTATACGATACAAAGACCCAGTAAAACCATCGAAATTTATTTGGATTCTGAAGCTATTCCCAACTCCAACGGTATCACTATTTCCGCTAATGACAACTATTTATACCTAGCATCAGACAACGGAATAGCTGTTTTAGAAACAGCGTCTAAAAAACTACTGAATAAACCAAAAGAGGAGTATTCCAGTATTGATGGCTTAAAATATTATAAAAATAATTTATACGGAATCGTAAACGGCTGGGGTGAACAATCACAAAACGGACTGTTTAAATTTGAACTTAATTCTACCGGTACGGAAATTCTAAAAAGCAAAAAATTAGTAGAGTTTACAGAGCGTTTCAGAATTCCTACCACTTTTGACATTTGCGACGGCTACATCTATTTTATAACGAATACACAAATAGATAACCTAGACGGCAATACTAATGAGATTCTGGACTTAAATACCCTGGAGCCCTATAGAATGATGAAAACTCCATTGAAATAACTAGTACAGTTGAAACCATTTATGAATACCTATTTTCAGAATTTAAAGAACAAAAAAAGGTGAAGCTATTGGCTTCACCTTTTATATTAAAAATAGTATCTATTACTTTTGGCAAAGGTTGGCTGAAAACACCCCCTCAATATAGTGCTCTCCTTTTTCTGAGTCTCCCCCTCTTACTCTTCCTGAAATAGTTGTTTCCGTAACTTCCGTAATAATAACCTCTGCTCCAAAATAAGAAGCTGTCCCAGAATCCTCTCCGTCTTTATAGAAAAAATAAGGGCCGTTTCCTTCATACTCACCATAAGGTTCTAATTCCGTTGCAGACTCCACGAAAAAGGAAACATCTCCAATAGATTGAAACTCATCACACTCCTCTACTTCACTAAAAAGTTTAAATTCATAACCTGCATCTCCAAAACTTTCTCCTTTTGTAAAATGAGTAGTTGCAGGAGTAAATGCTACAGAATTTACTAAGCCGGAAACCGCTGCTGTACTAATTTCAGCTTCTTTAGAACCTTCTTCCTCTCCATCATCTGTTGAACAGGAAATAAAAAATGTACTACATGCCAATACAAGACTTGGGATAATAAACTTACGCTTCATCTATTTCTTTTTTAAAGTTTAGAGAGGATTGAACGAATAAAACATTCATTTATTTAGTTAAGCCATGAATTAGTTTTATTATATATTAAGTTCAAACGATTAATTATTAATTCCGCAGATAACAAAATTGGTATCTCATTAAACAAAATAAAAAAGAATAGTTAGTATCTTGAAAATAGCTTTAAAATTTGCCAAAAAGGTTTCCGTGATTTTATCATCAAAATAAAACTCAATTGAAAAGCAATACTACACACAAGCAGACAGTAATATTTTTTAGGCGTTTTAATTTTTATAATAGGAATACCATATTAATTTTATTTTAATTTTATTTTTTTAACATAAATTACTAAATTTCAATTGCTTAATGAAGCAAGTTAGTTCCCCTAGTATTTGTTGACTGAAACATTATTCCCCCTATTTGTTGTAAAAACAACCAATTGAATAGAATAATAACCAATAATTATATACTATGAGAACAATTAAAAAGATTACGCTTTTTACGCTTGCTGTACTTTTTACTCCGTTAATCTTTAACGCGCAAGAAATTTCGGCTACTATGGAGTTCGAGAATGCCGAAGCCAATGTAGCAATCGTATCGAATTATGTAAATGCACTTCAAAACGAAGATGTGCAAACTATGGTAGCACAATTAGCAGATGATGCAAAAATTTATGGCTTAACTGGAGGTCCTTCAAACGAAATGAACCCCACACAGTTATCTGAATATTACAAGGAAAGCTTCGCAACCACTAAACATAAGATTGACGAAAACACAGCCTATGCACCTATAAAAGTGACTGGTGGAATAAACGAGGGCGAGTGGGTCATGGTTTGGACTACCGATACCATTAGCCATAAGGAAACAGGTCAAGAGATTGCGATACCTGCACAGGTAACCTGTATTTTAAAAAACGGTAAAATTGCGATGATGGCCCATTATTACGATCAATTGAATGTGATGATGTCTATGGGCTACACGCTACAACCCCCTTCGAAAAAATAAATAAACTTGTCTTATTGATTTTGAATAAAAACATATAAAGCATATCCGACCGAATTAACTAGTGCGTAAAAAGAACTTGTCATAACATCGCTTATACTGTATTCTAAATTCCTTTTAAAATACTTTCGGATTTCCTATTTAGTTTGTATTCACTAAATTAAGTGCTTAAAATGTGCATCTAACTGTATACGACGTGTTGGAAGCCGCCTAAGCACAAATTCTTATGAGAGCTGCAGTTTATACAGAATATGGTCCGCCAGAAGTTCTTAAGTTAACGGAGGTGGACAAACCACGCCCAAAAGACAACGAAATTCTGGTGAAAATTCATGCCGCAACAGTAACCTCTGGCGATGTGCGACTACGAAGCTCAGATTTTCCGGCACTTTTCTGGTTACCTGCAAGACTAATATTCGGTCTTTTTAAACCAAAAAAGAGCATCTTGGGTCATGAATTATCCGGAGTAGTTGAAGACAAAGGAAAAAATGTAACCAAATTTGCTATTGGTGATCACGTTTTTGGGACTACAACAATGCTCAATGCTGGTTCTTACGCGGAATATATTTGTTTGCCACAAGAGTGGAAACATGGTGTGGTTGCTATTAAACCGAAAAAACTCAATTTTAAAGAAGCTGCCGCCCTACCTATTGGAGCTATGACGGCTATGTACTTATTAGAGAAAGCAGAAGTAAGCAAATCGAAAAAAGTGCTGATTTATGGCGCCTCTGGTAGCGTAGGAAGCTATGCTGTTCAACTTGCAAAGTATCACGGTACTTCCGTAACAGGAGTGTGTAGCGAGGCAAATTTTGAGATGGTTAAATCTCTTGGTGCGGAAAATTTAATAGATTATAAGAAAGAAGATTATTCACTACTACCACAAAAGTTTGATATTGTTTTTGATGCCGTTGGTTACACAACCAAGTCCAAAGCAAAAAAAGCACTAAATAAAGGAGGAAGGTTCGTTTCCGTAAAAATGTTGACCAAAGAAAAAACAGAACATCTTTTAAAAATTAGAACACTCGCCGAGGAAGAAAAACTAATTCCTTTCATTGACAAAACTTTTCTCTTAGATGAAATAGTAAAAGCTCATGAATATGTGGACCAAGGCCATAAAAAAGGTAATGTGGTAATTGAAATAGTAAAGTAATGTATGAAACGCTTAAATGAATAGCAGCACCTCACCAGTAGAAATTTAATATAATCTAGAACGCTTCAACTTTGCAAACTATCTGCCTTAACCCTACATTTAAACATCATATTCGTAACTCAAACTTTATCCATTGAAAAAACTGCTCCCAATCCTTTCTAGTATATTTCTATTTTTTTCATGCAATAATCAAATCCAAAAAAAACAGGAAAAGGAGGCAGAAAACAGTAAAGACAAGACCTTAATGGCAATATTTGCCCACCCAGATGATGAGATTGTAATTTCTCCCATCCTCTACAAATACGCTAAAGAAGGTGCTACTATTCATTTAGTAATTGTTACCGATGGCTCCAAAGGAGTCACTCCTCACGCTAATATCCCTGCTGGAGATTCACTTGCTAGCATACGCGCCCAAGAAGCCTTGTGTGTAACAAAAACCCTGGGGATTAATCCTCCAACTTTTTTGAATTATACTGATGGTGACTTAGCGTTGAATGAAAACCTATTTTCGTTAGATGATAAAATTGACAGTCTATTCATAAAACACCATCCTGAAGTAGTAATCACTTTTGGACCTTATGGGGAATATGGTCATTCTGACCATCGTATGGTTAGCAATATCGTTACAGAAGTTTTTCAAAGGGAAGCATCTGAAACCCAACAACTACTCTATTATGGCTTTCCTAAAGAATCTAAAGACCATAAATTAAAACTGAATACGAACTTGGTAACATGGTTCAATGAGAATTTAAAAACTACGCAAAAGAGATTTCTCACTTACAAAATATCCTTTAGCCAAGAAGATTTAAAATTAGGACACGAAGCATCTAGTTGTCATAAATCTCAATACACAGCTGAAGCTATAGATGATTTATTTTCTATGATGGGACAAACAGACAGCTTAGTCTACTTTAGACCCTGGAATGGCTCTAAGGCAGTCAGAAATGATATTTTTGACTAGAAAATTGAATTCAAAAGTGAGGTAAGTACCGCTACATACAGATTAACCTATAGGATAGTACTAAATTTTAAATGAGTAAATTTCACAAGAAATTAAAAAAGAAGTATTTGAAACCAAACATTAATAAAATGATTAAAAAAATTAGCACATCAGTAGCAACGATATTAACTATTGGTTTTTTACTAATACTTAACAGCTGTGGCAATACCTCTAAAAAAACGAATACAGCAACAACTTCTGACACAGATGAAAAAGAAGTTGTAAAAACTGTTTATGCAAGTGACGTTATTCCGTTTTTTGACGATTGGAAATTGATTTTAGGTGATGGTTCAAATGCGGGTATTGCAAATAACTTTGAAAACAAAGATTTCTTTTATACTGAAAATGATGGCACTAGTAATTGGGTGGTATTTAAGGCTCCCAATGGTGGCGACACGCATGGAACCTCAAATAATACAAGAACTGAATTAGCACAAATAAAAAAGTGGTATCCAAAAACCGCTAACGATAAATTAACCGCTACCCTTAAAGTAATGAATGTATCTGCTACCGGAGATGCTCGCGTAGCAGCTTCTCATGCTGTTGTGGTCGGACAGATTCATAGTGCAGATAAATTTGAGAACGAGCCACTTAAAATATTTTACAAAAAATTTATGGTCATACCAAAGGTTCGGTTTTTTGGCATTATGAAATCAATACAGCAGGCGATGACAATTCTAAAAGATGGGATTATTCCTCAGCAGTTTGGGGTAATGACTTTTCCGTTGTTGGTACTGATGAAAACACCTACCCAGAAGAACCTAAGGATGGTATTGCTTTAGGCGAGGAATTTAGTTATGAAATAGAAGTTAAGGACGGAATAATGAACTTAACGTTTACAAGTAAAGATCACGAAACTAAAACCTTTACAAAAAACTTAATCGAGTCCGAATACGCTACAAAAGCAGACATACCTGAGCAAACACAAAAATTATTTGTGCCAATTGGTCAAGATGGCGTAGAACGTAAAGAGGCATATACTGGCGAAGGTTGTTTCTTTAAACTTGGTGCTTACAACCAAACAAATGGAAAGTCTCCTGAAGTAAATAAAAACTGGTGTTCTGGGGCGGAAACGCATAACGGTGACATTCAAAAGCAATATGCAGACGGAAACTATGCAGAGGTTTGGTTTAAAACAGGAAGCATATCTGTAAGTGAAGATGCGGTATCTAATGAAGGTTATTTTACCAAAAATGATTAGAATTAGAAAATGAAGGACTTGAAAATAAAGAACCTATATTTTTATCCTATAAAATCTTGTCAAGCAATAGAAGTAAATAACGTAACTATTGAAAAAATTGGATTTAAATATGATCGGTCCTTTGCGGTAATTGATTCACAAAATAAGATTTTAACGGCCAGAGAGAATCCAAAACTCCTAAATATATCTTCAACAATTGATGATGGAAATTTGCTTCTTTCAACACCTGAAAAACCTTCTGTTTCTATAGATTTAAACAAGGTTTTGACTAGTAAAATTGATATCCAAATATTCAGTGATACCGCGAACGCTAAAGTTGTTGGTAGTGAAACAGATGATTGGTTATCTGATACGCTGAATAAAAAGCCGACTAGTTGCTATACATTCAGAACAACTTAGACGAGTGAAATCGAAATACAACGGAAAGGAAAATGATTTCATTTCATTTAGCGATATTTCGCCTATTCATTTAATTTCCGAAGAGTCCCTGAACGATTTAAATTCTAAATTAGAGAGTCCGGTTACTATTCAAAACTTCAGACCAAATATTGTAGTATCAGGATGCGCTGCGTACGAAGAGGATAATTGGAGTAGCATTACCATTGGTGATTGCGAATTTGAAGTAACACTTAAAACACCCATAAGTGTAAATTTACCACAATTGACCCAATCACAACACAAGTTCATAGTAAACAAGAACCATTAAGAACATTGGCTACATATCGGAAAGAAAGTAACAGTATCAACTTCGGGATATATTTAACGCCTAAAAAAATAGGCGCTATTAGTACAACTGACGAAATAATAGCTGCTAGGTAAAATCTTCTTCTATTTGTAAATTTTTATCCGTAATCCGTATTCCATTTAGGTTTTATTAATCCACTTTTCTGTTGTCGTTAATTGCAGTATTTCATCGATTTGATTATTACGAGATATGTAGGAAAAGTTACATTCGCTCCTAAAATAAACATCTATGTCTACTATTTTTAGGCCGCTTGATTTCCTCCTGTTTTTTACATTATGTTTCTCAAATTTTGTACTAGCCCAACCTAATAAAGGGCAATTAATTAAAGCATCGGTTGGCTATGGTCTAACCATTCCTCTTGAGGATTATAATATAGGTGGTACTGGATTTTATACTCAAGGAGAATACGTCATTGGCATACGCAAATGGTTTGGTGTTAGGCCTTATGCCGGGGTCATTTTTACTTCTCCCAATGAAACTGTTACGGCCGCTAGTCTTGCACAGTATAGAGTTACAACGAAGGCTTTTATGTTTGGTGGCAAGATTCGTATAGTTGCACCCATACCGTATGTAGCTCCTTATTTTGAGCTTGGGCTTGGTTCGTCAATTGGTTCTTTTGAAACCTATACCCCAACGAAGCATATAAAAGCTAATGGTATACAATTCCATGTACCTTTTAGTTTAGGTCTTGCTATAGGTAAAAATCACGACTTTGAACTTGAATTAACTTATTACAGTTACCCTTCTCTAGAACAGGTTTCCGGAGCCATGGCACTGGGGTTTTCTTTTCCTCTAAATTGATAAAATCCTTTTTAAATAGAATTAATTACAACCAAATTGAAATTTAAAAGGTTTCCATTTTCTATTAAATTCTACATAAATAATAAGCTTCAAAAATTTTAAACCTTTATCTTGAACTCTGTTCAATAGACTTAAAATTTTAAAATGAAGAAAATACTAGTATCAATACTTCTGGCAACAACATCAGTTGCTTTTTGTCAAGAATTTACAGAACAAGACACCTTAAGGGGAAGTATTACACCAGAACGCGAATGGTGGGACCTCAACTATTACCATCTGGATGTAGCAGTAGACCCAGACAAAAAGTTTATTTCCGGAAGCAATACCATCCGCTATAAAGTGTTGAAAAAGAATCAAGTGATGCAGGTTGACCTTCAACCACCTTTGACTATAGAAAAAGTAACTCAAGACGGCAAAAAACTGGAAGTAGTAAATAATGGAAATGCCCATTTTGTTCAGCTGAAGAAAAAACAAAAAAAAGGTGATTTTAACGAAATCAAAGTATACTACTCAGGTCATCCAAAAGAAGCGATTCGTGCTCCGTGGGATGGTGGATTCTCTTGGAAAAAAGACCCTAATGGCAATGACTTTGTAGCGACTTCTAACCAAGGGCTGGGCGCTAGTGTTTGGTGGCCTAATAAAGACCATATGTATGACGAAGTAGATAGTATGCTCATTAGCGTAAAATCTCCAAGAGGACTTATGGATGTCTCCAACGGTAGGTTAAGAAAAGTAGACGAGGATACCAATACCTACCATTGGTTTGTTGCTAACCCTATTAACAACTACGGCGTAAATATTAATATTGGCGACTATGTCCATTTTGGTGAAAAGTACGATGGCGAAAAAGGTACTTTGGACATGGATTACTATGTGCTTAGAGATAATCTTGAAAAAGCCAAAGAGCACTTTAAAGATGCTCCAAAAATGATGGAGGCCTTTGAATATTGGTTCGGCCCCTACCCTTTTTATGAAGATAGTTTTAAGCTGGTAGAAGTGCCTTATTTGGGTATGGAACACCAAAGTTCCGTTACCTACGGCAACCAATATATGAAAGGGTATTTAGGTAGGGACTTATCTGGAACTGGCTTAGGTTTAAAATTCGACTTTATTATCATTCACGAATCTGGTCACGAGTGGTTCGCAAACAACATTACCTATAAAGATATTGCGGACATGTGGATCCATGAGAGCTTTACGGCTTACTCGGAAAACCTGTTTCTAGATTTCCATTTGGGCAAAGAGGCTTCGGCAGACTACGTAATTGGTACGCGTACAAAAATTCAAAATGACAAGCCTATAATTGGTCCGTATGACGTAAATACCGAAGGTTCAAAAGACATGTATTACAAAGGTGCCAATATGCTCCACACCATAAGACAATTGGTAAACGATGATGAAAAATGGCGACAAGTGCTACGTGGACTAAATAGTGAGTTTTACCACCAAACGGTAACCACAAAACAGATTGAAGAGTATATTTCAAAAAAATCAGAAATAGATCTTTCAAAAGTATTTGACCAGTATTTAAGAACTACAAAGATTCCGCTTTTTGAATATAAGATAGATGGTAACCAATTAAAATATCGGTATACAAATATTGTAGATGGTTTTGCCATGCCACTTAATATACTAGTTGATGGTAAGCCACAAACCCTCTCCCCTACGGCAGATTGGAAAAGTCAAGAGTTAGACGGTGACCTATCTACTTTAGAGGTAGATCGTAATTATTATGTAGACCATAAGCAGGTAAAATAATTAAGTATACGGCATAAAAAAAGCGGCCCACATTTTCATGTGGGCCGCTTTTCTATTTTAAAGAAGAGTTTTACTCCGTTTTATCTGCTCCTTTTTCTTTAAGAACAACTGTCTTCATTCCAGTAAGCGGAATGGTTCCTTCTTGTCCTTTATCCGTATAGCTTGCGGTAATTACCATCACCTTATCATCTTTAGTAGGTTTAGGAACAATACTACCAGAAGCAGGAAGTGATTTTAGCTTCTCTGCGGTATCGGCCAATGACATAATATACTCAACAACCTGTCTGGTTTCATCCTGCGTAATATTAGGATGAGCAGGCATTACTACCTCTCCCCAAACACCGCCACCACCGGCAACAATCTTCTTCTGCAAGTACGATTTAGCTTTCTTATCGTTTTTGTATTTATCGGCTACAGCCTTATAATTCGGCCCTATAGATGGGCTTGCCTCTTTGTGACAAGTTTTACAATCCATGCCTTGCGTTAGTGCTTTGCCCATAACGGCGGCAGAAACTTGTTGATGACCTAAAGACATGTTCTGTTCGTCAAAGCTTTCTAAATAATCTACAGACACGAAAATGTTCTCTGGATCAATAACGTCACCATCGGCATCAGTAGCTTTTACTTCATACTTTACAGGAACTCCTTTTTCAAAAATAGCGGTTCCATCATTTAAAGTAATAGCTACTTCAGGTCTTGAGTTTCCCGCAACTACAGAAATCACATCACTCATTGCAACATCACCTTTAGCATCTTTTACTTCAACAGAAATTCTATACTCTCCTGCAGTAGCAAACGTATGGCTTATTTGTGGTTCAGTGGTTTCTTTAGTCTCTCCATCACCCAAATTCCAAACATAAGAAATGGCATCATCCTCACGATCTCTCGCATCTACTTTTGCGTTAACCGTAAGCGGTAATTTACCCGAAGTATGGTCTACAATCATATCATCTATAACCGGTGGACGATTGCCTCCATTATATTCGATATAACTTAAACCTGAATTCTCATTTTGTGTAAACCAACCACTACCATACTCTAACAAATAGACTCTACCATTTGGGCCCATTTCCATATCAATTAAACTATTCACTTTAATATCAGAAGCAAAAGGTTCCATTTTATTGAATGTTCCGTCATCAAAGAAGGTTACGGCTTTCATCCATCCACGCATCCAATCGTAAATAATGGTCTTACCATCAAAATAATCCGGTAATCCACCTCCGTTAGGATATAAATCTGAATAATACGTTGGTCCTGCCATAGCATTCCTACCACCAGAACCTACTTCTGGAAACTCTTTTGAATCTACATAAGGATAATAGATATAAGCTCCTTTTGCTGGTGGAAGTTCGCGAAGTCCTGTATTGTTCTTAGAATCATTGATTGGCTTTTGCGGATCAAAAGTAATACCGCTTTCACCTGTCTCATAGTCGTAATCTACATACGGTTTGTTATCTGCAATGAATAATGGCCAACCAAAGTTACCGGCTTCCGTAGCACGGTTCATTTCATCGTAACCTCTTGGTCCACGTGTATCCAACTTGTCTTCGCGAGCATCTGGTCCTACCTCTCCCCAATACAACGCACTAGTCTTTTGATCAACTGAAATACGGTATGGGTTTCTATGTCCCATAGTGTAAATCTCTGGACGCGTTTTTTCTGTTCCTTCAGCAAACAAATTGCCTGCAGGAATATCATAACTACCGTCTTCGTTTATTTTTAAACGGATAATTTTTCCTCTTAAATCATTGGTATTTCCAGAAGCTCTACGAACATCATACTGCTCATGGCCCGGAATATCATTTAACGGTGCAAAACCATTGCTAACATACTTTACTCCTTTTTCATTGAAAGGTGTAGAATTATCTCCTGTAGAAAGGTATAACAACTTGTCTGGTCCAAAAGCAATAGAACCACCGGTATGACAACAAATCTCTCTTTGTGAATCCACATCTAAAATGACCTGCTCAGAAGCCAAATCAAAAACCCCATCCTTATATTGGAAACGAGATAAACGGTTTACCCACTTATCACCTGTAGGAGAATAATAAAGATATATCCAGTTGTTAGTTGCAAAATCAGGGTCTTTCTGAAGTCCCATTAAGCCTTCTTCCGCATTTACTCCTAGTGTGTTCAAAGTCTTAAAATACACATCTAAAGAAGCTATTTCTTTTAGCTCTTGCGTAGCATCATTATATAAGGCAATCTGACCACGACGTTGTGCAATAAGCACATCATTATTAGGTAATACCGCCATTTCTGTAGGTTCAAAGAACTCACCTACGCTCAACTGTTTTTTTGTGAAACGGTCTACATCTGGTGGTATTTGTGTAGTCGCCTTAGAGTAGTCTAAAACCTCATTCTTACCAATGGCATAATTAATGCCACCTAGTAAATGTTTTAAGAAAAGGTCTTCTGAAAACGTTTCGTCTGTATGGCCAGCTCCCGTATAGAAAGCCCTACCACCATCAAACTCATGATACCATGCAAATGGGTGGTAATCTCCATTTGTACCGCCTTCATAAGTAGACTCATCTACCGTCATCACCACATGAACATCTGGGTTCAGTTTGTTGTAATTGTAAATTTCGTCACTTCTATGCCAAACAGAATCCGTAAAAAATTCTGTTGCGCCAAAGTTCTTATCGGTAACAATAAAGTCGGCTTCGGGTGTACCTTTTGGGTGGCTTCTAAATTGAGCTCCTACCAATTTTGTGTACCAACCCCAATCATATTCTGTATCTGCCGCGGCATGTATACCTACATAACCTCCACCAGCTTGAATATACCTTTCAAAGGCTGCCTCTTGTTTAGCATCTAAAACGTTTAATGTGGTACTCAAAAAGATAACCGCAGAATATTGCTTTAGATTTTCCTCATTAAAAAGTTCGGAGTCTTTTGTGGCATCTACTTCAAAGCCCTGTTCGCCACCTAGTTTTTGAATGGCAGCAATACCAGCTGGAATAGATTTGTGTTCCCAACCAACGGTTTTGGAAAAAACCAATACTTTAGGTTTACCTTCTCTTTTGTGATTACCATCGCCACAACTGGCAACAATCAGTCCTAATACTAGGACTAGTATGGATACTGTTTTTTTCATAAATGAATTGCTTGACTTATTTGGTTTAGTTTGAAAACAAGTTTTAAATGTAATGATTCGCTATCTAATCGCCCAAAATGAAGTGTTAGAAATACAGTTTTGGGAAAATATTAATACACTTTGACCGTCAATTTATCATAACTTGAAAACTCAGAAGACTTTTAAATACAATTTACCGATGACCGACGAGAATAAATATTGGACGGAACGTTATAAAGAAAACAAAACAGGTTGGGATATTGGTTACCCTTCTACCCCCTAAAAGAATATATAGACCAACTTACGGATAAGGATATTTCTATCTTAATACCAGGAGCTGGTAATGCCTATGAGGCAGAATATTTATGGAAAAAAGGTTTTAAGAATGTTCATGTCATGGATATTTCGGAAATCCCGCTTCAACACTTTCAAAAGAGAATACCGGATTTTCCTAAAGAGCAATTATTACAAACAAACTTCTTTGAACACGACACTCAATATGACCTTATACTTGAGCAAACCTTTTTCTGCTCATTTGTACCAACTGATAAAAATAGGAATGCATATGCCCAACAAATGGCAAACCTTTTAAAGCCTAACATGGGGTAAGCTTGTGGGTCTTTGGTTTGATATTCCTCTGACCGGTGATATGGTAAAACGCCCTTTTGGAGGTACGAAGGAATTATATCTTAATTATCTAAACCCACATTTTAGTACAACTACTTTTACAAACTCCTATAACTCTATTCCACCACGCAAGGACAGTGAACTTTTTGGTATTTTTCTCAAAAAGTAAAAGGCAAACCAAGTTCTCATCTGCTATAAATTTGGAGCAAGATGTTCAATGGCGAAAGATTCTCTTTTTTGACCGCATTATATTTCTTCAAAAGAAAAAAGAAAGTATTTTTGCGATGTGAAGCAATGCGTAATACTTTTCGTAGCATTTATAATGATGGTCAAACCTCTTTGGCCAGTGGCCGAGTATGTGGCCAACTATGACTATATCAAAAATGTATTGTGCGAGAATAGAGATAAACCAATGCTTAACTGCGATGGTAAATGTTACCTAGCCAAGCAACTTGCCAAAGAATCGGAAGAGAATAGTAAAAACCCTTTTGGAGAAAAGAGTTCTAAAATAGAAATACAGACTACGGTCTACTTTCAATCACTTTTAAAAATTAATCTTGATTTTATTCTAGATTACGAGAAAACTGAAATTTCCAAAATGGATTCTAATTTGAAATCCACACTTCTTACTTCAGATATTACCGAGCCACCCGAATTGGCTTAATACCCTTCTACATCCAAGCTATGTTCTTCTGCGTCTAACACTGACCAGAAGCCAGCGTTATCATTCAAAAAATAGACATGCTTGCGCCTTATTTTGGCTGTAAGCAACTGTCAACAAACAAAATTCTAAAAAAAACGGATTCAATCTGACCTACCAAAAAATAGGCATTCAGTTTATCCATTCTATAAAATATTCACTGATGAAAAATTCTTTATTAGCCCTTTCTGCCGTATTCGCACTTTTTATGACCTCCTGCTCAAGTGATGACAATGCAAGCGATGATGACGCCCTAATGGGAAGTGGTGAAATCTCTATTAAATATGACAACGGTTTTAACGGTAACGATTTAGTATTGGGAACTGCAAATGCGGCCAATGCCAACGGAGAAGCTATTACCATTAATCGGTTTAATTATATCGTAAGCAACTTTAGATTAGTAAACGCGGCGGGTGAAGAATTCACCTATGCAAAAGATGATAGCTATTTTATCATCAATCAAGAAACAGAAGATGATCAAATAGCACTTGCAGATATTCCTACTGGAGAATATACTACCTTAAAATTCGGCGTAGGTATAGACCAAGAAAAGTACTTACAAGGTGCTGAAGGCCAAGGTGATTTCTTAACTCTTGCCGAAGACAATAATATGATGTGGTCATGGCAAGCGGGTTATAAATTCTTAAACTTTGAAGGTACGTTTACCTCTGAAACCATAACCGAAGCTACAGAATTTAAAATTCACATGGGTAGCCACGGCTCTAGCCTTGATAATTATAAAGAAGTAACATTAGAGCTACCAAATAACGTTGTTGTTGGTGATGGTGTAGATTCTAATATTCACCTAAAAATTGATGCTTCTAAAATATTAGTAGGTGATACCAATAGTATTGAGCTAACAGAGAAGCAAGAAATTATGGTGGATGCTGAAAAATCTCCACAGATAGCGGTAAATACTTCTGAGATGTTTGTAGTTGACCACGTTCATAATGGCGACGGACACTAGTCTACAGTGCATAAATTTATAGCCGGCCTTTTTTTGGGCCGGTTATAATAATAAAGTGAAAATGCAAAAAACTAATATTCTTGCTATACTCATAACACTGGCATTATGGTCATGTAATTCTTCTGATGATGAATACACAGCCATAAACGAACCTTTGGAATTTTCCGTACCCTCTAATTTTCCGGAGGCTGTTTATGATTTAGAGTCAAATCCGCCTACTACAATAGGTTTTGAACTTGGTAAAAAACTCTTTTACGATGGTCGCCTGTCTAGTAACGGTTTTATTTCATGTGGTTTTTGCCACGAACAAAAAACGGCATTCACCCACCATGGCCACCAGTTTAGTCATGGTATAGATGATTTGGAAGGGGTCAGAAATACGCCAGCAATACAAAACACGGCTTTTATGAAGGAATTTGCTTGGGATGGAGCAACGAATCATTTGGACTTATTCCCTATAATTCCTATTACCAATGAGGTAGAAATGGGTGAAACAGTAAGTAATGTTCTTTCTAAGCTAAAAAGTGATGAAGAATACCAAAAACTATTTGCTTCCGCCTTTGAAGATGGAGAAGTGAATAACGAAAACTTTTTAAAAGCACTTGCCCAATTTATGGTAATGATGGTTTCTGCGGATTCTAAATATGATAAATATGTGCGCCAAGAAGATGGTGGAACTTTTACCGATGAAGAAAAAGAAGGCTTTGCTGTTTTTACCAACAAATGTGCCTCTTGCCATACATCGGACCTTTTTACTGATGATGCTTTTAGAAACAATGGTCTAGCTCCAAACCCTTCTCTTAATGACATAGGCCGTGAAGAAGTAAGCGGCGATGCTGCTGACCGCCACAAGTTTAAAGTACCCAGCTTAAGAAATGTAGAACTTACCGCTCCTTATATGCACGATGGTAGATTTGGCACTTTAGAAGCTGTACTTGATTTTTATAGCAACTCTGTTACGGATTCTCCTACCCTAGACCCCATTTTAAATAAAGATGGTGAATTGGGTATCGCTTTAACTGAAAATGAAAAAACTACGTTACTGGCCTTTTTGGGCACATTAACGGATGAAACTTATATAAATGACGAACGATTTGCAGAATATTAGAATCCTATATAGGTTTATAGCCTTTATAGGTATAAGTCTCTACACTACGATTTCTTACGGTAACGATAACCCAAAAGCAATTGACCCAACCCCAACCGAATGTGCAAACCATCTTCATTATGAAGGTGAGTATTTTGATTTTTGCGATACCTGTGGCTGTGGTAGTAGTGGCGGCAGTATGGGCTATGGCACAGGATTGAACAATAATTTCATAGGCTTGCGCTATATAGGTCAAGAGTACCGCTCTAGAGACGGAATTTTTGCAGACTCACCCCATAACCGAAAATTTCAATACCGTACAAGCTTGGGCCAATATACCTATTACTAAAAAAGCTATTCTAAATGTTATTGTTCCCTATCAATTTCACAACAGAATATTGCCGGATAATACAGAACAAAACATAAATGGCATAGGCGATATTAGCATACTAGGATATTACAACCTACTTAAAGCTAGACCAGATAGCGTGGTAACCATTAAGCCCGAACATTATCTACAATTAGGTGGTGGTATTAAGATGCCTACCGGAAAATATGATAAAGACAACAATGAAGGAAGTGTAAACCCCAGTTTTCAATTGGGTAATGGTAGTTGGGATTATATTTTAGCTATGAACTATGGCTTTACCTATAGAAATTGGGGTGTGAGCGCTATGGCCAATTATACCATCAAAACTAAGAATCCAAAAAACTATCAATTCGGAAACCAGTTGAATTTGGGTATAAATGCCTTTAAAACGTATTACGTTTCAGACTTTGCCATTACACCAATTATAGGTGTAGCCGAAGAAATATACGGCACCAATCAAGAACTAGGTTTTAATGTTGCTGATACCAAAGGTGATATTTTCTTAGGAAAATTAAGTGTGGAGGCTAGCTACAATAGATACGCGTTGGGCCTAACCGGTATGCTACCCATTAGTCAAAATTTAAATAGTGATAAAGTAGAACTTCGTAATAGGCTTTCGGTCTATTTGAACATCAATTTATAGCTTACTTTTTCACTTCAGGTCCTGTTTTCAATGTTTGATAGTCATTGGGAGCAGGGCCTTTTTATTTCTACTCTTTAATATCAACATAGACAATTGCAACTTATTAGTAAAAACTGACTATAAGACACATTATACTTCTTTGCTCTTAACAGCCTTTTAAGAAGTATAATTTAAAGTTTTTGGTATATTTAGAGCTTTACCAATGTTAATTCAACTTGTTTTCTTAGAAAACGAAATCCCTAAATTTTAATGAAGAAAGTTCTAATAGGTTTAATTTTTCTATGCTCAATTTTAACCAATGCCCAAGAAACTGGCGAAAATAGTTTGGGTACATGGCACATGTATTTTGGGACCAATAAAGTTTCAGATAAATTCAGTATCCATACAGAAGGTCAGCTACGTTATTACGAACAAGCAGATAACTTTAATCAGCTTTTATTACGTACCGGCCTCAATTACCATATCAGCTCAGATGCCATTGCAACCATGGGTTACGGTTATATTACCACAGATGGTACTTTTGAGGAATTTCCCGATGAGACCAACACAAAAGAGCACCGTATTTTTGAACAGCTTATTCTAAAAAATAAAGTAGGTGAGTTTCTTTTTGAACACCGTTACAGATTAGAACAACGTTTTCTAGATTTTGGTAATGCTACAGATACTCAGCATCGTGCCAGATACAGGCTGCAAGTAACGCTGCCGTTAACGGATATCTTTTTCTTGAATTTCTATGATGAGATTTTCTTAAACCTGCAAGACGATGTTTTTGGACAGAACCGTTTATATGCAGCCCTTGGTGTGAACGTAACCAACAACCTAAGTGTACAGGCCGGTTATCTAAAAAATCATTTTCCTTCAGCAAATTTTGATCGTTTGCAGATAGGTGTCACCTATAATCCCGACCTAAGAGGTATATTTAAAAAGAATGATAGCGGCAGTTAATAGTAACTCTCATAACTATCTAATTAAAACCGGTTGCCATGAACCTTCAAAAAGTAAGCTTTAAAAATAAGGATGGACAAGATTTAGTAGGTAGATTAGAACTGCCCGCCAATAGACACCCGCATAACTTCGCTATTTTTGCCCATTGCTTTACTTGTACCAAAAACCTGACTGCAGTGCGTAATATCAGTAAAGCTCTAACTGCAAATGGATTTGGAGTTTTACGTTTTGATTTTACAGGTTTAGGCGAAAGTGAAGGTGACTTTGCCGATACTAATTTTTCAGGTAATGTTGATGACCTTGTTGCCGCTGCAGATTATTTAGAGAAGAACTATAAAGCTCCTAGCCTGTTGGTTGGCCATTCGCTTGGTGGTACAGCCGTTATTTTTGCTGCGGGAAGAATCAATTCTATAAAAGCTTTGGCTACCATAGGTGCTCCATCAAATCCGGTTCATATAAAACATCTTTTAAAAAGTGGTATTCCAGAAATTGAAGAAACTGGAAAAGCAGTTGTGAATCTTAGCGGAAGAGATTTCACTATCAAAAAGCAATTTTTAGACGATTTACAACATCAGCCTCTTGCCCAAATACTAGGCAAATTGCGTAAGCCTATCTTAATACTACATTCTCCACAAGACGGAACCGTTGAAGTTAAGAATGCAGAAGAAATTTACCGTGCAGCACATCACCCTAAAAGCTTTGTTTCTTTAGATGGCGCGGATCACCTGCTATCCAATAAAAGAGACTCTTTTTATGCCGGAGAGCTTATCTCCGGATGGGCCAAACGTTATTTAACGCTGGATACCGAAAAACAAGAAGAGCCTAAAACAAAACACCAAGTAGTAGCTAGTTTAGACCACGATGATGGTTTTTCTACCCAAATGAAAGTTGGTAACCATTTTATGACCGCAGACGAACCTATTGATGTGGGCGGTAATGATTTTGGGCCATCACCATACGAATTGGTATCTGCCGGCTTATCTGCCTGTACCGCTATGACCGTACAGATGTACGCCAAACGTAAGGGATGGAAAATAGATAATATAGAAGTGCATACTTCTTATAGTAGAAGTCATGCAATAGATTGTAAAGAATGTGACCTGGATTCTGCTAAAATTGACACTTTTAAAAGAGAGATAAAACTAACTGCGGATTTAGACGAGAAACAGAAAAACCGCATTCTTCAAATTGCTGATAAATGTCCGGTTCACAAGACCTTACATAATGAAACGCAGGTCATAACCACCTTGATAGCATAAGCGATTCCCAATTTTACTTTAAAGAACTACAATCGTGGAGGTTTTTATGTGTTAAAATCATCTTATAGTCAAGTCGATATGCTTATAAGAATGTTTAACTTTGAGGCGAAACCTAAAAATTCACAGGGAACATGAAAAAAATTAAACTTATAGCCCTTGGGCTACTGTTAGTTGGTGCTTTTAGTTGTAAAGATGCCAAAAAAGAAAACACAGAACAGAGTACAGAAGCACAAGCTGCAACGGAAACGTATAGCTTGGTACAAGACTCTACAAAAGTTAGCTTTACTGCCTATAAAACAACTGATAAGTTACCGGTTGGTGGTCAGTTCAAAAAAATAAACATAACTAAAGCTGGTGAAGGCGATACTGCTCTTGAAGCTTTAAACGGAACTGAATTCAGTATTCCGGTAAGCAGTTTATTTACAAACGATGCTACTGGAACAAGAGATCCAAAAATTTTGGAATTCTTCTTTGGTGTAATGGACAACACAGAACTTATTTCAGGAGTATTTAAGGTTGCAGCAGATAATACATGTTCTATTGACGTAACCTTAAACGGAAAAACTGAAAACATAGCACTTTCTCACAAAGCTGTTTCTGATAACGCACTTACTTTTGATGGTGTTATGGAACTTGAAAACTGGGATGCTCTTGATGCTGTTGCTTCAATAAACAAAGCTTGTGAAGCGTTACACACTGGTAAAGATGGTGTAAGCAAAACATGGAGCGAAGTTGCTGTTCATGCAGAAGTATTACTTCAGAAAAACTAGGATTTTAGAGAGAAGACGTTAAGTCTCATCAATAAATTTCAATTAAAAAATCCACTTATCAATCTAATTTGATAGATGGATTTTTTTTGTGCCCGCAATTTTTTTGACGCAATAAAAAAGAATCATGCCGCATACGCTTATGTTGGTTGAAAGACCCTAAATTTCTTATTACATTTCACCTAAATCTTAAAACATCAATATTATGAAAAATATAAAAATAGGAGTTATTGCGATACTCGCATTGACGATGGTAAACTGTAAAGAAACCAAAAAGAACGCAGCCGAAACAACAGATGGCCTGAACAACAGCGTGGACCAAATGGAATCAAACGTTAATGAAATGAAAGACGATGTTATGGGCGAGACCCTTACCGTAATGATGACTTCCAAAAGCGATAGTGACATGAACGGCGAGATTACTTTTACCCAAACAGATGGTGAAGTTGATATGAAAGCAGTTTTTACTGGTCTGGAAGAAGGTTCACATGCTATTCACTTACACGAAAATGCCGATTGTTCTTCTGACGACGGTAAATCTGCAGGTGGACATTGGAACCCAACGGACGAGCCTCATGGGAAATGGGGAGCAGAAGAAGGATACCATAAAGGTATAGGAAACTTCACAGCTGATGCAGATGGTAATGCTACGGTAGAATTTTCTACGGACGAATGGTGTATGGATTGTGATGATGAAAATAAGAACATTATAGGTAGATCAGTAATCGTACATAAAGGTCAAGATGATTTTACTTCTCAACCAAGTGGAGATGCTGGTTCTAGAATAGGCTGTGCCGGTATTACCAAATAATATAACATTTACACTTTAACTTTAAAAACCGCTTTCTGGAGCGGTTTTTTCTATCTTTAACAGAATCACTAAAGAAAATATGGATTTAGATACATTGGTTGTTCGCTTCCAAAAAAAGGACATCCTAGCTTTTGAGAAGCTCTACGACATGTATTGGGAAAATATCTGCGGCGTTGTTCATACTATCGTGAAGGACAAAGGCTTGGCCGAAGAAATTTCTCAAGATGTCTTTGCTAAAATCTGGAATAATTCAGACAGCTACAACCCTTCTAAAGGGCGATTTTTTACGTGGATTCTAAACATTGCCCGTAATGCGGCAATCGATAAAGTGCGATCAAAATCCTTTAAAGACCAAAAAAAGAACCTGTCTGCAGATTACTTCGTAGGTATTCTAAACAGGCCGGATAGTACCGAAGAAAGCAAAGAAGAAATAGATACTTCCGCACTGAAAAAATTAGTACTCAACCTAAAGGAAAAATGTCTTGAAATTATTGAAATGCTTTACTTTAAGGGATACACCCAGACAGAAGCATCTCAGGAGCTAGATATTCCACTAGGTACCGTAAAAACAAGAAATAGAAGCTGTATTTCTCAACTACGGAAAAATGTTACGTTAGAATGGAAGTAGATAAATACATAGCATCGGGAATTTTGGAACTCTACGTAGCGGGAACGCTCACGGAAGAACAAAATGTGGAAGTATTTCAGTATGCTCGCGAGTACCCTGAAATACGAGAAGAGATTTTGGCTATAGAAGCTTCTATCTTGGCATTGACCAAATCGGTTGCTCCCAAAATGGCCAAAAGAAAAGGATTTGACGATGTTAAAGTTCGTATTGGAGAAAGAAAAGATACTAAGGTTGTTCAGTTTCCTAAAGAAAAATCTAATTGGAGTACCTATACCGGTTGGGCCGCAGCCATTTTATTGGGTGTTGGTGTTGCGTGGTTCTACAATGAAAATACACAACTTAAGTCAGACATTAATGTTGTTGAACAACAGAAGCAAATTTTGGAACAACAGATCTTTGAGGCACGCGGGTCATTGGCAAGCAGCAACGAATTATTAAACAAATTAAGGGATAAAGATATAACCCTAACTCCGTTAGGCGGCCAAGAGGTATCCCCTACTTCATATGCAAAAGTATATTGGAACAAAAAAGAAGACAAGGTTTATATAGATGCCCAGGATTACCGGAACCACCAGATGGTATGGTATACCAAGTATGGTCTCTTAAGCTAGACCCTTTAACACCAACAAGTATGGGTCTTTTGAAAGATTTTACCGAGGATGAAAACAAAATTTTCACTTTGGACAACCCTAATCAAACGGAAGCTTTTGGTATTACACTTGAGCCTGCGGGTGGTAGTGAATCACCAAATCTAGAACAACTATATACCTTAGGAGCAGTTGCTTCTTCCTAACAGAATTATCACTTAAACTTAAAAGAGCTTTACATTAAAATGTAAAGCTCTTTTTATTTGTGTCCCTTGGTTAGTCTAAAAGACCAAAAACGACTTATATATCTTTTTTCACCTTGTGAACCGCCATTAATTTAACCATCCACTTTGGCAAGGGTTTTTGAGGATTCCGTGTTTTTAAATTTATAAATACACCCAACTTCTTAAAAACAGGAACGCGGTGGGTTTCTACTAATTCAATTAATGTTCCGTCTGGATCTTCCATATAAGCAAACCTTCCTGCAGCGTCACCCATATCAAAACTATTGGCGCTGTCTACCGTAAAAGAATGACCTGCTTCTTTTGCCTCATCCCTTAGAAAATTTAAACCAGAGACATCAAAACAAAGGTGTATAAAACCCAAATCTCCCCAAAGTCTATCTTTAAATATCGTATTCGGAACTCTGTCTAGTGCTTGTATCAATTCTATTTGAGACGGACCATAAAGCTGTCCAAAACCACCTGAGTGTCTATTACTTCTTGTTAGCAAAACTCTCCTAAAATTATTACCATGTCCATTTGATAACTCCTCAAAAACACCAGAAGAATCACTTACAACCGTATCATACCCTAATAATTTATTATAAAAATAAAGTGAAGCATCCATATCAGAAACACCAATTATAACACCTAATATGCCTCCGGAGTCTCCTTCATTTTTGACAAACTTGTACTGTTCATCAACTACTTGTACTTGGTTTCCCCAAGGGTCTTTAAAGTAAAAATGATTATCGAGTAGTATCTCAGACAACTCTGTAGCCTCTGCATCAGTAAGCGTTTTATGTATTTCCTTTATTCTACCCGAACGAATTTTAATTGTGTTAATACCCAAATCTCCAAACTGAACAGGATTTGTAGGTGGCTGTGGTTCTCTATTTTTAAACTGCCAGATTTCTAGTCCCCCGCCACCGGCCATATTCAATGCTAAAATTGCCTGCCGTTGTTCTGCGTTACCCGCAGTATATTTCGTCATTAGATTGGCCGTAGCCAAATCATTAAAAACCATAATATCAAAACCCAAATGGGCACGGTACCAGTTGAAAACAGCTTTTACATCTGTAACGCCAATACCTATCTGTTGAATTCCGTTTATGATTTTCTGCATGCTAAAAAATTAGGTGTTATGCTGATAAGGCATTTTGAGAAGTTTGTTATGTATGGATTTCAGTGTTTCCGAAGAAATCCCCAATTTAAATAAGACTACAAGTAAAAAATTAGAAAGGTTTACGCGCAGGTATGAGTTACTTTCATACTTTCTTGCAGAAACAATCAAATCGTTATTTATAATCTTATAAGGTATTTTGTTTCTTTTCATTCGCTTGAAAAACTCAAAATCTTCCATTAGCGTTTGGTTTTCATCAAATTTGCCAAGATTCTCAAAAGTTTGCTTTTTAATAAAAAGACACTGGTCTCCTCCTCCTGTGAAAATACCATCCTTAGCTGTAAAGGAAGCATTTATATCCAACCAAAAACTTTCCTTATCAAATCGATACGAGAAAAAACCAGCCTCGTAATCCTCATTTAAAGTATTTTCTATATCATTTAGAAAAGAAACAGGTGGCCTCACATCTGCATGCAAAAAGACCAACACGTTACCCAAAGCCATAGATGCCCCCGTATTCATTTGTACAGACCTTCCTTTTCCTTGGCAATTAACGAATTTTACATTAGACGCCACCTCCAAATTTCCAGAGCCATCTGCACTATCACAAGACAACATAACAAGTACTTCAAAAACTACGCTACTAGCTTCAGAATTAAGCATTGGCAGTAGTTGAGAAAGATTTTGTCTTTCATTGTGCGCTGGAATAATAATAGATATCATAGTGTCTTTTAGAAATTCTTCAAGGGATTAATTAAAACTTTAATAAAGTTACCCTTGTCAAACACATCTACGTAACTTTAAAAGAAAGGTTTCAAAAAAAAGTCGACAAAACCTCGGCATGTACTATTACGTATATAGCAATATTACAACTCTAAAGCATAATCCATGAGCGCAATCAAATATAAATATCCTGTTATTTTATTCCTACTAGTATTATCGATTTTTCCTTCATATAGTCAAATAACTAATAGTAATGTTTTGAACCTTAATTCCCTTTCGGAGAATTTTTTAACACGGGTACACAACAATCAAGATACCAATGAGCTAAGAGCGCAGTTATACAGTACAACACTAGAAGAACTAGAAGTGGGTTTAGATACAGATGAAAAGAAACTTGCCTTTTGGATTAATGTTTACAATGCATACATTCAAGTGGTTTTATCTGAAAATCCCGATAAATACAATGACCGCGGCACATTTTTTAGTTCCGAACAGTTACCTATTGCCGGCAGACTTATTTCTTTTGAAAAAATAGAACATGGTATTATTAGAAAGTCGCAATGGAAACTGGGTCTTGGTATGATTAGAAAATGGTTCCCGAATAAATTTGAAAGAAAACTAAGAGTAGATAATAGAGAATATCGTGTACATTTTGCCTTAAACTGTGGAGCAAAAGATTGTCCTCCAGTGGCCATATATAACGCAGACACTTTAAATGAGCAACTAAATAAAGGTACAGCCGCTTATTTGAGTAAGACATCTACTTATAACAAGGAAACCGGAGAAGTATATGTAACATCTTTATTTAGCTGGTTTAGAGGTGATTTTGGATGTAAAAGCGGAGTGAAAGATATTTTAAAGGAATTTGATATAGTACCAACTACTAAGAACATTGACCTGAACTATAAAAGTTACGATTGGACTTTGGACTTAGATAACTGGATAGATTTTTAGACTCTTTACTTAAAATGCCTCTTTTATGGTAAAATAAAAGTTACCACCTTCGCTAGACATGCCATAATCTGCACGTATACGAACGCCATCTCTTTTATTGATGATATATCTTAGTCCTACACCTGCTGAGTTTTTATAAGCGGAAGAAGAAAGGCTTTTAAAAGCCGGAGCAACCGTACCTGAAGAACCAAAAACAGCTCCTCCAAATCTACCTGCAATAGGAAATCTATATTCTAGCGCCATACTTAACTCAGCATTATCTTGAAATCTTCTATTATTAATACCTCTAGTTCTATCAGAACCCAAGTAAAACAAATCATAAAACGGCGTACTCTTACTACTGCTACCTAAAAACAAATTGGCAGCAATTACCTGCTTTTTCCCTACTTTTTGATAAAAGCGGTTATCCAATTCAAATTTTGAATACTCAAAGCTAGACCCTAAAATTTTGCTAGAGGTAAATACATTAGCTTGAATATAAAATCCTTTAGTTGGAAAAAAGATATTATCTCTAGTGTCATAGAATGCTTGTAACCCTATATTAGATACGGTTCCGTCCTGCTTTATGGTACATCCGAAGCTTCTAGAATTCCACCTTCTTCAATTTTTAAACTACTAAAATTGTCAAACTCATACCCCAGCCCTAAGTAAAGGTTGGGCCACACTTCGCGCATTAAAGCCAAACGTGCTCTAGGAAAAGTTACTTCATATACTTCTTCATCTTCCTCTTTGCTATCTATTCCTACACCAAAAAAGTTATAGAAATACTTATAAAAACCAAGCTCTCCCAACAAGCGCCATTTTTCATCATCCTTATAAAATTCAAAAGGCATGTAAACTAAAATTTGACTTTTTGTGGTATAACTGACTCCCAATTGTAATGAAGAAGGTCTGGTCTCCCTTTTTTCATTTTTTAGCCAAAAGTTGGCAATACCAATACCTCCGAAGCCAAAAGCCGTTTCGGGTGTATAAAAAGCTACAGGAAAAGCAGAAATTTTTAAATGTTTTACAATGGAGTCTTGACTAGTTTGCTTCTTCTCTTGAGCCATAATTAAGCTCATGCAAAAACAAAGTAGTAATAACGGTATTATTTTCTTTGAGTTGGTCATTCTTTTTTAAGGATACCTTAAGTTTTAAAAAGTAATTGATAATCGTTTATGATGGGGTAATTTAGCACCGTATTTGAAGAACCGATATTCCATATGCATAAATTACTTGCTTTAAAGAAAACCGTACTTATTATTTTTGGTGTACTAAGTGTACTGGCGGTATTGTCCTTGGGCAATTTGAAATTCTCTTTTGACTTTAGTCAATTTTTTCCAGAAGGAGACCCTGATCTTGTGTTCTACAATCAGTTTATAGAAGAATTTGGTACAGATGATAATTTTCTACTCATTGCCGTTGAGAATGATTCCACTGTTTTTAATCAAGATTTTTTGCAACGGTTTGATGCGCTTTCCAAAGAAGCACGGGAGCTTCCGTTCGTAACCGAATCACAGTCACTTACAACACTTTTCTATCCATTAAAGACCTCGTTTGGTTACACCAAGCTTCCTATCATACACCTTAACGATTCCACTAAGTACACGTCTGACCTTAATAAAATAAGAGAAGACAATCTATACGTAAATGCACTAATAGATGAAAAAGCCACGTCTTTAGTACTCGCATTAGAAACAGAGAACAAATTAGATTACGCGCAAAGTATTATTCTATTGACCAAGGTTAGGGCATTACTGGATAAACACAATTTAAAAAACCACCATTTATTAGGACGCTCCTATTTCTATGAGGCTATTGTAGCCATGCAGAAGCACGAAGTTATTGTAAGCAGCATTGCTTCTATTCTGCTCATATTTATTGTGCTGTTATTAATTTACCGCAGAATACTAATTGTTCTTATTTCTCTTTTTTCTATAACGATAGCACTTTTACTCTTTTTAGGACTACTGTCCATTTTAGGAAAGGAACTGAACGCTATGGCCGCCTTCTACCCTATTTTAATGCTCATTGTGGGTACTTCTGACGTAATCCATATCGTAGATGATTATTTGAGTAAACTTAAAACTGGACTAACCAAAGAGAACGCCCTTTTATCCACATTAAAAGAGGTTGGAACCTCAACGTTATTGACCTCGGTAACTACCGCAATAGGATTTGCTTCTCTTTTAACCTCAAAATCCAGTAGTATAAGTGATTTTGGTATGAATGGCGCTTTAGGAGTCTTAACAGCTTTTATTACGGTCATTTTCTTAACCAGTGCGCTCATATTGCTTCCAAAGAAAGAGCAATTATTACCAAAGAAAGAAGTATCTACAAAATGGCCCAAGCTGCTGTCCGGTATAAATAATTTCACAAAGAAAAGACACAAACCCATTCTATACATTAGTTTGATATTCACATTTGTCTGTGCCTATGGAACTACATTAATTGACACCAACTATCAAATAAAAGAGAGCTTACCAACCAACAGCCCAATTGCAACCGATTTTAAATTCTTTCAAGATAGCTACTCAGGTTTTAGACCGTTGGAAGTTGCCGTAATGACCCAAGGCACCAGTAAAATATCTGATTTTGAAGTGATTAAACAAATAGAACTTGCTGAAAATCAATTGAAAGCCGAGTCGCCCATAAGAAATATTCAATCCGTTTCAACCCTGTATAAAGCTTTGAACAAAGCTCATAACTTAAACAAAACGGATTATTTCACCCTACCAAAAGACAAAAAAACTTTTGAGATTTACCAAGGAGACATTAAAAAAATGGCTCGTAAACAGTATGGGAAATTCGTAAATAAAAACGAGACAAAATCTCGCATAAGAGCTAGGGTATTGGATGTTGGTACAGATACCTTGAACCAACTTTACAAAAGGTTTGATAATTTTACCGCAACACGAACAGATTCCTCTCAGGTAAAATTCAAATTAACGGGAAGCGGTGTTCTTTTAGACAAAAACTCATATTACATTCAAGAAAGCTTAATAACCGGGCTTTTAGCGGGATTATTAATGGTTGCGCTTATTATGGCACTACTATTCAAAAATTTTAAACTACTATTGATTTCTCTACTTCCAAATTTGGTTCCGCTTCTATTTGCCGGAGCTTTGTTGGGCTATTTGAATATCCCGCTAGAATCTACTATTTCTGTTGTTTTTGCCATTGTATTTGGTATTGCGGTAGATGATACTATTCACTTTTTAGGAAGGTATAAATTGTGTAGGGATAAAGGATTGGATAAGGAAGCTGCGCTTGATATTACTTTTGCGGAGACAGGTAGAGCGTTGATTATAACAACCATGACGCTGTTCTTTGGCTTTTTAATATTGCTCTTCTCTGATCACGCACCTAGCGTAACCATTGGTTTATTGGTAAGTGTAACCCTTTTAACAGCTTTGGTATTAGACTTGCTCTTATTGCCGGTCTTAATCCGCTCGTGGTTAAAATAGAAGTGTCAAGTTGATCATAAACTTATATCTACAAGAATTTTACCAGTAGATAAAAACTTTCAAAACAAAACAACCTGAATAGCAGTAGGCTTATTAGCTCACTGTTATTATTCTTAGGTGAAAATTGAGATTTACTGTTTTTCGGTCTTGAGGGATTTTCTGAGTGCTTTGCGGGCTACTATAATTCTATACAATACAATAGACATAAATGAAAGCCAAGCGAAGAAAAGGAAGTACTCCATAATAATACTAGTTTTGGGGACTATTTAGGTTAAATTACTTTTATTCAAGATATTATTAAAATACCATAGAATAGCACATACTTAATTTGGAAGATAAACATAGTAATTACTTTTGTAATTTCCTACACTAAAGTTAAAAAAAACACAAATAATTTGCTTTTTTCGTCAAGAGGGAATCTAACTTTCAGTTGAAATCTTTTTGAAAACCACTCTAGCACAAGACCTAAATCATTATCAGACTGTTACGTACAGAAACTTAAACCTCATCTTTATATCTATAACTTAGATATACTCTTCTCAGAAGATGGTCCTAACTCGTAAATAGCCTCAAACAACTCAGTTTTAATGGCTTGAGCCTTCTCAATATGTCCTGTTGCCTTATAAATTTCAGCAGCATAGACTAGCACAGCGGGCTCAAAAGTTTTTCCTTCAATATGCTCTTGAACAATTTCTAGCGCCTTCTCTTTGTCGCCTTTTTTAAAGTGACTATATGCTAATAAGCTATATGATTCTGGTGTAGGCCTATTTCCCACTTCTTTTCTAGACAATTTTAATGCCTTATCAAACTGGTCCGTTCTATCTAAATACAGCGAAACATTATAAGCGTTATACATATCTCCGTAATCAGGGTTTCTAACCAATTTAAAATAGGTTTCAAAATTGGAAAGACTTTTTAAATCATCACCCATGAAATCTGCAATTTCAGCCTTAAGTAAATAATAGTCTGGCGCCTTATAGTTCTTGGTAACAGAATCCAAAATACGCATTGCTTCATCTGCTTTCTTTTCATGAGAAAAAACTATCCAAGCAATTCCTTTCTTTGCATACGCATTGCTTAGTCCAACGCCAATGCTTTTAAATAATGCCGATAAGAATCTTCAATTCTTCCCGCATGTCCGTAATAGTCAGCAAGATTTGTATAAGCCCATAACCTTAACCCTTTATTTTTTGAATCTTCAGCTTTCTCCTTTGCCTTTTCCATAAACCTGATGGTAGTAGCTAAATCGCCTTTGTGGTCATTCCATTTAGATAATCGTATTAAATACCCAAAATCATTCATGTTCTTTAAACTATCCAAATATTTTTGCGCTACATCATAATTGCCCAATTCCATATTCACATCAAACATAAGCCCAAGAGTTTCATCAACGCCACTCTTTATTGTACGTGCAGAATCCGCTAGTTGCGCAGCTTCCCTAAAACGGTGTTGTGAAATATAATTCCTTGCCAAAGCCCTATAATAACCCGCCTTCCCTATAGCCGCTATAGTTACTGCCTTTTCCAAAACTTGCTCTGCCTTTTTTAAATATTGAATATCACCCGTATTCTGAAAATAGCGGTTATACTCCCCTCCTACGATACCAAAACTCATTAACTGAGAACTATCCGGTAATATCTTGTTATTCCAAAGTTCAAAATATTTTGAAGTGGTCTTTGAAGAACTTGATGCCAAGTACTTATTATAATCATCCTTATTGGTCAAGAGATTTTCAGTCTCTGTTTTGCATGATGAAAGAAAAAGCAACACAATGCACATGGAAAGATATTTCATACTTAGATTTTTATGGTTTGATATTGAATTTGATTTGATAAAAAGGGGAGGATGTAAATACCATCCTCCCCACCCCTTCTTTTTCATAGACTTACGTCTTATTCAGGAGACCCCAAATACGGGAATGTATCTGTTGGATTTGCAGTAATGGCAACACCATCCGAAACCAATCTTGGAAAAGTCCCCACACCTTCTACTTCTTGACCATTGAAACGTGCTCCATCTCCTCCTCCAAAAAGAAGGATTAAAGAAACATCAATAACATCATCCTGTGGTGTTCTTCCCGTAAAACCAATAGCGCCTTCAAAATTAGGTGCACCGCTACCTCCGTTAAAATAAGTAGTTGGTAAATCCGGAGCTACTTCTAAAACATCGTTCGCTAAAACAGTAGTTAAAACCTCTGCACTAACAATGTTATCCGTAAAACCATCCTTATTGGGACCGTTAAGAATATCTCCTAAAATATTAGGCTGATAATTAACATCTTCTGGGTCAAGGCCTAACAATTCTGCATACACATCATGCAAACCTTCCAATCTATTTTCAAAATCTTTTTGATAAAATTCTGCGATAGTAGACGGCACTGCTTGGTTGTATGAGTCTTTAAAATCAGGAATACTCAATACTGTATTTATACCCGGTCTTCCCATAAAGTCTACTTGAGCGTATGTACCTGAGAAATCTGGAGGTGTAACCATCATTTCTCCACCACCTTCTTCGCATGGCGCGCAAGAAGTACCACCGCAATCAACTCCCGTTTCTGTACCGTTCATAATACCATCCGTACAACTGGTTTCTACCGTTTCTAAAGCGTCATCATCATCACAGGCAACGAACATAGTAGCTGCGCAAAGTGATAAGAACATGTATTTTATAGTATGTAATTTCATTGTTTTTTAATTTTAAGATTAGTTATTATTGTTTTCTATTGGTAGTTACCCAAGTCTTGTACACTTTTAAGCCTAGAACGTTCGTACCGGTAGTTTCTCCCAAAATGCTATTTGGAATTTCTAATACCAAAGCCATAGTATTGGCTCCGTCAAAAGTATCTACAGCTTCACCTACAGGTAAGAATCCTTCTGGTGCAGTACCACCAATAACCTTATTGAACTGTCCAAAGTCAAAAAAGAAAGCATCTTGTCTTGGTCCGGCAAAAAGAGAAATACCGGATTCCGTTGTTGTAGTTAAAGCACTTTCTGTAGATATTGCTACTTGCCCTAATGGCGAACCGATCATTACCTCACTACTCTTACCTTAAGGTGTTAGGAATAGCCGGGCCAAAGAAATACATGGTGTCTTTTCTAGGAATAGCCTGAATAACCAAATCTTCGATTAAATCGTTATTGGTGTCAATATTAATCTCTGTTAATACATTCTCGTCAAACGTACCGTAAGTTAAATCCTCAAGTACATTTGTTTGTAGGTCTACTATAAACACAGTGTTATCTGGATTGGATGGCGATTCAAATCCGTAGAAATCAGCAATGTCAGCTGTATTTCCTGTAGTGCCTTAAGCATCAATATGATCCGCTGCTACTAAAACCGCACCAACTACGGCCAAGATTCCCATGCCGAATAAAAGTTTTGTCTTTTTCATTTTAAAGTTTTTAATGATTATTAATTCACCCCTACTTACGGGGCTTTAGTTAGGAGGTTTGGTTTTAAATGTTAAAATAATGTTAAAACAAAAGAGAGGCTTTTTTAGCTTCATCTATTTAATTCTAAAGCCCTAAACAATTATTAAAGCACTCATTATTAAACAAGTGACAATAATTAACGCTGTAAATTCTAACCTTTTTAAAAATGAGCTGTTAAATAGGATTCTACTTTAAATGCGGTTTTCGTTTGCTCATTTTAGCGTAATTTGGCGCTTCAATAACCATTACCCTATGAACCCTTCAGCCGCAGGTTGGATCAATAAATTCGGTTCGCTTGCAGAAAAGGAGCAGGACCTTTATACGGATTTCGATTCGCACTACTGCGATTTAAGAAATACGGGGTTCGTCTATGGCATTAACATGGAAATTCCGGAGTTTATAGTTCCGGAGTACAAACTCTCTGAAGACGAGAAGGCTAAAATCAATCTACTTCATGCACTATATGGCATCTACAGGTTAGAAACCAATGAAAGTGAGTTTGAGCCTTTTTTAGAAAAGACATTTGAATTTTATAAAGTACTGAAGGTTGGTCATTTTTCATTTCTAAGCAAAATGCTTACCGGTTCAACCACACCCGCACGATTAGAAAAACTCATAGAAGCTAGGGTGTCGTTAGGTGATAGCCTTATCAATAAGACTTTTAGCAGCGTAATTACCAACTCTCTGCTATTTATTGATGTACTGCTATTCAAATGTTATTTGGGCGACCCTAGAGATATCCGGGAACAGGCTAAGCTCATGGAGTACTTGACCATAAATATCACCTACCATGCCTTAAGTTCAAAAGAGACAAACAAAAGCGATGAGCGTCTAGCGCTATTGTTTGCATCCTCTCTAACGTTTATAGAAAGTGATGCACAGGATTTTGATGGCTCTTATCGTCAACAGTTACTAGAAAAACGTTCCGAAATAGAAAACCGATATTTTTTAGATATTGCCTGCCTTACGGTATGGGAAGATAAATCTTTGGAGTACCAAGAATCTGAATTCATTTTTGGGCTCGGAAAAGACTTGGGATTAAAAGAAGACATCATTACCAGTTCTCTGGATAAGATAAAACTGTTCTTTCAGAAAAATTCAAAAACGGTACCTTTTTTGAAGGATACCAATCTAGCTATTCAGTTTTATGACAACATGTCTAAAATGGTAAATAAGCTAATTTTAAGAAATAGCAAACGACTACAAAAAGAACTAGCGGAAAGTAAAGAGTTGGTTTTTCTTATTTCAAAATCTACTATAAAAGACCTTACTCCAGAAGAGAAGAAAAAGGTTCAAAAGCAGCTTATAGATATCTTTAAAAGTATACCTTCATTGGCTATATTTTTACTTGGAGGTGCAGTACTTCTACCTATTTTCATAAAATTAATTCCAAAACTATTACCTTCTTCTTTTGATGAAAATCGTATAGAAAAGTAGTTTTTTTGTTAAAAAAGCCACTATAAGAAAAATCTATAGGTGATATTAATAAATTTTAAATCAGATTATTAAGCTATTTTACTCCAACCATAACTTAAAGTCCTTAACACGATCTCTACTCACAATGATTTCCTGCTCCTGAAAGTGATTTAGCTTAATTTGAAGCCTAGAATTCGTATATGAAACAATGTCCTTTATATGGTTAATGTTGATGTAAAATTTACGACTTACCCGAAAGAAAGTTTTGGGTTCCAATTCAGTTTCAAGGTTCTCAAGAGTGGTATCCAAAAGGTAATTTCTACCATCTGAAGTAGCCGCATACGTCCCTTTGTTTTCACTATAAAAAGACTCTACTTCGTCTGCATTTATAATTTTAAGATGTTGCCCTACCCTTGCCGTAAATCTCTTTTTGTATTCGCGTTCTAATGGGTTTACCAAGAGGTTTTTGATGTCATCAAAATTGAGTGTCATATTCTTTACCTCAGGCTTGAACGACTTATATTTTTTAACAGCCACCTCCAATTCCTCATCATCAATGGGTTTTAACAAGTAATCAATACTATTCAGCTTAAACGCCTGCAAAGCATATTCATCATAGGCAGTGGTGAAAATAATAGCGCTTTTCACCTCTACAGCGTCAAAAATCTCAAACGAAAGTCCATCTGAAAGCTGAATATCCAAAAAAATCAAATCAGGATGTGGGTTATTTTGAAACCAATTAATAGATTCCTCAACCGAATGCAACATCTGCGACACTTCTACATCTAAATCTAATAATAAACGTGACAATCGCCTTGCTGACGGCTTCTCATCTTCAATAACAATAGTCTTCATATTTGGTTTGGTTAGTTTTTATAAAATTGACTACGAATACTTTTTCATTTCGTTTTTATCAGCATCCATGTACTTTTGAATTTGACGTTCCTCCCAAGCCTTACTAAAAAAAGGATTATAAGAAAACACCTTAGCCCCATGAAAAAATACTCCTACTCCCCAAAAGATAAAAGTAGAGAAGGTTCCAAAATTAAAGAATGCCTCCACAAAACTTTCACCGTTACCCATATTACCAACAACAGCTCCTGTTATTACCATAATGTTCACTATCACAAAAACTGCCAAGTGAATATAAAAACCTTTTAACTGTTCTATTCTTTTTTTAGCTCTAACCTGCTTACTTCTTCTATTTGACGATGCTACTTCCATTTTTATATTTTTTATATATTAAAACCCAACTAAAACAAAGACTACTGCCACTTTGTTCTTTGCTCATCTTCTTGCATAAATTCCTTTATTTTTCGCTCTTCCCAATCACGTCCAAAAAAAGGATTTCCACCAAATGTTTTTATAGCTCCAATAACAACACCTATACCCCAACCAAAAGCAGCCCACAAAAACCAAGCATACGCAAAACCGTTGGTGTAGTAATTTATAGCAGCCAAGAAACTTATGACCACTACATATGAAATTAAGCCATTATAGAATTTTTTCTCTGCCTCAACTCGTTCTTTCGCCCTAATATATTTACTTTCTCTTTCCATGATTTAAATGTTTTTCTAGTTATTTATTACAAGTTCAAATTTCGTCAAAAGGGTCTTGTTTTTAAAATGTTACTTTCTGAACTGTAATTTTTTACGACTGAACCGTAAACTTTAAGTTTAACTCTTTAAAAGATATTAAATGCCAGTTTAGAAATTATCATCATCCATATATTCCCGCATCTTTTTCTCTTCCCATCGCTTACCCCAAAGCGGATTCGTTCCAAAAGCCTCCATGGCATGCATAGCTATCCCGAAACCCCAGCCGATAATAGGAAAAATTACCCATGGAAAACTAGTAGTTCTATAATTTAAATATGCCAAACATGGTATTACAATGCAGTAAGCCAGCAGGTTTCCATAAAACCCTTTAATAGCCTCTACACGTTCTTTTGCTTTCTCATAGCGTTTGTCCTGAATATACTCTTGTTGAATTTCCATAGTCGAAATTTGTTTTAAAAGGATAGGCAACCTAACACTGAACTCGGTCGCCGTTTTATCAATCTGAACTTTTCTATCCGTTAATAGCGCATAGCGCTCTCGTATGTTATACAACCCAACACCACTACTTTTTTTAACCACTTGTTTCTCCTGAAGGTTATTCACCACAACGAGCTCGCCATTTTGCTCAAAAACCTTTAAATGCAAAGGCTTACCAGAAGTAACCACATTATGCTTAACAGCGTTCTCAATAAGCAACTGAAGTGATAGGGGAACAATCTTTGAATCCGGGTCCTCACTCTCTTCCAGGATGTCAAAAACAATACTATCTTCAAACCGCATTTTCAAAAGCCGAACATATGTTCTAGCGAATTGTAGCTCCTCATTTACAAGAACCAAGTCTTTACTCTTTTGTTCAAGTACATACCTATAAACCTTTGATAAGGAAGATGTAAACTTTTGTGCCTGATATGGGTCTTCCTCAATAAGACTAGACAATACATTTAAGCTGTTGAATAAAAAATGTGGATCTAGCTGATTCTTTAAAGCATCAAATTTTGCCGATGCCGTATTGGCTATTATTTTCTGTTCTTTGACCCTATTTTCTTGCCTAAACCTATAATAATAGATAGCATAAAAGATCAAAGCAAAACCTAAAGAAATTACTGTAGAACGTAAATAATTTTCTGCTGAATGATACGCTAGAGCCTCCTGAATAGACTTATCATAAAGCGTCACCATAATAACAGAAGTAGCTACAAAGACACCAAAACATGAAATGACCACATTACCCAACACGGCAATAGTCATTCGCTTAAGAGTATAGATGTTTCTTTCAAATTTTTTCAAAAGTGAATAAAACCAATACATATTTACAACGTACAACACTATTGAAAATACCATATTGGTGAAATATTCTCTCCATACATCTTCAAAAATCAAATCAAATCTTTGCTCATTGGTAAAATACCAATACGCATTAAACCCAAAGAAGACTATATTACCAATAATAAAACCCCGAAAGAGTTCTTTTAAAATTCTGTTGCCTCCCATTTTTTACTGTTTTCTAAAAAGTGCTAACTCCTATTTCTTATGAGTACAAAGATGCCTTATTGGGCCACCCTTTTAAAATGAATACTACCCAACTGTAGATAAACCGCTCCAAACTGCAATCTTCCTCCACTAAAACGGAACACCACACCCTTGCTTTATAGTCCCAATTACAAAAGTGCTGTGCGCACTACCTATATTATTCACTGCTCCCAAGGTGTTGATTACAAAGTCCTGATAATGCTTCATATCTCGCACAAGAACTTTTAATCTAAAATCATAATCCCCGGAAATATTATAACACTCTGTTACTTCTTTTACAGCTCGAATATCATTAACAAACTGATTACCAATAACTTTTGTGTGTTGCTTTAAGGTAATGTCGCAAAAAACTATCAACTCAAGACCCATTTTTTCAGCATCCAATAAAGCCGAATAACCTGTAATATAACCCTCTTTCTCCAATTTTCGAACCCGCTCATAAACTGGTGTTGGGGATAGATTTACGGTAGCCGCTAGTTCTTTTGTAGTAATATTTGAGTTTAATTGAAGCTGCTTTAGTAACTCCAAATCGGTTACATCTAAATTTTCCATAGATAAATCGTCTTTAAAATGCCCATCGGAAGGCCTTCGCTTTTCGTTTACACTTTAAAAATACCCATTTACAGTTAAATAATCTTAATTAAGTTTAATATTATGGATAAAATAACCTTTGTAATAGCTTTGCCTAGATATTAATTGAAAAACAATAGCATGAAAACTACTAACCTAGGCTATCCCAGAATTGGAAGTAAAAGAGAATTAAAAAGAGCCTTAGAACAGTATTGGTCCGGCAAAACAGACCTTGAATCACTACTGGCTACGGCAAAAACAATTCGGAAAGAAAACTGGTTGTTACAACAAGAACAAGGCATAGACTTGATTCCCAGTAACGACTTCTCCCTTTACGATCAAGTATTGGACCTTTCTACAACTTTGGGGTGTATTCCTGAGCGTTATGCAGCCTTAGCAAGCAACCCTTCTTTCTCTAGCCACGACCTTTATTTTGCCATGGCAAGAGGTATTCAACAAGACGGAGCAGACATTACCGCTATGGAAATGACCAAGTGGTTTGACACCAACTACCACTACATTGTCCCAGAATTTACTAAAAATCAAATATTTAATGTCTCTTCGGATAAAATTATAAATGAGTACAAAGAAGCTCTAGAATTAGGGATTAAAACAAAATCGGTACTGATTGGGCCTGTCTCTTTTCTTCTATTAGGGAAAGAGAAAGAAGATGGTTTCCACAGAATAGATCTATTGGAGCGGTTACTCCCTGCATATGAAGAAATTCTACAGCAATTAGTAGATGTTGATGCGGAACATGTTCAATTTGACGAGCCTTATTTAGCCCTTAACCTTTCCGAAAAAGAGCAGCGTGCCATCCAACAAACCTACGTATATTTCGCTACCAAATTCCCGAATATCAAAATAACCGTTGCCAATTATTTTGATTGTTTTGGCGAAAATATTGATACCGCACTATCCTTACCTGTACACACTTTACATCTAGATTTAGTGCGTTGTCCTATACAACTAGATGATATCTTAGAATCAAATAAACTAAATAGTTATACTCATTTATCTCTAGGAGTAGTTGATGGTCGTAATATTTGGAAAAACGACTTTGAAAAATCTTTGAAACTGATTCAAAAAGCAATTGACCACGTAGGTACAGAGCGTATTCTTATTGCTCCTTCATGCTCCTTATTACACTCTCCTTGCGACCTAGATATAGAATCTAATGAAGAGAATCTAAGCGAAGAAATCAAACAGTGGCTCGCTTTTGCTAAACAAAAATTAGACGAAGTAACTACGCTTAAGCAATTAGCCAATAAAGAGAACCTTTCCGATAGTTTAGAAAAACTAAAAGAGAATAGTGAAGCTCAAGCCTACAAAAAGACAGCAACGCTTATACACAATGAGAAAGTAAAACAACGTGTAAGTACCCTTACGGCCAAAGACGACCAAAGAGAAAGCGCATTCCCTACCCGGCAGAAACTTCAAAAAGAAGCATTAGACCTTCCTCTTTTCCCTACAACGACCATTGGTTCGTTTCCTCAAACAAAAGAAGTACGTAGCTGGAGAGCCAATTTCAAAAAAGGAAACTTATCTGCGGACGAGTACAATGTTCTTTTAGAGAAAGAAACCAAAGAGACCATAGAATTCCAAGAGCGCACAGGTCTTGATGTCCTTGTTCATGGGGAGTTTGAACGAAACGACATGGTAGAATACTTTGGAGAGCAACTAAGCGGATTTGCTTTTACCAGTTTTGGATGGGTTCAGAGTTATGGTAGCAGATGTGTTAAGCCACCGATCATTTATGGCGATGTATCTAGAGAATCTCCTATGACAGTTAAATGGTCCGCTTTTGCGCAATCATTGACTAAAAAACCGGTAAAGGGGATGTTAACGGGTCCGGTTACTATTCTACAGTGGTCCTTTGTTCGTAACGACCAACCACGTTCTGAAACGTGTACCCAGATTGCATTGGCTATACGAGATGAAGTAGTAGACCTAGAAAAAGCCGGTTTAAAAGTTATACAGATAGATGAGCCTGCTATTCGTGAGGGTCTTCCGTTACGTAAAGAAGATTGGAATGCGTATTTAAATTGGGCTATTAAAGCCTTTAGAATCTCCGCGAGCGGTGTTAAGGATGAAACGCAAATCCACACACACATGTGTTATTCTGAGTTCAATGATATTATTTCGAATATAGCCGATATGGATGCCGATGTCATCACCATTGAATGTTCTAGATCACAAATGGAGCTTTTAGACGTTTTCGCAACGTTTAAATATCCAAACGAGATTGGACCTTATGTTTTACGATATTCACTCGCCAAGAGTTCCAGAAAGAGCGGAGATGGTCGCTTTAATGGAAAAAGCCGCAAAACAGATTCCAACAGAGCAACTTTGGATTAATCCTGACTGTGGATTAAAAACAAGACACTGGCCAGAAACTAGAGAAGCACTCATAGAAATGGTAGCCGCTGCTAGAGAATGTAGACAAAACAGTGCTGTATTGGCATAATACGCCTCAAATTATTTAAAAATGCATCTCACAAATCGTAAGATGCATTTTTTTATACCATAAAGCGTAGTAGCTTTGCACCATGGTCAGAAGAATTCAGTTGCGCGTATCGTTAAAAGAGGAAAGTAAACCCAACATCCTTTAAAGAAAACCGCTAAATATTTAAGCGAGGACGAAAAGAATATCACTATTAAAGTGTTGCGCAAATCTATTGACGCCCGTAAACCTAAGATTTACTTCAACTACAAGATGGAGGTTTACATTAACGAAAAGCCTTCTCCTGCTGCTGACTACGAATTTAAATACCTAGATGTTTCTAAAGCAAAAGAGGTTCATATTGTAGGTTTTGGACCTGCAGGCATGTGGGCCGCATTACGTTGTTTGGAATTAGGGTACAAGCCTATTGTTCTAGAACGTGGCAATAATGTTAAAGACAGAAGACGAGATTTAAAGGCCATTAACCAAGACCATACGGTAAACGAAGATTCTAACTACTGTTTTGGCGAAGGTGGCGCCGGAACCTATTCTGACGGCAAACTATACACCCGAAGCCTAAAAAGAGGAGACGTACGCCGTATTTTTGAAAGTTTGGTCCATCATGGCGCTACGGAAGAAATTTTGGTAGATGCACACCCACATATTGGCACGAACAAGCTTCCTAAAATTGTACAGAACATAAGAGAAGCTATAATCAGTCATGGTGGCGAGGTACATTTTAATACCCGCCTAACCAATTTTACTGTAAAGAATAACACAATTGAAAGCCTTCAATTGCAAAACGGCAATGAAATGAAGGTTAATCGGGTTATTCTGGCCACAGGGCATTCGGCACGGGATATCTACTATTTATTGAACGATAAAAAAATCAGCCTTAAGGCTAAATCTTTTGCCATGGGCGTTCGTGTAGAACATCCTCAACATATTATAGATTCTATTCAATACCACTGCTCGGGCGAACGTAACGAATTGCTTCCTGCTGCTGCTTATAGTTTGGTAGAGCAAGTAAAGAACCGTGGCGTATACTCTTTTTGTATGTGTCCCGGCGGATTTATAGTTCCTGCTGCAACTGCTCCAGGAGAAGTGGTCGTAAATGGTATGTCTCCCTCTAAACGAAATAACAAGTTCGCTAACTCAGGCATCGTTGTTGAAATCAATGCCGATGAAGATTTATACAAATATGAACGTTTTGGGGTTTTAAAAGGATTGGAATACCAAAAGGATTTAGAACGATTGGCTTTTACCGCAGGCGGAAGAACGCAAACGGCACCTGCCCAACGGTTAACCGATTTTGTTGATGGTAAACTATCTGCGGACCTCAACCCTACTTCCTACCAACCCGGATTGAATTCTGCTCCCTTACATTCTTTGCTTCCCAAGCTTATTGGCGGAAAACTGCGTCAGGGCTTTAAAGCCTTTGGTGATAAAATGAAAGGGTATTACACCGCCGAAGCTAATATTGTAGGTGTAGAATCCCGTACCTCATCTCCGGTCAACATCCCTAGAACTGAAAAATTAGAACATCCGGAAATTGAAGGCCTATTCCCTTGTGGAGAAGGTGGTGGTTATGCTGGTGGAATAGTTTCTGCTGCAATGGATGGTGAACGGTGCGCAGAGGCAGCTATAGCAGGTCTATAGATAGGGTTTATAGGCTTATCCAAACATTCGCCGTATCTTTGCGGCTTATTAAATATACATGACATTTAAAGATTTAGGTATTGCTTTGCCTATACTCAAAGCTATTGAGGAACAAGGATATACGAATCCTACACCCATACAGGAACAAGCCATTCCTATTTTACTTAACAAGAAAGACCTTTTAGGAGTTGCACAGACAGGAACCGGAAAAACAGCCGCGTTCAGTATCCCCATAATACATCATTTACACAACAGCCAAGATCAAACTAGAGGTAAGCGACGCATACGCACACTTATTGTAACGCCAACTAGAGAACTTGCTATTCAGATAGCCGATAACTTTACTGCTTACAGCAAGCATACACACATTAAAAACACAGTGATTTTTGGTGGTGTTAAACAATCCAGACAGGTGAATGCCTTACGTAATGGTGTTGATGCACTTATTGCTACTCCATAAGATTATTAGATTTGATGAACCAAAACATTATCTCTTTACGGGATATTGAATTTGTGGTTCTAGATGAAGCGGATCAAATGCTGGATATGGGTTTCATTCATGATATTAAAAAAATCATAGCGAAGCTTCCAAAGCAAAGACAATCCCTTTTCTTTTCGGCTACTATGCCTTCTAGTATTGTAGAGCTTTCAAAAACCCTTTTGGGACAGTTTGAAAGAGTAACTATAAAGCCACAGCAGGCTACAGCAGAAAAAGTAGAGCAAGGTGTTTATTTTATTAGCAAACCAAATAAACCTAAATTATTGGTGCACTTGGTTAACGAGAGACCTACAGATTCTGTTTTGGTATTTTCAAGAACTAAGCATGGTGCCAATAAAATAGTTAAAAAATTAGCACAAGCTGATATTAAATCGGCCGCTATACATGGTAACAAATCACAAACTGCCAGACAAAAAGCTTTAGGTGATTTTAAAGATGGAAAATTACGCGTCTTAATTGCAACTGATATTGCTGCAAGGGGAATTGATGTAGAAGATCTTTCTTTGGTTATCAATTATGATTTGCCAAATGTACCCGAAACTTATGTTCACCGTATTGGTAGAACAGGCCGGGCCAGCGCAAGTGGTATCGCTCTTTCTTTTTGCGATAAGGAAGAACGCGCATATTTAAAGGATATTGAAAAACTCATTAAACAACAGGTGCCACGTATGCCAGAGCATCAGTTTATAGGTGGGGACGAAGAGGAAGTTGAAGAAAAAAGACCTCAACAGAGATCTAATTCAAGAAACAATAGGAGGTAACCGAAATAAGAGTCGCTCAGGAAATTCGAATAACAGAAGTGCAAACAATCGCAACCGAAGTAATTCAAATAGACCACGTAGAGACGATTAAATAAGTCCGTTCATAATTTAATTGAACAATTAGAACAACCGCAAGAAGATTTTGATTCCCTTAGGCATCTTTTCTTCTTGCGGTTTTTCTTTGCTTTTTTCTTCGTAAAGTATCACGAGACAAGCCTTGAAGCATTTAATCTCGATTATCGAGTAAAAAAATAACGGTTTCATAATTTCTATTTGAGAAAGTAGAACTGATAATTCTTAAATTACGATTCCATACTAACTCATAACATCAAATGGCTTTAAGAACTATTCTCGCTTCGTTCATTTTTCTAACCATGCATATTGCGCATGCTCAAGACCTCAAGGTAATGAGTTACAATATTAAATATGATAATGTAAATGACTCCGTAAACAATTGGAACGACAGGAAAGCTCCTATGGTTCGTTTAATTAAGCATTATGCTCCAGAGTTTATTGGCATGCAAGAGGTGGTATATCATCAATTGACCTATTTAGACGAAGCGCTGGAAGATTACAAATACATTGGCGTAGGCAGAGATGATGGGAAGAAAAAAGGTGAGTTCTCCCCTATTCTTTTCAACAGTGAAAAATTCAACTTACTACAATCCAATACCTTTTGGTTATCCCCTACACCAGATAAAGTTAGTGTAGGTTGGGATGCCGCTATGGAACGGGTTTGTACATATGGCCTATTTGAAAATAAAGCGAACAAGCAAAAATTCTGGGTGTTCAATACTCATTTTGACCATATAGGAAACGAGGCACGCGAAAAATCTGCTGCGCTTATCGTAAAGAAGATTAATAAGATAAATACAGATAAACTTCCGGTAGTTCTTACAGGTGATTTCAATTTGGAACCTGAGTCAAAACCGATTCTGTTTCTTAAAAAAGAAATGACGGACGGAAAAGAGATAACTGAACAGCCTTTTTATGGGCCTACCGGGACCTTTAGTGGATTTGACCATGCACGAGTGCTTGACCACCGCATTGACTATATTTTTGTACGAGGTTTTAAAGTTGAAAAGTACATTCACATAGATGACCGAATGGAAAATAACCAACATATTTCCGACCACCTTCCTATTATGGCTACACTACAGAAATAGTTTAGTTTCAACAAACATAAAAAAAGCCCGAATCTAGATAGATACGGGCTTTTTAAATTTATATTACCTATTACATTACTTTTTTCAAGAACGAAATAAGAATTTCATTTAACTCATCGGCATGCGTTAGGTTCAGACCATGAGGCGCACCTTTAATAACTTCATATTGATTATCCTTAATTCCTTTTGCCGCTTGATCAGCGGAAGTCGCCTGAGGAACCGTTGCATCCGCATCTCCATGAACAATAAGCGTTGGTACCGTAACATTTTTTAATTCCGGTCTAAAGTCCGTATGCATCCAAGCTAAAGCCGTTTCAATTGTAGCTCTTGGCGAAGCATGTGACGCAATACTAAAATCATAGTCCAGTTGAGCCTCACTAACTTTGTCCTTGTTATCCTCGTAATTATAGAAACCCGTCAGGAACTTTTCTTTTAAGAATCCTACCCTATCATTTTGTAAGGCCTCCTTAATCCAATCTAAAGTTTCTTCCGGTACTCCATCAGGATTATCATCTTTCTTCTTTACCAATGGAATTATAGAACTTATTAAAGCCGCCTTTGCAATTTTGTCTGCTCCGTAGTCTGTAAGATAACGAACTACTTCTCCTCCACCCATAGAGAAACCTACAATTACCACATTGTCTAAATCCAAATCTTCAATAATGGTATTTAAATCGCTGGCAAGTGCAGAATAATCATACTCTCCCCATGGCGCTGAAGACGCTCCAAAGCCTCTTCTATCATAAGCGATACAGCGATAACCTTCTTCTACAATTTTCCAAACTTGTTGCTCCCATGCTTTGTGACTTAGAGGCCACCCGTGAATAAGTATAACCGGTTGTCCGGAGCCATAATCCTCATAAAATATTTCTACGTCTTCTTTTCCTTTATTGTTCTTTATAAATGGCATATATTTATTTTTAAAGTGAATTTAAATTTACGGAATGTTTGCAATAGCGCTTGCCTCATTCGCATTAATATTCGCCCTAAAAGACACTTTTTACACTTTCTTAAAATACAGCTCTTATAGAACTGACAATTAACTTAGCCTATGTTCATACCTGATCATCACCGTAATGAAAATGCTTCAGAGATTAGAGCGTTCTTAAAAGCGAACAGTTTTGGAATTCTCGTAAGCCAATATCAAAACAAACCTTGGGCTACACATATTCCTTTGGAATTAGAAACCACAGAAGACGGAAAAGAGGTTCTCACTGCCCACATTGCCAAGGCCAACCCACAATGGCGTGAGTTTGATCAGAACGAAGAAGTACTATGTATTTTCAACGGTCCGCATTCCTATATATCCTCATCTTGGTACAAAGATGAAGAAGTACCTACATGGAATTATGTTGCCGTCTACGTTTATGGAAAACTGAAAATTTTGAGCGAAGAAGAAGTTATGGCATCTATGCACAGGCTAGTAGATAAATACGAAGCGAATTCAAAGAAGCCTATTTCTCTAAAAGACATGTCTCCCCGCACATTGAAACAGATAAAAGGTGTAGTGGGTTTTCAGATTGAGATAACAGATATTCAAGCGCAATACAAATTATCTAAAAACCGCGAACAAGACTACCCAAAAAATCATTGAAGAGCTAGAAGACTCCAAGAACCCCATGAGTATTGAAGTTGCCAAAGCCATGAAAAACAAATAGAATTCTTAGAGCGATTTATAAGCCTTAAGAATACGCTCTATTTTCTGGTTTTTATCTTCATTTACGACTTTATGTTCAGGATTTTCATTAAACCATTTTAAGGTTCTCCTAATTCCTTCTGAAAAAGGAATGGTTGCTTTAAAGTCAGGCACAAATGTTTTGATCTTGGAATTATCAAAAATGACACTTTCTCCTTTATCCGCCAATAGTGTACCCGTAAATGACGGTTCTATTTTACATATAAAATCTGAAGCAATATGTACTACCCTAGCTTCATACCCAAGTGCATCTGCAAATATTTTGTAAATCATATTCCAACTTAATATTTCGTCAGAAGTAATATGAAATGCATGGCCAATAGCTGTTGTCAAACCTAACAGCCCTACAAAGCCTTTTGCAAAATCATCTGCATGGGTAACCGTCCACAACGAAGTTCCGTCACCATGAATAATAATTTCTTCGCCATTTATAATACGATTGGCTGTTGTCCATTCCCTGAAACCACCAATGGCAATAGGAATTACTGTGTCGTATGTTAATGATGGACGAACAATAGTAATAGGAAAACCTGTTTCCCTATACGCTTTCATTAAACGCTCTTCACTTCTAATTTTTTCTTGAGAATAATCCCATAAATTATTACAAAGCGGAGTAGATTCAGTTATAATAGGATATTGCAAAGGAGTCTGATAACAAGATGCCGAACTGATAAAAATGTACTGCTTTGTCTTCCCTTGAAACAAGGCAATATCACGCTCTATATCTTCTGGTGTAAAAGCAATCCAATTCACTACTACATCCCAAGTGTGGTTCTGTAATTCAGAAAGTTCTTCAGGTTTATTTATATCACCAAAAATAGTATTCACACTTATGGTAATCCAGCTTTATTCGTACCTCTGTTTAAGTGATAGAGATCAATACCTTTTTCTAATGCCAAGTGACTAGATGCCGTGCTTATATTTCCTGTTCCACCTATAAATAAAACCTTCATTGTACTATATATTTTTCGTTATTCGAATATAACTATAAGCAACGGTAATCCAGCAATTGTGACCAGCCCAATAAACGCTTTTTACAATCTATAAAGCCAAAGACTTTAAACAGTACTAAACAAAACTGTATTTTTGAAATATGGCCAACCTGCCACCATTCAAACTTTAATCCACAAGACAAAAAATGGCTTACGACGAATATCTTGCCGACCGATGTAGACAAATCTTAAAGCAAAAGCATGTGTATTACGAGGAGAAGAAAATGATGGGTACCCTATGCTTTATGGTCGATGAAAAAATGTGTTTTGCAATTACTATTGATAAGGACAGTGAGTCATCTCGTATGATGGCAAGAATAGGAAGGGATAATTATGACAATATACTTCGATTACCCCATTGCAGACCTATGGACTTAACTGGCCGCAAGATGATGAAAAGTTATATTTATGTAGATGCAGACGGAATGGACACGGACGAAGACCTAGAGGGTTGGATCCAACTTTGTTTAGATTTTAATCCGTTGGCCACAAAGAGCAAAAAGAAAAACAAGAAATAAAAAAATTCCCGATGGACATTAATGTCCATCGGGGATTTATCATCTATAATCGCCTAAACTATATTTCTTCGGCCAACCAAGCTTTCATCATCCAGACTGTTTTTTCCTGACCTGTAATAAAATCACTCATCATAGAGTTGGTACCTTCATCTCCAGACTCACCTGAAGCATCTAAAATTCGTCTCTCTATAACCAAAAGACCTTTTAATGAATCTACTACCAAACGGATAGCATCTTCATCTTTACTTATATTCTTACCTACTGGTACTTTTGAGTTTTTTATATAATCCTCAAACGTATGCAATGGCACTCCCCCTAAAGTAAGTATACGCTCTGCTATCTCATCTACATTAAGATTTGCTTCTGTATATAGTTCTTCAAATTTTGGGTGGAGCTCAAAAAAGCGTTTCCCTTTTATATTCCAATGAATACCTCTTAAATTTTGGTAGTAACGTTGAAAATTAGCTAGCAATTCGTTTAAATCTTCGCTTAATGATTTTGAATCTTTTTCGCTTAATCCTATACTATTTAGTTTCATGGTTCTTGTTGTTTTAACTATAGTATAAAGGTACCCAATATTAGACCCTTCTTCATGATAGATATCATTGATAGTTTTTATATTTTTATCACTAGAATTTATAGCAAATGACAATTACTCAATTACAATATGTGCTGGCCGTTGCCGAGCATAAAAACTTCACCTTAGCTGCAGAAAAAAGCTTCGTTACGCAACCCACCTTAAGTATGCAAGTACAAAAGTTAGAAGACGAGCTAGATGTTTTGATTTTTGATAGAAGTAAAAAACCTATTTCTATTACAGAAGTAGGAGCAAAAATAGTTGCGCAGGCAAAAAACATCGTAAATGAAGCCAGTAGAATAAAAGATGTAGTAGATCAAGAAAAGGGATTTATAGGAGGTGATTTCACTTTAGGCATTATACCAACCATAATGCCCACACTATTGCCCATGTTTCTCAAAACTTTTATTAGCAAATACCCCAAGGTAAATTTGATTATAAAAGAGCAGAGCACAGAAACGTTAATTCGTAATATCCAAGATGGTCATATAGATGCGGCAATTGCTGCAACGCCATTGGGTATTGAGTTCATAAAAGAGCGGCCTTTGTATTACGAGCCATTTGTAGGCTATGTTCCAAAAGAGCATAGACTTGGAAAAGCAAAAACATTAAAGCCAGAGGATTTAGACATTAATGATGTTCTATTGCTACAAGATGGGCATTGCTTTAGAGATAATGTGATTAACCTATGTAAAGCAACACGGAATTTAGACACTAAGCAATTTCGTTTGGAAAGCGGCAGTTTTGAGACATTGATCAATCTAGCCGATGAAGACCTTGGAATGACTCTATTGCCATATTTAAACACCTTGGTATTAGATGATAAAAAGAAAAGCAAGTTGAAGTATTTTGATAAGCCCTCACCTGCTCGTGAAGTAAGCTTAATTTACCACAAAAGTGAGTTAAAAATTCAGATTACAAATGCGTTAAGAGATGTCATCTCTAGTATTGTTAGAGGAGCCATTGCTTTTCAAGATGTACAGATTATCAGTCCTGTAAACAAATAAGTTATTACCCATTTATTTATAGCTAAATCGTGCTATACTATGCTTGGGTAGTAATACTAAAAAAAAGCCCTCTGTTTAGAGGGCTTTTAATTATGATTTTATATAAATAAGCGTTTGTTTTAGTTCTGGCTTATCTGTAATAAATTGATGTAACCAGAGTTCAAGTTCTTCAATTTCTTCGGGAAGCAACATTGATACTGCTTTTTGAAGTTCTTTAATGAACAATTTCGCGTCAAAACTAACTTTTTTCAATACTGTTTTAGAGTATTCAAGCATAGCTCTAGCCATATGTCAAAATGTTTAAGTTATTAGTTGTTGTTAAGAGAAATTCTCTCCTTATAAAGTTAAACAATAATGCATTTACTATATTGCTTAGGGGTTGTTAAATGTAAGCCAATTTCTTGTTAAATGCCCTAGATACAGGCGGTAACACAATTTTAAAAATGAAAAAAATACTATTTATACTTCTTGCCTTTGTTTCTTTAACTAGCTGTAAATCATATAAGAAGATTATTTCTAAATCTACAGACACCATTATTTTATCTGACTTTTATAAAAATCAGTTTGTGGGCTTGCTGGTTTTAGACCCAGAAACGAACGATACTCTGTACTCTAACAAAAGTGAGAAATACTTTACACCGGCTAGCAATACCAAAATCTTTACACTATTTGCTTCTTTGCAATTATTACCCCAACAGGTCCCTGCTTTGAAATACACTGTAAAGAATAATACCGTATATGTTGAGGGTACTGGAGATCCTTCTTTCCTACACCCACATTTTAAGGATAGTACTGCTTTTCATTTTCTACAAAAATATAATTCTATAGTTCTTGACCTGAATAATTTTGAAGACAAAAAATTGGGTCAAGGATGGGCGTGGGACGATTATCAATATTACTATCAACCTGAAATAACTTCTTTACCGCTCTATGGTAATGTCACCAATATTTCCAATACAAACGGACTGAACGTAATACCTGATTTTTTTAAGAACGATGTTGTACGCACTGGGTATAAAAAGAATAGAGAATTGGAAAAAAATACGTTTTACTTCTCACGTTCACGGAAAGACACTATTGAAATTCCCTTTCGTACAGATTCTGTTTTAACCAAGCAATTATTAGAATCTGCTCTGAATAAAAAAATAAGCTTATCCAACAAACCTATTACAGGCGAAAAACAAATCCTTTACGGACAACCATCAGATTCCCTTTATATACGGATGATGCACGAAAGTGATAATTTTATTGCAGAACAATTACTGGTTTTGTCTTCATCTACCCTATCCGACACCCTTAGTGGGAAAAGAACAAGGGAATATATTCTTGAAAACCAATTAGCAGATTTAAAACAACCTCCTAGATGGGTTGATGGTTCTGGGCTTTCTCGTTATAATTTGTTCACTCCAGAGTCTATGGTAAGTGTTCTAAACAAATTGTACCAGACGGTTCCCCGCCAAAGACTGTTCTCTATTTTTCCAGAGAACGCAGTTTCTGGAACTTTAAAAACATGGGATTATGACGGTGGGTATCCAAAAATATATGCCAAGTCCGGTAGTCTGAGTAATAATTATTGTCTGAGTGGCTACCTTATTACCAAAACGGGAAAAACGTTGATTTTTAGTTTTATGAACAATCATTACCAACAACCCACCTCTGAGGTAAAAAAGAAGATACAACAGATTTTACGGCAAATAGCAGATACCTATTAAGGTAGAAATATAGGACCTAACTAAAAGTTGATTAGGCCAGCAGCTTATGAACAGCCGCGTATTGTAATAACAGAATGGTTTTAGCGTCTTTGATTTCTCCAGAAGAAATCATAGCCATAGCTACATCAAACGGATATTCAAGAACCTCTATGTTCTCGGTTTCATCTTCTGCACCACCACCGTCGCCAATTTTCATTTTTTCCTCATAGGCACCCACAAAAAAATGGAGTATTTCTGTTACCGAACCTTATGACATATATGATTCAAATACTTTTTTGACGTTTTCTATCTTGTAGCCTGTTTCTTCTTCTACTTCTTTTCTGATGCAATCTTCAGGATTATCGCCATCTAAAAGACCGGCACAGACCTCTATCATCATTCCACTAGGATTGCCATTTACATAGGTAGGCATGCGGAATTGTTTTGTTAGCACCACCGTTCCCTTTTTCTGATTGTACAATAGAATTGCTGCTCCATTGCCACGATCATAGGCTTCACGTTGTTGAGTTTCCCAAGAACCATCTTCCTTTTGATACTCGTAAACATACTTGTTTAAGGTGTACCAATTATCTGATAAAACTTCCTTTTTGATGTTTTTTATTGTGCCGTTTTTCACTGTAGAATAGTCGTTCGTGGATTAATATTGATTCAAAGCTACTAGCATTTAAGCAGATGCTACTATTTAGCCTCTTCTTTTTCTCCAAAAATACGGCTAAGTGCGCGCTTTGAAATAGGTTTATCAAAATAACCTTTTACTACAGGATGGGTAGATGCACGTTGTCTTTCTTTTGTGCTCAAAAATGCAGACAAAATATAGATATCAGAGCTTCTAACATGCTCCGGCATTTCTTCCAACTTTTCTAGAAACTCCCAACCATTCATTTTAGGCATAACCAGATCAAGCAATATAACGTCCGGTAATTCTTTGTCACCCTCAAGACTATCCGATAATATTTTTAAAGCAACTTCAGCGCTGTCAAAATCAACCACATTGTAAGGTTTCTTTAACTGCTCTATACCATAGCGCGCTGCAAATAACGAAACAAGGTCGTCATCTATAATCCAAATTGTTAAGGGGGTAACTGTTTCAAATATCATAATTCCCTAAAATATAGTAAGAAAAAACTTTCAAATCAAATTTTAATAAAATAAATATATGCAAAAGATTTATTACTATACCCTTTTCAGGCTACTGTTACCGCTTTATTGAGATATCTTCTAAATGGAAGCATTTCTTTATACACATTGATAATTTTTTCTTCAAAATTATTGCTAAACACCTCATTTGTAGGAAATTCGTGTGCCACAGCAAATGTTTTATTGCGTAAAAGCTCTATATGTTCATGAGAATTTGAGAACCCTTTTGGCGCTTTTATTAACTTGGCATCTTCATAAAGATCGCCAAAAACTTTTTTGAAAGATTTTTTATCAATTATTTTCTGAAACACATCTCCGTCATAATCAATAGCATCACGTATACTTTTTAGCGTTGGAGAATCCGGCCTCCAAAAACCACCTGCCATGATACATCTTTCAATTCCAATCTCAATATAAAAATCTCCCGTTGAAGGTCTTTTGTCCAATCCCGCTCCAAAATGGTCTTTGTAAACCGGTTTGTTAGGGTGAAACATTAGGTTATTATTAATCCGGTTAATTCCCTTCTTTCCCGGCGTATCATAATACTCTTCATCTAAAGCAGCCATCACATCATTCATATGGTCTAACCATTTTACGAAATCCGTGCGTACTTCTTTATACCATTTACGATTGGCGTCCATCCACTCTTTGGAATTATTGGAATTGAGTTCCTTTAAAAACTCTATGAGGTTTTTGAAATCCATTTAAATATTACGACTGATGCGCATCTTATTATAAATTATACGATTCTTTTTGGAGGTTCTTCCTAAAAACGATTATCACCACCAACAATATCTCCTAAAGAACCTAAAATACTTCCTTCGCCTTTATCCTTGCCTCCTCTTGGAATAGAAGCCAAAACTCTACCGGCAAGTCTACTAAATGGCAATGATTGAACGTAAACCGTTCCATACCCTCTTAAGGTAGCAAAGAAAAGTCCTTCCCCACCAAAAACCGTGTTTTTAATACCACCTACAAATTCTATATCATAATCTACGGTTTGAGAAAAACCAACAATACAGCCTGTATCTACTTTCAATACCTCTCCGGCAGCGAGTTCTTTTTTTGCCAAAGTACCACCAGCATGTACAAAGGCCATACCATCTCCTTCTAACTTTTGCATGATGAAACCTTCTCCACCAAATAAACCTCTACCCAACTTTTTGGAAAACTCTATACCAACTGATACTCCTTTTGCCGCACACAGAAAAGCATCTTTTTGACAGATGAATTTTCCTTGCTTTTCAGATAAATCTATTGGAAGTATTTTTTATGGATATGGAGAAGCAAAACTGACTTGCTTTTTCCCCTGACCTACATTTAAAAAAGCGGTCATAAAAAGACTTTCACCAGTCAATATTCGTTTTCCTGCAGAAAAAATCTTTCCCAATACGCTGTTATCCTTATTAGAACCATCTCCAAAGATGGTATCCATTTTAATATCAGAATCCATCATCATAAAACTTCCTGCTTCCGCCACTACAGCTTCTTGCGGGTCTAGTTCTATTTCTACATATTGCATTTCTTCACCGTAAATCTGATAATCTATTTCGTGTGCATTCATTTCTTTTTTGTTTTTTGCTGATGCTTGTTAGTTGGTGTCTACGGTAGAAATGTTACAGGATTTACTAAAAATTTTATTTCTTCACTCGCACAGTCCACTCAAAATTAAAAGTAGAAACCACTACTCCATCTTCGTTTACACCAACGGACTTCATCCAAAAGGCTTGCCCTTCTCCCGTAGCCAAAGTTTTATCTATAGCCTCCTTAATCATATGACCATCCTCACAAGTAAATGTAATTTTACCAGTAGCCTTTTTAGAAAAGTTGGCATTGTTATTTGCTACAAGCATAGATATTTTTTTTCCGCTTCCTTTAATTTGAGCAATAACCATAGCGCCGGTACTTAACTCCGCAGCCATTCCTTGTACGGCCCAAAACATGCTTTTAAACGGATTTTGATTAAACCATTTATGGGTTACCGTTACAATTGCCTTCTTTTCATCCATATGTCGCAACCTTACCCCACACCACCATGCAGATGGTAATTTAAAAAAGGTAAATGTGTTGAACTTGCCCGTAGATACTGCCATCGTCTTATTTATTTTCTCTAAATGTATTGAAATTTTTCCTTTTTACAATTGTTAATTTCATGTTAATTTTTAGTACTTTGTTTTGCATAGTACCTTCTTTTAGCCATATATTTGCATAAGAAATTACTAAGCCATGGAAAGTACACTAACAAAACACGAACGAAATTTAGCCGCAATGGTGCATGCTTCTTCTTTTTCAAAATTCTTTATTCCTTTCGGGAATTTTATTATTCCGTTGGTATTATGGACTGCCAATAAAAAAGATTCTGCACTTGTAGATTATTCTGGAAAACAGGTTTTAAATTTTCAGATCAGCCTTCTACTCTACTCTATTGTTTTGGGAATCATTAGTATACCAATATTGGTTGGTTTCTTTCCTGATTTATTAGATAGCAGCTTATTTGGTCTAAACCACCTGAACGATTATAATAATCTGAACATTGACTTTAGTGAAACTTTTAAGTTTAGTTCTTGGTTATTTCCGTTGGGTGTTGCCGGTCTAGCCCATGGTGCTTTGTTTGTTATAAACATAGTTTACACTATTCTAGCGGTCATAAAAACTAACGAGGGACAAGAATTTTCTTACCCAATCACTATAAAGTTTTTAAAATAATGAAGTCAACTACCGTCATAATCGCACTTATTTTTATTTCCAACTTTTGTGAGATGGCAGCACAATCTGCTGCCGAGGAACAATTAAAGGAAACGATTACCAAGTTAGATGCAGATTACTTTGAGGCTTACAACACTTGTGACATGGAAAAGCAATCAGAAATGTATTCTGAAGATTTAGAATTCTATCATGACAAAGGAGGCTTAATGACATCAAAACTAGATTTACTTGAGAGCTTAAAAAAGAACATTTGTGGCAAAGTTACAAGAGAATTAGTTGAAGGTAGTATTGAAGTGTATCCCATAAACGGTTTTGGCGCGGTAGAAATAGGATTGCACAAATTTCATAACAATCAAGAGCCAGACGCCATTTCAGAACCGGGAAAATTTATAATAATATGGAAAAAAACAGATTCTAATTGGAAGATCACGAGGGTCATCAGCCTTCATTAATATAAAAAGGGTGCTCATCACACCCCAATCAAAAAGGAGTTTATTCATCAATCAATTTACTCAAAATTTGCATAAGGGTCTCACTAATCACGGGGCGTTAACCTAAACAGATTTGAAGTAAAGAAAAACGAACAATCACACTATGCAGCATACCATTTATGAACAGACACGTTCCCCCAATTTAAAGGAACTGCATAAAAAGAAAAAAGAAATTATGAATGTAGAAAATACAAAAGCACAAATGCGCAAGGGCGTTTTGGAGTATTGTATTCTGTCTATCTTAAATGGGAAAGACAAATACGCTTCTGAAATTCTCGCAACGCTAAAAGATGCGAAAATGCTTGTAGTAGAGGGCACAATTTACCCTTTATTAACTCGCTTAAAGAATGCAGGCCTGCTCAGCTACCGCTGGGAAGAATCAACCTCTGGTCCCCCAAGAAAATATTACGCATTAACGGAAACCGGTAAACTTTTTCTAAAAGAACTGGACAGTACTTGGGATGAGCTAAGAACAGCAACTAATTTGGTAACCAACAACAAATAAACCTAAAAAACTACTTTGTAACTTCATAGCTACTATGCGTTTACAGAGAAAAAACGACTAAAATGAACAAAACTATAAACATTAATCTAGCAAATATGCTCTTCCATATGGATGAAGATGCATATAACAAAATGCAGCGCTATCTGGAGTCCGTGAAGCGCTCTTTTGCCAACACTCCGGGCAGTGATGAAATACTGGCGGATATTGAGGCACGTATAGCAGAACTGTTTCATGAAAAGCTTGATAACGAGCGCGCAAGGTTATTACCCAAAAACAGGTAGACGAAGTTATAGCTATCATGGGGCAGCCAGAGGATTATATGGTGGATGAAGATATTTTTGAGGATGAGCCTAATACAGGTAGAACAAATTCTGAACCAAGAAAATCTAAAAAACTGTACCGAGATACGGAGCAGAAATATGTAGCGGGTGTTTCTTCTGGTTTAGCGCATTACTTTAATATAGACCCACTTTGGGTACGCTTAATATGGGTGCTTTTAACCATTGGTTCTTCGGGTGGTTTTATTTTGATTTATGGCTTACTGTGGTTATTGATTCCCGAGGCTGTTACTACTTCGCAAAAATTAGATATGCGGGGGGAGGACATCAACATCAGCAATATAGAACGTAAGGTCAAGGAAGGCTTTGATGATGTTGCCCAAAAAATTAAAAGCGTTGATTATGAAGATGTAGGTAATAAAGTAAAAAGCGGAGGTAAGTCTTTTTTTGATACCCTAGGAGATATTATCATGTTCTTCTTTAAAGTCTTTGGAAAGTTCATTGGCGTGCTCTTAATCATTATTGGTGCTTCTACTATTATTGGTCTTTTTATAGGCATGATAACCGTAGGTATTTCAGATATGGTTCAGATATCTATTATCTTAAAATGTATAATCTAGTAGATGCAAGTAACATGCCCATTTGGTTGGTATCAATACTGGGTTTCTTTGCTATAGGTATACCATTTTTCTTCCTTCTATATTTAGGTTTGAAAATCTTGGTGAACAACTTAAAGTCTATTGGTAACATTGCAAAGTTCTCGTTATTGGGCCTTTGGTTATTATCAATTATAATGCTGATTGTCTTTGGAATAAAACAAGCTGCAGCGCGTGCATATTCAGATACTGCTCAAGTTACTGAAGACCTCTATTTTAGAGATGTTAAGGACACCCTAGAAATTAGAGTAGTTGCATATGATACCATATTTAGAAATAAAAGAAAAGTTGAGTTAGACGGACTTACCATTACCCGTAATGAAGCCGGTGAAGAGGTTATGGTTCTAGATGATGTTAGCTTTTATATTGAGCGCTCACGAGACTCGATTGCCAAAATAGAAATCGTTAAAGAATCTGATGGTTCGTCTTTTGAGAAAGCCGAAGAATTGGCCGATAAAATTAACTACGAGTACACGATTGAAGGCAACACATTATTGCTGGAAGATTTCTTGACCACCTCTCGTGAGAATAAAATCATGAACCAAGAGGTAAGAGTTAACCTATTTATTCCTGCAGGTGCTGTTTTAAAATATAGTAAAGATAGTGGCTTTAACTGTTGGAGGTTCCATGCCAAAAATGATAGGGACCTAGATGGCTGCGAAGTTAAAGACGAAGTATGGAAAATGGGTGCTGATGGCGAATTAAAATGCCAAGATTGTCCTGAGATTATTGAAGAGGATGATAATGATGACGATAACAACGGGAGGAATAAAATTAGAATAGATGAAAACGGAATTGATATTGACATTCAAGAAGACGGTGAATCAATAAAAATGAAAATAGGTAAAGACGGCGTTCATATAAATTCTAATGAAGATGATACTGATGGTCAGAACAGGATAAATATAGACGAAAATGGCATTGATATAGATATTGATGATAACCGTTCAGAACCAAATGACACCAATTATAAAACCTGATTTTATTAAAGTTTAGCCAGTGTAATCAATTCAGTATCAAAATATGACGTTTGAGTCTGAAAATCTGGTAAAGACGCAACCAATAGTTCAATTTTACATCAATCTTAAAACAACAATCATGACAACTTTAATTCGTATTGCAATTGCATTTCTAGTAGCACTGTTTTTATCTTCCTGTGGTTTTGACGTCAACATTGGCGACTTTGGCTCCGGTGAAAAAGGTAACGGAACCGTAGTAACGGACGATAGAACAATAACAGATGAGTTTACAAAAGTATCTGCATCAGAAGGTCTAACAGTGTATGTTACTCAAGCCAGTGAATTTAATATTAAAGTAGAGGCAGATGAAAACATAATTGACCTCATTGCTACAGATATTAAGAACGGAAAACTACGTATTCACGCCAAACAGAATATTGGTAGAGCCACAAAGAAAGTTTACGTTTCACTTCCTGTGGTTTCCAACTTAAGTGCATCAAGCGGATCACAACTGCATGTTGAAAATACTATTGAAAGTGATGATCTTGAAATAGATGGTAGTAGCGGTGCTCAAATAGCTGTTGAAGTAGTTGCAGATGTCCTAGAAATAGATGCCAGCAGCGGCGCAAATCTAAATATATCCGGCCAAGCCAATCGTGCAGATGTAGATGTAAGTAGCGGTGGTAATATCAATGCCAAAACACTTTTAACCAAAACCTGCACTGCAGATGCCAGTAGTGGTGGAAATATGAAAATTCAAGTTTCCGAAACCCTTGTTGCCGATGCCAGTAGTGGTGGTAACGTTGCCTATACCGGTAATGCTAGTGTAAAAACTAAAAAATCTGTTTCAGGTGGCGTACACAAATATTAAAATCAAAAAACGAACAATCCTAAATGCAAGCTGTCGAATTTTCGGCAGCTTGTTTTTGGTTTAAGTAGGTAGAAATGTTAATCTTTTCTGCTATCCGAAAAAAAGCTCTGAGAAGAGTGCAAACCCTTTTTCTCTTTTTATATTAGTGGAAACAATTGGAACATGCAGTTAGATTTAAAAAAATACGTTTTAGCCCTAAAACATACCTTTAGTATTTCTCGTGAATCTCACGATTTTCAAAACACTTTAATCGTTAGTCTTTCTTCAGATGGAAAAACTGGCTATGGAGAAACCACATCTAACCCTTACTACAATATTACCGTAGAAAGTATGATGGCAGAAATTGAAACCATCAGAAAAGAAATAGAAGCCTTTCACATAGATCATCCTGAAAATTTTCATGCTTTTTTGACAAGTAAAAAGCTGTCTAATTTTGCTATCTGTGCATTAGACCTTGCTGCTTGGGACCTTTTTGGTAAACTGCAAGGAAAGCCACTTTATGATATTTGGGGAACAGGAAACACCTCCTATCCAATAACAAATTACACTATAGGTATTGCTCCCGTTGAAAAAATGGTGGAGAAAATGAAAGAAATGCCGTGGCCTATTTACAAAATAAAATTAGGTACGGATGATGATGTTGCTATTGTTAGAGCTTTACGCGAACATACCGATGCTATTTTTAGGATAGATGCCAACTGCGCATGGTCTGCAAGTGAAACCATTGCAAACGCCCCATTATTAAAAGACTTAGGCGTAGAGTTTCTTGAGCAACCTTTAAGAGCCGATGATTGGGAAGGCATGGAAAAAGTTATGCACCACAGTGTACTGCCTGTCATTGCAGATGAGAGTTGCATTGTAGAAAGTGATGTTCAAAAATGTGCGCTTCATTACAGCGGTATTAATATAAAATTGACCAAATGTGGAGGTATTACTCCTGCCCTACGCATGATAGCCGAGGCAAAAGAAATGGGAATTAAAGTAATGATCGGTTGTATGACAGAATCTACCGTAGGTATTTCTGCCATAGCCCAATTAGTTCCTCAACTGGACTATGTTGATATGGACGGCCCGTTATTACTTAAAGGTGATATCGCCGATGGGGTAAAAATTTTACCAGACGGAAAACTCGTTTTTTCAGAACTGAATGGAACAGGAGTTAGTTTAAGATAATGAACCATTATATTGATACATTTCCGGGCAGAAAGATTACTCTAAACGGAGTTTCTCATCTTTATTTTGGAGGTACTTCGTATTTAGGTCTCCAAACCGATAGCGATTTTCAGAAACTATTTATAAGTAATATTAAGAAATACGGTACCAATTATGGAGCTTCAAGAAAATCTAATATTCGCCTGTCCGTCTTTGATGAAGCTGAAACGTATTTAGCCAAAATCGTGGGCAGTGAGGCATGTGTCACTTTATCATCTGGGTACTTATCTGGTCAGTTTTTGGCACAAGTACTCAACACCAAAGAACATCAGTTTTTTTATGCACCCAATACACATTCTGCGCTCTATCAATCTAAAATAAAATCGTATACCACTTTTGCTACATTAAACATTGCCGTTCGCGAGCATTTAGAATCCAATAAATCTACGCCTGTTATTTTTTTAGATAGTATAGATTTCTCCGGCTGCAATTATCCTGATTTTGAAACTTTGAAAATTCTCCCGCTAGAGGATATTATTTTGGTTGTAGATGATTCTCACGGATTGGGTATTGTTGGTGAAAATGGTGGAGGCGTTTATTCTATTTTAGCAAAGCTGAAAATAAAAGAACTTATTGTATGTGGATCATTGGGCAAAGGTTTCGGTATTCAGGCAGGTGCTGTTTTTGGCACAAAAGAACGTATTCATTTTCTAACTGAAACCCCATTTTTTGGAGGCGCCAGCCCTGCAACGCCCGCAGCCATGGCAACGCTTGTAGAAGCAGATGCCATTTATGAACTGAAAAGAAAACGACTGCAGCGTAATATGGATTTGTTTTTTGGCAATCTTAAAAAACGAAAAGCATTTCATTTTATGAAAGGGCATCCTGCCTATACGTTTTCTGATGAGCAGTTAACCGAGTATCTTGAAGCAAACCGTATTATTGTAACCAGCTTTCCCTATCCTGATAAAAGTTCTCCGCTTATGAGTAGAATTGTATTGAGTGCAGCGCATAAAAAAAAGGATATTGAGCACGTTTTACATTGCATCAATATCCTTCCTTAAAAGACTTTTATAAGTTCTTAGTCTCTATCCCACCAAACTGGGTCACCAATTCCTTTGGTTACAGCTTCTACCTGTTCTCCGTTTCTGGTTTGTTCAGAAGTTGGGTACTGAGCTCTCCTCACCCATTGTCCATTTAAAACTTCATTATGACCAACGGGCAGTTCCAATCCTATAAATACATTAGGATCAAAATCATATCTTCTTAAATCTACAAACGATTCCGGGTTTAGAAAAGTGGCAATAAACTTCTCTCTCATAACCAAGGCCATCGTTAAATTATCTGCTCCCACCGCAATTGAAGCATCACTTAAGTAAGCTGCTTTATCTGCTGGAGCAACGCCAAGCTTATCCATGTTTGCTCCTATTCCTTCTAGATATGCATTGTAAGTATCTGCAGAAGTACCAACAGATGTAGCATCTCCTCCATTTTGAAGAAATAATGCTTCAGCCTCCATAAATTTTAACTCAGAATAACTGCCCATGATTATAGGAGCACTCTGGGAAGAATAAAAATTGTCAGCTCCTAAATCGGTATTAGCGCTTATATTATCTTCTTCTTCGGTTTCTGCTAATTTATAACTGCCAGCACCACCATTTAGACCTCCAAGATATTCTGTGTCGTCTTCACCTATTGTAGTAATCAAAGGTAAACGTGGATCAAGGTCTATGGAAGCAAATGGAATAGATGTACCATCCATAAGACTCACTAATTGATCAGATAACAATACAGAAAAGTTACCCGTATTATTAGGAAGTACTACTCCTGAGTTCCATGGATTAAAATTTCTTTCGTTGTACACCAATTGAAAATCATCTTCATTACTTGAAAAACTATTGGACACACTACTCAATACACCTTCAATAGCTACATTTTGGTCAACCTCAGAAAGGTGTAACGCATACTTTGCTTTTAGAAAATAAGCTGCTTTAATCCATTTTGTAGTATCACCTCCATAGACTAAATCGTCTTCACCAATGGAGAATCCTGAACTATCTGCGCCTTCCAAAAAGGTAATCCCCTCATTCAATAAAGCATTTATTTGCCCATAAACACTCTCTTGTGAGTCATATGATGGTCTAAAATTTGCTTCGCCTTCTAGGGCAGTTGAAAAAGGAACATCTCCCCATTGATCTGTAGCAAGGCCCAAATTAAATGCTTGTAAAATTTTTGCCACTCCTATATAATGACCGGCTTCATTACTCTCTGCAATAGTAACTACTTGATCTAAATCTGCTAAGGCTTGTAAATAGATATTACTCCACCCCCAGTTATCTGAACTTCTTCCTGAGTATCTGCACCATACTCAAAATAAGAAGCCAATTGTTGTGAGTATTGACAGATGCTTAAAGCAATACTATAATGTGCGGAAGAGGAATTATAAATTGCCGTAGGCAAAAGATCTGCTTCTGTAACATTTTCAGGAAGCTCTTTATTAGGGTCGACATTATCGCCCAAATAATCATCGCAACTTACCAAAAGGCTAGTCGCTACCGTAATTGAAAAAATATATTTTAAAACTTTCATCTTTCTAGAAATTAAGGTTTAGACCAAATATGAACGACTTTGTGTTAGGTATGTTTAGACCGGTAAAACCGTAGGCGTTTGTACCTGCACTAAACTGGCTACCTTCTGGGTCATACCCTCTAAATGGCGTATCTAACCATAGGTTGGTTCCTGTAAAACTGAAACCCATAGTCGTAAATGGGGTGTTCTTTATGAGTTTGGTAGGAAGATCATAAGACAAAGTAACGTTTCTCAATCGCCACCAAGATGCATCTTGAACTAAGATTTCTGAAGCACGATTGTAAACTGCAGAATTTCTGTAATAGTTTTCATCTATAAAGACGGGAATATTATTTGGAGTACCATCTGCTAAAACACCGTCTAAAACAGTTGTAGCATCTCTGAACTCAGTAATTTGTAACACACCATTTCTAATACCATTTCGTTGGCCAGAATCATACAATTCACCACCTTCTTTTCTCTCTATTAAAAATGATAATGCTAACCCTTTATATTTTAGCGTACTACTTATGCTACCTAACCAATCTGGTAATGCACTACCTACTTTTACCCTGTCCGAAGGATTACTAGCAACAATAGATGGGAAACCGTCTTCGCCAATTAGTCTACTGCCATTTTCGTGCTTTTCCCATACATAACCAAAAAGGTCACCAGGTGCACCACCTACTTCTAGTTTAGAGATAACTCCATAAAACCACTATCTGCAAAAATAATCTCATCTACACCGTTTGGTAACGAAATAACTTCTGCGTCTACTTTAGACCAGTTTAATGTAACGTCCCATTTAAAATTATCTGTTTTAATAGGTACAATGTTAACCAATGCCTCAAGTCCTCTATTCTCTATTTCCCCAGCATTTAGAACAAACGTATCATACCCTGAAGATTGTGCAACCGGAACGGGTAGAATCTGATCTTTACTATTCTGCTTGTAATACGTGAAATCAATTCCAAAACGATTGTTGAAAAACTTGAATTCCCCACCAAATTCTACCGAAGCAGTTCTTTCCGGTTTTAAAGTACTTGATCCACCAGAGCTATCTCTAGAAAGACCGTCTACAGTTCCGAACGGGAAATTAGATGGTTGGTCATAATAAATACCTACATAGGCAGATGCATCCTTACCAACCTCAGCATACGATGCTCTAAACTTAGCAAAAGTTAAGAAATCTGGTAAGCTACCTGCATCTTGAAGTGTCTGTGAAAGAACATAACTTAAGTTAAAAGACGGGTAGAAGAAACTTCTATTTTCTTTTGGTAAAGTAGATGACCAATCGTTTCTACCAGTTACGTTCAAGAACAAAGTATTCTTATACTCTAATCTAAAGTCTCCAAAAAGACCAACAACTTTACGTTCTGCTCCACCTATATCTTCAAAAAAGTTATTGGCTTGACCAAACGCTGTCATATTATCTGGGTCAAGACCTTCAGCTCTTGTGGTCAATCTTCTGCTTTTAGTGTTAGATATTTGGTTACCTACTAGTAAGGAACCAGATAAATCTTCACTAAAGTCTTTTGAAAGTGTTACAAATAAATTAGATGTTAATTCATTGTAATTTAAACCTTCATCTACAATAAAACCATTGGTTGCAGAACCAGGATCAATATCTGGCGGCACAAATCTTAGTCTTGAATCATGGTAATTATCTACACCCAATTGGTATTGTACCTGAGCCCAATCATTAAACTTATAATTGAATTTAGTGTTAGCTAAAATTCTATTTACTTTACTATCCAAATAACTTACTTCGGCAAAATAACGTGGGTTATCCACTACTCCCGCTGTATAGTTTTTTTCATCTCCATTTGGCAAAACATAATCGTTTATATCTATAGTTGGCGACCAATACGATAGCGAACTCATAACCGACTTATCTCCACCATTTGGTAATCTACCATCAGAAACTATATAGGATAGAGAAGGTTCTACTGTAAATTTATCAGTAATGTTAATTGAACCTGATAGCTTTAAAGAAGTTCTATCAAAATACGTGTTCGGCACTAAACCTTCATCATCGGAACGAGAGACAGAACCAAAATAAGTATAGTTTTCTCCACCACCACTTACGTTCAAAGAATTGTTCGTTGTAAATGCTCTATTGAAAAAGTTCTTGAAATTATCATAGTTCTTATCATTTGGACCGTATTCTGGGCCTAATGTCCAGAAACCAAAACTATTCCCGTCTGCAAAGTCATAACCGTCTGGAGCATTATTATTAGAAGTTGAAATAATTTCACCTCCTCTACCTTCTCTCCATTTGGTTTGAACATCAGGAGTTTTATTTACTTCTTGCCAACCTATGCTAGTTCTAAGGTTAAATTTTGTTTCTCCATTCTTTCCTTTTTTTGTGGTAATAACTACAACACCGTTTGCAGCTCTTACACCATATAATGCGGTTGCAGCAGGACCTTTAAGAATTGAAACACTTTCAATATCGTTTGGGTTTAAATCCGCTCCTCTATTGGTAAAAGAAAATTGCTCTGAGGAAGAAGGAGCATTAGAACCTGTACTAGGTAAAAGATTACCTGTTGAAGCCTCGTTACTAATAGGTATACCATCTACAACAAATAGCGGTTGGTTGTTTGCCGATGGGTTCAAAGAGGTTATACCTCTTATTATAATACTAGAACCTGCTCCGGCTGCACCACTACTGGAATTAATATTCACACCGGCCACTTTACCTTGTATGCCACTTAACACGTCTCCGTTATTATCGCGGTTAAGTTCTTCTGAACCAATTTCTTGAATAGCATACCCAACGGAACGCTTTTCTTTCTTTATACCTAATGCAGTTACCACAACCTCGTTTAACTGTTGTGCATCTTCTTCTAAAACAACATTAATGGTTTGATTAGCACCAATTGTGACGGTCTTACTTTTCATTCCTATGTATGAAAAGTTGAGTGCATCACCCTCAGCAGCTGATATGGTATAATTACCATCAAAGTCTGTGGTAGCACCTTTGTTTGTTCTTGCGACTACAATAGAAACGCCGGGAAGCGGAACATTTTTTGTGTCGGTTACATTTCCTGAAATTGTTTGCCCAAATGATGTGTACGAGCACAAAAGAGCAAACATTACGAGTGTAATATTCTTCATGTGTTTGGAGTTAGTTAATTACTAAAATTAGCAAATAATTGACTAAATACCTTGGTCTTGAGTGCAGAAATCACACATCGGCAAAATACATTCTCCTTATTATTAATATGTCGATTTTATTCGATTTGAATTTCAAATACCCAATATTGAGGATTTTACCTACACTGATAATATCATACAATTTTGTTACAAAAAATACGATATTCATAAATTTTGTTGTAACTTATTGGTACAAAACCGCTTATCCACTTAAACAACACTATTATGAAAAAACTATTAGGATTAGCTTTATTAATGCTTTTACTCATCTCTGCAACAGGACCTACATCTGTTGAAAACGAACTACACCCTTCAATTGAAGGAACATGGGAACTGACTAGCCGTTATAATTATGATGGCGAAAACGTTACGGACACTTTAACGCCTGTAAAGGGGTATAGCCAGATTAAAATGTTCTATAACGGAAAGGTTATGTGGACGCGCTATACACCTAATAAAGAAGTAGAATGGTTTGGTTATGGCTCCTATGCCGCTACAGAAAATACTTTAGTTGAAAAATTAGAATATATGTCTGCTTCCATGCGTAAAATCGCTAATGAAGATATGCAATGGAGTATGGAACTACAATTAGACAATAATACGTTCACCCAAATTTCATTGGATGAAGATGGTGGACGGATTGCTTCGGAAAATTACCACCGCATAGATTAACTACGGCTCCTTACGGCCTGTTTATACAGGCTGGTCTTATATATTAGTATACGTCAACCTTAAAACACTTGGCCATGAAAAAAATAATCACTTTAATCTGTATTTTATTTTTACTTATTTCCGCCACCAAATATGAAGCTCCTGAAACACCGTACCACCCTACTATTGAAGGTACGTGGGAATTAGTGAGCCATTATAATTATGCTGATGGCGTTCCTACCGACACACTACTGGCAGCAGATGGATACCGCCAAATTAAAATGTATTATAACGGTAAAGTAATGTGGACCCGTTATGTACCCAACGATTCTGTTGAATGGTTTGGCTACGGTTCTTATGAAACTACAGACAGCACACTTACCGAAAAACTAGAATACATGTCTGCCTCTATGCGAAAAATCACCAACTCAGATATGAAATGGGATATGGAACTGGAATTGGATAAAAATAGTTTCAGTCAGATTTTTACCGATGAGGAAGGAAATAGAATTAATTCCGAAAACTATAAACGCTTGGATTAATAATTTTCTAACAAATAAAAAAAGCTGCATAATGCAGCTTTTTTTTGTTCTATATATTGGTTCTTTTAAACCGTTTCCTGAGGAGTTTCCACAGTCGCTAAATAACGCTCAGCATCTAATGCAGCCATACAACCTGTACCGGCAGCTGTAACTGCTTGACGATATTCTTTATCTTGAGCATCTCCACTGGCAAAAACACCTTACTTGTTAGTTTTTGTAGATTTCCCTTTAGTTATGATATATCCCGTTTCGTCCATATCTAACTGTCCTTTAAAGATATCTGTACTTGGCTTATGACCAATAGCTATAAAAAGACCTGTAATAGCAATATCTTCTTTTACTCCAGTTTCATTATTGACCATACGTAGACCTTCAACAACTTGTTCTCCTAGAACCTCATCTACTTCTGTATTGTATCTAATCTCTACATTCTTTAAGCTTTCAACACGGTGTTGCATAGCTTTAGAAGCACGCATGTGATCTTTACGAACTAACATGGTTACCTTGTTACAGATATTTGCCAAATAAGAAGCCTCTTCTGCTGCAGTATCTCCTGCACCAACAATAGCTACATCTTGACCTCTATAGAAAAATCCGTCACAAACAGCACATGCAGATACACCTCCACCACGTAAACGCTGTTCACTAGGGATGTTCAAATATTTTGCCGAAGCACCAGTGGAAATTATAATAGTTTCCGCTTCTATAGTCTTGTTATCATCTATGGTTACCTTGTGAATACCACCAACGGTATCACTCAACTCAACAGCTGTTGCCATTCCAATACGTACCTCAGTTCCAAAACGCTCTGCTTGCTGCTGTAATTGCACCATCATGGTTGGACCATCAATACCTTCTGGATAGCCTGGAAATTATCGACCTCAGTTGTAGTGGTCAATTGCCCTCCGGGCTCCATCCCTGTATACACAACCGGTTTTAAATCTGCTCGAGCTGCATATATTGCTGCGGTATACCCTGCAGGTCCCGATCCTATAATCAACGTTTTAAGCCTTTCTATTTTCTCAGACATAATCAAATACTCATTTTAAATAGTTAATGAACAAAAATAGACTTTTTGTAAAAAGCCTCTTCTAAAAGTTATTAAAAGTTTTTCCTATTGGTCGTTTTACCTTGTGATTCTTACAAACCTTCTAACATGCTATAAATAGGCGGTTTCCCAAGAAGAGAAAGACAAGTATCCAACTTTTACCTAAAAAAAATGTTGAAAAACCAAACCTTTGGTAAACGCATCCCGTAAATACTTGTTGAAAAATATTAAAGTATTATGGATGATTTAAAACTGACATGTGTAATTATAGAAAACTCTATTCTTCACAGCAAGGAACTAACCAAAATAATAAATCAGCACCCGAATCTAAGCCTTAAAAACACTTATAGAAATGGAATAGAGGCCAAGAAAAATAAAGCCAATGAAAATGTAGACCTAATCTTTCTTACCGTAGAACTGCCCTTTATTAACGGGTTTGACTTAATTGAAACTTTTAAAGAAAGTCCGCAAATTATATTGGTAAGCAGTACCCCTACTCATGCCTTTAGAGCTTTTGATTATACTATTACAGATTATTTACTAAAACCCCTGTTACCTCTAAGATTTCACAAAGCGGTAAAAAAAGCACTTCACAATGCACAACCCACCACGAACCATAAAGGTGAAGAACACTTTTTTGTAAAAAGTAATTCTAGAAAAGTGAAAATAAATTATATGGATATTAAATGGATAGAAGCTTTAGGAGACTATGTAAAATTAGTCACCAAAAAGTCTAACCACATTGTTCTGTCTTCCATGAAGGACTTTGAAAAAAAATTACCTGATTCCCAATTTATCCGTATTCACAAATCGTACATCATCAACTTAAAAAGAATTGAGAAATTTAATAATACCATGGTTGAAGTTGAAGGCAAGAAAATTACTCTAAGCCGAAGCCGAAGAGATAACTTTATGAGTGCCATAGGTACTGCTTAAATTCTAGTTCTCCACCGGAATCACTAAAAATGGTATTTCTACACTAAAACTCACTTTTTTAATTACCGGTTCCCTCATTATACCTTCTATAAGATCATGGTCATATTTAACCATAGTCAAGAAATCAATATCCAATTCTTTTAAAAATACTTGAATGCTCTTTGTCTTATTAGTAAAATTAGGCATCCAATGATATGTGGGGTCAAATTCATTTAAATAAGCGTCTAACGTATTTCTGTTAGACTCTTGCGTGAAATCTAACCGTTCTTCCTCATTTATGTGCATAATATGTATAGATGATTCAAAACGGGAAAGAACACTTTTTAAGGGTGCCAAAACCTCTGCCGAAAAATTTCTTTTGTAACTAGTTACTAAAGCCACTTCTTTGGGCGCTTTATAAAAACATCCCTTTGGAACTACAAGTACGGGACATGCCGCTATTCTCAAAACATTCATTGTTTTAGTACCCAAGAACACAGATTTAGCTCCAGTAGCTCCTTGCGTTCCCATAACTATAATATCTACACTTTCTTTTATAATTACTTGTAAAACCTCATCCACTAAAGATTCTAATGCAATGTGTGTTATAAACTGATGTTTGGGATTATGGTTTGTAAGTTCTAACTCCTCACGAAACTCATTTATTTCGGTTTCTGTTTCAGTCAGCCAATTATCGCCTAGACCTATCTGTCCGGGTGAACCCAAAATATAATCAATCCTCATTGCTGTTGGGGTGTAGGTATGCAAAAGATAGAAAGTACACTCTACCTCTTTATAAAAATGCAGGGCATAATCTATGGCATTTCTAGAATTTTCAGAAAAATCGGTCGGTAAAAGGACTTTTAGCATGACTTTTGATTTAGTTTTATAAAACTATGGCTTTCAAAAATAAAAAAACATGACAACTATCAGTTTTACTGTTCATATCAGTGAAATTTAAGAGTCAGACTCAATTTTAAAAGTGCTGAAAAGCCAGTAAAATATTATATATTTGCATTAGCTAACCTATTTTTTATCTGGCCCCACAACTGTAAAAAGAAGGTGATTAGTTAATAATTATTTAACCTCTTTAAGAAGTTACATACTTTTTAAACAATCCTCTTACTATGAATTCTGTAAAATTAACGTGTGTAGTTATAGACGACTCTAAGACGCAACGTACTGCAGTCGCCAAACTTATCAAAAACCATATTAATCTTCGTTTTGTTGCTGATTATAAAAATGCAATTGAAGCGCAAAAACATATGGAGGAAAGCGATGTAGACCTCGTTTTTCTAGATATAGAAATGCCTTTGATCAATGGTTTTCAATTTCTAGACTCTTTAAAAAGCCGACCGCAGATTATTCTAATTTCTGCAAAAGAAGAATATGCCATGCAGGCTTTTGACTATGATGTAACCGATTATCTTCTTAAACCTATACGTCAAAACCGTTTTAATACGGCTATTAAAAAAGCACTACAAAACAATATTGAGATTGAAGAAAATGAAGATGATTATATTTTCGTGAACAGCAAACTCAAAAAGGTTAAATTACCTCTTGGTCAAATAAAATGGATTGAAGGTCTTGGTGACTATATAAAAGTAGTTACAGACGAGAAAAATGTTTTGATTCTGTCTACTATGAAGTCTTTTGCCGAAAAGCTACCAGAAGATAGATTTCTAAGAGTACACAAATCATATATCATAAACTTAGACAGGGTTGATAAATTTAACGGATCCCAAGTTGAAGTCTGCGGACATTCAATTCCATTAAGTAGACATAAAAAACTTGCACTAGAAGACGCACTAATGAACTCAGAGGCTCAATAGTTTCTACTCTCATATAAAAAAGGCCAATCTTAAGATTGGCCTTTTTTAATTATAAGATAGATGTACCACCACTTGGCCGTACTTCAAATGCTTCCAATGTAATATCAAACTTATCTTTATATGCTTTTGTAGCAGCACTTACAAAATCTCCAACAGCGCTTTCGTGCACAATGTTCAATGTACATCCGCCAAAACCACCACCAGTCTGTCTAGCACCTAATATTTGAGCGTTATCCTTAGAGAAGTCTACCAAGAAATCCGATTCAGGACAACTTACTTCATACTCCTTACTAATACCGTCATGGGCTTTATAAAGAATCTGACCAACCTCTTTAAGATTGTTTTGTTTTAATGCATCTACCATTTCCAATACCCTATCATTTTCTTTTACGATAAATGAACATCTGTTGTAAACCGTAGGGCTCATATCTTCTTTGGATGCAAGAAGCATTGTTTCATCAACATCCCTTAAAGATTTTACATTAGGGTATTTCTTCTGAATAATGGCTACACCCTGTTCACATTCTTGTTTCCGGGTGTTATATTCACTAGAAGCTAGATTATGAGAAACCTTTGTATTAAGAAGTATGATTTTAAACGGATGTAAATCTATAGGAATATGCTTGTATTCCAAAGAACGGCAGTCTAATAAAATAACATTTCCCGCTTCGCTCATTACCGAAGCAAATTGATCCATAATACCACATTGTGTTCCCACGTACGTATGCTCTGCAGTCTGCGAAAGTTGAACCATTTCTATTTTAGAAAGACCCAAATCAAAAATTTCATTAAGACCAAAAGCCAAACCACATTCCAAAGCTGCTGACGAGCTTAGACCAGAACCAGTAGGCAAGTTACTTTCTACGATACAATCAAAACCTCTAACTTTATCAGTTCTTTTTGAGATTTCATTCAACACGCCTAGAATGTAATTCTCCCACTCTACTTTACTTACCGCAATCTTATCTAGATTTAATTCAAAGCCCGTGTCGTATGTTTTACTGTACACATGACATTGGTTTTCGGAACCGTTCTTTTTAAAACTGAATGTAATATTCTTTTCTATGGCTGTTGGAAGCACATAACCCATATTATAATCAGTATGTTCACCTATAAGGTTTATTCTACCCGGTGATGATATGACTAATTCTGGTTTAAAATTTTCTAAAAACTGCATAAGAGAGGTTGTTTATTTTGAGTTACGAACCATATCTGCCGTAGCAACGGTTCTAAAACCTAAATGTTCTAATGATGAATCTAAACTTGTAGCCATACGAGATGAAACTCTATAACTGGCGCAATAACTGGCGTTGCATAAAAAAGAACCACCTTTCATTACTTTTTCTCTTGCATAAGGGTCTCTTTCATTATAAGCCTGATCTGCTCCCAATGGATTTTTAGCCACCGGATACGTTGTATTCAATTCTTTGTAATAGTTGGTATTGTACCAATCATTAGTCCACTCCCAAACGTTTCCTGCCATATCATATAACCCAAAGTCATTTGCTGGATAGGATTTTACAGGTGCACGAAGTCCATAACCGTCGGTCTCTGCATTGGTTACGGGAAACTCACCTTCCCAAGTATTTGCCTTTTCCGATAATTTAGTGTCTTCGTCTCCCCAAGAATACGTTGTTGTTAAATGCGTACCACGAGCAGCACGTTCCCATTCCGCTTCAGTTGGCAAACGTCTATTTGCCCATTCACAATATGCTAAAGCATCTTCGTATGCAATGTGCACTACAGGATAATTTCCTTTACCCTTAATAGAGCTTTTTGGTCCATTTGGATGTTGCCAGTCCGCGCCTATGGTCCAACTCCACCATTGTGAAAAGTCATAAAGATTTGGCACAGCACTTTTAGCTTGTCTAAAGGTCAAAGAACCTGGTTGCATAATACTATCATGTGGCTTAGGAGTGCCTTCAGGAAGTTGTTTTTTCATTTCTTCCCAATCTATTTGGCGTTCCGCTACGGTTTCATAACCCGTTGCCTTTACGAATTTTTTAAAATCGTCATTTGTAACCTCGGTGATATCCATAAAGAAACCATCTACCGCAACTTTATGTGCAGGCTTCTCATGCTCCATAGCCCCTTTATCTTGCGGAACCGCTCCTTGAGAAAACACAGCGCCATAATCCAAACCATTCCCTTAGGCGTAGCTACATCTTTGGGCATTTCTTTAATGACCGTAGTATCTACTTCAATGGTTTTGGGAGCATCTATTTTCTCAGCAGCGTCAACTACTTCTGCCTTTTGAGATTTATCTTCCTTACACCCTATGGATAAACAAAGAACTGCTACAGAAGCGTAAATTTTAATCGTATTGTGCATAATTATATTTGAAAAATGGAAAACAAAGTTAACCCTATTTTTCGGTTAACCATTAAATTTAGAACCCGTCTGTTTCTTTTAAAACAGAAACAAAAAAATGTCCCCGAAAATCATGGGGACACTGTTATTTTGTGAAGTTCATAAATTAAATCACAACTGTTTCTCCAGGTTTTGGTATGTTGTAAGTACCATCAGCATTTGGCTGTACCGGAGCTGGAGAATCCCAAGGTTAATTCATCGGGAGCCAAATCAATATTAGACTGCATAGCCTCGTCCCATTTAATAACCTTACCAGAATAGGTAGCCATTCTACCTATGATAGCACTCATTGTACTTTTAGCCCCATTTTCCGCATCGGCAATAACACCGCCGTTTCTAATAGATTCAAAAAGTTTTATATGTTCAACTTGATAAGGGTTTGGATCTTCTTTGCCTCTATGTTCAAATATGGAGTTTCCGTTATAATCCGTCAATGTGGCATTATCTCCTTTAGTGTAGACTGTACCTTTTGTCCCTTGAAAAAACTCTGAGACCTTACTCATAGTTTCCGGTTGATGACGACACTGACTTGCTATTACAGCTCCACTTGGATAGGTGTACTCTACAAAATGATGGTCAAAAATTTCACCATGGTCTTTTCCTTTTCGAACTTGCCTACCACCCATACCTTGTGCGGAAATAGGGTATTCGCCAACAAACCAGTTGGCTACATCAATATTATGAATATGTTGTTCTAAAATATGATCGCCACATAACCAGTTAAAATAATACCAATTACGCATTTGGTATTCAAGTTCGCTCTGTTGCGGTTGACGCTCACGAACCCAAACTCCACCACTGTTCCAATATACTTGTCCAGAAACAATTTTACCAATGGAGTCTTTTTTAATTTGATCAATAGCGGCCAAATAACTGTCTTGATAATGTCTTTGAAGACCAACCACTACATTTAATTTATTTTCTTTTGCTTTTTTAGCAGCTGCCAATACTTTACGCACACCGGGTACATCTGTTGCTACCGGCTTCTCCATAAACACATGTTTACCATTGTTTACTGCGTATTCAAAATGTTGCGGACGGAAACCAGAGGTGTTGCCAAAATAACCACATCTGCCAAATCCATTGCCTTTGTAGCGGCATCAAAACCAACAAACTGGTTCTTTTCCTTTACATTAATCTTTTTGGTTTCGCCCATAGCTTTAGAGATATTCGCCAAACTACCTTTTAAGCGATCTTCAAAAGCATCTGCCATAGCAACAAGCTCTACGTTATCATCTGCAGTTAATGCTTGAACCGCTGCACCCGTACCACGACCACCACAGCCAACCAGTGCCAACTTTAATTTCTTGTTTCCTAATACATTTGCCATACCGCTCATATGCAGGTTTGGCAATAACATAGCTCCGCCGGTAAACAAAGCTGTGTTTTTTACAAAATCTCTTCTTGATTTTTTGATCATACTGGTTTTGGTCTTGTTTTCTTTCATTTTCTCAATATTTCTGATATTAATTCTGGTACGTATACTATGGATAAAGCAGGTGTGAATATAAAAATAATAAGGCAATTTATTTCACTAAACCTTGCGTTTTTCTCACTTCCACAAGGACATTATTATCAAAAAATTATAATATTGTTAGTTTTACAAGCTGGTGTTTTCTAAAGGTTCAATCCTATTGAATACTAACGCAATTAGTCTAATTCTTTATCTTTTTGCAGTTAATCACCTGACTTTTTGCACCTTGAAGATAGCATACTTCTTTTAAACAAGTGTATATTTAACACATGTGTTGTTAAAAAACCATATTTACATGCCAATTATAAGGCTAGATTCTAGGTTATACTTAGTTGTTAAATTCTGTTTTTTTTTATCAATTACATATTTTTGATTTATCTTTCGTTTCGATTTTCGCAATAAAAACGTATTGAAAAATACTTTTACGAATTTCAGCTTAAACAACAAACCAATATTTTATGGAAACAAAAACAACTGAAATGGCTTCGAACGCCAACAGACTTTTTTACGCAAGTTGCTTTGCGTTAATTACTACCGCCTTCTCTTTCAGTATTAGGGCAGGTATTCTACCCCAATTAGGAGAAGAACTTAGTTTAAGTGGTGAACAACTAGGTTTTATTAATTCTATGTGGTTCTTAGGTTTTCCATTGTCTATGGTTGTGGGTGGATTAATCTACCATAAGGTAGGTGGTAAAGCCATTATGCAATTCGCTTTCTTTGCGCACGCCATAGGTATAATCTTAACCATCTATTCAGGTAGTTACATCGGCCTTCTAGTCTCAACACTTTTAATTGGCCTAGGTAACGGTTGTACTGAAGCAGCTTGTAACCCTATGATTGCAGATGCATATCAAGGAAACAAGATGAGTACAATGTTGAACCGTTTTCATATGTGGTTTCCCGGTGGTATTGCCATTGGTAGTCTTGTCTCAGGTTTTATGACCGATTTGTCATTTAGTTGGGAGAGTCAAATTTGGTTAATTCTTATACCAACACTTGTCTATGCGTATTTGTTCTTTGGACAATCATGGCCAAAAGCTAAAGTAGAAGAAGCTGCCACAATAGGCGGAAACTTCAAAGCTATGTTTTCTCCGCTCTTTATATTCATGCTCGTATGTATGGCGCTGACTGCAATTTCAGAATTTGGTCCAAACCAATGGGTGGGTCTTATTTTATCTAAAAGTGGAGCCAACCCTATGATTATCCTTGCATTAACAGCAGGTTTAATGGCGGTGGCTAGATTCTTTGGTGGAGATATGGTAAAGAGATTTAACCAAACCGGCGTTCTTTTAGGTTCTGCCGTACTTGCTACATTAGGTATCTACTTATTCAGTACTCAAACAGGAGCTATGGCTTATGTTGCCGCTATCTTCTTTGCCTTGGGTGTTGCTTATTTCTGGCCTAACATGATTGGTTTCGTTGCCGATAAAATTCCTAAAAGTGGTGCATTAGGTCTTTCTATTGTTGGTGCTGTAGGTATGTTCTCTAGTTCTATATTCCAACCGATAATTGGTGGATGGATTGATTCTGACAAAGCAAAAGCTGCCGCAGAAGGTTTTACCGGCGATGAATTAGATTTAGTATCTGGGCAAGCAACATTATTGACCATGACCATATTTCCCGGAATTCTAATCGTACTTTTCACCTTACTCTATTTCTGGATGAAAAATAGAAAAGAAAATCCAGAAGCCGAAGTTGCATAAACTAAAGAATTATATATTTATATTAAAAAGCCCGATATATATCGGGCTTTTTTTATACCCCTAATTCATTAATAACCTTCTTAAGTATTCTCTATCACTTTCCTCCTGCTCGTACTCCATTTCTTCATTTAGGAATACTAGACACTCTACGTTTATTATAACTAGCCTCTCAATACCCAAAACACCATCACCATCGTATTATAATAACCCAATGGAAATCAACATATGTATTATTCAAAGCAATTAATTTGAGTAACATATGGTTTTTTACTTCATATTTCTTCTATTTCATACATGTATTATATTACTAAATTTTACAGCTTCAAACTACTGAATTCCTCTTTTTACCCCAAAAACATTGTGATATAATGAATCATGCAACATTATTTTCAGTATATGCATCATATCTTCTACTACTCATTCAACCCTTCACATACATTTGTTCAAGTGAGGTCTTTATAAGACCAACACCTTAATAATTAACTAACTAAACCAATGATTATGATTAAACTTAAACATGCGGTCATTGCATGTCTTGTAATGATCGGGCAGTTTGCCTATTCACAGACTTCCACAATAAGTGGTGTAGTTTCTGATGATAGCGGCACTCCCTTGCTTAAGGTGCTACAATAATAGTAGCAGGTACAACTAATGGTACAACTACAGATTTTGATGGTAATTACGCCCTCTCTAACGTAAACTCTACTGATAAACTGGTATTCTCTTATATAGGGATGACCACTCAGACTATCACCGTAGGAAGTCAAACTTCTATTAATGTTAGTCTACAAGAAGATGCAGAAGCTTTAGATGAAGTGGTAGTAGTTGGTTACGGTACACAATCACGTGCAGAAGTAACTGGTGCTATAGCTACAGTAGGAGCCGAAGAATTATCGGCATTACCTGTGGCTAGTGCAGATCAAGCCTTACAAGGTAGAGCTGCGGGTGTTACAGTTTTGAACACTGGTTCTCCAGGTAGCGCACCAGTAGTACGTATTCGTGGTCTAGGTACAATGAATAACAATGACCCGTTATATGTTATTGATGGCATTATTGCTGGTGGTTTGGGCGATTTGAATCCCAATGATATCGAATCCATTAACATTCTAAAAGATGCTTCTACAACAGCTATTTATGGTTCATTAGGGTCTAATGGGGTTGTAATGGTAACAACAAAAAAAGGGAATAGATTAGGAAAGACTTTGGTAACTCTTGATGCCTATACAGGTGTTAACTATTCAAATCAAAGGTTTGATTTATTAAATACACAGCAATACTTACAATATGCACAAGATGCTTTTGGTTTTACGCCAACATCTCCCCTTTCACAATCCAATGGTAACACTACAGATTTTCAAGATGCTCTCTTTAGAACTGGTGTGATGCAGAAAGTTGATTTTAGTCTTTCTGGAGGTGGTGAAAATAACAACTTTAGATTTTCTGCCGGATATATGGACCAAGAAGGTGCTATAATCGAAACCGGATTCGAAAGGTTTTCTTTTAGGGCCAATAGTAATTTTTCTGTTGGTAAGTTCAATTTTGGTGAAACTATGGCCGTTTCTTTCCAAAAACAAAATCCAGAAAGAAATTTAGGTGACCGTTCTTTAATTGAACATGCTATAAAAGCGGCTCCTTACTTGCCAATATATAACCCAAACAATTTACAAGGTTTTCAAGGCCCAAATAGTGCTCTAGACGGCCAAGATGGTGAAAACCCTATTAGAGTTCAAACGCTTGGTGAACAAATCAACAAATCATCTTCCATTATTGGTAGTATTTTTGGAGAGTTTGAAATTATTGACGGACTTAAATACAAAAGCCAAGTTGGCCTAGAATATAGAAATGCAAATACCAACATTTTTGTGCCTTCTTATAATGATGATAGTGAGGGAGCAACACACAGCTCAGATTTTGCAGAAATCACAAAGAATTCTAGCTTAAGAAAATCTTATACGATAACTAACAGTTTAAACTATGCGTTCACTCTTAGTGATAAACATAATTTTGACCTTTTAGTTCTTGCGGAAAAACAAGAAACTGTAGATGAACTTCTAAACAGTAACAGTCAAAACCCGATTACTAATGATTTAAATCAAGTTTCTTCTGAAAAAGCATTCTTGCAATCATTTACATACGAGTATAACCGCTTAGGTTATTTGGGAAGATTGAATTATAACTTTGATCAGAAGTATATTTTTGCCGCCTCAATTAGACGTGACGCTTCTTCAAGATTTGGAGAAAACAATAGATGGGGTACTTTTCCTTCTGTTGCTTTAGGTTGGAATATTGCCAAAGAAAGTTTTCTGACAGATACCGCATTTAATACCTTAAAACTAAGAGGTAGTTGGGGTATAACTGGTAATGACCGTATTAATAATTACCAATATAGTGCAACCTTACTTTCAGATTTCTTTTATCCTTTTGGAGATGTTCTTGCTACAGGAACAACAGCAGGCGGACTTGCTAACCCTGATTTGAAATGGGAGGAAACTACCATGAAGAATATTGGATTGGATTTTGGCCTTTTTGATGGGAGATTGACGGGTGCTGTTGAATACTTTAATAATACAAGTGATGATTTACTTATGAGCCGTCCACTTGCGGGATCATTAGGTATCAATTCAGGTTCTGTAACGGAAAATGTAGGTTCTGTTGAAACCAGTGGTGTTGAATTTAGTCTTGGCTACAATGATTATGATGGAGATTTTACATGGTCTGCTAACCTTAATATAGGAACATCTACCAATGAAGTAAAGTCATTAGGGTCTAATGAGTCACTTTCTGGTGGTACGTTTGAATCACAGAATATTTCTAGAATTGAAGTAGGCGAGCCTTTGTTCTTTTTCTATGGATATGAAACCGATGGTATTTACCAAACACGTGCTGAAGTAGACGCTAATTTAACTCAAACCCTTGTTGATGGAGAGTTTCCTGTAAACCCAGGCGACATTAGATTCGTGGACCAAAATGGAGATGGGCAAATAAATGCAGATGATCGTGTAAAAATTGGAAATCCTTACCCAGACTTCACGTATGGTCTAAACTTAAATGCTAATTACAAGCAATTAGATCTTAATCTATTTATATCTGGTGTATCTGGTGTAGATGTTTACAACACTAATATTTATGACTTAGAAGGTATGCCTAGGTTATTCAACGCAGGAACTAATGTATTAAACAGATGGACAGGTCCAGGAACTTCTAACAGCGTACCTGCAGCAGGAGGAAATGATCAAAATTTCAACTCAATTTCAGATCGTTTTGTAGAGGATGGTTCATATACCAGACTAAAGAATATAACTCTAGGATATACATTGGATAATCCAGCTTTAGAAGATTATTTTTCTAAATGTAGAATATACATCAGTGGTCAGAACTTGATTACTATAAGTGATTATTCTGGATTAGACCCTGAAATAGGAAACCCTTTGACAAATAATGGTGGAAACAGCCAGTATGAATTAGGAATAGATAGAGGAAACTATCCACAGCCTAAATCAGTATTACTTGGAGTACAACTATCATTTTAAAAAAAAAATCATGAAAAAAACTAAAATACTAGTAACGGTCTTAGCTACGATCGGCCTTGTGCTCTCGTGTAATGAAGACTCATTAGAATTAACGAATCCAAACGAGCTTTCGCCAGATACGTTCTTTACGAACCAAACTCAGGTTCAGTCTGCTGTAAATGCCGTATACTCCAACCTTCAGACAAGAGGTCTATATAGCCGTCATATGTTTTTTATGATGGATAATATGGCCCATGAAAATGGAGGAAACAACCAGTTAGAAGCAGATAAACGTCAATATCTAGATTTTTCGTTTGACTCTAGTCATGGTGCTATAGGAGCCTATTGGGAAAGTTGCTATAGAGGTATTAACAAAGCAAATTTTGTTATAGAGAATGCTCCTAAAATTAATGAGATATTACCATCTCAGATGAGTGACGATTTGAAGAAAAAGGCAATTGGCGAGGCAAAATTCTTGCGTGCTTTATTTCATTTCTTCATCGTGACTAGATATGGTGATGCCCCTCTTATGACCACCTTACCACCTGATGATGGTTCTGGTCCCGGTAAAGTCCTAGCTCTGAAATATATGCGCAGATTATCAAAGACTTGCAAGAAGCTATACCCACTTTAAAATTAAAAGGCGAAGAAGAAAACGGACGAGCTACTAAAGGAGCTGCACAAGCTTTGTTAGGTAAAGTTTATTTATTCTTAGAGCAGTATGATGATGCTTTAACCCAATTCAACGCTTTAAATGGTTATAAATTAGAAGACAACTACTTTGATAATTTCATGGAAGAAACTGAACATGGTGATGAATCCATTTTTGAAATTGAATATAATGATGATTTTGGTACCAGTGCACAGTGGAACTCAGACCGAAGCGGTCAAGGTCCTAACGAGGCTACTTTTAGAGGTCAGGAATATGGTTTTAATGATTGGTTTAATGTTTTTCCTTCAGATGACTTATTAGAAGAGTATGAAATTGGAGACATTCGTTTTGAGCAATCTTTCTATGTAAACGGTGATACTTTTGGGCCTGATGGTTCATTAACTGTAGATGCTTTTCCTAGTAATGGAGGTGGTAATGCAGGATGGGCTAAATACAACAACTACTATAAAGATGCGAACGAAGATCAAACTTCAGGTATCAACTTTAAGTATCTGAGATATGCCGATGTATTACTAATGATGGCGGAGTGCGAGAGCATGAGAGCTGGTGGCGACCAAGATGTTGCTATAGGCTATATTAACCAAGTTCGCGAGAGAGCTACATTAGACCCACTACCTACTGGATTATCAAAAGCCGAAGTATTTGATGCTTTAGTGCACGAACGTAAAGTTGAATTGGCTGGTGAGCAAACTAGATTTAATGATATTATTCGTTGGGGAATTGCTAGTACAGAATTAGCCAATACGCAATTTCAAGCAGGTAAGCATGAGCTTTTACCAATACCTCAACCTGAAATAGATGCAAACGTAAACATCTCTGCTGCTGACCAAAACGCAGGATATTAAAACGCTTAATTTTAGTTAGTTTTGAGTTAGTAATTTTAAAACAGTGTGTTTTGGTCGACACACTGTTTTTTGTTTCTATTCTAGTTTTAAAAAACTGTATCTTAAAATTTTGAACACGAACAAATGGATATAAATATTTACAGTAAAACCTTAGTATACTCGTTTTTTATTCTTCTCTTGGGAAGTTGTACCAAAGAACAAACCAAAACGAATAGTAAAATATTTACTGGCTTAAAATCTGACCAAACAGGTGTCAACTTCAACAATACCCTTACTGAAAATGATTCCTTAAATTATTTCACCTATTCCTATTTATATATGGGCGGTGGTGTGGCAAGTGGCGACATCAATAATGACGGTTTAGTAGATCTCTTTTTTACCGGTAACCAAGTTTCCAATAAGTTATACCTAAATAAAGGCGAGCTTAAATTTGAAGATATTACAGAAAACGCAGGTATTTCTGGCGATGACCGCTGGTATACTGGCGTAACCATGGCAGATGTAAATGCAGATGGCCTTTTGGATATCTATTGTTCTGTAGGTGGTAAATTTGGACCAAAAGACAATGAACTATACATCAATAATGGGGATGAAACCTTTTCTGAAAAAGCTGCAGAATATGGTCTAAATGACATTGGAAATAGTGTACAAGCTACTTTTTTTGATTATGATAAAGATGGTGACCTAGACCTATTTGTTGCAAACTACCCTCCTACTCAATTTGATTCTCCCACTTTTGCCTATGTCTATAAAATGGAAAATGTCAAAGACAATGAATCTGGGCATTTGTACCAAAATAACGGAAATACCTTTACTGATGTTACCGAAGCGTCAGGTTTAAAGGCATATGGACTTTCATTAAGTGCTACGGCAGGTGATCTTAATAATGATTCTTGGCCTGACCTTTACGTTTCCAATGATTTTAATTCTCCTGATTTCATGTACATCAATAACCAAGATGGCACATTTAAAGAAGTGGTGAAAGAGGCTACTTCACAGACGGCATTTTATGGTATGGGTGCAGACATAGCCGATTTTAATGATGATGGAAATCTAGATATTTTTCAGGTTGATATGGATGCGAAGTCCAACCGACGAAAGAAAGCCAACATGGCCAGTATGAATCCTGAACTATTTTGGGATGTAGTCAATGCCGGATTCCATTACCAATATATGCATAACTGCATGCAGGTTAACTCAGGAGTTTTTGAAGATGGCATTCCACATTTTTCTAATGTTTCCAGAATAACCGGCACTTCCTCTACCGATTGGAGTTGGGGTCCTCTTTTTGCAGATTTTGATAATGATGGGCACAAAGACCTTTTTGTATCCAACGGTACGCGACGTGAAATCAATAATAATGACTACTTCAATAAGCTTAAATCCATAAAAATAAAAAGCGATACATTATTAGAGCTAAGTCAAAAAATACCATCGGAGAAGATAGACAATTTCATTTTCAAGAATATGGGGAATCTAGAATTCAAAAGAGCCAACAAAGATTGGGGCATTGAATTTAAAGGTTTTTCTAATGGGGTAGCTTATGCAGATCTTGATAATGATGGTGATTTAGAACTTATTACCAATAACATAGATGATGAAGCTTCGATCTTCAAAAATAATGCTTCAGAAACCAATAATTATATCCAGATAAAATTCAAAGGTAATCAGAGTAATCAGTTTGGTCTTGGGTCTCGCGTTTATGTTACCATTGACGGGAAAACCCAAATGCAAGAACTAACGCTTACCAGAGGTTTTCAGTCTTCCGTTTCTCCTGTACTTCATTTTGGATTGGGAGATGCTTCTAAAGTGGATGAGTTAAAAGTAGTATGGCCTAATGGTAAAATTCAAAAGTTAAATACCGTTGAGGCTAATCAAGCATTGACTTTGGATTTTAATAATGCTATTGTAGACAACGATGAAAACATCTCTAAATCCAAAATATTCTCCACGGATAAGACATCAAAGTTTCCTCGATATAAACATATAGAAAACAACTATGATGATTTTGAGGATCAGGTTTTACTTCCACATAAGATGTCTTCTTTTGGCCCAACTTTAGCGGTTGGAGACCTTGATAATGATGGTTTAGAGGATTATTTTGTTGGAGGTTCTTCCGGTAATGTGGGTAGTCTATTTACGCAAACTTCAACTGGGTTTCAAAAACAACCTTCCACCTTTTTAGAAGATGATATTAGAAGTGAGGATTCTGGTTCTTTAATTTTTGATGCCGATGGTGATGGCGATAATGACCTGTTCGTAGTAAGTGGTGGTTATGAATTTTCAAATAACTCCGAAGCTCTCCAAGACCGATTATACCTAAATGATGGTCTAGGAAATTTTACTAAAGCAAACGCTACTGCTTTACCAGATTTAAAAATAAGCGGTTCCAAAGTATATCAATCAGATTTTAACGGTGATGGTAAACCTGACCTTTTGGTATTAGGTAGACAGGTTCCTAAAAATTATCCCAGCCCTGCTACGAGCCACATTTTAAAAAATACGAGTAGTAACGGAAAGGTTAGTTTTGAAATTTTTGAGGAAATACAACCCAAAGAATTTCAAAACCTTGGAATGGCTACCAGTGCCGTAATTACAGATTATGACAATGATGGTAGACAAGATATTATGATTGTTGGCGAATGGATGCCTATACGTATGTTCCACAATACCAAAACGGGCTTTAAAGAAGTTTCTGAATCTTTGGGATTAACAAAAGATACCACTGGCTGGTGGTGGAGCGTACAAGAGGGTGATTTTGACAATGATGGTGATATGGATTATGTTGTTGGTAACAACGGCCAAAACTACAAATACAAGGCTACCGAAGAAGAGACTTTTGATATTTTCGTTAGCGATTTTGATAAGGACAACAATCAAGATATTGTACTTAGTTATTATAATGACGGTAAGCAATATCCCGTTCGTGGCCGCGGATGTTCATCGCAACAGATACCTGCCATTAAACAAAAATTTCAGGATTACGAGAGTTTTGCAGAAGCTACTTTAGAGGATGTATACACCGAAAAATCTCTAGAGTCTGCACTGCACTATCAAGTCAAATCTTTTGCTAGTATCTATTTAGAAAATAAAGATGGGAAATTCATAGTTCACGAACTTCCAGTTTTAGCCCAAACGTCTAGCATTAATGAGATTTTAATAGATGATTATAACCTAGATGGCAATCTGGATATCCTAGTAGCAGGAAACCTTTATGCTTCTGAAGTTGAAACACCTCGTAACGATGCCGGTCATGGGTTATTTTTAGAAGGTAATGGTAAAGGAAAGTTCACAGCTATTCCGCCATCAGACAGTGGCTTTTTCGTTTCAGGCGATGTGAAGAACATGGCTAGGATACAATTAAACTCTCAGCCGTATATTATCGCTGCAAAAAACAATGACTACCTTCAATTTATTGAACTGAAAAAGAAAAAGGGACTATCATTACAATAGTCCCTTTCATAAATTTTAATATTTAATTTACTACTTAAGATAAGGGTCTAGAGTTACGATACTCCCATCTGGATTATAGGTAATTTCTGCAACCTTTACAGAACGTAAATGAGTTACGCCTTTTGATAAGCTAGAATCATGATAAAACAGATACCACTTACCTTCTACCTCACATATAGAGTGATGAGATGTCCAACCTACAACAGGATTTAATATACGACCGGTATACGTAAAAGGTCCATAGGGGTTATCCCCTATGGCATAACAAATAAAATGGGTATCTCCCGTAGAATAGGAAAAGTAATATTTACCATCGTATTTATGTATCCAAGAAGCTTCAAAGAAACGTCTATCATTATCGGCCTCTAAAAGTAATTTCCCATCTGCATCTAAAATTTGCACCTCTTTTGGCTCTTCTGCAAACTCTAGCATATCGTCCGTTAATTTGGCTACAATAGGTAATAGCGCCACTTCTTCAGGTTCTGGCATTTCATTGCTTTTATCGTATGTATTATTACGATATTTTTGAAGCTGTCCGCCCCAAATTCCACCAAAATACATATAATAACTACCGTCTTCATCTTCAAAAACTGCGGGGTCTATGGAATAACTACCTTTTATAGCTTCGGGCCGAGGCGTAAAAGGTCCTTCTGGAGTATCACCAATAGCTACGCCTATTTTGAAAATTCCGTCATATCCTCGTGCGGGAAAATATAAATAGTATTTGCCATCTTTATGTGCTGCATCTGGTGCCCACATTTGTTTTTCTGCCCATGGCACATCATCAACATGAAGCGCTACTCCGTTATCAACTGCTTCACTATGCACTCCATCCATAGAAATTACATGATAATCCTGCATGGCAAAATGACTCCCTAAATCATCAAAGGGAATCCCTGATTCAATGTCATGAGATGGATAGATATATATTTTTCCATTAAAAACATGTGCAGAGGGGTCTGCCGTATATATGTTCTTTACCAACGGCTGGGAAATAGCTGTTTCGTTCAACTTATCAAAATCGATATTTTCTATAGATTCTTCTGGCATGTGATATTCGTGTTATATTATGCTTTATTTATTTTATTCTTCGTTTCTTTAAATCTACCTCTATCTGAGTTTCCATCTTTTTATTTATCTCATATAAAAACAGCAATGCAATCCCCAATAAAAACGGAATTGCAGGGTAAATACTCACTAACATTTTTGTTCCTTGAATAGCACTTTCGGGTTGCACAATAGCTTCTCCTGCAACCATAGCTTCTTTTGAAATATAACCATATGCTCCTAAAATGGCCGTTAGCAATGCACTCCCAATACTTAGACCTCCTTTTAAACCCACCATCATAGCAGAGAAAATTATAGCCGTAGCTCTTCTATTGTTCTTCCATTCCGAGAAATCTGCTACGTCTGCAATCATGGCCCAGAGTAGGGGGATTGTCAAACCATAAAAGAAACCATGAAAAATCTGTGATGTAAAAATTAACCCCACAGAATTGGGAGAGAAGAAGTAAAAGAAAATAATAAAAAGTGTTGATATAAAAAGAGCTACCATAAAGACATCTCGCTTTCCATATTTATCGGCAAATCTTTTGATAACGTAATACCCACAATCATAAAAATAATACCACCGGCATTAAAAAGTCCAAAACCCGCAGAAACCGGATTCTCACCAAAAAAATTGACGCCAATAGATGCTAGAGCATCTAATATAGGTTGTATAAAAACCGTCAAACTTTCTTCATTCACGTAGTTCTCAAAGTAGTACACATAAGACCCACCTTTCATTGCCAAGGTTACAAATACGAGCGTAGTAAGCACCAACATAATGATCCATGGTTTGTTACCGAATAAATCACCCAAATCTTCTTTTAAAGTAGATTTCTGTTCCGGAGTAGGTACAATACGTTCCTTAGTAGTCAAAAAAGTAATTATGAGCATCACTGTGCCAATAATGGCCAACCAAGTCATTACAATCTCTATACCCACAGCTTTATCTCCATTACCTGCAGATTCAATTATGGGCAGCATAAATACCTGCACAAAAAACTGTGCGAACATAACACCTACGAAGCGATAAGCGGACAGGCTATTCCTTTCGCCCATATCGCCTGTAATCACGCCACTTAATGCAGAGTACGGCAAATTATTAGCCGCATATAAAAGCAGCAAAAATGTATACGTTACCACCGCATAAATAACCTTGCCCTTATAATCAAAATCAGGAGTGCTGAAAGCCAAAAGTGCTACAACACCCAGAGGAACCGCAGTAAATAAAATCCAAGGTCTAAACTTACCCCATTTAGAAGTCGTACGATCCGCAAGAGCACCAATAATAGGGTTAAAACCGAATGCCGCAACAAGACCAACAGTTAATATAATGGCCGATGCATGGCTAGTTTCCAGACCATAAATATCTGTATAGAAATAGGCCAAGGTAAGTCATTAAAGTCTGAAAGACCAAGTTAGCCGCTAAATCGCCTAGGCTGTAACCGATTTTCTCCTTGACAGATAATTTTTGAGATTCTAGATTCATAAGAATTACTGTTGGTTGGTTGAATCTATTTTAAGTTCCATTACCGCCTGATATGCTTTTTTCGCTTCAAATTTTCTATCAAAAAGTAAAGGGTAATTAGTTCTATTAGTAATTGGCCAATTGTTAAGCCATGAACTTTGGTCATTCACTCCCCAGAAAGTAACCCTATCAATCTTATCACTGTGTTTTAAAAAGAGTTTAAAAATATCCTTGTAACGCTTGGCTAACTGCACTTCTACAGAATCTGGCAAAGCATTTGGGTAAGGATTCATTGCTTCGCTCTCCTCATAGTTTTGACCAATTTCTGCGCCTTCCAATCCCCAAGGGTTTGGTAAAACGGTAACATCCAATTCTGTAATGGAAACCTTTAAACCCAGTTTTGCATAGGCCACAATACTATTCTCTACTTCTTCCAATGAGGGTTCTGTCAAACCCCAATGTGCCTGCATACCTACTCCGTTAATCTTAGCTCCGCTTTTTTGTAGATTTTCTATAAGCCGTATAGCCCCTTCCCGCTTTTTGGGTTTCCACATATTATAATCGTTATAATATAACTCTGCAGATGGGTCTGCTTTTTCTGCAACCTTAAATGCAAATTCTAAATACCGATCTCCCATCACCTTTAAAAAGACAGATTCCCTTAGCGAACCATCTTCATTTAAAGCCTCGTTTACCACATCCCAACCATCAATTTTACCACTATACCTACTTGCTACGGTCGTAATATGATCACGGATATAATTTGCCATGGTGGCACTATCATTTACGGTATTCATCCATGGCCCTATTTGGCTATGCCATAAAAGTGTATGACCAATAACGAACATGTTATTTTCTTTACCAAGAGCCACATACTTGTCGGCCATATCAAAATAAAACGTGTCTGGAGACGGATGAATCTCTTCCCATTTCATGACGTTTTCTGGACTTATGGTATTGAATTCTCTCTTTAAAACTTCAAGAGCCTTTTTATCTTTTCCTGTTATAATTTTGTCATTAATAGCCGCTCCTATATAAAACTCTTTTTGGAATGCTTTTTTGAGGCCAGTAACCTCTTCACACCTGTCTGAAACTTATTTTCTCTTAGTTTTCCAAAACCAAACAAGAACAACAGGATTGCAAAAAATACTAGAACAGTTTTAAACATATCATTAAATTAAAATGGTTAAATAGAGAAATCGATAATATAACTAGTCAATTCTATTAACTATGAATATGATAAAAGTCGTAAAATTACTAAGGTGCCTATACTACAAATGAAGCGCTGTATAAAACATTTGTGGCATTTTACCTCATAAAAGCGATGAGCTTTAAGTAATTGGGCACGATGCAGAAAATGCGAGTGACTAAAACTCACGTTTTTGAATGTAGAAAAAGAGTGGTTTTAATTAAGTTTTGTGAGGGTCTGTTCATTGCTAAACCATCCTATTTTAGCTTTCTTCAGAATTACCTTTAGTAGTTTCTATTCCTTTATATACATTTGAATCATGCTTTTCCATGTAAAATTCAGGATGAGGCAATTCTGTAAATCCAAATTTCTTATAAAGCCATTCTGCAGTGTCAGTTAGTAAAATCCATCGTCTTAATCCTTGAAGGTTTGGATGTTCCATTATTTCATTTATCAACCATTTACTTAATCCTTTTCCTCTATATTCTTTAAGAACAAATACATCTCCTAAATACGCAATTGTGGAATAGTCTGAAATTATTCTGGCGTAGCCAATTTGTTTGTTATTATGATACAGTCCAAAATTCAAAGAGTTTTCAATGGATATTTTTAGGGTATTCATTGGAATTCCCTTAGCCCAATCAGTTTCGTTTGAAAGGAATTTGTAGATGCTCAAAATATCTAGCTTATCCTTGTCGGTTGAAATGGTGTATTCCTTTTTATGCGTTTCTACTATTTCCAATCCAGTATTTTTAATTCATATAAAGATATAGATTTACACATAACAGTACATATACTTCTATTGTACCCGTAATTTTCTAAGTCTTTTGTTGTGTCAATATCTGAGAAAACGTAATAAATAGAATACTTAGCGAGAGCCAACCAGACTTCTTTCTACTGCCAAATTCGATTTTATAAACCGTAATGCTAATGTAATCTGGTTCTCCACCGTTTTTGGACTGACCTCCATTTCTTGTGCAATTTCTTTTACCGACAAGCCATCAAACCTACTCTTCATAAAGGTTTCTCTTCTTCGTAACGGAATTTTTGCAACAACGCCCATTAGATTATCCATCAAAAAAGTATAATCAACCATATTCATGGTAGAATAATCCAAACTTTCACCGTCTGCTTTAGAGTTCATGTAATTTTTATGAGCGGTTCTTTTTGAAAACATCCCCTTAATCTGATTGAAGCCTATGGTAAAAATGTAAGATTTAAAGGAACATTCCGGCTTTAAATCAGCTCTCTTTTTCCAAATGATAACAAAAACATCTTGCACCAATCCTTCTGCTTCTACATGGGATTTTAAATATCCGAATGCAAAGTGATAGAGTCTATTCCTATACTTTTCATATAGTGCCTCATATGCCTTTATATCACCAGCTTTTAGATTACTTACTAAAACCTTGGTCCTTTTCTATTATCATATTTTCTTTACTTCTTTTGAAATGTTCCTACCTATTACCCCGCACTATAATGCTCGTAGTTTTCTACAAATAGTAATTAAAAAACGCTGTTATAGTTAGGCGTCTTGCATTAGTGCAGACCTTCCCCCGTCCATTAGGTATGTTGTTCCGTTCATGAATTTTCCGTAATCACTGCATAAGAAAGCGCAAAAGGCTCCCACCTCCTCTGGTGTTCCAATCCTTCCACTAGGATGCAAAGCGTTGGTTCTCTTCCGCTCCTCCTCTGGATCAGGAAAAGAGTCAAACCAAGTTTGTGTTCCCGCAGTCTCTATAAATCCTGGAGCTATACCCAAGGCCCTTATTTTTGGTCCCCATTCAATTGCTAACGACTGTACTAATCCTCTTAATGCCGTTTTAGTGGTGTTATACGGAAAGCAACCCGGCATGGTAGAATAGCCATGGTTTGATGTGATAATAACTATAGTTCCATTATCGCTCTTACTTAAATGAGGTTGACATAATTGGCTTATTTTCCAATGTGACCTCAAGTTCAAGTTTAGGTTTTTATCAAAATCTGAATCGCTACATTCCTTTGCTCCCTGAAAAGAATTTGCTCCTGCATTGGATATTAAAAAATCGATTTTCCCAAATTCATCTACGGTACGGTCAACAAGATTCTTTAGGTCGTCATCGTTTGTAACATCGGTTTGGGTATAGAGAGTAGCTGATTCATATTGCTTTCCTTTGTTATGAAATTTTTGAACATCGGTATGGGATTCTTCCCTTCTTCCACAACCCGAAACAAGACAACCTGCTTCTGAAAATATGGCAGCTATTCCAGCCCCTATGCCACTGGTTACTCCTGTAATTAGTACAACCTTATTTTTAAAATCTATGTTCAACATATCAATTTGTAATTAAGTATTAGGAGCTATTAATTTATTTAAAAAAAAAACCTCCGGGCCGCCCACAGGTAGGTCTATAGAAAAGACTTCCGCTTAATGGGTACTCGGACAATTGTTCTTCGGTAAGGCCTTCTCTTGCCGTTGTGATGAAAAGTTTGCGCTGATTTTCTCCCCCAAAAGCACATGACGTTACATGAGGGGCAGGTATCATTATCTTTTGGATAAGTTCGCCCGTATTAGGATTCCATTGAGATACCGAGTTTCCGCCCCACAAAGCGATCCACAACATTCCCTCATTATCAATCGTCATTCCATCGGGAAAACCAAATTCTTCAGGTACATCAATTACTTTTATGGGGTTAGATATATTTCCGGTTTCTACATCGTATGAATAGGCCACTACTTTTCTTGTTGGCGAGTCTATATAGTACATGGTCTTATGGTCCAAACTCCAAGTGATACCGTTTGACACGGTAATATTTTCCACTCTTTTCACAAAGCTCTTGTCTGTGTTTATAGTGTATAAAGCTCCTGTTGGGTTTAATCCATGACGGCACATACTGCCTACCCAAAACCTTCCCTTTGGGTCGCACTTACCGTCGTTAAACCTATTACTGGATTTATCTTTTTCGAGTTCTAAAACGGAGGAAAATTCGCCTGTTTCGGTATTTAGTTCCACTACACCATTTTCTAAGGCCACCAACAATCCCCCAGAAACAATGGGAGCAATTGTACCCACAAATTCAGGAAACTTAAAAGTTTGGTTACTTCCGGTCTTTGGGTCGGTGGCGTGAATTTCTTTGCCATAAATATCTATCCAATAGACTTTTTTTTCTTGGGGATGCCAAAAAACACCTTCACCTAATGCTGCCGTACTACTTAGAACCGTTTCAACCATATAACTCTACTACTGTTTAATTAAATATAATATCCCTCCCTATGTTTTCGTATCTTAGTGCTTTTCCATTTCGCTCTCAACAAGATCCACTCCAAGTCCTGGTCTATCTGAAATTATCAATTTACCATTTTTAATATTGAGTGGGTGGTTTATAACTTCATCCCTCCAAGGTACATCGTTGAAAATAAATTCCTGACGAAAGAAATTGGGAATAGAAGCACAAACATGTGAACTTGCCAAGGTAGATAACGGTCCGTTTGGATTATGCGGAGCCACCAAAACATTATAGGCTTCCGCCATTGTTGCCATACGTTTCATTTCACTAGGGCCACCGCATCTTGTAATATCCGGCATAATAACATCTGCCACGTAACTTTCCAAAACATCCCGTATGCCATATCGTGTATAGTGCCTTTCTCCAACGCAAATAGAAACTTTAGGGTCTATGCGTTCTCTAAACGCCCTTAAGGTCTTTGTACTTTCCGGTCCTGCCGGCTCTTCAAACCAAGCAATGTCCAAAGCAGCCAATCTTTCTGCCATGGCCACGGCAACTTTAAAATTCAGCATGGCGTGTGTTTCAATCATCATGTCCATATCCGGACCTATGGCATCACGTACCGCCTTACTAATATTGAAAGCTAAATCTTGTTGCGATTTGGTAAGGGTAAGCTCCGTACTAAGGTCTTCGCCATAAAAATAATTGGTATGTGCAAAGGGGTCAAATTTTAAGCCGCTAAAACCTGCTTCTTTTACTATTTTGGCCTGGCGTACGTAATCATCAGTATTGTGGCCGCCGCCTACAAACCAATAATTGGCATATAGTGGAATCTCCGTACGATACTGCCCACCCAGCAACTCATACATGGGAACTCCTAAAACCTTGCCCTTAAGGTCTAAAAGAGCCATATCAATGCCACTTATAGCACACATACTGGCGCCATAAGGCCCCACCCAGTTTAGATCACGGTATAATTTTGTCCATATAAAATCGGTTCGCATGGGGTCAAGACCTATAATTCTTTCGCCCAATTCTCGAGTAGCGGCCTCCACAATTTGGCTACCTTACCAGTTTGTAGACTCACCAACACCGGTATGGCCGGTATCCGTATAGATTTTTAATAGTGTCCAGTTATATTTTACCCCTTCTACCAGCCAAACTTTTACTTCCGTAATTTTCATTATGCTATATTCTAATTAGTATTACTCTCTTCTCTTTTTTGTATTTACATGATGCCATAAGTGTTCCATGCATCTACAGCGCTCATTCCATCTTGTACCGCTTTCAACACTTTTCGTTCGCCTCTTGCTTTTTCAAAAGCACGTTCAAAAACTTCCTTTTCATGTTCTTTAGGTACTACACACACGCCATCTACATCGCCTATTACGATATCTCCGGGATTGATTCTCACTCCTTCAATCTCTATGGGCACCCGAAAATCTATTACCCTTCCTCTAGGCCCTTGGTCCTGAGCATAATTTCCATAGGAAAAAATAGGCATATCCAAATCCAACAACCCATGGGTATCTCTGGAATAACCGTTTACTACGGCACCGGCGGCACCTAGCTTTTTAGCTCGGGTCATCATAATCTCCCCAATTAAAGCGTAGTGATCAGAGGCTCCGGTACATATGTAGACCTCGTTTTTTTTTAAATCATCCAAAGCTTCTAGCATTAGCCCGAATGGTTTTTTAAGTATAGGGTTGTTCGTGAAGCTTGGCGTTTCTTCAAAAGTATCGGCTTCAAGCACGGTCATCGCCCTTCCTATTAAAAGCATGTCAGATTTAAGTGGCTGTACTTTAGCTGGCAAAAACTGATGGAGCAATTTCATCTTATCCATAGCATCACCAACTACGGCCGTAAACAATTCTTTTCGGGCCGCCGTGAACAATTCTTCATCCGACATATCCTGTACATTCATATACGCTTATTTTTAGAATAGATTAGAAATCCAAAACTAGTGTACAAGAGCACTCAACACCTCCACAGCGTTTACAATAAAATACACTATATTCACATTTTATTGATAATTTGAATTACAAATTGACAATATAAGCGTCTATGAAAGCCATTTCCCAGAAAATAACACTACCCTCTAATAAGGCTTTTGAAGTTAGAAAAGATGAATTGCCCCATTTTTACAACTCATGGCACTTTCATGATCAAATTGAGCTTACCCTTATTTTAAAGAGTGATGGAATACGGTTTATTGGTGATCATATTGACCAGTTCTCTGTGGGCGATTTAGTATTGATTGGTCCTAATTTGCCACACCTATGGCAGAACGAAGCATCCTATTACCAGAATACCTCGGGTAATCATGCCGCTGCAATAATTATCCATTTTGAACCTGAGCTTTGGGGAAGCAGGTTTTTGACCCTGGAAGGCATAAAAGCGGTAGATGATTTATTAAAAAAAGCGAAGTACGGTATTCGTATAGATGGTCCAGCCCGAACGGAAATCGCAGTAAAAATCGAAAAGCTGACCCATACTGAAGGTTTTGAAAAACTGATGTTGTTCTTTGAGGTATTGAACGATATTGCAACAACTACCGAACACCAGCTCTTGGCCACTTCCGGTTTTGTTAAATCGTTTAATAAGGGAAATGACGAAAGACTGGATAAAGTTTATGAGTATGTTATGGAACATCTGACCGAGAACATAAATTTAGATGAGGCGGCAAATCTGCTGAATCTTTCTAAAAGTGCATTCTGTAGATTCTTTAAAAAGAAGACCCGAAAAACATTTTCTCAATTTGTTAAAGAAGCTAGAATAGGCTATGCCTGTAAGCTCTTGCAAAACAATGACCTGTCGACCAGTCAAATCTGCTATGAGTGTGGGTTTGATAGTTTTACTTATTTCAGTCGCTCGTTTAAAAACATCACAGGAAAAACCCCTACCCTTTACAGAAATCAGTACAACTTTGATACAGTTTAGAATCTGGTAAACCTTGTATTTGACCTTTTATTTTGCTTCTATCAGTTCGTAAAACTGCTATCCATTAATTTGATAAAAGATACAATAAATCATTCCAAGATTAAAAGCTGCATGGCATAGTATTGCGCCTAAAATAGAGCCTGAGCGTTTTCTACATATGTAAAAAAGTATACTGACACAGAACATACTTAAAACCCAGATAATGGTTGGCACCAACAGGAATCTCCATTCTTGATTTACGAATACTAAACCAAAGTGGGAAATGTGGACAAGGGCGAATGCCGAACTATCAATTAAAGATGCCTTTCTATCTCCTAATGAGGTTGCCATACTTGAGTGGACTATTCCTCTAAAAAAAAGTTCCTCGCCAATTGGGCTAAACGTCATTCCGGTCAATGCCATAACACTGAATAAAATGAGTTTTCCTTCCCCGTCAATTCCTGCAGGAATATTATAGGATTTCCCAATGTAGTAATACCAATTTTCAAAAGAGTTACCATACAAGGCTACCCCCAAATAATATAATGAGATACTAAAAACTAGGCCAATTACTATAGCAATAATTACCCAATTGAAGTTCTCTGGCTTCTTAAGACCTATTTTTCTTCTTCCCTTCTTACTCAAAAACAGGAAAGGCACTATAGCCGAAATAAACATTATCAATCCTAGCCAACTATAATTAGCAGTTTGATTAGCCTGCAGGACCAATGCAAAACGAGGAATACAAATGAGTAGGATTAGGAAAAGGCCGAATTTCCAATCAAAATTGAAAATCTTTCTCCAAAACGGTTTTAATTCTTCCTCCATAACTTGTTTTAGACCCTTAAGTAGATTCAGCTTTTATTGAGCTTCGATATGGTATACCAAGTTAGTAATTATTCGTATTTAATTTGAGGAACAACTTCTTATCAAGCAAAAAAACCTCCGTAAAGAGGCGTATACAAATGTGTGTTACATTGAATTATTCGCTTGTACCAAGGTTATTTTTATTCGTGTTTGATTTTTCCATCAACTCGGTACCAAAAGCTTTTATCTGATCTATAATCGGTAATATTTTTTGTCCTTCTTCGGTCAATGAGTATTCTACTTTAGGTGGAATCTCATTGTAAGCTTTTCTATTTAAAATTCCCGCTCCTGTCAAATTTTTCAGTTCCTGAATGAGCATCTTTTCACTAATTGTTGGAATACGTCTTTTTAGTTCTCCAAACCTTCTTTTTTCATTACCTATTTGAAAGATTATCTGCAATCTCCACTTCCCTCCAATGATGCTTAATGCCGTACTTACAGGACAGGTTTCATCTTTTAACATTTTTTAATTTATTATAACTAATTGATTATCAATTTTACATACTTTTTAGTAAGCACCCTACTTTTTGGTAGGTACTTTCAAAAAGTAGGGTAATATACTACTTTAGGGCCATAATTAATATTTGAAATATAAAAAGATGAAAATACTTGTATCGGCAGCTACTGGGTTCCAGGAGGCAGCATAGCACTACAGTTAATCAAAAAAGGACATGAGGTAACCACATTATCACGCTCAGAAGGCAATGTCCCAGGTATACATGTTGTAAAAGGAGGATTAGAAAATAAGGAAGCTTTACATAAGGCATTAACGGGAGTAGATGTGGCTGTTTATACGTTCCCATTACTATTTGATTTAAGCTTAGCAAAGGAGTATACTTTAAATTTTATTGACGCGGCAAAAGAGCAAAATGTATCCCACGTGGTATACAATGTAGGTTTTGATTTGCCTGAAAAAAGTCATGGCCTGTTAGCCCTTGACATAAAAGCAGAAGTTAAAAACTTACTGGATGCATCTGGACTAAATGTAACCACGTTAGTACCTGACATCTATATTGACAATATTTCTGCACCATGGTCTATTCCGGTTATTTTAAATAACAATTTTGTTCCCTACCCAGTAGCATCAGGAAGTAAAGTGCCATGGATCAGCCATACGGATTTAGCAAAATATGTAGCCTCTGCAGTTGAAAAACCAGAATTGTCCGGTAAGGTTTTACCAATTGGAGGGAACTTATTTTCGGGAGAAGAAATAGCAGCGGCTATCTCATCTGAAATAGGAAAGCAAGTACATTATGTTTCTATGACTCCAGATGAATTCGAAAAGAAAATTTCACCTGCTTTTGGAGAAGTTGCAGGAAGAGAAATTTCCAATCTTTATAGATATGTAGAAAGCAATAGAGAACAATTGATTGCCAAAGACTTTAAAGCAACGCAAGAACTATTGGGAGTAACTCCGCAAAGTTTAACGGACTGGGTAAAGTCTGTAAAATGGGAAATGGCATCCTAGTTTTAAAAGGTTCTGAGCGTTTGTCACGAAAGGCTGGCGCTAGTTTAATCAATACGAACAGTATCCAGAATTTAGGTTACACAGGGTTTTGGATACTGTTTAATTTTTGGTTTCGCTTACAAACTAATCAACAAGGTTAGCATAGAAACAAAAGCCATTACTCCGTAAAGAATTTTGGATGTATTGGACTTGATTGTCTTTGTCTTATACAGTCCGTAAAAACCTAAAGGTGGCAATAAAAACAATAAGATATCTACCGTAGTGCTGCTATTATACCATTTACTCTGTTGTTTAGTTTCCATATCTCGGATTCATCCTATTAGTTAAATAAATATAATTAATGCTATTGAGCTGGAATGTATTGTTAACAATGCTTTATGATAGTAACCTAAAGGGCAAACGGTTTCAAGATTAACAGGAGTTAAATATTTTATGGCTTTAGAAATATGCAGGTAAACTAATTTATAAGCTAAAAAATCCAAGCTGCTAATGAGTCTTGATACGTATGAGTTTTATTCAAACTTTCTTTTAATTTCTCGCCTTAATTTGCTCCTGTCATAACTTTCATAATAAAGGTTGTTCAACTCCGGAAAATAATCACTAATCCGTATTTTAATGGTTGCATTCTCGCAATCAGAAACCGTTCCACAAGATAGACTGTCAATGTGCTTTCTTGTTCTAAATTCATACTTTTCCTTATTATATTCATAAGATATATAAAGGTCTAAGTACTTTTTTGATGGATAACCGATTTTTTCTACAATTCCATTTATCTCCGGTCCATTATTTATTAAAATCATTGGATTAATAGATTTCTCACGTATAATTATTTCTGAATTTTTGAGATTGGTTTTATCAAAATTAACTCTATAGTATTCCCCTACTTCAGAATTAAAACCTCCAGAACCACTTCCGGTGACCCAGTTACCATTATATTGAAATTTATAACCAATTCTATTTCTACGCCCCTTACTAATAATTTTTGCAATTGAAATTTCTTCATTAGCATTAATTTTTTCTCTCTTCCTTTCGTCATTACAATAAAGCACACAGCAGACCAAAAGAAACAACAATACTTTGATGGAGTTTTTTTTAAACAATTCCTTCAAGTCTAATAAATTTTAAATGCTTAACGAAAATTACGTTGGTCCTAGTACGGAGGCCGTCCGCGAGAACAGCAGACAAATTATCGTCTTGGCCGGTCTCCTTCTAAGCTCAAAGTTAAAGCTTATTGTTAGGTTTTTATATTTCTTGTTCAAAAGTTAAATCTATGAGATTTAAACCTAAAGTACTTTGCCCGTTAAGTTTGCGTAAAATATTGTTCAGTTTACATCACTTTTTCAAAACTGATTTATCAATTCAATCTAAGCATTGGATGTGGCTTAAAAATATTATTAAATCCAAATGTAGTAGATAATGCTACCGGTAAATATCTCAAAGTAGAGTTTGGAAGCTTACTTAATTTTTTAAAATACTCTATCCTTATTTCTTGAACATTATTCATGGGTTCTCTCAAACCGTCATTTTCGCATTTAGTAGCTGATTCAATTTCAATGTGTGAACGACATGCTAAAGGTCGAGCCTTATATATACTACATAAGTTATTTACTAAAAAAGGACATGCGAGCTTATCACTATTCACTTTTTCTCTGTAAATTCTATTAACCTCTGATATATTATTGATAGTCTTATTAGAACCTAAATCTACATAGTGTTCATTAAAATGAGCTGCCCATAATGCTATTTGTCTTCTAACTATCAAATACAAGTCATGATTCATTTCAGAACGAATAAATTCTACTATAGGCAGCTCTTCGTGTGAAACTATTTCAATTGGTTGGTAACAACAATGAGAACAACCTTTTCTACATTGATTTTTAATAGCTCCAATATCTTTGTCCAAATCACAGTGAACTCTTTTTATTTCTTTCGAAATTAACTCGAAATTAAAATTCATAACAATATAAATTTCTGCTCAATTATTACCAAACGCAAGAGTATAAGAAATACCGATTTCCCTGTATATCTATTTCACCCCTAATTTAATTAAATCTAGCGAAGTATTAAGATTTGTTCTACAATAAAAATTAATAGGTTCTTACTTAACCTCAGTAGGAAGAAACCCAAATTGTGCCTTAAAGCATTTGGTAAAATAAGAAGGAGAGGAAAAGCCTACTTTAAAGCAGACCTCACTGATAGATTCGTTTCCGTTTTCTATCATTTTCTTGGCTTTTTCAAGCCTTATCTTTCTCAAGAATTCATTTGCGGAGTAACCGGTGAGCGCTTTTATCTTCCGGTATAATTGACTTCTACTTAGATTTAATTCCTCTGCCAACTGCTCTACATTAAGGTTTTCATCCGATAAATTATCGGTAACATAATCCAGTACCTTGCCAATAAAACCCTTATCCAATTCAGACGTATTTTCAGGTATTTTTACGTTGTTGGAGTCATTTAAATACTTATTAAAAAGCACTTGCCTGCTGCTAAGAATCTGTTTTAGCTGCGCCTTTAAAACGGTCATCTCAAAAGGTTTGGTCAGGTAGATATCCGCTCCGCAGTCAATTCCCTTTACCCAATCATCCGTCATGGTTTTGGCGGTTAGCATAAGTATAGGAATGTGGCTTGTTTTAAGGTCTTCCCTAATATGCCTACAAAACTCAAAACCGTCCATTTCCGGCATAACCACATCCGACAGGATAATATCCGGCGTTCTTTTTTCTGCAGCTTTTAATCCCTCGGTACCATTTACCGCTTCAATTACAGCATACTCATCTTTAAGTTCACTTTTTAGGTAAGTACGTAGCTCCGCATTATCCTCCACAATAAGCAATGTAGTGCCCGAGCCCTTATTGGAAAGCCTTTCCACTATATCTTCATCTACCTTAACCAGTGGTAAATCCTCTTCTTTAGGAGTTGGTTTCAAGAAAAAGTTCACTTGGTTTAAAGTGGGCATTCCCCAGCGGAAGAAATATTCTAAATTTGGTTCCAATGCCCTCTTCGCTTTCTACTATGACCTTACCTTTTAAAAGGTCTACAAAACTTTTTACCACTTCAAGACCAATACCCGTACCTCCATAATACTGGCTGTTCATTTTTTCTACTTGATAGAAACGTTCAAAAACCTTTTCCAACTCGTCCTTACCAATTCCGCTACCGGTATCCTCTATATAAATTTCCAGAGCCCGGACCGATTCCTCCTCGTTTAAAAGGGGCAATATTACTTTATCGGCACACTTAAAAATCCCCACCGTAATGGTTCCTTTATCCGGGGTGATCTTAAAGGCATTGGAGAGAATATTAAAAATAACCTTTTCCAGCATGGAGGGATCGCTCCAAAGGGTTAACGGCGGTTCATCCGATTCTACCACCAAATGCACATCCTTTAGCGTAGCTTCTTCTTCAAAGTGACCGGTTATCTCCTTTACAAAAGACACAGCTTCCAGTTCGGACACCTTAACGTTCAGCTTGTTGATGTCCAGTTTTCTGAAATCCATCAACTCATCTATCAACCGCTTTAATCTGTTGGTGTTCTTGTGGATGATACCCAACTTTTCCTTCATCTTTTGAGAAAAAGAAGTTCCTGAATCTCTAAGAATGTCTTCTAACGGATTTAAAATAAGCGTAAGCGGAGTCCTAAATTCATGGGAGATATTAGTGAAAAATTGAATTTTTCTATCGTTCAACACTTCTTCCTGTAACCGCTTTTCGCGTTCAAATTGAACCATTCTTTTTTCCTGAACTCGCTGATTTGCCAACTTCACCAAAAAGTAAGTTATTAGTAAAATGGCCAGTATATACAGTAAAATAGCCGTAGTTGTACCCCACCAAGGTGCTAAAACAGTAAGCCGTAAAGTCTTTGGTGTTTCATTCCAAACACCATCATTATTGGCTGCTTTCACCTTAAAAACATAGTCACCCACAGGAAGATTCGTATAGGTTGCACTTCTGGTTTTCCCTACATAGTTCCACCGGTTGTCAAAACCTTCTAAAAAATAGGCGTACTGGTTCTTTTTGGGCCTTGTGAAATTTATTCCCGCATATTCTATTGTAAAAACCGACTGATTATGAGTGAGGGTTAAATTTTCCGTACGGCCTATAACTTTTTCTAAAGGCGATTTTTCCGTACCTTTAAGACAACGGATTTATTAAAGAGTTTAAAATCCGTGAAGTAAACCTGAGGTTCATTACTATTGAAACTCAAATTTTTGGGGTCTATAGAATTAACCCCTTCATAACTGCCAAAATATAAAATACCGGAATCATCTTTGTAGGTAGCATTGTAATTAAAATCGTTGGCCAATAACCCATCATGAATATCAAAGTTTTTAAAGCTTTCTTTTTCTACATCCAATCTAGAAATACCATTATTCCCGCCTAACCAGATAGCACCATTATCATCTTCTAAAATTGAAGCTATAGTCTGTTGTCCTAAACCATTTCTATCCCCATACCAAATAAATATATCTTTAGATGGGTCATATTTACATAAACCTCCACCGTCCGTGCCGATCCAAATGATATTCTTGCTATCCTCAAATAGCGATACTATTCTATCTACTATAAGTTTTTGACCAGTATCTCCGTGCATGCGCTCTATTAAAGAAATAGCCTTGTCTCCCTCAGAAAAATCATTAGCTATTTTATAAAGTCCGCCTGTGGTTCCTAACCAAATAACATCATTACTATCTACCAAGATTTTACGCACTTCTCCATGACTAGGAATTACATCTTGGTAAATTTGAGAATTGTGAGGAGTGAATTTTTTAGTTGCCGGATTAAAGGAATGCAACCCTGTTACATAAGAGCCAATCCAAATAATTCCGTTTTTGTCTTCATCAAATGCCATAATGCGGTTACTTGTTAGCCCACCATTGGTATTTGAAATCGTATAGTTAATAAATGTTGATGTGTTTTTTGGAAGATAATAGATACCAGAATTCCATGTTCCCACCCAAAGATTTCCTTTACTATCAAAAAACATTCCCGAAACAGCTGCCGCATGCAGGTTAGTTGCTATTGAATTTTCAGGGTCTTTTAAATGAACAATACTTTTATCCGCAGCATTATATACATCTATGCCACCCCCATCTAAACCAATCCACAACCTACCTTCTTGATCACTAGCAATACCTGTAACAGAAGGAAGTAGCAGGGAGTTATTGATATTGGCCAAGCTTTCAATATCCTTAAATTTATCAAACAACTTATCGTAAACCCCTACCCCTTTGTTGTAGTACCCAATCCAAATACGTTCTTGACTATCTACGAAAACAGACCAAATGGAGTTTGATTTTACACTTTTAACATCAAATTTATCATAGCGATAATTCTTAATTAGTGTTCCATTTGACTTTAGTACAAAAAGCCCGTCATTCTCCGTACCACATATGATATTACCATCTGTGCCTTGGGCAATGGATAATACCCGTTCCGCAGTTATTTTAAAAGAATCTATTTTATACTTATTTGAAGAGTGCAGTTTTATTTTGATCAATCCGTCCGATAGCGTACCTAACCAGATTGCACCTTCTTTATCTTCAAATAAAGTCTCAATATTTAAATTCAGATTTTCAGCTATTTCGCCGTTCTCAATTATAATCTGCGAGGGTTTAACCTTAACCCCATCATATTCAAAAAGACCGTAATTAGTAGCTACAAATACGTTACCTGTTTTGCTTTTTAAAATACAATTTACTTGTATGGCCGATTTGGCTATGGTAGACTGAAAAGGAATTGACTCACTGCGTAAGGTTAACGGGTCTACTCTAAATACCCCATGGTAATGAGAACCTACTAAAAGCTCTCCATTAATACCCTCTTGAATTGCTCTAATTAGGACACCGTTTTCTAATCCGGGTTCTCCCTTCAACTCTATTTTATCAAAATTATCAAAATCTCTATTGTACAAATCCAAGCCCGTTTCCGTACCTATCCAAAATCTATTAGATTTATCAATGTACGACGTGTGGATAAGCGAATTGCTCAGCGATTTTGGCTCGCTAATATCTTGCTTATAGGTAGTAAAATCAATACCATTATACTTCTTTAGTCCCACCCCATTGGTACCCATCCAAATAAGGCCCATGCTGTCTTCAACGATAGTGGAAACGGCTCTTTGGGTATTATCTTGTTCTATATCTATAAAGGTGTAATCGTCATTTGAATTTTGCCCATAGAGATGACATTGCGTAAGAAAGACGCAAAAAACTAAACTCAAAATTATATTACTTAATCTCATATTGCAGTGCTTCTTCTCTATTGTATTTTTAAAAGTTGATATTTGATAAGGTGAAAAACCAAAATATGATGTGCATTATGGAATTGGTTAGAAGATAGGACAAATGACTATTGCACACAAACAGATTAGTTGTTCTGCACCATATCCAGACTCCGGTATTACTTTTTTACGTAACGGGTTTTCCAGAGTATCTTGCCTATTTTATACTTTCCTTCCAAATACACATCATTATCTGAGAAAAACTGAAAAGAGACCGTCAATACACCCATCCCATATTGAAACACAAGTAACATTAGTTTGCTATTCATAAGAGTGATTAATTTAGGTGAAACAGAATGCTCTTAAACCAAATTGCCGGTAGTTTCAACCACCGGCAATATAGTTTATAAAATAAATTAGAAACTGTTGCTCAGACCTATCTAGCACGTCTGGCTGCAACAGGTTTACCTATTCATTTCCTTTGTTATAATCTGTCAAGAATTTCTCTAAACCACTATCTGTTAACGGGTGCTTAAGCAGACCTTCTATAGCTGACAATGGACCTGTCATTACATCTGACCCCAATTTAGCACAGTTGATTACGTGCATGGTGTGACGTACAGAAGCCGACAAAATTTGTGTTTCAAAACCGTAGTTATCATATATTAGACGGATTTCTTCAATCAAACGCATACCGTCTGTAGAAATATCATCTAATCTACCTAAGAACGGAGACACATAAGTGGCACCAGCTTTAGCTGCCAATAATGCCTGACCTACAGAAAACACTAGAGTGACGTTTGTTTTTATTCCTTTATCAGAGAAATATTTACATGCCTTTACCCCATCTGCAATCATTGGCAATTTTACCACAATCTGAGGATGTAAAGCGGCTAGCTCCTCACCTTCTTTGATCATACCTGCATAATCGGTTGCAATAACCTCAGCAGAAACATCTCCTTCAACTTTTTCACAAATTGCCAAGTAATGCTTTAAAATATTGTCCTTTCCGGTAATACCTTCCTTAGCCATTAAAGAAGGGTTGGTAGTTACGCCATCCAAAACACCTAACTCATAGGCGCTTTGAATGTCGTTTAAATTTGCTGTATCTATAAAAAACTTCATATATTCTAGATGTACTGATTAATAATGTTTTCGAACAATTCTTGCTTACCACTCTTAAGCTCTAACTCGCCATTTGTAGTTGCTAAATCGTATAAGTTTTCAAGGCTTAATTTACCTCCTTCAAACTCTTTTCCTTTTCCTGAATCAAAAGAGCTGTAACGGTTTTCACGAAGCTTGGTATAATCAGAAGACTGGATAATTTTATCGGCCGTAATTAAACCTCTTGCAAACGTGTCCGCACCACCAATATGAGCCAAGAAAATATCTTCTAGGTCAGTAGAATTTCTTCTGATCTTAGCATCAAAATTAACACCTCCACCTTGTAGACCGCCAGCTTGTAAGAATACCAACATAGCTTCAGTAGTTTCTTGAATGTTATTTGGGAACTGATCTGTATCCCATCCGTTTTGGTAATCCCCACGGTTTGCATCTAAACTACCTAACATTCCTGCTTTAGCGGCAACTTCCATTTCATGCTGAAAAGTGTGTTGTGCTAAAGTTGCATGGTTTACTTCTATGTTTATTTTAAAATCTTTATCCAATCCGTACTCTTTTAAGAAACCGATCGCCGTAGCCGAATCAAAATCATACTGGTGCTTGGTTGGCTCCATTGGTTTTGGTTCAATAAAGAAATTACCTTTAAAACCTTGCTTACGAGCATAATCTCTAGCCATAGTTAAGAACTGCGCCATATGATCTAATTCGCGACCCATATTGGTGTTCAAAAGAGACATATACCCTTCACGACCTCCCCAGAAAACATAGTTCTCACCGTCTAATGCAATAGTCGCATCCATCGCTAATTTTACTTGACCACCTGCTCTAGCAACCACATCAAAATCTGGGTTTGTAGCAGCACCATTCATGTATCTTGGATTAGAGAAACAGTTAGCCGTACCCCACAGTAACTTAATACCCGAAGCCGCTTTTTTCTCCTTTATATAATCTGTAATACTAGCTAATCTTTTTTCTGATTCAGCAAAAGTTGGACCTTCTTGAATCAAATCGAAATCATGAAAACAGAAATAATCAAATCCCATTTTACTGATAAACTCAAAAGCAGCATCTGCTTTATCTTTTGCAGCTTGAACGGCATCTGAAGATTTATCCCAAGCAAAATTCTGTGTACCTGGGCCAAATGGATCAGAACCTTGCCCACAGAACGTATGCCAGTATGCGATAGCAAATTTGAAGTGCTCCTTCATGGTCTTGCCCGCTACAACTTGTTCTGGGTTGTAATATTTAAATGCTAAAGGGTTGTCTGATTCTTTCCCTTCAAACTTAATTTCTCCAATACCTTTAAAGTACTCTTTGTCTCCTAATAATGCCATGTTACTTGTTTTTTAATAATTGTTCTAATTCTTTTTTCCATGCGGAATATGCAGATTGTAATGCTTCTTTTTCTGCGGAAGGTTTATAGCTCATGACATAATCATTAGCCATAATCTGTTCGCCAAAGCTTGAAAAATCTCCATCACGTAAAATACAGGCCCTAGCTGCGCCAATGGCACCTGTGGTATTATATATTTCTATCTCGCGGTCAATAAGCGTTGCTATTGTATTCGAGAAAATTTCTGATCTAAACAGGTTATCGTTTCCTGCACGTATTTTTGTAGCGGTAATACCGTCTGACCTAAGGATTTCCATACCGTATACAAAAGAGAAGGCAATACCTTCCAATGAAGCTCTGCACAAATGCGCTTTGGTATGGTTGTTTAAATTGATATCAAACATATTTGTACCTAAATCCACATTGTTCAACATGCGTTCTGCACCGTTTCCAAATGGCAATATTTTTACACCATCCGAACCTTGTGGCACGGAATTGGCCAAATCGTTCATTTCATCATATGAAGCTACAGCCAAGTTGTTCAACAACCATCTGTACTGAATACCAGCTCCGTTTATACAAAGTAGTTTACCTATGTTCTGATTTTCCGCACTGTAATTAACGTGTGCAAAATTGTTAACTCGTGAGCTTTCTTTAACAGAAAGATTATCTGTTATCGCATAAATAACCCCCGATGTCCCACCGGTAGCAGCTACCTCACCTGGATTAAAAACATTTAAGGACAACGCATTGTTAGGCTGATCTCCTGCACGGTATAAAATAGGCGTACCCACTTTTAAACCTGATTCTTTTGCTCCTTGTTCCGATACTTTACTTTGAACAGAAAAAGTATCAACTATTTCAGGCACATGAGATTCGTTCAATCCGTAATAGTCCAATAACCAAGTGGCTAAGCTATTCGTTTTAAAATCCCAGAATACACCTTCGGATAAACCAGATAAAGTTGTGTTTGCGGTGCCACTTAATCTACAGGCTATATAATCTCCCGGTAGCATGAACTTATGAATACGTTCAAAAGTTTCCGGTTCATTTTCCTTGACCCACTTTAATTTGGATGCGGTAAAATTAGAGGGCGAGTTTAATAAGTTCTCACTACAACGGTCGTTGCCCAACTCATCAAATGCTTTTTGACCAATACCTACCGCTCTACTATCGCACCAAATAATGGAATCACGCAAAGGCTTTAGGTTCTCATCAACAACCACCAATCCGTGCATCTGGTATGAAATACCAACACCTGTAACCTCTTCTGGTTTTATATTATTTTCTGATAACAATGTTTTTGTAGCGGTACAAACATGTTTCCACCATGTATCTGGATCTTGTTCTGCCCAACCATTGTTGATAGCTAGAATATCCATTTCTGTTTTAGGTTCGCTCACTACGGCAACGGGTTTACCCGTACTCACCTCAACTAAGGCCGCTTTTATTGACGAACTTCCTATATCGTAACCTATACTGTACATAATTTTTTGGTGTTTGTAAGTGCTTTTGTCTTTTGAACGTTATCCTATTGGATATTTTGTATTCCCTTAAAAACCAAGCCCTTTTGTCAAATTTAAACTATAACTTAAAACGAGTTCTAGATAATTCGTTTTAGTACTAAAAATACGAAATAGAACCATTTGTAAATTCAAAATTTCACAATCACAACCCATTTAAAATCAGATATTTACAATATTTTGTATTTTTCGAAATGGGTTTCGTAAAAAGCGTAGCTCCAAAATGCTATTTTAGCGATCGGAACGGCAAAAAAGAAGTAATATCTTAATGGGATATTTAGTATCTTGATACAGTTATGAAACGAAAACTTAGTTTAGACGATATTGCCAAGCATTTTAAAGTCTCTAAATCTACCGTATCCAAGGCGTTAAATGATAGCCATGAAATAAGCGCCAAAACCAAGGCGAAAATTATTGCGTATGCCCGGGAACATAAGTACCGTCCCAACCTTAATGCAATCAATCTTAGAAAAGAACCTTCGCAATCTGTGGGTGTCATCATTCCAAATATCCTCAACTACTTCTTTGCCCAAGTTATTAGCGGTGTAGAGAAAGTATTGAATGACCACGGCTATAATATGATTGCCTGCATCTCTAACGAATCTTACACAAAGGAGGTTGCCATTACCGAAATGTTGCGCAAAGGAGCTATATCCGGGCTCTTAGTTTCGTTGGCGGAAGAAACAGGTAAACTGGATAACACAGACCATTTTGAGCCCTTCTTGAACAAAGGGGTACCCGTAGTAATGTTTGATCGCGTATCATCAAAGTTGAACTGTGACAAAGTAACCATAGATGATACCAAAGCTGCATATAATGCAACGGAGCACCTTATAAAATCTGGATGTAAACGTATTGCCGTAGTTTCCCTATTGGGAGACCTTGAGATTTCACGGCTGAGAATTAACGGCTACCACCAGTGTCTTAAGGACCATAATTTAGACCTAGATCAGAGCTTGATTTTTGAAAAGCTGGAAAAGTCTTTTATGGAAGTGGAAATACGAAAATTGCTTTCCGCGGGAAAAGTGGATGCCATTTTAGGTTTGGAGGAAGAAGCGGGCGTTACCTCCTTATTGACCGCTAATTCATTGGCCATTAAAATACCCAAAGAGCTTTCCATTATTTGCTTTACTAACGGAATTCTTCCTAAATATGTAGTTCCTAGTTTAACATCTATCAGTCAACACGGGTATCATATGGGTGAGCGTGCCGCTCAACAATTGGTAAATAGAATAGAACAAAACGATACCGAAAAACCATTTGAAACCGAAGTTATCAAAACCACTATGATTGAGCGGGATTCTACAATACCCTTAATTAAAACTTAGTTTTCCCTCTTAGAAAAAGAACAATTGATTGACCCGTATAGTCTGACCTTTTTGAGGCTGCGCTACTATTTTCAAGTATGAATACGATTTCTTTGGAAGCTGTATTGATATCTCTTTAAGCCGGTCCAAATTGTTTTCATTGGCAAACATCTCCTTCTTGATCATTTGCCAATCTTTCTTGTCATCGGAAGCCCAAATGGAGACAAATTTCAATGGTGATTTCTTTTGATTGTTGTGAATACCACAGCTTAAAACCACCTCATTTATTTTGGGGACCGTTGCACTAAAATCAACAATGGCCTCGAGTGGATTTTTGTTATAAGACGCCCAGAATTTAGAGAATCCTATTTTTTCATTATTCCGAACGGCATCGGTCAATATTTTTTCTGTATCACCTGTATACGAGCTTAAAACGCCAAGGATACAAAACTTCAATACCATCGGGCACTAGGCCTCTATCGTAAAAAATATAGGAAACAGGTTTGCTAGGTAACCAGCCTTCTTTATGGGCTAACGTTTTAATGGTTTGTTGTCTTTTCCCTTTTAAATCCAATAAAAACGCTTTTTTAAAAGCTACTGAAGTGGAGTCTGGTTCACTCCCATCTAAAGTATATTGAATGGTAACTCCGTTCATTTTATGCCCAAGAGAAATCAAATCACCGGAACTAATTATGTTACCATCGTTGACCAAAGTTGGTGGTGTTAATTGTAACTCTTCTTCTGGATTTGGAATATAGCCTTCGTTAATAATAACGTTGGGCAACCCACTTCTTAACACCTCTATATCCTCAGCTTCCAAATTGGTATTCCATACGAACACTTCCTTTAGACTCCTTAAGCCTTTCAAATGCTCCAACACAGTCGCGTCGATAGCGGTCCCTGACAAGGATAACGTTTCTAATTTAGTACAACTCGCCAATGATGCTAAAGACTCACTGCTGATATCCGTAAAATTGAGCACCAAGTGCTCTAGGTTACCTAACTTTCCTATAGTCTGCAAATGTTGACTTGTTATGGGAAGGTTAGCCAAATTTAAATACACTACTTGATCTTTTACCTTTTCAAGCTCCGTTAAGTTGTTTTCTTGAAAAGCGCTTCTACCGAAAATAACAACGTCAATAGCTGGTGACGTAGGTGATTTTTGAACTACCGTTCTATATGGATTATTGAGTTCCTTGATGGTTTGAGCTGTTATAAAATCGAACTCATATTGCTTATCCTCAATAGATTTTAGCCATTTGCCGGTAACAAGTTGTTTTAAGGTATCCCCTTCTTTTAGTTGAGCATAAGTAATTTGGTCATCGGCACCATGTTCAATCCAAATCTGCATTAATTCTATTTCTCCTGCCGTCAATTGGGGTTTTCCTTCGGGTGGCATATGCTCTTCATCTTCTATAGGTAAAGCTGCTCTTTTCAATAAAAGGCTTTCTTCCGCATTATGAGCTAACCATACGTCTCCATTCTCACCACCTTTGGTTATGGCTTCGATTGTGGTCAAATCCAAATCGCCTTTATGCTTTTGGGGATTGTGGCAACTAGTACATTTCGCTTTTAAAATGGGAGCTATATACGCCGAATAAATAGGTGTATTTTCATCTACGATTTCTTCTTTTGAAGCAGTAATAGGCTCCATTAAAAAATTGGTGCCATGGGTCAATCCCGCTCCAAAGTGCCCGCCTACGAGCACTCCTATCAAACCAACATATAGTAATATTTGAAATACTTTTTTATAAGTGTAACACCAAACCAAAGCATATATGACAAAACACAAGGCAATACCTACCCACTTGTGAAGCGTCAACAGCTCTGAGTCATAACCTTCTAGGGATAACAATAATCCCATGAGGGTTGCTAGAACCGTGGTAAACGATGTGAGTAATAAGAGAGCGAAGTTTATCTTTTCAAAAGAAGCCGGGTCCAGTTGTTTTTTGAACAAATTGAGCAATACCAAAAGCACAATAAACGCTACCGGAAAGTGTAAAACCAATGGATGCATTCTTCCCAAAGGTTGAACCCAAAACGGAACTTTCATATATCCTTCAAAGAGCACCAAAAATGCAAGCAAAACATGCAGAAAGAATAAAACATTTAAAAAGAAAGGGACAGTTTTTTTCATATAGCTACGCTAGAATATCTTTTACCACATGGCCATGAACATCGGTCAACCTAAATCTTCTACCTAGGTGTTTGTGCGTTAGCTTTTCATGGTCCAAGCCCATTAAGTGCATGATCGTTGCATGTAAATCATGAATATGCACAGGGCTTTCTACAATGTTATATCCTAACTCATCTGTCTTACCATAAGACATCCCAGCCTTTACGCCACCACCGGCCATAAAAATGCTAAAACAACGAGGATGATGGTCTCGTCCGTAATTATCTTTGGTCAGCTTCCCTTGGCAATAGTTGGTTCTACCAAATTCTCCGCTCCATATCACTAAGGTTTCATCTAAAAGTCCCCTTTGTTTTAAATCGGTAATCAATGCTGCAGATGCTTTATCTACATCTTTTGCCTGTCCTTTAATTTCGCCTACCAAGTTATTATGCTGATCCCAACCTTGATGATACAATTGCACAAAACGAACACCGGATTCGGACAGTTTTCTAGCTAACAAACAATTGGCTGCATAGGTACCCGGTACCATACAATCAGGACCATATAGTTTTTTAATATGATCTGGTTCTTTAGAAACATCGGTGATTTCTGGCACGGCCGTTTGCATTCTAAAAGCCATTTCATATTGTTTGATTTTTGCTGGAATTTCCGGATCACCAAACTCATCATACCCCAATTGATTTAACGAAGCCAAGTGGTCTAGCATCTTACGACGGGTTTCCCTATCCATTCCTTTTGGATTGTTCAAGTATAGAATTGGGTCTTCACTGGCACTCAATTGCACCCCTTGGTGCGAACTATCTAAAAACCCGTTAGACCATAATTTTGAGTATACTCCTTGTCCATTACCTTTTCCTTTGGAAAGCAACACGCAGTACGCAGGTAAATTTTGATTCTCACTACCCAGTCCATAACTAAACCAAGAACCAATACTAGGCCTGTTACCCACTTGGGCTCCGGTTTGCATGAAAGTTAGGGCAGGATCATGGTTAATAGCATCTGTATGCATGCTCTTTATCATGCAAATATCATCTGTGATTTTGGCAATATTAGGAAGAAGCTCGCTTACCCAAGTACCGGATTCTCCATATTGTTTAAAGCTGAATTTAGACCCCACTAACGGAAACGATTCTTGACCTGCGGTCATGCCTGTCAATTTTTGCTCTCCTCTAATTGATGGCGGAAGTTCTTGACCGAACATGTCGTTCAATTTAGGTTTGTAGTCAAATGTCTCCAATTGAGAAGGTGCACCGTTTTGCACCAATAAGATGATTCGTTTGGCTTTGGCAGCAAAGTGTTTTAACCCTAGAGGCAACTGTTCTTCGGCTGCTTTCTTTCCTGTTAACAAATCCGGCATTAAAAGCGAGCCTAAAGCCACGCCGCCCATTCCCATGGCCATTTTACCTAAAAAATGTCTTCGGTTCGTATTCAAGTAATGTTCAAAAACTTCTTTATCCATATTGTTTGATTGACCGTTAACCTTTTACTATTGTTTCTTCTAGATTGTAGATGGTGTGAATGATTTGCATGAGTGCTGCAACTTTAACTTCATCCCTATCTTTCAAAATAGGATACTCCCCTACTTCAATAAAATCTATTGCCTTCTGCTTATCGTTTGCAAAAGCATCTTCCTGATCATGGTAATACCCCACTAACATTTCCTTTTCTTGGGGTTTAATGGTTCTGCTCATAATGCGCCCAAAAGCTTCCACTATCTTCTCATCTACGGTACTTTCTTCTTGTATTAATGTTTCCGATAATACCCGAGAAGCTTCCAAAATAGTTGGGTCATTTAAAGCAATAAGTGCTTGAAGCGGAGTCATAGTAGATTGTCGTTTCACCTCGCATTGGTCACGTGTGGCAGCATCAAAAGTTAACTGTACCGGAGGAAGCGTGGTTCGTTTTATAAAAACATAAATACCACGTCTATACAGGTCTTTGCCATGGTCTTGTACATAATTCGCCAAAATACCACGCCCTGAACTTGCTGCTTCCCAGATACCATCTGGCTGATACACCTTTACGCTACGACCTCCTATTTCCTCGTTTAACAAACCACTAGTTGCCAATGCATGGTCTCTAATAGTCTCCGCACTAAAGCGCAAACGGCTCATATGCGACAAATACCTATTGTCTGGATCTAACGCGAGTTTTTTATCATCAACCACAGAAGATTGCTTGTAGGTAGAAGACATAACTATTTGCTTCACCAAACGTTTCATATCCCAATCATTCTCTATGAAATCTGCGGAAAGCCAGTTCAGCAAACCAATATGCGTGGGTAAATCTCCTGCATACCAAAATCTCCGGAAGACCTAACAATACCTTCTCCAAAAATTTCTTGCCATACCCTATTGACAAAAACCCTACTTGTTAAAGGATTTTTGACATCAAAGAGCCATTTTGTAAGCCCAAGACGATTACTATCGTAAACAAGCGTATCAAACTTTAAAACTGACTCTGGTGTGCTTGGCTGAACAATCTCTCCTTTATCATCATATACCCCTCTATTCAATACGTGAGTTGTTCTAATATCCGCCTTCTCCTCAATAACCATGACCTCTATATCCTCTGGCTCTTTTTTATTCACAAACGGAAGTTCCTTTTCAACAACCTCATCCGTAATTGTGATTAGCGGAGCTTCTGCCAATACTTCTCCCATAGGTTTTGACCTATGAATTACTTTATCAAAAAAGGCAAAAGTGTTGAAGTATTCTTTCTGTGAAATAGGATCATATTTATGATCATGGCACTTAGCACATTCCAATGTCAATCCTAAAAATGCTTTGCTACCAAAAGTATTGGTTCTATCGGTTACATTTTCTATTCTAAACTCTTCTTCAATTATGCCCGCCTCTTGGTTTATTTTGTGGTTTCTATTGAAGCCTGTTGCCAAAATAGTTTCTATATTTTTCTTGGGCATTAAATCTCCCGCTAGCTGGTAGGTTACAAACTTTTTATAACTATAATTTTCATTGAATGCATGAATTACCCAATCTCGCCAAGGCCACATGGTACGTAACTGATCGTTCTGAAATCCGTGCGAATCTGCATAGCGCGCTACATCTAACCAATGACTGGCCATTTTTTCACCATAATGAGCGCTGCCCAATAATTCATCTACTATTTGTTCGTAAGCATCAGGAGCATTGTCACCAATGAATTTTTCTCGCATTTCAGGTGTAGGCGGCAAACCTGTAATATCTAATGAAACCCTTTTCAACAAACGTTCTTTATCTGCAATCTGGTTTGGCTCAAGGTTAACCTCATCCAGTTTTTCCAAAACAAAATGGTCAATCTCATTATTCACCCATTCCGAATCCGTATTAGGAATTTCTGGCTTTTCCACCGGACTAAAAGCCCAATGAGCATCATACACCGCACCTTGTTCTATCCACTTTTTCAACACCTTTATTTCGTAGTCAGACAGTTTTAAATTGGAGTCCACAGGAGGCATGAGGTTGGAACTGTCTTTAGCCGTAATCCGCTGATACACCACCGATTTTTCAATGTTCTTAGGCACTATCGCAAACTCGTTCTCAGAATCTTTTAAGGCCCCATAAGCACCTTCTGGAGTATCTAACCGTAAATCTTCCGACCTTTTATTCGCATCCGGACCATGGCAATTAAAACACTTGTCAGATAATATAGGCCGCACATCAAAATTATAGTCTACCCTATCCGGCACTTTTTTCTGCGGAATGGAAGCGTATTGGCCCTCTTCTTTACAAGAGACCAGAAGTAAACTTAGGACGACAAGCTGTAAAACGATTTTTTTCATAAACTAAACCCTTTCAAGTTTTATAGGATAGGTTTTGTTTGCATTCCACTGGCAGACGTATATATTCTTATCGTCGTCTATACAAACATCATGACAGTGATTAAAAAGAGGTACATCTTGAACCATCATTTGCAACTCTCCCTTTTCATAAACCGGTGCCGTCCCGCCAGGTTTGAAATTACTTTGTTATCCTTATCTAAAATGGTAACAAAGCCTGAATCTGGCGTTTGCTCTAAATACTTTAACCTTGACCAACATACTCCAGAATATAAATTCTCGCCATCTATAACTGGCCTACAAACAAAAGCTCCGGGTAGAAAAATACTAGATAGGTACTTGCCATCCAGACTATAGCGTTTAAAAGAATTGTGTTTTCTAGAGGTACACAACAACGTAATATTATTTGGATCTCTATCATCTATAGTAACACCATGAGCCGTACTGAACAAATGATCTTCAAAACCACGACCTCCAAATTTTCGGATAAACTCTCCGTCTTTGGAGTATTGTAAAATGAAATCAGAACCATACCCGTCCGCTACATAGATATCTCCGTTGGGACCAACGGCGGTTTCGGTAGGCCGATACTTTTGGTCTTTTTCATACACACCTATTTTGTGCGGATTTGGCAACTCCATAAGTACCTTACCGTCTACCGTAGTCTTTAGAATAGCTCCGTCGTTATCAGTTATATACAGCATATCAACTTCACCTTCCTTGGACAAGGTTAGGCCGTGAGCAGATTTCAAATCATGTGTCCACGTTTTTAATAGTTTACCAGACTTGTCATAAACAATAACATTGTTTTTAATCTCATCCGTTACCATAATAAGTCTGCCCTTAGAATCCATCACCATTTCATGGCAATTTTTTACTGGCGTATTTGCAGGATTCAGGTTTCCCCATTCTTTATGGACGCGATATGTAAAATCGCCATGCCCTATAATTTGCTCGGAAAATTTTGGCTTATTTATAATCCCAAAACTATATGTGGGTACGGTTAATGCGGCGCTTGCAAAAGCGGACTGTTTAATGAAGTTTCGTCTGGAGTTTTTCATTCAGGTATTTTTTAGTTGCAGCAATACTATGAGCTCCTCAAAAATACCTAACTACTTGTTTTACAAGGTAGACTAATTGTGCAAAAGGGTGCACTTTTTGTGTATCACTTACACTTAATCTATTTATTGGGGACGTAATGTGACGGTGGATGTCCAAACTCTTTTTTAAAGATTCGGCTGAAATACCTATTGTCATTATACCCCACCTTAAAGGCAATTTCCTTTATACTTAGGCTACCATCTTGTAGCAAGGGCATGGCTTTAGATAGTTTATAGGTGTTGATATATTCAATTACAGTTTTACCGGTAAGGGCTTGAATTTTTCTGTACAATTGCGATCGTCCAATGGCCAATTCATCGCACAGAAAATCAATTGAAAAATCTGAATTTTCAAGGTGCTCATCAATAACTTCATTGACCTTTACTAAATACTGATCTACTGAAGATGTAGGTTCTAACAACTCTTCTTTTTGATATTTTTTGATAAGTTGGTGCCTGCTTTTTAGACGGTTCTGGATTTTCATTTTGATCTCCGAGACATTAAAAGGCTTTTCAATATAATCTTCAGCGCCCGTTTCCAGCCCTTTCAACTTGTTTTCCAAGCCCGTTTTGGCTGTCAAAAACATTAACGGAATATGGGCCGTCAATTCATTTGCTTTTAATTGATTTGCTACTTGAATTCCATCGAATAAAGGCATCATAATATCACTTATTACAATATCCGGAATATGTTCTAAAGCCAGCTGAAAACCGTCCCTACCATTATCGGCTTGAAGAATAACATACTCTTCGGATAACTCTGTCGTTAAGTAATTCCTGATATCCTCATTATCCTCAATGAGTAATACAACGGTTTCTCCCGATGTTATTTCTGCAGGTGGCACAATCGTTTCGTCAACACTAGTTTCGTAATCTTTATATCCTATAGGCAACGTTATGGTAAAATGCGAACCTATGCCCTCTTCACTCTTTAGCGCTATGCTTCCGTTATGCAACTTTACCAATTCCGATATTAAAGAAAGCCCTATACCACTGCTATATCCCTTATTAGGGTTTTCATCTAACTGATAGAAACGTTCAAAAACTTTCTCTTGGTATTTTTCCGGAATACCTGCTCCGTTGTCAATTACCTCAATGCGGAGACTTCCCTTCTTTACTTTATCATCTTTATCAATTTCAAGATTTGCATAAGATGCCTTTAAGGTAATTTTTCCGTTTTTTGCCGTAAACTTAAATGCATTGGAAACCATATTGCTTACCATTTTTTCAATAACATCTTCATCAAAATAAAGCGTATAATCCGTTTCAGGAGCATCACATTTAAAATTGATATTCTTTTCCTTTGCCCAATACTCATAGGCGGTGTACATGTTGGTGCAGACCAAAAGTTCATCATGTGGTTTAATCCGTAGTTGCTGATTTCCTTCCAGTTTTCTAAAATCCAGAATCTGATTAACGAGTTCCAACAAACGGTTGCTATTCCTGTGCATCATCTGCAACACCTTGGTATCTGGCTTGGTGCCTTTACGAATGTACTTATCTAACGGAGAGGTAATAAGCGTTAATGGCGTTCGTAGCTCATGGGAGATATTGGTGAAAAACCGCAATTTCATCTGCGCCAGCTCTTCAAATTGATACACGCGTTGTTTCTCTATTTCAAACATATTTTTTGTCCTCTCTCGCAGTAAGAAAAACCGAAAGCCCCAAACCCCTAATAAAACTACTAGAATACCGGCAAGAATCTGAACCCACAGTCGCTCCCAAAACGGCGGAGTCACCACAATGTTCAATCGTTTTAACTTATCCGTCCAAACGCCATCTTCATTGGTAGCCTTTAAGAGAAAAGTATAGTTACCGGACGGTAAGTTGGTATAGGTAGCCCGTGTGCCGTTGGCCATGGTCCAGTCCTTATCAAAACCCTCCAGCATATAGGCATATTGGCACCGTTGCGTATTCTCGTACTGTATGGCCTGAAAACCGAGTTCTATCTTTTGGTCTTTATAAGACAACTGCAGATGGTCCTCTACCTCAATACTCTTTTTTATGTAATCGCTCTTAGGTGAAACCAGTTCATTGTTCACCCATAATTTAGAAATATAGACCGATGGTGTTTTGGTGCTGGGCACTACCTTTTCCGGGTCAAAAGTCATTAATCCCGCGTTGGTAGAAAAAACCATATGGCCCTTATCCGTAACCGAACTGGAAATATTTATTTTCTGCGAAATGAGTCCGTCCTGTTCATTTAAAATACGGACTACATTGTTCTTCGCATCCAGTTTTATAAGTCCGTTTCTTGTACCCAACCACAAATTTCCTTTGCCATCTTGTTCAATACTATTAATTATCCTATCCTTCAGGAGGCTATTATCATACTGAATAAACAAATCTTTTTTCGGGTCATAACTACAAAGCCCGGAGTTGGTACCCACCCAAAGGGTACGGTCCGCATCCTCAAAAATTACATTTATAAAATTGTTGTTTACGGTAGCGGTATTCCCAATTTCGTGTCTGTAGTGTACAAATTGGTTTTTCTTGGGCAGATATCGTTTTACCCCATCACCATTGGTCCCGATCCAAATTTGATTTTTATAATCTTCAAAAAGTTCATTGGCACGATGAAAATATCCTATACCATTAGGATCATTGGGGTCACAGTCAAAATACACGGTGGTATCCGTTTTGGGGTCGTAGATACGTGCACCCAGAACCTCGCCCGTCCAAACCAGTCCGGCACTGGTTTCTAGAAGACCAAAAAGTTCGGCAGGTTTTCTAGCGGTTTTGGACAGCGTTTCTCCCGCTTCGGTAAATTGATAGATAGAATTGGTATCTGCCGCCCAAATGGTTTCCTTATCATAGGAACTCATATATGTTCTATGAACAAAGCCTTTTAGCGTCCTAACGAGTGTATGGGTAGCTTTGTCATAAATGGTAATGGTGCCCTTGTTAAACACCCAATAATTGTTATTTGTTTTTAGAATCTTTCCACTTACACCAGACGCTATAAACGGCACAAAAATGACTGATGATTTTTTAATGTGAAAAAAATGGCCTGCTCCATCCAAAGCCCAAGAATCTTCTTTGGCAGGGTTATGGAATATTTGCCGTATGTAAAAAGACCCTTCATTAAACCGCTCGTTCAGCGCTATTAATTTCTTGGTCTTAAAATCCGAATCTATGATAGCAATTTGGTCACGGTAGGCTATCCAGCAATTCTTCTCATTATCCGGCTGTATGGCACTTACCCAATTCTGTGGCAAGTCTAGTGTATGAAACTGGTTCTTTTTATCTACGGTAAACAGCTTACCGCTAGAAACAATAAGGTCATTATAAAAACCTAAAACGGGATACGAATGCGAACCTCATGGTATATTTTTAACAAGACGCGTGAATTTTCCCGTATTGGGATGAAAGATGTTCAGCCCGATCCACGTACCTATAAAAAGACGCCCATCCGGACTTTCCTGTATGTCCAGTACGTTGTTATGGCTAATACTTTCAACGTCTAATGTGTTGTGTTGGTATCTCTTAAAAGTTCCCGTTTCCCGGTCCATTAAGTTTAATCCGCCACCATCCGTGCCAATATAAAAAGCTTTGTCCGCCGTTTCATAAATTACCCTAACTTCATTAAAACTAAGGCTCTCCGGGTTATTTTCGTCATGTATAAAACGCTGGAAACGGTCATATTCTCGGTCATATTTCAATAACCCTCCGCCATAGGTACCCACCCATAAAACTCCGGCACTATCTTCAAACAAATAAGAAATATGGTTGTCCGTAATGCTGGTCTGCTCGAGCTCATTTTTACTGTAATTCTTAAAATTACCTCCATCAAAACGCCATAGACCGTTAGTGGAAGCTATCCAAAGAAAACCATAGCGGTCTTCTAAAATGTCTTGAGCCTCCGTTTCTATGGGTAATTGAAAATGAGTGATCTCAAAATTACTCACATTCCCCCTGGCCGCAGACCACAGTAGAAAAACCTAGGGTACAGACCGTTAGAAACAGAAAGAAAAAATGAGAAATTCTAAGCATGTTTTGAATATAAAGCAATTCTCATGAAAGGTAAATTAATTTTATTTTTTATAATCGAATAATTCAAATTAGCTCTCTTTAGCGTTACGAAAATCGACTAAAGTACAAACTAAGCTTATAGGGTTAAAATAGTGCCGACGCTTGATAAAATTGGAAAATGGATTCACACAATTTTAAGGTTAATTTGTAATCGGTCCAAAATATTGTTTTGTACTTCTTATTATAACCCTCTTCTAAATCGTTTTATAAAACTCGATAAAAATGAACATTCGCATACTCGCTCTTATCTGTGTTGGACTTTTATTTAGCTGCAAGAATACTACAACTCCCGTAGAAAAAGAAAAAGAAAAGCAACCCAATATTCTATTTCTTGCTATTGATGACCTTAGACCGGAATTGGGTGTGTACGGTTCTGATATTGCCATTACTCCAAATATTGATGCCTTGGCCCAAGACGGACTTCGCTTTAATAATGCCTATTGCCAACAAGCTATTTGCAGCCCATCTAGAGCAAGTTTAATGACAGGCGCACGACCCGAAACCATTCAGGTTATTGAAAACTTCACCTATTTCAGAGATAAAAATCCGGATATAATAACGCTTCCCCAGCATTTTAAGAACAATGGCTATGAGGCGGTTTACACCGGGAAAATCTATCATGGGAAATATAACGACCCTGAGCTTTATGGAGTAGAGAACCCGTTAAGATGAATAAAACCGATGTAAAATTCGGATTCAAATTACCGGAAAATATAAAAATGCAGAAAGAGAATAGCGCTGCCATGGTTGCTAAATACGGAGAGAAAGCACTAAGAAACGGACTTGGCAAAGGTCCTTCATACGAATTTGCCGATTTTCCCGATAACGCCTACGAAGACGGATTCAATACCGAATTGGCCATTGCCACCATGAAAGATATGCTTCAGGAAAACCCTAAAAAGCCCTTCTTTTTAGGAATGGGAATGAAAAAACCGCACTTAGATTGGATTGCCCCAAAGAAATACTGGGATATGTATGATGAGGCCGAGATAAAACTTGCTTTACAGGACAGTGCTCCCAAAGACGGAGCCACCATGGGACTACATGCTTCTTTTGAATTGCGGGCAAGAGCCGGCATTCCCAAAAAAGGAGATATATCTCCAGAGCAGGCCATAAAATTGAAGCATGCTTATCTAGCTTGTGTAAGTTATGTAGATGCGCAAATAGGTAAGATGCTCAGTGCTCTTGACGATGCCGGGATCAAAGACAACACCATTGTTATTCTGTGGAGCGACCACGGCTGGCATTTAGGTGATATGGGCATTTGGGGGAAAGCTACCAATTATGAAATTGCCACAAGAGTCCCCTTAATTATCTGGACACCGGATATGGCAAAAGAAACCAGAGGAAAATCTACCGATGCCCTCGTAGAGCTTGTGGACATGTACCCTACGCTATGTGAGCTTGCTGACATTTCCAAGCCCAACACTTTAGAAGGCCAAAGCTTTGCGCCTTTACTTTCCGATCCTGAACAAGAATGGAAAACAGCCGTTTTTTCTCAATTCCCTACACCAGCATTGCGCGAGTGGGCTGCCAACCCATTATCCAAAGGAATGCGGGAAACTTCTTTTGGTCCGTTAATAGAAGAGGTTGAAGGGCGTATTAAAAAACAACAAGGCAAAAAATGGGACCGTGACCTTTTTGAAAACCGACTCATGGGCTATTCTATGCGGACTAAAAATTATCGATTTATAGTTTGGAAAGACTATACGGATGCCACTGCTGAACCGGTTTTTATAGAACTTTATGACCATAACAAAGACCCATCAGAAACGGTAAATATTGCAAAGGAGAATCCTGAAATTGTAAAAGATCTTCTGACACAATTCAATAAAGGTTGGAAAGGAAATAGGGCAAAAGTAAATTAAACAAGAGCTTAATATCTCTTTTAAAGAAAGTGACCTATACTACAATAATAAGAGCGAAGATAAAATAGAGTACAACCACTATAATTTTCCTTCGCTTTTCTTTGCTTTAGCCAGCGCTCGTTTCTTTTTGTAATGTTCCTTGTTCGCTACATAAATCGTTTTTTTTACTTCACAGAAAACAGTATTCCGCTCAGCGTTCATTAAGCGTGTAGTCTTTACAATGTCTATCTCATCTTCCTGCGCTACCCTTAATTTAATTTCGTCTATTTCTTCCTATTGTATTCAAAATCTGCATAAACATCCTCCTTTGCAGGTCTTTTGAAAGCTATCTCCGCAGATTTGTCCCAAACCACAAAATCGCTACCCAAAATATTAATAAGCTGTACCATAGGTATCGGATCCACTGCTGAAAAAAGACTCCCACCAAAGATGGTGCTTACGTAATTTCGGTTCTTATAACTTATAGGCAGCTTAATGGTAACCTTTTTAAGATCCTCGGAAACATGCTTAATTCTAGCAGTGCTTCTGCGGTACATAGGCGAAAGATTAAAACCATGTTTAAAGATGATATGCTTGCCTATAAAACGTGAACCGAAGTCCGATAAGTTGCTGTAAAATGACATTTTAATTATTGTACTTGTTAAGGTTAACTGACAACAAATTTATCACTCTAAATGAGTTAAAAAAAATAGGGGATACTGACGGCATTATTTTCTATACTAAACTAGAATTGTAGTACTGAGCTACATATTAATTATCTGTCACCTTTATACTTAGTGGCTGATTTAAACGCCCTGCATAACTCTCAATGACTTTTTCAGGGTTTTCTGGACCTACCGGAAAGATTAAATAAGCATTTTTTTCATAATACTGACTTCCGCCCGGAAAAGTCTGAATAGTATCAGATAAAACTCTATTCCAATATCTACCGTTATTTGAAGATTTAGTAATCTTAGTGTATGGATTATGCATTGGTGAAGGCCCTCCTTTAGTATTTGTGTTATCATACTGAAGACGTATTGAACCAAAGCCGTAACCTTTTTCCAAATTATAAAAAGCCAACCAAGGCGCATCATCAGTAACATGATTTTCTTCTAAAACATCTAGTTCATCAGAATATAGATTTAATCGTTTAATTGTACCGTTTTTTTGAGCGTAGGCGAGATGAGTAAAGAGACTATCCATGGTCATTTCATCATTCCGTAAGAGATTTAGTTCCACTTCTTTTTGAACCGAAATCATAGACTCAAATAAAAAATAGGGTAGATTATCATAAAACTCATAACGTCCTTCAATTAGAATTTCCGGTACACTATCCGTGATACCTGAGCGCTCCTTAATTACGCGATACTTTTCTAGTTCTATATGATTTCTAGAATCAGGCCGTAAATCTTCTAAATTGAAATAAAACTCTGAACTACTTTTAGAAAAATTAGGAGCCCAATGCATTGCAATATGGCTTCTTTTTAAAAGCTTATTTTTGAAGTTCTTCAACTCTATTCCATTTACTTGTCCGCCGCGTTTATCATCCTCTGTACTAAAAGTAGCTTTATAAAACTTATTTTCTACAGCAAGATTGTCTTCGGATAGCATTCGCCGAACAGGTAATGAACTCTTGTTTTTTTCTTGAATACTAATATTGAATTTTTTGGATTGATTGGCTGTAACCGCAACTGGAAAAATAATTGAATATTCAAATCGTTTTTCAACTTTATTAAAAGCAATATCGTCCACCGGTATTACAGAACCATCCTCTGAATCAATAGCTACGAACACCTCATCCTCCTTTAATTTACTACCTAAACTAATTGTTGGGTTTACATATTCTAAAGGACGGTCTAAGCCTGCAGTTTCAGAAACAATAATGACAGGCATCCTTTCTGGTGTAGAACAACCAGCAATCAATACGATTAAAATAATGTATTTAATTAGATTTCTCATTCTTAAACTAATTCATTTATAACACAGGAATTATGGTTTAGGAATCGCATAATTACCATCTTCCAATGGTGCATTAGGCATTTTCATATCCCAAGAAAATTCAGAAGGGACTATACTTAAATTAGAAGCTTTGGCCTTTTCTAAATCAATAATTTCACCGGATTCAATTGCCATTCTACCCATTATGGTAGTCATAGAGCTTTCAGCACCATACTTAGTATTATTTACATAGGGTTTATTTCCTAAGATTGCTCCAATAAACTCATCTTGTTCTATTTGAGAAGACGATGGGTCATCTTTATCTCTGTATCTCCAAAGCGAATTTCCTTTTAAATCAACCATCTGGAAACGTTCATCGGCCTTACCTTTTGAACCTTGAATATTAAAACCCAACCTATTGGCACAATTATCCATTTGTCTACACTGCACATGTAGTTTTGTACCATCGGCATACTCATATTCTACATAATGATGGTCAAATATTTCTCCATGGTCTGGTCCTTTAAGCATTGCCCTACCTCCCATTCCACTTGCTTTGATGGGATAATCTTTTTTAACCCAATTAATTACATCAATTTGGTGAATGGCCTGACCAGCAAGCTGACCGCCCCATAACCAATTAAAATAATGCCAATTGCTAATTTGATATTCCAATTCCGTTTGACCTATACTTTCGAGGATGTACCGTGGCCAAGCCAATGTTATAATACACATCCATAGAAAGAACGTCTCCTATCTCTCCTGCATGAATTTTTTCCACCATTTTGTTGAGCGCAATTTCATAACGGAATTGCAGACCAACCACAACATTTAATTTCTTCTCTGTTGCCAACTTTCCAGTTTCTATAATCCTTCTGTATCCAGGACCATCAACAGCCAATGGCTTTTCTAGAAAAACATGCTTGCCCGAAGCTATGGCGTATTCAAAATGATCAGGTCTAAAACCAAGGTGGTGTTGCCAAAATTACCGCATCACACTCATCAATAACTTTCTTATAAGCATCTAAACCTAAAAACTGACGCTCTTTTGGGACACTGACCTGTGCTGGAAAATCTTTAGAAACCCTTTGAAAACTATTATCCAACTCATGTTGAAAAACGTCTCCCATTGCTACTAACTCAACAGATTTTGATGCCGTCAAAGCTTGAAATATAGCGCCGGTACCACGACCTCCACAGCCAACTAAACCCAGTTTTATTTTTTGTTGTCCAAAGACATTAGCATTTGAAAAAACAGGAAGATGACTGAAAACCATCCCGGCTGCTACTGTTTTTGAAGTTTGCTTTATAAATTTTCTCCGTGGATTAGTTTTCATATGCTTCTCTATTTATTATTCTAAAAATTTTGAATTATAGTTTAAAATGCTTTCTTATTTACAGTCCTTTCAACCAATTTTCTATGTTATCCCTAACAAAATCATCATCGTTCAATTGGGGGTAATCATTATAAACTCTACTGATTTCTTCATTCTGACCTATAGACAATTTTTCATTTTCATCTAAACACCAAATCCCTTTTAAAAGTCCCTGTCTTCTTAGCACCTCATGAAGACCTGCAATACACCCTTCAAAATTATTGGCCGAATCAAAAAAGGCTGCATTGCTATCTGTAACTGCTATATTTAAGGTCATTGCTTCTTTGGGTATGGTGGTCCCTGATTCTTTTATTCTGTGAATTTCCTCTAAAAGAGAAACAGCCTTATTCGTCCAAACAGCCCAATGCCCTAATAACCCTCCGACAATATCTTTTTTGAAGACTTTTTCCCCAACAGTTATATTATAAGTTGTTAAAAGGTCAGCTACTATATTATCATCATTACCTGTGTATAACGCAATTTCGTCACAGCGTGATGAAGCGCATACGGCGCGTATCACTTCTAAAGTTTGATACCTATTAAACGGCGCCATTTTTATAGCTTGAACATTTTCAATCTCCGAAAAGGCCTTCCAAAAATTATAACTCAAAACCCTACCACCCACTGCTGGTTGTAGATAAAATCCGAATACGGGTATGATTTCGCTAATTTTAGCTGCTCGTTCCAATAATGCCTCTTCTGACCAATCTCCTAAGCCATTTGTACTTACCAAAACAATATCATAACCTAATTCTGCACAGATTTTAGCCTCATTCACAGCTTGTTCCGTATTACCGCTAACGCCAGCTACTTTTATAAAAGGGCGGTCTAGATTAGCTATTGTAATTTCCTCAATAGCCAGTTGCAATACCTTTTTATATAGGTTGATTTGTGGGTCTCGTATTTGGAATTGTGTTGTATGAACACCTATTGCAATACCTCCTGCGCCTGAAGCCATATAATATCTGGTCAACAATCGTTGACGTTTCTCATCTAGCTCACGACCTTCTGTCAATGCTAGCGGATGGGCAGGAATTACAGTACCTTGATGCAATAATTTTTTTAATACAGGATTTAAAGTCTTCATATTAACTATCCACTGATTTGATTTAAAAATCTCCTTTTCGTTCTTGAAAATGCGTTGGTTTACCTAATTGCTCCCCTCCAATTTTAACCCAATTAGCTGTCCACTGTATCATATCTTGAAGTGAGAGGTAATGGGTTTTCCAAATAAGCTGTAAGCCTCACTGGAGTTATTCAATAAAGCCGTTTCTGCAGGCTTATTTTCAAAAATGGGTTTAATCTTAAGTAATTTACCAAATTCTTCTGCTAACCATTGTATTGATATGGTTTCCGGGCCGGTTACATTCAGTTTTTTAGCTGGTGATTCGCAATGTAAAAGGGAACGTATAGCATATTCATTGGCATCTCCTTGCCAAATGACATTGGCAAAACCCATACTTAAGTTTATAGGCTTCTGCTCCATTACCGCCTTTGCTATTTCTAACAAAACACCATACCTAAGATCTAGTGCATAATTCAATCTGTACAAAAGCATTTTTGTTCCGTTTTTAATAGAAAAATGTTCAAATACACGTTCGCGTCCTAAACAAGATTGCGCATATTCACCAATTGGCGAAGGTTTTACTTCCTCCGTAGCACCACCACTTTTAATAGGCAGAAATGGATATACATTACCCGTAGAAAAAACAACTATTTTTGATTCTTTATATCTTTCCGAAACTCTACTATAAGGTAAGCGTTCATCGCCCAAGTAAAATGTTCATTACCCGATGTACCAAATTTGTTACCCGCCATGTAAATAACGTTTTCAACTTTTGGAAGCTTCATTAACGCTTCATCATCCAATAAATCTACCTTGATACATTCAATACCAAAATCGGTTAATTCTTTATATAGAAGTTGATTTGAAAAGCGAGAAGCACCTATTATTCTTTTAGTGATTCCTGCAGCATCAACTGCTATTTTTGCAAGCTTTGCTAAGGTAGGCCCCATCTTTCCTCCCAAGCCTAAAATCATTATATGCCCTTCAATTTTACTGATATCTTCTATCAATCGTTTTGAAGGTTTAGAGAGTTGTTCCTCTAATTCGGCTATTGTAGCTATCATAGATTTCTAATTTATTTAATAAATATGTTATAGGTATTAGCCCCTGCTAATAGAACAAGCATTGCCAACCCTAAAATCATAATAATATTCAATGTTGAACTTAATTTAAAAAAGTTTTTTGATGCTCTATCCCGTGCTATCATAAAAATCATGAAGCCTATTACCGGAACAACTATAATGGTAAAACCTTGAGCCATAATAATAAGCTGTATCGGTAAGTTTCCAAAAATAATAGCAACGGCTGCACCGATCAATATGACCGACATTATCACATACCGCACATTTTGAGACTCTAACTTTCTACCAATATTTAGTGCATCTGATAATAAAACACCGCCCAAAGTTGCGTTCCCGATTAAAGAAGAAAAAGAAGCCGCAAATAAACCGAACATAAAAATCACAGTGGCATAACTTCCAAAAATTGGTTCTAACGCTTTACCCATTTCTGCTGCCGAATTAACTTGAATACCTTGTGGATAAAGGACAGAAGCTGCAACTAACATAACTGTAGCTGTTATTACTCCCAAAATAAATACACCGGACAGGCCTTCTCTTTCATGTGATTTAGACTCACTCTTATCCCACCCTTTTTCTTGGACTAGATACGACTGATAAAATGCTCCCGCAATTGAAAAACTGGATGCTACTAAAGCCAGAGCCAAAAATTCTGAACCAGTTGGTAATTCAAAATGAAATTGTTGTACTAAGATTGAAATATTAGGCTTTGAAATTATTAGAGTAAGTACAAATGAAACGAGCATTAAAACAACCATGCCAATCATAATTTTTTCTAGAATCTTAAAAAAAGATTTAAAAAACAATAAAATAATTGCAATCACGGAAAAGGTAATTACCCAAGGTACAGGTGATACATTGAACATTTCACCGAACACCATACCAGCGCCTATAGAGTTACCTGCCTGAAACGAAGCGGCTACTATAAAAAGACCAACACCAATAACAATACAAATTGTATTGCCATATTTTTCACGTATTAGTTCAATAAGTGTTTGTTTTGAACTTAGGCCAATTCTAGTAGAAACAATGGTGAAAGCCGCCATAAAAAGAACACAAATGGGCACTATCCAAAGTAGTCTAAATTCATAATTAGCTCCAATTTTAGAACCTATTGCTAAACTTCCTGGACCAAGGACTAATGCAGCTGTTATAAAACCAGGCCCTATGAGGTTAAGTATGTTTTTCTTTTTTCTATCTGCCATTTAAAATTTAACTCATTTATTATTTCTGACTAGAACCTCATGAGATAAGGCTTTTTGCTGCAATACCTAAAAGTAACATTAAAAACAGAATAACCTTTAATTTGCATTTCACAAAAAATCGTTGCACTTTTCTAAGTGGCATTTATTGAGTTTTCACATCCAAAATTTTATTGAATATTGAAGTAAAGGTATTTTGAGGAAGTAATAACCTTTAAAGAATTTTTAGAATGATGAATATATTACGCATTAGCTTTTTAGTTTTAATTTTTGGCTTCGTTTCTAATAGCGCATATGCAGAATTAGACTGCCCAATACAAAGTGATGGCTATAATATCACCAATTATGGTGCAAAAGGTGATGGAGAATTTTTAAACACAAAATCTATTCAAAAAGCCATAGACGCCTGTGCTTCAAAAGGAGGTGGAAAAGTAATTATCCCAGCGGGAGTTTTTAAATCAGGGACTATTATTTTAAAGAGCAACGTTGAGTTACATTTTGAACATAATTCGGTTTTACTTTCCAGTATTAATGTTGCTGATTTTCCATTACAACCTATGCCCAAATACCGATCGCACAAAGACCAACTTGGCGGATTTAATGCTCTTATTTATGCCGAAGGCCAAGAGAATATAGCTTTGACCGGTAGTGGCACAATAGACGGACAAGGACCACTTCATACCCCCATGCCCAACCCCTATGCAGGTGACATTGACGGTAGGCCTAGAAATATCCTTCTAATTTCCTGTAAGAATATAAAAGTAGACGGATTACGAATGCTCAATGCCTCCATTTGAAACCAACATTATCTAGACTGCGAAGACCTTTTTATTTCTAACATTTATGTCTACAGTCATGGAAGCCGAAATAATGATGGTATTGATATTGACGGGTGCCGCCGTGTTGTGCTCTCAAATAGTATCATTGATTCAGATGATGATGGTATTGTTTTGAAAAGTACAGGTGCAGCTGCTTGTGAAGATATTGTTATTACCAATTGCGTAGTCAGTAGTTTTTGCAATGCTATAAAAGCAGGTACAGAAACCACTGGCGGCTTTAAAAATGTTTCTATAAGTAATTGCGTAATAAAGCCCTCAAAAGAAAAAGGGAAACCTATTTGGGATACGCCACGTATAGGTGTATCTGGCCTTTCGCTTATGATTGTAGATGGTGGCACACTAGAAGGTTTTACCGTAAATAATTTAACTATTCATGGCACTGAATCTCCCATTTACATTCGTTTAGGCAATAGAGCACGACCTCATACGCCCGGAGCTGTGGTAAATACTATTGGCGAAGTAAAAAATATTTCAATCAGTAATGTAGTTGCTTACGATGCGGGCACATGGGGTTCGTCTATTACAGGGCTTCAAGGACATCCAATCAAAAATATATCTCTGAACAACATTCAGCTTTTCTCTAAAGGCGGACTTAAGATGGGAGATTTTAGTACTACCGTTGAAGAAGATGAAAAAGGGTATCCGCATGCAATTACCTATGGTAATTTACCAAGTCATACATTGTATGTTAGGCATGCAGAAAACATATCCTTAAACAATGTTACCATTGGAACAGAGTCACCAGATTCAAGGTTTCCTATTATAGTAGATGATGTAGATGGCCTTCAAGTAAGAAATATAGTCTGGAAAAATGCCGATGAAACAAAACCATTGGTTAAAGGAAAAGGAATTAGTAATCATGCTGTTGAAGCCCCATTAGGATGGACAGACGGAGATTATTTTGACTTAATGGATGAGTAAATTTCCAATAGTATAATTGGATGGAAAGAAAATATAAAAATGCGAACGATAATTTCAACTAGGCCGATTGCTGTTTTTTCAAAAAAGGGGGAACATTTAATATCATTCTATCATAAACAACAGTAATTGACCTTTTTCAAACTTCCTATCAGACATATATCGTCCGCATTTTAATGAACTAAATTGTGATTTCTTTAATTTGCTTACACCAAAATTACAGCATCGTTCTAATTGAAATTTGATATTTTCGGTGAGTACCGTTTATCTACACTTGAAACCTAATTACCTATAGACGAATGGAAATTGGAAATGAGAAGTAGCTACTTATTTTAATAAATCCGAGCATAAAAAAAAAGAACACCATAAAATGATGCTCCTTTAAATTCGTTTGATAAACTATTAATTAGTTCTTTAAACTTTCAGATTTTAAACGTTCCTTCTGTTTTATACTTAATCCCTGTCTGAAGTACACGTCAGGTTTATGTTTAACCCGGTGCTCTTTCATTTCTTCATCATGTTTATCCAAGCTTAAATCACAATCAAAACGCACCAGTTTTGAATGGAATTCACCTTTTCCTCCTAAATTAATAAAATGGGCCAAGCCCCAAGTAATCCCACGACCATCCTCCGTATTCGTAAAAGCATCTGGTACGTGTGGTGCAGCAGCGTAAGGCATCAACTCCGTGATTGAAGCAATTTCAAAATTCACCCAATCTTCCGCATATTGAATAGTGTTGTGCTCCGGTCCGTCTTTATATACCAAAGCCGCCACTCCTTTTCGAAACGGAAACAATGAAGTTTCGTGCCCAGAGGTTATCACCGGATTCAATGGGTGCTTTTTAAATGGCCCCAAAGGGTTATCAGCAATGGCAAGCCCTTGCATACGAACCTTATCTGGCTTTTCACCAAAATCAGACTTATAATAAATATAGACCTTACCGTTATGTACTAGCGGGTAGGGATCATGTATGGAATATTGGTCCCACTCCCCTTCTTTTCCGTTTTCGATTACAATTTTGTTATAAGGCGTCCAAGGGCCTTCTGGAGAATCTGCATAAGAAACTGCAACAGGACAGTCATCCCCTCTTTTGCCACTAGCTTCCATGAAACCTTGGTAATAGAGGTAATACTTTCCTTCCCATTCTAAAATATCTGTAGTGGTAACAGAACGCCAGCCTACCAAAGGTTTTTCCGGTCTTTTAATGGCCACACCTTGTTCTTCCCAAGTAAAACCATCCGTAGAAGTAGCGTACCAAATTTCCGATAAATCCCAATCTGAAGACGGTATGGTATCATTGCTCATATCTGCTCCTCTTGGCGGTGTAGACGTGTTTCTATACGTATACCATACATAGTACTTCCCGTTATGCAAAAGTGTTTTTGATGGATCTCTTCTTGTAATTGTACCATCGTGACCATTATAGTCAAATCCTTTTAACTCTGTATACTTGAACTGACTAAATAGCTCATTGTGCTGTGGTTGTGGGGCTTCATAATCTGTATAAATACGCTCCATAGCAGCACTCATTTTTCTATTGGGTTTGTCTTTTGGTAATACAAAAGGGAAACCTTCTTGCTTTTCAGTAGGTTCTACTACTTGCTTTTCAGATTGTGCTTTGCATGTGCTTAGCACAAAAAGCAACAGAAATAAGGAAATTATATTCTTCATCACATGGTCTAGTTATATTTTTAAAAGCTCTGTTTATTATTTGCCTAGGTATTTAATGTAGGTGTAATACACGCCAAAGGTTTCTCCGTTTTCAATGAAGTCATTTACCAGCATAGTTTTGCCTTCTTCTAGATTTAAAATAAAATCTGCGCTCTGCATATCTCCTTCAACAGTTTGTTCTGTAATTTGATTAGCAATCTGAATACGCACTTTCTCTGGATGCATAGTTTTATATTCATACTGGTTTTTTGGATTCTCCGTAGGTATACCCAAAATAGGTCCAGCGCATTCTTTTGGCCAGCGCATACACGATATTTTATACCTACCCGCTTTCTCCACTTTTATTGGATGCATATTGTTTCTATTTTTCATTCCTGATGCTACTTGCTCTGGTTTCCAGATTCCACCATCTTCCCCAATAGCATGCTGGATGGTTAGTTTAATTTCCTTTTGACCGTCATTCCCAATAGTACTCACCGGAAATTCCCAGTATTCGTAACCTGATTTTGCCACATCTAAAAACGCCTTGTTTTGAGACAAAAGTCCTTCTACCACTTCCTTATTTCCTGATGCTACATCTATATCTTGATGTTTATCGGCCTCTATATCGTAAAGCTCCTTACCGTTTACCAATCGCCATTTCTCATTTAGTATAGCGGTATCTTCTTTATCATGCGGCGTACGCCAATCTTGACGATTATGAACAAACACTGTTCTTTTATCATCTAACTTTCCGTTATTAAGTAGTAAAGGCGAAAAATCGATTCCATCTAACTTCATGCCTTCAGGAATTTCAAGATTACAAAGTCCGGCTAAAGTGGGAATCAAATCCACATGTGCCGTTAATTCATTCAGGTCCTTTCCTCCTTTTATCTTCCCATCTTTCCAGCGGATAAAGAAAGGAACCCGATGACCTCCTTCCGTACGTTGCCCTTTTCTCCCTCTAAATCCTTTATTGAACCCTAACTTACCATCTTCACTAAGCCCTCCTCCAGAACCATTGTCCGTCATGTAAATCAGTATGGTGTTATCTGCTAGTTTTTTTTCTTTTAAGTAAGCTTCTAGTTTTCCAAAGTTCTCATCTATATTGGTTATCATTCCGTAGAATTCAGCTCCAACAATTTTATCTCCTACTAAATGCCGATAAGGAGCCGCGTACTTTTCTGCAACAATAAAGGGGCTATGAGGTGCATTGGTAGGTAGGTAAAGAAAGAACGGAGCATCTTTATTTTTGTCCATAAAACCCATGGCTTCTTGAAACCAAACATCTGTACAATACCCTGAAAATTGTTTAGGCTCGTTATTAACGTAATACACATCATCATTATAACTATTGCCCCAATAATCAGATAGTTCTCCTACTCCACCAGCTTTATGATGGATAGCTACATCAAAACCACTATCCGTAGGTCTTGACGGATAATTATCTCCCAAATGCCATTTACCGAACATGGCCGTCTTATACCCGTTCTTTTTAAATACATCTGCCATGGTATTGGCATTTTCCGCCAACGCATCCCTGCCTTTATATGTTGCCCATGTTCCATTATTTACAGGATATCTCCCCGTCATTAAAGCTGCACGAGTTGGCGTACACATTGGGCTTACGTGAAAATCGGTCATGCGCACCGCTTGTTTATAGAACTTATCTATGTTAGGAGTCTTAATCCAAGGGTTACCATGACAACCTAAATCTCCTATGCCTTGGTCATCTGTCATTACCAAAATTACATTGGGTGGTTTCCCTTCTTGTGCAAATCCGTTACTCACAAATAATACCAACAAAAACATCAGGACATTATCTGCCAACCCATACCTGAACATCTTAAATTTTATCATACTATTGAATGGTAATATTACTTTACTCGGGTTTTCTTAATTGCAACTGTTTAACCTTAATCCAACCTCTCAAAACTAACCATAGAAAATGAAAAGATGGTAAAAATGTACTTTACAAATATTATACAAGTGTATATTTACCCTTAATTATAACTCTATTCCTATTATTATTTAATATCTTGATTTGAACAACCTCACAAAAACACATGATTCTGTATACCAGAATATTACATATTTTCATTATTCTCTTTTTAGTAACAGAAATTGGAATTTGTCAAACTATAGAATCTAAAAATAGTATACAAGACAGTACTTCTTATTATACAAACCGATTAAAGGAAGCAATGGCGAAGTCAAACCTGTTTCCTACTGAATCCTATCAGGTTCTTGATGAATCCCAAATATATTTTGAAAGTAAAAAGGACACAAGTAGAGTGGTGAAATGTCTTCTGGCTATGTCCGAAATTCAAAAGAGAAAGGGGAAATTCAGTAAAACTTTTGACCACCTTTGGCAGGCTAAATATTTAAGTGACCAAGCTTTAGATAAAGCTCAAAAAGTTCAAATCCGAATTAGTTTGGCTCGTCTTTACGATGAGTTTAATATGAACGAGCAATCCGTTTTATATTTACAGGAAGCCGTGAAAATTGCAAAGAAAATTTATGTTCAGGATTCAACACAAATTGATAATCTTATTTCTAGTTATATGTATTTGGCCGTACGGCAAAGGAAGATGGGCAACTATCAAAAAGCGCTTCAGTACTTGGATTCTTGTTATGTGACTCCTTCTATTACCCTGGAAAAAAGCATAGAGATGCCGTTTTGGGATGCTGAAAAGGGGAAAATTATGCAAGAACTCCATGAGTATAAAAAAGCGGATACCTTTCTACATTTATCTCACTCCAATACATCAGGAAAAAAAGTAAGTTACAGACCCAATATTTCTATGTATTTAGGTGATTTAAAAAAAGACCTTGGCCAGAAAGATAGTGCGCTATTCTTTTACAATGAGAGTTTAGCTCTGAGCCAAGACCAAGGATTCAGGAACGATTTGGAAACAGAAGTTTTGCGAAAAATATCTGAAATGTATTCTACAAACGGAGATACCAAACTTGCCTATGACTACCTTGTTAAGTCAACAAATACCGCTGACCATAAGGTCCTACATGATAAGAACCAAACCAACAGCGAGCTTTTTCAAATAAAGGATTCTTATTTAAAATCTATTTCAGAGAAAAATGCGCAATTAGAACAAAAAACACGGACTATTGAAAAGAGTAATACCATTCAGTTTAGGCTTAAAATTATTCTCTTTTTACTAGTTCTATTAGGTCTTGTTTTAGGTGTTGTTTTTCAGATGCGCCTAAAGCTCAAAAAGACCCTTCTACATAAAAAAGAAGCTGAACTCAAAACGAAATTTATAGAAGAGCGTAGCAATAATGAAATAGAATTAAAGAGCAAGGAGCTCACTTCTTATGCACTGCAATTAATAGACAAGGATACTGCTATAGATGAACTTTTGAACCTACTAAAAACAGAATCCTCCCCTCATTACAAATCCCTTTTTAGTAAATATAAAAAGGGGTCTAAAGACCTTTGGAATGAATTTAACCTTCAGTTCACCCAAGTCAATTCAGCATTTTATGATAAACTAAAAGAACTACATCCTAAATTAAGCTCAACAGAACAGAAACACTGTGCCCTCATAAAACTAAATTTAAGCACGAAAGAAATGGCTAGAATCCTGAATATAGAACCACATAGTGTTCATGTTTCACGTTCTAGAATACGTAAGAAAATGGGGTTGGAACGTTCGGAGAATTTAGAGAGTTATATAGCTGGTATTTAGTTACCCCAATTCTACCCATCTATTTTTCTAAAACAAAATACATTTAAGATTGTATGAAAAAAAGTAGTATTTACCATTGTAATTCATAACTTTAACTACTTAACTAGCGGATGGTTAAGGTTTTTTATTCTAATAGTACACCTTAGTCCAGACCTTCGGAAAATCATCTATAAACGATTAAGATATCTGAGCTATGAAAAAATTAATACCCCTCCTTATTCTTGTTCTAGTTGCAAACATATTGCAAGGCCAAAGCGAAGACAGTAAAATAATGCACATGATAGATGCTTCCTACGATAGTAAATCTGAGCTAGGCTATCTTTTTATTAGTCGGTTAGATGAAAGTCCAATAACTTTCAATCAAATTAACCTTGAATTACTTCAAAAATTTAATTTAAACGACGACTCTCTTAAGGGGTCTACTTTCAAAATTACCTATGGCACTGAGAAGTTATACGCTGAAGAAAACAACGCACAGAACAGCATACCGATAAAAGAGAAAAAAATTATTCTGAATTTAGAACAGATTGAATAAATGGTCTTACTAATCAGAAAGAATGGCGGTACATTTTCTGCATTAACCCATAAAGTTCAGGGTGTTTTTTCTGAAATGCCTCAGCATTACTAAAGAAATATTCGCTGGCCACGCTAAGAAATTCTACTTCGCTGGTAGCGCCGTAAGGGTTAATATCGGACTTATTTTCCCTAATATTATCTATTTCTTTGTGCATCAGTTTTAGCCATGGAGCAACATATGTATTATGCATTAGGCTTTCTGGTATACCATCAATAGCACCATCTGCCTTATCTATTAGGTGAACAAATTCATGTATACCCACATTGCTGGTCGCGTTTTTATTTTGGAATCCTGCACGTAGCGCCGGTAAGGACAAAATCATTAAACGGTTCATATCTCCCGTGCCAACTTTGCCTAAAATATTACGTCCTTCACCCTTGGTCTGGTTTTCTTCATTAAAACTACCCTCATACAACAGGACCTCATTAATATTTCGGTAACGTAATTCTGGAAAACCAAATAACGGTATTACTGCACTTGCGGCTACTAACAAGCGATCGGTATCGTTAATTTCAATTTTTACGCCCGTAATTGTTACATCATCAAAAAAGTATAAAACCTCCTGTTCAAAACGAATCTTATCTGTTTTAGACAAGTCTGCATAGAACAATACTTCCTTGTTAAGGATATTGCGCCACGCTGGATTAAAGTCGTTCAGATTAATTTTTTCTTATAAAACCAAATCCGCCAAACAATGAGCATCACCAGTACTAAAAGAGGGATAAAAACATAGAAATTAGTGGTCATACTTTAAAATAAGGATTTGATTACTGTTTGTAAAATAGCCTAAGATTCCTGACATTACCTACTAGTTACTTTGTTAAACGAATTATTACTTTCTCTAGCGTTAAACCTTGTACGATTATAGAAAATATAACTACTAAATAGGTTACAGGCACAATGTAATTATAAACTTCCTCGGGTAAGGACAGTGCCATTGCTATAGAAATACCTCCTCTTAATCCGCCCCACGTCATTAATAATGATGTTTTTGAATCAAAATGCAACCATTTTTTTAATAAAACTATTAGAACACTTACCGATAAAAAACGCGAAATTATTACCACGATAGCGGCTAAAAAACCAACAACTATAAGTTGTTGTGTAAACGGAATTAACACAATTTCTAAACCAATTAACACAAATAATACCGCATTAGACAGAATATCTATAAGCTCCCAGAACTTATCTACGTAATCTACTGTTTTTTCTTTTTTCTCCTGACGATACGTTCTGTTCCCAATAAAGAGTCCGGCCACTACCATACTTAATGGACCTGAAACACCAATCTTTCCTGCAACAACATAACCACCCATTACCATACCCAAAGTAATAAGAACTTCCGTCTCATAGGAATTAATTTTTGAAATTGCCCTGTGCGCAATACGGCCCAAAAGATACCCGAACAAGAGTCCTCCGCCTATTTCAAGTAAGAAATTCTCTGCTATTCCCAATGCATCAATGCTTTCTGAAGTACCGTCACTGGCAAACTGTAACAGGGTTAGAAAAACCACCACTCCTACTCCGTCATTAAAAAGACTCTCACCAACTATAGTGGTTTCCATAGACTTTTTAATTCCTATTTTCTTTAGAATCCCTAAAACCGATATTGGGTCTGTTGGAGAAATAAGGGCTCCGAATAATAAACAATGAACTAATGGCAAGGGCATTCCTATTTGTTGTAATACCCAGAAAAAAATACCTCCTATAAGAGCTGTTGAAATAACGACCCCTAAACTAGAAAAGGCAACAATTTTCCATTTCTCTGATTTTAATTCATTTATGTTCACGTGCACTGCGCCAGCAAAGAGCATAAAACTCAACAAACCGTCCATCAATAATTTTTTGAAATCGATGGAGCCTACAATGTCTTTTTCAAATTTTATTAGCTCAGGAAAGAGTTTGGATAAACCGAGTATTCCCAATGAAAAAACAATGGAAATTATCATAGTACCTATGGTGGTCTGTAACTTTAAGAATCGTGTATTGAGGTATGCAAAGATGGATACCAGTACCATGAGTATACTAATAATCGTAAATAAATCCATATCTCAAATTAAGCTGTTAACAATTGTGCTACATTAATTTTACTACTACTAATTGTGATATCTGTTCACCAATAAAACAGTATTGACACCAATATACCTTTATAATAAAGCGGCTGGGCCTGAGGGCAAAAATAGTCTAACAGCCTTACATCTTCCTGTTATAAGATAAAACTAAATCTCATGTTTCTATTATTTTCATTGAAATCATTAGAATTTTACTCTTTACAGCACATTCTAGAATAGCTGTTTATAAAATCCCACCATTCAGTATAGGGTTACTTCGTTTTCTTTAATTCGAAGTAAAAAGAAACCCGGTGAATAAAATCAATGTCCGCTCTTTAGACCATGATTTCATTTACCGGGTTTGAATAAAAAAAGTACTTCTTTGATTTAAAATTTAATCCATAATGAATTTTCAATTTTTAAACTTAATATTGGTCAACTGTTGATCATACTTCAACAGCCAATCTTTTATTTTTTGCGCAGAATCCTCATCTGTCTTAGAAGAATAATAACTGCCATCTGGAAGCTCTATCCATAAAGTCAATAATACTCCGTTCTCTGAATAATTGGGAGCAAAACGTGAATGTAATATCACCGATTTCTCCCCTAACATAGGAAGTCTCACATGTTCGCTCTCAAACTCAACATTACCTTCATTGGCAGAAACCAAGTAGGTTTTTCCTTGGTGACCCTCAATAAATTTTTGCCATTGATAGTAGACATTACTTTCATTCTGTCCAATAACATTAGCCGTAAAACTAGTTGCCATTTTATTGTACGGCATGTTTTGCTCCGTAATTTCATACGGGTTTTGGGCGTTGACCATTGGCATTAAAAAGAGCATTAGTGCACCTATTAAAAATGTTTTCATGGTTCTTCTAAATTGAATTTATGATTTCCTTTTTTTTGAAGACTTAAACCTTCCTCCTTTTAAAAAGAACTGTACTTAAACTTTTGTCCGCCTACGGTAGCCTTTGCCATAAGTCCTGATTTAGGCAGGGTAAAAACTGCGACACCATCTTTGTATTTAGCATTCGCAGCCACCCCGGATTTAAGGGCCACAGCAGAAATTTGAGCCGAAAATTCAAAATTATCTTCTTCAAATTCCATTACATCATCTTCACTTTCAAAGAAAATGACTTCAATAACAGATTGACCACCAGCTTGGAAACCCACATCTAGTTTTTTAAGATTAGCCATACCTTGTGCAGTGCCTTCTTGATAGAGCACGCCGTTACCCGATGCTGCGCCAACTAAAAAACCACCTTCACCAACATTTGGAAATATGACATAACCGGCTGAGTTTTCAAAAAACCCGTTAATATCAGTATCCGTTTTTACCAATTCTTTTTTTGCCTTAGCGGCATCTTTAATAATTTTTTTATCCTTTCTTGTCTGTGCAGACACAACAAACGTCATGCTCAATGCAAGTACTATTGTAATTAGTTTCATCTTCTTTTTTTTTATTATTACTGTTCTCGTTTGGGGTAGAAAAAAGTTTCCTATTACCCGCTTTTAATATTATTTCATTAAAAAATACGTCTAATGATTCACCTAATAAGCTTCAATACGACCCATGGTTCCAACAATAACCCTTAACTCAAAAGTCTTTTTGGTTTCCATTCCATTGGTGTAATCTATTTTAAGCATATCCTCTCCCGTACCCACTGTCTTAAAATTAAACGTAGATATGGTGTTTGTTGCGGTGGTCTCCGCAGTTACTGGTTCCGCAAGTTTTATATGGTTATTTTCTGAAACAATATGCCATTCATACTCTGGAAAATCTTCCCCTTGCAAATTAATTGTAAATACATCGTCCTCACTTAATTCAATAGTAGAACCACTATCTTTATTGGTCAAAGGGCTGCTACACCCTGCCACTAATAGTAAAATCGAAAAAATTAAAATTGCGCTTCTTTTTAACATCGGATGGTTGATTTAATGCCGACCCTATTTCTCCAAACTAGAAAACCGAGCCGTATTTATATTGTTATTCAACTTTTGTTGGCACTACCAACAGAGGTGTTTTAGTATGCTTTACAATTTTTACAGCGGTGTTACCCATCAGCACATTTTCAAAAGAGCTATGGCTGTGCGTACCAATTACTAATAAATCCATCTTATTCTCTTCTCCACATACTCTAAAATAGCAACATCAGTTTCTCCTTCTAAAACAGCTGTCTTTATATTTCCTCCTCCCAAATGTTCCGCAGAATCTATCAAAAAGTTATTGGCACCCTGTATCAGTTCTTGTACCAATTTCATAGAGCCCGTGTTAAAGGGACTTTCATAACCCAAAAATGGAGAATAGTCAATAGCATAATAGGAAGCATCTGAGATTACGTGTATCAAAAAAATCTCTGCATCTAAGGCCTTGGCATAAGCATACCCTGTTTTTCCCACTTTTTCTGCTGATGGATTATAATCTAATGCTATACATATCCTTTTCATATCTCTTTATTTTAAATGAAAAATTAATAAGCTCATTATAATTAATGGGCAGTTTATAATCTTGATAAATCGCTAGGCGTTTCTACGAATATGCTTTTATGGCCGCGAACAGCAATTGGTTCTTTTATATATTCCGGACTCTTTCGCAGTAGCTTGATCCAATCATTATCCGAGAGGTTCGCATCATTAAATTGAGAAGGAAAATCAGGGTGGTCTTTATTAACTAATCCTTCAAGAGGTACAGATAGACGTTCGGCCAATTCTTCCAACTGTGTTCCCGTAAATATATTTTTAAGAATATCTACGTCCCGTACCGGTAATCCCTCCCCTATTGCATACGCCAATGTCTTTTCTGCCGACGCTCTGTTAGGATTGTAATACAAAACAATTTCATATTCTGATGTAGCTAATTCGGGCATAATTTTTTAGAATTTATATCAAGTTAATGTTGCCTCATATTAAAGGTTTGAAATAAGTATTCTCTGGGTTCATAACTAGGCCATTTCTATTAATTACTCAAAATTATAAAGTTTGAAATGTTGATGAACTGACCTAAATCATGTTGTGAGTTATTTATGATATACTGTACAATTAGTTATACTTTTTTTTTAGGAATGTACTTCTACTGTTCAAACAACCAAATGCAAAACATCTCTAGCATGACCTGCGTCATGCTTTCTTCATCACAACCACAATACATTTGTACTAGTAAATTGTATAACTTAAACAATTCCGTTGTGAGCGATTTTAGAAAAAGACCTAAAGACAGCTATATTCATGAAGCTGATTGGGCAGAATTGTATGTTCTAACAGAGCATTGGAAATCAGATCTTGAATTTTACAACGACGACCTAAAGTTTTTGCATCATCTTATTGACAAATATTTTATGTGGATCTCAAAAAAAGAGAACATAGATATGGTGCGACAAATTGAAGTTGGTCTAGTTGAGATGGATAACCAATCTAGCAAATTATTAAAGCAAGTAAATACAAGTTTGCACCATTTGGCTGAGTTAATGGATAATCCGTTTGCTTACGATTCCCATAAGTTTAGGACAGAACACCAACAAATAGAAGATGACCTTGCCTCTTTTGTTAAGAGCTTTAGAAAAAACAGAAAAGCAGTTTTCTCCATTACGGAACACGTAATAGATGCGGAAGAAATGGTACGACGGCTAAATTTAATTCCAAAATAAACCAATCAGAATTGTTGTGAAGATTTCATCATTGGTAGAACATATATAATTTAGAAGATTTAAGACTGATAAAATGAAAGATCTACATAAAATACTAAATCAGATTACGCAGCTTACCACCAATATAGAAACTAATTATCCGGAGCTTTATCGTTCTCTGGATGAAAATCCTATGACCTTGCCAACAAAAAACCATCCGCAAATGGATAAAGAGGTAATGCAGGAATATTTAGAAGATTTAAAAGAGCTGCTTGAGCATCATTTAGATACTCATAAAAAGAAATAATTTGGGTTTACAAAAGATGGAATGTGCCGTACTTTTTGTTGTACCGATAAAAACCGATTATTGAATAAAAACAAAACATCATGGTAGACGTAACTTATAATTCTGACCTACATTTTGAACATACTTTATGGACGTCAGAACTTACCTTTTGGGGAGGCGAGTTAAAGTCATTAGAGAACAGGCTAAATGAATTGATAAGCCATTGGACAGATAAAGAAGTACTCACAAAACTGGAGCATTACCTAGATGAATTTAACCTTCAAAGTAATATAGTCAGGGATATACAAAAAAGCATTCAACAACATGAGATAAACATTTTAGACCATACGCCCAATGGTAGTGAATCCATGGATATTCCCAGAGTTAAAGAACACCTAAAACTTCGCCATAAAATGGAAGCCCAACGAGAAACATATGGAAATCTCAAAAAAGAATTTTTCCTATTTTCGAGCGAAAACTTATAGGTGTAAAAAGACTTAATTAGGTAAATCTCTCAAACTAAAACTTGAACACCCCGAAGGTCTTTTCATTACATAGTTAAGGCTACCCGCTTAGATTTCAACAAAGTATCTTGAAAAGCTTGCAAGCCTTTTCCAGACTCAAATGAATGACCTAATTCTAATAACGCCATTTCTAAAGCACTCAATACGGCTACCAAATCACTAGAAGATACCGAGCCCATATGACCTATTCTAAAATAGGATGCTTTCATTTCCGCAAGTAACCCTCCTGCAATAATAACATCGTAAGTAGCAATTTTTGAGCGTAATTCTGCGCCATCAATACCATTAGGGTAATATATAGCTGTTAACGTATTGGCCGTAATTTTTTCTGTTTTTGGTAATGTTTCCAAATTAAGCGCCTCAATTCCTGCTCTAAAGGCTTTTGCTAAATTTTTGTGCCTTTCCACCCTATTGGCTATCTTCTCTGCGCAGATGATTTTTAAACTAGCTTCTAAGGCTACGATTAAATTAACGGCAGGTGTTCCAAAATAAGAAGGGCGTCTTTCTTCATATGCTTTCATAATCGGCAACCAATTGTTCCAATCAGAATAATAGCTAGACACGGGTGTTTTTCTATTTTTCCAAACCTCCATTGCTTTTTGGGAAGCCACTAAAAGTGCTAGACCAGGAGGTACACCTATTGCTTTTTGAGATCCAGTAAGAACAACATCAACACCCCATTCTTCTTGTTTGATTTCTTCTCCCGCAACAGAACAAACACCGTCCAAAATGCTTAAAACATCATACTTTCTAGCTAATTGTGCTATAGGCTCCGGATCAACAAGAACTCCTGTAGAAGTATCTACATGGGTCATGGTCAATACTTTGTATGGTTTAGACCTTAGCTCATTCTCAATAGCGTCAATAGATACAACTTCGCCTACGGGAGCTTCCAATATTGTTGTATTAGCTCCGTATCTATCTAAAATATCCTTAAACCTTTCTCCAAAGTATCCGGTAGAAATCACAAGAGCATTATCTCCCTTTTCTATAAGATTGCCCGCAGCCATATCCATAGCTAAAGTTCCTGTTCCGGCAACTATAAAGGGTTGTCCGTTTGGTGCCATCCAAACCTCTCTCATCATCTCTAGACTTTTTCCAAAAATCTCAATAAAATTTGGAGCTACATGACTCGTAGTTGCCATACCCATGGCACGTAAAACTTCTGGCTCAAATTCTATAGGACCATAATCATTAATAATTTTCTGTTTTTCATATCTTTAATTTTATTGATGAAAAATTTTGAAAATAGCTTGCTCGCTCAATAATAGGCCATCTGCATCTACGTATACGTAGTGATTAGGTACAAAGGTAACACCAGCAAAATTTACAGGAATATCATTCTCTCCAATATTACGTTTTATACTCTTAACTGGGCACGTATTCAGAGCTCTTATACCCACATCCATCGTATTAATTAGTTCACTATCCCTAATACATCCATTTACAATAATTCCGGACCAATTATTCTTTAAAGCCAATGCGGCAAGTTGATCCCCAACTAAGGCACAACGTAAAGAACCGCCTCCATCTATAACCAACACTTTTCCTTCTCCTTTAGTTTCTATTTTTTTGCGCACCAAGGAATTATCTTCAAATAGTTTTAAGGTCGCTATTTTTCCCCAGAAGGTCTTCTTGTTTCCAAAAGATTTAAAAAGAGGGCTCGCACATTCAAAAATTCCGATGTTTTCGTCCCAAAGATCTGCTGTAGTAAACATAGACATCTATATTAGTTATAGTACAAACTTTTAATGCATTGAAATAGAATAAATACGTGTTATGAAAATAATGATAAAGACGAAGTACGTATACGTCGCCTTTATCATTAAAATTAGTAAAACTATCTAGATAAAACAGCTTCTCGCTTCTCCTTTTTATCAATAGAAAACTGATTACTTGTGTTCTTTTCGCCACCTGCTTTTAAGGCTTTATCACCAGCAAAGAAGGTTTTGTGATCGTCACCCAAATCAGAACCGGCCATACGTTGGTGTTTTACACAAGACACTCCTTTACGTATTTCTTGGCGCTGAACATTATCTACATAGGCCAACATTCCCATATCACCAAAATAGCCTTCAACAAGATTGTTCATTTGTAATGCTGTTGTATGATATGTTGGCAAAGTAATTAGGTGATGAAAAACACCTGCATGTAAAGCGGCATCCTCTTGAAACGTTCTGATCATTTCATCTGCACGGTCAGACAGTTCCGTTTTATCATATTTAGCATCCATCAGCTCTGCCCTATCATACCCCAATATATTGTCACCAGCTTCTTTCATAAGGTCATATGCCTGTTGTCTAAAATTAAGCGTCCAATTAAAAGATGGAGAATTATTATATACCAACTTCGCATTAGGTACTTCCTCTTTTACTCTGTTCACCATATTCGCAATCTGGCCTACATGTGGTGTTGGTGTTTCTATCCAAAGTAAATCCGCTCCATTCTGCAGACTGGTTATGCAATCAAGTACAACTCTATCTATATTAGAGTTTGCTTTAAACTTGTAGAGTCCGTTAGGCATACGAACGGGACGAACCAATTTACCATCCCGCTTTATCAATACGTCGTTCTCTTTTACATCTTCCATAGAGATTTCTTCTGCTTCTATAAAATCGATATATTTAGAAGCTAAATCTCCTTTTTCCTGAGAAACAGGAAGTTTCTGAGTTAAGCCGGCACCTTCGGAATCTGTACGAGCTACGATTACACCTTCATCTACACCTAACTCTAAAAACGCATAACGTAAAGCATTTAGTTTTGCTATAAAATCTTCATGCGGTACAGTCACCTTACCATCTTGGTGACCACATTGTTTGGCATCTGACACCTGATTTTCAATCTGAAGCGCACAAGCACCCGCTTCAATCATTTTCTTTGCCAATAAATAAGTGGCCTCCTCATTACCAAATCCTGCATCAATATCTGCTATAATAGGAACTATATGCGTTTCAAAATTATCAATCTCATTCTGTACATCCTCTCCTGCATCCAGACGGTGAAATAAGTCATTTAATTCAACAGCATCTGCTTGTCTTAAAAACTGATAGATTTCTTCAATTAATTTAGGCACCGAGGTTTTTTCGTGCATAGACTGATCGGGCAAAGGACCAAACTCTGAACGCAATGCCGCTACCATCCAACCAGAAAGATATAAATATGATTTATCTGTAGTACCGTGGTGCTTTTTTACCGCTATCATTTTTTGCTGTGCCACAAAACCGTGCCAGCAACCTAAAGACCGGGTATAGTTCATAGGGTTTGCATCATAATCTGCCATGTCTTTACGCATAATAGACGCCGTGTATTTAGCAATATCCAATCCTGTTTTAAATCTGTTCTGAATAGCCATTCTAGCCGAATTCTCTGGATTTATGGCTGCCCAAGTATTTCCGTGTTTAGCTTTTAAGTTACGTACAACATCAAGAGCTGAATTATAATTTGTCATAATAGTGGAGTTTTAAGAGTTTTGATTAATTAATGACGTAAGTCCATTTCTATTTCCTGACCCGCTGTAATGCAACGTGTTGCTAATTGACCATTCGGTAACTAAAGCTTTAGATTTTTTTAAAGTTTTCATACTTTTGTTTTACGTTATTATTTATTAATAATTAGGACCCTGTAATAGATGTTCGCGCATCTGCAGGGTTCTTTCTTTTTAGATATACTTATATGCCGGTATCGTCAAGAACTCTTCAAAATCATCGGCTAAAATCAATTCTTGAAATAGTTCAAAAGCCCTTTTAAACTGAGTTTCCTTTATTTTAGAAGGCCCCACTTCAGTAAGTATTTTTTCGACTTCTTCATCAAAAATGGTATTGAAAAGGGCATTATCAAATTTTCTACAGTCTTCTAGAACAACCTCCTTATTTAACCAATGCCAAATCTGTGTTCTTGAGATTTCAGCTGTCGCCGCATCCTCCATAAGGTTATATAATGCTACCGCACCATTGCCTTGAAGCCAAGCTTCTAAATACAAGGTTCCTACATTAATATTTTTACGCACTCCCTCTTCGGTAACCGTACCCGTGGGAAGAGCTACCAAATCCTCAGCAGAAATGGATATATCATTACGTGTAACATGCAATTGATTTGGAGTTGGCATGTGCTTATTGAACTCATTCATAGCCACCTCTACCAAATCAGGATGTGCTACCCAGGTACCATCATGTCCGTTTTGGACTTCTCGCTCTTTATCCAACCTCACTTTTTCCAAAGCTGCCGAATTTGCTTTAGGATTATTCTTGATTGGAATTTGAGCCGCCATACCACCTATTGCAAGAATTCCCCTTTTGTGACAACGTTGAATTACCAATTTTGAATAGGCGTCCATAAAAGGAGACGTCATAGTTACTTGATCACGATTAGGAACCAAAAAGTTGGGATGGTTTCTAAACTTTTTGATGTAAGAGAATATATAATCCCATCGGCCACAGTTTAAACCTACAATATGGTTTTTAAGCTCATATATAATCTCATCTAGTTGATGGCTTGCCGTGATGGTCTCCACCAATACGGTAGTTTTAAAAGTACCTGTTGGTACACTAAGATATTCTTGGGCAAATTCAAAAACTTCGTTCCACCAGCGCGCTTCTAAATAATGTTCCAACTTTGGAAGGTAAAAATACGGGGCAGTGTTATTTGCCATCATAGTTTTAGTATTGTGAAATACATAAAGTCCAAAATCAAACAAACTGGCAGATATTTCCACTTCTTTAATTTGAATATGGCGTTCGTTTAAATGAAGGCCTCTTGGGCGTACCAACAAAACAGCTGTCTTGTCATTTAAAGTATAAGACTTGTCTTTCTGTCGATTGTAATAATCAATTGTTTTTTTGTTGGCATCAATTAAGTTCTGTTGTCCCTCTACACAGTTAGACCAAGTAGGTGAATTACTATCTTCAAAATCTGCCATAAAAGTTTTAGCACTTGAGTTTAGGGCATTGATCACCATTTTACGATCTACAGGACCAGTTATCTCTACACGACGATCTTGCAAATCATGCGGGATGGATGAGGCTGTCCAATCAGATGCTCTAATACTTTTGGTTTCAACAGGAAATTCAGGAAATTTTCCTTTATCAAAAAAAGCTTGTTCCGCTTTCCTTCTCTCCAAAAGTGATAATCTTTCATTATCAAAACGCTCATGGAGGGCCGTTAAAAAAGCCATAGCTTCTTCTGTTAATACCTGTGGATAGTAATTTTTTACTTCCGTATTAAACTGCCATTTGGTAAATGTTGTTGTTCTATTTTCCATATCTCGATTGTTTTATGAAACAATATTAAAATAAAGTTTTCACATATTCTAGCGAACGTTCGCTAAATTTTAAACTTTAACATAATTTACAATGTTCGCATATTTGATTATCTTTGCTCTTGAACTATGGAAGAAGAATACGTTAAGCTCATTTTTGGACTGAAATTAAAGCAGATCCGAACCGAAAGAAATCTATCTCTATTTGGATTATCAAAGCTTGCCAAACTATCAAAATCGTATCTGAACGAAATTGAAAAGGGCAAGAAATATCCAAAGACCGATAAGATTATTATACTATCCGAAAAATTAGATGTTTCTTATGACGACCTCGTTTCTTTGAAATTGGATAAGAATCTTGCCCCTATTGGTGAAATTTTACAATCCAAGATTCTAAAGGAAATTCCATTGGAACTTTTTGGAATAAAAGAGAGCAACCTAATTGATATTATTGCAAATGCGCCTGATAAGGTCAATGCCTTTATCACTACTATAATTGAAGTTGCAAAACATTACAACTTCAATAGAGAGAGTTTTTACCTTTCTTCTTTGCGCTCTTACCAACAGTCCAACTATAATTATTTTGATGATTTAGAACAGAAAGTAGTTAAGTTTTGTAAAGCGTATCAGATAGATTTGAAGTCGCCGGTATCTTCTAAAGAATTAGAAGAAGTTCTTGTTGAAGAATACGGGTACACTATAAATAATAACGATTTAAAAAAGCACAAAGAACTTTACGACCTGCGCTCTGTTTTTGTACCAAAAAGAAAAACATTATTACTCGCTAGTGATATAGATGAGGCGCAACGCACTTTTATATATGCCAAAGAAATAGGCTATAACTACTTGGATTTTGAGCAACGTCTTTACACTTTTCCATGGATTAAGTTTGAAAATTTTGACCAAGTTTTGAATAATTTTTACGCGTCCTATTTTGCCGGCGCACTGTTGTTACCAAGAGCTGCATTGGTTAATGAATTTTCTAAACTCATTAAGAAAGATACCTTTGACAAGGTTGCCTTTATAAAGATTTTTTCTTTTTTTGCGGCATCACCAGAGACTTTCTACCAACGTTTAACAAACTTGTTACCGCAAGATTTTAATATTCAAACGCTATTCTTTCTACGTTTTACCCATGACGTAGGCAGCAAAAATTATTACCTAACAAAAGAATTGCATTTACCTAATCAACAATCTCCTCATAGTAATGAAACCAATGAACATTATTGTAGAAGATGGGTTTCATTAAAGGTTTTAGAGGATATTGATAAAAGCAAAGAAGATCATGCTTTTGATATACAAATTTCTCAATATCCTGATGATGATGTTTCGTATCTAGTATTTTCCTCCGCTACCAAAGATCCATTTAAAAAAAACCAATATAGAAGTATTAGTATTGGCTTGCTTATCAATAAGCAATTAAAAAAGAAAATGGCTTTTTTAGAAGACCCAAAAATAGACACACAAGTTGTTGGTAACACCTGTGAACGTTGCTCTATTATGGATTGTAAAGAACGCGTGGTAGCTCCTAAAATCTTAGAAAAAATCAAAAAAAATAAAGTGATAGAAGAAGTTGTTTCTGAGTTGACGAACAAATTTAGTTAAGTTTTTCAGCGATTGCTTCTATTGGGTATTCGGCTAACAATAAGAATTAAGTGATACTCAATATCTGCATTTTTTTTATCACTCGCCCAAGGAAAATATTTAAGACAAACCACATTAGGACATATAAAAAATAGGTTTTAAATCTATAGAAACCGGACTATCATCTGCATTTGTTTCCATGAGACCTGCCATATGTTTCCACCATTTTTTACAAATTTCTGTATCACCTATTGCATTCCATTTTTCTTCAGAGTCTACCTCGGCATAGCCAAATAAAAAATGCGTCTCGGAATCCAGAAAAATACTATAATTATGAACCCCGTGTTCTTTAAGTAGCTGTTCTAGTTCAGGCCAAATAGGATTGTGCCTTCTTGTATACTCCTCTATATTATAAGGATACAGCTTCATTTTGAATGCTTTACGAATCATTTTCTATTGGATTACATTTAGTTTTTCGGGAGCTTCAGCTTACGTTTAAAATGGTTTAACAATCTACTTAATGATGCATTCATGAGTTACATCTGAATATTAAAACTGCTCTGAGTAGACAACCCATTAAGAGATAAAAACTAGCTCCTCAAAAATAACTCCTCAAAAAAGGTTATGTATCCTGTACAGTGCTGTTAAAATCATATGATTACTTTTTGATAATAAAATAGACCCTTACCAACTGAATAATCTTGTGGGTAATGAAGGGTATACTTCTATGCAAGATGATATGGAAAAATTACTATCTCAAAGTTTGGAATATATTAAAAAATGGGGATATCCCATTGATGAAACAGGGACGGTTCCTTATACCAATTAATCTGTTTTGGAAATCTGAAAATTGATAAAAAAATCGGGGGCAAAATAACCAAAACCACTTTACCCCCGAATTTAATATTTAGAAAACTAGAGTTTTACATCCCAGCCTTTAGCGTATTCTCTACCCCATAAAGCCAATGCTTTACGATCTAGCATTCTTCCTGTTTTGGAGTCTATATCAAAACCATTACCAATTCTATAGGCTACATTACCAAAGTGAACTAATGCCATACTTTTTGATGCATCATCTATTGGTGCTTGTAAAGTTTCTTTACCTCTAATGGTATTGAAAAAATTACCAACGTGTACGGTAGTCATTCCGCCACCGCCGCCAAGCTCTATTCCGCCTTCTTTCGTTTTTGCGTTAACTGTTTTTACCAAGTTACCCTCTCTGTCATACAACTTATACAAGTTTCGATTTACATAGACACTACCTTCGCTACCGTATATAATGGTACCACGACCTCCACCATAGGTAGAGTATCCATTTCTACTTTTACCATCCCATTTAATGGTCGTATTATTATCGAACTTAAAAGTAGCTTCCATAGTATCGTACATTTCCCAACCATCATCAACAAAAGCTGATTTAATACCATCTGCTTCTACATGATTTGGAAAATCCACTTGCAATGCCCAACGCGCTACATCTAACTCATGCGTACCGTTATTACCTAATTCTGCCGTACCATAATTCCATCCGTACCAATGCCAATTGTAATTCCACGTTTCAGAAGTATAATCACGACGAACAGCTGGTCCCTGAAATAATTCCCAATCCAGACCTGCAGGAATGGGTGCTGCTTTTTGAAGTGGCACCTCTCCTCGTTTACTACTAAAAAAAGCAACCGCTTTATATGGCTTACCGATTACACCATTATGAATTTGCTTTATAATATCAATGCTATGCTCCGCAGAACGTTGTTGGTTCCCCATTTGCACCACACGGTCGTACTTTTTCTGAGCTGCCACGAGTAATTCATTTTCGGCCATATTATGGCTACATGGCTTTTCTACGTAAACGTGTTTTCCTTCCTTTAACGCCATTATAGAACCCGGAGCATGCCAATGATCAGGAGTTAAGTTAAACAATGCATCCACTTTTTTATCTTCAAGAACTTTTCTAATATCGTTTTCAAGTTTTGGAGTATAACCCAATCTAGTAGACATTTCCGTAGCGGCTTTTACACGCTGACTCTCCATTACATCGCAAAGGTATAACAGCTCTACATTATTACTCTTTAACTCTATTGGTGTATACATAGCACTAACACGTCGTCCCAGACCTGCAATAGCTACTTGGATTCTATCATTAGCACCCATCACTTTTCTGTAACTCTTAGCCGATAAGCTAGAACTACCTAATATAGCACCTGTAGTTCCCAATGCTGTTTTCTGAATAAAACTTCTTCTAGATGTTTTCATTATAGTTATTCTTTAATTATAAAATCTTGTAACAAAATTGGGCTTCCATGACCCAATAACAGGCTGCTATATATTCTGGCTTCTCCAAAATTTGGTTAATCTTTATACTTATGTTTTTATAAATGTACCTTTTACAATTAAAATACTAAAGGAACTTTAAAAAGAATTGACCACTAATTTAATTTCATGCTTACCTTATTCCAAACGTACTGAGCCAAAAGCTGCATTTACTTTCTTACCATTGTGCATGAGTTCTTTACCCGGTGACGGGGCAATTTCAAATTCTGCAACCATATTAGCTGGAATCTCAATTTCGAAAATTTGAAGCCTAGCAGTTTCATATTTGTAGCTTCCTTTTATCGTTCCTTTTATGGTAGGCACTTCAATGCTGCTATTTTTTAAATCGCTCATTTGAGGTTTGATAGTAGCAATTCCAAATCCTGTGTTTTAGGTTGAATACCCCAAAGTCCACGTGGAATAGCGTTAGCTGGCACAGCTCCCCAAGCATGGTTCCAATCTAGATTATTCTTATACTTCAAATCCCAAGCTTCTAACGTCATTGTAGACCCGATACGAATCATGTTATACCAACTTCTATCACTGGTGTCCGTTAGCAATTCCAAAGCATAATCTGCTGCTCCTGCGTTATAAAGTCCGTCCATTAAATATTGTGAACCGTAAACACTACAAGCCATTCCACGCGATTTTACATGTTCCACAACAGAAGAAATATGCTCCTCCGGCACCATATTGAAAGCTAAAGGCAGCATATTGGCATGCAGGGCAGCATGGTCTGTGCCTATACCATCTACATAAACACCTCGTTCCGAATCGAACATATTTTCATTGACCGCTTTTTTCGCTTTTAAAGCACGAAGTTCAAAATCTCTTGCTTCCTCAGTTTTACCCAAGACTTTTGCAAACTCAGACATGATATTCATATTCTGGTAATAGAATGCATTCACTACGGTATTATAATCTTTAAAAACATAGGCATCACGTTCCCCTTTATTTGATGGGTCTCCTCCCCAACCGGCAGACGGCCAATCTACAATATCTCTAAAGGTCTCTTTCAATTGCGGAGAAAAACCAAGGTTCTTCATTAACTCCGGTGTCATTTTAGTAGAAGTTATCAGCCCTTCTTCATTAGAAAGCTCATAAAGGGTCTTGTATTTTAAACGGTCATAATATTTCTCAATTAGCTCCTTATTGCCCGTATACATATAATCTGCATAAAACATAAGCGTCACGTGCTGCTGCCATTCGGTAGGCCATGTTGGGTGCTCCATAAAGTATTCTATGGTCTGTCTAGCAATAGCATACTCACGATCAGTGGTATAATGGCTCAATTGGTTCAAATACGCATCTGCCTCGTACGGAATACGCTCACGGTCACCATCTACATAGAGTCCATTAAAAGTAGTGGCCTTAATCGTGTATTTACAGATTTCCCAAACTTGGTTCAAAATATCATCCGAGCTTTTAAAACTACTAGCGTCATCTTCCCAATAACTATGATGAGCCAATAATGTAAAATCTTCTGCTGTAACAGATTCTTTTGCACCATCTACCTCAACATATCTAAACGGCATCAAAACCGGAAAATCTTTTGGAAGTGGTAGCGCCTTGCCTTAGTCTTGTATTTCTTTCATCTACTTGTACCTGAAGTTGGTATTCTGTTTGATCAGGGTTTACAGCCATTTTAATTTCTTGATATCTGATATGACTCCTGTGGAAAGGTGTTCTATTGATGTTTTCACCATCTAGCTGTTCTCCTATTCTAAAAATAAGCGTATCACTAACTTTAGCTTTATATGTAAAGTCTAAAGTTGCAAAAGCTGCTTTTCCAAAATCCATAAAATAGGTTTCACCTTTTTTTTCAAATTTGACGGGTTTTATTTTATCGATTTGAAAACTGTTGGGAGTGGTTATCGTTGCTTTAGGATTTCCCATTGTAAAAGACTGACTTTGAGAATACCTTGAAAGCCGATTGTCTTGGTCCCAAATACGCACTTTCCAGAAATAGGTCTCTCCGCTTTTCAACGCAGTACCTCCATGTTCTATTTCTGATGACGCGCTGGTTCTTATTTGTTCACTATCCCAAACATCACCAATATTGTTGTTTACCTTTTCTTTGGATGAAGCCACCAGTATTTGATAGGCCGATTGTGAAACCGCTCCGTCCGGCACTACCCATCCAAATTCTGGTTTAGTATCAATTACCGTAACCCCTTCCGTGTTTCGTATCCACTCTATAACCAAATCGCTCGGGCCTTTGGAATAGTCATCGGAAAGCTCAAGTATAAGACTATTGGTTTTGTTTCGAAATGCCGCTAACTTTTCCGCATATTTTGAGTCTTTTGCAAGATTGTTAATCTCTTTAGGGTCGTCTTCTAAATTGTAAAGTTCTTCAAAAGACTGGTCGTTTACATAGCGGAAGTATTTCCAATCTTTAGTGCGGACTCCTTCGCTTGGTGGAATATGATCAAACTCCCAAAGGTGTTCGATCAATACCGTATCCCGCTTAAAGTCTTTCTTCGATTTTTCTACGATAGGCATAAGACTTTTTCCTTGCCATGTTTTTGGCGGGGCTATTCCAGCTAAATCTAAAATGGTTGAAGGCACATCTATATTCAATGCCAATGCATCACTATCTTTTTGTCTTTTCACTCTTGGGTCAAAAACAATTAAAGGCACGCGAACAGAGTTATCATATAACAACCATTTACCCGCAAGCTGGCGTTCACCTAAAAAGTAACCGTTATCTCCCATTAGAATAATAACCGTGTTTTCTGCAAGTCCCTTCTTCTCTAGCTCAGTCCTGATTTTGGCAATTTCTCGGTCTATTCCAGATATCATTCTATAATATCCTTTTACGCTATGTTGATATTTTTCGGGAGTATCATAACGCCACGTCCATCGTAAACGGTTAAAGCCATCACGTACAAATTTAGGTTGAGCCTCAAAGTATTTGTCTTCTCCCAAATCTGCATCAGGCATATTCATATTCTGAAGCAAAACATCTGACTCCCCTTGCCAGAAATATTGGTCCTCAGCGCCATCATGGGCATGAGGAGCACTAAAACTCAAGGAAAGACAAAAGGCTCATCTGTCTTTACATCTGCAATAAAATCAATCGCTTTTTGTCCTGTATATCGTGTTAAATGAACCGTGTCCTTACCTAAGGTTTTATAGTAATAACCACGTTTGTCTTTATATTCATTATTACGGTCATAAGACTCATATTCATCAAACTGATTTTTTAGATTATCGTACCTAACTCCGTATTTACCATAGAAACCAGTAAAATATCCATTCTCTTTTAAAATAGAAGGATAGGATTCAGCCATGTACGACTCTCTAATATTTCCTGTTTGAAAATTGAAATTGTGTGTACGTTCGTAAAGCCCTGTTAAAATGCTAGCTCTACTGGCGGCACAGATTGGTGTGGTTACCATAGCATTCTCAAAATAGGTGCCTTTCATGGCCAATTTATCCATTTCTGGAGTAGAAATAAGCTTGTTTCCCGCATAACCCAGTGCATCAAAACGCTGGTCATCCGTTAGAATAAAAATTATATTGGGCTTATTTGCTTGTTGTTGTTTCTGTACTGTTTTTTGTGCCTTTAGCGGTAGTATACATCCGCAAAGAAAAAGTACTGCCAAAACTGGTATTCTCATAAATCAGGTATTTGTCAATTTCCCCTGAAATTAGGCGTTCAGGTTAAAACTAAGAAGTTAGAAAAAATCTTCTTCAAACTTATATGTTATGGAGACATTACCCATCCTGTGCTGTCCTGAGGATTGATACTTTTAACTGTTTAATTGTTTTCCATACCTTGCTGACAAATTAAGCCTTGTTTGTTATCACTTTAAGTATCCTGAGTATTTCGTCTACACCCATTCTTTCTGTATAGTTGGCTTCAACATGGGCTTCTTCAATTGTTTGATTGGTGTTGATAATAAAAGTAGCCGGTATAGGAAGAGTTTTTGAACCGTCGCCATTTAGAAGTGTTAAATCACGTCGTGCATGATAATCCTCACCCGGATCAAATTGAAGACCATACGCTTTAATTACTTTCTGATCAGCATCACTAAGTACTTCAAAATCTAAATTATTCTTTTCTTTTGCCGTTAGTGCACTATCTGGACTTTGTGGACTGATTGCTAAAAATGAAGCTCCAAAAGATTTAATTTCCGATAGTTTACTTTGAACTTCTTTAAGGTCTAAATTACAAATAGGGCACCATTCACCACGGTAAAATTTAATAACCACAATGCCTGATTTTAGCATTTCAGAAAGTGTAATATCTTTACCTACAGCATTTGGCAAAGTAAAATCTGGAGCTTTATCACCAACAGATAATCCTTGGAGATGACTTGCATTTGAAATAACTAACTTTTGAAAATCTTGTAATTCACTCATATAATTATCTTTCTTTACGAATTTATACTACTACAAATTCTTTAGCCTAATATTTCTATATTCTACCTTCATTGGCGGGCCTACATGAACTTGTACTCCTAAATGTCCTTTTAACTTTCTATTTACAGTGTCTTCATCATTAACATCACTCATTAAAACTCCATTTACATAATGCTGAAGCCGATTACCTTTTATGATTAGATGTACCTCGTTCCAATCCTCACTCTTTATTTTGGTCTTCAGGGAATCTGATTCGCCCAAAGAACCTACCACTTCCCTGCTCTGCCAACAGTTGCTTTTCACATTGGCTCTCAAAGAATCCTCAACTTCAGGGTTATCTTGACTGTTTATAATCACTTTTTCACCACGATAGGCCAAGGTGGCCCTTTTTTTCTCCTCGTAGTTTTGACCTGTATATCTTCTCTTACCGTCAATATCTGCTTGGTACCCTTTCATGGCATTTGGAATTGTATCAATCAAATCACTTCTATAATTAATACCACTATTCCCTGATTCAGCGATTTTAAACTCCAACTTCAATTCAAAATCATCTGGTTGACCTCCTTGCCAAATAATAAAAGTATTACTTTTTAACAGAGTTTCAGGGGTTACCTCACCTACTAAATTTCCATTTTCAACACGCCAATAGGTACTATCACCTTTCCAATCCGTTAAGGTTTCTCCATCAAATATACTTACAAAGCCATCTCCTTCCTCCTGAACTTTAACCATTGCGTCTACCGCTGTCTCTTGTTTTTTTTCTTTGCAAGATTGAAAACATATGAGTAATGATAAAGCTACAATGCTTTTTACTAGAAATTTTAACTCGTCCATATTATTATTTATTAAAAAACTAAACTAGGTATAGCTATTTGATTCACCATCCTGTTCTATGCTGTTTGGAATAACCGCCATAATATGCTTTCATCAAAAATTTGAATTATCTTTTGGCTCTATAAGAGATTCGCTAAAATTAATTTCACATTAAATGAAACTAGCATCAATAGATATTGGGTCTAATGCCATACGGTTACAGGTTGTGAAGGTTTACGAAGAAGATGATTTAGTCAGCTTTAAGAACCTTCAATTATTACGATTCCCTTTGCGATTGGGCCACGATGTGTTTTCTAAAGGAGAAATATCGCAGCCTACAAAAGAGAAGTTTGTTAAGCTAATGAGCACTTTTAAACATTTAATAGACCTGTATGAAGTGGAAGATTACTACGCCGTTGCCACTTCCGCTATGCGAGAAGCCAGTAATGGAAAGGAAGTTAGCAATCAAATCCTGAAAGATGTTGGTATGAAAATCAATGTCATTAGCGGCAAGAAGGAGGCGAGCATTTTAAACAAAGCCATTAAGCCTACCTTACAAAATAGAAAATATGTGCATATTGATGTGGGTGGCGGTAGTACAGAACTTAATTTACTAGAAGGCGGTAAACTTATACAGAGTAAATCTTTTAAGATAGGATCAGTACGCCAATTAACCGCAAAAGAACGAGCGGCGGTTTTCGCTTCAATGAAAGAATGGCTTCATACCACAAGTTTTTATAAATCAAAAAATATAGTTGGTATTGGTACTGGCGGTAACATTAACAAACTCTATGGACTGGCCAACAAGGCTTCAAACATGGCGATTTCTTTTGCTGAATTGAAGGCATTGCGAGCCTATGTAAGTGAGTTCACTTACGAACAACGCATGTCTATTTTAAAGATGAATCCGGACAGGGCAGATGTTATCATTCCTGCTTCTGAAATTTATTTAAGGGTACTTAAAGAAATGGGAAGTGACCAAATTCTTGTTCCTAAAGTAGGATTAAAAGATGGTCTTATTTATGAACTTTACGAACAAAGAACTCATAAAAACCTTGACAGAATAGAATACTTGGGTTACCTCTAAACAATTTTTGAATAGCGAATCTGATTAAATTGAATTTCTGTCGATAAAATGAAATGGGTTTTTTACTTTCCCTTTTTTCTTGTCCATAATCATGCGGGCCGTTGTTTCTCCCATCGCTTTAAAATCTGTTGAGATACATGTAATTCCCAGTAATTGTTTTAGGGGCGTATCGTTATAGGAAATTACACCTATATCATTTCCTAGCTCAAATTATAGTTCCGTATTTGGTTGACGAGATTCACCAAATCCGACTCGCTTATGGTTATAAACAAATCGCCCTTTTTTAAAATCATATCATCATAGATTTCGTCCAGCACTTCAAAATCTATATTATGCTCACTGCAAAACTTCCTGAATCCGTGTAAAATTCTTTTAGGATAAGGATAAACAGATTCTTCAGGGTACGTAATGATTAGTTTTTCATATTTAGAAATCTTACCATAACCCTCTTTTAATGCATTGTAAATATCGTTCTCAAAATCCTGATAAATTTCAATAAAGTTCCCTTTAATTTCGGCAACAGGATTATCCATTATGATTAATTTCTCCTTTGGAATTTGATCTATCGCCTTAATAACTTCAGGAGTATTGCTGGTATGTTTTAGCTTTTCAGTTTTAAAATGAGGCATGATTACATAGTAGTCATATGCGTTTCTATTTTTTTCCAGAAGGTTAAGAAAAAGCTCTTCTTCGCAATGGTAAATGAAAAGATTGGTGTGTGCCGTTCCTCCAATACTTTCTATAAAAGAATTATAAATCCGCATCTTATACGAACTCAATTTATTGATTAGGAAAAGGATATTGACTTTTGAAATTAATTTGGTTCGTGCTATGTAATACCCCTTACCTCTTATAGAAATAATAACTTTTCGCTCCCTTAGAATACTATAGGCTTTTTCTACCGTATCCCTAGAAAGAAGGTACTCTTCACTAAACATATTTATGGATGGGATTTTATCATCCATCTTTAGATTTCCAGCAGAGATATTATAGATAATCGAGTCCACAATCTGTCTATATTTGGGTACTCTTGAGTTCTCGTTTATTTTAATAAAATTAAATATATTCATTAGCTGAAGTCTTTATTTTTTCAATTTCAATGGCCATATAATAAAACAATAGTAAAGATGTAATTTGGTAATTTACCCAAAATACACATATTTATTTTTTACCTAAGCGGTACAGTACAGGACACAAAGCTTTATTTCATCATATACTTTTGTTATCAAACGTAATAACCCTTCAAATGAAAAATACAACACAACAATTCAAGTATGTAAATCATCTTTGGGATGAAAAGAAAGCAGCAGATCTAGGTGATGACCAAGTAGCTTTATTTCTTTATCGCTCAAATATTCTTGGAGCAGATTTAAGAATAACGAATTATGGTGGTGGAAATACGAGTTGCAAAACCATTGAAAAAGATCCATTGACCAATGAGGATGTGGAAGTAATGTGGATCAAAGGTTCTGGTGGAGATATTGGAACGTTGACGAAAGCTGGAATAGCGGGTCTTTATACCGAACGATTAAGAAATTTAAAGAATGTTTACGGTGGTTTAGAAGACGAAGACCGCATGGTGGGTCTTTTTAACCATTGTATTTATGACCTGAACAGTAAAGCTCCTTCTATTGATACTCCTTTACATGGTTTGCTTCCGTTTAAACACATAGATCACTTACACCCTGATGCATTAATTGCAGTTGCTGCGGCAAAGGACAGTGAAAAAGTAACTAAAGAGATTTGGGGAGATACAATGGGCTGGGTACCTTGGCAAAGACCATAAGGTTTTGATTTGGGTCTTCAGTTAGAAAAATGTTTGAACGATAACCCAGCAATTCGTGGGATAGTTTTAGGTAGCCACGGACTTTTTACTTGGGGAGATACTTCTCATGAATGTTATATGAACAGTCTTGAAGTTATTGAAACTGCTTCTGAGTATATAGAAAAAAAGATTGCCGCTAACGGAAGTGTATTTGGTGGCCAAAAAATAGAAAGTCTTGCAAAAGAAGAGCGTTTAGAAAAAGCAGCTCAACTTATGCCTATGTTAAGAGGATTATGTTCTTCTGAAAACAGAATGATTGGGCATTTTAATGATAGTGATGTTGTTCTTGAATACATTAACAGTAATGATTTGGAACGTTTGGCGCCTATGGGCACCTCTTGTCCTGATCACTTTTTGAGAACTAAAATTCAGCCTTTAGTATTAAAACTAGATGCTAAAGAAGACCTTTCTGATACAGAAGCCGTTCTTGCCAAATTACGCCCTGATTTTGAACAGTACAGAAAGGAATATCAATCCTATTATGACAACCATAAACGTGCTAATAGCCCTAGCGTTAGAGATGCCAGTCCGGTCATCATCATCTACTATGGCGTAGGTATGTTCAGCTTTGCAAAAAATAAGCAAACCACACGTGTTGCCAATGAATTTTACGTAAATGCCATTAACGTAATGCGTGGTGCAGAAGCAATTACGGAATACACATCACTACCAAGACAAGAAGCTTTTGATATTGAATATTGGTTGCTGGAAGAAGCAAAATTACAGCGAATGCCAAAAGAAAAACCTTTATCCCGTAAGGTAGCTTTGGTTACAGGTGCAGGTGGTGGTATTGGCAAAGCAATTGCCGATAAGCTAGCCGAAGAAGGTGCTAATGTGGTATTGACTGACATTGCTGAAGACAGGCTCAAAGAAGGCGTTGCCACATATGCTAGAGATACTGCTAGCTATGCCGTTTGTGATGTAACAAAAAGTGAATCAGTTGCAGCTGCCTATAAAAAGGCTTGCTTGGAATTTGGTGGTGTAGACATCGTTGTTCACAGTGCCGGTCTTGCCATTTCCAAACCTTTAGAAGATACTACGGAGAAAGATTGGGATATTCTTCAGAACGTTCTTGTAAAAGGGCAATTTGAACTAGCGAAACAAGCAGTAGCTGTAATGCGTAAACAAAGCCTAGGTGGTGATTTTATCAGCATTGCTAGTAAAAATGGTTTGGTTTCAGGTCCAAATAATGTAGCTTATGGAACAGCAAAAGCTGCTCAACAACACATGGCTCGTTTATTAGCTGCAGAATTAGGCGGTGATAAAATACGTGTGAATACAGTTAATCCTGATGGGGTTATTGTTGGTAGCAAAATATGGGAAGGTGATTGGGCCGAAGGTCGTGCTAAAGCATACGGAATTACAGTTGAAGAGCTTCCTGCCCATTACGCAAAGCGTAACCTTTTAAATGAAATTATTTATCCTAAAGATATTGCCGATGGGGTCTTTGCCTGTGTTGGTGTATTGAACAAGACAACAGGAAATATTATTAATGTAGATGGCGGTATGGCCAATGCATTTGTACGATAGTTAGTTCTGAGTTAGTTAGTTTGTTTTTTTTACTTCCATGGGCCGTTTAACCCATGGAAGTATTTTTTAAACTGAAATACTTTATGAAAATAGATAAAGGTCAACTTGGTGACACCAACAAAAAAAGAATCACCGAGCATAATCAGCATTATGATTTTTTAGGATATACCCTTACCAAAAAAGGAAAAGATGTTAATGCCATAGTTAAAAAATTACAGGATTTTCAGGTAGCCATACCAAGTTGGGCATTGGGTGCAGGTGGTACGAGGTTCGGACGTTTTGGATTTCAGGGTGAGCCCTCAAGTCTAGAGCTAAAAATAGATGATGTTGGTTTAATTCATTCACTTACGCAAAGTGCAGGAGCCATATCATTACACATACCTTGGGATGTCCCTACAGATTACAATTCCATTAAAGATTTGGCAAATTCTCATGACATCCTATTTGATGCCGTGAATTCAAACACTTTTCAGGATCAAAAGAACAGTAAGGAGAGTTATAAGTTTGGCTCTTTAAGTAATACCAGCAAAGCTGCTCGTGAACAGGCTGTTGCACATAACATTGAAGTAGTTAAGATTGGAGAGAAATTAGGTTCAAAAAGCTTAACGGTTTGGTTGGCAGACGGTTCTAATTTTCCTGGGCAAACTAATTTTCAATCGGCATTACAAAATACAGAAGATAGCTTAAAGGACATATACAAAACACTTCCCGAGGACTGGAAAATGTTTATAGAATATAAACCCTACGAACCTAATTTCTATAGTACGGTAATTCAGGATTGGGGAACTTCATTTATGCTAGCTAATGCTTGTGGAGAAAAAGCGTATACTTTAGTAGATTTAGGACACCACCTTCCTAACACTAATATTGAACAAATAGTTTCAACTTTAATGTTAAAAGGAAAGCTAGGCGGATTCCATTTTAATGATAGTAAATATGGCGATGATGACCTTACCGTTGGTAGTGTTAAACCTTATGCCCTATTTTTGATTTTCAATGCATTGGTTTATGGAATGAAAAATAATCCACAGAATCCATACCCAGCTTGGATGATAGATGCCAGTCATAATATAAAAGACCCATTAGAAGATTTAATTCAATCTTTAGAGGCTATACAAGAAGCACATGCAAAAGCTCTACTTGTAGATCAAAAACTATTACTTAAAGCACAACTGAACCATGATGTTGTAAAATGTCAAGAGATTCTCCAAGATGCTTATCGTACAGATGTTAGACCGTTGTTGCAAAAAGCAAGGTTGAACAGAGGTGGAGCTTTAAGTCCAATAGATGCTTATCGGTCTTTAAAAGTAAGAGAGAATTTAATTAAGGAAAGAGGTGCTAATTCAGTAGCATCCGGACTATAATTACAATACCATGAAAATTAAAGTAACGGCTGTATTTGATATTGGAAGGACCAACAAAAAGTTCTTTCTTTTTGACGAGAATTTTCAAGAAGTTCATCGTGAATATAATCGTTTTGATGAAATTGAAGATGAGGACGGCTACCCTACGGAAAATCTTGCTGCTCTAGAAGTATGGGCAAAAGAGGTTTTTGATAAAATGCTCGATTCCGAAACATTTGAAATTGAAGCTTTAAATTTTTCATGTTACGGAGCAAGCTGGGTACATATTGATGAAAATGGGAAACCACTTACACCCCTTTACAACTACATGAAGCCTTTAAAGGATGATATTTTTAATTCCTTTTATGGGACTTACGGGCCGGAAAACGAATTATCAAGAGTTACAGGCTCTCCAAAACTGGGTATGCTAAATACCGGCATGCATTTGTATTGGTTAAAAAACACCCAGCCAGAAACTTTTAAAAAAATAAAATACTCCCTGCATCTACCTCAATACCTCAGCTATTTATTTACAGGTATTCCCGTAAGCGAATATACCAGCATTGGTTGCCACACCATGCTTTGGGACTTTGAAAAAAAAGATTATCATTCATGGGTCTATCAAGAAGGAATCGATAAAAAATTACCTCCTATTGATTCCTCTAGAAAAACGGCACTCATAAATTACAAGGGAAAAACAATTAAAATGGGGGTTGGAATCCATGATAGCTCTTCTGCCCTGTTACCCTATATTAGAAGCGTAAACAAACCATTTCTTCTTATTTCTACAGGAACATGGAGTATTTCTATTAACCCTTTCAACGAAGGAATGCTTACTGCAGAGGATATAGAGAACGACTCGTTGTTCAATATGAGAATTGACGGTAGTCCGGTTAAAGTTTCTAGGTTATTCCTAGGTAACGAATACAAACTTCAGGTTAAAGCGCTGTCTGACCACTTTAATGTGTCACCAGATGCTCATAAAAAAGTGAAATTTGACCAGGACACTTTTTTTGAGATCAATAAAGATTTTGTCCACATGTTCAAGTGGTCTACCATGTCTTCCGAAGATATGCCCAATGAGACCACCATATCTTATGACAAATTTGAGCATGCCTATCATCAGTTAATGTTGGAATTGGTTTTGCTACAAGAAAAAAGTATTAGGGCGGCTATAGGAAACTCTGAAATAAATCAACTTTATGTTGATGGTGGCTTTAGTGACAATGAAATTTATATTCAATTACTATCTCAATTTATGGGGAATATGAAGCTTAGTACCACAGATTCTTCTTTGGGGTCTGCCTTGGGCGCTGCAATCGTTATTTCTGATGTAGTATTGGAAGCTACATTTTTAGACAAAAATTACGCTGTTAAAAACCATCGTCCATTTATCCTTAAATAAACCAATGATATGACTAAGGATTTCAACCCAGCTTACCCTTCAATGGATGATTTGAGAAATAAGGCTATGAAGCGTATACCTAAATTCGCTTTTGAATACTTGGATGGTGGCTGTAATGAAGATGTAAGTATCACTAGAAACACTTCAGAAATACGTGAAGTGCAATTACAACCTAGATATTTAAGAAACCAAGGTATTAGTTCTACTAAAACCAAAGTATTGGGTATGGAGTTTGATGCACCATTTGGTATTGCTCCCGTTGGTCTTCAAGGTTTAATGTGGCCCAATTCTCCAGAGATTTTAGCTAAATCGGCTTTTAAAAATAATATCCCTTTTATTCTTAGTACGGTAACCACAATGAGTATTGAACGGGCAAGTGAATTGACCGAAGGCAATGCATGGTTTCAGTTGTACAATCCTGCTGAGGATGCTTTAAGAGACGATATTATCAATAGAGCTGAAGCTGCTGGTTGTCCCGTATTGGTATTGCTTTGTGATGTACCCACTTTTGGCTACAGGCCTAGAGATATTCGTAATGGATTAGCCTTACCACCAAAAATGTCTTTGACCAATATTTTACAAATTTTAGGCAAACCCACCTGGGCACTGAATACTTTAAAATATGGCCAACCCACTTTTGAAACATTAAAACCCTATACACCAGAAGGGCTCAACTTAAGGCAGTTGGGACAGTTTATGGACAAGACTTTTTCAGGTCGATTAAACGAAGAACGAATAAAACCTATTCGTGATAAATGGAAAGGGAAACTAGTCCTCAAAGGAGTTGCCTCTGAACAAGATACTCAAGATGCCATTCGTATGGGGTTTGATGGCATTATCGTTTCCAACCATGGTGGCAGACAATTAGATGCTGCTCAATCTACTATAAACTCACTTTCTGAAATAACAGAAAAGTATGGCGACCAGATAGAAATTATGATGGATAGTGGGTTACGCTCAGGACCGGATATTGCCAGAACTATGGCTAGCGGTGCTAAATTCACTTTTATGGGGCGTTCTTTTCTTTACGGTTGTGGTGCTCTCGGAGATAATGGTGGTGACCATACGATATCCATGTTAAAAACGCAGTTCAAACAGGTTATGGACCAGTTGTGTTGTGAACGTGTCGAAGACTTACCAAATCACCTTATTAAATAAACGAACCACCTCTATGAGCCAAAATCATCACGAAGAAGAACTAATAGAAGAATTGGTTGGTGGCGAATTCGAAAGAGAAGCTGTACCCACGTCAAAACTAAAAAGCTGGAAAAGCTTTCTAGGAATGTATGCCGGAGAGCATGCTGCAGGAACCGAATTTATGATTGGCCCATTATTTTTGACTGCCGGGGTCAGTGCTTTTGATTTGATTGTAGGTTTATTGATAGGAAATCTTCTTGCCGTATTAAGCTGGAGGTTTTTGACCGCAAAAATAGCCGTAGAAAATAGATTGACACTCTACTATCAATTTGAAAAAATCTGTGGTAAGAAACTGGTCATTGGTTATAATCTAGCCAACGGCATATTATTCTGTTTTCTTGCTGGTGCCATGATAACTGTATCAGCCACCGCTGTTGGTATTCCCTTTGATATGGAAATGCCAAAACTGACCGACACCACGCCTAATGGAGCTACATGGGTAATTATTGTAATACTCATTGGTGCGGTAATTTCATTGGCCTCTAAAGGATATGATACGGTATCCAAAGCCGCTAATTATATGTCGCCCGTAATTGTCCTTGCTTTTTTGGCCTGTGGAATTGTTGCTCTAAATCAATTAGGTGTTACGAGTTTTGCTGATTTTTGGAATATATGGGGAGAAGGCTCGGAACCCTTTCCCGGACAATTAAAATACACTTTTTGGCACGTAGTGATATGGTCATGGTTTGCCAATGCTGCCATGCACGTAGGTATGTCAGATTTATCGGTATTCAGATTCGCTAAAACAGCCAATGCAGGTTGGACAACCGCTGCAGGAATGTACGTGGGTCATTATATGGCGTGGATTGCCGCTGCCTTGCTCTATGCCGTCTATTTAAAGTCTCCTGAAGCCCAAGCATTCCTTTCCAATGGAGAAGCACCACCGGTAGCCCCAGGGCCTCTGGCAAACAATGCTATTGGAATATTTGGAATTATTGCAGTAGTCTTAGCAGGCTGGACAACGGCAAACCCTACGATTTACAGAGCTGGATTAGCCTTTCAGGCCATTATGCCTAAGCTGTCTACGTTTTGGGTTACCATTATAGCGGGAACAGTAGCGACAATTGCCGGATTGTTTCCTGCTTTTGCCATGAAGTTACTCGGCTTTGTTGCGCTATACGGATTTATTCTAGCTCCTTTTGGTGCTGTTATCGTATTTGAGCACTTTTTCCATAAACAAGCGGGAATCGTTAAAAACTATGCTGAAGTAGCAAATATTAAATTCAATAAGTCCGTGTTCTTGGCGTGGGCCATCAGTTTTGGATTGTTTTATTTTATTTCAATTCAATTCGATGTATTCCTATCCTTTGTAACACTACCTGCATGGTTGCTCTGCGGAGCTTTGTTTTTGGTATTTAGTAAATCGTTTCAGAAAAAAACTGCTAATTAAAAATGTAACTCTTGTCTTTAGTAATTCGCATAAACTATAGAAAAAGTACCATCAGTAACATCTGTGGTTGTGCTGTCCGTATTATCTATTCCTGTTAGACTAAATTTTCCTTTTAACAGGGTTAGTTGCGGCCCTACCTCTTTTGCGGTAATAACCAAGGTACCAGAGCTTTCATACGATACAAATTCATGAGCAATTACATCATAACGCGAAAGGGCAACTGAATTAACACTACTGTCTGCATTAAAAATGAAAGTACCTTCTTCCGTTTCCTCATGGTTAATCGTAATAGATATTAGGTGTTCATTATCACTTAATTGGTGAAGTGTTATGTCAGAACCACTAACAAATCCCCCTGTCTGAAAGCTACCTGTTTCATACCAAGATTCTCCATCTATTTGGGCATAAGCTCCCAAATTTGCAATACTAGGTTCCGTTTCAACGTAACTGGCTATAAAACTCCCTTCCACTTCATGAGAGGCAGATTCTATATCATACTCATCCTCGTATAATTTTCCTGAGAATTGAACCTCAACCTTTTTATTAACTTCATCGATATTAACCAACTCGAACGTGAAAAAGTTAGACGTGAAGTAGGCAAAATTTTCTGATGAAGGAAAATCAAAATCAGTTGTGGAATATGAAGATATTTTTCCTTGGTCGCCAAATGTATTGAATAGCAAATTAATACTGTTCCCATCTGAACCCGAAGCGGTGATGCTTAATGTATTTTCTACTTTTTGTCCAGTCCAGTTATCTATGTTTACAGTTTCACCCTTATAGACATAATTAAAAAAATCTTCCTCGGTAATCGCAACATTATCTTCAGAATCTTCTTCTTCAATTTCTTCCTCATCAATAACTTCATCATCTACAGATTCTTCATCTTCAATAATTTCTTGATTTTCCTCTTTATTTTCATCAAGGACAGAATCTATGTCATTAGAACAAGAGACAATAAAAAGAATCAAAAAAAAGTGGAAAACTAGCTTTATATTTTTCATAGGGACAGGTAAAGTTATTTTTAAATCTGGGTCTTTATCTGAACTATAACGCACCAAGGATTTTGGTATTGCTTTATCTGTTAATTTTCAATCCAGTGTTTTAACTAAGTTCTTTATTGACATCTAACTTTACTACTTCCTTTTGTGAGCTCCCCTTTTGAGGTAATTACAATTCTTTCTCTATTACTTTACTTGGCACATAACCAATTCTATATGCTTGCGCCATAACCTTACTTCCTGACGGAATTTGAAATGGGTTTTGATAAATGCTCCATGCTTTTGGAATAACTCCTTTACTATCAATAATTTTATATCCCAATGATGCACCTTTAGTAGAACAATTCATTGTAATTACATTATCATTAGATTCCATTTTGGGGTCTGAAGTTATAGGCTGGCTGGCTGCTCCGTTCCATAACTTAGTAATCAAGTCTCTTTCTGGAAGACTGGGGTCATCCCCTATCTCACTAAGCCACTCATCCATTTCCGTTCGTAACTCTTTAAGTTTCTCAAGGTAAGCTGGGTCTTGGGCTAAATTATGTACTTCATATGGATCTGTCTTACAATCATATAATTCCTCGGGCTGCTTACTTTCTCTAAACCAAAGAGATTGTATGCTATCTAAACTACCTTCATCACGCAGACGCAACAGCTCTTGCATAGTCGGTATTCTTTCTCTGTATTCAACCGGCAAGTAATATCCTTGATCAGGTCTATAGTTTCGGATATATTTAAATTGGTCATCACGTACAGCGCGAATTACATCAGAAAACCCATCAAAACGGTCTGCTGCACCATGAATATATTCTCGATCATTTTTAGATTTATACTTCCCTAAAAAAGCTTGTCCCTGCATATATGACGGTGGTTCAATCCCTACCAAAGAAAGAAGTGTAGGAGCAAAATCTACAAAACTGAGTAGTTCATCATCTTTGGTCCCAGAATGTTGCTTATTAGGAAATCTAATAATCATAGGAGTATTTAACCCTGAATCATAAACCAAACGCTTCTCCCTAGGTAATGGCCCTCCATGATCTCCGTAGAAAAAAATAATCGTATTTTCCAAAAGTCCATCTTCCTCCAACTGTTTTAATACCGCCCCAACCTGCTTATCCATTTCAGCAATATTGTTGTATACCTTCCACATATCACGTCGCACTGTGGGAGTATCTGGCAGATAAGGAGGAATAGAAAATTCTGTGTCTTTGGATAGGTGGATAGGTGTTTCCTTTTCAGACATGCGACCCCCTGCCCAAGTATAGGTTGTATCCCCTGCTTGATAATGTCTAGTTTCTATATTTCTAAAACCATAGGGTTCAAATAAGCCAGACTCGTGTGTTTCGGTAAAATTGAAAACCGAGAAAAAAGGTTGATTATTGGCTCTATTTCTCCAATGTGCATACGGGCTACTTTCATCCCAAGCAGTTTTAGGAGCTTTAAATTGATAGTCTTCTTTATCATTATTGGAACAATAATATCCATTCATTCGCAGTAATTCACTTACCATACGAGCTTCTGATGGAGGAACAGCCCCATAAGATGGTAAGCCTGTAACCTCTGTATACGAAGTAGTTCGCATACCATTACCACCAATACTCGTAGGGTACATTCCAGTGGTAATGGCTGCCCTACTAGGGGCACAAACTCCCGATGTTGAATATAAATTTGGATATATCACACCCTCTTTAGCCAAACGACTCAAATTAGGAGTTACTATAGTAGAGTCTCCAAAGGATGGAATGTAAGGACCCATATCTTCTGTTACCAACCATAAAATATTAGGCCGTTTGGGCAATTCTATTTCTGAAGAAACGGCAACTTCTTTTCCGCCTTTTTTAGTTTTTGTTTGGCATCCATTTAAAAATATAAAAACAACACTAAAGGACAGTAAAGTCCGCAAGAATGAGATATACTTGTTCATTTTTTAGATTTTATTTTATGCTTGGCTGTTTAAGACTTAAAAGTGGTAATTGCTTCCTCCATTTTAATTGTTCACTGAATATAACAATTAAACTATTTAATCATTATAACCCACCACAACCAAATATAATTTCTATATCTGTTTTACCTATCCTGTACTGTGCCGTAATAGTTTCTTTTTAATTGTAAAGTGTATTAAATTCCATAGATTAAAAGAACTCGTTATAAATACTTCATAGGCTGTTTATTATTGGATATAGTAAAATAAGACAAGCGGGAAAAAGTACTTATAAACAATTAAAAAAGAGACATTTATCATATAATTTCTCTTAATAAAGACCTATTTTTAAACTTACATCAACCAATACCACACTACGAATGATTATACTGGGCCTCAACTATTATTTTCATGATTCAACGGCTTGTATAGTAAAAGACGGAAAACTAATAGCAGCAATTGAAGAAGAACGATTAAATAGAGATAAGCATACACAGGCTTTTCCTATAATGGCTATTGAACGTTGTTTAAAATTGGCCAATATATCTTATGAAGATATTGACCATATTGCAGTTTCTATAAAACCGACTACCAATTGGAAACAGAAATTAGTTTATCTATTTAAACATCTTGGTAGTTTTATGCCTTTTATTGGCCATTACTTAGTTAATGCCTATGCTAAACAGCGCCGTTTTTGGATTTGGTACGGGCAGCAATTCAAATCAAAAGAAAAAGGTCCGAAAGTACATTTTATAGAACACCATCTTACTCACGTAGCAGGTTCATTTTTTGTATCGCCTTATGAAGAGGCCGCTCTTTTGGGAATTGATGGTTCAGGTGAATGGGCCACTTCTTGGTTAGGTTATGGAAAAAACAATACGGTAACCCGTTTTGAACAGAGCTACTTTCCGCATTCCTTGGGTTCTTTTTACGAAGCGGTAACCGAATTTTGTGGCTTTAGACCTAACTACGATGAAGGTAAAACAATGGGACTAGCCCCAATGGGAAACCCCAATACGTTTATTGATGAAGTAAGAAAACTTGTTACAGTAGATAAAAGCGGAAAAATAAAAATTGACCTAAGCTATTTTAACTATCAGCATATTGTTGGTAAAAGGTGTTCGGAAAAATTCTATAAAACTTTTGGTAGACCACGCGTACATGGGGACGAATTTGAACAACATCATATGGATGTAGCTGCCGCCTTTCAAAAAGTATTGGAAGAACGTCTATTAGAAATATGCCAGATTTTATATCAGAAAACAAATGCTAAATTTTTAGTGCTCTCGGGAGGTGTTTCATTAAACAGCGTTGTAAACGGAAGGATTGTTAGGGAAAGTCCGTTTGAGGATATATACGTAATGCCCGCTGCGGGAGATAATGGCACAGCAATTGGAGCAGCCTACTATTTATACAATGGCATTCTGGGCAATCCACGAAATTTTATACACGACAACCCCTACGTGGGAACAAGTTATACTAATGAAGAAATAAAAAAAGTTATTGACGGAGCTAAATTAGAAGCCGAATACATAGACGATATCTGTCAAAAAACAGCCGATTTATTGGCTGAAGGAAATATTATTGGATGGTTTCAAGGCCCTATGGAGATTGGTCCCAGAGCATTAGGTAGCCGAAGTATTTTGGCAAACCCTGCCTTTCCTCAAATGAAAGATAAAATCAATACCGAAGTGAAATTTAGGGAAGCCTATAGGCCCTTTGCTCCCTCTGCTCTTGTAGAATCATATAAAGACTTTTTTGATTTGAAAGTAGAAGCTCCCTTTATGCTAAAAGTTTGTAATGTTTTGAAAGACAAACAACATCTAATTCCGGCCATTACACATGTTGATGGTAGCGCAAGATTACAAACGGTAAAGAAAGAATTGCATCCCAGATATCATGAAGTAATCCAAAAACTGGGAGAAAGAACCGGAATTCCCGTTGTGCTAAACACAAGCTTCAATATTCAGGGGGAACCTGTTGTAGAATCTCCAAAAGATGCGTTACGATGTTTTTATTCTACAGGATTAGACTACCTATACTATAGGTAATTATATATTGCGCAAGCGAAATAGTTGATTTCAAACAAACACAGTAAAATAAAAAGCACTGTAAAAGTAATTAGTTAAGATGAGAGAACTAATTTATTTACGCTAACAATCTAATTAACGGATGTTTAATACTTAAATTTTAAATGAAATACCTAACTCTAAACTCAGTTAAAATAGCACGACTAGAAGCAAATTTTACTGCTTTTTTACAAAGTAAATTCAATAAATTATTCGATTTAAAAATTATATATTCCAATAATTCTGTTAAGTAAACAAAATGAGTTTCTCTTTATTTCTTCTATTATTTTCATAGTTTAATATTCATAATTAAATAGCTGTCATTCTCCTTTTTGGTTTTTTATTTAATAAGTAAAATAGTTTGGCTTAGAAACCGTATTCAAACGATTACTGACTTGGCAAGTGACTGGCATGAGAATGCCCTGTGAAAATGTAAAAAAAGAGTCTTAAAATTAGATGGCCTTATGATGGTACCAAAACTTGCCCAATAGCGGTTCTTTTTCGTTTTTCACTTTCGCGAAAACGTAACCTAAATACTACGCTGCACAAACTATTTTCAAATAGAATCAATTATATTTGAGTACCCATGATGTAAATGAATAATACATATTATTTAAAATATTACACAACTGGTATCGTTCAATTAAAAGCTACTACAAAGCTTTATAAATATTCAAGTCCAAAATAAATGAAAGACACCAAAGTGAGATGGCTACAAGACTTAAGACGTTTTGTTACCCTTAAAAGTCAATTTATACTTTCTGGCAACACTAAAGATTTACAACTCATCAACAATGGTCATGGTGGTTTTAGCTGGCATAGGTTAGAAAATGCGATTGATATTGAACTTAAAAGTCTTGGTTATACCGAGGTCGTTTATTACAATCCGTTAGACGGCTTTGACATTCCTTTTTTTACAGGAAACGCTGATGAAAAAAAAGCATTATTCAATACCCTGAATATACCTCTGAGCAGCCCCTCTAGTTTCAATAATCTAGAAACATTCAATAGCGTATTACAATCAATAGTCAGCTTTAAAGAAAGTCCGATTGCATTGATCGTAGACTTTGCATCGCAACTGCTTATGAATCCAGAAAGTCTGGTTAAAGCTGAGCACGATACCTTTAGCCTCGCAAATGTATTATCACAAACGACAAATACAAGACCTCACGGTAATCCACCTTCCACATTTTATAATACGGTAATTTGGATTGTAGACAAAGAAGGTGACTTACCAGATTGGATGGTGGTAAACAATCCTAAAATACGTCACATCCCTATAGAAAAACCAGATCACATTGTTCGTAGAAGACTTGTAGATACACTTATACAAGGCTTTGGTAAACAAGAAGAAGACGTAGATAAAATTGTTACCGATTTTGTAAATGAAACAGAAGGATTACTGCTTTTAGATCTTGTTGCTATTATAGAACTTACAAGAGCAGAGTCTATACCTATTACCCATATTGCAGATGCCGTTCGTAGATATAAAGTTGGGGTTACAGAAGATCCTTGGATAAATATTGACAGAGAGAAAATTGTACAGGGAGAAACCTTTATTAAAACCCGTGTAAAAGGGCAAGATCATTCTGTACAACATATTATGGATATTGTTAAAAGAGCTATTACAGGTGTAGGCTCTTCTAAAAGAAATAGTCGCCCTAGAGGTGTAGTATTTTTAGCAGGACCAACGGGTGTTGGTAAAACAGAACTAGCAAAAACACTTACTAGCTTGCTTTTTGGTGATGAGAATGCATACATACGTTTTGATATGTCTGAGTTTAGCGCAGAACACTCTGATCAGCGACTTTTAGGAGCACCTCCTGGTACGTAGGTTATGATGTTGGTGGCGAGCTTACCAATGCGGTACGCGAAAAACCTTTTAGCGTACTTCTATTTGATGAAATTGAAAAAGCGCATCCGCGTATATTAGATAAATTTCTTCAAATCCTTGATGATGGAGTTTTAACCAGCGGACGTGGCGATAAAGTATATTTTTCAGAAACACTTATCATTTTTACTTCTAACCTTGGTATTTATAAGAAAACAGCAACTGGTGGTCGTATAGCGCATACTTCTTATGAAGACCCTTTTGAAACCATTCAAGAAAAAATTAAACTTGAAATAGAGAACTATTTCAAGTTTGAATTGAACCGACCAGAACTTCTAAATCGTATTGGCGATAATATTATCGTATTTGATTACATAAGACCTCATGTAGGTGAGATGATTTTTGATATGATGTTAAATGGTCATTTAAAAGCGATTCAAAAACAACTCAATATTACCTTAGATTTAGACGATGCTGTAAAAGCCAGTCTAAAAGAATTAGCCTTAAAAGACCTAAGTAATGGTGGTCGAGGTATTCGAAATAAAATAGAATATCACTTTATCACGCCTATTTCTAGATCCCTTTTCAGTCTTGACCCTACGCCTAATGATGTCTTGAGAGCTACTACTATTACCGTCAACAATACAGGTACGACCATCACGTTACAAAAACAATAATTGCTATGGATATACATATATCTCGTATGCATTATCCTGTAACAACCTTAGGACCCGGAAAACGCATAGGTATTTGGTTACAAGGTTGTTCTATACACTGTGAAGGTTGTATTTCTATGGATACTTGGCAGTTTAATATCAACAAAGTATCGATTAACGACTTAAAGCAGGTTTTAAAAACTTGGTTACCACAATGTGACGGAATTACCATTTCTGGCGGAGAACCTTTTGATCAAGAAAATGCGCTAATAGAACTGCTTGAATTCTTAAATTCTTATAACAAAAACATCTTGGTTTACAGCGGATATTCTTTTGATGGTTTGAAGGATAAAAAACTTGTTCAAAGCGGATTAATAGATGTTCTAATTTCTGAACCTTATGATCACACTAAAAGTCAGACAAAAAGACTTCTCGGTAGTGATAATCAACAAGTACATTTTTTAACTTCCTTGGGTAAAAGTGAATTTGCTACTTATTTAGAACAACCATTAGAAAAAGAATTGGACATTCATATTACTCCAGAAACCGTTTGGATGGCAGGTATACCTATCAACGGTATGAAAGAAATTGCTCAAGCAAGTAAAGAAAATAATGTAACCTTATCGCACAGTCAAGCAGTGACTAAAAATAAATAATGTATGGAATTTGTAAGAGTTTGTCCTGCTTGCCAAAGTGAACGCCCCGTTCAAGAAATGTATTGCCAAAATACGGTCAACGATGCTACGTGTAGTTGGTTGTTAATGAACGTTACACAAACACCTAAGGGCGGTAAAATAGAAATTAAAAATACCCCTATAGTCAACATTTCACGCCACTGTACTAACGGACACGAAGTACAGCCAAACGACTTTATGTGTATGGAATGTGGTGCAGATATAGAAAAAGTATCCACACCTCAAAAAAATGCAGATGCCAAGCAAATAGACGAATATCAGATTGTAAAAACTGTAAAGACACAACGCACCACCAAAGAGTGTTATATCGTTAAAGACACTGCAGATAAAGAATATTTTCTTACCCTATATTTCGAAAACAGCGAGCCAGACAAGGGCATTTATAAGGTATTGAACAAAATGGATACCGACCATGTTGCAACACTCATAAAAACGGGTACTTGGAACGGTAGATTTTTTGAGGTCTCAGAGCGTATCGCAGGAGGTTCTTTAGATAAATTAGGGTACTTAGAATTAGACAAGATTGAAAAATTAGTAGATGAGGTTGGCCGAGCTATACATGACCTTTCTGAAGCAGGCATACGACACCGCGATATTTGCCCTACTAATATACTCTTAAGAAATTCAGAAAGTTTTGATCTTGTAATTATAGATTTTAGTTCGGCTCGTTTGTCTGATTATGACCTTGATACGGATACGCCTATAGAACTTACTAGGTATACAGCGCCAGAAGCGATTATTGGTGGTATTAGTCCCGCTTCAGATTGGTGGAGCCTTGGAATGATTGTTCTGGAACACATTACAAAAGGGACTTTCTTTGAAAACATCAACGATAAAGCTTTTATGATTCATTTAATCACTAGAGGTGTTGATATTCCAACTTCTATTGATGCTCGCATATTACTTTTACTTAGAGGTCTTTTAAGTCGAAATCCTGTTAAACGTTGGAATTGGGAGCAGGTTGATAAATGGCTTAAAAAAGAAGAAGTCGAAGCCCCTGTTGAACAACATACAACAGTCACACAAAAAGAAAAGAAAATAGAGCTTGGCTCAGAAAGCTATACAAATGTAGCATTCTTTGCACTTGCCGCTGCCGAAGAAGCACATTGGGAAGAAGGACTCTCACTATTTAACTCTGGATCACTTGCCAGCTGGGTAAATGAGGTACTTGGAAATCATGAAAAAGCTGCTGCTGTACGTAATCTTCGTAACAAAGAAGATATACCTCTAGAATGGCGATACCCCCTTGCCTTAATGGTCTTAAATGAGGCTTTACCACTAACTTGGCGTGGACAAATTGTAATCCCCGCTTGGCTTATGGGAAACACAAAAGAAGCCATCAACCTTGTGGAAGGAAACGTGCCAGATTATTTGGCAAGTATACAGCGAGAAAAATGGCTTGTACAACTCAAAGAAAAGAAGAAAAGCAAACATTGCTCGGAAAGCTAAAAACCAAGGTATACAATTAGATAATGACAAATTTCTAATCTACAGCCTAAGTTCATCAAGGGTAAAACTTAAGTCTGAATTAGATTACTTACGACGTCTCTACCCCGATGCACATAACGCCGGACTCTCTGATGTTATGAGTAACCTTAGGGTAAGAGAAGAAGATATGATTCTTGTACTAAGTGCCACTCGAGATCAGTTTATTACATTAGAGGCCCTTTTAAAGAAAACCATAAAACTTGGAAATAAGCATAATCTTGATCTCAATATTCCCTTTTATGAGGCATGCTTGGTAAAGTATCGCTTAGAAATATTTGAGATGCTTAATAATCATTTAGAAGGTTTTTCTAGATGTAATAATGATGCGCTTGATCGCTGGGCTGATCGTTTTAGAATTGAAAAACGATTACCCATAATACCTTCGGTACTGTGTCTTTCTATACCCAAAAATCAATGGATCGCCCCACCAAAAAACATGAATACGGCTCAAGCTTGTTACGACACTTTGAAAAAAAGGTTGTTTACGCTTCTTCTAGAGGACCACTTGTAAGATTAATTATATCAAAACATTCATCTCGTATTGATGTAGATGAACTCGGCACAAGCTTAAAATCATCTAAAAAACTTGTACAAAGTATTCTTAAAAGATCTACAGGGGCAGAAAATGTAGATCCAATAGCTTTCAATAAAAATGCCCTTTTAGCACGACGAACACGACGAATGCTGCTAAAAGCTGCCAATTTTAAGCGAGATACAGGTTTAGATTCCCTATTCATGGGATTTCCCTTTTTAGTCTCTCAACAGAAAATGACACACAGGCCTCGCTTAATGCCTATACTGTTATGGCCGATTTCTCTTGACCTTAGCTCAAGAGGTACAACATCACTCAAAATAAGTTTTGATTATGCACAAGGTGAAATAAGACTCAACCCTGCGCTGGCAAATTCATTAGATTCGGATAGCTATAAAAAAATAGAAAAAATTAGTCGCGAGATTCTAGGGAGACAATCGCTACAAATAAATGAAATTATCGATGCGTTTAGCGCGTGTTTTCCTGCGAAAACAAATGAACTCACCGCACACCCTAGTGTTAATTTCAATAGAGATGAAATTGGAACAGACCTGCACCCATCTGCGGTATTTTTTAATGCAAATTTTACCGGTCAAGCCATTAGTGAAGACTTACGTCTTTTACAAAAATTACCACACACAGGTTCATCAATGGAACCTATTTTAAAAATTTCTGAACCTGAAATAACTACCCAAGTAGAAGACAGTACCGAAAATGGTCGGTATACCACAATGGCAATTGACCCTTCTCAAGATAATGCTGTTCTAAAAAGTAGATCAGCGCCATAAAGGTATCGTTATAGAAGGTCCACCAAGGTACGGGTAAAAGTCAAACCATTGTCAATATTATTTCAGATTGTATTGGTCGAAACGAAAAGGTGTTGGTTATTTCTCAAAAGAGAGCTGCAATACAAGTTATTTTAAAAAGGTTACAGGCAGTAGGCTTAGATAAAAGAGCTTTGCTTATTACCGATTTAATACGAGATCGCCAACCGATTATACAAGGTATACGAGAACAAATAGCTCACTATTATTCTCAACCCTATAATCAACACACCTTAGATAATCTTATACAAAAGCGCGAAGATCTCGGAAAAAAATAGATCGAATTGAAGCAAATCTTGATGTATTATCTCATCAAATTCATCTTTTAGACGATACTTCGGGGTTGAGCTACAGAAATGTACTATCAGAATTGATTGCTATTACTTCGAAAGAATACCTAGAAGTACCAGAACTGAGAATGCTTTTTGAAAATAGCACCAGAGACAAGCTTAACACACATATTGAAGAAATAAGTAGCTTAATAACAGATTGGGTACCCTCTAAGTATGAAGGCAATAATCTTCATAACCTTCAAGTAACTTCGTTTGATAGTACTACCGAAACAGTATTAACCAAAGACCTTAATACGTTCTATGAAACAGAAAAAACGCGTGTAGATTTTATAAAAGAGTCTACCGGAAAACTGGACACCGTTAATGCCGAACATTATAGTCAATGGTTAGCTTCACATAAAAATGTGTTGATAAATGTATCAAAATCGCAAGCTTCTCAAAGTCAACTCTGGCTAGATCTTCTTTATGATGAATTTGATAACCGCTCTATTGGTGAAGATATTCATGACAAGCTTAATCAATTATTAGAACAAGTAGAGCAGCTTATCACTAACTATAAAGATGATAGATTTACTCATTATTTCGATACGTTAGACGATGATAAAGTATTAAAATTAAATAAGGCGTGTACGAGTTATTTAAGTACTTCTGGCCTTAAAATTATGAATCCTTTTTACTGGATTCATAAAGCTCAACTTAAAAAAGTAACGAATGAGCATCACCTTCAATTAAATGATAATACTGTTAGGGAATTACAAGCTGAAGTAAACCTAGAAAATAATTTTAGAGCTTATCGTAATGAATATGCTCAAAATCTTGTAAAATTAAAGACTAATTCTCTCGTCATAAATGAACCGAGACGATTGGCTGTAGCTATAAAATCAACTACTCGAGATTTATCACAAGCAATTTCACTAGTAAGTACGTTACGTAGCTGCCCTGCAAAAGATGAGGCAAGAGCAATACTTGAAACGGGTGATGAAAATGCCTATGAAGAGTTTTCTATTGCTTTAGAAAATGCAAGCACACGCCATCAAAACAGACAAAAATCTCTAGAGAAGTTACAGGTGCTTGAAAAATGGTTGACACCTAATGCGGTCTCTAATTTCAATCATGCTATAGGTCATAATTACAGGGACTTAGACCCTATTACATCGATCATTGCTGATATGGCTGATTTTGTCGCCTATCAAAAATTTAGAATACGTTTTAACGATAGTCCCGCTCAAAATGAACTGATAGAAATCTTTGCCATTCTTAGAAATTATGAACAAGAACTATCAAATTTCCCTAAAGAAAAATGGTCGGATATTATTGGTACTTCGCTTCATCGTGAAGGATTATTGGCTTGGAAGCAGCGTATAGAAAAAACGTATCCGTCAATGCTAATGGCAGAAAGTGAGGTGGTAAATAAGATTGGTGATTTAGAAAAAAATCTGAAGTCGATGGAAACGCTCAATCGAAATATTCTAGCACTTAACTTCAATTTTGATAACATAGAATCGCAATCTGCATGGAATGGCATCACAAGATTGAGAGGTAAGAATTATAAAAAACTCCGTGAATTTATAACAGAAGGTGAACCATTGGGATTGCTTGAGCTCAGACCAGTATGGCTTATGAACCCTGAGGTGGTTTCTCAAGCATTGCCCTTACAGTCAGGTATGTTCGATGTTGTAATTTTTGACGAGGCATCGCAAATGTTAGTCGATCACGCAATACCTTCATTATATAGAGGTAAACGGGTAATTATAAGCGGAGACGAAAAACAAATGCCTCCGACAGGCTTTTTCACCAAGAAGATAGAAGATGACGATGATGATACAGATCAGTCAGAGCTTGACGAAGATCACTCTGAAGAAGAGCTTGTAAATTATGAAGATGCGTGGAATAAAAAGGAGGTAAAAGACAGTCCGGATTTGCTTTCCTTGGCAAAAACAGTCTTGCCTACCACTACCCTACAAATACATTATCGTTCACAATACAAGGCACTTATCAATTATTCTAATTACGCATTCTATGATGGTATGTTACATATTCCTGCCTATCATCCGAAGGAAGAAATTACTGCTGTAAAACCTATAGAAGTACTTCGTGTTGATGGAATTTATGACGAACAGACTAATAGAGACGAAGCCGATACATTAATTGCTTATTTAGCTAAACATTGGACACTTCCCGAAGAAGAAAGGCTGAGTACAGGTATTGTTACCTTCAATAAAAAGCAAGCAGAACTTATTGAAGATATTATCGAACAACATGCGGCAGATGATCTTACGTTCGGTCGAGCCCTTACCATTGCTCGTAATAAGCAGCAAGATGGAGAAGATATGGGCTTCTTTGTTAAAAATGTAGAAAACGTTCAAGGTGATGAACGAGATATGATTTTGTTCAGTACCACTTTTGGTATAAATACCTTAGGTTCGTTTCGTAGAAATTTTGGGGCGTTAGGTCATCGCGGTGGCGAACGTCGTCTAAATGTAGCCATCACTAGAGCTCGAAACAAAGTGGTTATTGCAACCTCAATGCCTACGCAAGCAATATCTGATATTTTATCTACAGGAAGGTTAGCCTCTAAACCTAGAGATTATATACAAACGTATCTCAATTATGCAGAAATACATTCTAATAATCAGATTGAGATGGCTACCAAAACCTTACGCCTTTTATCTACTAGCGATCAACAGCAAATAGCTAAGATCAGAAATGACGGATTCAAAAATATCGTTAAAGCCTATGTTGAGAGTTTGGGTTATGAGACGGTAGAAGACAGTGATAATTCTGTTTTCTATATGGATCTTGCCATTAAAGACAAACAGCAAGGCCATTTTGTATTAGGTATAGAATGTGACGCACCTTATAATACGCTTTTAAAACAGGCTCGTTATAGAGAATTATGGCGCCCAAAAGTATTAAAGAGATCGATTCCACATATACACCGAACGACATCATATCAGTGGCTTGAGAATACTCAAGAGGAACAATTAAAACTCAAAAACGCCATAGAAATGGCACTAATACAACATTAATGAGCGGACCTAAAGTAGTACGTATTGTTACACCACAAGAACGACAAATTATAAAAGACCGATGGATTACACTATTAAAAAAAGCTCTCGCACGAACCGAAGACTACGCTCAAAACAATAATCTATTAGATAAAGATTTGGAGAAAGGCTTGGTAGATACCTATGCGCATTTTGCAAATTTAACCATCGATGATTACTTGCAAATTGAACAAGAAGTACCTCAGCAAATTGAATACTTAAACACTGAATTAAAGAAATTACAAAAAAAAGTAGCCAACGAGCGCACCACAGATTGGGATAGCTTTAAACATCTAAAGAGCACCCATAACGAGTTGAAAGCACTATCAATAGAAAATAATATTGCTATAGAACCTTTTAATGCTCCGAGTATTATTACAAAAAGTCACCTAGCCACATATAAATCGCAAATAGATGATTTATACGAACTGCTGCAAAAATCAATTTCTAAGACTGACGAGTTATCTGAAGAACAATTAGAAATGCAGCAACGTTTGTCACAAGGCGATTGTATGTTATCTGTCACTGCTTGGAAAGCAAAGTTACCGGGAACCAAGTCACGCTTGAAAAAACTAGAAGATACACTCAAAGAAATGTACGTACACGAGATGTCTCAAGATAAAATACAGGCATTAATAGACCGCTGTGGTTTGCTTGATTCAAGCGAAGCAAACTATGAGGTTCAGTTGGATTCTCTAATCATTGACGCTGCAGATTTCACTAAAAATGAACTTGCACTCAGAGAAGCTCGAGAAGATTTAAGTAATAGCTTATTACTCATAGAAACACTAGGCGAAGACTTTAAATTTATGGCACAGTGGAGAGAGAAACTCGAAAATTCGTCACTTAAAGATTTGTTAGAAACGGCTGCAAAAGCTCGTGAATTTTATAAGAATACTTCAGAAAACCGTATCGCCGAAGCAAGAAGAAAAGCAATAAAATCTGCGCTTGAAAAAGCAGGTTATACCATAAACGAAACAATGCAAACTGCATGGGTAGAAGATGGTCGCCTTATCGTAAAAAAGGCATCAAATTCACTTTACGGAGTTGAAATTATGAGTCCGACAAACCTCAGCCGAATACAAGCACGTGTTGTAGCTGACGAGAACCGATCTAACGAAAGGTCTCCGAGTCTTGATAAAAATGAAGAGGAAACATGGTGCGATAATATTGACCATATAAGAACCTTATTGGCTGATGAAGATCTTGAAATTATTATTGATAAGATGGAGGAGCCTATGGAGCAATACCACTTAAAGAAGTACCATTAAACAGTGGTTATGCTGCACGTAGTCAAAGTATTGAGAAGAAAAGCAGCAGTTAAAAGATTACATAAGTATATAAAGTTATTATACTTTTAAACAACCATGTTTGATATATTTAGTGATGTAATATTATTGTAATAAAAACAAAAAGCACTGTAAACTAGTTAGTTAACAGTGCTTTGGAACCACATTAATTGTGATTAGTCGGGATGACAGGATTTGAACCTGCGACCCCACGCCCCCAAGGCGTGTACGCTACCGGACTGCGCTACATCCCGAATTTGGATTGCAAAAATATAAAAGTTAGACAGATATTCTGTTATCTTTTTTGAAAAATGCTACAACTACTTTAGACTCTCCATCCAACCAAACAAAAGCTCTGGTAAGGTTCTTAAATATGGGTCTTGTAACCCCAAAGCAAAACCGTGACCTCCTGTTGGAAACACGTGTAGTGCAGCAGGAACATTATTTTCTACCAACGCCTTATAAAATACCAAGCTATTTTCTACTGGAACAGATGTATCATCAGTTGCATGCAGCAAAAAGGTAGGCGGCGTATTAGCCGATACTTGTTTCTCGTTACTAAAACGTTCAACCGCTCCGGGTTTTGGGTTATTACCCAGTAAATTATTCTGAGAACCTTTGTGCGTAGATGATTGATTAAAAGTAATTACCGGGTAACATAAGGTCAGAAAATCTGGTCTTGCACTCAATTTGTCTGCTTCATCAATTGGTGTGTATACTTTTTCATCAAAATGAGTTCCTAACGTAGATGCTAAATGTCCTCCAGCGGAAAAGCCCATAGCGCCAATCTTATTAGGGTCTATGTTAAATTCTTCTGCTTTGCTCCGAACTAAACGTAATGCACGTTGTGCATCAATTAACGGTACATCTTCTTGATTAGTCTGAGATACCGCTGAAGGAAGACGATACTTCACTACAATGCCTGCTATACCTTTACTATTCAAGAATTTGGCTATATCAATACCCTCCCAATCATAGGCCAAAATACGATATCCGCCTCCAAAAAATTACCATCGCTTGGCCAGTAGCGTTCTTTTTTGAAGGCAAATACACTTCAATTGTTGGCTCTTGAACTTTACTAATACGTAAAATATCTTGTAATACATGCTCTTCTTTTTCATCAGATACCACGTGGTTAGGTATCTTGTCTTTTGGCCATAAAGGTATTATGGTGTCTTGTGAAAATACGTTTACACTCATTGCAAATACGGTAAGAAATATTAGTTTTTTCATCTTAAATACTATCATTAATTACAATCCCATTTAAAATTTGCTATCGGATACTTATGCGCCCCGTCTAAATTATAATGCCACCATTCTGTTCTTGTAGACCAAAACCCGTGCTTCTCCATCGTTTCCTTTAAAAGTTTTCTATTGGCCAATATCTCTTTTGGTAAATCAAAATTATCATGATAAGCCCGTTTTCCAAAAAAATCAAAATCGGTTCCCATATCCAGTTCTTCGCCATCTAAAGATTCCAAAGTAATATCTACGGCACCTCCTTTATTATGAATAGAGCCCTTTTTAGGGTTGGCTACATATTGCGGATTGGGTACTATTTTCCACATCTTGTATTGTACAGAATTTGGACGGTAGCAATCAAAGAACTTTATGCGTACTCCGCTTTTTTTGAAATCTTCATTAGCTTTTAATAAAGCTTTTGCCGTTATCACCCGTGTGTAACATTCCGGGCAATCGTAAACTTTTTCTTTAAGAAAATTATTTTTGGTAGCATATCGTAATTCATAACCAAAACCATCACTAAAATCTGCTAAACGAACAAATGTAGTATCCGCCAACTTTTCAAAAGACTTAAATCTTTTCTTGGGAACTTCTTTTTCTTTAACTACCGTATCCACCTGCTTTGTAACTACATCTTCATTTTTCTCTGCATTCTGGTCTGCTTTTGGATTGTCACCACAAGACACTAAAAAAACAAATACGATAAGCGTACTATAAAAATTCCTCATAAAATAAATTATCTACCTGACATGAGATGATTGTCAGTTTTAAGGGATATATTGATATAAAATCGATTTTCAATTTACATGCAAGATATTACTTTCTTGCTATAACAATTACCCAATCTTTATCTTTTTGCCCATTGTAAGCGGATAATTCTACACTGTTAGGCTTGGTTATTTTCCAGCCTTCGTTTTGCTTGTCAAACAACATTCCTCCTGCTTTAGGGTCATAAAAAGCAATGGTAAAAGCACCATCGCCTATGGCAAGATCGGTAGTCTCGTTCTTTGGCAAATACACTACGTAAATTTCATCCTTTTTAGCAAAACAGTAGGCTTTATCGTTACTCAACAATTCGTCATGATTTTGCATTGTTTCATACGGCAAGTGGTCTTCGAAAAACTTCCGGGCATTATTGCTGATATCCCACCAAGCATCACGCGCTCTAAAATCTTCTGCAGAGATATCATTATTAGGCATATCCTTACCGCCGAAATACTATAAGTACCGGCCGCACCGGACATTAGGCTTCCCCAAAGACTGCTGTGCATGACCATGTCATGGTTATTATTGGCGGCAGTATCCGTAGTTACGCCAATATCCCAATGACCAATTTCATCAAGGTAAACTACCCATGGTCTTTTTTTCTTTACAGATAAATCCAACCACTTTTTCACTTCCTTATGGACCTCTGTAGTATCATACATCTGTAAGGATGGAATTTCAAAATTACGATATCCTAACATAGGCGTGAATGTTTCTTTTATAGGGTCTAAAGGCCTACCTTCTCTTCGTTCTCCCGTAATTCGGACATGATTATGAACCGCTATAGGATGATTGTAAGGGTCAATTTTGCGAATATAATCTGCATAACTTTTCAACTGCTCTGGGCTACGATTGGTTTCTTCCCCTAAATTCCAAACAACACCTAAATGATGGCCAAAACGAGCTACTAATTCTTTATAAAATAGTTTCCGTTCAAGTCCTAATTCACCCTTGTTCAAAACCGTATCATTCTCTGTTTCTTGAGTAAAAACATTCATGGCCATTCCCAGTTTATCCATATGAGTGAAAACAGTTTCCCATTGGTCTAGTTTACTTACATCATATCTGGTTTGCTCTTTAGGCGCAATCCATGGCCATACATCATTTCCATCTCCATTTTCGTTCATAACAAGAAAATAAAGACTGTTCATTCCTTTATTAGACAAATAATTAAGGGCTCCTATTATGCCTTTTCCATTATTAAAGCCCCATACTGGGTCTGAATCCTTCCAATCATCTACATGTTTAGGATATTCATGAAGGCCGTCTTCTAATGTTGGCGTATCCGGTCCTCCATTATCGTAAGTTCCATCAAATTCAGAATAGGCCAAAAAGTTCTCAGGACTACCTACTCCATTTTTCAAAAAAGGCTTTCCCGTTTCACTTTGCTTGAGGTAATGCGTGCCGTTATAAACGAGCATGCCTTTGCTATAAAATCCACTTTCGGTTGAATCTATAGGTTGTACTTCAAAGTTTCCTTTTATATCCCAAATGCTTTTATTCTTTTTGGGCAGGGAGAATTGCTTGACGGCAATATTTTTTCCTTCCATCAAATAGGCTTTAAAATCCCATTCACCAGTTTCTACCAGGAGAAAATTTTACCTGCCATTTATTTCCCGCTTCAGCACTAGAGTTGGCCGCATCGCCATCTGCAGCAAAATAGCCGTGAACTGTATAGGTGGTGTCTTTATTTGAGAAGTTAACCAATAATGAATAATCTAAAAACGGATTTATAGAGTCTGTTTCAGATACTTCTGGTCCGTTAAACGTTAGGGTTACAGGCTGCCATTTCTTTAAGTTACCTTCAAGCAGATAATTCTTAGTACTTCCTTTTTTTGTACAAGAACCTAACACAAAAACAAGTGCACAAGTAAGTACAAAAAACTTCATTGGTCTGTGGGAACACATAAGCAGTTATTTGGTTTTAAGCGACCATAAGGTAACAATATTTTTTATTACTATACTACAATTCTCAGTTCTATTAAGCAGAATAGAACCTATACTTTTTTTCAATTTAACCACCTTACATCCTTAAGATTTGTAGTGCATACAATCTATTTTAAAGCACCAATAAAATGATTAAAAAACAAAAGCCTTTACCTCAAAAAAGGTAAAGGCCTCCACCATTAAAAATGGTACTAGATTAATTTTCTAAGCTCTTTAAATACTCTAAGCTTTGAGGAACTTGCTCAACTACACTAGATGATTCATCTTCTATGAACATATATTCAATTCCCAATTCCTTAGCTTCTGCAACAATACCAGCAATATCTACTTGACCTTGACCAAGAACTACGTTAGTTTCATGGTCTTCTTGTCCCGTATTATTTCCTTTTACTCCTTTTTCCATATCCTTCAAGTGGAGTAAAGTGAATTTAGATTTGTACTTCTTCATCAATGCCAAAGGGTCTGCACCACCATGTTGCGCCCAAAACACATCTAATTCAAAAGTATAGTCTGTAGCGTTCTGAATCATATAATCGAATAAGGTGCCATCTTCATAAGGGCGAAATTCATACCCATGCGGATGATATGCCAATGTAATTCCGTTTTCTTTTAAAAGTTTACCGGCCTTGTTAAATACCTCGGAAGCATGTTTGGTTTCTTCCAAATCCCATTTGTTATCATCATGAGGTACCCAAGCACACATAACATACTTGGCGCCATATGCTTTTGCATCTTCCACTACCTGCTGTGCATTTTTCTCTAAATCGCCAAACTTAGCTCCTACACTTACCACATCCAGACTATTCGATTTCAATAATTTCTTAAATTCGTCAAGCGGCAAACCGTATGTTTCGCCTCCTTCAATTTTCGTAATTCCCCACCCCTGAATAGTCTCAAGTGTTCCGGGTACATCTGTCTTAAACTGATTTCGTAAACTATAAAGTTGCAAACCTACTTCTTGTGCCGATAGTGATACCGTGAAAAGGGCGGTTGCAATAAAAACATTTATTTTTTTCATTTTCTTGTATTTTGATTAAAAGCTGATGGTTGTTCTAAACCAGATTTATCTATGTTAGTAAATTTCCCTTTTCGTCCCATTCTGCAATATCGTTTCTCTTACTTTGATCCACACATTTTGCAATCCATTCTGGATCATATGCTACACCATGCTTTTTAAGAACCTCATCTGGAACACCGTCCCAAACATTGGGTGAATTACCCTTGTACCCCAAATCTGCAATTCCCACTTTTGACGTATAGTAACCTGTAACCACAAGATTACGCATCAATGCGAAAAATTGAATTTCTAATGGTTGTTCATCCAATGGTATATCCAAATCATGGTTACAGATTGTATCCAAAATCTGTTTTTGTTGCTCCAAGGTAGCTCCTTTAAACTCTATTTCATTATCTGAATTAGACCTGTGGTCTAACCACATTAGACCTCCCAATAATGTATTCTGCATATCGGGCATATCTTTACCAATAAATTCAATAAATGCTGGAACATCTGCTTCAATAGGACCACCATGCGGTTCTTTTGGCGGAAGGATAACGGTGCTTAAAACAGCAATGGTTTCCATCTCATGTTCGTTGAATAATTGCTCCGCATTCAATTTTTCTACGCGCTCAATTTCTTTAGGCGTCCTGCCATAATAATTGGTATCTGTAGTAACTGCAGTTTCTTGTATTACGGGCTCCTCTCCTTCGGTCTTACACCCGTGAAAAGCAAGTGCAGAAGCTCCTGCACCAAGAATCATGGTCTGTATACTCTTTCTTCTGTCCATCATTACAGGTTTTGTTGTTTCAATTGTTCAATAATATAATCCGATGCTCTCCAAGACAAGGCCAAGATGGTCCAAGTACAATTTTTATCGGCTTGAGAAACGAATGGTCCTGCATCAACTATAAAAACATTGTCCACATCGTGCAATTGGTTGAACTTGTTCGTTACAGAAGTTTTGGGATCATTGCCCATTCGGGTAGTTCCTACCTCATGGATAATTTCTCCGGGAGCATGAAGACCATAGTCCTTATCCTTGCCTTATTTATTCAAATAGATTCCGCCCATGTTATGAGAAATCTCTTCAAAAGTATCCTGCATATGCTTCGCTTGGCGAACTTCAATATCTGACCATTTATAATTGAACTTCAGTACAGGAATACCATAATCATCTACAGTAGTCGGGTCTATCTCACAGTAATTTTCCTTTACCGCTAAACCTTCTCCTCTACCGCCAAAACCTACTATTGCTCCATAATATCGCTTAACGTCATCACGTAGTTTATCTCCATAACCACCGGTTGGTTGACCCACCAATTTATTGAAGCTGTCCTGATCAAAACCGAACCCGTAATTAGGTTGCCCCATACCGCCCCAAACTTCAATATGATATCCTCTAGGAAAACCTAATGCTTTATTGTCTCCCCACCAAGGTGAATAAACGTGCATGCCTCCTACACCATCTTCGTTATAAGAAACATCACGATCCATTAAGTCTGGTACGAAAGCCATACCACTACTACCGGTAGAATCATGTAAATATTTACCAACAAGGTCACTACTATTTCCTAAACCGTTTGGATGCTGCTTGCTCTTACTATTTAAAAGAATACGTGCCGAACTACAAGCCGATGCTGCCAGTACAACTACTTTAGCTTTTAACTTATACTCTTTTCTATCTTCTTTATTGATGTACGAAACACCAGTTGCCTTACCTTCTGCATTGGTAGTTACCTCACGTACCATAGCATTCACGAAAATCTTTACTTGACCACCGTTCTTTTGAGCAGGAAAAATTAAACAACTACCAGCTGAGAAATCTGCATATACAGAACATGACCTTGAACATTGTCCGCAATAAAAACAGACTCCACGCTCATTATTTATTCGTTTCGTAAGCATTGAAAGCCGGCTAGGAATTACAGGAATACCTGATTTTTTAGCTCCTTTTATATAAAAAAGTTCATGTAACCTTGGTTTTGGTGGAGGGAGAAAAAAACCGTCTGGGTCATTTTCTAAACCTTCGTTGGTTCCAAAAACCCCAATTAATTTATCAACTTTATCGTAGTATGGTTTTACATCATCATAACCTATTGGCCAATCCTCACCATGACCATCACGTGTCTTTCCTTTAAAATCTTTTGGTCCAAATCTTAATGAGATTCTTCCCCAGTGGTTCGTTCGCCCACCTAGCATTCTAGAACGCCACCATCTAAAATTAGTGCCCTCTGCCTGAGTATACGGTTCACCGTCAACCTCCCAATCACCATAGGACATATCCCACTCACCAAAGGCACGTGTGGTACCTGCACCACGACGTGGAGAATCATAAGGGTTCTTTAATTGAGTCATTGTTTTGGGATCTGCAGGATCGAAGAAAGGACCTGCTTCTACAACGGCTACTTTTAAACCGGCATCTGCCAGTTGTTTTGTAGCCATACCTCCACCTGCCCCGGAGCCTACGATAATAACGTCGTACTCCTCAGGGTTTTCCTTTATTTGCATATGTTGTTTGTTAGTTTGTATGCACAATTTAAAATAAAAAGTGTATCCCTACCACTTTTTTAACACTGGGTTTCACGTCTACTTTTACAACTAGAAGTTTTTTAATTGCCTAAGAGCTTCATCTATAGTTTTTACAGGAAGTTTACATGTTGTATTCTGACATACATAGATAAATGTATTATCTACCACATAACGATCTTTAAAAAGAGGCGCTTCACTCTTTGCTTTGCTTCCCACTATCAACGAATTTGATAATTGAATTTCATTTAAGGCTTTCACCAATATATCTGCGTCTTTACCCACTACTGCAATCTCAAAATAAGGGTACGTATTATTTAATAGAAGCGAATTCCATTTTGAATAACTTGGTGCACTTTCTTTAATCGCTGGCACCATTGCAGATAACATTAGTTTTGACTTTGTACTGTAGTCCGTATTATACTCCAAATGCCCTAATTGAAAAAGATTATTTGCCATGACTGCATTGGGAGAAGGGATTACACCATCATCGGTCTTAATTATTTTAGCGATGAGATTATTGCCTTCATTATAATGGTACATACCAGATGCTTCATCTGCAAAATCTTGTTCTACCGTCTTATTCAACTCCTTGGCAAAATTGAGGTATTCCGTATTTAAAGTAACTCCATAAAGTTGAAGCGAAGCATCTATCATGAAAGCATAATCCTCAATAAAACCTTCTTTACGTAGACTTCCTTTTTTATACGTATGAACTAGCTTTCCGTTTTGATAGGAGTTCGATTTTATAAAAGAAAACACGCTTTCTGCTTTTTCTAAAAATTCGTCTTGGCCAAAAGCCTTGTAAGCATCTACCAATCCATTAATCAAAAGAGCATTCCAAGATGTAATAATCTTATCATCGCTTCGTGGGCGTACTCTTTTACTTCTTGCCTTTAACAGTTTTTTATTCCATTCGAATTTTATAAAATTTAGCTTACTCTGCTCTATACCGTGCTCCTTTACGAACGTAACATCGTCTACCTTTCTGTGTAAAACATAATTTTCATGCTCCCAAACAGCTTCTTTGTTTATAGTGTAATAGTCCGAAAAAAGTGCGAAACCATCTCCCAAAACCGACTTTAACTCTTCTTCTTTCCAAACATAGAACTTACCCTCTTCCCCTTCACTATCAGCATCCAAAGCGGCATGGTAGCCTCCATTCTCATCTTTCATTTCCCTGTCCAGAAAATCTACAGTTTCCCAAACCAAATCTTTGTACGCATCATCTTTAAAAATAGTATATGCTTTGGAATACAGACTTAATACTTGGGCATTATCGTAAAGCATTTTTTCAAAGTGTGGCACTTTCCAAAAGGCATCTGTGCTGTATCTATAAAATCCACCACCTATCTGGTCGTAAACACCGCCCAAAGCCATTTTATCTAACGTGTTTCTAACATGATTCTTAGCTTTTTCGTCTTTTACTAAATCAGCATAATTTAATAGAAAATCTAGATTTGTGGGAATCATAAATTTCTGAACGCCCTTTTCTCCACCTTCTTCTAAATCCCAGTTCTGACTCCAATTTTCAACACTGGTTTTTACAGCCTCTTTGGTTATAGCTTCAAAATCCTTTGCAGGTTCTACTAAATTAGCTTCAGCAATACCAGCTGCCACCATATCCGAATATTCTTCGGCCTTTTTGGGGTCATTTTTATATAACTCGCTTATTTTGGTCAGTACTTTTGTCCACTGATCTTTAGTATGGTAAGTTCCTCCGTAAAGAGGTTTTCCGTTGGGTAATGTAATGACATTTAAAGGCCACCCTCCATTTCCTGAAATCAATTGTAGCGCAGTCATATACACTTGGTCAACATCTGGGCGTTCTTCTCGATCCACTTTAATATTGATAAAGTTATCGTTCATGATTTTTGCGACCTCCTCGTTCTCAAAAGTCTCCTCTTCCATTACATGGCACCAATGACATGAAGAATAGCCAATACTAACCAATACCAATTTGTTTTCTTTTTGGCTTCCTCTAATGCTTCTTGGCTCCAAGCTCTCCAATTTACAGGGTTATGGGCATGCTGCAGCAAGTAAGGACTTGTTTCCTCAGCAAGGGCATTTGTGTATTTATGCGTTTTCACTTCCTGCTCGGTTTTATTCTCTTTGCATGAAACATTAAAAAACATGACCAGCATTATAAAACCGGTCAAAAATCTAGAAAATATTAAGGTCATAGTACGCTTCTTATTCCACGAAATTATATGAATACCGTGCATTGAATTAAAAATTGGTTACTTACCAATTACTCACTTATAAAGGACGAAGCCGGCAAACCTGCTGCATTGAAAAGATTTGGCTCTGCAATATTATCCCATGCAAAACGCACATTTAAAGGTTCCTTAACTTCTTTTGAAGACAAAATAACCTTATCATTTTTAATTATCGCCTTCGCGGGATGGTATGTTCCATCAGCGCCAGCCACTTCAAAATGAGTGACTTTTTTCCCTTTAGACATAAGTCCGGCTGAATGGTCAAAGATCACCTCTATCTTTTTTCCTTGCGGATGAACCTCTTTAAAAAGCGGGCCGTAAACTTCTCCTTCAAAACTATTATAGGTTTCCTTTAAAGCTAAATTCGCAAGACGTAAACCCACGTCTTGTTTGTTGGTTGGATGAATATTATCTATGGTGGCTATATCACTTACGACTACCATACCTGAGTTTGGTATGGTTTTCAGTACACGCCTTTGCACATCTCTTAGCTGCACGCCTCTTTCTCGTTCTTTATATTTAAAGGGTGCAATTTGCACATAATAAAATGGAAAATCAGCACCCCATGCCTCGCGCCAAGAACCCACCATTTCCGAAAATAGTTTACCGTAAATCTCAAAACGATTTCTATTTGCTTCACCTTGATACCAAATAGTTCCCGCAATCTTAAAAGGTGTTATAGCATGTACCATTCCGTTATATAACTGTGACGGAGAAACAGGGCTCCACCGTGACTCTTCTACTTTTTCTGCGGGAACTCTTAAATCATCATTCTCATCAAAAACAGATTTAGGTGCCCATACTTCAGCTGGGGAACCGCCCCACGCATTATCTATTAGGCCAATAGGAACATCGAGTTCTCCTTGTAATCTTCTTGCAAAAAAGTAAGCGATAGCACTAAAATTTTTCATTGTTTCGGGCGTACAAACCTCCCAAGCTCCAGGTATGTTTTCCTGAGGATATTCAGAGGTTCTTCTATCTATCGTAAAAAAACGAATATTGGGATAATTGGCATTTTTTATTTCCTCTTCGGCATTATCAATACCCTTATTAGTTGTTGCGCTCCATTCCATATTAGATTGTCCGGAAGCTAACCAAACCTCGCCAATCATTACATTTTTCAATACAAGCTCATTATCATTACCCTTAAAATTAATTTCATAAGGTCCACCTGCTTCGGGTGTATCTACTTCAAGACTCCACTTTGCTTCTATGCTTGTTTTAGTTTTGTATTCTTTATTATCCCAACTGGTAAGAACGGTAACTTCTTCCCCTGTATCTGCCCATCCCCAGAGCAAAACTTTTTCATTTCGCTGTATCACCATATTATCTGAAAATATATTGGGCAATTCAATTTTGGCCCATATGGGTTGACAAGCAAGTGCTAATAAAAAAGTAACAATAAAAAATTTAGGTTTCATATAAATAGATATTAGTTTGATCAAGATTTAAATATACCAAATTATTAAAGTACCCCAATACTATAGTGTTAATTGTAATGATTTAAATATCTTTAGGAAGCGAACCGAACACAAAACCGATGCACAAAAAAATCAGTTCTTTAAGCCGAAGGAATTTTATTAAAGGTACCTCTAGTCTCATGGCGTTATCCTCCTTTGGAGCGTATGGACTAGACTTTGCTAACAGAGAGAAAACACTACGAGTTGGATTAATAGGTACGGGGTGGTATGGCAAAAGTGACCTTTTTAGGCTTATGCAAGTAGCTAATGTTGAAGTAGTTTCCCTATGCGACGTAGATCAACATATGTTGGAGGAAGCTGGAAAATTATTCGCTTTAAGGCAAAAATCCAAAAAAACTCCCCGTCTATACGTCGACTATAGAAAAATGCTCGCCGAGAAGGATTTAGATATTGTTCTTGTGGGAAGTCCGGACCATTGGCATGCCCTACAAGGTATAGATGTATTAAAATCCGGAGCTCACCTCTACCTTCAAAAACCCATAAGTGTAGATGTAATGGAAGGTGAAGCGTTAATTGCTGCGGCAAATAAATATGGAAAAGTGGTTCAAGTGGGTACGCAACGAAAGAGCACACCTCATTTGGTAGAGGCCAAAAAAAATATTGTTGACGCCGGTTTATTAGGTAAAATCTCTCATGTAGAAATTTGCTGTTACTACCATATGCGTGCCAATGGTAATCCGCCCGTTATACCCGTTCCCGACTTTTTTAATTATGATATGTGGACAGGACCTGCCCCCCTTAGGCCATTTGATGGCTTACCTCACAGACGTTGGTGGCGAACTTTTATGGAATACGGTAATGGTATTACAGGCGATATGTGCGTTCATATGCTAGATACCGTACGATGGATGCTAGATTTAGGATGGCCAAAAAAAATAAGTGCTACAGGTGGCATCTACGTACAAAAAGATGGGAAGTCCAACATTGCAGATACGCAAACCGCAGTTTTTGAATTTGATGAGCTTGATTGTGTATGGAATCATAGATCTTGGGGAACTCCTGCGGACCCAGAATACCCTTGGTCATTTATATTATACGGAGAAAATGGAACCCTTTCTGGCGATGTCAAGAAATATGATTTTATACCACATGGCGATGGTAAAAAAATACACGGCGATGTTATTTACGAAAGAGAAAAATACCCTGAAGACCTTACTGAAAAAGATATTGAATTGCATGCAGCACCTGCTACAAGAGCGCATATGTTAGATTTTTTAGCGGCCATCGAGAACGGAACACAACCAATAGCTAACATTCAACAAGCACATATTTCCACTGCCAGTTGTATCCTTGCCAATATGGCCATGAAACTTGAGAGACCTTTGGTTTACGATCAAAAACAGATGATTGTAATGAATGACCCTGAAGCTACTAAATTGCTACAGCGCAGTTACAGGGAAGGTTGGGATCATCCGCTTCCGGGAATGTTTAAATAACTACATTATACCTTAATCCGAATTGATTTTTTTGCTAATTCAACTTTTGACATAAAGTGAACATCATAATAGGGCTTTCTCAAAGTATGTACCTTACAACGATAATATCCTCATTTTTAAATAATTTTAAAGCCGATGTTACTCTTGTAAGAATATAAATCGACATCTTTGCGCAAGTAAATAAAAAAACCATTAGAACTCGGCATTATGAAAAAATGTTTGATTACAGGAATTACAGGACAAGATGGAGCATACTTGGCTGAATTTTTATTAAAAAAAGGATACCAAGTTCACGGACTTAAAAGAAGATCCTCTCTTTTTAATACTGATCGAATTGACCACTTATATCAAGATCCTCATGTTGAAGGTAGAAACCTTCATCTTCACTACGGTGACATGACGGATAGTACCAATCTTATTCGCCTTATAAAGGAAATAGAACCAGACGAAATTTACAACTTGGCGGCAATGAGCCATGTTGCGGTTTCTTTTGAGACTCCAGAATATACTGCAAATGCAGATGGTATTGGTACTTTACGTATTTTAGATGCTGTTCGTCTTTTAGGTCTGGAGAAAAAAACCAGAATCTATCAGGCTTCAACTTCTGAGCTATACGGAAAGGTACAGGAAGTACCTCAGTCAGAAACTACTCCGTTTTACCCTCGTAGCCCTTATGCTGTTGCAAAAATGTACGCATATTGGATTACGGTAAACTATCGTGAGGCTTACGGCATGTACGCTTGTAACGGTATACTTTTTAACCATGAATCTCCTATACGTGGGGAAACTTTTGTAACTCGTAAAATTACAAGAGCTGCTTCTAGAATTGCTTTAGGCCTTCAAGACAAGATATACTTAGGTAATCTTGATGCTAAAAGAGATTGGGGTCATGCAAAAGATTACGTAAGAATGATGTGGATGATTCTTCAGGCCGATGAGCCAGAAGATTGGGTAATTGCTACTGGTAAAACCACCACTGTTCGTGATTTCGTAAAAATGAGTTTCGCTCATGCAGGTATAGAAGTTGCATTTAAAGGTGAAGGTGTTGACGAAGTAGGAACTGTAGTTTCTTGTAGCAACCCTGATTACCAAGTTGAAATAGGAAAAGAAATTGTTTCCGTAGATCCAAGATACTTTAGACCAACAGAAGTTGATTTACTTATTGGTGATCCAAGTAAAGCAAATAATAAATTAGGATGGATTCCTAAATACGATTTGAAAGACTTGATCGAAGATATGATGCAGAGCGATTTAAAATTGATGAAGAAAGACACTTACTTAAAAGAAGGTGGTTACAGAATCATGAACTATTTCGAATAGCATGAACAAGGACGCAAAAATTTATATTGCAGGACATAGGGGTCTTGTTGGTAGCGCCATTCTTAAAAAGTTGAAAGCAGAGGGTTTTTCTAATTTTGTATTGAAAACTCATGCTGAGCTTGATTTGATTGATGCTAACGCGGTCGCTTCATTTTTTGCCGAAGAAAAACCAGAATACGTTTTTCTTGCAGCGGCTAAAGTGGGTGGTATTGTTGCCAATAATACCTATAGGGCAGATTTTATTTACGCTAACCTTATGATTCAGAACAACATTGTTCACCAAAGTTATGTGAACAATGTGAAAAAACTTCTGTTTTTAGGTAGTACTTGTATTTACCCAAAAGAGTGTCCGCAACCAATGAAAGAGGATTATCTTCTTACTGATACTTTAGAATATACTAACGAACCATACGCTATCGCAAAGATTGCAGGTATTAAATTGTGCGAGAGCTACAATTTACAATACGGAACAAATTTTATTTCCGTAATGCCTACTAACCTTTATGGTCCTGATGATAATTTCGATTTAGAGAAGTCGCATGTATTGCCTGCTCTAATTAGAAAGATGCATTTAGGTAGAGCGTTAGAAGCTCAAGATTGGGACAATGTTCGAAAAGATTTGAACGAACGTCCAATCGAAGGTGTAGATGGTAAATCTAGTGAATCTGATATCTATGCAATTCTTGAGAAATACGGTGTAAAAAAGACCGGTGACAAGATGAGTGTGGAGATTTGGGGAAGCGGGAAGCCTATGCGTGAGTTTCTTTGGTCAGAAGATATGGCCGATGCGTGTATTTTTATAATGAAAAGCAGAGATTTCAAAGACACCTATAATTCCAGTGAGAAAGAGATTCGTAATACCCATATCAATATAGGTACAGGTAAAGATCTTTCAATTCGCGAATTAGCAGAATCAATTAAGAGTATGGTTGGTTTTGAAGGTTCTTTAAATTTTAATGCTGACAAACCTGACGGCACAATGAAGAAATTGACGGATGTCTCTAAACTTCATGGCTTAGGTTGGAAACATAGCATTGACCTTAAAGAAGGTATAGAAAAAATGTACAGCTGGTATCGTTCAGCCTAGTCATTAAAAATAGTAGATAAATAGAAATCCCGCTAAACTTAATTGTTTAGCGGGATTTTATTTATTGGAAAAAGTAGTGAACCTATATTCTAATCTTATTATTTTTCTCCTAATAACAAAAAGGATTAAAACTCCTAGGAAAATTCTGCTCTTAAATTTAATTACCAAACATTACTTGTGTTTAAATTATTCCTTGAAATTGCTTAAATGACATTAATTTATTCGTAATATATTTCTTATAGTAGATAAAACTTGAAACCAAAAGACATAATCGTGGTTTTTTGAAGATTAAGTCCTAATTTTACGACAATCAAAATAATTAACTTCTTAAAAACCGATTCTTTGAAAAAGAAAAACTTAATAATTTTTGGAACAAGACCAGAGGCTATAAAAATGGCACCATTAGTAAAAGTTTTTCTAAAAAACCCTTCTTTTGAAACTAAAGTATGTGTTACTGCTCAGCATCGTGAAATGTTAGATCAAGTTTTAGATTTTTTCGAAATAGTACCAGATTATGACCTAAATCTAATGAAACCAGGCCAAAACTTGTACGGTCTAACAGCTGATATTATTACTGGTTTACAGTCAGTCTTAGAAGATTTTAAGCCGGATTACGCTTACGTACATGGCGACACCACTACCACTATGGGTGCCAGTATTGCCTCTTTTTACTCAGGTGCAAAAGTATGTCACGTAGAGGCAGGCTTAAGGACTTTTAATAAAAAAGCTCCTTTCCCCGAAGAAATAAATAGAACTATAACTGGTCATATAGCTGATTATCACTTTGCCCCGACTCAAACATCTTTTGATAATTTAATAAATGAAAGCATTAAACCAGAAAATGTTTTAATTACAGGGAATACTGTGATTGATGCTTTATTTGAAAGTGTATCCAGAGTTGACGATTTAAAGGATGATGAAATTGAACATTTAAAGAAAGAAATTGATTTTTCTAAACGTATTGTTCTAGTTACTGGTCATAGAAGAGAAAATCATGGACAAGGTTTTATCAATATTTGTGCTGCATTAAAAGAAATAGGAGAATCTGCCGAAAATGTACAAATAATATATCCGGTACATCTGAACCCTAAGGTTCAAAAACCTGTTTATGAAATACTTGGTAATCAAGAAAATGTAAAACTTATAGCCCCGTTAGCATATCCTGCTTTTGTTTGGCTTATGAATAAAGCTGAACTAGTAATCACAGATAGCGGAGGGGTTCAAGAAGAGGCCCCTAGTTTAGGCAAGCCCGTTCTAGTTATGCGCGATACTACAGAAAGACCTGAAGCCGTTGAAGCTGGCACCGTTATATTAGTAGGTACGGATAAGGACAAAATCGTAAAGGAAACATTGCGGTTATTAAACGACACAGAACTTTACGCTAAAATGAGTAAGCTGCATAACCCCTATGGAGATGGTAAAGCCTGTGAAAAAATTGTTGAATTTATTGAAAACTTAGATAATGAATAATCCTGAAGTAGTAATGATGGGTCTTGGTTACATAGGCCTACCAACTGCGGCATTAATAGCCGAAGGTGGAACCCAAGTACACGGTGTTGATATTAACCAACATGTCGTGGATACCATAAATCGAGGAGAGATACACATAGTAGAACCATCGTTAGAAGAATCTGTAGCTACAGCAGTAGAAAATGGTTTTTTAAAAGCCAGTATAAAACCAGTAGTTGCAAATACCTACTTAATTGTAGTACCTACACCTTTTAAAGATAAAAACGAACCTGATATTTCCTTCGTAAAATCTGCTACGGCTGCAATTTTACCATTACTAAAAGAAGGAGATATGTATATCATTGAGTCGACTTCTCCTGTTGGAACTACTGAAAAAATGATGGCTTTCATTTACGAAGAACGCCCAGAATTAAGAGACAAGCTATATATTGCTTATTGTCCAGAACGGGTTTTACTCATAAGCAATGTAATGTATGAACTAGTACATAATGATAGAGTAATTGGAGGAATAAATGAAGCTTCTACAAATAAAGCTGTTGCTTTCTACTCTAAACATGTACAAGGTGCATTACACAAAACTAATGCTAGAACTGCGGAGATGTGCAAATTAGTAGAGAATTCTTCCCGTGATGTTCAGATTGCATTTGCTAACGAGCTAAGTTTAATTTGTGATAAAGCAGATATAAACGTTTGGGAATTAATAAGCTTAGCCAACAAACATCCTCGTGTTAATATATTACAACCTATATTGTGGAGTTGGGGGACACTGCATTGCTGTTGATCCTTACTTTATAGTTGCAGACTACCCAATGGAATCTAAGATTATAGGTACTGCACGAGAGGTAAACAATTACAAATCTTTCTGGTGTGCTGAAAAAGTGCAGAATGTTAAACTACAGTATGAGTTAGACCACGGTCGTAAAGCTAAAATAGCGCTTATGGGGTTAGCATTTAAACCTAATATAGACGACCTAAGAGAATCTCCTGCTAAATATATCGCACAGCGCGTGTTACAAAACGCAAACAATGAAGAGTATTATATTGTGGAACCCAATATTGCAGATCATACTGTTTTCAAAATGACGGATTATAATTTAGCTTATGAAAAAGCAGATATAGTTGTTTTCTTGGTAGCGCATAATGAGTTTAAGAATTTACCAAAAAGCTCTGAAAAAGTTATTTTAGATTTCTGCGGAGTATTGAATCCATAAGCCTTGTTATAATTGGTTTTCTGCCACATTAAATAAGTTTAGAAGATTTTTAGACTAATTAGGATTCTATTTGTTTTAACCAATAAATAAAAATCCCACTAAACTTAATTGCTTAGCGGGATTTTATTTTGATAAAGAATTTGAAACTATCTTTCTAAACTAATCCGGTATCTTTCCAGCTTTTAGAATTGGCCGAGTTAATTACTGCTTCGCAAACCTTTTGTGTCATTAAAGCGTTTTCAAAACTAGGCTCGCAAGGTTCACCTGTTTCCAAGCTCTTTAGAAAATCAGCTACTTGGTGTACAAATGAATGCTCATACCCGATAGACGTACCTTAGATCCACCACTTATCCATATAAGGTTGGTCACTATCTGTAATTAGTATTCTTTTCCACCCTCTTACTATTGCATCATCTGCATGGTCATACATTTCAAGATAGTTCATATCATGTAAATCCCACTTCAGCGAAGCATGTTCTCCGTTTATCTCAAGGGTATTCAAAGCTTTATGACCACGAGCATAACGAGTAGCCTCAAACACCCCTAAAGCTCCATTCTCAAAGTGACAATGAAAAATACAAGCATCATCTATAGTCACTTTTTGGACTTCCCCGGTTCCTTGGTGTACGCGTTCTTTGATAAAAGTCTCGGTAACTGCAGATACATCTTTTATTGCACCATTCAACCACATAGCACTATCAATACAGTGCGCCAAAAGATCTCCCGTTACCCCAGAACCTGCTGCTTCGGCATCCAAACGCCATAAAGCTTCACCACCTTGTGGTAATTCCGGACTAATAGTCCAATCTTGTAAAAAGTTAGCCCTATAATGGAATATCTTACCCAACTTACCGGAATCTACAATTTGCTTGATTAATGTTACTGCCGGGATACGACGGTAGTTATAAAATACGGTGTTGGCAACACCTGCTTTTTTAATTGCATCTACCATAGGTTGCGCTTCTGCTACAGAGCGTGCCAATGGTTTTTCACATAGAACCATTTTACCTGCTTCTGCAGCTGCAATTGCAATATCGGCATGCATGTCATTGGGAGTACAGATATCCACAGCATCAATATCATCTCTGGCGATAACTGCTTTCCAATCTGTTTCATAAGATTCAAAATCCCATTGCTCTGCAAAAGCTTTTACTTTTTTCTCTGTCTGTAAGACATACCGTTTTTAAAACCGGGCGATATTCAAGTTCAGGGAAAAAATCACCACTACGTTTGTAGCCATTTGTGTGCGTCCTCGCCATTAAACCGGTCCCTATCAATCCTATACGGAGTTCTTTTTTGTGTGCCATTCTACTATAATTTTAAGTTTAAGTTTAAAAAATGTTCATATTCGTTTATATCAAAGGTCTAAGAACCTCTTCTATGTAAATACCATCTTTTAAAGTAACCCCATCTGGATCCGTAATTGCAGCATCACATTCGTCCTCTACAATAATCCATCCCTCAAAATCGGTTTCTTTTAGATAAGATGTTATTCCCTTAAAGTCAATTATACCATCACCCATTGCAGCCCATTTACCGTTGTCATACATATCCTTATAATGGACACAGTTCACAAGTTCACGGTACTGTTTAATAATAGGTAATGGGTCCATACCACCTTTGGCCATGTGTCCAACATCTGGTGTATATTTAATCACGTTACTATCCAGACCGTTCAATAAAATTTTATAATCCTCTTCTGTTCTATATATTGAACCCATTGGAGAATTTGGATGATAAGAGCATATTACACCTTCTCCGGCCGCTCTGGTCGCCACCTCATTTACACAAGTCAACAAATTCTGTTGGCGCTCTTGTAGATGCTCACGATCTTGTCCCGGCATTTGTACTAACAGCAATACAGCTTCTGGAAAATGCTTCATGAACTCGATCCACTGATCTGAATTTCTTTTTTCCGCATCAGTTTCCCTTGGATTTCTCCAGTCTTCCACATGACACAAGACAGATAATTCAATATTATTTTTCTCTAAAGTTTCTTTAAAAACTTTTGGATCTGTAAACCCGTTCATAAAACCCGTATCTGGCTCAATACCTTTAAATCCCGCTTTAGAGGTTACCTCTATAATATGGTCTAATTTATTTTTATATTTTTCCCCGGACATTGCCCAAGTATAGGTCTCGCAACCAATTTTTATTTTTGACATCGTTGTATTATTTTTAGTTAGGATTGGATAGTCATTCACACCAAAACGACAAGGGTCAACCCAAAGCGTTCCAGAAATAATCTGACTTAATAGTTAGCTTTTAACCAGTTCAACACTCTTGGATTAAAATCGTCCAATTTTTCCCAATGGAAAGCGTGACCTGCATTATTATACAAGTGAAGCTCGCTATTTGGAATCCCATCGGACACCTCTTGTACCATCCATTCCGGTACGAACATGTCTTGCTTACCTCCTATTACAAGCGTAGGCAATTTAATTTGGGATAATTGTGCTACCACGTCGTGGGTGATACAGGCTTCTGCCTGAGCTTCCAATCCATGCAAGGGTTGTTGAATAGCTTCTAAAGCAGCTCCTTTCTGGCCACTTAACAATCCTTCAAATTCGGCATCATCATCAAAAGTAGGCTTGTCAAAAATGAGCAACTGCATAAAACTAGCAAACTGCTCCGGCCTTAAATGTGCCTTTATATGTGTAATGTGCCGAAATATAGCTTCACCCTTTCTATCGCAGCTCGCCCAAGGGCACATAGCTACCATAGCCGAGACCTTTTCAGGATGTCTAATAGACATCTGCAAAGCTATAGCTCCACCCATGGAAACCCCCACGATCGCGGCATTGGGTATGCTCAATGCATCTAGAAGCGCCGCACTATCATCGGCCATTTGAGCCGTGGTGTAAGGGCCTTCCGGCTTATCAGACAATCCTACCCCACGGTTATCAAAAAGAATACATTGGTATTCTTTTTCCCAATGAGACACGTGCTTTTCCCAAACTGCCGATGCAGCTGTAATGCCCATTATTAAAAGTAAGGGTTTGCCTTCTCCTCTTATTTCATAATATAACTGAACTCCGTTAACTGTAACAAATGACATAGTTTATATTTTTTCGTTTGTTAGTTAACTCCATCCATGTAATTCGCGGACCTTGATAAGGGTCGCTAAAATATCGTTCCAGGTCTGTTGTTTCAGCATCACATCATTATCAAACATGCAACCATCCCAACAAATATGCTTAACCGCTTTTGTCAATTCTCCATTCCCATCCCTTAACCAAAAACCAGCATCGTTGGCGACATCTAATTTACCGTTTGGATCTGTAGCCAAACAGTGACGCCCTGTCTTATCATGTGATCCAGTTCCATGCGCTGTACCATCATTTTGAGCAACATGAAAATCTATAGTCCACGGTCTTAAAGCATCTGTAACTGTTTTCAATCCAGCTTCCAATGCTTTTCTATCTGACCAATCAAAATCCTTAGGCAGAATTCTATCCTCTGGGGCGTTATATCCCAATAGGTAAAGTAATGTATGAGACATATCTGCTTGAAAACCTATATTTGGTCTATCTACGGCTTCTAAAGTTTCTACCATAGCTTTCCAGCTATGCATACCTCCCCAGCAAATCTCTCCTTCCGCAGCTAATTTCTCATCATAATCGGCAGCTACATCGCAAGCCTCGCGAAACGTTTTAGCTATCAACTTGGTATTGTTTATCGGGTCCTTTGCCCATTCTTCTGGACTTGAAGCAGAGTCAATCCTAATAACGCCATATTGTCTAACACCGTGCTCACGGAAAATTTTACCAAAATGACATGCTCTTTGCACCATAGCTACAAAGGTCTTACGGTCCTCATCTGAGCCTAAAGTAGGCCCGCCCCAAATAGGAGCTACCAAAGTACCAATATTCAAATCTCGACCAGCAACTTTATCAGCCAATCTTTTTATGTAATCATCAGAACTATGAATATCAACATGTGGATCAAATAGCCCAATATCTATACCGTCAAACTTAATACCGTTCACTTCTGCATTTGCAGTCATATCAAGCATTTGGTCAAAGGAAATAGGCGGCTCTGAATCTGGTCCTTTACCAACAATACCATAGGCCATGAGGCATTGTGGAGTTTTGGAAAAGTGTTGTTTTTCATACTTCTGTTCTTTTAAATTAAACGTAACTACTTTTTAAATTCCGTGTATTTTAAACGTAAAATATACACTTGCTCTAAAATACGGTTTATTTATAATTTAAGGTCAGGATTTTTAGGTCCAAAGTGTTTTAGCATTACAATAGGGTCTGTTTTACTATGATTTACGATAGTAACACCTTCTTTTGCAGCTTTCTCCGTTACAAAATATTCATCATGTGTTAATTGGCCGTATCTAATAAGCGATGGTGTTTCAATATCCCAAACACCCATTTTACCATGCCCTTGCATCATAATCATTCCGTAACAGGCACTATCTTTAATAGTAACAGTTTGCCCATAAGAATACGGTCAATTCTTTAGCACTAAAAGCATCGGAACGGTAACAAATCCAATTATCAACATACCCTTCTGCTTCCATTTCCTCTAAAGGTTTTACCGGAATAGGTCTCATGAAGCGTGTTTCCAACATATTTGGGTCTGTATTCAACTCCCAGTCTATCACTTCCATTAGTTGATCAAAATCGCCCATTCTATCTTCTGGAGTTCCGTTCCACAATAGTTCTTCCGGAATAATTGCTTCGTTTACCAAAGATTGGTACATAGCAAATACATCAGATGCTTTTTGAGGTTCGTAGGTACACATACTACCTGGAGCATGAAGCATTATATGGTACATCCCAACCGGTTCCCGGTTCCAATCTAAAAGCCGATGAAAAGTTAGTAATCTTATTATCGCCCTTTGTAAAATTCTTCAAACATTCTTTTATCTCTTCTTTGGTTGTTCCCGGAGTTATTCCAAAGAAAGTATATGGAAAATCGCCTCCGTGATTGTTTACTTGAGGTGGAAAATAATACGCTTCCGGTTTTCCTTTTTGACCAATTTTAGCTGCATGCTCGTCATTATGGTGAATGTGATGTGGCAACGGCCCCATGTTATCAAAAAACTTAGAGTACATAGGCCAACTTTGATACTCGTCCCAAAGACGGTCACCAATAATTTCTCCTTTTAATTCATCAATAACATCTTTTAAAAGAATCTGAACTTCTTTGCCATCTTCCTCTAGAACAACTGGACTTAAACCTTCATTCTTGCCCGTCAAAGGACCATTTTCAGCGGGAGTCGTTGATGAAAACCAACGTTCATCTATCCCTCCACGCTCTCCTCCCAAAACGTAATAATCGTCTGGGTGCAATTTTATTCTTCTCCCAGGAACACAAAAAGAACGCGGTACCCATGTTGGCGCCAAACGTAAAATACCTTGCCCCTGCTCCAATGCTTTTTTAGCTGATGAATTTGCCATATTACTCAATATTTATTTTATAAAAAGATGTTATAAATGATTCTATTTTTTCTGGTGACAGTACTTCTAATTCTAACAAATAACTTCTACTTTCATTTGGCTCCAGTAAAATAAGAGAGCCTTCTGCTCTAGCATTTTTTTGCCCTATCGGGGGATTTGTTGCTGGCTCTAGGGCTGTCACATATTCATTTTTACCCCAATGTTGCCAATTGATTAACCAAGGCAATTGTTTTTTTGGAAAGCGAAGTGCTACGGCCAAATTCAATTTTTCATTATAGATTCCGCAGTTACAATTACCCTCCGTATCCTCTTCTGCATCAATAAATGCTACATCTTCACCCGTTCCGGAATGCGCATCCACAGGCTGTGGACATTTCCTAAAATTGACTTCGTCTTTAAAAACTTTTCGCTCAGAATCTGGTGTCGGGGATTCCCAATTTCCCTTCCAAAGTAAATCAGTGCCTTCATCTATCAAAGGCCAACCAAAATTTACATGATACAAAAGCATTTGAGGTGCCTTTTGATTTCCTCGGTTAACTACCTCATCATGAACATGAATCTTAGCCTCTCCTAATTTACCGGAAATGGTTCGTTTCATTTCCAATACAGGTCCAAAAACCTGGGCTTCCCTAATAATACCGGTTATACTCATTTCCATTTTCCCCGCAGCTGGGTCTGGCTGAACAATGGAGACAATTTCTGCAGGCGTATTGCTAATAAGACCATGAAGTCCCCTTGTACCATGCTCGTCTTTTTCCGGCCCACCTACGTGAGAAAGTCCGCAGGTAGTTAAAAGTCCACCGCCAAAATTCCGTATCCAACCCATTCCCTGATCAGAAAATCGCTCGGGAGAAACAACTCCTGTCTGACTTAACCAAGCCAAACTATATTCTTTATAGAAGGCATCTGCAATATCCATCCCGCGGTCAATAACAACCTTATACCTGAGTCCGGTTCCCGTGTTGATCCAAGCGATCCGTGTTCCTCGACCCAGACCGTTATCCAGAACAGAAGTCTCAATACCGCCTACCTGAGCCGTATTGCCAATTTTGTCTTTCCCGTTACGTATAAAACTTTCTGTGGACATAGATATTTTATTCTATTCTGACCTTCTAACTTTATTATTCTTTGCTAAACATCTCATTCTCGGCATCACCACCAGAAATAAGGTACGCCAACAAATCTTTAACCTCATCATCACTCAAACGATTAATACTACCCGGTGGCATCAAGGAAACTGAAGACATCTTCATTCCCGTTACATCTTCCTTAGGAATGGTTCTTAGAATGTCCGGTGCATACGGGTTCTGAGAAACCTTATAATTAGCTCCTTCTTCACTGATCAATCTACCTACTATAGAGCTTCCATCTTTTAAAGAAAAAACGGTTGTGTTGTATTGGTCTGAAATTACATCACTTGGATCAATAATTGCCCTAAGAATATCTTCTGGGGAGAATCGGGTACCAACTTGGGATAATTCCGGGCCAATGTTCTGACCTTCGCCACGCATACTGTGACACGTAATACAATTGGTAGCCAGAAACATATTTCTACCGGTTTCAAAATTTCTATTATCCAAACCATCGGCTAATAACGGAGCAATGTCTTTCTCCTCCCATTTCTTCCTGGACCTTTAGGCTGAATAGCACTTGAAGCTAATTCATTCCCTGATTTACTAAGTAAGGAATCTCCAGACATTTGATTGTAAAATTCCATTTTATTTGCAGCCACATGGGTCAATGCCTTTTTTCTAGCTTTATCTATAAAACCTATATAGCTACGTCCTGCTTTAAATGAAAAAGCTTTATAAAACCACTTGAAATACCTCTCCCTTAATTCAGGTGTCCACCCTGTTGTAGCATCTTGTAATACCAAACCATAATATGTATGCTGTGCTAAAGGCATATTCTTTAATGTTTCGGCTATGTCCATTCCATACTGTGGATTTCTAAGAATTAAATCTGATGCCTCCGTAGCCGTATTTGCCATAACAGAGGCATTTTCCCCCTCTTCCGACTCCAATAAGGCAAGTGTTTTTGATATAACGGAAGAATCATCTACAAAAACCAATGTCTTACTCAGTAATTGATTTAACACATCTGTATCCGCTGGATAATGAGTTGAAAGATATGAGCTGACTTTTCTTTTAACATCAGTATTCGGTTCTCCAAAACGTGATAAAGTAAGCTCTATAGCACGAACTAGGTCTACTTGGTTCTGCTCAGAGAGACTAACGTAATCAATATTAACCAAGGAATTTATCAATCGGCTCTGCTGACTTTTATCGCCCTGTCTTGCCAAAGCTACGGCAGCATGAATTTTTCTTACCGCATCGGTTTCCGAATAAACCTTTTCTTGCCAAGTGCTTACTGGTTGATGTTCAACAGCAATACGGGCGGCATATTTAATAAACCGGTCTTTACTATTTAAATAGGGCCAAGCAAATTCTATTGCTCCATCCTGTGGAGTACCATGATAAGTCTCTAGCTTTTTACGAATTTCATTTTCCGAAGTCTGTTCTAAATCCTTGATATTACCAGCTAGTTCTTCTTGATTATTGTAAAACACGCGATACAAATCCGACTCTAATCTGCGTCCACCGGTCATGAAATACATAGCTCCATCAGGCCCTATAACACCGTCCGTTAAAGGAAGTGGAATACCCGATAGAAATTCTTCCTTCTCACCACGGTAAGATGAACCTTCTGTTTCCATCTCAATAGCATAAATAATTCCAAAACTCCAATCAAAAGCAAATACGCTATGCTGATATTTTTCAGGGAATTTAGACCCTCTTCCTGACAATACGTTGGTTGGAGAACCTTGACCTATATTAATTACAGGAGGTACATTATCCGGATAAGCCGCTGACCATTTTCCATTCCCGGTTCTCCATCCAAACTCGGCTCCACTGGTAACATGGCAAATTCGTGTTGGACGATACCACGGCATACCTAAATCCCATTCCATATCCGAATCATAAACGAACATATCACCTAACTCATTGAATGCTAAATCAAACGGGTTCCTAAAACCGGAAGCCATAAGTTCCCAATTCTCTCCTTCTGGATTGAGTTTAGCTACCCAGCCCCCTGGAGCTCCACGGTCATTGGCGTGGCCTCTTGGGTCTTTTATCTGAGGAAAAAGATTATCATCTTCCCAATTCCTAGGAAGATGGTATTCATCCATTTCGGGTAAATCTGTATGGTTACCAGCAATTACATAAAGTGATTTACCATCTGGAGATAACACTATACTATGCGGACCATGCTCCCCTGCTCCATTCAATGATTTTAGAAGAGTTATTTTATCATATTGATCATCGTTATCTGTATCCTGTAAGCGGTAAAGTCCACTTGTTTTTTCAAATTCATCACTGCCCGTATGGTTTACCATAACATATAGACTGTTAAAAGCATATAATAAACCTTGAGCGTAGCCCATTTGTATTATTGAATCCGCAACCTGAGTACCCGTCTGTATTTTAAGTTTTTCTATTTTTGGCGTAAGATTTTCTGATCCTATTGGTGCAACTTCCATTCTATATAAAGCACCATATTGATCAGAGGTGATTAACCTGCCCTTATCATCAAAAGCCATAGATACCCAAGATCCCATATTATTATCTCCGGGACTATATAAATGTTCCGCACTAAAACCTAGTTGTAATTTTAGCTTTTCTATTTTGGGGTTTTGAGACTCAGCATTTGTTGCACTTTCCTTTTTTGTATCGGTTGTACAAGAAATTGCTAAAACTAAAACGCAGAAGAGACCGAGAAATAATTTATCGATTTTGTACGTTTTTATCGTCATATCTTCATCTTGTTTTAATAGAAATACATTGGTCAAAACCAATAAATCCTCTATTATGAGTTGGTTTGAATGAAAAGCATTGGTTTTTTTAATTAACAATCTATGCTTCTAAGTGTCTAAAACTAATGAAGCATTTTTTGTTTACTATCCTGTAGTGTACTGCTCAATTGGAGCTGAAAAAGTTAAAAAAGAAACTATTTAACTGAATATCATCCTCCTAGACAAAAACCATATAACTACTAAAATTTATCTCCCCCTTATTACATACAATTACTATACTAATGAACCTTGAAATAATAGATTTAAATGCAAATTCAATTTACACTATTCTATCTCTAAAAATTAATAATCATCAATAATTCAGGTAATTTTATATCTTTATAAGAATCTTATTCTCATAAAAAAGAGATTATCCAAATTTTGAGAAGTCTTCTTTTGGCTTTTAAACTGAGGAAACAAAAAAGAAAGAGACTATGAAGCTGACGTACAAACAAACCGAAAAACGACCTGAAAATTCCTTTTTAGCACGTCAAGACAGATTACCGTGTATTGAACAGAACTGGCATTTTCACAAGGAATTAGAGCTAATTTACTTTATTAAAAGTAGCGGAACGCGTTATGTAGGAAACTCAATTGGAAGTTTTGCTCCTTATGAATTGTACCTTATTGGCAGCAACATTCCGCATCTGTTTAAAAACCATAAGGAGTATTATAACGACCAGCAGGAAGCCGAAGCTGTTAACCTAATTGTCATAAAATTTGAACCCAATTTTTTAGGAAGCGAATTTCTTGACTTAACGGAATCAAAACGTTTAAAAGGTCTTATGCAACGCGCGGACAGAGGAGTTAAATTCTCCGAATCTGCCACTTATATGGTTCACAATCTTATCTCTGGACTTGTTGGAGACCAAGGATTGTCTAGTATTGTAGGGCTTTTAAAGATTTTGGACATCTTATCTATGAGTGAAAATTATGAGTCTTTATGTTCCGAAGTAATTGCCAATACTTACAACAGCAATGAAAAGGACAGGATGCGTAAAATCATAAATTTCCTGACGGAAAATTTCGAAAAGAAAATAGAGTTAGAAGAAATTGCATCTATAGCGCATATGACTCCAAATGCGTTCTGCAGGTACTTCAAAAAGAAAACTCGAAAATCATTTACGCAATACTTGAACGAAATACGCTTACGCAATGCTTGTAAACTTTTAATAGAAGGCGAAATGCAAATCTCTACTGTTTGTTACCAATCTGGTTTTAACACCCTAACAAATTTCAACAGACAGTTTAAAGCGCTAATGAATATTACTCCAACAGAATACATGCAAAAATATAATCAGCAGAAAGAGATGGTATAAGCTAAATTGAAAGGTAATAGCGTAACTTCATTTCTTTATAATAGTCAGAAGGTTACAATAGTGCCTACAAAGGTTAATACACGCATTTTTAAGAACGTATATTTCAATTATTTTTGTTTGGATAGCCATACCTAACTTTAATACAATCGCGTGACCAGCCTTATATTTTTACTCCTTTGTATAGTTTTGCTCATTGTTGCGGTAACCGTATTCAAAGTACACCCAATTCCTGCTCTACTTATTTCAGGATTGATTCTAGGGTTAACCACAGGGAGTTCCGTAGAAATGGTTACTGACAGTTTGTTAAGCGGTTTCGGTAACACTCTAAAATGGATTGGCCTTATCATTCTATTTGGCACTTTATTGGGTGAAATTCTGGCGCAAACCGGTGGCGCAGATGTAATAGCAAATACCATTATAAATTTATTTGGCACTAAGTACCTTCCGTTAAGTATGGCCGTAATCGGTTTTTTAATTGGCATACCCGTTTTTATGGATGTTGCTTATTTAACCTTATTACCAACCATATTCGTCCTTTCAAAAAAATCAGGCCATTCAGTTCTCACTCTAGGGCTTTCTTTAGCTATAAGTCTTACGGTTGCACACGCATTAATTCCACCAACACCAGGACCACTTGCCGTAGCGGCCATTCTTGAAATCAATATTGGGGACATGATTCCCATTAATATTGTGGTGGCCTTAGCCGCAATAGCCGGAGGTTTGTTGTGGATAAAGTTGAACAAGAAAATCTTGGACCTTAAATTACCCGAAACAAATATTGACGACACACCCCAGATAAAAGAATTGACAGGTATCAAAAGAGTATTACCTTTTGCCGCTTTATTAGTACCACTATTCCTAATGTCCATAGGCACTATTTTTTCATCGGAAAACGGATTTATCGCCTTTATAAAAAACCCTGTATGGGCACTTCTTATAGGCTTACTTTTTGCACTTCCTTTACTCCCTCGAAAAGATTTTTCTACCCGTTTGAATACATTTTTTAAAACTTCGGGAGAGAAATCAGCTATTGTCATTCTCATTACCGGTACAGGTGGTGCTTTTGGACAGGTAATTAAAGACACTGAAATAGTAGGTTCAATGTTTTCCGATGTAGGTGATATTGCAGCTATGGGTGTAGTTATTCCTTTCATATTGAGTTTTCTTCTTACTACGGTTACAGGATCAATTACGGTTTCACTTATCACTACGGCCTCAATTGTTGCTCCATTAATTTCTAATGGCACCCTGCACCCTACGTTTACCGCCGCTGCAATTGGTGCGGGTTCTCTTGGGATTATCCACGTAAACAGTAGCTTCTTTTGGTTATTTAAAGAAGTACACGAGGTTTCCGTTTCACGCTTGCTAAAATCTTTCAGTTTATTATCGGGCGTGGTTGCTTTAAGCGGAGGGCTTCTTGTGCTGGCATTATATTATTTCACCCAACTCCAACCTATCCTTAACTAGGATAAAATAATGTCATACTAGGGTAAAATCCGAGAATCCATCTGCTTCATATTCAATTTTCTTTGTGTCATATGAGGATTTGAGCACATCTCACTTCAATAGTATTAATTCCAAAGAAAACAAAACAACACATATGGATACCTATCTATTAGCTATCGTTTTAATTCTATTCGCTAGTTTCTTTCAAGGAACTTTTGGTTTAGGAATGAAACACATTGCACCATTAAAATGGGAAGCTTGGTGGTTAGTCCACGCCTTTACGGCCATGATATTATTCCCAATTATCTGGGCGTTAATTGTCATGCCCAACCTTTTTGAAATCATTTCTAAAGCTGATAGTAGCACTTTATTATTAGCTGCCTTTTACGGTTTCCTTTGGGGTATTGGTGGTATTCTTTTTGGAGTTAGTGTAGAGAAAACCGGTATTTCTATTACCTATGGTATTGTTATGGGTCTTGCCGCATCAGTTGGTTCCATTATTCCTCTTTTTCAGATTGAAGGAGCGTTTGACCAACCGTCATTCCCAATCATAATGTTAGGTGTTGCCTTACTCCTTGTGGGCGTTGCAATTACCGCGGTAGCAGGTGTCCAAAGAGATAAATTACACAATAATTCCACAACAACTACTAAATCTATAAAAATTGGGGTATTGATTGCCGTAGCATCAGGTGTTTTATCCGCCTTTTTAAACGTTGGTTTTTCCAACGCGGCACCGGTTGCAGCAATAGCTGTAAACGATTATGGTGTAGGTGCCCAAAATGCTAGTTTAGCATCATGGGTGGTTGTTTTACTGGGTGCGTTTGTTATGAACGGTGGTTATGCACTCTACCTTTTTATCAAAAATAAATCATGGAACGCCTATTCAATTCCCAACAAGGGCAAGGCTTTAAAATGGGCCATTGCAGCAGGTATTTTTTGGTTCGCTGCATTAGGGGTTTATGGTCAAGGCGCAGCACTTATGGGCAATCTAGGCCCCGTTGTGGGATGGCCTATACTTTTAGGGCTCGCTTTGATTATTAGCAATATTTGGGGTTTTAGAGAAGGGGAATGGAAAAATGCAGACAAACCTTTTAAAATTTTACTAGCGGGTCTAGCCGTTCTCATCATCGCCATTTGTATTTTAGGGTACGCCAATTATTAAGCCAACCATTAATTAAACTATAAGCACTTTTATTATGAAAATCCAGAAGAAGATAGAGCCTTTTGTTATTACACATAAATTAGACACACCCTTCTATTTTTCGCAATGGCAGTATGATACCCGTAAAATATGTATCGTAAAAATAACACTGGATGATGGCACTTACGGATGGGGAGAAGGCTACGGGCCTGCAGCGGTCATAAAATCCGGGATAGACTTTTTTACTCCTTTTCTTTTAGGAAAGAGTGCTTTAGAACATGAAATCCTTTGGCAAGAAATGTACAGGCGCTCTATGGATTACGCTAGAAGTGGTGCTTTCCAAGCAGCTATAAGTGCTATAGATGTTGCTTTATGGGATATTAAAGGGAAATTACTAAATCAACCGGTATCTGTTTTATTGGGCGGAATTAAAAACCCAATTATTGAACCCTACGCTACAGGACTTTATTTTACACGAAACGAAAATCTTGAAGAGCTTTTGGTCAATGAAGCCTTATTGTATAAATCCCAAGGGTTTAAGGCTACCAAAATGAAAGTCGGACTGGGTATTCAGCAAGACTTAAAATACATTGCCGCAATTCGCAAAGCCATTGGGCCAGATATGCGCTTAATGATAGATTCTAACCACGCTTATTCTTATAAAGAGGCCATAGAATTAGCTCGAAAAGCTGAAAAATATGATATTTCTTGGTTTGAAGAACCGGTATCACCAGAGGATTATGATGGTTACCGCAGACTAAGAGAAAATACAACTATACCTATTGCAGGTGGTGAATGCGAATATTTGAAGTTTGGTTTTAAACGTCTTTTTGACAATGATTGTGTAGATATAGCACAACCAGACATTTGCGCTACGGGAGGTTTAACCGAAGCTAAACGAATCACCAATCTAGCACAAGCGTACAACAAAGATGTAGTGCCACATACTTGGGGCACTTGGATTGCCATAAGTGCAGCAATTCATTTGGTGGCCAATTTGGATAAGAATCCAGAGAATGTACAACGACCTGCCTACAATGGAATTGGACAGAACTGAAAATGCCCTTCGCGACGAGGTTACCCTTCACAAGGTAAAATTAGAAAACGGACATTTAGAGGTTCCTCGTACACCCGGCTTGGGCGTTGATGTTGATATGGACAAATTAGAATACTATTTAGATAAAGAAATACATAAAGATGGAGCAGCTAAAATTCGGTCATAAGAAATTATATATTGATGGTGCACTTGTTGAAGCCTCAAACAATAAAACTTTTGAAGTTATTTGCCCAGCGGACGAAAAGCCCACTGCCACAATTGCTTGGGCTAGTTTAGAAGATACCCAAAGAGCTTTAAAAGCTGCAGAATCAGGTTTTAAAACTTGGTCAAAACTTCCCATACAAGAGCGCCTAGATTGGATTGATAAGCTTAGAAATAAAATTATAGAGAATAGCGACTTGCTACGTGAAAGCATCATGTATGAAATGGGCAAAACTTGGGAAGGCTCAGAAGAAGACCTTACCAGTATTACCAATTCGTTACAGTACTATTCTGAAGAAATATTAAAGCGCAATGACATTCCTATTGAGGATAAGGAAGGTACGCATGAACACCACTTTGTTTCACAACCTTTGGGGGTTGCGGTTGCTTTTCTAGCCTATAACTTTCCGTTGTTGAACTTAGGTTTTAAATTAGGGCCTGCGCTAGCCGCTGGCTCAAGTATCATTTTAAAACCTTCAGAATTTTCACCTTTATCGGCTTATATTATTGGAGAATTATGCGCTGAAATTAATTTTCCCAAAGGAGTCATAAACGTTATCTGTGGAGATTTAAACGATGTTGGTATTCCGCTTTGCGAAAGTAAAATTCCAAGACTGATTACCATGATCGGTTCTACGGAAACTGCGCAAAAGCTTATCGCACAAAGTGCAAAAACCTCTATAAAAAGATACAGCATGGAATGCGGCGGAAATGCCCCGTTTATTGTTTGTAAAGATGCCGATTTAGAACTGGCCATAAACATTGGTACAGCTCTTAAAGTTGGTAACTCAGGACAAATCTGTGTAGCTCCTAATCGTTTTTTCGTTCATGAATCGCTTATAGAAGAATTTGCCGCTGGCATGGTAGAAAAGTTTAAAGCGACCAAACTTGGGTTTGGACGAGAAAAAAAACCTGATATGGGTCCATTGACCAATAAGCAATCCGTCATAAAAGTCAAAGGTATTGTAGATACAGCCATTAAACAGGGTGGTAAATTACTATATGGTGGTAAAACCTTAGAAGGTCCTATTATTATTTTGAACCTACGGTTATTACTTTCAACAAAAACGAAGCCGAGATACTTCAACATGAAATCTTTGGTCCTGTAGCTCTCATTGTTCCATTTAAAACAAAAGAAGAGGTTATTGTACTAGCCAATAATACGGATGCCGGACTAGCATCTTACGTATTTTCTAAGGATGTAGAAACGCTTGATTTCTTTGCCAGCTCCCTAGAATTCGGTGAAGTGCAACTCAATGGCGTAAAATATGACATATACTTACCGCATGGTGGTGTCAAAAACAGTGGTATAGGAGTGGATTGCTCTACTTATGCGCTAGATGATTATCTTGCCAAAAAAAGAGTAACCAAAGCTTTATAACACCAATGAAATTACCCGAAAAATTTATTAGCTGCGATTGGGGTACTACCAATTTTCGGCTGCGTTTAATAGAAACGAAATCGCTCAAAATTCTCTCGGAACACACGACAGATATGGGCATTAAAAAACGCTTTCAAGAATTTAAAGAACAATCTAGTATTTCTCAAGACCAGTTTTTTGCAGAATACCTGAAAGATCAAATCAAAAACCTAGATGGCACAATCAGTAATGACTATGTCATAGTAGCATCCGGAATGCTCTCGTCTTCAATAGGCATGCATGAATTAGATTATGCAAATATGCCCTTAGCTTTTAATGGCGAGGATTTAATAAGCAAGTATATTCCTTTTGATGATATGCCAGACCTTTTATTGATATCTGGTGCCAAAAGCGATGCAGATGTTATGCGGGGTGAAGAAGTTCAGGCCATTGGTCTATCTAAAGCGCTTTCTAAACACAAAAAGGGTATTTTATTATTACCTTAAGGCACGCATTGCAAACACATTACTTTTGAAGCGAATGTTTTTAAAGATTTCACCACGTATATGACCGGTGAACTTTTTGATACCATTAGCAAGCATACCATTTTATCGGCTTCACTAACTTCGGCTGCTTGGGATGTTTCTTTTCAGGATATTTTCTTGGAAGGAGTCAAAAAAGGTCTAGTAAATCAACAGATGCAATCTTTATTCTCAATTAGGGCAAACACTTTAATCAATCAAGTTTCTGGTGAACAAAACTTTAACTTTTTGTCCGGTCTTATGATTGGTGGCGAACTGGCCAGTTTACAGCATAAAGATGGAACCATCTTTCTTGCAGCTAGTGGTATTTACAGTACGCTTTACAAACTGGCATTAGAATCATTTTTACCAACCGAACAAATCGTTTGCTTTGAGGAGCAAATTTTAGAAAAAGCATTACTAACAGGACAACAACAAATATTACGGACTTATGCAGAATAATATATTTTCATGGGATAAATATAACCAAAACCCAATAGTAGGAATCCTAAGAGGGCTAACAACAGAAGAGGTTCTTAAGATTATGCCTTCTTACGTAAAAACTGGTTTTTACACGATTGAAATTACCATGAACTCACCCAAGGTTGCTGAAACCATTGCAACTTTAGCCAAAGAGTATCCTGAGCTTAATGTAGGCGCTGGTACGGTTTGCACTATGGAAGATTTAAAAATTGCTTTAGATGCTGGCTCTCAATTTATCGTAACCCCAATTATTGACGAGGAAGTAATTAAACATTGTGCAGCTAATAACATTCCTATTTTTCCAGGAGCATATACTCCTACTGAAATCCACAAAGCATGGTCTTGGGGTGCTTCTGCGGTAAAAGTCTTTCCGGCAACGCAGTTGGGGGTTCAATACATAAAAGACGTTTTGGCGCCACTTAATGAAATAAAACTTTTACCTACTGGTGGTGTTTCAGTAGACAATATAAAATCGTTTTTTGAAGCAGGAGCTGTTGGGGCCGGTATGGCGAGTTCTTTGTTTGATAAAAAAATGATTCGTGAAGGGAATTATACCGATTTAGAAAAGCACTTTGCAAAGATGAAAAATGAGATTAAAGATTTTATAAAAGAATAAAACCTTCAACTTAATCAATACTTAGAAAACGAAAAACAATAGAAAAATGGCTAAACGGAACCTCATATTTTTACTTATGATTGGCCTGACTGTATTTAATGGTCTCGCTTTGGATACTTATAAATCAGACCCTATTGTTTTAGAAAATGAAAAGTTGAATGTGAGTATTGATTCTGAAACAGGATGCTTTTCTGTTACCGAAAAAACTTCTGGTCACGTTTGGAAATCGGACCCGTGGGAAAATGCCGCGGGTCTATTGACCATAACCGATTCCAAAGGAAAAAAACATACGGTGAACATTTCCAAGAGTAAAAAAATTGAAGTTTCACAAACTTCAAATAATACGGTATCTCTCAAATTTATTGACCCTGTTCTCAAAGACGGCTCCGTCGCTACAGGGGTTTCCATTGTCACAGAATTAAAGCTAGATGCCAAAACAGCTCTGTTAGATGTTGAAGTTAAAGAACATAATGCCGGTAATTTTAAATTATCGGATTTACGTTATCCAGCTAGGGCTTTCAGCTTAAAGACAGATGAAGATAAGGGTGCTGCTGTAATTCCTCAAAAGCAAGGAGTTATCTGTCCGTCCTATATTTTTCCTATGAACGGAGGTCGTTTTTGTAAATGGGATGATGCCACTTACAACAATAAATCACAAGGTTTTTTAGAGTTGTTCAACAACGGTACCGGACTTACTATGCCTTGGTGGGGTACGTATAACGAAAAATCTGCCGTAATGGGTATTGTAGATGAATCTGCCAGACCCCAAATGCAATACAATATCAATAACAATGGTCAATACCTTTTTAAAGGTGAAATGTCTACTTACCAACGTATTGTTTTTCTTGACCCTATTTGGAAATTGAACGAAGAGAAAGGTAAAATGCGCATGAGCTACCATTTTATTCCCGGTGGTGATTACGTAGATATGGCCAAAGAATATCAAAAGGAGGCTAAAGCCCGTGGACATTTTGTTTCCTTAAAAGAAAAACTAAAAAGAAATCCAAATGTAGATAAACTTGGGAGCTATCTATTTCGGAATTTACGGTGGCTATCCTCATTATGTGAACATGCCTGGAATGGCTTTTACTTTTGATGAATTAAAAAATACGATACAGACCATTCATGATGAATTAAAAGTGGATAAAGCTTTTGTTCATGCATGGGGAACCTTTTCTAATTTTGTTCCGCACAACTCCCCTATCAGTGAAGCTTTAGGAGGACCTAAAAAATTAAAGGCAGCGGTAGATTTAGCCAAATCTTATGGGTACTTGTATTCATCTTACCATGCCTACTCCCCAATGCTGGAGAACGACCCTAATTTTACAACGGACCTTATGCAACGTGATGCCGAAGGAAAATTGATGAACGCAGGGAGTCGTTGGGCGCGTGTTGACCCAAAATTTCAAAAAGCATTAGCTCAAGAAAATATTGAAAATGAAATTTCTTATTTAGGCCTAGAGGCCGATATAACTGATATTACTTTTGCCGCATACCGTGAAAACGGAAAAGAAGGACGTATTGAGCTGGCCAAATATATAGACAGCTTTAACTTGGTAAACGGTACCGAACATGGCCAAGAACAATGGATACCCTATTTTGATATGTTCGAAGGGATGACCTATTTAGAGGACCGCCCACTTTCTGTAATCTCCCACCCTGCTCCGCTTTTCAATTTGGTGTACCATGAAGCTATAGCCAATTTTGGAAAAATTCAAGATCCAGATAATGAGGTTACAGCCAACGGCGATTTTAGAATTAAAGCCTTAAGAAGTATGTTGTTTGGAAGAGGTACTACCATATTCTTTGCTCCTTACGAATTTGAAGGTATGCGCCCTATGATAGAAATGGCAAGAGATTTGGTAAGCCCTGTTCATAAAGAAACATTTTATTCAGAATTAAAAAGCCACGAATATCTAAGTGCTGATTACAAAGTACAGAGAAGTCAGTTCTCTAGTGGTACCGAAGTAATTGCCAACTTAGGCCCGGTAGCACAAAAGGTAGAAGGCGGTGTTTCCATTCCCGGATACGGCTATAGAATTAAGATGAAGGATGGCAGTGTAAAAACCGGTCATTTCCAAGTGAGTCTTCACATGGATTAGCAGAAGATTTTCATCAAACAAATACAAAAGACAGGTCATTATGAAATATGTTGCAACAAAATTAAAATCAAATCAGACTAGATTTAGTTCAATTATATTCTCGTTTTGTCTTTGTACGATTTTTTGCCACAACACGCTTCTTATAGCCCAAGACCGTCCTAATGTATTGATTATGCTTACCGATGACCAAGGCTATGGTGACCTAGGTTCTCACGGCAATCCCTATTTAAAAACACCAAATATTGAAAAAATAGGCAAGCAAGGTCTTGAAATGACCCATTTCTTCTCCTATCCAAATTGTTCTGCTACTCGTGCTGCCATTTTAACAGGCAGATATCCGTATCGCACAGGAGTCACAGGGGTTACACAAGTTGATCACTTTATGAATACTTCAGAAGAAACGCTAGCCGAGATTCTGAGTAAAAACGGCTATCGTACGGGAATTTTCGGAAAATGGCATTTGGGAGACAATGCACCCATGCGTCCTACGGACCAAGGTTTTCAAGAAGCCCTTGTTCATAAAGGAGGTGGTATTGGCCAAGCTGCTGGACCTACTGGCAACACCTATTTTGACCCCATTCTTGAGCACAATAATGAACCTAAAAAATACGAGGGATATTGCGATGATATTTTTACCGATGCTGCTCTGGATTTTATGAGTGAGAAAAGTGATAAGCCATTTTTCACATATTTAGCAACCAACCTGCCACACTTTCCGTTAGAAGTACCCGATGAAAAAGCCGACCCATATAGAAAAATAGGACTTCACGAAGACAATGCCAAAACCTACGGCATGATTGATAATATTGATGCCAACGTAGGTCGCGTTTTAAAGCGGTTAAAACAACTGGGCATTGAAGACAATACAATAGTTATTTTCCTTTCGGATAATGGCCCAAGGAACAGACGTACCAAAAATGACGTTTACCCAGGAAGATGGGTAGCAAATTTACGAGGAACAAAAACAAGTGTTTATGAATGTGGTACTCGTGTACCCTTTTTTGTTAGATGGCCAAAACATATTGAAAAAGCACAACAAAACAGTACTATGGGTGCAGTAATTGATGTACTGCCCACTATCCTAGATGTCTGTAAAATTGAAGCTTCTGAGGATATTAAACTGGACGGTAAATCATTGCTGCCCCTATGGAAAGGGGAAAAACCGGACTTTAAAGATAGGGAGTTCATTGTCCAAATGCATTACGGCCCAACCGTGTTTAAATACATGCATTTTGCAGTGCGGACCCAAAAATATAAACTGGTAAGTCCACATGATGACCCACACCATATTCTGTATCAACCTAAGGATGAAGAATTAAAAGAGGTCCTTGCTAACTTAGAATTATACGATGTAGAAAATGACCCAAGTGAGCGTATAAACCTAGCCAATAATTATCCTGAAATAGTAGAAGACCTTCTAGCTCGTTATGAAAATTGGTTTGACGAGGTTACTGAAGAAAGAGATTCCAAAGGCATTCAACGTATTTATCTTGGCAGCAACATGCAACGCTCTACTAATCTATCTCAGTTTGATTGGGGCGGCCCTAGAGTCCTTTCCAAGAATGATCTTGGCCACTGGCGCGTAAAGACGGAGTCCGGCACATATAATGTTAGCTTTGATCTTCCGGAACTGAATAATGAAGGTGTAGCGCATTTGAAATACAAAGACGTGCATTTAAAACTTCCGGTAAACAAAGACCAGAAAAAAATCACCTTTACAGATGTAATACTTCCTGAAGGAACAGGAAACTTCCATGCTTTTTTAAAAACAGAAAGATTAGCTACAGGCCCTTTATTTGTTGATGTTGAACGTATTGATTAATGCTTAAAGATTTCGATTTTACTGGTTTTCGCATTTTTTAAATCACACTCAAGTACCACATTTCACAACATTAACCAACAAACAAGGTTAAAATAGTGCTGTAACAGGATAAAATCTACAAATCACTGCTTCCTCTATTACCCTTTATTTGTATGCTACACTGCATCAAAGTATTCGTTGTACGGCCAAGTTCTATTTACAACGAATTCTAGACCATAACGCAACAGTGTATTATATAAATATTGGATTATGAAAAGAATAACCCTCTCCATTTGCCTCTTATTAACCGTGCTTTCTTGTAAACAAGGCACACCCGACAAAAACCTCAGCACAGATACAACAAAACCGCGTGATTATGCTGCTAATCTAGACACAGGAAAAGGTGTCATCAATAACACGAACAGTCCACATGTTAAGTTGAAAAGTATTGACATAGGAGACTGTAGATGGACCGAAGGTTTTTGGGCCGATAAATGGAAGGTTGCCGAAGAAACTATGATTCCCCACATGGGTGAAATCCTAAAAGGAGATATCGGTCACGGTTACAACAACTTTAAAATAGCTGCCGGACTCAAAGAAGGCGAACACAAAGGTTTTTGGTGGCATGATGGCGACTTCTATAAATGGATGGAAGCCAAAATGTACATATATGGCGTAAATAAAGATGAAAAAATTGTTGAGGAAATAAATGAGATAATAGACGTCATAGCCCAAGCTCAACAAGCAGATGGTTACCTATCCACACCGGCAATTATTAGAGATGATATAGAACCTTTTACCAATAGAAGGTATCACGAATTATACAATAGCGGTCATTTATTGACTAGTGCATGTATTCATTATCGCCTGACCGGAAAGACCAACTTCCTAGACATTGCGGTAAAGCATGCCGATTATCTGTACAAAATATTCTCTCCCAAACCAGACCACCTGAAACGTTTTGGTTTCAACCAAACACAGATTATGGGCTTGGTAGAATTGTACCGGACTACCAAAGACAAACGCTACTTAGAGTTGGCCGAGCAATTCATAAATATGCGCGGTACATATAAAATTGAAGATGATGAGACCACAAAAGGATATCCTATTGGTGATATGGTTCAGGAACGCGTTCCGCTTCGTGAAGAAACCGAAGCCGTAGGTCATGCGGTATTGGCACTTTATTTCTATGCCGGCGCTGCCGATGTTTATGCGGAAACTGGCGAGAAAGAGTTAATTGATGCGCTAGAAAGGTTGTGGGACAACGTGACCAACAAAAAAATGTACATAACGGGAGCCATCGGCCAAACACACTATGGCCGTTCTTCTCGCCTCGATAAAATTGAAGAAGGCTTTATTGATGAGTACATGATGCCTAACATGACTGCTTACAATGAAACTTGTGCCAACATCTGCAACTCCATGTTCAACTACCGTATGCTTACATTAACCGGTGATGCCAAGCATGGTGACATTATGGAACTTGTGTTGCATAATAGCGGACTCTCGGGCATTAGCCTTGACGGAAAGAATTACTACTATTCCAATCCACTTCGGAAAATTGAAGGCGCGCTAGATTATGAAAAAATGAATGTTGAGTTTCCGGAAAGACAGCCCTATCTTAAATGCTTCTGTTGTCCTCCAAACCTATGGTGCGTACCATAGCAAAATCTCCAGGCTGGGCCTATAGCAAATCTGAAAATGGAATTGCGGTTAATCTATACGGAGGAAATGAATTGAATACTACCCTATTGGATGGTTCAGCCATAAAACTCACCCAAAAAACAGATTACCCATGGGACGGTGTCGTTAAGATTACAGTGGATGAATCCAAAGCCGATGCCTTTGATATTCTTCTTCGTATTCCCAGTTGGGCCAAGGGTACTCAAATTTATGTAAACGGAACAAAAACAGCAGAAGCTGTGCCCGGTACGTTTGCTAAAATTGAAAGAAAATGGGCCGCTGGTGATGAAATTACTATTGACATGCCAATGGAAACCAAATTCATTGAAGGACACCCACGCATTGAAGAAGTTCGCAACCAAGTCGCCTTAAAAAGAGGTCCGGTCGTGTATTGTATTGAGTCGGCAGATTTACCAGAAAAAACAGATATAACCAACGTTTACCTTTCTTCCGATAAAAAACTGAACCCTACTTCCAGACCCGATTTCTTGGGAGGTGTCACCACTTTAGAAGGCGAAATATTAATACGAAAAGATAAATTGGGTGAAATGTACCAAGAAGTAAGTGCCCCAGAATTTCAATCTTTTAAAACCAATTTTATACCTTACTATGCTTGGAGCAATAGAGGCCAAGGAGAGATGACCGTTTTCCTTCCAGTAATCTGGAATTAGCATTTATGATAGCTCACCACACCTTAATTTAAACAATTTATGGGTTCCTATAAACAGAATGCTTTTAAGTATGCCACCATTGTAGCCATGGGCGGTTTTGTCTTTGGATTGGACGCAGCGCTAATATCGGGAACGGTGAAATTTATAACACAAGAATTTTCACTCTCGGAACTAGAATTGGGTTCAGTAGTAGGAGCTCCGGCCATGGGGGTACTTTTAGCACTTGTGTTTGTGGGATATGCTTGTAATAAATATGGTCGCAGAACCACTTTAATGATTGCTGCGGCCCTGTATCTTTTTTCTGCAATCTCTTCTGCACTGGCCCCATCCTATGCTTCTCTTCTGGTAGCTCGGTTTATGGGGGGATTGGCTTTTAGTTCTATCTCCTTGGCATCCATGTATATTGGAGAAATAGCACCTCCAAAATGGCGTGGAAAATTGGTTTCCATGACCCAAATAAATATAGTGGTAGGACTTTCCGCCGCCTACTTCATAAATTACCTCATTCTAGGTTGGGCAAACACAGATGCTCCATGGGTTCAAGAATGGGGACTAGACACGAACACATGGCGTTGGATGTTGGGTACTGAAGTTATTTTTGCTTTCTTATGGTTTGTCCTACTCTTTTTTGTTCCCAGAAGTCCGGCTTGGTTACTATATAATGGACGCGAACCAGAAGCCATAAGGATGCTACAAAAAGTAACTCCCGAAAATGAAATTCAGGCCAAAATAAACCAAATGCGCTCTAGTCTTGAAAACAGTAATCAAGACCGCTCAATGCTTACTCAACTAAAAGAAATTTTTGGTAAGCCCATGCGTGTCACTATGATTATTGCAATGACCATAGCTATCGCACAACAGGCCACGGGTATAAATGCCATTCTGTTCTACGCTCCTACTGTATTTGAGCAATTGGGCATAGGAACAGATGCTGCATTTGCGCAGGCCATTTATATTGGACTTACCAGTGTAGTGTTTACAGTCTTAGGTTTATTATTAGTTGATAGAATAGGCCGTAGACCAATGATTATTTGGGGCATGCTTTGGATAATCTTAAGTCTTGGTGTTTGCTATTACGGATTTGAAACCGCCAACTATACCATTAGTCAGAATGCGGTTTCCGAATTGTCTGAAATCCCCAACTCAGAAAGGTTGAATGCCCTAGTAGACGTACCTTTTGATAGTGATATAAGTTTTAAAACGGCGTTAATTGAAACCTTAGGAGAAACGGATGCCAGAGATTATTCAGGTCTACTTTTACAGAAAGCAGCGGATATAAATGCCCTCCTTATTTTATTGGGAATACTCAGTTTTATTGGTGCCTTTCATTTTTCCATCGGCCCTGTTATGTGGGTCTTATTTTCAGAGATTTTCCCTATTTCATTAAGAGGTGTTGCCATTCCATTTTTCACTTTGGTCACCAGCTTTGTAAGTTACTTGGTGCAGAAATTTTTCCCATGGCAATTAGCAACCATGGGTATCAGCTCAACACTCTTATTCTATGCCATTGTCGTAAGTATCGGTTTGGTTATTCTTTATATCTATTTAAAAGAAACCAAAAATATGACCATAGAAGAAGTGCAATTGACATTAGCCACAAGACGAAAAACCTAATAGATATACAACATCCATATAAATAGATTTTTTATTTAAATCGATTTCTTTTTGAATAACACAGTACAGATGAAACAAGCTACTCCTGCAAATACAAACAGCCCATATACCCAACTTACAAGTATGAACATTGGCGATTGCCAATGGACCACTGGTTTCTGGGCCGATAAATTTGAACTTTGTGCAAATGCCATGGTACCTTACATGGGTGATGTATTATGTGGAGATGTGGGCCATGCGCTTAATAATTTTAAAATAGCCGCAGGTGAAAAAGAAGGTAATCACCAAGGCATGTTTTGGCATGATGGGGATTTCTATAAATTCATGGAAGCTAAAATTTACGTTTACGCCCACACAAAAAACAACGAACTTCTTACTGAATTAGATGAGTACATAGCCATAATTGGCAAGGCACAAGAAAGTGACGGATACCTTCAAACTCAAATTCAGCTGAGAGACGGTGTAGACCGATACGAAAATCGTAAGTACCACGAAATGTACAATACTGGGCATCTGCTTATCAGTGCCTGTATTCATTACAATGTTACCGGACAGCAAAATTTCTTGGATATAGCTATTAAACATGCGGACCTACTGTACACTATTTTTATGCCCGACACCAAACACTACGGCCGCTTTGGTTTTAACCAAACACAGATAATGGGCTTGGTAGAATTGTACCGTACGCTGGGCGATAAGAAATATTTACAGCTTGCTGAAAAATTTATTGACAATCGTGGAAAATACGAAGTAAAACATCATACTACTACTGAAGGATATCCTATTGGCGATATGGTACAGGAACGTACTCCTTTACGAGAATCCACAGAAGCAGTAGGCCATGCTGTACTCGCCTTATATTATTACGCAGGTGCTGCGGATGTTTATGCCGAAACAGGAGAAAAAGCGCTGCTTGATGCACTGGACCGTCTCTGGGAAAACGTGACGACAAAAAAAATGTACGTTACCGGTGCCGTAGGCCAAGCCCATTATGGTGCTTCCGTAAATCGGGATATGATAGAAGAAGGCTTTATTGACGCCTATATGATGCCTAACATGACCGCTTATAATGAAACGTGTGCGAACCTTTGTAATGCCATGTTCAGCTATCGCATGATGAATCTGCACGGAGAGGCGAAATATGCAGATATTGTTGAACTGGTTCTTTACAATAGTGCACTATCCGGTATTAGCGTTACAGGTAAAGAATACTTTTACGCAAACCCATTGCGGATGCTCAACAATACCAGAGACTACAATGCCCACGAAAATGTAACGGAAACACCTAACAGAGAACCTTACCTGAGCTGTTTCTGCTGCCCTCCTAACCTAGTACGCACCATTGCCACAGTTTCAGAATGGGCTTATAGCCTTTCAGAAAACGGAGTAACCGTAAATCTCTACGGCGCAAATAATTTGGACACCCAATTAAAAGATGGTTCGCCTATTAAGATAGCACAGGAAACGGAATACCCGTGGAACGGACATGTAAAACTGACTATTGAAGAATGTAAAACAAATGCATTTTCCATTAGTTTACGCATCCCAAAATGGGCTAAAAATTCTAAGCTACAGCTCAATGGCAAAGAACTAACTAGCACTTTAGAACCGGGTAGTTTTACTTCAATTGAACGTAATTGGAAAAAAGGTGATGTACTTATTTTAAACATGCCAATGGAGGTCGATTTTATAGAAGGCCATCCAAGAATTGAAGAAGTACGAAACCAAATAGCCGTAAAACGCGGCCCAATTGTTTATTGTATTGAGTCTCCCGATTTACCAGAAAACACTGATATTCTAGATGTTTATTTTAATGGGAATAAAAATTTGGAACCAACTTACCAGTCCGATTTTTTAGGAGGAATTACCACATTGGAAGGAGAAATATTAATACGAAAAGATAAAGGCGAAGGCATTTACAGGACAGTCCAAAAACCTGAATGGACGCCACATAAAACTCAACTTGTACCCTATTTTGCTTGGAGCAATAGAGGACAGGCAGAAATGACCGTTTTCATGCCCGTAGTCTGGAATGATTAGGACAAAACATTATAAACAGACTAGACCGTACCAAAAAGATAAAATAGTGCTAACGGCAGTTAATCCCTGCAAAAGGAATCCTTTGTTTTAGTGGTTTATTTGTAAGACTCGGGGTTAAACCCATCAGCTTAACTAAACATTTATCTTTTTAAGACTCAACCATGAAAAGAACAACTTCACTTGTCGTCACCCTATTAGTATCTATTTGCAGCTTGGCTCAAGAACACGGGGTAATAAACAATTCCAAGACCCCGCATATGAACCTAAAAACTATTGACATTGATGATTGTCAATGGACAGAAGGGTTTTGGGCTGATAAAGTAAAATCTGCACATGACGTGATGATTCCTAATTTAGGAAGGCTCATGGACGACCCGGAAATCATTCATGCCTACTCCAACTTTAAAGTAGCCGCTGGTTTAGAGAAAGGCGAATTTAGAGGATGGTCTTTTACTGACGGGGATTTCTATAAGTACGTTGAGGCATTGGCTTATGAATATGCAATGACCAAAGATGAAAAGATTAATCAGCAGATGGATGAAATTATTGCTGTGATTGCCAAGGCGCAACAACCGGACGGTTACATCCACACAAAAATTCAAATCGGTCATGGTATTGCAGGTTTTTTACATGAATCTGCACACCCTTTTAAAAGCGATGAAAAACCGTATACCAATGGTCCTTCTCACGAGTTCTACAACTTTGGCCATTTAATGACAGCTGCTTGTATTCACTATAGAATTACGGGCAAAAGAAACTTCCTTGATATTGCCATAAAGGCGAGCGACAATATTTACGATCACTTCAAAGAACCTTCTCCTGAACTCGCACGTATTGACTGGAACCCACCGCACTACATGGGACTTATAGAAATGTACCGTACCACAGGAGATAAAAAATACCTAGAGCTTACGGAAACATTTGTAGATATGTTGGGTACGGCTCCAAAAGAACCTTTAGATCACCGCGGCATGGACCATAGCCAAAGAGGCACTGCTATTAGAGAAGAATCAAAAGCAGTTGGCCACGCAGGTCATGGGAATTATCTATATGCAGGTGTGGCCGATTTGTATGCCGAGACCGGCGACCAAACTTTAAAAGATGCCTTAGAACGTATTTGGACCAATGTAACCACCCAAAAAATGTACTTAACAGGAGCTACAGGACCTCATCATTTTGGTATATCCAACCATGCCATAGTAGCGGAGGCTTATGGCAAAGATTACGAACTACCCAATATTAAGGCATATAACGAAACCTGCGCCAATATAGGAAACGCCATGTGGAACTGGCGTATGTTCTTAATGAATGGCGAAGGACGTTTTGCCGATATCATGGAGCTTATTTTTTATAACAGTGCTATTTCCGGTATCTCTCTGGATGGAGAGCATTTCTTTTACACCAACCCGTTACGCTTCATAGAAGGCCACCCTCAGAACACTAAAGACGAGGGTAAACGAGGAGAATTCATGTCCGTTTTCTGTTGCCCTCCAAACATCATCCGGACTATTGCAAAAATGCATACCTATGCCTATAGCACTTCAGAAAAAGGAATCTGGGTAAACTTATACGGAAGTAATGTTCTTGATACCGATTTAGCGGATGGAACCAATATTAAACTAACGCAACAGAGTAATTATCCTTGGGACGGAAATATCAAAATCACCATTGATTCTAAGAAGAAAAAAGAATATGCCTTAATGCTACGTATTCCTGCTTGGGCAGAAGGTTCCAGTATTAAAGTGAATGGAGAGAAGATAGACCAATCGCCAAAAGCGGGTTCATATACAGAAGTTAACCGTAAATGGAAGAAAGGCGATGTAGTAGAACTTGAGCTACCCATGGCGCCTCTTTTAATAACTGCAGACCCTAACGTTGAAGAAACACGAAATCAAATAGCTGTTAAACGAGGCCCTATTGTGTATTGTTTGGAAAGTGAAGATTTAGTAGCGGGCACAAATATCAAGGATATTATTATTCCTTCGGATATACTGCTTCAACCAAAATACGAAGCCCAACTTTTGTCAGGTGTAACTATTTTAGAAGGCGAAGCCAATTTGTTACCAAAAGAAGATTGGTCCAATCAATTGTACAAACCATTAGTAAAACCTGAACTCAAGAAAACCCCTATTAAAATGATACCTTATTTCGCTTGGGCGAATAGAGGCGTGCATGACATGTCCGTTTGGTTGCCTTTACAATATTAATATTATGATTAAAAAAGAGAATAGAAATTCACATAATTTGAGGGGGATAAACCTATCTAAATTTGTCATTTTTATTTTTCTGCTCGGTCAAAGTTTCAATTGCACAGCGCAACAAAACACAGTTGAGAAAGTAACTAAGAGTCCTAACATTCTATTTATAGCCATAGATGACCTTAGACCAGAATTAGCGTCGTACGGTTCCGAAATAGCTCAAAGTCCTAATTTGGATAAATTATCCAGTCAAGGTCTTCAATTTAATAGGGCCTATTGTCAACAAGCTATTTGCGGGCCGTCGCGAGCTAGTGTTCTTACAGGGTTACGACCAGAGACTAGTGGTATTTTTCACAATTATTTAAAAATACGAGAGCTGCATCCTGATATTGTTACGTTGCCTCAACACTTTAAAAACAATGGGTACGAATCTGTCTATTACGGAAAAATATTCCATCATGGCGATTTAGACGATTCCTTATCATGGAGTAGAGTACCATACCAAAAACCCAAATCGGTAGTCGGTTTTGCTCTTCCTGAAAATCAACGCTTACAAGAAGAAACCCGAAAGGAAATGTTCTCCAAATATGGTGATGTTGCAAAATACGGGTTGGCCATGGGGCCTGCCTACGAATCTGCGGATGTTCCAGATAATACCTACGCTGATGGCTATAATACTGACTTGGCCATTGCGGATATAATGGAGATGGCCAAAAAGAGTGACCAACCCTTCTTATGGGATTAGGTTTTCATAAACCTCACCTCAATTGGGTCGCACCAAAAAAGTATTGGGACTTATACAATGAAACAGAAATACCAATGGCATCTGACAGTATTCCTCCAAAAGAGGGTGCTGCAATGGGGCTTCATCCCTCATTTGAATTACGAGTCCGCTCAGGAATACCCAAAACAGGAAAATTACCACCTGAGCTTTCCCGAACCTTAAAACATGCTTACCTAGCTTGCATCAGTTATGTAGACGAACAAATAGGCCGAACTATCAAAGCTTTGGAAGATGCTGGCATACGAGATAATACCATCATCATTGTTTGGAGCGATCATGGTTGGCATTTGGGTGATATGGGTATTTGGGGCAAAGCCACCAATTACGAGATTGCCACCAGGTACCTTTGATGATATGGACCCCTGATATGCCCGAAAGCAATAGAGGTGCTCAAACGGAAGCTCTGGTAGAGTTGATTGACATGTATCCTACCCTCTGCGAACTTGCCGGAATTGAAAAACCGGAACATATAGAAGGCCAGAGTTTTGTTCCTCTTTTAAAGAATCCTAAACAAGATTGGAAAACAGCAGCATTTAGTCAATTTCCTTCGCCCGCCTTACGAGAATGGGGTTCATATCCATTACGGCCTGCCATGAGGGAAACTTATTTTGGAACGCTCCTTGAAGAAGTTGAATCAAAAATCAAAGCGCAACAAAAAGAAAAATGGGACCGAGATTTATTTGAGAACAAATTAATGGGATATGCGATGCGTACTGACCAATATCGTTTTATTGTCTGGAAAGACCGTACGCTGCCACAAGCGGCACCCATTTATTTTGAGCTCTACGACCACAACAATGACCCTGAGGAAACGGTAAATATTGCATCTAGAAATCCTGAACTCGTAGCACAGTTATTCTCTCAATTCAAAAATGAAAAAGAGCAACATTCAACAAACTAATACATCAAGAAAAACTTCATTTTAAATACATATTAAATTTCTAGCTATGATAACTTACTTTAATAATTTCAAACTGTTTCTATTCGCGGCGGTCCTGTCTGTAACAACTATCGGATTAGCGCAAGAAACGCGTCCTAATATCCTTGTTGTTCTATGTGACGACCTCGGTTATGCCGATATTGGCTTTAACGGCTCTACGGATATCATAACACCCGAACTGGACAAGTTAGCTAAGAACGGCTCTATTTTCACTTCAGCCTATGTTGCCCATCCTTTCTGTGGCCCAAGCCGATCTGCAATAATGACCGGTAGATACCCTCACCTAACCGGCACAGCATACAACTTGTTCCACAACAGTAGTGAGAATGACAATGACAATATGGGCATTCCAGTAGAGGAGACTTATATGGCCAAAGTCTTGCAAAAAGCAGGATATTACACCAGCGCTATAGGAAAGTGGCACCTAGGTTCAGCTCCAAAATTTCACCCTAACAAAAGAGGGTTCGATAATTTCTATGGCTTTTTAGGTGGAGGTCACGACTACTTCCCACATGAATATAACAAGACCTATGATGCACAAATGCAATCTGGCAATAAGAATATTAGGGATTATGTATTTCCGATGGAGCATAACGGGAAGCCTGCCAACGAAACAGAATATATAACCGATGGCTTTTCTCGCGAGGCGTGTAACGATATTAGAATAGCCGCTAAAAAGAAACAACCTTTCTTTATTTACCTAGGCTACAATGCACCACACGTTCCGCTTCAAGCTAAGAATGAAGATATGGCCAAGTTTGCCAATATAGAAGATAAAGACCGAAGAACCTACGCTGCCATGGTTTATGCCGTAGACCGTGGTGTTGGAAAAATTGTAGAGACTTTAAAGGAAACGAACCAGCTGGACAATACCTTGATTGTGTTCTTAAGCGACAATGGAGGCAACTTTGATCACGGCGCAAGTAACTACCCATTAAAAGGAACTAAAGGCGATACTTGGGAAGGTGGTTACCGCGTACCAATGTTCTTTCATTGGCCCAAGAAAATTAAGAAAGAACAGCGTTTTGATTTTCCTGTTTCTTCTCTAGACTTCTACCCTACTTTTACTAATCTCGCTAAAGCGAAACTTCCTGAAGGCAAAAAATTGGATGGTAAAAATATCATGGACGATGTATTACAAAATACAGAACCCTACAAAGACGATTTGATTTATTCTTTGCGATACCGTGAAGGCTACAATGATGTGGGCGCACGATTGGGCGATTGGAAAATTACAAGAATGGGCAATGAGCCATGGAGTCTTCATAACATAACGAAAGATATTGGCGAAAAGAAAAACCTAGCAGGCCGTTACCCAGAACGTTTAAAAGAAATGGTAGCCAGAACCGAAGAATGGACAAAGAGCTTTGTAAAGCCTTTATGGTACTATTCCGTAAAGGATAAAGAACTATGGGAGAGTGGTCAAATGCCGAATTATGAAGCTACTTTTGAAGTAGATAAACTGGTTGATAGTCCTTATCACAAATAATAGCTACAACTACTAAATAAAAGAGCCCCGTATGTACGGGGCTCTTTTGTATTATAAAGAATATTGTATTCTATTTTGCTACGTTTACTGAACGGGTTTCCCTTATTACAGTAACCTTTACTTGTCCAGGATAGGTCATATCTGTCTGTATCTTCTGTGAAATCTCAAAAGACAACTGAGCCGCTTTCTCGTCATTCACTTTTTCACTTTCAACGATTACCCTTAGCTCACGTCCTGCTTGAATAGCGTAGGCCTTTTGAACCCCACCAAAACTGAAAGCAACCTCTTCAAGGTCTTTTAAACGTTGAATGTATGAATCCAATACTTGTCTACGTGCTCCTGGTCTTGCGCCGCTAATAGCATCACAAACCTGAACGATAGGCGCAATAAGCGTCTTCATTTCTATTTCATCATGGTGAGCACCAATAGCATTACACACATCTGGTTTTTCACCATATTTCTCCGCCCACTGCATACCTAAAATAGCATGTGGCGTTTCTACCTCAGCTTCGGTATTAGGAACTTTACCTATATCATGTAAAAGTCCTGCACGTTTGGCCAATTTTGGGTTTAATCCAAGTTCTGCTGCCATTACACCACATAACTTAGCAACTTCTCTAGAGTGTTGTAATAAGTTTTGTCCGTAAGAAGAACGGTATTTCATTCGGCCTACTGCACGAACTAACTCAGGATGCAAACCATGAACACCCAAATCAATAACGGTACGTTTACCTACCTCTACGATTTCTTGTTCTATTTGATTCTCTGTCTTTTTAACTATTTCCTCTATACGTGCCGGGTGTATTCTACCGTCCGTTACTAGCTTGTGTAAAGAAAGCCTTGCAACTTCACGACGGACAGAATCAAAACAAGAAAGAATAATAGCCTCTGGCGTATCATCTACGATAATTTCAACACCTGTAGCTGCTTCTAAAGCCCGGATGTTTCTTCCCTCTCTACCAATAATTCTACCCTTAACATCATCAGATTCCAAGTTAAAAACAGATACACAGTTTTCTACCGCTTCTTCCGTTCCTATACGTTGAATTGTATTTATAATGATTTTCTTGGCCTCTTGTTGCGCAGTTAATTTAGCCTCCTCTACAGTAGTTTGTATATAGGCCATAGCATCTGTCTTGGCCGTTTCCTTCAACGACTGCATCAATTGCCCTTTGGCATCATCTGCTGAAAGACCAGAAATAACTTCTAGTTGTTGTACTTGGTTTTTGTGAAGCTTTTCTAATTCGCTTTGCTTCTTTTCAAGAAACTCTTCTTTGTGGGTAACTTCTTTTAACTTACCATCAAGTTGGATGTTAAGTTTTTTGCTTTTTGCCAATTCGTTACTAACCTGAGACTCTTTATCACGAGTGCGTTTTTCTGCCTCGCCAATTTTTTTGTCCTTGCTAATAATTACTTTTTCATGTTCCGCCTTTAACTCTAAAAACTTCTCTTTAGCTTGAAAAATTTTGTCTTTCTTAATGTTTTCGCCTTCAGTCTTCGCGGCACTGATTATCGTATTTGCCTCGCTTTTAGCGTTGGAAAGAGTTTTTGAGGCTTTTCCCTTTTCCATGAATTTTGCGATGGCAAATCCAATCGCAAGGCCGACGATGCCGGCTATTATAAGTGTTGCACTATCCATATATCTAACAATTTAGGTTTGAACGCGCTTGAGTACTTAGAGCTGTACATGAAGAATATTGTACCGACCACAGTTGCTCAAACAAATCCATAAAAAAAGCCCACATCAGAGAAGTTTTGTACAAACTCCAATAAACAGGTTTAGGGCTACAAGACTGATCAAGAATCCCTATACGAGTAGGGCCTGCTTTTACAATCTAAACTCACCCTTTTTAAACAAAATTAATGTTGAGTTTGTCAAAAGGTAATACCAATGTGGGCAGTAACTTATGTATTTTAAAGAACGTATTTATTTTACACCAAGCTTTGAGCTAACCAAATCATCTAACGCTTTAAGGCGTTCAGTTGCGTTTAGGGTTCCTTCGGACTGATCAATACCGCGTTGCTCTATTTTAGATGCAAATTGTAAGGCACACATGGCCAAAACATCTTGTTTATCTCGCACTGCGTAACTCTGTTCAAACTTTTTTGCCAATTGCTCAATGTTCTTCGCTGCCTTTCGCAAGCCTTCTTCTTGGCTTGGATCGATAGTCAAAGGGTACACCCTATCTGCTATGGAAAGCTTAATTTTTAGCTTTTCTGACATTTTATCTTTTGAACATTATTCCGAAAGTTGTGCTATGCAATAGTCCAACTCTCTGATCAATGTATTTATTTTAAGCTTAGCTTCGGTTTTATTTGTATTACTGCCAAGCATTGAGTTTGCGAGCTTCAACGAGTTGTATTTCTCTTCCCACATAGAAACGGAATCCAACACTTTGTCCTTGTCCTCTTTAATTTCATTAAGCTCCTCTTGCAATCTAGTGTTGGATTGGTGAAGCACCTCCAACTTGTGCAAAAGCTTGCTTATTTTATTCTCTAAAGAGTCGACAACTTTGACTAATTCACTCATAAATCAAACGCAATGCATTTTACACAAAGTTAACATACCTGCCCTTACTTAGCAATACTTTTTTGAATTATTCTTCAAGTAATACTTTAAGGCCTTAAATAACGTTGGTTAAAGAAGATGTGTCATTTTTCGTGCTAGATATTTTCAAGAATTCAAACGGTTTGGCTAATTTCGTATCACTGTCCAAAAAATTATGAGAAAACTTTTTGTAGCCCTTTTATTATTCATAACCGCTATTGGTACCTCCCAAGAGAAATATCCGCAAGATGCGTTTAGATCTCCGGTAGACATTCCCTTAGTTCTTGCGGGTACATTTGGCGAACTGCGTTCAAACCATTTTCATTCTGGTATTGATATTAAAACCGAGCAACGTGAAGGACTGCCTATCTACGCCATTGCAGACGGTAGTGTTACCCGTGTTAAAGTTTCTCATTGGGGCTACGGAAAAGTACTATACATTGCACACCCAAATGGCTACACCTCTGTTTACGGGCATCTTCAGAAATTTGCTCCTAAAATTCAAGAATTTGTAAAGAAGTTACAGTACAAGAAAAAATTGTACGAGGTTGAAGATTTTCCTGAATATGCCGAAATAAAAGTCGAAAAAGGAGAAATTATCGCCTACGGCGGAAACACTGGAGGATCTTCCGGACCGCACCTTCATTTTGAAATTAGAAGCAGTATCTCAGAAAAACCTACAAACCCTCTACTCTATGGTTTTGATGTTAGAGATGCTACAAACCCCACATTACAGAAAATATACGGTTTTCCATTATCTGATGATGCGCAAATCAATCAGAATAAAAATACTACCGCAATTAATTTTACCAGACAAAAAGACGGAACTTTTTTAGCGGACCCTGTTTATGCTACCGGAACTATAGGACTTGGTTTTATTGGTTATGATCGTCAAGATCTTGCCGCCAACCATAACGGTTTATACTCCGTACAGCAATTGGTGAATGGAAAAGTTTATACTGATTATGACCTATGAGTCCTTCTCTTTTGGTGAAACCAAGGTATATCAACACTTTAATAGATTACTACTACTATGGCAAATACCGCCAGCGAATTCAATTGCTTTATAAAGCTCCCGGAAATAGATTAAGTATCTATAACAAACTTGAAAATGACGGTAAAATAGTGGTTCGTGAAGGATTGAGCTATAAAGTAGAATTATTGATAAAAGATTATGCGGGTAATCTAACAAAAGCCATCATACCTGTGGAGGGCAAAAAAGAACCTGTAAAAGTTGAAAAGAACGAAAAAAAGACGGAAAACTATGTCATTGCCAAAAAACCGAACAATTACGATTTAGGTGCTGCAAAAGTATATTTTCCTTCAAATACTTTTTATGATGATTTTTATATCGATCTAAAGAAAGATGACGATACCGTTAGGATACACAATTCCCGTGTGGCGGCTCACCGGAATTTCACTATTACTTTTGATGTATCAAAATATACCGAAGCAGAGAAAAAACAAATGTTCATTGCAAGACTTAACAGTAGATTACGCCCATCGCACGCCTCTACTTATAAGCGCGGTACAACGTTTACCACTAGAACCAGAAATTTGGGGACCTATACTCTAGCAAAAGACACAATCGCCCCAAAAATTCAAACTAAAAATTTCAAAGAAAAACAGTGGTTAAATAATTATCATTACCTCAGCGTACGTATTACCGATGACCTTAGCGGTATAGACACCTATTCTGCGACTATAAACGGGGAATGGATTCTTATGGAGTATGAGCCAAAGACCAACACACTTACCTATAATTTTGACGATGTTATTCTTGATAAAAAAGAATGCAAACTTGAGGTTACAGTAACCGACAATGTTGGTAACACAAACACTATGACCAGTACTTTTTACAGAAAATGACACCTCTTTGAAGTGCACTAGACTTATTCTGCTTTTTGTACTATTCGGTTTTACACTTCACATAAGTGCGCAGACCGCTACCCTAACCGGCATTGTTCTGAACAACGAAAATGAACCTTTGCAAGAGGTAAATATTGCAATTGGGTCAATTGGCACTTTTTCTGACGAAAACGGATTTTACTCACTACAAGTAACTGCAGACGAAGCCATAACCGTAACATTTTCTCATTTAGGTCATAAGAATGTGGTGCTAGAAAATCTAATTCTCAATACCAACGAAGTTTTTGAATTCAATCCGGTTCTAAGTACAGATACCATACAAATTGCTGGAGTAACCATTACACCCACAGGCAAAAAAACCGTTTCAGGAATTATCACTGTGAGTCCAGAAATAGTACGTAATATTCCATTGAGTGCAAATGCAGGTGTTGAAAATATTATAAAGCTATTACCTTATGTTTCTTCAAGTAATGAGTTAAGTACCCAATACAGTGTAAGAGGTGGCAATTATGATGAAAACCTGGTGTATGTTAACGAAATTGAAGTTTATCGTCCTTTTCTAGTTCGTTCTGCCCAACAAGAAGGAATGAGTTTTGTAAATAGTGACATGGTTCAAAATGTTAGGTTTTCTTCGGGAGGGTTTCAAGCCAAATATGGAGACAAACTTTCTTCCGTATTAGATATCACCTATAAAAAACCTTCGGAAACCGGAGTACAAATAGACCTTAGCTTTTTGGGAGCAAGTGCAACCGTGGAAACGGTTTCTAAAAACAAAAAATTAAGTACTATAAGTGGAGTGCGCTACAGAAATAATGGCTTGCTCGTTAACAGCCAACAAACCAATACCAACTTTAACCCTACTTTTGCAGATGCCCAAACTTTTACGACCTATAGATTTTCGAATAAATTCCATCTTGATTTTTTAGGTAACATTTCTATCAACGATTATCAAAACGAACCTCTAAAAAGAGAAACGAATTTCGGAACCATTTCAGAGCCAAAATCTCTTGTAGTCTTTTATCAAGGTGAAGAAAACAACAGATACAATACAGTTCTTGGAGCCTTAAAAGGCAACTACTTTTTAAACGATAATACAACTTTAAAGCTTATAGCTTCACTTTACCACACTACAGAAGAAGAATACTCAGATGTTATTGCACAGTATGCTTTGGGCAGTGTTGATAGTGATTTATCTAGCGATTCTTTTGGTAGTGCAACCAACTTACGTGGAATCGGCACACAATTTAACCGAGCCCGTAACGAACTGGATGCACTGATATTCAATTTATCGCACAAGGGTAATCACACCTCAGAAAATAAAGTATTGGAATGGGGTTTAAAATACACCCATGAAGACATTCGTGATCAATTAAGAGAATCAGAATTTATAGACTCTGTCGGTTTTTTTGTTCGCCCCCCTTTACCTGAATTCAGTAATAATCAACCCGAAGAGCCTTTTGAGTCTCCCCTTGTTGCCTATGACGGTGTAAATGCAACAAATTTTGTAAAAACCGACCGATTTTCCGGATTTATTCAATTTAGTAACCGTTTAAATATAGCATCGCACAACGTTTACTACAACCTTGGAATTCGCGCGCAACATTGGTCCGTTAGTGGCAAGGATATTAAAACCTCGTCACAGACAGTAGTAAGTCCGCGCGGACAAGTTTCCTTAAAACCAAATTGGGAGAGAGACATGCTTTTTAGGCTCTCTGGCGGTCTTTATCACCAACCTCCTTTTTATCGTGAGTTACGTAATCAAACCGGCACTATAAATCCAGATGTAAAAGCACAGGAATCTATTCATCTAGTTTTGGGCAATGAGTATTCTTTTAACCTATGGGAACGTCCTTTTACTCTAATGAGTGAAGTTTACTATAAGAAACTCAATAACGTCAACACCTATACTTTAGAAGACGTACGCATACGATACGTGGCCAACAATAATGCGAAAGCCTATGTATATGGAGCGGATTTACGATTGAACGGCGCTTTTGTTCCCGGAACCGAATCTTGGGTAAGTATTGGATTTTTAAAGACCGAAGAAAATAGTAACAACCGCGGATATATTGCCAGACCTTCTGATCAACGGTTGAAATTTGGCATTTTATTCCAAGATTACATTCCTGAATTCCCAAATTTTAAGATGTACTTAAACTTGGTTTATAACACCGGTGTACCCGGTGGTTCGCCAAATTATGCTGATCCTTACATTTACAATAACAGATTACGTGATTATAAGCGTGCAGATTTAGGAATTTCCCATATTTTTGTGGGCGGAAACAGAACCTATCAAAAAAATCATTGGTTGCACAAGTTTAAAGAGCTAAGCGCGGGCATTGAAATATTTAATTTGTTCAATAATCAAAATTCAATTACAAATACATGGGTTAGGGATGTTGATAGTAAGCAACAATTTGCCGTTCCCAATTTCATGACAAGTCGCGTGTTGAACATTAGGTTGCGCATGCGTTTTTAGAAGACACACTAATGAAGAAGATATTTTTTGCTGCACTCTTATTGACTACCGTTTTAGCTAACGCCCAAAAGAACATTTACGAAAGCGATAAGTTTGACGCTCTGAGCGACACTCACGAACTACTAGCCATTATTCCCTTTTTAGCAAATCTTGAGCTAACTGATGAAATATCAAAAGAAGAACTAAACGCACTTGAACAAAAAGAAGGTTACGCGGTGCAGAACGCGCTCGAAACCTATTTTTCTCAAAGAAAGAAGAAAAAAAAGTTCTCTGTTGATTTTCAAGATGTAAAGAACACCAATGCTATTCTAACTCAAAACAATATTGATTATAATAATATTGATGTTTACACCACTAAGCAACTCAGTGAAATTTTGGGGGTAGACGGAATTATAAGTGGAAATATGGATTTGAACGTCCTTCTCTCAAAAGGGATTCCAACGGAATTTAGTTTTATGGATTATTTTTCAGGGGATGCCAATTACGGACGCATAGGCGTAAAAATTAGTGACGGCACTACCGGAAAGCTACTCTGGAAATACGAAAAGAAAATCAACAAAAAATCAGGAAAGAATACAACGGACCTGATTGATCGCATGATGAAACTAGCGGCTCGTAAATTTCCGTATGACAGGGAAAAACGAAAAGACAGAAAAGAAAAGTAAATATTTAAACTCCCTTTAACATAGGGAGTTTTATTTTTCTACAAACTCCTTAAGTGCTTGAACGGTATAATCCAACTCTTCTTTGGTGTTGTATTTTGAAAAAGAAAACCGCACCGAAGGCTTTTTAAGCTCTTCTGCAGATAGTATTTCTGTTAACACATGTGAACCTAAGTCGCTTCCTGATTGGCATGCACTTCCTTTTGAACAGGCTATACCTTTCATATCTAAATGAAACAATAGCATTAGTGCTTTTTGAGGATCTATGGGTAAACAAACATTTACTAATGTAAACGTGCTTTTATCCAAGTCTCCCGAATGGCCGTTAAACTTAGCCTCGGGAATCTCTTCCTTAATTCTATCTATAAAATAAGATTTCAGCTCGGTAACATAAGCCGTTTCAGCCTCCAGGTTATCGTATGCTTCTACAAATGCCATTTCCAATCCCACGATATTATGGAACGATTCTGTCCCTGCCCGATGACCACGTTCTTGAGAACCGCCAGATATGAAAGGCTTTAAACCTGAGTTTTTCTTTATATAAGCAAAACCTACTCCCTTAGGACCGTGAAATTTATGTGCGGCAGCAGTAAGAAAATCTACAGGCACTTCTTTTACATCCCATGAATAATGCCCTATGGACTGAACGGTATCCGAATGAAAAAGAGCTCCGTTTACATGACAAAGTTCACAAACTTTAGCAATATCAATTTTATTACCAATTTCATTGTTTACATGCATTAAGCTAACCAACTTCTTAGAATCGTCTTGTTGCAACAAAGTTTCCAAGTTTTCTAGATCAGGATTACCAAATTCATCTAAATTAACATATAACACCTTGGTGCCTTTTTCACTGGCTAAATCTTCAACAGTATGAAGAACGGCATGATGTTCAATTCTAGAGGTAATAATCGTTTCCACTTTCAGGTCGCGCACAGCGCAACGTAAAATCATATTATCTGCCTCAGTACCACCAGAAGTAAAAATAATTTCTGCCGGATGGGCGTTCATGTACTTAGCAATCGTTTTTCTAGCACTTTCTACACCAGTCTTTGCAGAACGTCCAAAACTGTGTGTTGATGATGGGTTGCCATAAAAATTGGCTAATGCGTCTTGCATCTTTACAATCACATTTTCACGTACTTGTGTAGTGGCCGCATTATCTAAATAAACCTTTTCCATTCCCAAAAAATTCAATTAAGAGCTGCCAAAATTAGCGGAATTAAAGTTAATTTCTCCCTAATTCAGAATAAACTTCTCCTTTATTTCCTTTAAATTTGACACATGAAGAAAACGCTACTTTTAGGTATCCTGATCCTTTTATCTGCCTGTGATGATGGCGACCTACAAATTGAAAATGTAGATTTTGAATTAATCGCTCTTGAGTCTTGTGGCGATGAGGAAGACCCTCTGGATACTACCTTTTTCTTTAAAACGGATGATGACGATGCGTATTTATTGGAATTAGAAAGTGGGTTGTTATTTAACCAAACCTCAACAGAGGGAGCTTTAACGAGTTCTTTAGGAGGCTCTTCTGATTTAATCTATCGTTTCTTTTCCCATGATGTTTCTTCAGATTATTTTTGTTCTACCATTCCTGCCACAGAACCAACAGTTCTTAGCGAATCTACTGCTGCCGCAGGAGATATTGCTATAAATACGAAAGTAACTGCAGTATCTAAAGATGTAAAAACCTATTCTCATACGATATTAATTACCGGCTTGGTACTAACCAATGAGCAAAACGAGAGTATTACAGATACCTCTTCTTTTACTTATGGAACTTTTAAAACATCAACACCAACTAGTCAAAACCTTGAGGTACCATTTTCTAATTATGGTGCTATTACCTCTCTTTCTGAATGTGATAGCGAAATTATTGCCGGTAGCTTAAGATTCTACAAAAAAATAAATGATGAGTACATCTCTTTAGATGTCCCGTTATCAGTCTTTGTAAACGAAGCTACCGTAGTAGACGAACCTAGAACATCAACTTTAGAAAACGGAGAGTTTAATTATACCATATTGGATGCAGTTGTAACGGATGATATGATATGTACCACAGCAGCCCTTTCAGAAGAAATTATAAGTTATAATTTTGTATCCTCAGGTGGAACTATAAATGTAGTTACTGAAGCTAGCGAGCCTGATGCTACAGGAGCAATTACCTATGCTCACACCATTTCACTTGATAACACCATACTTGTTCTTAAAGCGCAGAATGAAGATGATACCGATGTAACTCTTACTGCAATAGAAAGCTTTATTATTGGTACTTATACTACAGTGGGTAATTAAGCATTCTGGTAAATATATACTTCTGTTGCTCCAAGACCATATTTTTGGTAATCGGCATCATAATATTTTACATTTTCATAGCGTCTAAAAAGATAGTAGAGCTCTTCTTTGAGTATACCTTCTCCTACCCCATGAATAAAAACTACTTTTTGGATGCGCTTTCTCATAGCAAAATCCAATTGACGCCTTGCGGTATCTAACTGAAGGTTCAGCATCTCATGATTACTCATGCCCTTACTAGTTTTAGTCAATTGGTGTATATGCAAATCCACTTCCATTTTGGGAGCATTGCGCTCCTTAGGTTTCATTGCCTGAGTTCTCCTTTTCTTTGGAAGTTCCTTTTCTGCCTTTATCTGGCTTATTTCGTAGTTACTTACCTTAATATCTCCAGTATCTATTCTAACTAGTTCATTAGACTCAAAATTGAGCGAAAACCCATCGGTGGTTTCCATGGTAACCGTATCTCCGGAAACCTTAATTACCTTACCAGAGATGACGTCATCTAAAGTCTCCACCTTGTCCCCTATTTGAAAAACGGCCATAATTTGTTTTGTATCCACAAAAATAATGGTAATTTCCGTGATAGAATTGCTAAACCGTAAAAATGCAGTTAGCCACCTTTCTATTGGTTATTGAAGATTACATGCTCCCGTGCTTGAAAAAAAGCTCTTTGGTATTGACTGCCCTGGCTGTGGTCTTCAACGTTCTATTGTTCTTTTTTTAAAGGGAGACTTTGGTGCTGCCTTTGATATGTACCCTGCAATTTTCACTCTTATTCCGCTTGTATTATTCTCTATTGCAAGTCAATTTACCCGATTTCGTTTTGATACGTATATAAAAGTAACCCTTGGTATAACGAGCGGTGCTATTATATTAGTTAACTATATTTTAAAAATGACTCACCTAACCCACTAAAAAATGGAAGAACACAAACTCCCTAACTCCACCCTAATTCTAGTATTTGGTATTCTCTCAATAGTTACTTGCTGTTGTTATGGTATCCTTGGCCTTATATTTGGTATTGTTGCCTTAGTTTTAGCCAACAAAGCAACAGCTATATACCTAGAAAATCCAGAAAACTATACTGATTACGGAAATGTAAAAACAGGTAAAATCCTTGCTATAATTGGTATTGTATTAAGTGTAATTTACTTGATAATGACTATTGGTGCAATTTCTTTCTTTGGATTCGAAAATATTCAAAACGAAGAATTGATGCGTGAAAAAATGGAAGAATTATTAGGATAAAACTATGCAACAACCTCTACCAGGATCAAGTAACGCTCTAACTTTTGGAATTCTTTCTATAGTTTTAACCCTGCTTTGCTGTGGCCCTTTTGGTGCTATTTTTAGCTTCATTGGTCTGTCTAATGCCAAAACAGCGCAACAAACCTATGACCAAAGCAATGGCGAATATACGGGTATTGAAAATGTAAAGACGGGTAAGACACTTTCTTATGTAGGCCTAGCCATAGCAGGCGTTTATTTACTATTAGCTATTCTCTACTTTGGCGTTATAGCGGCAATTTTCGCAACGGCAATTTCTAATGGCGATTTTTAGATAGAAGATAGAATTGTATAAAAAAAGCCTGAAACTAAGTTTCAGGCTTTTCTTTTTTATTTCTCAAACTGTTTTAAAGTTGTTGTGATAATTTTTACACAATCTAGCAGTTGTTCTTTATTCATGACCAAAGGAGGTGCAAAGCGAATAATATTTCCGTGGGTTGGTTTTGCCAAAAGTCCGTTTTCTTTTAGCGCCATACAAATATCCCAAGCAGTTGAACTTTCTTCCGTATCATTAATTAGGATAGCGTTCAATAAACCTTTACCCCTAACTCCGTTTACAATATTAGAACCTTCTATAAATTTACTAAGTTCTGCTCTAAATAATTCTCCTAAATCATATGCGTTCTGGGCTAGTTCTTCTTCTTTAACAACATCTAAAGCAGCAATACCAACGGCAGCAGCTATAGGGTTACCTCCAAAAGTACTACCATGATTTATGGTTTTATAACACCCATAATATCATTATTAGCCAAAACAGCCGATACAGGATACGCACCTCCTGATAAAGCCTTACCTAGAATTAAAATATCTGGTTTAATTTCTGGCTCTCCACTACAATGTTTATCCTCACAAGAGCAGTTACCACAGGTTGCCAAAAGCCTCCCTGTTCTTGCAATACCGGTTTGAACTTCATCTGCAATGAACAAAACCCCATGTTTCTCACAAAGTGCTTTTGCTCCAGCTAAATATCCCTCAGAAGGAACATATACTCCAGCTTCACCTTGAATAGGCTCTACCAAGAACCCTGCAACGTTTGGATTGTTTTCTAACACTTCTTTTAGCGCGTCTAAATTATCATATTCAATTTTAAGAAAACCTGCCGTGTAAGGACCAAAATTCTTGCGGGCGACTGGGTCGTTAGAAAATGAAATAATAGTAGTTGTTCGTCCGTGAAAATTATTCTCACAAACAACAATCTGTGCTTCGTTTTCTGCTAATCCTTTTTTCTCATACGCCCATTTTCTACATAATTTCAATGCAGTTTCAACAGCTTCTGCACCTGTATTCATAGGTAAAAGCTTGTCGAATTTAAATGTTTCGGTAGCATACTTTTCATACTTCCCGAGCATATCATTGTAAAAAGCTCTAGATGTAAGCGTTAACCTCTGAGCTTGTTCCGTCATGGCGCCAACAATTTTGGGGTGGCAATGACCTTGATTTACAGCAGAATAAGCCGAAAGAAAATCATAATACTTTTTTCCTTCAACATCCCAAACATACACGCCTTCTCCTTTGGTCAATACCACAGGTAATGGGTGATAGTTGTGTGCTCCGTGTTTATCCTCCAATGCAATAGCATCTTTAGAAGTGATTTTTTCTAAAACTGACATAATAAAAATTACTTTAAAATAAAACTTCAGTAATTCCTTCTATACCTTTTTCCTTTCGAAGATTCGAAAATTCAGCGTGGGAGAGAAATCATCCTTGTAGAATTGCAAACTTAATAAATATTTTTCGCTTCGCATATATAAACTCTTTCATGAACCTATTTAACAAGTTAAAAGTGACTTCCTATAAAAGGTGGTGTCTTAAATTATAGCACCAAACTTTTTTAAAAACATCTATATGAACTATTTAGAAAACATTATGAACAGCCTTTCCAACTCGGTTGGCGATTTTTTACCAAGCACAATTGGTGCAATCCTTATCCTTATAATAGGATGGTTTGTAGCTGGTTTTATCAAAAGGTTAATTACCAAACTGATAAAGCGCACCAAAATAGACGATAAAATGGGCACAGGTAAAGTTGTGATTTCCTCCCTTATCGGAAAGCTTATTTACTTTTTTATTATGATTTTTGTTTTCATGCTAGCCTTAGAAAAGTTAGGCATGACAAGTGTTTTAGATCCTGTTAAAAACTTGCTTAACGGTTTCACAAATTACATTCCTAATATAGTGGGCGCTGGTTTAGTAGGCTATATAGGGTATATGCTTGCAACTATTGTTTCTGAGCTAGTAGGCCTGTCTGGAGACACCATTCAAAGCTTGGTACCAAAACTTAAGCTACCAGAAAATATTGATTTGGTAAACATTCTTAAAAAGATTGTTTTCATATTTATTTTCATTCCTCTATTGATTACGGCTCTGAATATTTTGAACATGGATGCCATTTCTGTACCGGCCACCCATATGCTAGAGCAGTTCTTTAACGCTATTCCAAAAATTCTAGTAGCAGTTATTATACTTATAATTTTTGTTGTAGGAGGTAAATTCGTTGCGGGTCTACTTACAGACTTATTGGAAAGTCTAAAATTAGATGGCATCGTAAAGAAAATGAACTTAGGAGGAGTTTCTTCTAATACCAACCTTCCAAAATTGATTGGTAATATTGCCTTTTTCTTTATTGTTCTTTTCGGTATTACAACGGCTTTAGAAAAATTAGAATTTGCAAAACTTACTGAAGTATTAGACACCTTAGTGGGTGTATCTGGAAACATTCTATTCGGTTTAATTATTTTGATTATTGGAAACTGGATTGCCTCAATTGCTCATAAGGCTATGGCTAAAGATGAAAACAATCTATTTGTAGCTTCAATTGTAAGGATGTGTATTTTGGCCATCTTCTTAGCAATGGGTCTTAAAACAATGGGTATTGGCGATGATATTATCAACATGGCCTTTGGTATAACTTTAGGTACCATAGCTGTTACTATTGCTCTTTCTTTTGGACTTGGAGGTAGAGAAGCTGCCGGTAAACAAATGGAACGTATTTTAAACAAATTCAACAATAACAAACAGTAGTTCCCTCGATTGACTATAATGTTTGTAAAGTCGAGAGACCTTGTAATGAGGTTTCTTGGCTTTTTTCTTTTACCATTTTTCAACAAAAAGAAGTCACTCTTCTCTATTTACAGATTATAAATTACATTTTTAACTATTTTTAATAAGTCCGATTGTATTGATAGTTATAATAAATGCAATGGGATGCTTACTTTTGCCGCATGCGAAGAAAAAACAAGCGACAGGTATTCGAAAACGTAGAGGTTGTAGATGCCGGGGCAAAAGGAAAAACTATTGGTAAGGCACCCGACGGGAGAGTCATCTTTTTGACAAACACCGTTCCTGGTGATGTTGTAGATGTACAGACTACAAAAAAGAGAAAAGCATATTTTGAAGGGGTTGCCACCGCTTTTCACTCATACTCAGATAAACGCGTAGAACCTCAATGTGAACATTTTGGAGTTTGCGGCGGTTGCAAATGGCAAGATATGGGCTATGAGCACCAACTCTTCTACAAGCAGCAAGAAATTGAAAACAACCTAAAACGAATTGGGCACCTTGAACTACCCGAGACTTCACCTATTTTAGGTTCTGAGGAACAGTATTTCTATCGTAATAAAATGGAATTTTCATTTTCAGATAGTAGATGGATGACTTTAGAGGAAATTCAATCTGATAAAGAGATTACGGATAGAGATGCTCTAGGGTTCCATATTATGGAATGTGGGATAAGATTCTAGACATTAAAAAATGTCACTTACAGCAAGACCCTTCTAATGCTATCCGGTTGGAGACCCGTGATTTTGCCATTAAAAATGGACTTACATTTTTTAACCCTAGACATCAGCATGGAGAATTGCGCTCTCTTATGATTCGTACAGCTTCTACTGGTGAGTTAATGGTCATGATTCAGTTTCATGATGATAACCAAACCAACCGTGAGGCGATATTAAATCACCTTAAAGAAACCTTTCCTGAGATAACTTCGCTTTTATATGTTATAAACCAAAAGCAGAATGATACCATATACGACCAAGAAATTATTTGTTTCTCTGGACGAGACCATATTTTTGAAGAAATGGAAGGCTTGAAATTCAAAATCAATGCTAAATCATTTTATCAAACAAATTCAGCACAAGCTTACGAACTATATAAACTTACCCGCGAATTTGCAGATTTAAAAGGCGATGAGCTTGTCTACGACCTTTATACCGGTACAGGAACCATTGCTCAGTTTGTTGCTAAAAAAGCAAAGAAAGTAGTTGGTATTGAATCCGTACCCGAAGCTATTGAAGATGCCAAAGCAAACGCAGAGCGTAATAAAATTGATAATGTAGATTTCTTTGTTGGTGATATGCGAAATGTCTTCAACCAAGAATTTATTAATACCCATGGCACACCAGATGTTATTATTACTGATCCGCCAAGGGTTGGTATGCATAAAGATGTGGTACAACAAATTTTGAACATTGCCCCGGAAAAAGTAGTTTATGTAAGTTGTAATAGCGCTACACAGGCACGCGACTTAGAATTAATGAAAGAGGCATACAAGGTTATAAAAGTGCAACCGGTAGATATGTTCCCACAAACGCACCATGTTGAAAATATCGTACTTTTGAAAAAGCTATAGCTTTATGAACAAACTGAAAATACTTTTTGTTATCTTCTTGGGCATACTTTGTTTTTCTGCATGCGAGAAAGATGATATTTGCACGGAAGATGACACACCACAATTGGTCATTCGTTTTTATGATGCCCTCAATCCTACTGAATTTAAGGATGTGCAGAACTTAATTGTCTGGGGAGTATTACCAACAGGAGGAAAAGATACCATAGCCAATATAGCTTTGGATTCTATTGTGCTACCATTACGAGTTGATGAAACTAGTACAACATTCGCTTTTTCAAGACAGCTAAGTATTGACGATATTAATGTAGACACCCTTACCTTTAACTATGATGTAAAGGAAATCTACAAATCTAGAGCCTGTGGGTATATTGCCAATTTTGAGAACTTAACTGCTACGGTAAAACAAGATGACTCTGTTTGGGTTCAGACCATAGATGTAGATAACGCACTTATTGAAAACACAGCTTCCGCCCATGTTAAGATATTTCACTAGTCTTTTTTTCTTCTTAGTTGTTGCTGTGGGATTTTCTCAGAGCGAGCCTATTGATCTTAACAAAAAAGATACCACCGTATACAAACAACGTTATGGCTTAAGGGTTGGCGTAGATTTAAGTAGAATCGTTAATTCCTTTTTTGATGAGGACTATACGGGACTAGAATTCGTAGGTGATTATAGACTTACGCAAAATCTTTATTTAGCTGCTGAACTTGGTAACGAGAAAAAAACAATAGGTACGCCACTTGGTGCTGAAGTTGATAGTGAAGGAGGAGACTTATATACCTTTACTACATCTGGTAGCTATATTAAACTAGGTATAGATTACAATACCTATGGCAATTGGTATGGTGAGCAAAACATGATTTATATTGGTGGTCGCTATGCTTTTAGTACTTTTAGCCAAGAGCTAGATGCCTATAAAATTTTTGACAGCAGCCGCTATTGGAACCCAGATGATTTTGCTTCAGGAACCGAAGCTCTAGGAAAATATGAAGGTCGTAATAAGTCTTGGCTAGAATTTGTAGCAGGACTAAAAGCAGAGGTTTTAAGGAATATCTATATTGGTGCTAGCGCACGTCTAGGCATCTTAATAACGAACAAAAGACCTGAAGGCATTTTGGACGATCTTTTCATCCCTGGTTTTAATAGAGTTACAGACGGTAGTAGATTTGGGGTTGGCTATAATGTTTCTCTCAGCTATCTAATTCCTCTTTACAAAAAGAAAAACGAACCGAAAAAAGAAAAAGTTCAGCCAGAACCGGAGTCCAGACCCGAACCTGAAGATAGACCTAGAAGACAATAATTTTTAGATTAGAAAAAAACTACTTTCTAATCGTTGTCCTTATCCTTGTTCATATACTTGGCTTTCTTACTACCTTCGTACATTACATATTTTACCAAGCGCGATTCTAACTGGCTATTGAAAACCTTGATTTTTCGAGAAGGTCTTAGACCTACATATTTAAGCGCTTCCATATTAGATGTGATAAACCAAGCTTCCGTACCAGTATTTTTGCTTCAATGTATCTCCAATAGAAGCATAGAAATCTTCCATTTCTAAACTCAATCGCTCTCCATAAGGTGGGTTAAAAACCATATGCAGCTTACCTTCCGTAAATTTTTCAGTATCAAAAAAGTTCTTTCTTTCTACGGAAATGAATTCTGATAGGTTGGCGTTTTCCACATTATCTAATGCTTTGCGAACTGCAGAAGGTGCTTTATCGTAACCTACAATTTTATGATGAAACTCCTAACCCTGTTTAGGCATACCTCAACAATCTTATCAAAAAGCTCTTGATCAAAATCATCCCATTTCTCAAAAGCAAATTCCTTTCTATTAATGTTTGCAGGAATATTACAAGCAATCATAGCCGCTTCTGTTAACATAGTACCACTACCACACATAGGATCTATAAAATCGCATTGACCGTCCCATCCACTCAAGAGTAAAAGTCCAGCTGCCAACACTTCGTTTATAGGTGCAATATTCGTGGCGGTACGATAGCCCCTTTGGTGTAAAGAACGCCCTGAACTATCTAAAGAAACATTACAATGTTCATCATGAATATGAATGTTGATGCGTACATCAGGAAACTTTACATCTACACTAGGGCGGCTTCCATCCATATCCCTAAATTTATCTACAATAGCATCCTTTACCTTTTGTGACACATAAAGGGAGTGTGTAAAGTTATCCGAGTTTACCGTAGAATCTATAGCAAAAGTAGTATCAACCGAAAGGTACTCTGCCCAATCCATCGCATAAATCTTTTTATAAAGGTCATTCTCACTACGAACAGAAAAAGAATGAATAGGTTTAATAATCTTAATGGCAGTTCGTAAACATAGGTTGGCTTTGTACATAAAACCAGTATCTCCTTCAAAAGCGACATTTCTAACGCCTTCAACTACATTGCTACCACCTAGATTACGAATTTCCTTGGCCAACATCTCTTCGAAACCAAAGAGGGTCTTGGCAACCATTTTAAAATTTTTACTCATGTCTTATCCTAAAGTTGCCGCAAAAATACAGTATTTTAGCCGGAGAAATACGAACCCACCCGCTGCTTTCTTAAATGCCGTTCTTCCTTTCAACAACTAAAGGAGAAAATTGCTTTATTGAAAACTGAAAAAATTGGGTTTGCAGATGTAATTATCGCCATAATACTAAGACTAAGAGCCCCGATAAAAACGATTTTCCGTTAATGAATTACGCCTTACCCATTTTAGCCGTTCTACTCAGTTTTGCCTTTGTATATATTGTAAAACCCCAGAATAGAAGCAATTTTAAGCTACTTTTAGCATTTAGTGGTGCCTTTTTACTGGCGCTAACTTTGTTTGAGCTTTTTCCATCAGTTTACGAAAATGGTGACCCTAAAAAAGTAGGGTTATTTGTAATGCTGGGAATTCTATTTCAAATATTCTTAGAATTCTTTTCAAAAGGAGCGGAACACGGACATGTTCATTTAGATAGTGAAAAAGAGCTTTTTCCTTGGTTATTGTTTGCTAGCCTTTGCGTTCATTCATTTTTAGAAGGTTTCCCAATTCACCACCACGATACCATAATTTACGGTATACTCATTCATAAAGTACCCATTGCCATTATACTGAGCATCTTTCTATTAAACTCAAAAATACCTTTAAAAAAGGCGTTTTTCTTTATCACCATATTTTCATTAATGACCCCACTAGGGAGCTATATTGCTGATCATGCAGATTGGGCAGACACCTACTTTGCACCAATTAACGCATTGGTTATAGGTGTGTTCTTGCATATTTCTACGGTTATACTTTTTGAAAGTTCAGAAGGCCATACATTTAACTTGCGTAAAATAGTCGCCATTATTTTTGGCATAGCAATCGCATATTTTTTATAGTATGTTCAGTAAAGCCGAATCAAAAAAATTACGCGAAGACTTTTGGATCGCCTTTGGAAAATCATATCCTAGAAAATGGATACTGTATAACACCAAAGTGAAAGCCCTTGTTTTTAAGTTTCATTTTGACCTAAAAAAGGCAATGGTTTCCATAGATATTGAAACTGAAGACCTTGAGAGACGTATTACCCTTTGGGAGAAATTTCAATCACTACAATCTCTTCTTCAATCAGAAGAATACCTGCCAGAGGCTGTTTTTGAAGAGATTTTTTTTCTATCCAACGGAAAAGAAATATCAAGAATATACGTGACCCTAGAAAACGTTTCTATCCACAATAAGAATACTTGGCAAGAAACTATGATTTTCCTGAGTCGACAGATGGCCCAAGTAGAACTATTCTTTGAAGATTTTAGGGAAATTTTAGAATAGGATCAAACTAATTTCATCTGATGCCGGATCCCCTTCTCAAGTCCCGTTAACTGTGCCATACCTAAAGCTCTTCCTATTAACGAATACCCAGGATAAAAATCACTCTGTCGTTTTTTATCATCAAGCAATACATGCCCATGATCAGGACGTAATGGAATGGCAGCATCAGTGCGGCCATATCCTTTTCTTTTTAATTGCTCTTTTATTAAAGCTTCCATAATATCATCTATAGCCACGGAACCATTTAGGTGCTCAGCTTCATAAAACTCACCAGAAACACTCAGTTGTATATTTCTTAAGTGGATAAAATGAATACGTTCTCCGAAGTCCTCAATAATTTTCACCAAATCATTGTCAGGAGACGCTCCAAGCGACCCTGAGCAAAACGTGAAACCGTTATGGAGTGAAGGATAGCAATCACGAATAAACGCTAAGTCCTCATAGGTTGAAGTTATCCTTGGAATACCAAACACAGAAAACGGCGGGTCATCTGGATGAATGGCCATATGAATACCAAGTTTTTCGGCTTCAGGCAATATGGCTCTAAGAAAGTATACTAAATTTTCCTGAAGTTGATTTTTTGATATCTGGCTCACCAGCGCTAAATTCTGTTTAAAAACAGACATTAGAATCGGTTCTTTACTTCCCGGTATGCCTGCCAGAATAGCATTCTCCAATGCTCTTTTTTCTTGAGCGGACAAGCTTTTAAAATAAGCTTCGGCCTTTCTCAACACACTATCTTCATATACCTCAGCGGCATTGTCTCGTTTCAATATAAAGAGGTCAAAAGCAGCAATAGCAATTGGGTCATAAAGTAAACTAGATGCTCCGTTGGGCAGTTGGTAGTCCAGATTGGTGCGCGTCCAATCAATAAGCGGCATAAAATTATAGCAAATGATATTAATATTATGCTTTGCCAAGGTTTCTCAATGTTTGAATGTAGTTCTCTATATACGCATCCCTTTCTGGGAGTCCATATTTAATAGCGTTGTGAATATTAACGCTCTCCACCACGGACCATTCCATTCCATGCCGTTCTATTTCATTTTTTATTCCTGAAATGGTTTGTTCGGACCACACCTCTCCTGTGGGTATACCGTGGCAAGCCGTAACAACACCTTGAGCACCCAACTGCCTAATATCATCTAAGGTAACCCCAAAATCTGGTCCAAACCAGCGGTAGGTCTTTTTTAAGTACTCCATATTAAACTCCGGTAAAAGAATTAAAGCCACCGTCTACATCATAGACCGTTCCTGTAACAAATGAAGATGCTTCACTCATAAGGTAATGTACCATCCCGTTTAGTTCGGATGCATCGCCAAAACGGTTCATAGGGGTTTTTGCCAATATTTTTTTACTTCGCTCCGTATGCGAACCATCTTCATTGATTAAAATTTTTCTGTTTTGATTGCCAATAAAAAAGTAGGAGCTATAGCATTTACTCGAATTTTATCACTGAATTTTGTCGCCAGTTCTTCGGCCATCCACTTGGTAAATATATCAATACCGGCTTTTGCCATGGAATAGCCAAGCACCCGAGTTATAGATTGCTTTGATGCCATAGAGGAAATATTAATGATGGAACCATACCCCTGCTCCGCCATTAATTGACTTAGAACAATAGTTGGCAGTACACTACCAAAGAGATTGAGATTAACCACTTCTTTTGTATCCTCTAAGGAAATATCAAAAACGGTTTGATCGGGACGCAGTGTTGCACCTTAGCAGATTCCCTCCAGCCAAGTTAATTAAGCCATCTATTGTACCATGCGCGTTCTTTATTTGCTCTCGCAAGGAAATCAATTCCTTTTCTTCCATTACGTCTACAACATAAGAGACTGTACTATTGTTAGAAATACGGTTTAGTGCATTTCTTTTGTCATCTAACTTATCTGCCGATCTGCCAAGGAGTATTACGCTAGCACCATTTTTGACCAAGTATTCAGCAATGGAACCACCTAAAACTCCGGTCCCTCCAGATAGGGCAATTGTTTTATCTCTTAAATCAAAAAGGTCGTTCATATCTAGTTTTTCTTGGCCAGTTCATAACCTTTGGTAGTCGTATAATATTTACTAATCATATTAGGTACTTCCCAACTGGGTAGTTGACCAGCTTCCAAATACTTTAAATAATTCTCGGTTACCTGACCAAAATGGGCCTCATGTCCAATTTTAAATGAATCCGGAATATTAATTTTATAATTACCATCTTCCATTTTCTCCATTGTAGTACCTGGAAATTGAGCTGTGATCTCGCCTTCGATTGCTGTATTCAATAGTTCTTCAAAGCCATCTTGTTGTTTTGGGCTTATATATAAAGTGGGTTTATAGCCCTCTTTTTTGCCTTGTTTAATAATCAAATCACTCTTAGTGCCTCGCATGATGCTATAATGCGTATCGCCAGTGCCTTCAGGTGCTTGATAGTTCCATATTACCGATACTTTGGCATGTTTGCCATTAATTTTATAGACCATTTCACCATTACAGAACACATTTAATTTATCATCCGTTATATCCTTTTTTAAATAATCAGGATAACCATCAAGGCCCGTAACTTTCTGAAATTCGTCCGTTGTAAGTATGGTAGGCCAACGCTCGGCTGTTATCATTTCTATATTGTTGGTATCTATAATTTGTTCAGAAAAAGCCTCCCATTGCACCAAATCCACCAAATGAGTAGTAACATCAACGATGCCTTCGCCTTCCTCATTTACATCAAAAAACCAAGCCGGACGCACTAGAGGCTGGCCAGAGACATACTTAAAAAAGTGATGCACACTTTCTTTACTAATAGCAGGTTCCTCGGGCGTACCATCCACTAATTCCCCAAAAACATCGGGCAACGTTGAAAAGGTTTTTTGCATTAAGGTTGTAGACTCAAAACGCTCGGTCATGATATCATAAATCAACACCCCGTTCTTTTCCGCAACTTCAAAAGCTTGCTGTAGTTTTTTAAATCCCTCGGGGTTAATGACCAATGGCTTGTCTGCGTAAACATTAAGCCCAGCTTTTACCGCCTCAAGTACATAATCAATCTTTTTACTGTTCTTACCCGCTACGATCATCACATTACCGGGCTTATCGGTAATCATTTTTTCCAAAGGTAATCATCACCTAAATATTTCTCTACCTTCCAAGCTGTAGGAGCTTCTTCCCGAGAATTATACGAGTTTATCTTATTTAAAAAGTCCTTTACTTCTGCACCATCTGGTGCAAAAAGATAGATGGTAGAATCTACTTGAGGGTACATTTTTTTCTGAACCAATGCTGCATGAAAATGACCCGGATCTAGCGTCATCATTTTCACATTATCAGAAGTCTTTTTATCGACCATTTTATTGTCGGTTTTTTTTTCACCGCATGCTATGCAGAGTAACAAAAGTAAAAATGAAATTGTATTTTTCATGTATGGGTTGTTAGTCTTCAGCTTTCTCTCATAGTCGGAAAAAGCCCTTCAATCTATATTATAAAAGTTTAGAAGCTGTTTAAAAAGCCCGTTCATAATGAACAGGCTTTTCTTATTTTAATACTTTACAGTGTCTGTCCCGTAAGGTTTTCTTTGCTCACGACGCAACATGGCGTTTGCTTCATCGTCATTTATGAACACCTCTTTATCGTAATCCCATTCCAGTTTTCTATCAACCTGCATAGCTATATCGCTGATCAAACAGATAGCACATGCTTTATGTCCTTTTTCAATTGGTGAAATAGGTGCTTTTCTTGTCTTGATACAATCTAACCAGTTACCATGTTGGTCGTCAATTTTTTCAAGGTGAATCTCATTTTCCCCGATAACCGATTCTAAAATTTTAGGATCAGAAGCGTTTAATGCTTTACTGCTCTTTTCTTTATCTACTGGATCGGTAGCCGAAGCTTGGTAAGAACCACGGGAAACAAAAATCCATCCATCAGTACCCTCATAACGAATACCATTGGTATATCCTCCACTGGTATAAACCGTGATGCCGCTATCATACTCATGCTTCACAAAGAAATCGCCATGCACGTTCCACAATCCAGATTTTGGAAACTCTGCAAGCGCCTCAACGGAAATAGGTCCTCCTAATTCCGTATTCATACCCCAAGCCGCGGAATCATAGTGATGCTGACCCCAACCGGTAATCATACCAGCGCCATAATTACGAGAACGCAACCAGCCTTATGGTCTGCTATAATCTGCTTGAGGGTGCACACCTATTTCTGTATATGGAACTTCTGGGGTAGAACCCAACCACATATCAAAATTCAGGTTTGATGGTATAGGCATTGCAGGAGCTTCGGGTCCGGCAGGGTCACCATAAGGTAAACCAATTTTTACCGTATGGATTTTACCTATTCGCCCATTTCTTACCAGTTCTGCAGCGACCCTAAATTGTGGCATGGCACGTTGTTGTGTCCCTACCTGTAAAATAGCACCTGTTTTCTGAACAACTTCCCGCAATTGTTGTCCTTCCCTTACCGTTAAGGAAGTAGGTTTTTGAAGATAGATATCCTTTCCTGCCAAAGCAGCCTCCATTGCAGGTTGCGAATGCCAGTGATCCGGAGTACTTATAACAACTGCATCTATATCCTTGTTCAAAAGCATTTCCCTATAGTCTTCATATACTTTGGTTCTGTCATACTTGGCTTTGCCTGTTTTTTCCTAGTAAAACCCATCCACTAGAAGCTTAGCATCTGCAGCTCTTTTAGAATCAAGATCACACACTGCCAAATAATTTGCTTGATCAAAACGAATGGTATCGCGAATATCGTGGTCTCTAGCAATACGACCACAACCGATCTGACCAATATTTATCTTATTACTGGGCGCATTTTTACCCAAAACATGGGCTGGTACAATGCTAGGAAAAGCTACCATAGCGGCAGTACTTAAAGCTGTTCTGTTTATAAATTTTCTTCTCTCCATGTTGGTAATACGTATTTTATTTATTGATTAATTCTATTTGGTTTTCCTTTGCAAACGATTGCCAGTACGCTTCTGCTTCCTCAGCATTTAAAGTACCATCAAACACAACCATTCTGTAATTCAGTCCATATCTTTTATTCGGTTCTATTTTCCATTCTTCATGACGGATAGGGCAAAATTCAAAAAACATATCGCCTCTTCCTCCATTGGCATCAATAGGCCAAATACGCATAGGTTCCGGATGGTTTCTATTCTTAGGGTGACTCATGAACAGAATTCCGTTCGTGCCTTTTCCATCCGATGCTTCTCCTGATACAATACACCATTTGGCGTTGGTTCCATCTGCAGTTAAACGGTCATTACCTTCAGAAGTCAAAACCGAACAATTATCCGCCTTCCAGCGTTCGTTAAAACGAAGTCCCAATCCTCCACCGTAGCGGTACGCTTCAAATAAAATACCTTTCTCCAGAGGTGAACTGAATTCGCTTTTATAATCGAACATGTACCGATCTGGTCGACCTAAATCCCATAATTTAACTTGTACATCTTCGTTTAAAGCTACTTGAGGTTCCTTCTGAGTTTTTAAATCTATATGCTCTTGAGCTGCTGTAAAAGAAGTATACACATCCCCTGATTCTGTATTTTTAAATTCCTTAAAAAGCACTGTACCCATGCCGTCTCCTAGATTCCAAAAATCTACACGCTCACCATCTACTTGAGTATGTGTCCATGGACCCCAAAGACCATAATGATGGTAATGGTCGTTAGGTTGAATACGGGTAAGGGTATCCCCTTTTGGTGTGATAATAGGGTGAATGTATCCCGATTTTTTAAAAATGGAATCTATACCTTCCGGTGGATAGGTCATTTCATACCGATAGGAAACAACAGGTTTATTCTGAAAATTCAACTGCAAATTCCCTTCTTGTTTTTTTTCTGATAGTCCACTGTCCGATTTGTATGAGGATACTCCGTTCCTCAAGGAATAATTTAAAGGTCCATCACTATTTTTTTCAGTAACCGGAACAAACCAAATTTTATTCTCCTTTTGATTTATCTGAAAAGGTACTTCTACGTTTTCTTTTTCTATTTCTTGAAAAAGAACCATAGGCTTCTTGATATCTATTTGAGCTTCCTCAGCCTTTTTTAAATCAAAACTAACGGGTTGGGTGAAAAAAATTCCGTCACCTTTCTCTACCGTGAAGCATATTGAATTTTCAGAATTACATGACCACAGGATCGAAATAATAAGTAAAAAAACAATTGTACGCATAAACAGTATTTTAGATGGCGGAATTAAAACAAAAACAAATTAACTAACTATTATTTATCATTCTCTGGTTGAGAAACTGTGGTGAGCGGAGCAATATTTAGCTCTGCACCAGGATATCCTTCATTTTGATTGATGCGCGCTTGGGTATTAGCATTTATTGCAGTTGCAGGTACCGGCCACAAAACATGGTAAGGGCTCATCGTATATTCATCTCCATGAATAGTTTTAACCCCTTTATTATAAAAGTCGGTAACCTCCATAATACGATCGTACCAAAAATTCTTTTTAGAAAAATTATCCATACTATAAGTTTCACCATTATAAGCTGTTTGTCCGGTCATAGCAAAAATGAATGCTACGCGAGCAAGCTCTGTTTTACGAGGTTCTTCATAGTATAATTCACGAGCACGCTCATCAAGAATAACATCAATATTTACATCGGATGCCATAACATCATCAGCCTCTGCTCTTCTTCTAACCGCATTTATATCTTCTGCTGCCAAAGCTAAATTTCCTTTCCAAAAATAAGCTTCGGCACGTAATAAATGTGTTTCAGCAATACGGAAAACGTACCAATCTGAGTGCCCACCCTGTGGCTTTACATTTAATGGATCAGGAATAGAAAATTTATAATGTGGAAAATCAAACCAATTACGAATGGTATCTGAACATAAAGGCGTTCCATCTGGAAGATACAATTCTAAATTTTTACCGTAAAACGAATTACCAGCCTCTTTTAAACTTGGTGCATTGTACACGAAATCTTCCATTTGAACCCAGTTACCATCCTTAAACCTTTGATCATTATTGGCATCTTTCCAGATTTGTTCAGTACTATAAGCTGTACCTCTATTCCTACCTATTCCCCTACCATACTCAAAAACCTGATTAATTTCTGCATCCGGAGCATCTGACATTCCGTTTTGGCCATCTGGCGTGTTAATAAAACGCCACCATAAGGGTACCGCTTGCCGTTGTATACTAGTGGGAGCACGTGAACCATTATCTTCGAATTCTAAACGACTAATAGACATTAAAATACCCTCCGTATTACTATAATACTCTTATTCTGAGGCCTATGTAAATCCCATGTCACATCCTTAGTTGCATCACCAGCGGTAGCACCAAATCTATTGGTCATTAGCCTGTGTTGTCCTCCCTCTATTAATTGTGAAGATGAAGCAATAGCCGCATCAAAATCTGTTAATGCCAAATTTACCTTTGTAAGCAAGTGTAAAACTGCACCTTTGCTCACATCTCCTTTGTCTGAAACTTCAGGCACCATAGAAACAGCTGCATTCAAATCTTCTTGTATTTTCTCTAGAATGGTAATTCTACTGGTACTCACAAAATCTAACTTTGGTTCTTTAACCTCATCTAGGACAAAAGGAATATCACCAAATTGCTGCGTAAGCCTGTAATAAAAATATCCTCTTAGAAAATAGGCCTTGCCAAGTATTGTAGCGCGCTGTTCATCGCTTTCAAACTCAGCATCGTCAATTCTACCAACAACAGTATTCGTAAACTTTATTCCTTCGTAGAAAAGATTCCAGTACCATCCAATCCTATTAGTGTCTGAACTATTTAAATTAGCATCCGGAAGAATCAAAAGGTTCAAATCTTGCGCTGGACCAGACTTATCCGTTGTTCCTTCTACTGCAACCTCAGAAAATACGTTTTCTGTAATAATAGGAGCTCCATCTCCATAAAATTCAGATGCTAGTCTGGCTAATGCATTATTATTTAGACTGGCTAGCCCGTCGGGAGTGTTCAAGGCATTGCCCGGAGTAAAAAAGGATTGTGGTTCTGCGTCTAAAAATTCTTCCTCGCAAGAGGTAAATGTCAAGGCAAAAACGCAGGTTAAACCTAGTAGCGCTTTTCTATATGTATATAATTCTTTGTTCATTGTCTTGTTATTTAGAATATTAAAGGCTTATGTCTAACCCTACTGTAAAAAATCTTGGGGTTGGCAAAGTGGGGTTATTACTTCCATTTGAGTTTCTACCTTCTATATCAGTAGGTTCTGGATCATAAAAATCCCAATGTGGAGCCCACACCGCAAGGTTTCTTCCATTAGCATAAACTCGTAATTTCTGTATGCCAAATTTTTGGATAGTTTCAGTGGGAAACCGATAGGCTATGGTAACGTTATTCAACCTTATAAAAGAAGCATCTCTCCATATACCGTAACTGGCACTACCATCACTAGAAAACAATCTTGCATAATCATTGGTAGGATTATCCGGTGTCCAATATAGAGTTTGAATGGAGTTGGTTCTATCAATAAAACCATTTCTATTCTTAGCTTCATTGAACAGACGTTTCTGCCCCCAATTGGAATACATCTCAAAGGAAAAATCTATGTTTTTGAAAAATGTAAACCGGTTGGACATAGCCGCTTGAAATCTTGGTGTACGGTGTCCTATGAACTTTTTATCCTCATCTGTAAACAACCCATCATTATTCACATCGTTAAGTTTGAAATCTCCTGGAGCAAGACCAACTTCTGCTGCTGCCTCGGCCTCATCCTCTTGAAAAACACCAAGAACTTCATAGTCCCAAATTACATCAGAAGCTTCGCCTATAAACCATCGATTTGAAATATCATCAAGTTCATTTCCATTTTCATCCAAGTCACCGTACAATTCATTAATTTTACTTCTATTCAGAGAAAAGTTAAAGTTGGTTGTCCAGTTAAAATTCTGTTTATCATAATTCAGTGTAGATAGAGTAAATTCAACACCTTTATTTTCTACCTCCCCTAGATTAGTAAATACAAAAGGAAAACCAATAATATCCGGCAACCTTCTTTCCACAAGTAAATCTGTAGTTATATTTCTATACGCTTCTATAGATCCTTCTATGACACCGTCTGCCAGACTATAATCTAAACCTAAGTTAACCGCTTTGGTCGTTTCCCATTTTAGGTCAGGACTTTCTTGAGTGAAATTATTAAATGTAGGAACAGTAAAGACTTCACCGTTAGCATTTGCATTTAAGTATTTACCAGCGCGTAATTGAGATAACGAAACAAAGCGTCCTATTTCTCTATTCCCATTTTCACCATAAGTAGCTCTAAGTTTTAGAAAATTTATAAATTCTGAATTAAAGAAGCTCTCATTAGAAATAGTCCATCCCGCAGCGATTGAAGGAAAATAACCTCTCTTATTACCTGCTCCAAAAGCAGAGTAACCATCTCTTCTCATGGTCAACGTAAGAAGGTATCGCGAATCATAATTATAATTGAACCTGCTCATAAAAGCATCCCCAGTACTGGTTACATCTTCACTACTTACCGTAGGAACTGTGCCCAGCTCTAAACTGCTAAATCCAAGTGCATCATTTGGTTCAAAAGTTGTTGCATTAGCTGTAGTTTCATATGATCTAAATTTCTCGGCATATACCAAAAAAGTTAAATCGAACTGATGTTTATTTATCGTCTTGTTCCACCTTAATATATTATCCAATTGCCATTCCGAAATTCTACGATTGACCCTTGAACTTTCTCCTACAACATTTTGAGGACTTGCAGATTGCAAATGCCTATAGAACTCCCTAAACTCTAATCTATTGGTATACCCCAATTCGTAAGTAAACCCTAATGGCAATTTGACTTTGGCATAAACTCTTGAATTAAAAGTGTGCTCCAAATCTATTAAATCTGTAAACTGTTGAGATAAAAAGGCATTGGTAGCTCCTGCCCCGCTATCATCTTGAGGACTCAATCTAGGGTTACCATCATCATCAAACTCAGACCCATAAGGTGACGACCTTTCTATCTGGTTTCTGTCTGCAGCAATAAAACCTTCATCCCTTTTTGCAAATTGGGTATTCATACCTACAGTAAGCCAATCATTAATATCAGCATCTAGATTTAATCTAGAACGTAAAGTCTGAAACTTTTCGCCTTCATAGATACCTTCATTGGACGTACGCCCAACTGACCAATAATAGTTTAGTCCATTATTTCTTCCTGAAATACTAGTATTGATGTCATTTCTAATACCGGTTCTAATGATACGATCATACCAATCTATAGTTTTTCCTTCCAGATAGTTATTGATTTCAACATCTTGGAAACCAATACGATTTAACCATGCCCTAGTGGGGTCACCCGCAGAACCATCATAGGCCAACCATTCTTCTTGAGTAACTCCTTCGGGTAGATTATTGGGGTTATCATAACGACCATAGTTATCCTGTGTTAATTGTGGGTTGATACTTTTAAAGACATCTGTTCGCCAATTGGGGTACCCTTCCGGTCCATAAGGTTTTTCTTTATATGCATCTGTTGCAATCCCTACACTAGAGTTAATATTTATGGTAGGCTTATCAGTCGTACCTCTTTTTGTGGTAATTAAAATTACCCCACTTGAACCTCTTGCCCCATAAACAGCAGCCGAACTAGCATCTTTCATAACATCCAAACGGTCAATATCTGATGGAGCTATATCTGATAAATCTCCATTATATATAATACCATCCACTACAATTAAAGGGTTGGAACCAGCAGAAAGACCATTGTTTCCCCGTATCCTAATATTACTTACACCTTTAGGACCAGAAGATAAACCAATACTTAAGCCGGCTACGTTACCCCGCAAAACATCAGTAACCGAATTGGTAGATTGATCAGCCAAATCATCTGCCTCTACTTGAGAAATGGCTCCAGTTAAATCTTTTTTCTTTACAGAACCATAACCAACTAGAATGACCTCATCTAGTGTTGAAGCACTTGGCTCCATTGCCGTATCAACTATAGACTTACCCTCTAAAGGAATCTCCTGAGCTGCATAACCTATATAGCTAATAACTAGAACTGAATTTTGATTGGCTACGGATATGGAATAATTACCATCAAAATCCGTAGAGACACCATTAGTTGTCCCTTTCTCCACTACGGTTGCCCCAGGTAATGGAGCGTCATATTCATCCGTTATTGTTCCTGTTACGGTAAAATCATTTTGGGCATAAGCCGAAAAAGAAAAAATTGACACGAGCCCTACGAGAAATAACGTTCGTTTAAAGAGCTTAAAATCACTTAGTTGTTGTTTCATAAAGAGTGAGTTAAAATTGGATTTGATTATTTAGGTCGAGTTGATTGGAAACAAAACTATAAAATAATATGAATTGCGCAACCGATTGCGTAAATTAATTACATAAAAATTGATAATTACTCATTTTAAACACCCTAAACAAGACTAAATTCTTTAAAATGGACTCAAAAATATAATAAATCAGAAATTAAGCTTGTATATTTCGATTTGTTGCGTAATATTGTTGCAGTAAACTTGCACTAACCAAATGGCAAAAAAAATCACGATTTATGACCTTACGCAGAAATTAAACATCTCTCCCGCCACCGTCAGCAGAAGTTTAAACGACCATCCGGCCATCAGCCAAAAGACTAAAGACAAGGTGTTATTGGTCGCTAAAGAGACAGGCTATAGAACCAATAAATTTGCGGCTAACCTTAGTAAGCAAAAGTCCAACACCATTGGGGTAATTGTTCCAAAACTAAACTCCAACTTTATGTCCACAGTTTTATCGGGCATAGAGAAGATTGCTAATGATATTGGATACAACCTAATTATTAGTCAGTCCTTAGAATCAGAAAAAAAGAAAAGCTCAATGCAAAAACTCTTTTTGATAGTGGTGTTGATGCCTTATTGGTTTCCCTTGCATACGAAACGGAGAACTTTGACCACTTTACTACTTATACGGACAGGAAGATTCCACTCTTATTTTTTGATAGGGTGTGCGATCTACCCAATTGCCCTACTATTTCCATAGATAACCATGCAGCAGGTTTTGATGCTACACAACATCTTATTGAACAAGGATGTAAAAATATTGTACATATAAGCGGAAGTCTTAAACGTAATGTTTATTCAGATAGGTTTGACGGATACCAAAGAGCCTTATTTAAAAACGACATACCGTTCAGAAAAGAAAACCTTTATGAGAGTGACCTTAAGGTAGAGAACGTTAAAACATTTGTTGACCGAATAAAAAATTCAGAACACAAAGTAGATGGAATTTTTGTATCGAACGACACCTTTGCCGTGCACTGCATAAAAGAATTAAAAAAGGAAGGATACAGGATACCGGAAGACATAAAGATTATAGGGTTTAACAATGACCCTGTTTCTGAAGTTATCTCACCAAACTTAACTACTATAGAATATCCTGGTTATAAAATGGGCATTCTTGCCGGAGAAAGTATTATAAGCCATCTCAGCGGTTCTATTAATATTCAATCTGCGGACCAAATCCTTATAAAGCATAAATTAATTATTAGAGAATCTACCAAACTTTAAATCCAGTTATTACCCATGAAAAATACTATTACCTCCCTATTTTTATTTGTTTCCGGTTTCATTTTTGCCCAACAAATTGAAGAATTTAAAATCACGGAAGAATGGCTTGCCAAGATAGAACAGATGGCCCCGTCTGAAACTACGGTGAAAAATGTTTCCAAAAAGAAAATTTTAGTATTCTCAAAGGCCACGGGTTTTGACCACTGGACCATTCCACATAACGCAGAAATGCTGAAAATACTAGGTAAAAAATCCAATGCTTTTGAAGTCCATATAGGTTATGATATTGAGAGTTTTGATAAAAAGAACTTAAAAAAATATGATGCTGTAGTGTTCAACAATTGTAATCCTTCAGGACCAAAAAGAGATTTATTTTGGGATTTATTACAAAAAAACACAAACCTTCCCGACGAAGAGATTACTGCTTTATCCAAACAATACGAAACTAATTTGCTTGACTACGTAGCTAAAGGTGGAGGCCTGATGATACTACACGGGGCCATTACGGTTCAAAACAACTCTAAAGAGTTTAGTAAAATGACAGGTGGTAGTTTTGATTATCACCCTAAACCACAAGAAATGCATGTTAAGGAAGTAGACCCTAACCATCCTTTAGTACAAGCATTTAAAGGAAATGGACTTACACATGTAGATGAACCTTATTTTTTTAACAATGCTTACTTCGATTACAATTTTAGGCCATTGCTTTATATTGAAATAGATAAATTAGAGGGCATGCGAAAAGAGGTTGACGAAAAGATAAACTATGTTTCTTGGATTAAAAGACATGGAAAAGGCCGCGTTTTTTATAGCTCACCTTCTCATAACGCCCAGAGCCTAGATCACCCAGAGTTGCTTCAATTTTTCTTAGATGGGTTGCAATATGTAGTAGGCGATTTAAAATGTGACGACTCGCCAATAGGAAAATAGATTGGGTTGAAGTAGTTTTGCTTAAAACAGCAAATTGAAAACGAACCACATCTCTATCTTAGCATTACTCCTCTGTTTACTAATCTCATGTAAAGAGACAAAACAGAAACCTAATAGTAAAATTATAGATACTTCCGAGGCATCTTCAATAATTGAAGACACAAGCCTGTTAGACAAATGCATAAATGCACATGGTGGCATTAAAAAGTGGAAATCGTTTACCGGTATTTCTTATAATTTAGAAGAAAACGGGAAAACAGTTTATCAACTTACCAATATTAAAGACCGTAGAGCCTACCTAAAATCTGATGATTATGAGGTGGGCTTTGATGGTAAAGTAGCATGGGCAAAACCAGATGCGTCTAAAATTCCCGGGAAATCCGCTGCGTTTTATTATAATTTAGATTTTTACTTTTTAGGAGTTCCTTTTTTATTGAAAGACCCCGGAGTAGTTGCTACGGATGAAGGAGCATCCGTAATTAATGGTAAAAATTACGAAACCTTAAAAATCACTTTTGGATCAGAAGTAGGGCTTTCTCCTGAGGATGTTTATTACCTATACTTAGACCCTGAAACTTTTAGATTAGAGATACTCACCTATTCCGTTTCTTATTTTGATAAAAAGAATGCACAAATCAACTCTGCTAAAACATATTCAGAATATCAGGAAATACAGGGTCTTATGATGCCAACAAAACTGGAGAATTTTGCCTTAGATGACGGAGAACTTGGAGAAAGCACGAACCATATTCGCCGTTTTAGCGATATTCGTTTCTTGGATAAAATACCGGATGAATCCATCTTTCAAACACCTGAAGGCTCCGTAACTGAAAGTATAAATTAAAATAAAACCTATTTACTTCTTAGAATAATCTAGTAGTTCTTGTTCTGTATATTCCGCCCCGCTTTCGGGTTTTGTATTGCGCAACTCTTCTATTTTTTCTAGTTTTAATCCACGTGGCACATCTGAAAAAGCATTGGTAACATAGGAGATTATGTCGGCAATATCTTTGTTAGAAATGTCCTCATTACGAATAAGGCCTTAAGATAGCTAGATTTAAATCATACCGCTTCCCTTTAACTGTTATTGGCCCTTCAAGACCATGCAGAATAATAAGACCTAGTCTTTCTGTATTTGCAACATGCTCAGAACCCATTAATGGTGGCGCAAGCCCTTCTATGCCTTGACCATTGACCCCATGACAAGACGCACAGATTTCGTAGAACATTTTAGCTCCACTTGTTCTGGTGTCTTCAACAAATGATTTTCTGGCGAAAATAGGATTTACTTTTTCCTCTTTCCTCTTGTTCTCACTTATCACCAATGCCTCTGCAAGTAATTTGTTTGTTGGCTCTAACGCTTTACTCAACATTTCTTCTTCTCCTCGAACACCACTAACTAAGGCTTCTTTAAAAATTGGTTTCTTTGAATACTTAGCACTTAGTTTCTCCATAACTGGAAGAAAAGAATCTTCATCTATAGAAACCAAACTTCCCATAATACTGCTCAAGTAAAGGTCTACTGTTACATTATCTTTTGCCAAAAGCTCAGTTACCAAAGACGTGTTCTTTTCAGTACTCGCTTCTTTAAAATAAGGTTCAATAAGAACTAGTGCATGTGATATAAGTTCCGCATTGCCTTTTATTGCGACGTTACTTAACATCTCATAAGACAATGCGTTGAGTCCTTCTAATGTATATAATGCATGTAATGCTGATGGCTATGGGGTCTTGAGTATCAAAAACAAGTTGCTTCAATTCCTCAATCCCATTCTTTTTTTGTTTGTAAACAAGTAACTGCTGTGCACGATCACGCACCCAACCGTTCTTATCCTTGAGTAATGCAACAAGTTGCATGGAAGTTAATTTATTGAAATCGCGGACCGGCTCATTAATTTGGCCTAGTTTCCTTACCCTTAAAATTCTTCCAAAATTAATAAGTGTGTCCAGTTTATTAACTGCTACTTTCTTTTTTAAATAAGGACTTAAATACGCATGATGCCCTATCATACCCCTGTGCATATCTGTTACGTACATGCTTCCATCAGGGCCGTTATTCAAATTTACCGGTCTAAATCCTTCATCAGTTGAAGTCAAAAACTCTTTATTTTCATATGCTTGCTTAGCAATAGTTGAATCTCCTGTAAAGGTTAAAATGTTTCTCTTTATGAGATTTCCCTCTGGGATGCAAACAAATACATTTTCATCATATTCTGACGAAAACGCACCACCTCTATAAACTAAAGGTGCACATGCTGCAGTAGCCTTCACCAATATACTATCTTGATTTAAAACTCCTTTTGCGTACCCTCTATTGACAGTAGTTGCGTGCTTAGGATAGACACGTTGGTCATCCGTCAACATTCGATTTACACCAAATTCTGGAGTGAAATATTTATTTCTTACCAATACATTGGGCAATACATGGTCACCCAACAATTGCCTTGAATTATCATTGAAATAAAGTCTCCCAAAATTATCGTGACTTATTCCCCATTGCCCCCTAAAAGTTGTAGCTTCCTTTTTCCATACTCCATTTTCACGTCGATACCGGAAATTAGATTTCGCATTATAAATCCAGTTATCAATATTCATCATCAAACCATTAGGTTGATGCTCCGGGTTTCCTTCTACCGCGTAAATAGAATCTACAACTACTCTATTAACAGGCTTGTCATCTTCAATTTCGGTAAAGTAAAGAAAAGGTGGTTCTGAATACAAAAGCCCCCCGTATACATGAGCCAAAGCCCTTGGCATTATGAGACTATCAAGAAATGTTTTCGTGTGATCTACAACCCCATCATTATCCAAGTCCTCAAGAATGTCTATGCTGCCATTTGGTTTGGTTTCATCACTCCCTTGCATATCATTCATGTAACCTTTAAGCATTTGAACAACCCATATTCTACCTTGATTATCAAAATCAATGGCAACGGGTGCTTTCAAAAAGGGTTCTGATGCTACAACATCTATTTCAAAACCAGATTCTACCTCATATCCTTCTAAAGAAATGCGGGGTTCATCATAAGATGTATTACAATTAGTTAATAAAAGAAGGAGCGCGCCTAAAGAAAAAAAGGATTTCAAATACATCATTCTAAAGAAAAAATTTATCCAATAATTATATCGTTTAAATATACATTAAACAACGATCAAATACATGAGAAACCAATGAAAAGCAGCACCAGCTAAAACAAAAAGGTGCCATATGAAATGATTGAATGGTATACTTTTCCACGCATAAAAGAGGATTCCACAGGTATAAAACAGCCCCCCAAGAAGCAATAACCAGATTCCTAAAGGTGACATACTATTAAGAAGATTTTCATAATCCAATACAATCAACCATCCCATCGCTACATAAAACAATAAGGATAGAAATTCATATTTACCGGTATAAAATAATTTGAATAAAGTACCGATGAACGCAATACCCCAGATGGCATAGAAAATATTCCAACCGTTTCCATCATATAATGTGATTAGGGCTATAGGGGTGTATGTTCCTGCTATTAAAAAATAGATATTTACATGATCAACAACCCGTAATTTAATCTTTAGCCTTGGGTTAGTAGTAAGGTGATAGATTGTAGAAACCCCGAACATAGAAATTAAGGTAGCGGAATAAAGTAAAATAGAAAATGTTGAATACGATGATTTATTGCCGTCTTTAACCAACAATAAAATCATTCCTATCAAAGCCAATAATACTCCAACACCATGGGAAAGAGTATTAAATTTTTCTTCTTTTGTAAAAATTATTTTTTCGTTCATGCAAGTAAACTAACAAGCACATTCAAAAATTTGATTACTCTACAATAAGCTTTATTCTCATTGAAGCTGAATGCCCTGGAAAGGTACAAACAATCCAGTATTCTCCTGCAAATGTAGGTACATCAAAATAGATTGTTTCGTCTGTTTCTGGTTGAACAATACCAGTATGTACAAGAACCAAATCTGTATCCGGAACATAATTTAAGTCTGCGCCATCTAATCCTAAATGCAGCGCTAAATCCCCCACCTTAGTTACAGACTCTTCCCCTCTTTCTGTTACGACCAGATTATGTAGCATATCGTCATTATTACTAAAGGTAATCTCTACTTTAGATTTTCTCTTGAGCTTTAACTCAGTAATATCATATTTTAAACCTTACTTAGTACTAATCACTATTTTTTCATCAGGACCATTCACCCATGTCAACGGCATTTCATTTATCCTTTTAGGTTGTACAAGCCCATCTTTACCCGTTTTACTTTCAATTTGTTTGGATTTCAAAGTACCTCCATAACTTCATTTAATGTATAATAACCCGTATCATGCAAAAGTGATTCTCCTTTATTCGTTTTTAAATCAGCAACTTTCAATTGATGTATAAACCCGAGTTTCATACCATCAACTTTTAATCTAACAGCTAGTCCATCATCTGAAACATCTGCGCTTGTTACCACAGCTTTCTGTTGATCAACAATAGGACTTCCGTAGGTATTATGATACAGATAATTAAATGTTGTTATCTGATAGCTAGATACATCTGTACCCGCCTTTTTATCTATAGGCTTTGTAAATTCTAAAAGAAACCCATCATCTTCAGCCTTCATTGTTTTAACTTCAAATGGAACTTTACCGTTCCACTTTAATCTCTGTAGACCAAACATCTTTTTGCCGGTAGATGACCAACCTCTACTGGTCATACCAACAAACATACTGTTATCACTACCCCATAACATCCTGAGAATTCCCGAAGAAAACCCTTCTACAAAAGGAAAAACAGCTCCTTGGTAAACACCATTCACCTTCTCCATGTACACTCTCATTATCTTACTGTGACCTTGATCGCCTACAAACATTTGACCTTCAAATGGGCCAAATTTACCTTTCGTGGTATCATAAATCATATCAGATGTAGAGATTCCCAAAATTGTATGAGGCAACCAAATTGCTGGCGCCTTTAATTCAGGTACTCTCTTTGAATACTCATAAAGACTTAAAACAGATTCCTCCTCAATATCTTCTTTTTTAAGTTTTAGTGGAGATTTAGGATCACCTGACCAAACTAGCCCTTCTGGATTTCCAGCAAAATCACCTTTTTCCAAATGCGTAATTCTTCCTGAACCTACCCAGTCTCCCTGATTTTCAGAATAAAAAATATCACCAGCATCATTAATAACGTATCCAGAAGGAGAACGTAGTCCTGTTGCTATAGGAGTCATCTCCCCTTCTGGTGTAATTCTTAACATCCACCCTCTCCATTTCACCAAACTAGCTCCATGACCAATCCAAGATAAATTTAAAGTAACTAGCATATCACCATTAGCCATGAATTTTGGCCCGTAGGAATAATCATGATAATTACCTGACAATGGCCATGAATAAATAGTTTTATACACATCTGCTACACCATTATTATCCTTGTCGTCAAGTCTAGTCAACTCACCCCTTTGAGATAAGTAAAAGCTCTTATCTTTATAATTTAAACCTAACGCTTCGTGCATACCACTAGCGAATCTAGTATAGTCTGGCGAATTACCATAAGGCTTGTCAATAACCCAAACTTCCCCTCTTCTTGTTGAAACCCCTAACTTATCATCATCTGTTAATGCCAATCCACCAACTTCCAAAACTACATCATCCGGTATAGGAACATCTACGATATCATAGAATTGAGCTTCTTTTTTGGCCATGGCCGATTGTGCCGTACCAAATTGATAGCTTCCGAATAGAACTAAAAAAAATATTGTCTTATATAAAGTCTGCATGTTCTTCTATTTACCAAATGATACTATATTCAATCTTTTGCTCACCTGCTGGAATTTTCACTAATAATTCCTCTTCACCATCTGATTCCCGAATTATAGGAGATAAACTATCATCCGAAAAATCAACAAAGTAACTCTCGTCATTAACTATATACGAGCCATCTGGCAGTTTTTCTATTGCTTCTCCAGAAGCCACCTTGTGCCAAATTTCTCCTTCCTCACTAGCTAATACAGTGCGAATCAATTTACGTTCATCTGAAGATGGCACAATTTTATCTTTAATAATTTTAGACTCAATTTTTCTAATAAATATTGGAATTCCTACTTTGTCTAGCTCATAGCCCTCTGAATATTGTAAAGCCTCTTCCGATACATTCTTAGGCCATTTTGAATCAGCCGATTTCAACATTGAAAATTCCGGATTTCCATGAAAGGAAACTACAAAACCGGCTGGTTCTCCTAGTTGCCTTATACCTCGTGAATGCCACATTTGGGTAGCATCTAAAAAATCACCACTCCAAACTTCCAGTAGACAACCAGAAGCTATATCATAAGCATAGTTTATTTTTTGTGGTGTCCCTACTGATATACAATGGGTACGTTTTTCATTTCCATGCATTAAAAAACTACGTTGTGTTACTGCTAGCTCCGTCGGTTCCACCATAATTTTTCTACTTCCAACACTTTTCTTTTTCTCTATGGAACTAGCAGCATGAAGTGGTTGTTTTTCAATTCCAGGACCTTCTACAGAGAGGCTAAATCCTATTACCCAAGGATTGTGCTTGTTATAAATTAATCTAAATGGCACTACTCCTTTTGATAGAGTAACCTTGCTGACTCCCAAAGAATCAACAATAAAGTTACCATCACGGTTAACCACCGTGTCATTATCTATTATTAATAAGCCA